>NZ_CP107799.1:3672857-4897142 GCF_041431135.1 Streptomyces sp. NBC_00554 | reverse complement strand
GCCGGTGAGGTCGGCGCGGATCTGGTCGCCGTGGGTTTCCAGGCCGCCGACCTCGCACTGCCAGAGGTTGCGGGCGCTGGAGCCGGTGGGGCGGTCCCGGTAGAGGGTGACGGCGCTCGGCGGGAAGGCCACGAAGACGGGGCCGGTGAGGTTCTCGGTGGTCGTGATCGTCGTGGTCGCCGGGCTCGCTTCGAGGTCTTCGACGCCTTCGAGGTGGACCGTGTGGCCTTCCGCCCGGCCCTTGTAGAGGTTGAGGCCGACCAGCTGCGCGATGTAGTCGGTACGCGGGTGGCGGGCGATGTCCGACGGGGTTCCGTCCTGGACGACCCGGCCGTCCTCGACGACGACCAGCCGGTCCGCCAGCACCATCGCGTCCAGCGGGTCGTGCGTCACCAGTACGGCCACGGCCTCGAAGTCGGCCAGATGGCGCCGGAGTTGGGCCCGTACGTCGAGGCGGGTGCGGGCGTCGAGGGCGGCGAGCGGTTCGTCGAGCAGGAGCAGCCGGGGGTGGGTGGCCAGCGCGCGGGCGACGGCGACGCGCTGGGCCTGACCGCCGGACAGGCGGCGGGGCTTGGCGCCCGCGTGGTCGGCCAGGCCCATGCGGTCCAGCCATGCGGCGGCCTGGGCGCGGGCTTCCGCCTTGGGTACGCCCTGGCAGCGCGGCCCGAAGGCGACGTTGTCGAGCGCGGTGAGGTGCGGGAAGAGCAGGTAGTCCTGGAAGACCACGCCGACCGGGCGGGACTCGGGCGGCGTACGGTCCAAGTCGGCGCCGTCCAGGCGCAGATGCCCGCCGGCGGAGAGCGGGGTCAGCCCGGCGAGGGCGCGCAGCGCGCTGGTCTTCCCGGCGCCGTTCGGGCCGAGGAGCGCGACGACGTCGCCGGGGGCGGCGGTGAGCGTGACGTCGAGGTGGAAGGAGCCGCGGTCGACGACGAGGCGGGTGTCGAGACCCTTGTCGGACGGCTCGGACGGCTCGGACGGCTCGGACGGCTTCGACGCCTCGGGCGGCTCGGACGCCGACACCAGGGGTACGTCGGTCATGACACCCCCGTCATCCAGCGGTCCCGCAGCCCCGCAAGCACCGCGATGGACACGGCCAGCAGCACCAGGCTCAGCGCGATCGCGGCGGCCGGGTCGCTCTGGAGCGCGAGGTACACGGCCAGCGGCATGGTCTGAGTACGGCCGGGGAAGTTGCCCGCGAAGGTGATCGTCGCGCCGAACTCGCCGAGCGCGCGCGCCCAGGCCAGCACGGAACCCGCCGCGATACCGGGCGCGATCAACGGCAGGGTGACCCGGCGGAACGCGGTGAAGCGGGAGGCGCCGAGGGTCGTCGCGGCCTCCTCGTAGCGCGGATCGGCGGCGCGCAGCGTGCCCTCCACGCTGATGACCAGGAACGGCATCGCCACGAACGTCTCCGCGACCACCACGCCCGCCGTGGTGAACGGCAGCGTGATCCCGAAGGCCGAGTCCAGCCACTGCCCGACGACGCCGTTGCGGCCGAGGGCCAGCAGCAGCGCGACACCGCCGACCACCGGGGGCAGTACGAGGGGCAGGGTGACCAGGGCTCGTACGAAGCCGCGTCCCGGGAAGTCGGTGCGGGCCAGCAGCCATGCGAGGGGCACCCCGAGGACCAGGCTCACCGCGGTGGCCGCCGTCGCCGTGACCAGCGACAACTGCAGGGCCTGCCAGACCTCGGGGCTGGTCAGCTGCTCCGGGAGGCTCCGCCAGGGAGCCCGTACGAGGAGGGCGATCAGGGGGAGCAGCAGGAAGGCCAGTCCGACGAGGGCCGGCAGCAGGAGGGGGAGCGGCACCCCACGCCGGAGACCCGGAACTCCACGCCGGACACCCGGTACCCCGCCCCGGACACGCCGACGCCGTGGCCCACCGGTCAGCCGGTCGGTCACGGCGTCGGCCTTGCCCAGGTCGGTCACGGCTTGAGGAACCCCGCCGCCGTCAGCACCTGCTGGCCCTCGGCGGACTGCACCAGCGCGATGAACGCCTTCGCCGCGGCGGCGTTGGGCGCGTCCTTGAGCAGGGTGATCGGGTAGTCGTTGATGGCGTCGGCCGACTCGGGGAAGTCCACGCCCTCCACCTTGTCACCCGCTGCGTTCACATCGGTCTTGTAGACGACGGCGGCGTCGGCCTCCTTCAGCTCCACCTTCGTCAGGGCGCTCTTGACGTCCTGCTCGTAGGAGACCGGGGTGAGCTTGAGGCCGCTCGCGTCCAGTGCCTTCTGCGCGGCGGCGCCGCACGGCACGGTCTTGTCGCAGAGCACGACCTTGAGGCCGGACTTGGTGAGGTCCTTCAGGGAGGCGATCTTGTCGGGGTTGCCGGGCAGGGTCGCGATCTCCAGCTGGTTGCGCGCGAAGGTGGCGGGGGTGCCGGACGCGTCCTTCGCGTCCGTCACGATCGCCATCGTCTTGGGGCTCGCGGAGGCGAACACATCGGCCGGGGCACCCCCGGTGATGCTCGCGGCGAGCGTGTCGCTGCCGCCGAAGCTGAACGTCACCTTCGTACCGGGGTGGGCCTCCTCGAACTCCTTGCCCAGCGTCGTGAAGCTCTCCTTGAGCGAGGCGGCGGCGAAGACGGTCACCGTGCCGGTGAGCTCCGGGGAGGCGGAGGACGAGGTGTCGGACTTCACCGAGGAGTCGTCGGAGTCGGAGGAGGAGCAGGCGCTCAGGGCCAGCAGCGCGGCGGCACCGGCACCGGCCACTCGCAGGGTCCGGCGGGTCCGACGTGCGTAACGGGTCTTCACGGGGCTACTCCCTCTGACGCTTCAGATGAGCATGCTGGCTACTCGGGCGGGCATGCGCCGATCATACTGCCGCATATGCAAGGCGTAAGTCTCCTGTCACATCGCATGAGCTGCGTGATTGCCGCAGGGTGCACGCATGTGCGTTTGTACGGGACCGTGATCTGGGTACCGTCTTCCGGGAGGTGGTGCCCATGAGCCGGCCCCTGACGGAAACCCCCGCTCACGCTTCGGCGAAGCTCGCCCTGACCGGCGACGTCGCCCGCCCGGCCCGGCTGACGGTGGCCGACCTGATGGCCTGGCCCCAGCACCGGGTGCGGGCCAGCTTCGAGTGCGCCACCAGCGGCGTGCAGCACCACCGCTTCGGAGGCCCGCTGCTGCACGACGTCCTCACCGACGCCGGACCCGGGTTCGACCCCGTCCGCCGCAAGGACCGCCTGCGCTTCCTCATCGCCGTGACGGGAACGGACGGCCACCACGCCCTCCTGACCTGGGCCGAGATCGACCCCGACTTCGCCCACGCCCCGGTCCTGCTCGCGGTCTCCATCGAGGAAACCCCACTCGACCTGGCGGGCCCCCAACTCGTCCTGCCCCAGGACCGCTGCGGAGCCCGGCACATCAGCGGCATCAACGCGATACGGGTGGACGGCGGCTATTCGTCCTGGCTGTCGGGCGACGCCCTCGGCCGTGCCTGACCTGCGAGCCGCCCAGGGCGTCTACGGTGACAGGAGCGCCCGACGTCTGCGACGCTGACCGGCCGGCGGAAACCCGCCGAAACGGACCTCGCCGACAGGAGGTGACGCATGCTGTTGCGCCAGCTGGAGTACCTGGTCGCGCTCGCCCGTGAGCGGCACTTCGCGCGGGCGGCGGCCGCCTGTTTCGTGTCGCAGCCGTCGCTGTCCGCCGCGATCCGGCGTCTTGAGCACGAGCTGGACGTGCCGATCGTGCGGCGGGCCAGGCGGTACGAGGGGCTGACCCCGGAGGGTGAGGTCGTGCTCGCCTGGGCGCACCGCATCCTCGCCGAGCGGGACGCCCTGCGCCAGGAGCTGTCGGCGCTGCGCGGCGGCCTGACCGGCACCCTGCGCCTGGGCATCGTCCCCACCGCGCTGCCCGCCGCCTCCCTCCTCACCAACCCGTTCTGCGAGCGCCACCCGCGGGCCCGGGTCAGCCTGCAGTCGCTGTCCTCCGCGGAGATCACTCACGGTTTCGCCGAGTTCGAGCTGGACGCGGCGATGACGTATCTGGACGACGACGAGCTCCGTCACGTACGACGGTTTCCGCTGTACGAGGAGCGGTACGTGCTCCTCACCCCGGACGACGGCCCGCTGGCCACCGCGTCGACGGCGCGCTGGGCGGACGCGGCGGCGCTGCCGCTGTGTCTGCTGAGCCCCCGGATGCGCAACCGCCGGATCATCGACGAGTGCTTCGCCGCCGACGGTGCGAGTGCCGAGCCCGCGATCGAGTCGGACAGTGTCGCCGGGCTGTACGCGCATCTGCCGGGCGGCCGCTGGTCGAGCGTGATCTCGCACGCGTGGCTGCACATGTTCGGCGTACCGGAGGGGATGCGGGTGGTGCCGCTGAAGGGTCCGGCGCACGGGCCGCGGGTGGGGCTCGTGGTGGCCGAGGGCGATCCGCAGTCCGTCCTCGCGGAGGCGCTGCTGAAGGTGGCGCGGGGCGCGGGCGTACGGGACGCGCTGGACGCGCTGCTCCACACCTATCTGGATGTACGGGAATGAGGCGGCCGTCGGCCGGACGCACCGGGCGTGCAGGTGTGGGACAGCCGTCGGCCGGAGCGTCGGGAGTGAGATAGCCGCCGTCTATCCCGGCATAGCAAGGAACGCTTTGACCTGCGGAATCGACCCCGAGGATGGTGAAGGGAACCTTCCGACAACGGAGTTGAGGAGAGCCGCGACATGGCCAAGGTGCTCTGCGTGCTGTACGACGACCCGACCGACGGATACCCCACGACGTACGCTCGGGACGACCTTCCCGTCATCGACCACTACCCGGGCGGCCAGACCACACCCACCCCGAAGTCGACCGACTTCACCCCCGGCCACCTGCTCGGCAGCGTGACCGGCGAACTGGGCCTGCGCCGCTTCCTGGAGGAGCGCGGCCACACCCTGGTCGTCACCTCGGACAAGGACGGCGATGGCTCGGTCTTCGACCGTGAGCTGCCCGACGCGGACGTCGTGATCTCGCAGCCGTTCTGGCCGGCGTACCTGACCCCCGAGCGCATCGCCGCCGCCAAGAACCTGAAACTGGCGGTCACGGCGGGCATCGGCTCCGACCACGTCGACCTCGACGCGGCCATCGCGCACGGCGTGACGGTCGCCGAGGTGACGTACTGCAACAGCATCAGCGTCGCCGAGCACGTGGTGATGATGACGCTGTCGCTCGTACGGAACTACCTGCCCTCCCACCAGGTGGTCCTGGACGGCGGCTGGAACATCGCGGACTGCGTGGCCCGTTCGTACGACCTGGAGGGCATGCACGTCGGCACGGTCGCCGCCGGGCGGATCGGGCTCGCGGTGCTGCGCCGCCTCGCGCCCTTCGACGTGAAGCTGCACTACACGGACCGGTACCGGCTGCCGCGCGAGGTCGAGGAGGAGCTGGGGCTGACCTGGCACGAGAGCTCCCAGGACATGGCCCCGCACTGCGACGTCGTCACCATCAACGCGCCGCTGCACCCGGAGACGGAGGGCCTGTTCGGGGACGAGCTGCTCGGCGCGATGAAGCGCGGCGCGTATCTGATCAACACGGCGCGGGCGAAGATCGTGGACCGGGACGCGGTCGAACGGGCGTTGGTGAGCGGGCAGTTGGCCGGTTACGCGGGTGACGTCTGGTATCCGCAGCCCGCCCCGGCCGACCACCCGTGGCGCACCATGCCGCACCACGGGATGACCCCGCACATCTCCGGCTCCTCGCTCTCCGCGCAGGCCCGCTACGCGGCCGGCACCCGGGAGATCCTGGAGTCGTGGCTCGACGGCACCGCGATACGCGACGAGTACCTGATCGTCGACGGGGGCGCCCTTGCGGGGACGGGGGCGCACTCGTACTCGACGTCCACCTGATCCAGGCGCGAGCTAGGTGCGGTCGATGTGCACGTTCGTCGACTTCACCCTCGCCGTGGCCTCCATGCCGACCTCCAGGCCCAGTTCCTCGACCGCCTCGCGGGTGAGGAGGGAGACCAGTCGGTGCGGACCGGCCTGGATCTCCACCTGGGCGGCTACGTCGCCGAGCTTGACGGCGGTGACGATGCCGGCGAAGGCGTTGCGGACGGAGGTGTAGGAGGAGGTCTCCTCCTCGCCTCCGGTCTTCGCCAGCTCGACGGAGAACGCGGCCAGATCCCGGCCGTCGATGAGCCGCCGCCCGCCGTCGTCCCGGTGGGTGGCCACCCGCCCGGCGTCCGCCCACCGCCGGGCGGTGTCCGGGCTCACGCCGAGCAGCCGGGCGGCCTGGCCGATTGTGTAGGACTGCATACGCGTCACGATACGTCGAGCCGCACCGGCCTTTGACCTCTACTGGACCCCGCGCCGGGCCTCCGGAACGGCGGGCGGTAGCTGGACGTCGGAGGTGACCTGTCCGCCCAGCGTCATGACGTTGAGGGTCGCGGAGTTCTCGTTGGCGATCGCCGTCTCCACGCGGGCGACCAGCGTCCGGAACGCCTCCTTCTGCGAGAGGCCGGTGTAGGGGCCGATCTTGGTCTCGAAGTAGATGCGCTCGTGCACGAGGAGCTGTTCGGTCGAGCGGTAGTTCTTCCACTGCTCGCGGTAGCGGTAGACGCTCTCCAGGGACACCGAGCCGACCACGACCAGGCTCAGCACGGTCGCGCCGAGCTTGGCGAACGACAGGTCGAGGTTGACAAGGACCGGCACCAGCGCGCCCCCGACGACGGACAGCGTCCGCATCCTGAGGTGCATGGCCTTCATCTTGACGGCTTTCCTGTCGTACCAGCCCCGGTACTGGTCCAGCCTGCTGTCCACATAGCCCTGCGCGGTGGCCGCCTCCGGCCCGGGGGTGGCGGGGTGGGCTTCGAGTAACTGGTCGTCGCGCTGGTCATCCGTCCCTGGCATGCGTGGGAGTACATCGGTGACCTTGGGCACAGTCAAGCCCCGCCAGCGCGCGGAGACGGTCCCGCAACCTGCGACGGTTATGGTGTCGACGCGAATCGAACATAAAGAACACAGCTACACAGCTACGGAGCTGCACAGCACAGGGCAAGTGGCGCGGAGAGAGTCGGCGAGGGCGCGTTGTGTCGGACGAGGGGCGGCTGATCGGCGGGCGGTACCGGTTGGCCGAGCAGATCGGGCGCGGTGGCATGGGCACCGTGTGGCGGGCCGAGGACGAGGTGCTCAGCCGGCATGTCGCGCTGAAGCGGCTGCATGTCCAGCGGCATCTCACCGACGACGAGCTCGGCACGCTCTACGAACGCACCCGCCGCGAGGCGCGCAGCGCCGCCCGGATCGCCCACCCCAACGTGGTCGTCGTCCATGACGTCGTGGACGACGAGGGGCTGCCCTGCATCGTCATGGAGTACGTGCCCTCGACCACCCTCGGTGCGCTGCTCAAGGGCGGCGGTGCACTCCCGCCCGGTGAGGCAGCGCGGGTCGGGCTCGGCATGGTCGCCGCTCTGCGGGCCGCGCACGCGGCCGGGGTGCTGCACCGCGACGTGAAGCCCGGCAACGTACTCCTCGGCGCCGAGGGCCGGGTCGTCCTCACCGACTTCGGCATCGCCATGGCGAGCGGCACCTCGACGCTGACGAAGACCGGCGAGATCGTCGGGTCGATCGACTACATCGCGCCCGAGCGGATGCGGGGCCGCAGGCCCGGACCCGCCGCCGACCTCTGGGCGCTGGGAGCGACCCTGTACCAGGCCGTCGAGGGACGGCCCCCGTTCCGCAAGGACACCGCGGTGGAGACGGCGTACTCGGTTGTCGCCGACCCGCTCGAACCGATGAAGCAGGCCGGGCCTCTCGAACCCCTCATCGAAGCGCTGCTGGCCAAGGACCCGGACGAGCGGCCGTCGGCGGAGGAGACGGAACGGGCGCTGCGGGCGGTGCCGCCTGTCGGGGCCGGGGAGGCGCCGACGCGGGCCCAGACGTACGCCCCGGCGCAGCCACCAACCGCGTTCACTCGGCGGGAGCCCGCACCGGCGCCGATCCCGGCTTCGGCTCCGGCGTCGGCTCGGCCGAGGAAGAAGCGGCGTGCGTTCGCCTGGAGCCTGGCCGCCGTGACGCTGGCAGCCGCCGTCGTGGCCGGTTGCATCCACGTCATGTCGCGCGACGAGGGCAGCGGTGCGGGCGGCACCGCCCAGGGCACCGCGACCACCCCCGCGCCGACGACCGCGTCCACCCCTCCCCCCGTCCCCAAGGGTTTCCACCTCGTCACGGACAAGACGCTGGGCGTCGCCTTCCCCGTCCCGGACGGCTGGAAGCGCGGCAACGCGACGAGCGAACAGGTCGACTACGCCGACAAGTCGGGCCTGGCGGGCCTCACGATCGGCATGGTGGAACCCGCGGGCGCGAGCCCCATGTCGCACTTCCTGACCATCGAGGCGAACACCAAGGTCAACTACCCCACGTCGTACCGGAAACTGCGTATGCAGCGCACCACGTTCCAGGGACTGCCCGCGGTCGTATGGGAGTTCACCTTCGAGGGACGGGTCCGGATGTTCCGCGCCATCGACTTCGGCTTCGGGCAGGAGGGCGGCCGGGAGTACGACATCTACCTGTCGGCGCCCGACAAGCAGTGGGACACTTTCCGCCCTGTCTTCGACAAGGTCAAGGCGGGCTTCCGCACGCTCCGTTGAGGGTTTCCCGCCGGAAGGGTCGGTCCCGATGGACGACGACGTCACCCTGCACGGCCCGGCGGGCTGGGAAGGATCCCCGCGCCGGTACGGCCCGGTCGCGCGGGTCGCCGTGCTCTCCGACATCCACGCCAACGTCCCCGCCTTTGAAGCGGTGCTCGCCGAACCGGACGTCGCCGCCGCCGACTTCGTCGTACTCAACGGTGATCTGACCTGGGGACCGCAGCCGCAGGAGACGTACGAACTGATCGCCGCGCTCGGCGACCGGGCCCTGTGCGTGCGGGGCAACTGCGACCGCTACGCCGCCGAGATCGGCACCGGCGTACGCCTGGCCGACACCCCGCGCCAGCAGTGGATCGCCGACCGGCACTCGCCCGAGGCCCTCGGCTTCCTCACGCGCGTGCCCTTCGGAGTCGTCGTCGAGATCGACGGACTGGGCCCGGTGCACTTCTGCCACGGCTCCCCGCGCAGCGACCACGAACTGGTCACGCCCGCAACGCCGTCCGAGCGGTTCGCGCGGCTGTCCGCGGCGATCGACGCACGCGTCCTGGTCACCGGCCACTCGCACCTCCAGTTCGACCGCGCGGTGGCCGGCCTGCGCAGCGTCAACCCGGGAAGCGTCGGGCAGCCGTACCACTCGGGCGAGCCGGGCACCGCGCACTGGGCGCTCCTCGGCCCCGACGTCCGGCTCAGGACCACCCGTTACGAGGTCTCGGACGCCGTCGCCCGCGCGCATCGGGCGGCCGACCCGGACGCGGATCGCTATGTCGCCGCCCTGCTCACTCCGCCGACTCCCGAGGAGATCGTCGAAGAGGCGGAGAGCCTGGTCTTCGTGAATTGAGTCGACTGACGGACGTCACTGGCCGGGGACGGCCGGCGCCGGGATGTCCGCGGTGTCGAAGTCGCCGGCGATGATCAGCGCGGCGAGGTCCGACAGCCGCAGCTGTCGTGCGCGCGCGTACGAGCGGAACGCGGCGAAGGCGTCGTCCACCGAGGTGTTCCAGCGCTCCGCCAGTACGCCCTTGACCTGTTCGACCAGGATGCGGCTGGTCAGCGCGTTCTCCAGCTGGCTCTTCTCGATGTGCGACTGCTCCAGCGTGCGCTGCTGGAGGATCGCGATGGTGGCCACGTCGGCCAGCGCCTGGGCGAGCGCGATGTCGTCGTCGCCGAGGCGGTGGGGCGTGGTCTGGAAGAGGTTGAGGGCGCCGACGACACGGTGGCGCAGGCGCAGCGGAATCGCGTGGGTCATCACGTAACCCGTCTCCCGCGCGCGTGCGGCGAAGCGCGGCCAGTCCGCCGTCACGTCCGGGCGCGACAGGTCTATGTTCGTCCGGGCCGCACCGGTGCGGTAGCACTCGACGCACGGGCCCTGGTCGTGCTGGAGCGCGAACAGCTCCAGCAGACGCGTGTGTTCGTCCGACGCGGCGATCAGCTGCAGTTCGCCGTGTGCGTCGACGAGCAGGATCCCGGCCGCCGACACCTTCAGCAGTTCCACGCAGCGGGTGGACAGCCGTTGCAGCAGATCGAGGACGTCGAAGTCCTCGACGAGGGAGTCCGCCACCTCCACGAAGATCTCCACCAGGCGTCGTTCGCGGGCCATTCCGATCATCCCTCTCCACCGTCGGGCGAAAAAGGCCCGCTCATGTCGTCCATATCGTCGTCGAAACGGAGCCTGCGGGCGACCACGTCGTCGGCCACCTCCCCGAGGGGACGCTCACTGCTGTAGGCGAAGGCCCGCAGGCGCAGCATGGCGTCCGCCATGGACACCCCGGCCTGGACACTGATCATGCCCGTGGCCTGGTGCACCTTCGCCCTGTGGAGCCCCGTCGGCCACGCCAGGAACGTGCCGGGACCCGGTGCGTATCCGCCGTCCCCCCGACGGTCCCCGTTGAGGAACGCGCCGGTCAGCGCGCCGGCCAGGGCCGTGGCATCCGTCCACTGCTGCTCGCTGATCCGCCGGTCCCCGTCGCTCAGCATGGTCAGTACGCCGATCCGGATGGCCCCGATGCTCAGCGGGAAGCAGCTCACACCGTGTACGCCCAGCTCCCGCGCCGACGGAAGCAGCGCGGGCCAGCGGTCGGGGCGTACCCGGTCCAGGTCCGGCTCCGTGACGGGGGTGCCGGTGCGGACCGCGTCCGGGCCCGGCCCCTCGCCCAGTGTGAACTGGAGTTCCTCGAAACGGGCGCTCACCTCGGGGTGGCACCAGAGCGGCTCGGGTGTCCGGCCGTCGCCCACGAGGAGCGACAGCGCGACGCCTTCGGCGCGCAGCGCCCGCGCGCACGCCTCGGCAGGATTCCCGCGCCCGCCGAGGCGCAACGACCGCAGAACGTCGGCCATGCCGTCGCTGATCACCGGATCCCGTTCCGCAGCGGCCGGGGCTCCTCGAGAGAGGCGCCGAGCGGCCTTCGCCCTCCGTACCCTACGCGGGCAGGTCTCCCGCCGCGCTGTACTCCTTCAGGGGTTCGGCGGCGACTCCGCGCCGGGCGTCGTGGGCGGTCGCGTACCGGGGGAACCGCTCGTCGACGGAGGCAGCGCGGAGCACCAGACCTATGCCCGGCCGGGTGTAGACGACGCGCGCCCACCCGCGCCGCTCCCGGCAGTCGTCCCACGCCGCGCACAGCGGGTCCAGGACGCTGCCGTCCATGAACGTGACGCGGCTCAGGTCGACGACGAGGAAGAGCCGCCCGGTGCCGTGGCGGACGTCTTCGAGGTCGCGGGTGAAGTCCGGCGCGGTCGTCAGATCCAGCTCGCCGTCGGCGCGGACCGTACGGCACTCGTCGTGCGGGTCGTGATGGTCGTAGGGGTGGCGCGGGTCGTGCGCATCGGGATGCGGGCTCATGTGCCCCATCTCCTTTGTCTGCCAGCCGGATGGCTTTCGCCTTGCGCAGTGCCTCTGTTGCGCGGAACGGGACTGCACGGAGAGGGCCGGGGGCAGGGGCTGCCGCACACTCAGCGTATTGCTCTGGGGGTGTGGGGAGTTGCTCGCTTCGGTATCTGGCCGAGTGGGTGATCGGCGGGTGATCGGAGAGGCTCTTCCCGTCCGGTTACCGGCGGTTCGGGGGCGAAAGGCGTCCGGTCTCCGAAGTCCGCCTCGGCCATGGGCGGGGTACGGTGGGTG
Organism: Streptomyces sp. NBC_00554; assembly: GCF_041431135.1. NCBI lineage: Bacteria > Bacillati > Actinomycetota > Actinomycetes > Kitasatosporales > Streptomycetaceae > Streptomyces > Streptomyces sp. NBC_00554. The sequence goes on along the minus strand of NZ_CP107799.1, from coordinate 4,885,466 downwards.
AACCGAGGGCATGTCGTACGCCGGTGATCGAGCCGGTCTCGTTCTCGGCGCAGGACGACGCCGGGCCGATCGTCGCCCGTGGCAGGTTCCGCCCTATGACCGCCGTTCGGTCCCTACGCCGGCTCCTCGTCCTCGATGTCTCTGTTGCGTTCGACGGCTCTGTTGCGTTGAACGCCTCTGCTGCGTTCGACGGCTTCGATGTCCCTGACGGCTTCGAGGTGTTCGACGCCTTCTGTCAGTGAGCCTGTTCCGTCCCGCGTGCCGCGGTCCGCCGCGCACGAGCCACCGGCACGCCGAAGTCGTGCCCCCAGACAGGAGCGCTTCCATGGCCACCGCCGTCCAGCCGCTGCCCTCCCAGCCCCTCGCCCGCCTGAGCCTCCCGCCGCACAGCACCCTGCCCCGGCGCGTCGACGGGGCATGGTGGCCCCGCTCGCGCGACCTTCTGGTCGAACTCCCGCTGCTGATAGGCGAGTTGCCCCGTGCGTGGGGTCAGATCACCGGCGTGTCCGTGAACTCGGAGATGTGGCACGCCTCGCCCGGGCGGATGCTCGTCGCCAACCATGTCGTACGGCTGCACAGGACCTCCGGGCCGCACGGCCGCCACGTCCTGCGCCTGCTCAGCGGCCAGGGCAGGGGCCGCCGTGACCTGCTGGTCGTACCGCCGGAGCTCGTCGCGGCGGACGCGGAGCCGCTGATGGCGGCCGTGGCGGCTGCCGAGGCCGGCGGCGCCCGCTCGCCTCGCTGAAGTTCCGCGCGCGCCGCACTGAAGCCCTGCCCCCGGATCACCGCAGCGGTCTGCGGATCCACACATCCCGAGCAGCGGTTTCCCGCCCGGGAGTTGAGGCACCGGGGCCGAGTTCGCCGAGTTTCGACCAGCCCCAGGCGTGCAGGGTGCTCGCCCCCGCGTTCTCACGGGTGTAGCCCTCGGGACGCTCCACGGCGGCGACGACGAGGTCCGCACCGAGACGGAACAGCAGCCGCTCGCTCAGCCGTGTCGCGATGCCCTGGCGGCGGTGGGCCGGCAGCACCATCAGGCCGGCCAGCCGGAACGTCCGCCCGGAGACGGCGAGTTCCTCGATCTCCTTCGGCAGGTCGCCCCGGAATCCCGACCACCACTCGCCGGTACGGGCGAGCCGGAACCCGTAGGCGCAGCCGACAAGACCTCCCCCGTCGGCGACCGTCATGTCGAAACCGGGCTGCTGCACATGCTGTTCGAACCGGCGCAGAAAGCCCTGGCGGTCGCGGTACTCGGCACCCGCCACACCGTCGTACGCCGTGACATGGACGTCCGCGACGGCGTCCCGCTGCTGCTCGGCCTGCCACCGCGACAGCCCGCGCAAGTACACCTCGGTCATACGGGCCTCTCTGTCACTGTCATACGGGCCTTCGCCAACGGGGCCTCCGTGAAAGGGATCTCCCCCGGCCGCGGGACGGTCACTCGTCACCAGCGCCCCGGCTCCGTGCCGACGATCGGTTCGGAGGGCTTGCCGTCCACGCCGACCGGGACGTCACCGGTGAGCATGACGCGGTGCATGACGCGCGGGAAGTCCAGGTGGGCCAGGTCGTTCGGGGCCAGGTGGATGGTGGCGCGGTTGTCCCAGAACGCCACGCTGCCCGGCTCCCACCGGAACCGGACGGTGTACTCGGGCCGGACCGCCTGCTCGAGCAGCATCTCCAGCAACAGGCGGCTCTCCGCGCGGGACACGTCCTGGATCTGCTCGACGTAGTAGCCGTTGACGAACAGCACGCGCTCACCGGTCTCCGGGTGCACCCGCACCAGGGGGTGGCTGCAGGCGACCTGCCGGTCCAGCAGATGCCGCAGGTACGCGTCGTCGCCCGGCCGCGGCTGGTACCCGACCCCGAGCCGGTGCTCGGCGCGCAGCCCGTCGACGAACCGCCGCACCGGCTCCGACAGTCCCGCGTACGCCGCCGCCAGGTTGGACCACGTGGTGTCGCCGCCGTACGGGGGTACGGTCTCGGCGCGCAGGATGGTCGCGGCCGGCGGGTCGATCCTGGCGCCGTGGTCGCAGTGCCAGCCCCTCAGCAGGGTGTGGCGGCGCCGCTCCAGCCACTCGGCGTGGTCCATGCCGTACCGGCCGCCCAGCTCCAGCCGGTCGGCCGTCGTCTCCACCTGCGGGAACCCCTCCGGAGACGCGCTGCCGCGCTTCCCCAGCGTCACCGGCTCACCGAACCGCCGCGCGAACGCGACATGGCCCGCGTGATCCAGCCGCTGCCCCCGGAAGAACACCACCTTCCAGCGCAGCACAGCCGCCCGGACCACCGCGACCACCGCGTCGTCCAGCGGCCCGGCCGCCAGGTCCACCCCGGTGATCTCCGCGCCGATCAGCCCCGCGACCGGCTTCACCTCGACGCCTTCGACACCATCGACGCCTTCGACTCCGTCATCTGTCGTCATCTGCGCTCCGTTGACCGTGAGTCCGACCCCGTCGAAAGAATCATGGACCGCCGCCAGGCCTTCAGGACAGGGCGTGTGACGCCCACGAAGCGAGGAAGCGCAGGCCAAGGGGCGGCCGTAGGGTGAGAGGAAGGTTCGGCCCGACCCCCACTCAGGAGAGCCCCCGTGGAAATCCTCAAGCCGCAGTCCACCACCAAGGCCCCTGCCGACTGGTTCACCGGAGACGTCTGGTTCGACGTCATCTACGCGGGCCAGGAACCGTCCCGGATGCGCGCCAACATGGTGCGCTTCTCGCCCTGCGCCCGTACCGACTGGCACTCGCACGCCCTCGGTCAGACCCTGCACATCGTCTCCGGGACCGCGCTGATCGGTACCCGCGACGGCACGGTCATCGAGGCCCACCCCGGCGACACCATCCACACCCCGGCCGGTGAGGAGCACTGGCACGGTGCCGCTCCGGACCGCTTCATGGAGCACCTCGCCATGTGGGAGGGCCTCGGCGACGGCAGCCCCGAGACCGAGTGGCTCGAGAAGGTCAGCGACGAGGTGTACAGCGCTCCGCGCAGCAGTACCCGCTGAGCGGCCGGACCCGGAACGAACAAGTACGTCACGCCCCCGGCCACCGAAGGAAGTCCATGACCACCATCGCCATCATCGGGGCGGGCCCCGGTCTCGGAGCCGCCGTGGCGCGGCGGTTCGGACGGGAGGGCCACGACGTCGCCCTCGTCTCGCGCGACCGTGAACGCGTCGACGCCCTCGCCGCCGGCCTGACCGGCGCCGGCATCACGGCGCGCGGTTTCGCCGCCGACGTACGCGATCCGAAAGCCCTGGAAGCGGCCCTGGACGCCGCGGCCGCGACGCTGGGCCCGATCGAGATCCTGCAGTACAGCCCCATCCCGCACCGGGACTTCATGCGGCCGGTCCTTGATACGGCCCCCGCCGATCTCGTGGGCCCGATCGAGTTCTCCCTGTACGGACCCGCCACGGCCGTCCGCCAGGTGCTGCCCTCCATGCGGTCGCTGCGCCGCGGCACCATCCTCCTGGTGAACGGCGGCACCGCCGTGGTCCCGCACCCCGACCGGGCAGGCACCTCGATCGCCTTCGCGGCGGAGAGCGCCTACGGCCACCTGCTGCACGACACGCTCGCAGGCGACGGCATCCATGTGGCGCAGCTCGTCATCCCGGGCGCGATCATCTCGGGCCACGACAGGAAGGACCCCGCGGTGCTCGCGGACACCCTGTGGGGCATCCACAAGGAGCGGCACGGGTTCCGGCACTACGCGGACGACCTCGACAGCTGATCAGGAGCCCTGAGATGTCGTCGCCCAGGCGGACCGCTCAGAGCCGGCGGGTCCGCGATCCGGCGCTCAGCTGGAACCGTTGGACGATTCCTTCGCGGCGCGGCGGTACTCGGCGTTGATGCGCTGTGCTTCCTCGAGCTGGTCCTCGAGGATGACGATGCGGCAGGCGGCCTCGACGGGGGTTCCCTTGTCGACCAGCTCGCGGGCGCGCGCGGCGATCCGCAGCTGGTAGCGGGAGTACCGCCGGTGCCCGCCCTCGGAGCGGAGCGGAGTGATCAGCCTGGCTTCGCCGATGGCCCGGAGGAAGCCGGGCGTGGCGCCGAGCATCTCGGCGGCCCGGCCCATCGTGTACGCGGGGTAGTCGTCGTCGTCCAGACGGCCACTGAGCGGGGTATCTGCTGTCATTTCACCTCGATGTGCAACGCGTCGAGGGGCCCTGGCGCCGTACGGCACCAGGGCCCCGAAGGAAATTCAACACCATCGGCCGGCTCTACTGCTGCGCCGACCTTCTGTTTCCGCTGCCCGGCCTGTGAGAAGGACGGGACTGCGAGGATCGCGGATGCTTGACCGGGGACCACCTTCCATTCCGGGGTCTTGCGGTACCCGGGCCGCAAACTGCTCGGTCCGGGCGATCCGATGGCGTCTGCTCCTCCGTCCTTCCACTGAGTCGATCACTTGGCTATGAAAGAAACCTTAGCCACGACACCAACCAATGTCTACTCTGGCGAGCATAGATTTCAGAGCCCTAGAGGCGTAAATATTCTGCGGTCCCAGGGAGTGGGAGGCGTGGCGGCGAGTACCCGTCGAAAACGCGATGAGGGCCCTGCCGACGCGCGTCGGCAGGGCCCTCATGGCTGTACTGGTGGGGCGGCGTACTGGTGTGCCGGCTTTCGCCGGCTCTTCCTCAGACTTCCAGGGGCGCGGAGCTGCCGAGCATCGCCGACGCGTTCTGGAGCGGTGTGAGGGCGGGCGCGGGCGGTGCGGCCGGCGCGAGCGCATGGTCGTTGCGGCAGGTGAAGCCGAGGCGGGCCATGGCCCGGGTGACCTCCCCGGCGGTGAAGTCGCGGCGGTCCTGCCGGGTGATGACCTCGCCCACTTGCTTGACGGGGTAGTGGCAGCGGCCGATGATCACGGACTCACCCGTGATCGGCTCGGGCTTGACACCCTTCATCGTGTCCAGCACCCCGCTCTTCGTGAGGTCGAACGGGAAGCGGGCGATGACACAGCGCATGATGCCTCACAGGGGAGGGAGGAGGGGGAGGGGACAACGGGCTGCTGCTGACCGGGATTTCACCGGCGCTGCTATGCCGCCGGGTTGACGGCGGGCCGCCGGGGCCCGGTGCGACCGCGACGTCCGCGGGACGAGGACGACGAGGACGACGAGGATGCGGAGCGCCGGGGCCGCTCCACGACCGGCGCCTTGATGACGACCGGGATGCCCGAGGGGGCCTGGGCGCCCGTGATACGGCTCAGCTCCGCCTCACCCGAACGTACTTGGGTGTTCTGCGGGGTGATTCCGGCGGCGACCATGAGCCGGGTCATCTCGCGGCGCTGGTTGGGCGTCACCAGGGTGACGACGCTGCCCGACTCGCCGGCGCGGGCCGTACGTCCGCCGCGGTGCAGGTAGTCCTTGGGGTCGGTGGGCGGATCCACGTTGACGACCAGGTCGAGGTTGTCGACATGGATGCCTCGGGCGGCGACGTTGGTGGCCACCAGCACCGTGACGTGTCCGGTCTTGAACTGGGCCAGGGTCCGCGTGCGCTGCGGCTGGGACTTGCCGCCGTGCAGGGCGGCGGCGCGGACACCGCTGCTCAGCAGGTGCTCGGTCAGCCGGTCCACCGCGTGCTTGGTGTCCAGGAACATGAGGACCCGGCCCTCGCGCGCCGCGATCTCGGTGGTCGTCCGGTTCTTGTCCGCGCCGTGCACGTGCAGGACGTGGTGCTCCATCGTGGTGACCGCGCCCTTGGACGGGTCGACGGAGTGGACCACCGGGTCGGTCAGGTAGCGCCGGACCAGCAGGTCGACGTTGCGGTCCAGGGTGGCGGAGAAGAGCATCCGCTGCCCCTCGGGGCGCACCTGGTCGAGCAGCGCGGTGACCTGGGGCATGAAGCCCATGTCGGCCATCTGGTCGGCCTCGTCGAGGACGGTGATGGCGACCTGGTTCAGCCGGCACTCACCACGGTCGATGAGGTCCTTGAGCCGGCCCGGCGTCGCGACGACGACCTCGGCCCCGCCCCGCAGCGCACCGGCCTGCCTGCCGATCGACATTCCGCCGACGACGGTAGTCAGCCGCAGCCGCACGGCGCGGGCGTACGGGGTGAGCGCGTCGGTGACCTGCTGGGCGAGCTCGCGGGTGGGGACGAGCACGAGGGCCAGCGGCTGGCGCGGCTCGGCGCGCTGACCGGCCGTACGGGCAAGGAGCGCGAGGCCGAAGGCGAGGGTCTTGCCCGAACCGGTGCGGCCGCGGCCGAGTACGTCACGGCCCGCGAGGGAGTTCGGCAGGGTCGCCCCCTGGATCGGGAACGGCTCGGTCACGCCCTGCCTGCCGAGCTCGGCCAGCAACGCCGCCGGCATCTCGAGATCGGCGAACGCCTCGACGGCGGGAAGCGCCGGGGTGATCGTCTCCGGCAGGGCGAACTCGCCCTGCGGCGCGGCCGGCCGGCGTCCGTAACCCGAGCTGCGGCTCGGAGCGCCGGAGCGGCCGCCCCTGCTCGAGCCGGAGCCTCCGGAGCCGTATCCGCCGGAGCCGGAGCCGCCGGAACTGCCGGAACCTCCGGTGCGGGTGCGGGTGAAACGCTCGTTCGAGCGGCTGCGTGTGCGGTCGCGGTTCATGCGGAACCTTCCTTGATATGGCGCGTATCAAGGAATTCCCGCAGCAAATGAGCAGCGCAGAGAATCGCAAGAACGGGCCGATGAAAATGCTGAACCGAATCGGTCGGATTCGGTCGGCGGTAAATACTCGCGGGATGCGGCACCGAGGAAATCGGCGCGATCCCGGCAGTGATCTCGGGAATTCCATGCGGACGGCTTTGGTGATTCATCGCGTCCGCGTCCTGGAATGCAGCAAGCTGGGGCCCGCACCCCAAGGTGCGGGCCCCAGCTGCGAAGTAAGCGTCAGCGTCAGGCGGGAACGATGTTCTCGGCCGTCGGGCCCTTCTGGCCCTGCGCGATGTCGAAGGTCACCTTCTGGCCCTCCTGGAGCTCGCGGAAGCCCTGGGCGGCAATGTTCGAGTAGTGGGCGAAGACGTCAGCGCCGCCGCCGTCCTGCTCGATGAAGCCGAAGCCCTTTTCCGCGTTGAACCACTTAACGGTACCGGCAGCCATGTTGAATCTCCTTCGGGGGGTGCGTCGGAGTTCACACTGTGTGCACTCCGAGTCGCTGTGATGATTACCCCGCAGGATTTTTCTGGGGACCACAACTGCAACTGAGATCGACAGTAGCACGCTGCGATCGGCCATGTGCTCTCAATAACTCTGCTCCGCCTGTCGGCCGAATAACCCTCATCGCACGTCACGTCAATTTCTCACTTCGCGGACACAGATATTGACCTGCCTCGGGCGCAGCGTTCGGGTGCCCGTCGGGTGCGGGCGCCCCGGGCCGTACCGCCGGGTCCGTGACTTTGCGATTCCTTTACACTGGGTGGGGTGACCGAGATTCTGCTGTTGCTCCTGGCCCTGCTGCTCACGCTCGCGTGTGCGGTGTTCGTGGCGGCCGAGTTCTCCTTGACGACCGTCGAGCGGGGTGATCTGGAGCGGGCCGCCGAGGCGGGGGAGCGGGGCGCGGACGGTGCGCTGAAGGCCGTACGGCGGCTGACTCTGCAGTTGTCGGGCGCTCAACTCGGCATCACCGTCACCTCGTTGGTGATCGGCATGCTCGCCGAGCCGTCGTTCGCCGCGCTGTTGCGCGGTCCGCTGGAGGCGGTCGGCCTGGGTGGCGCGGCCTCCTCCGTGGCGACCGTGCTGGGAGTGGTCGTCTCCACCGTCGTGCTGATGGTGGTGGGCGAGCTGGTGCCGAAGAACTGGGCCATCTCGCGTCCGCTGGCGGTCGCCAAGGTGGTGGCCGGCCCGCAGCGGGGGTTCACGGCCGCGTTCGGGCCGTTCATCCACCACCTCAACAACACCGCGAACCGTGTCGTACGCCGCTTCGGCATGGAACCCGCCGAGGAGCTGGCCTCCGCCCGCAGCCCCGAGGAACTGGTCGCGCTCGCCCAGCACTCGGCCGCCGAGGGCGCGCTGGAGGCGGACTCCGCCGAACTCTTCGTACGCACCCTGCACTTGGGCGAGCTGACGGCGGAGAACGTGATGACCCCGCGGGTGGACGTGCGCGCGCTCGAGTCGCGCGCCACGGCCGCCGACGCCGCCAACCTCACCCACGCCACCGGCCTGTCCCGCTTCCCGGTCTACCGCGACAGCCTCGACGAGGTCGTCGGCACCGTCCACATCCGCGACGTACTGGCCCTGGAGCCCGCAAGGCGGGCCGTCACACCGGTCACCGAGCTGGCCACCGCCGCGCTGCTCGTGCCCGACAGCCTGCCCGCGGACCGGCTCCTGGAGCGGCTGCGCGAGAGCCGCACGATGGCCGTCGTCATCGACGAGTACGGGGGTACGGCGGGCGTGGCGACGGTGGAGGACATCGTCGAGGAGGTCGTGGGCGAAGTGCGCGACGAGCACGACCCCGTCGAGGTCCCCGACCTGCTGCCCGCGCCCGCCACGGCCGACGGCCGTTCGGTGTGGGAGGCGGACGGCGGCGTACGGATCGACGAGCTGACCGGCATAGGACTGACCGCACCCGAGGGGCCGTACGAGACCGTCGCCGGACTCGTCGCCACGCGCCTCGCCCGTATCCCCGTCGAGGGCGACACCCTCGACCTCGGCGGCTGGGCGCTGACCGTGCTGGACGTCGAGCACCACCGCGCCGACCGCGTCCGCATCACCGAACCGGTGACCGTGCCGCACCAGATCACCGAGGAAGCCCGATGACCGTCGTCCAGCTCGCCATCGGCGCCCTGACCCTGCTGACCAACGCGTTCTTCGTCGGCGCGGAGTTCGCCCTGATCTCCGTACGCCGCAGTCAGATCGAACCCCGCGCCCAGGAGGGCGACAAGCGTGCCCGGATGACGCTGTGGGGGCTGCGGCACATCTCCGCGATGATGGCCACCGCCCAGCTCGGCATCACCGTCTCCTCGCTGGTGCTCGGCGCGGTCGCCGAGCCCGCGATCGCGCATCTGCTGGAGCCCGCCTTCGAGACGGCGCACATCCCGCAGGGCCTGGTGCACCCGATCGCCTTCGTCATCGCGCTGACCGTGGCGACGTATCTGCACATGCTGATCGGCGAGATGATCCCGAAGAACATCGCACTCGCCGCCCCCGTGACGACGGCACTGTTCCTCGGTCCGCCGCTGGTCGCCCTCACCCGGGCCCTGAAGCCGGTGGTCTTCGGCATCAACGCCTTCGCCAACGTGCTGCTGAGGCTGATGCGCGTGGAGCCGAAGGACGAGGTGGAGTCGGTCTTCACCGACGACCAGCTCGCCCGCATGGTCGTGGACTCCAGCGCGGCCGGACTGCTCACGCCAGCCGACGGCGAGCGGCTGCGCGACGCGCTGGAACTGGGCACCCGCCCGGTCGGCGAGATCCTCGTCCCGGTGCCGAAGATGCGCACCGTGGACCACGCCGTGACCCCGGCGCGCCTCGAACGGGCGGCCGCCGAGGCGGGCTTCTCCCGCTTCCCGGTCACCGGCGAGGACGGCACCCTGCTCGGCTACCTGCACATCAAGGACACCCTGGGCGTCGCCGACCGCGACCGCCCCTTCCCGCGCAGCGCCCTGCACCCCGTCACCCGGGTCCGCATCGACACCCCGCTCGACGACACCCTCACCGCCCTGCGCGCCATGGGCAGCCATTTGGCCGCGGTCACCGGTGAGAAGGGCGCGGTGCTCGGGTTCGTCACGATGGAGGACGTGCTGTCGGAACTGGTCGGCCCGGCCCCCGCCACGCGTACGTGACCGGAACCGGGCCGCTTCAACTCCTGCTGATCCTCGACTAGTTGGAGAAGTACAGGTACTTCCACGGGCCGTACGTCGTCGAGTTCACCGTGTCGCCGGACGAGCTGTTGACGTACGTCGACCGCATCCGCGCCCGGATGCCGGACTCGCCGGGCGCGCCGAGGCTGACCGCCGACTTGCCGTTCGTGGCGAGTGCGAAGTACTGCGAGTCGCCCGAGTACCAGGTGCCCTGGTAGTAGACCTGGAGGTCGAAGCGCTGCATACGGCCCGGGTAGTACGTCATGGTCGTGGTGAGCAGCGGGTCGGTGTTCTTGTGGAACCAGTAGTACGACTGCGAGCCGATCTTGGCCGTCTTGTAGTGCTTGGAGACGGCGGTGGAGATCTTGACCCGGGCGAAGGCCGTCACCTTCACCGTCCTGGGCGCGTAACGGGCGTCACCCTTGAAGACCGCGGTGATCTCCGTGTCCCGCGTCATGTCGACCCAGACGCCGATGTTGCCACTGGAGTTGACCTTCCCGGTCTTCACCAGCTTGTTGGGCTTGTCGCTGCCGAACGGGTTCGCCCAGATCTCGACCGAGCGGTTCTTGTACGTGGAGCCGAGGTGCGCGGTGAAGGCGACGTCGGTGCCGTAGTTGTAGACCTTGCCGTTCTTGTTCAGGGTCAGCGTCGGCTTCGCACGGGAGACGGTGACCTTGTCGGACGCCGTGGCCGCGATGTGCTCGGCGTCGCCCGCGTAGGCGACCTTGTACGTGACCGTGCCGCCGGCCGGCGGGGTGTCGGTGAAGCTGTACGTGCCGTCCGCCTTCACCGTGACGGCGGGCAGCGCCTTGCCGTTCGGGCTGTCCAGGTCGGTGCGGGTGACGGCCAGCTTGGCGCCCGTCGGCAGCGGCACGGTCGCCGAGAGCTTGCCGGTGGCGGTGAGCTTCTTGGCGCGGGTGGCGGTCGCGGGGGCGTTCACCGTGAGGGTGGGGACGCTCATCGCCGGGTCGGTGAGCGCCTTGAGGGTGTACCGGGAGTTCGTGTCCCTCACCATGGCGAAGAGCCGCGAGGAGTCGGGGGCCCAGGCCAGCAGATCCCTGCCGTAGGCCGCGGCGTCGAAGGTGCGGACCAGCTGGTCGGAGCCGGGCTTGTAGACGGACACACGCCGGTCGTAGACGCGGGCGACCAGGCCGCTCTGGGAGACGTCGGCGTACCCCGTCACCTCCGGGTAGGACCCGGACTCGGTGAGGGTCCCGCTCGGGTAGGAGAACCGCTGGTTGCCGTTGACCAGCACCTGGGCGCCGGGCACGAGGTCGACGTCGCCGAAATAGCGGTTGGCGCTGCTCTTGGCGACCACCTGGGGTGCGGCGCCGGACACGTCGAGCACGTTCGCCGCGCCTTCCCAGGCGCCGCTGTCGGTGTAGGACAGCAGCCCGGGGGCCGACAGGTCCGCGTCCAGGAGCGCCGAGTCGCTGTACGGGGCGACTCCGTCCGGGAGTTGGCCCAGGAGCAACGCGTCCGTTCCGCCCGCCGGGTTCAGGGAACCCAGGTTTCCTTGGAAGGAGCCGTCCTCGCCCGTGGTCCGGTAGGAGAACCAGAGCCGGCCGCCGGCGAAGGCGACCTCGCGTGGGGTGGCGCCGGCGCCGATGTCGTGGCGCGACCTGACCTGAAGGGTGGCCGGGTCGAGGGCCACGATCTCGTGGCTGCTCGGCAGGGCTGCGTACAGGGTGGCACCGTCGTCGGACAGCGCCAGGTCGCTGAGGTCGCCGAAGCCGACGTTCACACCCACGACGGTGCCGCTGTAATCGGCGGCCAGGATCCGCCCGTTGTCCTGGTCGCCGACGAAGACGCGCTTGAGGGCGCCGTCCGCGACCATGCCGACCGGCGTGGTGACGACAGCCTCCTGCGCCGCCGCCGCGGACCCGGCCGTGGCGACGCTCAGCGCCGCCGAACTGAAAAGAACCGCGAGCGCTGTCGCGGTCGAGATGCTGCGCCTGCGCACAGTGATGTACCCCCCACAAGAAACCCGGTGGTCGCCGGGGATTGAGAGCGCCGCGCAACGCCCGGACGTGACCGCTGACGTGCGGTGACGCGCGGGGCGCGGCTGCTGTGGAGAGCGTATGGCATGCCTGTGACAGAAGTGGAGGGAGTTTCCTGCCAGTTGGCGTCCTGGAAGCGGACGTACGGCGCGTTCCCGGCGCATTCTCGAAGCGTTCCCGGCGCGTTCTGGATGCGTTCCGGACGCGTTCCGTACGCGGCGAAACCGTGCGGCCGTCCCAGCCGTCTCACACGCCGACACACGGGCGGCGTACGGCTGTTCGCCCGAAGGAACCGCAGCTGGAGGCATCCCATGGCCATGGTCGGTCTGTTCTGGATCACCGAGGACGCCGTGTACCTGGGGGCCGAGCCCATCGGGACGGCATCCGGCGTGCGGCTGACGGAGGACGGGGTCGAGACCCTGGGGATGGGCAACGGCGCGTCCTGGAGCTGGGAGCAGATACGCCGGATCGAGGTCCGCGACCTGGTCGTACGGTCCGCGGGCCGGCGGCTCGTCTCCATGGCCATCGACTCGCTGGTCGTACTGGTGACCGGCGACGGCGAGCTCCCGCCCGCCTTCACCGTTCACCTGGAAACGGTCGCCGAGTCCGTGGACGTGAGCGCCCTCCCGGCGGTGGCCGGCGGCATCTATCCGCAGACCGAGCGCGAACTCTCCCGCACGCTCCTGGAGCGCCTCGCCGACGGGGGCGCGGCCGTCGGCGACCTCCTCGCCTGGCGCCGCGAGCAGCCCGACGACAGCACCCCGCGCCGCGAGGAACGCGAGGCGCTGCTGCGGAAGTGGGCGGGGGAGTAGGTTCCCCCCGTCCCTTGCCTCAGTGGTCGTTCTCCAGGTGGAGCTTGAGCAGGTCCACGCCGTAGTCGCCGCCGTTGGGCGTGCGGATGATGGTGTGGATGTGCTCCTGGGACGGCGTTCCGCCACCCATGCCCATACCGCCGCCGGGCGGGCCGCCACCGTTGGAGCTGGCGCTCGCGCTGGCACTGGCACTGGCGCTCGCGGTGGAGGTGTCGCCCTTGTAGAAGAGGGGCGCCTGCGCGTCGTACTCGATGAGGACGACCGGGCTGTGGATCCGGTAGTAGAAGGCGGAGTCGTCCTCCGTCTCGCCCATCCAGTAGAAGTACGTGTCGTCCAGGTGCTTCTCCACCTCGGCCAGCTTGACCTGGGCGTGCCCCTCGCTCATGTAGCCGATGTACACCCCGGCCAGGTCCAGCAGCTTCTGCTTCTGCGCGGAGGTGAGCTCGGAGCACTGCAGGCCCTCGTAGGCGAGCTTCAGGTTGTCCTGGCCCGCACCGGCCTTCATGTCCTCGTTGCCGTTCGACTGCGAGGAGACGGCCTTCTTCAGCTGCGCCGCGGTGAGGGAGCGGATCATGGCCAGACCGGCCGTGGTCTCCGGCTTGAAGAGGGTGATCTTCTCGCCCTTGTACGTGCCCGTGGTGGGCTCCGAGCCCATGAAGGTCGGCGTCATCACGACCTGGTCGCCCAGCACGAAGTAGTTGATGGCGACGTGGTGACCCTCGTACTGGAACCCCCACGGCTTCGTGGTGGACGGGGTGCCCATGAAGGTGAAGAAGTAGTGGCCCTCGGTGAGCGTCTTCTGGTTGCCGCCGTTGGAGTCGCCCAGGAACGCGTTGAGCTTCATGATGCCGCGGGTCTGGGTGAGACCGTCGGCGGAGAGGGCCTCGCCGAGGAGCGCGTAGCCGAAGTTCTGCTTCTTCTCGGTCATGTCGCCCATGCGGACGCCCTTGCGGTCGTAGCCGTCGACGTTGCTCCAGGCCGTCCACTCGTCGGCGTCGATGTCGAACACGCAGGACTTGCGCTCCGTCGAGGAGAGCCCGTCCAGGAATGCCTGCGCGGCCTTGACCAGCGAGTCCGTGGAGACATCCGTGGAGTGGATCGTGTACAGGTCCTCGACGACCTTGCCGTCGGTGGTGACGCCCACGACATCCGCGTACTTGACCTGCTCGGCGCCGGGGCCCATGCCGCCGCCACCGCCTCCGCCGGGCCCGCCGGAAGGCATGCCGCTCGGGGCACCGCCCGGGGCGCCGGAGGACGAGGCGGAGCTCGCCGTGTCGGAGGAGCCCGAGGAGCAGCCGGTCATGGTCGCCACGGCGGCGACTCCGCCGGCCAGCAGCGCCTTGTTCATGAACCAGCGCCGGCTGCGCTCGGCCTCGGGAGTGCGGGGGGTGTGTCCGTGTCCATACATGCAGCCAAGCTCCAGGAGAAACCTGAAGCCCGGCTGAAGTCGCCGGTGGGCAGGCTGTGCCCGGGGGCCGGCCCCCTGGAGCCCGCGTCGCAGATACGCCGGGGCCCCAGGGGTACGGCCGTTCCCTACGGGGTGTTGATCAGGTCGTACGGCGGAACGGTCACCGTGCGCGCGCCCGGCTCACCGCCGAGGATGACCTTGCGCAGCGAGACGTTGTTGCTGGTGCTGGTCTCCTGGAGCCGCTTCTCGGGGTTGGCGATCACCTGGATGTAGTACGTGCCGTTCGCCAGGCCGGTGACGTCGAAGGACTGGCCGGGACGGTACTGGGTGTACGTGTCACCGGAGCCGACGTCGAGGACCTCGCGGACGGAGATCGAGTTCTGCTGACCGCAGGCGGTCGACAGATCGGTGTTGTACGGGTGCCAGTTGGCGTTCTTCACCGTGTAGTCGACCGCGTCGGTGTTGGCCAGGCAGAACGCCTCCTTGCCGCTGCGCACTTCCTTGGTCTGGTCCTCGCTCAGCAGCCGGTAGCTCGCGAAGTCCGTGAAGTGCCAGTGCTCGTGGCCCTCCCGCGGGTCCCACTCCATGGTGCCGCTGGGCGTGTAGCCGACCTGCTTGCCGGCGGCGTCGTAGAAGTACTGGTAGGAGTCCATCAGGTCCTTGCCGGGACTGCGGAAGCCGTCCACGACGAGCGGGGCGGGACCGGCGTTCCAGACGTTGGCGCTGAAGGCGAGATAGTCCTTGCCGGGAACGTCCCCGTCCTCGCCGTCGGTGATGGCGATGTCCCAGGCGGGCAGCGAACGCAGGTCCGGCTTGGGCACGTTGGCAGGGACGCCCGCCCGTCCGGTGGGCCGCGCGGTGCTCGCCTTCAGCCCGGGTGCGATGCGCGAGCCGTCGGTGTGCCCGGTCCCGTCCCCCAAGTGGTGTGCCAGGCCGCGGTCTTCGAGGGCGTGCGACAGGGCGGACGGGGTGGGTGCGTCGGCGCCGCGGGGGCCGTAGTGGTGACCCGCGGCCGAGCCGAGCGCGGAGGTGTTGTGGGCGGAGTGCGCGTCGTGCCCGCCGCTGTGCTGTGCGGAGGACAGGGTGGACGGGGCCGCTCCTTCCCCACCTCCGCCACCGACCTGACGTACCGTCACCTTGATGGTCGGCTGGTCGTCGGGAATGCCGAACAGGTCGCGGTACTTCTTCGCGACCGCGACCTTGGCGGTGTACTCGCCCGCGGGCAGGTCCACGGGTGTGTCGTAGTCGACCGTGCTGGAGTTGGACGCCCAGCCCTTCTCGACGCCCCACACCGAGCCCAGCGTGAACGGGTTGGTGGGGCAGCTCTCCGGGTACTTCGAGGTCGCCGGTGCGTCCGGACGGATCCGGCCGGAGGCGTTGTTCGGGCAGAAGGTGCCCTTGCTCGTCGACACCTCCTCGCCGGCCGCGTTCTTGATCGACACATCGAGGAAGCCGGGCAGGCCGGAGAAGTCCTTCACCAGGCCGGCGGGCAGTGTCTTGGTCTGCGTACTGCTTCCGTTGCGGATGATCTGCTGGGCGACGACAGGGTCCTTGTACGACTTCCGGGTCACCTTGAACTCGAGGGGCACGTCGTCCACCGTGACGTACGTACCGAGGTCCAGATAGACGCCCGGCTCCCCCTCCCAGCGGTCGAGCGTCACGGAGTTCGACGCGGCGATCAGTTTGAGCTTCGGCTTGGCTGCCGTGCTGTCCGCGGCCTGCCCTGCCCCGGGGGCGGCCCCGGCTCCGGCGACAACGACGGTGAGTGCGGCTCCTGTGGCGAGCGCCGAACGCTTTAAGCGATTTCTGTGTTGCTGACTGGTCATCGGTTCCTCGTCTGCGAGTGCCGTGGTCAACGGCATCGGACTGGACAGCCCACGGCCGGCCGACGGTATGTGCGCACCCCACGCGCCCGAGGGCCGAAACTGTGAGCAATCTGTGAGACGAGTGAAGCCTGTGTCCGGGTTGCCTGGTGGGAGGGAACTTGGCCCGATTACGTGACTCGTCACCCGAACAAGGGACCCCCAAGTGGCGTGATCCATTGGGTCGTTGTGTGTGCGGAGACCGTGATCCCGGTGCGCTGTGGGGGTTCTGGGCGGGTCCGCCCCAAGTCCTGTGAAGCGGATCACTGTTGAGTGCCCGCTGAGTACACTCCGTCACCGTGTGGCAGGACCACGTGCGAGTGGGCGAGGAGTGGCGGGGTGCTGGTTACGCCGGAGGCCGGAGACAGGATCGCGGGCCGGTATCTCTTGCAGGAGCCCATCGGCAGAGGCGGGATGGGTGTCGTCTGGCGGGCCTGGGACGAGCGGCTCGAGCGGCGGGTCGCGGTCAAGTGCGCGCGCCTGGACGACGACCGGGCCGCACAGCGGCTGATGGGCGAGGCGCGCAACGCCGGGCGGCTGCACCACCCGAACATCGTGGGCGTCTTCGACTTCGTCGACGAGGGCGCCACATGCTGGATCGTGATGGAGTACGTGCCCTCGCACAGCCTCGCGCAGATCCTCAACGAGCGCGGCCCGATCGCACCCGAGGAGGCCGGGTCGATCGGCTGCCAGATCGCGGACGCCTTGGCGAAGTCCCACGGCGAGGGCGTGGTGCACGGCGATGTGACGCCGGAGAACATCCTCGTCACCGAAGAAGGCGTCGCGAGACTGACCGACTTCGGGATCTCCCGGGCCCTGTGGAGCGACGCCACGCAGACCGCGACGGGCAGTGTGCGCGGCAAGCCCCGGTATCTGGCCCCCGAGGTGGCCAAGGGGCAGCCCGCGGGCGAGAAGGCCGACGTGTTCTCGCTTGGCGCCTCCCTGTTCGCGGCGGTCGAGGGCCGGTCTCCGTACGGGGAGGCCGAGCACCTCATGACGTATCTGGCCCGGGCCGTCGAGGGGCACATCGAGCCCGCGCACCAGGCTGGCCCGCTCACCGAGCCGCTCACCGCGTTGCTAGAGGTGGAACCCCGGCGCCGGCCCGACGCCGCCAGGGCACGGAAGCTGCTGACGCGCGCCGCCCCGCCGCCCCCGCACCTTCAGGAGCAGCTGCACGAAAGCCGCACGCTGGACCTATCCGCCTTCACGCTCCAACTGCCGCGTGCCGTACGCCGTCGCCGCCGCCCCCTGACGATCACGGCGGTGGCGCTGGCACTGGCGGGTGCGCTCACGGCCGGTCTCGTCCTCTACGGGCCGTGGGCCTCGAAAGGCGAGGGTGAGGGAGACACCGTGGCCGACGCGAAACCCCCGGCCACGGCGAAGGCCGGCGCCATGGGGGACGACCGTACGGCCGACCCCTGCAAACTGCTCGACGCCGCCTCGCTGAGCCGCTTCGGCGACACCGAACTGGACCCGGACTACGGGGAGATCGACAGATGTGACGTCCTGGTGCACAACAGCAGCGGTGACGACAACGCCGACGTCCAGGTCAACCTCGACGCGGACCAGGACACGTTCGACGGCGACCTGTCCACCCGGCTGGTCGGCAACATCACTGTCGTGACACTCCGGCGCGAGGGGAATGCCTGCCGGCGGGCCGTCATGACCGCCGACCGCAAGCAGATCCGGATCATCGGGAAGCAGCTCGCCGAACAGTCGCCCGACCCGTGCGAACTCGCCGACGCCGCAACCGATCACGTGGTCGGCGTGCTGGACGACGGCCCGGTACCCCGGCGTTCGTCGGCGCCGGCCGCGAACTCCCTGGCCCGGGTCGACGCCTGCAAGCTGCTCGACGCCACCGTGCTCGAGCGACTTCCCGGCGTCGAGGAGGGAAACCAGGACCGCGGCTTCGGCTCCTGGAACTGCGACTGGTCGAGCGACGACGGCGAACGCGAGGTGGAGATCCAGTTCAGCCGCGACAACGAGCTGGCGGACGACGGCGAGCGGGTGGACGTCTCCGGGACGACCGGCTATGCCATCGCGGACGAGGCCGAGGACGACAGCTGCACCGTACGGACGCCGCACCGGACCTACACGAACTCCGTCGGCGACCACACCATCGAGCTGTTCCAACTGACCGTGTACGCCCCGCAGCCGACGAAGCAACTGTGCGACACCGCCACGGAGTTCGCGGCCACCGTCAAGCGGAACATCGCGAAGCAACTGCCGGGGCTCACGGCCCGATGACCAGGCGTCCGATGGCATCGCCGTGCAGGGTGAACCGGTAGCGCAGGTCGACGGTGCCGCCGGGGAAGTCGCCTTCGAGGTGGTGCACGGCGACATAGTGGGTCTCGTCGGTCCGCTGGGCCCCGGTGAGTTCGATGGTGTACGTGAACTCGGTCGCGGAGCGGTTCAGCCACTCCTCGATCGCCGCGACGCCCTGGTACGTACGGCCGTCGTCGATCACCGTGGCGTCATCGGTGAACGAGGTGACAGCGGTGGCGGTGTCGTGGGCGCGGTGCGCCTTCAGATAGCGGGTGATCACCTCGGGCAGCGCGTCCGGGGTGATGGTCAGGGGCTGGTCCTGGTCCTGGTCCTGGTTCATGACGGTCTCCTCCCTCGGTTACTGCTAAAATAGAAGCTACTAACTTCGACTTTAGCAGTAACTGGGAGATGGTCACGGTGGCGAGTCGCATCAGGCTGGAGGACCGGGAATGCCCGCTGTCCACCACCGTGCAGCACGTCGGTGAGTGGTGGACGCTGCTGATCCTCCACGACGCCTTCGACGGCTACACCCGCTTCGACCAGTTCCAGGAGAGCCTGGGCATCTCCTCCAGCATGCTCACCACCCGCCTGAAGACCCTCGTGACGGACGGCCTGCTGGAGCGCCGGCCGTACCAGGCGAACCCCGTCCGCCACGAGTACGTGCTGACCGACCTGGGTCGCTCCCTGCGCCCGGTCATCGTGGCCCTCGCCGCCTGGGGCAACTCCCGCCTCGCGCCGGAGGAACGCAGCATGATCCTCGTCGACGCGAACACCGGCGAAGAGGTCGAGCCCACGGTCGTCGATGCCGGCACCGGCCGCCGCCTCGACGACAGCGACGCGTACGTCTTCACGGCCGGCCCGGCCGCGAGCCCGGCGATGCGCGACCGCTACGCCGGGCCCGGCCGAGGCGGGCGGGTCAGCGGGTGACGTTGAAGCGGGCGGTCATGGAATCGAACTTCGTGTCGCCGTCCTTGGCCGTCGCGAGCGCCGAGATGTACCAGGTGCCCTGGTCCAGCTCGGCCGCCTCCTTCTCCGTGACCTTCAGCGTGTAGGTGCAGCGGGACGTCTCGTCCGAGGTGCTCTTGCACTTGGCGCTTTCCCCGTGCTGAAGGTCCGCCTCGGTCAGGCCGAGCGCCGAACCCGCGGGCCACGGGATGACCTTGAGACCCTTGATGCCCGAGTCGTCACTCACGTCCGTGGTGAAGGTGAGCGAGCCCGCCTTGCTGCCGGACGGAGCGACGTAGCGGGCCGAGCTGTTCTCCAAGGTGGGCTTCGTGGCGGCAGAGGCCGAGGCAATGGCGAGGCCGCCGGCGGTTATTCCGCCGATGACGGCAATGCCGACGAGCGACGACACGACAATGCGCTTGGACATGGGCTTGGACATGGGAGATCCCCCTGAATTCGTTGGGAGCAGGTGCGGTGCACCTGCGGAATGGAACGGGAAAGCGATACCGGAAAAGCCTGCAAGAAACCGCTGGTGGAGCCGGTGGTCGATCACTTTCTCGGTCGCTTTCTCGATGTGTTCGAGACTAGGGCGCGGGGCATTGCACCGTCCTCGGGCTGCGGGACGATTACCGCGTTGAACCAGGGGTGGAGAACGCTGCCGAACCGTCCTCCGACCGGGCGCCGCCGCATCTATAACCCAGGTAAGAGAACGGAATCCGCCTTCAGCCGGACACCACCCGCGCACCCGCGCCCATAGCCTGGTTCCGTCATGAATCGAACCGACGACCGGCTGCTCCCGGTCCTGCT
Organism: Streptomyces sp. NBC_00554; assembly: GCF_041431135.1. NCBI lineage: Bacteria > Bacillati > Actinomycetota > Actinomycetes > Kitasatosporales > Streptomycetaceae > Streptomyces > Streptomyces sp. NBC_00554. The sequence goes on along the minus strand of NZ_CP107799.1, from coordinate 4,865,630 downwards.
GATCTGCGCCCAGGCCCTGGTGTGGCCCGGGGCGGCGCTGCTGCGCGGGTCCGTCCCCTCCGCGTCCGCCCTGCTCGTGGCGGCCCTGGTCGCCGGACCGGTGACGGCCGCGCTCGCGCTGCGCCGTGCCCGCCCGGTGACCACGCTCGTCCTCGTCGCGGCCGCATGTGCGGTCGGCGCCGGGCCGCTGCCCACCGGGGCGATGGCGGTACTCGGCACCGCGGGTGTCGCGCTGGCCCTGTTCACGGTGGCGACCGAACGCGACACCTTCACCGCTGTGTTGTGCGTGGTTGCGCTCGTCGCCTGGCAGCTTCTGCAGGGCCTCAGCCTGCACGGCCTCAGCGACCGGAACGGACTCGACCTCGTCCTGACCGCTCTGCTGTACGCCGCCGCGTGCGGCGCCGGCCTGCTCGTACGGCGGACCCGTCGCGCGCGACAGACGGCCGAACTCCTCCTGAAGCGGGCCGAGACCGAGCGCCACCGGCTCCCGGCGGTCGAACGGCGCCGTATGGAAAGGGAGTTGCACGACGTCAGCGCCCACCATCTGACGGCCGTGGTCGTCACGGCGGGCGCGGCACTGGGACTGCGCGACCGCCGACCCGAACTGGCCGCCGAGGCGCTGGAGTTCGCGGTCGGGACCGGCCGCGAGGTGACCCGCGCACTCGGCGCCGTACGGGCCCCGGCACCCTCGCGGGAGGACCTGCCCTCGCCGGAGGACCGGCTCCTCGACCTGGTCGCGGGGTTCCGTCGCCTCGATCAGCAGGTGGACTGCGAGATCGACCCCCTGCCGGACGGCGCCCTCGCGGACGCGGCGTACGGCATCGTGCGCGAGGCGCTGACCAACGTGGCCCGGCACGCCCCCGGTGCGCAGACGACGGTGCGGTGCCGGTACGGCGACACCCGCACGGACGTCGTCGTCACCAGCGCGGCACCGCCGGAGGGTTCGACGGCGCACGGCGCCGGCCTGGGCGGGGGACGCGGTCAGGGCTTCCTGCGGTCCCGGGCACGGGAGGCGGGCGGCACCCTGCACAGCGGTCCGACGGCGGACGGCGGCTGGGAGGTGCGCGCGGTCCTGCCCGGCCGGACCGCCGCCCCGGCGGAGCGGTCCGTCCCGCGGAGCTACCGCGTGGCCCAGCTGACGGCCGCCGTCGGTCTGGTCCTGCAGCCGCTGCTCCCGGTGCTGGTGATCCGGACGGAGACGGCGTCGAGCAGTTCGCATGTGTCGGCGGGCGTGCTGTTCGCCCTGCTGGCGGCGGCACAGGCGGTCGCGCTGCTGTGGCTGCGCAGGGCACCCCGCCCGGCTTACGGCGTCCTGTTGGGCCTGGCCCTGTTGTGGCCGGTGGCGATGGCGGTGGGTGACTACAGCGGGCCGGTCGTTCTGCCACCGGCGCTGAGCATGATCGCCACCTGTGCGGCCCTCGCGGCGGAGGCGGCGCGTATGGCAGCGCCCCGAAAGGGGCGCGGGCCTGTATCGATATGCGGCTCCGCCGCGGGGCGCGACCAGCCCCCACGGACCCGCAGTGTTACGACTGCTCTCCGCGCGGAGCGAATCGCTGCCGTGGTCGTGCACACGGCCGCCCTGACCGTCGCCGTTCTCGACCGCGGCACGACGGTCCCCGCCTGGGCGGTCGCCGCGTCGGCCACGGCCGGGGCGTCCCTGGCGGTCGGGGCGGCCTGGTGGGGCGGCATCCTGCGCGGACGGCGCGACCTGGCCGCCCGGGGTGTGCGGGAGGAACAGCTCGCCACCTGGACCGGGGAAGCCGTCCGCGACGCGTGGGCCGAGCGGCGCCGGATCGCCGCGGGCCTCGAGACCACCGTGCTGGCCCGCACCGCCGACATGGTCGCGCAGGCGGAGGCGGGCAGGCTCGACGCGACCGCCGAACGCGCCCGCGAGGCCCTGGCCGCGATGCGCGCCCTCCTCGACGCGGTCCGCGAGGGTGAGGGCGAGACGGGGCCCGAACTGCGCCCGCAGCCCACCCTCCAGGCCCTCGACCTGCTCGCCCACCAGTCCCGGGCCACCGGCCGCGAGGTGGAGATACGGCTGACCGACCGCGTACCTGAACACCTGCCCACCGCCGTGGACCTGGCCGCCTATCACGCCGCCGAGACGGTGCTCGCGGCCGGTGGCGAGGAGCCTGCGGTACTCGAACTCGACGTGCACGACGGTACGTTGACGCTCACGGCCACCGGGGTTCCGGGGGCCGCCCGTCCCGCCGTACGGGAGCGTCTTGCGGCCCGGGTCGCGGCTCTCGGCGGCACCCTGACCAATGATCGGCCGGGTACGGTCTGCCTCCGGCTGCCTCTCGCGGCAGCGCCGGAGAGCGAGGAGAGCGCACGATGAGCCTCAAGGTGCTGGTCGTCGACGACCAGGGCATCGTACGGGCGGGGTTCGCCGCGGTGATCGACGCCGAGGAGGACATGACGGTCGTCGGTGAGGCCGCCGACGGAGTGGCCGCGGTACGTCTCGCCGCGGAGCTGGCCCCCGACGTGATCGTCATGGACGTACGGATGCCCGAACTCGACGGCATCGCCGCCACCCGCATCATCACGGGCCGGGAGAACGCGCCCCGGGTCCTGGTCCTGACCACCTTCGACCTCGACGCGTACGTCTTCGACGCGCTGCGCGCCGGGGCCTCCGGCTTCCTGCTCAAGGACGTGCACGCCTCCGAACTGCTGCACGGCATCCGGGTGGTGGCCACCGGAGAGAGTGTGCTCGCCCCGTCCGCGACCCGCCGCCTCATCGGCCACTACGCGTCCCGGGCGGCCACCGGGACCCGGGCCGGGAGCGGCCCCCGCGAGCTGGACACCCTGACCGGCAGCCAGCGCAACGTCCTCTCCCTGGTCGCGTCCGGCCTCAACAACACGGAGATCGCCGGGGAACTCGGCATCACCGTCGGCACCGTGAAGTCCCATGTGAACGCGCTGCTGCGCAAGTTGGGCCTGCGCGACCGCGTACAGGCGACGATCCTCGCGTACGACCTCGGTCTGGCCCGCCCGAACCCGCCCGGCACCCACCTCTGACGTCTCCACTCACCTTCGAGGAGCCCACCCCGTGACCGGTACCGATTCCGGCCGAACCCTCCCGCGCCGACTGCGCCACGCGCTCGGCGAGGTCGCCGCCCTCATCTACCTCGCGGCCTGCGCCGCCCTGCTCGTGTGGGTGCTCGTGGTGAACGCCCGCGACAGCTCGGACGAGTCCATGGCCGGAGTCGTCCCACTCCTCGCCACCGCCCCCGGCAGCTTCGTACTGTTCGTGCTGCCGGACGGCGCCGCCATGGGCCTCCTCGCCGTCGTTGTCGGCGCGCTGGTCAACGCCACGGTCATCGGCTGGTGCGCCCGCGCACTGCGCCGAGGCAACAGCCAGGACTAGAAACCCCCCAGGTCAGGGACCCTGACCTGGGGGGTTTCTTCGTCACCCGGCTGGTGGGGGTACGGGCGTGTCAGCCGGTCTGCGACGGGGTCTGCTTCATGTCGTCGACGATGGCCCGGTTCATGATGGCGCTGGTGTAGACCACCGTGCCGGGTGTGATCAGTCCGTCCGTGCCGCCGTTCTTGCGCACCTGGACGGTGCGGTCGCCGAGGAAGACATGGCTCTTCTTGTCGAAGATCCATTCCTCGCGCTGGCCGCTGGTCTCGTCGAGCCGGGCCACCGCCACCCCGTGCCGCCCTGCCGCGTCCACCGCGTCGTCGACGACGACGACGCCCGGGATCTTCGCGGCGGCCTCGAACAGGGCCGAGTAGAGCTCCGCAGGCGGGTAACTCTCGCCGAGCAGGTCACCGATGGTGCTGAAGGCCTGCTGGTCAGGGGTGTTTCCCTGGCCCTTGGTCTCCTTGTAGATCTTGGCGAGGAGTGCGTCGGGGTCGGTGGGCAGCTTGGTGAGGTAGTCGTACGACGGAGCGCCGAGATGCGCCGTCGGGGTGTTGCCCTGCTCGTCGGGCAGGGTCAGGGTCTCGCCCTCGGGGCCGTCGTTGACCGCGGGGTCGATCAGCCAGCCCTCGACGCCGTCCGCGGACTCCCAGATCTGACGCTTGTGCAGTTCATGGCTGGCCAGGGAGGACTTGTCGTTGACGGTCTTGATGAAGGTGTCGGCCGTCTTGGACTCGATGTAGACGTACTGGCCGGGCTTGACGTCCGGGTGGGAGGTGTCGGCCGCCGCGAGCGAGATCTGGTCGAGCAGCTGGGGCAGGCCGCTGGTGCTCGCGGTTCCGATCTCCGTGGTCAGGGCCGGTCCGGTGGCGACGCCGCCGTCCCTGACCCCGCCGCCGTTGGGGCCCAGCACGGAGGCCAGGACGACCGCCCCCGCGGCGGCCGCGACCATCGCGGGCAGTGCGAACGCCGGACGCGGCAGCTGGAACCGTCGTGCCTTGGCAGGGGTCGCGGTACGGGAGTCCTGCTGCTGCGTGTCGTGGATCTGGGCCATCAGACGCTCCTTGTGGAACTGGTGACGGCCCGTAGGCAGGTCTCGCGCTGTCCGGGACAGGAGCTCATCGCTCTCGTCCCACTCTGCCGGGCTCTGCCGGGACGTGTTCGCGTTCATCGGTTTCCTTCCTGTGCGGGCCGGATCGCGTTTGCGTGATCGCCTCTTATCTGTCGGGCGGGGAGTCCGACTTCCCGTTTCTCGCGAACTTTCTTGCGCGCTGCTTCCGTTGCGGGGCGCGACAGTTCGGTGGCCGGACGGAGCGACTGGGCCGGCGGGCGGGCCAGTTCGGCCTCGGCCAGCGCACGCAGTTTCCTGCGGGCCCGGGACAGCCGGGAGGCGACCGTGCCGACCGGGATGCCGAGGGCTTCCGCCGCGGCCTCGTAGTCCAGGCCCTCGCCCAGGCAGAGCGCGATGACCTCGCGTTCCGGTCTGCGCAGCTTGGCGAGGGCGGTGAGGGCGGTGGCGAGACGCCGGCGGTCGTCGACCCGGCCGGCCACCTCGTCGGCGTGGTCGGGCATCGACATCTCGGCCGCGGCGGCGGCGTTGGCGGCGGCGCGGTAGCGGCGGTTGCTCCGGTGCTGGTTGCGCGCGGTGTTGGTGGCGATCCCCAGCAGCCAGGGCCGCAGGGAGCCGCCTTCGGGGTCGACCCTGTCGCGCAGCCGCCACGCCTCCATGAAGGTCGCGGCCATCACGTCCTCGGCCGTCGACCAGTCGGCGGTCAGCCGGAAGGCATGGTTGTAGACGGCGCGGGCGTAGCTGTCGAAAAGCTCCGCGAACGCGCTCGAATCCCCGGCCCGTACCCGGGTACGCATATGAGTGCTCACCTCAATGAGCTGTCCGGCACCCCACACCGAATTCCCGTGACCTGCGTCACAACGTCACACCCGACGCCTGATGTGTCATCCGAAGCGGCAGCAGGCGAGATGCTCCCACGCAAAGCGCCCGGCCGGGAAACCCCGGCCGGGCGCCTTTTCACACTGCTCGCGGCCCGGAAGGGACTCAGTCGGAGGTGATGTCGACCGTGACCGAGCCGTAGGCGTAGGCGTGCCGCGCGTCGCCGTAGTACTGGACGGTGTACTGGACATTGCCCTTGGCCCTGGGACGGTCGGTGTAACTGAACGTTCCGTCGGCGGCGACGGGCGCGGACCCGATCAGCGTGCCCTCACCTGCCAGGGGGTCGTCGAGCCGCCAGATGTCGACGGTGCTTGTGGTGCCGAACCCCACGGGTGCTTCGAGCTTTCCGGTGAGGGTGAGGTTCTGGTTCCGGGGGGACGAGGCGGGCGCCTGCACGGTGACGGTGGTGGCGACCTGCGGGTGGTTCAGGACCTGCAGCGTCAGGGACGAGGAGCCGCTGTCCTTGGTGACCGCGAAGATCCGGCCGGCGTCCGGAGTCCAGGCCAGCCCACCGGGCTGGAGGGTGGTGGTGGCGTAGGGGGACGGCGCCGGGAAGTCCCAGGTCTTGTACGCCGTGGAGTCGCCCGGTGCGAACAGGTGGACGTCGGGCTCGGAGGCGCCGTCGACGCCCGCGGCGATCGTGCCGTCGGGGGCGATGGCCACCGCGTCGGGGTAGTGGCTGGTGGTGTACCGGCCGTCGTCCGCCAGGTCGGTGGTGCGGAACGCCTGGTGGTAGTAGGGCGAGGCGCAGGCCACGACGACCCGCGCGGCGTCCGGCGTCAGCGCGAGGTCCTGGAGGCTCGCACACCCGTCAGGACCCGGAGCGACGCGCATCGCCTGAGTGTTGGCCTGGCCCGTACTCACGTCGTACACGGCCAGGGCGGCGTTGTTGCCGTCGGACTCGGCGGCGACGAGGGTGTAGGGATGCTCCGGCGTGGCGGCCAGGTGGGGCGAGCCGCGGAACAGGTCGGGGCCCTGGCCCAGGGTGACGACCGGCTGCGGGCCGCTCAGGTCCAGGGAGCCGAGGGCACCGTGCCAGATGTCGGTGCTGTAGCCGAACCAGAGCTTTCCACCGGCTGACGCGAGGGAGGTCGGGCCGGCGTAGGCGCCCGCGCCGGTTCCGGTGTCGTACCGGGCGGTCTCCTGCAGGGTCGCGGTGTCGATCGCGGCGATCGCGCCGGCGTCGCGCAGTGCCACGTACAGCGTGCTGGAGTCGCTGGAGAGCGCGAACCCCCAGGCGCCGTCCTCACCGCTGATCAGCTTCACGACCTGGCCGCTGTAGTCCGTCACCAGGACGTTGTCACCGAACGGGTCGCTGAGGAAGACCTGTTGATGGGCTGCGTCGACAGCCATGTCGCGATACGAACTGATCGGCAGTGCGGTGCCGGTGTCCGCGGCTGCCGGGGTCGTCCCGAAGCCCGTGGTCGTTCCGAGGCCGAGGAGCGAGAGGCTCAGGGCAGCGGAGAGTGCTGCTCTTTCTGCGAACTGTCTTATGCGCACGTGTTCGGCCGCTTCCTTCAGTGGGACGTCTGCGGGTGAGCCGCAAAAGGCAGTACGAGCAGAGCGGTTGGGTGCTCTGCTCGTACTGCCACTGTCTTGATCGACAGGCGGCACTCATCCAGCGCACAGTCCCGGCCGGACGTCACACCCGGCGGATCGCGGATCGCGAGTGTGCTTCAGATGTCCGGGGAAGGCTCCGCGTCAGTGCCGGACCTCAGGCGTCACTTCGAGCTGGTGGCCGTGAAGTCGTAGGTGCGGACGCCCGTGCCGTCCTCGTCCCAGTTGAGCCGCAGAGCGCCGTCGGCGTACGCGGTCTTGCTCCCGACCTTCTTCTTGATCGTGGACGAGGTCCACGAACCGTTGCCCGCGCCGTTCATGGCGGCCAGCTTGCCCTGGATGTCGAAGTCCTTCTTGAGCAGGACGGTGTCCGCGCCGGCGTCGGCGTGCTTGAGATAGAGCCGGAATCCGGCGCTGTCGAAGACTTCAGCCAGGTTGTCGGTGGATCCGGAGTACCACGGAGGAGCGTCCCACTTCACCGTGGCCTTGGCGTAGACGTAACTGCCGGACCGGGCCACGCAGTTCGTGACTGTGAAGTCCCAGTTGTCGCCCCAGGGACCGGAGTACCCCGCGTCGTCGATGGTCTTGGAGCTGCTCTTGCACTTCCAGCTCAGGGCCGACGCCGGGGAGACGGCCAGTACCGAAACGCCCGCGACGGTGACGCCGACCAGCGCGACCGACATGGCCTTCCTGCCCGCGGACGAGCGCCGTGCAGACGGTATTCGGCGCAGATTCAGCTTCATGTGTTCCCTCGTTGTTTGGTGTTGGTTCCTGCTCCTGTGAGGAGCGGAACGATCACCCTACAAGATCTTCGCTACTGCACATGATCCAGGGCAACTGGAGGAACAGACGGCACAGTTGGTTCATAGCGTGAGCGAAAAGTCCGGCGGTAGGTGTCCGGGGGTACGCCGACCGTGCGGTTGAAATGGCGGCGCAGCGTCGTGGAGGTTCCCATGCCGGTGGCTGCCGCGATGGTGTCGACGACGTCGTCCGTGGTTTCCAGCAACTCCTGGGCGCGGCGGATCCGTTGGGTCAGCAGCCACTGCAGCGGGGTGGTGCCGGTCACCGCCCTGAAGTGGCGGCCCAGATTGCGTGAGCTCATCCGCGCCCGGCGGGCCAGGTCCTCCACGGTGAGGGGCTGGTCGAGGCGTTCGATCACCCAGGGGAACAGCGCGGCGAGCGGGTGGTCGTCCCGGCTGGGCATCGGGGTGGCGACGAACTGGGCCTGGCCGCCTGCCCGGTGCGGCGGCACGACCAGGCGGCGGGCGACGGTGTTGGCGACCGCCGAGCCGTGGTCGAGGCGTACGAGGTGGAGGCACAGGTCCAGCGCGGCGGCCTTGCCTGCGGAGGTGAGCACGCTGCCGTTGTCCACGTAGAGGACGTCCGGGTCGACCGCCACCCCGGGGTAACGGGCGGCCAGGATCTCGGTGTGCGCCCAGTGCGTGGTCGCGCGCCTGCCGTCCAGCAGGCCGGCGGCGGCCAGCACGAACGCGCCCGTGCACAGGGACGCCACCCGCGCACCCGCCTCGTGGGCCGCACGCACCGCGTCGACCAGATCGGCGGGCGGGTCCACGTCGACGTCCGCCCAGCCGGGGACGATCACGGTGTCGGCGTACCGGAGCCGGTCGAGTCCGTGGTCGGGCTCCAGCCGGAAACGGCCGACCCGCACGGCGTCCGGTCCGCAGACGGCGAGGTCGTACCAGGGGACGGTCACGGCGGCCGGGGCGGGGCCGAACACCTCGTACGCCACGGACAGTTCGAAGTGAAGCATCCCGTCGGTGACGGCCAGCGCGACAGATCCCATGTCCGTAATTGTACGGGGCATGGCGTTCCGGACACTCGCGGCGGGACACCGGCATTCGCCAGGATGTCCGTAACGGATCAATCGAGTACGGCGGATCGGTCGGGTACGGCGGATCAGTCGACTACGGGGGAGAACTCATGGGATCGGGACAGCCGGAACAGTCCGGACAGACGGTGGCGGTGTTCGGCGCGTACGGGCACACCGGGCGCTTCGTGGTGGCACAGCTGCTGGATCGCGGGTTCGTCCCGGTTCTCACCGGCCGCGACGCCGACAAGCTGCGGGCAATGCAGGCGTCCCGTCCCGGACTTGACGCCCGGCCGGCGTCCGTCGACGATCCGGCCTCGCTCGATCGCGCACTGGCCGGAGCCGCGGCCGTGATCAACACGGCCGGGCCCTTCGCCACGACCGCCGCCCCCTTGATCGAGGCGGCACTGCGTGCCGGAATCCCGTATGTGGACGTGGCGGCCGAGCTCGAGGCCAACATCGACACGTTCGCGCACTTCACGGACCGCGCCCGCGCCGCGGGAACGGTGATCGTCCCCGCGATGGCCTTCTACGGCGGCCTCGGTGACCTGCTGGCCACCGCGGCGATGGGCGACTGGACGGAGGCCGACGAGGCCCACATCGCGTACGGGCTGAACAGTTGGCACCCCACCGCCGGCACGCGCGCCGCGGGCGAGGTCTCCGGGGCCCGGCGAGGCGGCCGGCGCCTGCGCTACACGAACGGGCGCCTTGAGCACCACGACGACGCCCTGCCCACCCTGGACTGGCCCTTCCCCGACCCGCTGGGCACCAGGTCCGTCCTCGGGGAGTTCACGATGGCCGACGTCGTCACCATCCCCAGCCACCTGTCCATCCCCGAGGTGCGCACCTACATGACGACCGAGGCGGCCAGGGACCTGTCGGCCCCTGACACACCGTCGCCGGCCGCGGTCGACGAGCACGGGCGGTCCGAGCAGACCTTCCTCGTCGACGTCGTCGTACGCTCCGGCGGCACCGAACGGCGCGCCGTGGCCAGGGGCCAGGACATCTACGCGGTCACCGCGCCGCTCGTGGTGGAAGCGGTCCACCGCATCCTGACGGGGCAGACCAGGACGGTCGGAGTCGCCTCCGCCGGCGAGATCTTCGACGCACCCGCCTTCCTCCGCGCGCTGTCCCCGCACATCTCCCTCGACCTGTTCCAGCAGCAGACGGTGTCCTGACCGTCGCAGCATCTCGGCCGCCGTGCACGGCGGCCAATGCCGTGGCCCTCGCGCCGCGAGAGTTAGGATCCGGTTCATGGCCCTGACCATGAACGATGTGGACCGGTTCGAGGCCTCCAGACCCCGCATGGAGGCCATCGCCTACCGCCTCCTCGGCTCGGCGAGCGAGGCCGAGGACGCCGTGCAGGAGACGTTCCTGCGCTGGCAGGCCACCGATGTCGACCGCATCGAGGTCCCCGAGGCCTGGTTGACGAAGGTCCTCACCAACCTGTGCCTCAACCAGCTCACTTCGGCCCGCGTACGGCGCGAGACCTATGTGGGCCATTGGCTGCCGGAGCCGCTGCTCGACGGGGACTCGATGCTCGGCCCTGCCGACACCGCCGAGCAGCGCGAATCGGTCTCGTACGCGGTTCTCGCCCTGCTGGAGCGCCTCTCCCCCAATGAGCGGGCGGTGTACGTGCTGCGGGAGGCCTTCGGCTACTCGCACCGGGAGATCGCCGAGATCCTCGACACCACCGAGGCGGCCAGCCAGCAGATCTTCCACCGTGCGAAGAGGCACGTCGCGGACGGCAGGGCCCGCGCCGAGATCGACGAAGCCGCCGCCCTGCGGGTCGTCGAGGAGTTCCTCGCGGCCGCCACCAGCGGCCGGACCGAGCCGCTCGTGCGGCTGCTCACCGAAGACGCCATCGCGATCGGCGACGGCGGCGGGAAGATCCCGGCCCGCGCCAAGGCCTTCGAGGGTGCTCTCGCGGTCGCGAAGTTCATGCGGGGCCTGTTCAAACCCGGCCAGAGCAAGCGCGCCCTGGTCGGCGGCTCGCCCGGGGTCTACACCACGACCGCCAACGGCGCCCCCGCCCTCGTGGCGGTTCTCGGCGACCGGGTCATCGGCGTCATGTGCCTGGAGGTCACCGCCGAGGGCATCGCTGCTTTCCGCAACCAGGTCAACCCCGACAAGCTCGAACGCGCGACCCGGCGCTGGGCGGCCGCCGACCACGGGGAACCCCTGCTCCACGCCTTCTGAGCCCGGTGCACCCCGATGTACACCGATGTTCTCCGATGTGAGGTGCTTCACATCGCGCTGCTGTCAGGAAACGGCGGGCTGCCCGGTTCAAGAGGCGAATCCGCTTGAGACAGGAGCAGGGACATGCAGCACCGCATCATCGTCCTCGGGGCCGGATACACCGGAGCCATCGCCGCCGGACGCCTTGCCAAGCGGCTGCGCCGCGAAGACGTCGCCATCACTCTCGTCAACGCCGAGCCCGATTTCGTCGAGCGCGTGCGGATGCACCAGCTGGCGGTCGGCCGGCATCTCAAGCCGCGGCCCTTCAGCGAGATGTTCGCGGGCACCGGCGTCGAACTGAGGCTCGCGAAGGTCACCGGCGTCGACGTCGACCGCAAGACCGTCGCCGTCCTCGACGCGAACGGCGCGGAGGAGCTGGAGTACGACAGCCTCGTGTACGCCCTCGGCAGCGGCTGGAACGACCAGGGCGTCCCCGGCACCACCGAGCACGCCCACCAGATCGCGAGCCGCCCCGGAGCGCTCCGGCTGCGCGAGCGGCTGGCCGGCCTGGACGCCGGAGAGACCGTGGCCGTCGTCGGCGGCGGCCTCACCGGGGTGGAGGCCGCGACCGAGATCGCCGAGGCCCGCCCGGACCTCGACGTCGTCCTCGCCGCCCGCGGCGGTCTCGGGGACTGGCTCTCGCCCAAGGGCAGCCGGCACCTGCGCAAGGTCTTCGACAAGCTCGGCATCACCGTGCACGAGCACGCCGCCGTCGCCGCCGTACAGGCCGACCGGATCGCCACCGTCGACGGCACGTCCATCCCGGCCGCGGTCACCCTGTGGACCACCGGCTTCGCCGTCCACCCGATCGCGAAGGCCACCACCCTGGAGGTCACCGGCACCGGCCAGATCGTGGTCGACCGGACCATGCGCTCGGTCTCGCACCCGGATGTGTACGCCATCGGCGACGCGGCCATGGTGATGGGCCCCGGCGACAAGCCGCTGCGCATGTCGTGCGCCTCGGGCGTCCCCACCGCGTGGCAGGCCGCCGACGCCATCACGGTGCGCCTGACCGGCGGCAAGCTCCCGAACGTGCCGATCCGCTACTACAACCAGTGCATCTCGCTGGGCCGCAAGGAAGGCCTGATCCAGTACGTCACCGCCGACGACCGCGCCGTCCGCGCGACCCTGACAGGACGGGTCGCCGCCGTCTACAAGGAACTGATCTGCAAGGGCGCGGCCTGGGGCGTCGCCAACCCGAAGGTCATCCCGACCCGGCGCCGCCCGGTTGTCCGGGAGCTCGCCCGGGCGGGCTCGGCGGCCGGTGCACCGGCCTGACCCGCACACCGGAACGGGCGCCCTCCACGCAAAGGCGCCCGCTTCCGCTGCCGTACGCGGCCATACGTATTTGGATCGCGTAGGCGTACCGGACAGGCGATGATCTGCCCCATGACAGAGGTGGCGGGCCCGGGTACCGACGACGACCAGGGGTGGAGCGAGCGCTTGGCGTGGGCCTACGGCCTGACAGCCCCGGACCCCGCCGAACGTGCCGCTGCCCTCGTCCGACTGGCCAGTGCCCGCAGCGAGGTCGAGGCTGCTGTTCTCCGGGTCCAACAAGCCTGGCACCCGACACCCTGTTTGCGACTCAAGGCGCGGGACTGGGCGGCCGCGGACAAGGCCTACGACGAGGCGGCGAGCCGTAGCCTGCCTGAGGCACTGTGGAGCAAGCCGTACTCCCAGGAGATCACCACGTGGCCGGGGCTGCCCTTCGCCCTGCTGTACCTGGAGTGGGAGGTCCGGTACCCCCGGGAGTGGACACAGCACGCCAAGGCATGGGGCACGAAGCAATCCCTGATAAGGCAACTGGCCGCTGCCGACCACGACCACCAGGTGAGGGCGAGACTCATCGACCTGGTCGGCCTCGTCGTCCAGCGGTCCCACCGGTGCAAGGACCGTGAGTACGTCCGGGTCGCCCGAGCCGTGGACGGAGACGAGCTGCGCGACAGGCTTCGCAGGGCTCATCGCTCGGAGAATCCCACGGCGCAACTTCACGCGGGCTATGTGCTCTGGCTCCTCGACCGTCCCGAGATCCCGAACACCCGGCATGTCTGGCGCATGTGGCTCGCCGGCACGCTCACCTGACGATTCACGGCGCGCAGCGGCAGGATGGCCTCATGACAAAACTGCCCGTACGGTCGGTCCGTCGCGCCTCCTCTGGTTCGGTGCTGTCGTTGTGGTCCCAGGACTCCGTGTTGTCGATCGGCTCAGTGGGATCGGTGCTGTCCGTGGGGTCCGTCGGTTCGGCCCTGTCGGTCGGCTCGATCGGAAGTGCCCTGTCGGTGGGCTCGATCGGTTCCGCCCTGTCGCTGATCTCGACCGGGTCCTGGCTGAGTACGGGATCGGTGTTTTCCGCGCAGTCGCGGTGGTCGGTGCTGTCCTGGCGTTCCTCGCACGGTTTCATGGCCGCGGGAGCGGTCGGGGCGGCGGCCGGAGGCGCCCTGCTGCTGGCCCAGATGCTGCACAAGGCCGAGACCGGCACCGAATGACGTGGATCAGGCCGAGAGGGCATCGGTGGTGTGTTCGTCGTCGGCGCCCTCTCGGCTTTCCCTGCCGACGAAGAAGCTCAGCAGGGCAGTGAGGCTGGAGGCGATGGCGATCCGCACGGCCCATTCGCCGACGGCGCCGTTCCCGACGGCCGATGAGTAGGCGTGCGCGTTGAACAGGGCGTTGCTCAGGGGCCAAGAGCCCGCACAGGTCAGCACATAGACCCACAGGGGCGGTTCGTTGGAGGCGGTGAGGACGCCGGCTGCGGCGATCACGATCACGCTGAGTACGACGGTGAGCGAAGTGATGTCCATGGCCACCAACCTTCCGCCGGGCGGCCGTTGAGTCGTCGGCGCAGCGGAGGACCGGAGCCTCTACCGCAGGATAGAGACGCCCTCCGCCCGTAGCGCCGGAGGCCCGATGTCCTGACCGTGCGGCGGGCCTTACGCTCGTGCCCGACATGGAGACGACACGAAACTGGGCGCTTCCGGGGCTGCTCGTCGCCGTGCAGGTGGTGTTGCTGTGGCCCGGGGCCGGTCTGGTGGAGACCGGGACACCGGGTCCGGTCGGTGTCGTCGGCATTTTCGTCGCCGTCGCGGTGGAGACCGTAGCGCTGAGCCTGCGGCGGCGCGCGCCCGTGCGGGCGCTGGCGTGGACCCTGGGTGCGTCGGCGCTGGGCCAGGCCACGGCGTACGACGCATACGCGGATCTCGGCCTGTTGGTCGCCCTCTTTTCCGTCGCGGTCCGAAGTCCCGTCGCGGTCACCTCGCGTGCCTTCGCCGCGGCCGTCGGCACGTCCTGGCTGCTGGCGGCCGTACGGCTCGGGTTCCACCCCGCGCTCGCCACCCAACTGGCGCTGGTGGCAGCCACGTACGTCGTCTGCGCGGGCCTCGGGCTGGCGCGGCGGCAGTGGCTGGCCGGCAGGCTGGCGGCGGCCCGCCTGCTGGCCGGGGCGGAGGAGAGTCGGCAGCAGGCCGGCGAAGCCGAACGAGGCAGGCTCGCACGCGAGTTGCACGACGTCAGCGCACACCATCTGACCTCGGTCGTGGTAACGGTGGACGTGGCTCGCAGACTCGGCGACCGCAAGCCCGAACTCGTCGCCGAGGCACTGGAGTTCGCCGAGCGGACGGGGCGCGAGACCCTGGCGGCGATCCATCGGCTGGTCGCGGTGATGCGGGACGCGGGCCACGCCGACGCCCGGCCGATGACCGGACGCATCCATGAACTCGTCTCCGGATTCGGCCGGTTGGGCCGCCCGATCGTCACCGAGATACCCGACGACCTCGCCGGACCCGCCGCCGAAGCGGTCCACGGCATCGTGCGCGAGGCCCTCACCAACGCCCTGCGGCACGCGCCCGGAGCTGCTGTGCGGGTCGTCGTAGGCCGTGCGGGCGGGACGCTGGAACTGACTGTCGACAACGCCGCCGCACGCGGCACCGCCGACTACGGGGGAATGGGATCCGGCAGGGGCGTCACGGGCATGCGGGAGCGCGCGGCGGCCGTCGGCGGGGAACTGACGGCGGGACCCGGGCCCGACGGGGGCTGGCGCGTGCGCGCCCAACTGCCCGACACCACAGGGCCTCGACAGTCCGACGTACGTCCCCGACGGCGCGACTTCCTCCGCGAGCAGAGACTGACGGACACCGCGCTCGCCTTTACCGCGACCGTGCTCCCCCTGGTCTTCCTGCTGGTGGACGCGGAGGACTGGAAACCCCACGACGGCACGACCGGTCCTTGGGTCATCGGCCTGGTGTCCGCGCTGCTCGCTCTGCACGCGCTGCCGCTGCTGTGGCGGCGACGCGCACCCTGGTCGGTTCTTGCCGCGGTGCTGGCCACGTCGTGGCTGTGGCCGGTGGCCTGTGTGTCGGCCCCGCTGTCAGGACGGGTGTCGCCCTTCCTGGCGGGCGGTCTGGTGGTCGAGATGCTGGCCGTGTACGCCCTGGGAGCCTACGGTCGCGGCGCCGCGTACACCTGGCCCTCGCCGCTCGTGGCCGCGGGTGCGAGCGCCGGTGTGCTGACCGTGACGGCCGCCGCCGACGGCGCGCTGGTCGGCGACGAGGGCCCTTCGATACTCACCGTGGCGCTGATCATCGTGCCGCTGGGCATGCTGCTGTGTCTGATGTTCGCCCTGGCATGGGGAACGGGGCTGTTGGTCCGCGGTCGACGGCTGCGCGCTGTGGCCCGCGACGATCTCGCCCTCAGCAACTCCCTGTGGGAGGCGTACTCCGCGGCGGGTGCCGAGCGGTACCGGCTGGCGGCCCGGCTGCGTGACGCGGTGCTCCACCGCACCTCCTCGCTCGTCGAACTCGCCCACCAGGGACGGCTGGACGAGGTGGCCGCCGAGGCCCGCGCGACGCTCGCCGCCATGCGGGAACTGCTCCACGAGATGAACGACGTACATCCGCGCTCACCGCAACCCACCGTGGCCGACCTCGACGCACTGTGCCGGACAGCGGGCCCCGCAGGCCGGAAGGTGACCGTGCGCGGCATCCCCGAATCCGCCGCGGGGTTGCCGGAGTTGGTGATGGCGACGGCGTACCGGATGGTGGAAGCGGCGCTCGGCGCGGGGGACCGGGGGCCCGCCCGGGTGAGCCTGCGGCGGCGCCGGGGAGCGCTGCACCTCACGATCACCGGCGTACGCCTGGCGGTGAACGGCCCGGTGACGGAACGCCTACGGGTGCAGGCCACCGCCGCGCAAGCCCGCGTCACCTTCGAACCGACAGGTACGGTAAGGGCGTTGCTGCCTCTGCGGACCGGACCGAGTCCGGACGCCCCGGCCCAGGAGGTGTCCCCGTCGCCACACGCGTGATGGTCGTCGACGACCAGGCGGTGGTCCGCGCAGGGTTCGCCGCCATCGTCGACGCCGAACCCGACATGACCGTGGTCGGCGAAGCCGGCGACGGTGCGAGTGCCGTGCAGCTCGCCACCCGCGAGGCGCCCGACCTGGTCCTGATGGACATCCGGATGCCCGGCATGGACGGCCTGACCGCGACCCGTTTCATCACCGCGCTGGAGACGGGCCCCCGCGTTCTGGTGCTCACCACCTTCGACCTCGACGCCTACGTGTACGAGGCGCTGCGGGCCGGCGCCTCGGGCTTCCTGCTCAAGGACGCCCAGCCCGAGGAGCTCCTGACCGCGCTGCGTGTCGTCGCCTCCGGCGAGGGCATCCTCGCCCCGGCCGTCACCCGCCGCCTGATCGACACCTTCGCCCAGGGCGCGCCCCCGCCGCCCGCCGTAACCGGCGCCCTCGGCCAACTCACCCCGCGCGAACGGGAAGTGCTGCTCCACATCGCCTCGGGCCTCGCCAACGCGGAGATCGCGGCCACCCTGGGCGTGACCACCGGAACCGTCAAAACCCACGTCAACGCCCTGCTCACCAAGCTGGGGCTGCGGGACCGGGTGCAGGCGACCATCCTGGCGTACGAGAGCGGCCTCGTCCGCCCAAGGGGCGCGCCCGCCGGTTGACTTGGGCTCGGTATCTCGTGATGTCAGGAGAACAGTAGGCGCCAGGTCAGCGGTCCGGGGGTGCCGTCGGCGTCGCCGCGCAGTTCCTTCCGTGACTTCTGGAAGTCCCGTACGTTCAGCCGGTCCGCCTCGCCCCAGGTCCTGCTCGGGCCGACCTTGTAGTGATCGCCGAAGCCGCGCTTCACCAACTGCTTGCCGAGCTGCAGGACGTACGCGTTCGACGCCCCGGCCACGAAGTACTTGCGTCCCGGGAACGCCGGGACCTTCGGCTTGGCGGGTGTGGTCGGCTCCGGGGTGTCGTCGCCCAGATCCAGGTCCGCCTTCGCGTGCTTGAGGAGCCTGGCGAAGTCGATCGCGCCGGGGTCGCCATGGACGTTCTCGGGCACGTGCATGTGCCCGCACACTCCCTTGAAGTCCGTCCACTGCGCGGCCTTCAGCCGCTGGCCTGCGCGGTTCGCGTACGAAGTGGGGTACGCGGGCCACGACTTCGGGCCGGACAGCGGTACGCCGTGCTCCTCGTGCATCCAGGCCAGGAAGCGGGCGACGCCCTGCAGTGCCCAGTCGGGCGCGTCCGGCCAGTAGATGTGCGCCCGGCCCGCGGCCTTCCACTTCGCGTGCGTCGCCGGGTCGCAGGTGCCGACCAGCTCGACCTGGCACACGTTCATGGTGTTGGTCTCGACGCCGCCCCGCAGATTGACCAGCGCTCTGGAGGAGGTCTCTATGTCGAAGTGCTGGTACCACTTCAGCTTCTTGGCGGCGAGGTCGGGGACCGCCGTCAGGTTCGGTGCGGAGGAACCGCCGCCGTATCCGGGCAGGCTGGAACCCTCCGTGGTGTGCAGGACGACGACATTGACCTGCATGGCGTCGCCGCCGAAATCGTCCTGGTACCAGTTCGACCGGCTTGCGGCGGGGTATCGCTGGGGCCCTGTCTTGGTGCTCATCACAGACTCCTGAGGTGGCGGAGGATTTCTTCAATCCTCGAAGACCGGCCACCCCGGCACATCGGCTCAGAACCTGATCTCCGCACCGACGGTCTGTATCCGGAGATAGAGGGCGGACTACGACCGAGGTCGCATCCCGCGCTCCATCTGCCGGCCCGGTTCAGCGGCCGGAAGGTACGCCCTCCCCTTCCCGGTCGAGAATGCCGAGCAGGATGACGTCGAGGGCCCCGTCGAGCCGGTCGCGCAGGTCGAAGGGGGCGGGTTCCACCCGGATCCAGCGCAGGACCGTGGAGAAGTAGCTGGCGGCCAGCATGGCGCCGACCTGGTCGGCGTCGACGCCTGTCCGGAGCTCGCCGCGCTGCCGTCCCCGCTCGGCGATCTTCGCCAGTTCGATCTCCAGGGACCGGTCGTGCAGGAGGCTGCCGACCCGGGCGCCGGCGTCCATCAGGACGGTGGTCTCCGGCCGGGAGGCGATATTGAGCTCGGCCATCTCCCGTAGGTAGCGGCGCAGTTGGTCGCCCGTCGACAGGTCCTCCAGCTGCGACGAGCCGAGGATCTCCGCGACCCGCGCCCGCCGCCGGGCGCCCCACTCCTCCAGGAAGCCGACCTTCTGGGAGAAGTGGTTGAAGACGGTGGCCCGGGCCACGTCGGCGGCCTCCGCGATCTGCTCCATGGTCGTCGTCTCGTAGCCCTGGGTGACGAACAGGTCCAGCGCGGCGGCGTAGAGCTGATCGCGCACCTGCCGGCGCTTGCGCTCGCGGCGTCCGGTGGGCCGGGTGTCCGCTGCGGCTGTGGCTCCTGCCTCCGGGATCTGCATGGCCCCCAGTACAGCACGGGCGTGCACGGGTCTTGACCCGCCCGACCCCTCCTATTTACATTGCAGTCCATTGGTGGACTTGAGTCCATCAATGGACTCAAGTCTTGCACTGGAGGCAGCGTGGCTTCCCTGGTTTCTCCCCTCCGCCCGGTCGATCTCGGCCGTGGCTGTCATGCGTGGATCCCGAGCGCCGGCGGCTGGGGAATGAGCAACGCCGGATTGGTCACCGGCCGCGGCGAGTCCCTGCTCGTCGACACCCTCTTCGACCTGCACCTGACCGGGGCCATGCTGGCCGGCCTTGCGCCGCTGACCGACACCGCGCCCATCTCGACCGTGGTCAACACCCACGGCAACGGCGATCACTGGTTCGGCAACCAGCTCGTGGCCCACGCCGAGATCATCGCGGCCCGCGGATCGCTGACCGACATGCGGCAGGCGGGCCCGGCCGAGGTGCGGGCGCTGCTGGCCGAGGACAGCGACGCCGGACGCTTCGCCCGCCGGATCTTCGCCCGCTTCGACTACCGCGATGTCCGACCCGTCCTTCCGAACCGGGTGTTCGAAGGCGAGACGGTCCTGGACATCGGCGGGACGGAGGTCCGGCTGATCGACGTGGGAGCCGCACACAGCGCCGGAGACACGATCGTCCATGTCCCGAGCGCGCGGACCGTCTACACCGGTGACATCGTCTTCGTCGGCGCCACCCCCCTCGTATGGCACGGCCCGTTCGCGGGCGGGCTCGCCGCCTGCGACCTGCTGCTGGGCCTCGACGTGGACACCGTCGTGCCCGGACACGGCCCGGTCACCACCAAGGCGGCCGTCCGGACCGTCCGCGACTACCTCTCGTACGTCCATGAAGAGGCCACCGCCCGCTTCACCGCCGGAATGCCGGCCGCGGACGCGGCACGGGACATCCGCCTCGGCCCCTTCGCCGGCCTCGATGAAAGCGAACGCCTCGCGGTCAACGTCTACACGGTCTACCGCGAACTCGACCCCGGCCTGCCCCCGCTCGACGGCCCCCAGCTCTTCGGCCGCATGGCCTGCCTCGCCCACCCCTGAGCCGCCTCCGTGGCCGCTTCCCCTCGGCCATGACCCGCACCCAGCAAGGAGGAGACATGGTCTCCAGCCCCGCCTACGACCCACCCGCCGCCGCCCCTTCCAGCGCGCCGGCCGTCCTGCGTCCGGGCACCCTCATCGCCGGATGCCTGGCCGTCTGCCTCGCCCAGATCGGCCTCGTCCTGCCCGCCGCGATCAACGGTGTCATCCAGCGCTCCCTGGGGACCTCCGGCGCCGAACTCACCTGGATCAGCGACGCGTTCCTCGTGCCCGCCGCGGTCCTGGCGCTGACCTTCGGTGTCGTCGGGGACCTGTACGGCCGCAAGAAACTCCTGGTGGGCGGCGCCCTGCTGGCGGCGGTCGGCTATCTGGTCTCCGCCACCGCCGACTCGGCGGCGCAGCTGATCACCGGCCAGGCGCTGTCCGGCATCGGTGCCGCGGCCCTCTTCCCAGCCTCCCTCGCCGTGATCATCGCCGGGACCCCGACACCGGCGGCCCGCGCCCGGGGCCTGGCCTCCTGGACAACCGCGCTGTCCCTGGGCGCCCTCATAGCCCCGCTGCTGTCCGGGGCGGTCGTCGAACACACCTCGTTCCACTGGGCGTTCGCGGCCACCGGCATCCTGGCGCTCGCCACCGCGGTCGCGGCCTGGCGGCTGACCACCGAATCGAGCGCACCCGAAGGCCGCTCGCTGGACTGGCCGGGGCAGATCACCATCGCCCTCGCCCTGCTGGCCCTGCTCTACGGCATCATCCAGGGCCCCACCGACGGCTGGGGGTCGGTGACGGTCGTCGGCTCCTTCGTCCTCGCCGCGGTGATGCTGGGGGCGTTCATCGCGGCCGAGTCGCGCAGCAAGTCTCCGATGCTGCGCCTGGAGCTGTTCCGCAATCGGGCGTTCTCGGCCTCGGCCGCCATGGCGGTGATCGGCATGTTCGGCTTCCTGGGCGGCGCGTACGACCTGAGCATCCGGCTCGGTGTCATCCAGCACCAGAGCCCGCTGCGGGCCGCGGTGCCGTTCCTGATCATCCAGGCCGTCACCCCGCTCATCTGGCCGCTCCTTGTCCGCCTGCTCCAGCGGGTGGGGCCGGGTCCGATGCTGGTCACCGGCTTCGTCTCGCTGGCCGTCGCCCAGCTGTGGCTGCGTGCCGTGCCGGTGCACGAGACCGGAATTCCCGCCCTGCTGGGGCCACTTGTTCTCAACGGCGTCGGCTTCGGACTGGTCGTCGCCGCCATCACCGCCGCCGCCGTCAACGTCGTGGCTCCCCATCTCACCGGCATGGCCGCCGCGACGACCAGCCTGGTTCGCGACCTCGGCCAGACCCTCGGCCCCGCGGTCGTCGGCGCGGTCGCCCTCGCCGTGGCCACCGACCAGCTGACCGGCAGCCTCGGTGCGGCGGCCCTCACCCCCGCCGAACACGGCACGGCCACGGCCGTTCTCGAGGGAGGCGGCCCGCTCGCGCTGCACACCGCCGACCTGGGCCCCCTCAGCGCCAAGCTCGCCCCGCTCACCGAACGGGCCCTGGCGGACGGATACGCCGATGTCCTCCTGCTCACCGCCGGCGCCTGCGCGACCGCCGCCGTCATCGCCGCCGTATTCCTGGGCGTGAGGCCGCGCGCCGCCGCCCAGCTGGAAGGGAGCCGGTCATGAGGTTCGCGACCTTCCTGTACGGCGGCCGACGGCAGTCGGGAGTCGTGGTGGACGACAAGGTCCACCCCTTCGAAGTCCCTGCGGAACTACAGGAGTTCATCAAGGCGGGAGAGGACATGTTGCGCACGGCAGCTGCGGACGCCCTGGCCGGGACATCGCCCCTGCCCCTGGCCGACGTACGACTGCTGCCGCCTCTGCAGCCGCCCACGGTGCGGGACTTCTTGACCTTCGAGCGTCATGTGGAGGGCATGGCGCTCGGACACGGCGACACCGTCCCCGAAGAGTGGTACCAGGCGCCCACGTTCTACTTCAGCAACCCCTACGCGATGATCGGCGCCCACGACGACGTGCCCGTCCCACCCGGTTGCGAGCGCTTCGACTTCGAACTGGAAGTAGCTGCGGTCATCGGCAAGTCGGGCCGCAACCTCAGTCCGGCGCAGGCCCGCGAGCACATCATCGGCTACACGATCCTCAACGACTGGTCCGCCCGCGACCTGCAGGGCCGCGAGATGAGAGTCGGACTGGGCCCGGCCAAGGGCAAGGACTCCGCCACCACCCTCGGCCCCTGGCTGGTCACCGCCGACGAACTCGAACCCCACCGCACGGCCGACGGCTTCCTCGACCTCCACCTCACCGTCGAGGTCAACGGCGAGACCGTCGGCCAGGACAGCCTCGCCGACATGGCATGGACCTTCGAGGAGATGACGGCCTACGCCTCCCGCGGCACCTGGGTCCGCCCCGGCGACGTCCTGGGCTCCGGCACCTGCGGCAACGGCGGCTGTCTGGCCGAACTCTGGGGCCGCCACCTGGTCCCGGAACCGCCACCGCTCGCTCCCGGAGACACGGTCACCATGACCGTCCAGGGCATCGGAAGCATCAGCAACACCGTGGTCGAAGGGATGCCGCCCGTACCCGTACCCCGCGCCCGTCACAGACACTGAACGTGTCCGGTTGGTGGGCCGACGGAAGGCGCCGGCCCACCAACCGGATTCCCGGTCCCTTGCCGCGGGGCGGTGTCAGGGGCAGCGTGTGGTGACGCCGCCGGTCTCGTCGCCCTTGAGGTAGATACCGCTGACGTAGCCGACGCCGCCCGCATTCAGCGGCAGACGGACCCACTTGTCGTTGGTGACACCCTCGGCGGTCACGCTCTGACCGACCACCCAGCACTCCGCCGGGTAGGACTCACCCGGGTACACCTTGCTCTTGGCCTCACACGAAGTCGACGCACACGAACGGACATTGGCCTCCGCCCACGCCGTCACCGTCGCCGAACCACCACCACCGCTGTCCGGCATGAAGGTGACGTCCACCCAGCCGTTGTCGGTCATACCGAGGCCGTCCCAGAAGGTGCCGTCCGCGACGTCGATGCCGGCCGGATTCGCCGCTCGTCGGCCGAACTCGTCGAGCCCGCCGTTGTAGCCGTTTTGGTACGCCGCCTGAGCCTCGGGGGTGCCCTGCGGCAGATCGCGCCACATCTCCCGCTGCGCGGGCGGGTTCCAGTAGTCGTCGCGGGTGTTCCACGGGCCTACGTCCCACACGGGCGCGGTCTCGCAACGCCCCTGGTAGCACAGCCGCACCTGGTACTCGTGTCCGCCGTTGACCGCCAGCATCCGTCGCGAGGGCAGGGCCACGAAGTGGTCGCGGGGCTGGATGACATGGCCGTTGGCGGTGGTCTGCCCGGTGAGGCCCTCCCGGGTGGCGAACAGCCGGTAGGTGGGACCGGACGCGGCCGCCGACAAGCCGTTCTCCGGGGTCTGCTGCGGCGCGGGCTGCTCGGCCGCGGCCGCGACGGTGACGGCGTGGACGGTGGGTGAAGCACCGCCGGGGACGCCGAGCAGGGTGAGCCGGACCTGGAGGAGGGAGACCGCCTGCGGCAGCCGGACCGCGCCGGCGCCGTCTATGGTCCGCCACTGCGTCCAGGTGCCCGGGTGGTTGCTGCCCCGGATCTCGGTCTGCACCTTCGTGCCGGTGGGGAGCTCCGCCTCGGTCAGCACGGTGAACGCCGTGAGCTGGCGGCCGAGGCTTCTGCCGGGCGAGGTGTACACGGCGTGGGAGGCGCCCCGTACAGACGGTGTCCGGGCTCTGCTGTTCTCGACGGTGATCCCGTCCGGACGGGAGGCGACGTTGCCCCGCTCGGCCTCCGGTCCCGACAGGTCGATGCGCCAGCTGTCCTGACGTTTCTGATCCTGCGCGGCGGCGGACGGCACCGTCAGGCCCGTCAGGACGAGCAGCAGACACAGGACCTGCGTTGCCCACAGCGGCGTACGCCACTTGGCACGCACGGATACGACACGCACGGGTTCCCCCTTGGTGGATGCGGACTTGGTGGATGTGGACGACTTGGTGGATGCGGACGACGGTCCAGGACTACCGCCCCCACCGGGCGCCGTCTCTCCGCAAACTTCCGGATGCCCCGGGGGGCCGCCGCGCGCCTAGGGTCCGTGCTCCGGCCTGCCGTCCCCCAGCGGGCGGGGCCGGACCACCGCACCCCACGGCTCGTCAGAAGCCGCTACCTCATGGGAGGAACCCAAGTGCGTCTTGGTCTGAACGGGATGAACCTGCGGGCCGGCCTGCTGGCCGCGGCGGCGGCCCTGCTGCTGCCCCTCGTGGCGGCCGCCCCCGGCCACGCGGCGACGAACGGCTCCGCCGCCGCCACCGCCTTCGCCGGCTCCTGCCCGGCCGCCGGCGTGGTCACCCAGGGCTACAGCAGCGCCCACGACGGTGTCGACATCGCGAACTCGCTCGGCACCCCTATATACGCGGTCGGCGCCGGCGAAGTCATCGCCTCAGGCCCTGCCCAGGGCTACGGCCAGTGGATCCGCATCCTGCACTCCGACGGCACCGTGACCGAGTACGGCCACATGTACCAGCGGGACGTCTCCGTCGGCCAGCAGGTGTCGGCCGGTCAGCGCATCGCCCTGATGGGCTCCGAGGGCGACTCCACCGGCGTCCACCTGCATCTGCGGGTGCGGGTCGGCACCTCCACCTCGATCCGCGGCATCGACCCGGTGCCGTACCTGAGCGACCGCGGAGTCGGGCTGCCGTGCACGCCCGGCGGTGGCGGTGGTGGTGGTTCGGCGACGGTGACGGCGTGGGCGGAGGCCAATGTCCGTTCGTGTGCGTCGACTTCGTGTGAGGCCAAGAGCAAGGTGTACCCGGGTGAGTCCTACCCGGCGGAGTGCTGGGTGGTCGGTCAGAGCGTGACCGCCGAGGGTGTCACCAACGACAAGTGGGTCCGTCTGCCGCTGAATGCGGGCGGCGTCGGCTACGTCAGCGGTATCTACCTCAAGGGCGACGAGACCGGCGGCGTCACCACACGCTGCCCCTGACCACCGGCCGCGGCGGCCCACCCGGGGGCCGGGCCGCCGCGACCCGCGGCTCAGCCGGCGCAGGCCAGGACGTCAGCCGGTGCAGGCCGGGACGGAGGGCTTGCTCCTGGTCCGCACCTCGGGCAGCCAGGCGGTGGTCCGCACGGTCTCCGCACCCTTCTCCGCCGTGGGCAGCCGCACCCGGTACCACCGCGACGACCGGACGCCCGCCTCGTCGGTGATGGGGATGCCCCGCTCCAGACCGCACTCGACGGCGAGGACATCGCCGTGCCACACCCGGGTCTGCACAACGTTGTCCAGGACGTACGCCATGGTGGGGTCGATGGCCAGGCCGAGGCTGCACAGCGGGTGCCGGTCGGTGCTGGCGCGGCACTTGTCGTCGGCGTTGTACACGCTCAGCCGCGCCTCCGGCGCCCGCCCGGAGGCGCCGTCGGAGCCTCCCCACTGCCACCAGGCGCCGCCGCCCGCGCCGAGCAGGGCCAGCGCCGCACCGGCGGCCAGGGCCACGGCCCGCTTACGACTCCGCGGCCGGGCGGCCGGGCTGTCGTCCCCCTGCCCGGCGGCCCGGATGCGTTCCAGCAGGCTGTCCGCCGTGTGCGCCGCACGCTCGACGTGGGCGGGCAGGAGGCAGTCGGCGGCCAGGGTGCGCCAGAACTCCGGCACCACGACGTGCAGCCTGAGCGGCGCCCTGCCCTCGGCGTACTCCTGGACCGCCGAGGCGCGGGAGGTGAAGGTGGCCCCGGGGAAGGGCGAGGCACCCCCGCTGAACACCTGATGGATCATCACGCCCAGGGCCCACACGTCGGCGGTGGGCCGCACCTGCACCCCGCGTTCGTCCAGCGGGGCCCTCCAGCGCTCGGGCGGCAGGTAGTCGGGCGATCCGAGGGGCGGGATGTAGCCGTGGGTGCCGCGCGTCCCCTCCAGCTCGACGGTGAGACCGAAGTCGGAGAGCCGTACCGAACCGTCCGCCATGATCAGCACGTTGTCCGGCTTCAGGTCGCCGTGCACCCAGCCGAGCCGGTGCAGGTGGGCCAGCCCCTCGCAGATCTCGGTCACCAGCCGGTCCGCTTCCGGCAGGGGGTTGCCGTCCGCGGCGTCCAGCAGGTCTTGGAGGCTGCTCTCGGCCCGCTCCATGACCAGTACGACGGCGCCGTCCAGTCCGGGCACCTCGCTGTCGCCGAGCACCACGGAGTCCAACAGCCGCATCAGCCGGGGATGGTGTGCCCGGCTGCCGAACTCGATCTCGCGCCGCGCCGTCTCCGCCAGCCGCGCGGCCTGCCGGGGAGCCAGCCCCGAGGTCGGCAGGAACTTCAGCGCGACCCGGTGCGGTGCTTCGGCGCCGCCCTCCGCGGCCTCCGCCTCTGCCGGGGCCGCCGCGTCCTCCGACGCCTCGCGGCCCTCGTAGACCTGCCCCCAACCACCGTCGGCTATCGGCTCGGTGACCTCCCAGCGGCCTACGCGGAAGCCTCGGGGTATCCGGCCGGCGGTCTTGGCGGAGTCGTTGTGGTCCGACCCGTCGGTCCGGCCCTGGTTCGTCTCGTCGGTGCGGCCGTGACTCGATTCGCCGGTGCCGCCGGTGCCGCCGGTGCCGCCGGTGCCTGTCTCGCCGGTCTCGTCGGGATGCGGTTCGCCGGTCCGGTCGTGGTCCGTCTCGCCGGTCCCGCCGGGTCTCGGTTCGTCGGTCCCACCAGGGCCCGTCTCCCCGGTCCCGCCGCGACCCGGTTCGCCCGTCCCCCCGTCGACCGTCTCGTCGTACGTCTCGCCCGTACCGCTCACCGGTTACCCCCGGACGGTGCCGGTGCCGGGAGCGGGAGGCCCGGGGCGCGGGACGGCAGCAGTGCCAGGTGCTCCTCGCGGACCAGGCCGAAGCGCAGTGCGACGCCGACGACGGCCTCGCGCTTGCCGGTACGCCGCGTACCGCTGCCCGAGGCGTCGACGTCCTGCGGCCCGCGCACCCGTAGCTTCTGCTCGGCCAGGTAGTCGATGTGGGCGCTGACCGCCCGCGCGGTCAGCCGCGACAGCGCCGGGTGGGCGCGGATGCGTTCCACGACCTGCGGGGTGCTCGGCACGGAGACGGCCGACTCGTCGCGCAGCCGCGGTTCGCAGAGCGCCACCAGGACGAGGAAGTACGTGGCGGTCTCGTCCAGGGAGTAGGCGTTGAGGGTACGGGTGCCCCAGGCGCCGCCGGGATCGTCCGCGTCGAGGTAGACGTGGTCGGGCGCGAACACCTGGAAGCTCACCGTGGAGCCCCGGGTGGGCAGCACGACCCGGGCGAACTCGAAGGGGATCGGCGCCCCCGACCGGCGCGGCGGGACCCGCAGGTACTCCCCGGCCCCTTCGGGGTTCTCGACCAGGTAGCTGTGGGTGGTGGAGAAGTTGGTGAGCTGCCAGTGGTCCTCCGTCACCCGGATCTCCCCGGCGAGCCGGGAGACGGCCGGGTCGGGCAGCAGCAGTTCGACCGGATGCGCCTTCGTGCCCCGGCCGAAGCGCGCGGTCTCCCCCGGTCCCAGGCGCCGGGTCGTCGTCGGCTCCGTTCGGTGCGCTGACGGCAAATGGATCAGTATGCCGCTCATCGGCAGATTTTCCTTCCCCCGCTTTTCGGCTGGTCAGGCCGCCGGGCATCGTAGCCCCCGGGGGTACCCCGTACGGGCTTCGCTGCGCGTGCGTTGGCTGGATTCCGCCGGAGGCCGGGGGCGGCCGTCCGCCCGGTCGGCGCACGGGGAAGGAGGCGGAGGGCCCCCGTGGATTCCGTTCCACGTGGGGCCCTCCGCCACTCGTCCAGCGCTTCTTACGAGGAACAGACGGGCACTCCGGGGAGCTGGTTCCCCGGCGAGGTGATGTAGATGTTGGTCACGTAGCCGCCGTACTGGGGGAGATAGGCCCACCACGTGTTCGTGTATGGCGGAATGGTGACTTCCTGGCCCAACTTCTGGCAGCTCACCAGGACTTCCACGCCGGCCGGCAGCGTCGTCAGCGGCGCGGAGTCGACGGTGGTGGGCCGCGGGCGTACGTTCACGCCCGAACTCCAGGTGCCGAACCAGGTTCCCGACGGGCGGACGGCGCCCGGCACGTCGAGGGAGCGGGTGAGCCGGCCCAGGTCCGTGTAGGCCGTGCCGTACGGGGTGCCGTCGGGGTGCAGGGTGAACACGGCCACGATGGTGCGGTCGCCGGCCCCGACCGTGCCGGTGGTGTGCAGCGCCTCCCGCGTCAGGTCGACGGCGGCCGCGGCCCGCTGAGCGGACCCCTGGACCCCCGCTGCGGCGAAGGCGGTCGTCGGGGGCTTGGGGGTGCAACCGCCGGAGCTGCCGAAGCCGGACCAGCCCTGCTTGACCGCCCACGGCCGCTCGAAGGAGCCCGCGATGCCGAAGTGCTGGTCGAACCCGTCGGTGCCGCAGCGCGTCGACTGCCGCAGGTTGCCCATCACGTAGTCGCGCACCGGCGCCGAGGCGGTGTCCAGGATGTACCGGTAGATCCGTACCGTGTCGGCGGCCGACAGGGCCACGTACCCCCAGGTTTCCTCGTACCCGGCGGGCGGGTTGGCGGTGTCGGTCAGGCCGAGCTGCGCCACCGTCCGGTCGATGATCGCCGTCCGCCCGCCGAGGTCCCAGTAGTAACTGGCCGCGGTGTCGTCGCTGCTGCGCAGCATCGAGTCGAGCCGGGTGCGGTCGGCGGCGGACAGGGTGCGGGGGTCGTGGGTGCGCAGGTAGTCGAGGGCGATTAGCAGTTTCACCACCGAGGCCGAGCGGAACTTCAGGGTCTCGTTGATCCGCTCGGTGAAGGTCCCGGTCGTACGGTCGAAGACCGCCACGCCGGCGGTCACGCCCGCCGGTATCTCGGCCTGCGTGGCACGGGCCGGTGCGGCGGTGGCCCGTGGCGTCCCGGTCAGGCCCAGCACTGTTGCGGCCAGGGCGAGGACGGCGGCGTACGCACCGAGTCGCCGCAGGCGTGTCCCGCGCCGGTTAGGCGGTCGCTCGACGGCCGAACTGCCGTGGCGGGTGGTCGGACTGTTCACAGTGGGTTCCCCTTTTCGGTCGGGCCGCCGCGGTGCGTGGTACGGGCACCGGTACGGGCCGGGCAGCAGCCTCGCGCCGGCGCTCCTCGGCTCCGACCGGTGGCGGCGGGAGCACGCTAGGTCGCTCACCGGCCCTGCGGTATCCGGAAGTTGACGGGGTCCGCGCCGCATGCCGGTGGGTTGCCCCGGCCCTACCCCACCTGCATGCGGGGCGTCATTCCGTGAACTTCCGGATGACGCACGGGACCTCGCCCCGGATACGTTCCGCAGCGTCCGGCCGCCCCGCACAGCATCGGTCGGGTGCCACGAGTTCGGTCCGGACCGGGGACCGTCTCCCCGGCGGCGGATCACCGTCCACGACGCGAATCGACGAAACGACGAAACGACACGAGGAGTTCCGATGAGCGGCAAGGATCTGCTCCGGACGCTCGCCGTCACGGGCCTGCTGCTCGTCACGGCCTGCTCCGCCGCCGACCGGCCGGCCGAGGACACCGGCGGCCGGCTGCGTACCGGACTGACCGACGCGGAGCGCAAGACCCTCGGCGGGGCCGAGGAGCGGCTGATCGCCGGCTGTATGCGGGACAAGGGGTTCGAGTACGGGCTCGACCCGGACGGGCCGCGCGGCGAGGTACCCACCCGCCGCTTCGGCCTGGACGACGTCGCCTGGGCCCGCGCGCACGGCTACGGTCTGGCCGAGGCGGCCCGGTCCGGCAACCGGGGCGGGAAGGCCGCGGCCGGGAAAAGTCCCCAGGCGCGCTACATCGCCTCCCTCCCGCCGCGCCGCCAGGCCGAGTTCGACCGCGCCCTGAACGGCACCGACCGCGACGCGATCGTCGTCCCGGCGCCCGGCCGCGGCCAGATCTTCACCAGCGCCGACGGCTGCCAGGCCGACGCCCGCCGAGGGCTCTACGGCGATCTGCGCAAGTGGACCGAGGCCAAGGCGGCCGTGGTGAACCTGGAGTACCTCACCTTCGACGACGTGGTGGCGGAACCGAGCTACACCAAGGCGCTGGCCGGCTGGAAGGCCTGCATGAAGGCACGGGGACTGGCCTACCCGAGCTCTTCGGAGGCCATCGGCGCCGTGGTGGAGGAGAACCGGTCCCGCACCGCCGAGGAGGCACGGAAGCGCGAGGTGACCGTCGCCGTCGCCGATGCCGAGTGCAACCGCGCGGCCGGGCTGGCCAGGACCGGAGCCCGCCTGCAACGCGAGCACGTGCGGGACGCCGCGCGCAACGAGTTCGCCCGCCAGACCCGCTACTACACCCAGGCGGTCACCACCGCGCTGGACCGAGCCCGCTCCGTAGCCGGCTCCGACTGAGACCGCACCACCAAGTAACCCATCAAGTAACCCACCAGAAGGAGAACGCCATGCGCATCACCAAGCGCGCCCTGCTGGGGCTGGCCCTGGCCGCCACCCTGATTCCGATCGCCGCCACCACCGCCCAGGCCGGGGGCACGAAGCCCACCTGGAGCCGGGAGAATCCCGGCAACTGCCCGGAGGGGTTCCTGTGCGTCTACAAGGGGATCAACTACGACCTCGCCGACGCAGGCATTGCCAAGTTCCAGTTCGACAACCCCATCTGGTCGGACACCGACAACCGGTACATCGCCCACGAGGACTCGTCCTGGTTCAACAACGGCACCGGAAGCTCGTACAGCTCCGTGGAGGTCTTCGCGGACAACGGCTACGGCGGGAACTCCTTCTGCCTGGACAAGGGCTGGGGCAACAAGTGGGACGAGGTGGCGAACGACCAGGGCGAGGCCAACCGCTGGGTGAACGGCCCCTGCTGACCCATCGTCACCACTGACCACCCCCGCCGCTCGCGCCGGCCCCCCCCGGCGCGAGCGGCGGCGTCACTTGCCTTGTCGCCTCACCGCAGCGCGCTCTTCTCCTGCCACTCGCTCCACGAGAGATTCCACGCACCGAACCCGTTCCCGGGCGCGACCACACCCTTGGTGTCCTTGCCGGTGATCTCGAACGGGTCGCCCGGCCGCACCTGCCCGTAGAACCAGGACGCGTTCGCGTCGCTCATCCCTATACATCCGGAACTGTGGTTGGAGTTGCCGAAGTAGCGGGCGTTCCACGGGGCGGCGTGCGCGTACATGCCCGACCAGGTCAGCCGCATCGAGGAGTTGACCATCTTGTCGTAGGCGTCGCCCAGGCCCACCGTCTCGGAGTTCATGTTGATCGTGCCCTCCTTGGCCATGAGCACGGCGGTTCCGCGCCAGGAGCGCTTGTCACCGCCGGGTGTGCCACCGGAGACCGGTATGCGCCGGACCGTCTCGCCGTCGCGTACGAGGGTGAGTTGGTGGCTGTCGAGGTCGACCTTGACGATCTGCTGGGCGCCGATGGTGAAGGTGGTCGTGTAGTCGCGTACGAACCAGCCGCCGGCCGCGCCCGAGTCGGTGCCGTTCAACTCGCCGTTCAGCGTGACCTTGGTCCCTGGCTTCCAGTACGTCTTGGGCCGCCAGTCCACCCGGTCCCTGCCCGACCAGTCGGTTATCCAGCCCCAGGAGCCCTCGGTGTTGTTCGAGGTGGTGATCCTGAGCTGCTTCTCGACCTCGGCCCGGTTCTTCACCGGGTTGTCGAAGACCAGGGAGATCGGCTGGGCGATGCCGACGGTGGAGTTGGCGCCCGGTCGCCAGTCGACCTTGTTGACCTTGTCCGCCGGAGCCGTGGTGAAGGTGGCCTTGGTGCTCTTGGCGGTTCCGCCCTCGGTCCTGGTCGCCGTCGTCACCGTGTAAGCCGCGCCGGGTATGGCCTTGCGGTCGGAGACCCAGGACCGGCCGTCGGCGGCGACCTTGCCGGCCAGCCGGTGGCCCTCGGCGTCGGCGACGGTCACCGAGGTGAGCCGGCCGCCCGCGGCCGTGACCTTCACGGGCTTGCCCGCCGGGACCTGTTCTCCCGTGGGTGTGACGGTGACCGTGACAGGGCGGTCGGCGGCGCCCGGCTTGGCGTCCGGCTTGGTGTCCTGGGCACCGGAGGATCCGCTCGACGAGCAGGCGGCGAGCGGCGCCAGCAGGGCGGCCGTGGCGGCGGCTACCACGGCGGCCCGGACGCGGGCATGGGCGAGTACGCGTGTGCGGGGCAACCGGGACAACGGGACCTCCGGGAAGGGTGAGAAAAGGGGTTGGCCGAGTCGGCGATGTCGTGACTGTAGAGCCGTAAAACCCGAGGTCAGCCGCTGTGGAGCAATGTGACGACGACTGGTGAGGAACGGTCATGGTCCCGTCACACTCACCGCGCGGAGCGGTCATGGTCCGCTGTGAGCATCCTTTGCAACCCCGCGAAAAGGCCCGCGAAAAGGCCCGGGGAGAAGGAGAGGCTCAGACTGTGTCAGCGCTGCTCGTGCCGCCCAGCCGCGTGCCCCAGCCACGGAACCCGGGCGTGGCCCTGCGACCCATCACCGCGGAGACCTACCGCGCCTTCCTCGCGTCCCCCGACGGCGCCGCCCTCGGCGCCGGTTTCCTCCAGTGCCCGTCCTGGGCCGACGTCAAGGAGGGCTGGCGCTCCCAACTGCTCGGCTGGGGGCCGGATCCGGAGGCAGGCCGACTGACCGGCGTGGCCCTGGTCCTGCTGCGGCAGTTCCCCGGCACCCGCAAGTACTTCGCCTACCTCCCAGAAGGGCCCGTCGCCGACTGGAACGACCCCGATGTCGACGGCTGGCTCGGTCAGCTGCTTGAACACCTGCGCCGCACGGGCGCCTTCGCCGTGCGCATCGGCCCGTCGCCCGCCTACCGGCGCTGGGACGCCGCCCTGCTCAAGCCGCTCGCCGGCCCTGGCCGACGCCTGGGTGACGTCCTCGCCAGTGAGGTCGACCCGCTCGGCACCGCCGTCGCCGAGCGGCTGCGGGCCCGGGGCTGGCGCCGCTGCGGTGGTGACGGGACCGGAACGGATGGGGATGCCCAGCCCCGGCACGTCTTCCATGTGCCGCTCGCCGGACGCACCACGGAGGACCTGTGGTCCGGGCTCAACCAGGAGTGGCGCCGCAATGTACGCCGAGCCCGGAAGGAGGGCGTGGAGGTGGTGGTGGGCAGTGCGGCCGAACTCCCCGAGTTCCACCGGCTGTTGGGCATCACCGAGCGACGCGACGGTTTCCGGCTCGGCCGCTCGCTCGCCTACTACGAGCGCCAGTACGCCGCGCTCAACGCCGAGGAACCGGGCCGGATGAAGCTGTACCTCGCCCGTCACCAGGGAGAGATCCTCGCCGCCCACACGATGATCACGGTGGGCCGCCGGGCCTGGTACCAGACCGGCGCCTCGGCCGACCACCGCCGCGAGGTCCGGCCCTCCAACGCCCTGCAGTGGCGGATGCTCCTTGACGCCCACGCCCTCGGCGCCGACGTCTACGACATGCGCGGGGTACCCTCCACTCTCGATCCTGAGGAACGTACGTACGGACTGCTGCGGTGGAAGCTCGGCACCGGGGGACAGGTCGTCGAGACGTTGGGGGAGTGGGAGAGACCATTGGGCGGCAGCGCCAACCACGCGCTCCACCGCGCCTTCCAGGCGTACCTGAACCGCCGATGACGCAGACGGCCCCGACGACCCCGACCACCACCGCACCGACGAAGACGGCGGCCCGCGGCAGCGCCGTCATGGCCGCCGGATCCATCGTCTCCCGAGCCACCGGCTTCGCCCGCTCCGCCGTCGTCGCGGCAGCGCTCGGCACCATCGGCCCGGTCGCCGACGGTTACGCGGTCGGCAACGCCCTGCCCACCATCGTCTACATGCTGCTCCTCGGCGGCGCGCTGAACGCCGTCTTCGTGCCCGAGCTGGTCAAGGCCGCCAAGGAGCACGACGACGGCGGTACGGCGTACACCGACCGGCTCGTCACCGTCTGCGTCCTCGCCCTGCTGGCGATCACCGCGACCGCGGTGTGGGCGGCTCCCGCGATCATCGACGCGTACACCGACTACACCGGCCCGCAGGCGGCCATGACCACCGCGCTCGCCCGCTACTGCCTGCCCCAGATCTTCTTCCTCGGCCTGTTCACCCTGCTCGGCCAAGTACTCAACGCCCGCGGCCGGTTCGGCGCGATGATGTGGTCGCCGGTCCTCAACAACCTTGTCGTGATGACCGTGTTCGGGCTGTACCTGGCCCTCGCCATGGGCGGCGGCGACACGCTCACCGCGACCGAGACCGCCGTGCTCGGCTGGGGCACGACCGCCGGTATCGCCGTCCAGGCACTCGCCCTCGTCCCCGCGCTGCGCGCGGCCCGCTTCCGCTGGCGGCCCCGATTCGACTGGCGCGGCAGCGGACTGACCCGCCCCCTGCGGGCGGCCGGCTGGCTGGTGCTCCTTGTCCTGGCCAACCAGGCCGCGTACTGGGTCACCACCCGCCTTGCCACCACCGCGGGCCTCGACGGCGGCCCCGGATACGGCGCGTACAACAACGCCTATGCCCTGTGGGTCGTACCGCACGGCATCATCACGGTCTCCGTGGTGACCGCGCTGATGCCC
Source organism: Streptomyces sp. NBC_00554 (assembly GCF_041431135.1). Taxonomy (NCBI): domain Bacteria; kingdom Bacillati; phylum Actinomycetota; class Actinomycetes; order Kitasatosporales; family Streptomycetaceae; genus Streptomyces; species Streptomyces sp. NBC_00554. Next base: position 4,831,482 of record NZ_CP107799.1, on the reverse strand, counting down.
CGGATGAGCGCGGCCGCCGCCGACGGGGACACCGACGCCATGCGCCGCGACGTCTCCCACGCCCTGCGCATCTGCGCCTCCGCCGTGGTCCCCGCCGCCTGCGCGCTGTTCGCCCTCGCCCAGCCGGTGATGGCCCTCGTCTTCGGGTACGGCAGGACGGGCGCCGACGACACGGCCGCCATGGCCGGGATCCTGATGGCCTTCGCGCCGGGACTTCTCGCCCTGTCGGGCCAGTACGTCCTGTCCCGCGCCTTCTACGCGCTCTCCGACACCCGTACGCCGTTCCTGCTCAACCTCGTGATCGTCGCCCTGAATGCGGGACTGTCCCTGGCCGCCGCACACCTGCTGCCGGCCCGCTGGGCCGTGACGGGCATGGCGGCGGCGTACTCCCTGGCGCTGTGCGCGGGCTGGGCGGTGACCGGCCTGGTGCTGAGCCGCCGGCTCGCGGTCGTACGCCCCCTGCGCTCGTCCGCCGTCGGCGCCCACGCGCGGCTGCTGCTCGCCGCCGTCCCCGCCACCGCGCTCGGCCACTTCGCGGCCCTGGGCACGGCACGAGCGGGGTCCCTGGTCGCCGCAACTGCCGGGGCGGCTGTTGTCGTCCTCACCTTCGCTGTGCTCGCCCGTCCACTGCGCCTCGCCGAACTCGACGCGCTGCTCTCCGGCGTACGCCGCAGACGCACCCGGACCTGACCATCACCTAGGGAGAACCGCCGATGCCCCGCGTGCTCCTCATCGAGGACGACCCTTCCGTACGCGAGGGGGTCGAACTCGGTCTGCGCCGCCGCGGCCACGAGGTACGGGCGGCCGCGACCGGCGAGGCCGGCCTCGCCGCGATGGCCGAATTCCGGCCCGATCTGCTGCTGCTGGACCTGATGCTGCCCGGCATGAACGGCGTACAGGTCTGCCGGCAGGTCCGCGACCACAGCCAGCTGCCGATCATCATGCTCACCGCGCGCGGCGACGACTTCGACGTGGTCATCGGCCTGGAGGCCGGTGCCGACGACTACATCGTCAAGCCCGCCCGTCCCGAGGTGATCGAGGCCCGGATCCGCGCCGTACTGCGCCGCATCGACGACAGCGGTTCGGGCCGCCCGGCCATCGAGGTCTACGGCGAACTCACCGTCGACCGGGTCGGACTGACCGTCAGCAAAGCCGGCCGGCCGCTCGCGCTCGCCCCCTCCGAGCTCAAGCTCCTGCTGCACCTGTCCGGCGCCCCCGAGCAGGTGTTCAGCAGGCAGCAACTCCTTGAGCACGTCTGGGAGCACACCTTCCACGCCGACGCCCGACTGGTCGACGCGTGCGTCGCCCGGCTGCGCGGCAAGATCGAGGACGAGGTCGGCAGCCCCCGCTACGTCCAGACACTGCGGGGCTTCGGCTACCGCTTCGGGCCCCTGTGAGCAGCGGTGAGCGGTCGCGGGTCAGGGCGTTCGGGCTGCGTACGCGGCTGATGCTCGCCTTCCTGCTGGTCGCCGCCGTCAGCGCCGGCACGACGGCCGCGCTGACCTACCGCGAGGCCCGCAACGCGGTGCTCCAGACCGCCCAGGACACGGCGGTCAACTCGTTCCGTGAACACGTCGAGACGACGGCCTTCGCGCTGCCCGTGCTGGGAGGGGACGACCTGGATGAACTCCTGCGAGACATCGCCCGCAAGGGCAAGCCCCACCCCTGGGTGGTGTTCGCCGAGTACGGGTCGGTCCGCGCCTCCTCGGGCGAGAACCCCGTCTCCACCGTCATCACACCCGAACTGCGCCGCGCCGCACGGTCCCCCCACGGCAGCTTCGAGCGGGTCGTCAAGGACGGCGTCCCCTACCTGACCATCGCCATGCCCATGGTCTTCAAGGCGAGCCCGGACAGCGAGCTGCCCAGCGGACTGGTCCTGTACGCCGTCATGCGGATGACCGACGAGCAGGTCAACGTCGACGCCCTCCTCATGGCAGGCCGGGACGGCGCCCTGCCAGGCCTCGCCGTCTCGCTGATACCCGGCCTGATCGCCGCGCGCAGCGTGCTGCGCCCGGTGCGCAAACTGCGCGAGGCTGCCCTGCACATGGGCAGCGGCCGACTCGACACCCGGATTCCGGTGCGCGGCAGCGACGAACTGGCCGACCTGGCACGGACCTTCAACAAGTCGGCGGGCCAACTGGAGCATTCTGTACGCGAGTTGCGCGAGGCCGAGGAACGCGCCCGCCGCTTCGCCTCCGACGTCTCGCACGAACTGCGCACCCCCCTCGCCGGAATGCTCGCCGTCACAGAGGTCCTCGACGAGGACGCGGACGGCCTGGACGCCGACACCGCCCGGGCGGTCCGGCTGGTCAGCGCGGAGACCGGAAAGCTCGCCGTGCTCGTCGAGGACCTGATGGAGATCTCCCGCTTCGACGCCCGCGCGGCCGAACTGAACGCCGACGAGGTCGACGTCGCCGAGGCCATCCGCAAGACCCTCAACCACAGGCACTGGACCGACGACCGGATCCGCACCGAACTCCCCGACGGCATCCGGGCCCGCCTCGACCCGCGCCGCTTCGACGTCGTGATCGCCAACCTCGTCGGCAACGCCCTGCGGCACGGCGGCGCGCCCGTCACCGTACGACTGCGCACCGAGCCACGCTCCCCGGGCCCGCACGTGCTGATCGCCGACGTCGTGGACAGCGGACCCGGCATCCGCCCCGAAGCGCTCCCGCACATCTTCGACCGCTTCTACAAGGCCGACGCGGCCCGCACCCGCTCGGCCGGCAGCGGCCTGGGACTTGCGATCACCCTGGAGAACGTGAAACTGCACGGCGGAACGATCTATGCGGGGAACCGCCCCGGGGGCGGTGCCGTCTTCGCCGTCGAGATACCGCTACACGTGGAGGGGGAGGGGGCCGGCGGATGAGGCGACGTGTGTCGGCTGTCGCTCTCGCCGTCGCGGCCGCCGTACCGCTAGTAGCGCTGCTCGGTGGCTGCGGTATCCAGGAGACCGACGTCATCGAGGCGGGCGGTCCCGCCAGCTTCCAGGCCTTCTTCGACCGCGAGTACGAGATGCTGCTCTTCTTCCGCTCCCCCGACGGAGGGCTGAGCCCCGTGATCCGGAGCACCGGGTCCCCGGCCGGGTCCAGCGCCGAATTCTTCGGATACGAGCTGCCGGGCTCCGAAGAAACGCCGGAACCGGTGACGCCCGACCAGGTCGTCCTGGCGTTGCTCGACGGTCCGAGCGAGGAGGACCGGGCCGCGGGCCTGGGCACCGCCCTTCCCGCCGCCCGCCCCGGCGGGACCGTCGAGGTCGAGCCCGCCCCGGGCGGCAGGGTCACGACCCGCCTGCCCTTCCCCCTGAAGGGCCTGAACAGCACGGCTCTACGTCAGCTGACCTGCACGATCGCCTACAGCCAGGACCCCGACGGCCAGGTCGTTGTGGAACTGACGGGACAGGACGGGACATCGAGGTCCGGCACCTGCGGACTCGCGCCCGGCAGCACGGGGACCACGCCGTCCGGGACGACCGGCTGAGAACAGGCGACTCCGCGATCTCCTTCCCCGGTACTCCTGATGGGCCTGGGCCTGCTGTTACTCTCATGCCCGCTGTGCGTGGGGGGCAGCTCGGGGGCTGGACATTTTCACAGCACCGTCAACGCGCGCCTGATCGGCCGCCGCCGTCCCGTCACGCCTTTCTCTGTTTGAGAGGTCCAGGAGACGTTGATGGTCCGTCGTACCACCGCCCGTACGACCGCCCGGGGCGTCGTCGCCGCGCTGGCAGTCCTCGCCGTGACCGTCGGTCCCGGCCCGTTCGCCGTCACGGCCGATGCGGACGAAGGCGTCGGGGGCACCGCCCTCGCGACGGAGAAGGTCTTCCAGGCGGACCGCTACATACCGCGGAAGGACCAGATCCACACCGCAGGACCCAGTGGCTATCTGCATGTCCAGGAGGGGCGTTCCGGCTATCTGTGGACGTCGTACGACACCGGTGCGACGACCGAGCTGGGCGACTTGCCCCGGGCCGAACTCCCCGCGTACCTGGGGTCGTCGTCCGACGTCGTGGCCGATGTCGTCTCGCCGACCCAGAAAGTCGTCCTGCGGGACCTGTCCGCCGGTACCACCACGGACGTAGCCCTCACCCACGGCTCGTACACGGCCACCTTCGGCAGCCACGTGCTGACCCAGGCCCGGGATACCGCCGGCAACCGCGTCCTGTGGCTGTACGGCGACGGCGCGCCCGCCGACGGCACCCTCGTCGACGGATGGCCGACCGGAATCACCACCAACTTCAGCGTGGTGGGCGGCGACAGCACCACCGCCGTCATCGGGTACGCGTTGGCGAGCGGGGAACGGCACCTGGTGCTCGTGGACCTGGCCACCGCGAGCGTCACCGGCGACGTCGCCGTGTCCGCCGCTCCGACCTCCGTCGCGCTGAGCGCGGACCGGCTGGTCTGGTACCGGTACAACAACCCGGTGGCCCACGTCCTGGACCGCGCCGACCTCTCCGCCGCCGAGACGACGGTGACGCTGCCGGGGACGGAGGGGCCCCCGTCCTTGGGCATCGCCGGACGCTGGCTGGTGGTGGCCCGCACCGTACCGTCGAGCCCGAGCAAGCCGGCCGACAGAGCCGGCGTGCCGCTGATGGCCGTCGCCCTCACGGGCGGGGACCCGCTCACCCTGCTTCCGCACGCGAACAGTTCCCTCGGCACGGCACCGGACGGCAGTCTGCTGGCCGTCGGCGGTGCCGACTCCGGGCACTGGGCGGTACGCCGGGTCACCGACACCGGGGCGGCCACCCCGACCCTGACGGAACTGACCGCCGTACCACCGGCGGCCGCGACTATCAGCCAACTGTCGCTGCAGAACGGCACCCTGGCCACCGACGAGCCCAACAGCAGCTTCCTGGGCGCCTACTACATCCGGCGGATCGCCGCCGACGGAACGCCGAGTGCGCCGGCCTGGCAGGCCTGGGACGGCCGCGGGGCGGGTCCCTATGCCACCGGCGACGGACGGGCGGTGACGTTCACCGCCGAGCCCGACCCCACCGTCGACTCGTACGTCGATTCCCTCGACCACGGGCAGGGCTTCTCAGTGCCCTCGGCCGCCGGGACCGTCCTCGACGTCACCGGCCACTACGCGATCGTCAACGGCACGTCCCCCACCAAGCAGTACGTCGGTGACTTCGGCCGTGCCTACACCTCGCCGATCGTCACCCGCTCCGTCACGGCCGCCTCCGTCTGGGGGACCGGCCTGTGGACGCCGGGTTCCGGCACCGGTGTCGTCACCGCCAAGGACCTGAAGACCGGCAAGACCACCGACACCGTCTCCACCGGCGCCCCGTGCGTTCCCAAGGAGCTCCAGGTGGTGGGCCGTTGGATCTACTGGTCCTGCGGCACGGCCGCGACCGCGGGCGTCTGGGACCGTACGGCGAAGAAGAACATCCCCGTCCCGTCCGGCGAGGCCCTGCTCGGCGACGGTTACCTCCTCCGGCACGACACCGCGGCCGGAGCCCTCCTCCTCACCGCCTTCGCCGACGGCACCGCGGCCACCCGCAGGATCGGCGACCTGGCGGCGGGCACCTCCAGCCTGCGCGGGGTGACCTGGACCGTGGACAAGTTCGGCGGGCCCGCGGCCTACGTCGATGCGGACAAGCGGATCCACCTGGTGCCCAGCGAGGTGGCCACCCAGCGGCTCGCGGTCATCGAGTCGGAGGTGAGGGACAACGCGTGGGGGAGCGACTCGGCCGACAGCCCGTGGTGGCAGTGGCGCGGACAGCTCTCCAAGCCCGCCGCCTCCTGGACGGCCACACTGACCAGCAAGGTCACCGGCTCCGTGGTCCGTACGCTCTCCGGCGGAGAGGCGAGCGGCAGCGTGCCGGCGAACTGGGACATGCGCGACACCAAAGGCGCGCTCGTCCCCAACGGCACGTACACCTTCAAGCTGACGGCCCCGCCCGCCGACGGTTCAGGACCGTCGCTGACGGTGACGCAGACGCTGAAGGTGTCCAACGGAGCCGCCGTACGCCGCGACTTCACCAACAACGGCACCTGGGCGCCCGACGGAACCGGCGACGTCCTCACCCTCAACTCGTCCGGCGTCATCAGCTACCGCCCGGGCAACGGGACGGGAGCCTTCGGCGGGGCCATGCCGGCCTCGGGCTGGCCCTCCACCGTGACGCTCGTCCCCTTCGGCGACCTCAACGGCGACCGCCGCAACGACGTCCTCGTCCGGTTCAGCAGCGGTGAGTTGCGGGTGTACCGGACCATGCACGGGCAGGCCTTCCTCACGAACACCCCGCACACCTCGCTCGGCAAGGGCTGGAACCAGTACAACGTGCTGACCTCGCCCGGGGACGTCAGCGGCGACGGCCGCCCCGACCTCATCGCCCGCAACTCCTCCACCGGAGCGGTCTACCTCTACAAGGGGACGAGTTCCGGAAAGCTCTCGGCACGCGTGAAGCTCTACGACAACTGGAAGACGTACAAGAAGATCGTGGGCGTCGGCGACCTCAACGGCGACGGCGTCGGGGATCTGCTGGCCCAGGACAAGGCGAACAACCTGTACCGGTACTACGGCAAGGGCAACGGGACGTTCGCACCACGCGTGAAGCTGTTCTCGGCCTGGGGAGGTTCCTACAACGCCATCGTCGGCGTCGGTGACATCACCGGCGACGGCAAGGCGGACATCATCTCCCGCGACACCTCCGGCAACGTGTGGCGCAACAGCGGTAACGGGAAGGGGTCGTTCGGGCCCCGCGCGAAGATCGCCTCGGGATGGCAGGCGTACAAGGGCGTGTTCTGACGGCTGGCGGGCGCCGGTGTGGCGGGCCTCGGCAGAGCCGGGGCTCAGCGCACCGGGAAGCCGAAGGAGTAGCCCTGCTCCTTGAGTTCGGGGAGGATCCGGCGCAGGGCCTCGACGGTCTGGGAGCGGTCGCCTCCCGCGTCGTGGAAGAGGAGCGTCGGCCCGTTGGGCAGCTCCCGCTCGACGGTGGCGACGATGGCGTCCGTGCCCGGCCGCTCGAAGTCCTTGGTGTCCACGTTCCAGCCCAGCGGGCGCATGCCGTGGGAGGCGGCGAGGTTGCGGCTGTACGGGGTGAAGGCACCGCCGGGCGCCCGGTAGTACATCGGCCGTACGCCCCCGGACGCCTCGGTGATCATGCGTTCGGCGTCGAGGATCTGCTGCGACTGGTAGGCCTGGGACTGCTTGTCCATGGTGGTGTCGTGCGACACCGAGTGGTCGCACAGCCGGTGCCCGGCCGCGACCACCTTCTTCACGAGGTCCGGGTGGGCCTGCGCCTGCGTCCCCACCATGCAGAACGTGGCCTTCACCCCGTACTCCCGGAGCACGTCGAGCACTTGAGGGGTCCACGCGGGGTCGGGGCCGTCGTCGATGGTGATGTTGACGCCGCGCGCGCCCTTGTCCGAGGCGTGCGCGATGGTCACCGCGACCTTCTTGACGTCACTGACCGGCGTGGCCGACGCGTTCACCTTCGGGGACGAGCCGCCCACGGCACCGGCCTGCGCGGTCCACACCGAGGCACCGCAGGCGAGCAACGTCACCCCGAGCGCCGTGCCGAGCACCTTGCCGTACCAGCCGCGCCCGCCATTGTGCCGCGCCATGTCCGCCCCGCCTTCACGCAGTTCTCGCCGATGTCATGGTCAACTCGCGACCAACTGGCAGGACGAGGATCAGCGGTCAATGGATGCGTCCGTTACCGATCAAGGACAATCCCGGAGTGGTTCCCGGACAACCGGGCGAGCAGCGGGAGGACTCCTACGGCGTCGGCCACGCGGTTGTGTTGGTCCGACCGGCGCGGTGTTGAAAGGAACCGGCCGCTGCCGGACAGGACGGGTTGTGGAATCCATGACGGAAGAGGAGACGCGCCGGAAGCGGCAGGCGCGTTTCGAGAGACTGGCGCAGGTGGTGGTGGAACCGCTGCATCGGTACCTGCTGCGACGGGCGGGCGCAGACCTGGCCGAGGACGTCTTGTCGGAGACGATGCTGGTGCTGTGGCGTCGTATCGACGATGTCCCCGGGCCGGGAACAGGTTCCGCGCCCGATCCCGTGACCGAACCCGATCCCGATCCCAGTCCCGACGAAGTGCTGCCGTGGTGCTACGGGGTGGCGCGGGGGTGCCTGGCGAATGCCCGCCGTGCCGACGGGCGCAGGCTGCGTCTGGTGGAGCGGCTGATACGGACACAGCAGCGGCCTCCGACAGGGGCTGCCGATCACAGCGATCACAGCGACCTGCATGCCGCGCTCGGTGCCCTCGGGGCGCTGGACCGCGAGGTGGTGCAGCTGTGGGCGTGGGAGGAACTGGCGCCGCGTCAGATCGCGGAAGTCACCGGGCTGACCTCCAACGCGGTCAGCATCCGGCTCCACCGAGCGAAGAGGAAACTCGCCGCACAACTGGGGCGAAAGGATGCCGAACGGTCCGGACACAAGAGGGATGAAGGAAGGAGCAGTCAGTGAACGACGACGAACTGCTGGCCCGGCTGAGGTCTGCGGATCCGGCACTGACCTCAAGTGCTCCGCTGCCCGACACCAACCGTCTTGTGGAGGCCACCTTGAACACCGACACCGACACCGATACCGCACTCCAGCTTGCGGAGATCACCGCCGGCACCGCGACCCGCCCTGCGAAGGCCGCAGGACGGGGACGACGCAATCTCTTCGGACTCGCGGCGGCCGCAGGTCTGCTCATGCTCGGAGGCGGCATCGCCGGGGGAATCGTGGCGGACAACGACAACGGTCACTCGATCTCGGCCGGCCCTCTGGCCCTGACCGCCGAGAGCGGCTCCGCCAACCAGAAGTGCATGGAGCCCGTCCCCGACCAACTGCGCAGGTACCCGACCCTCTTCGAGGGAACGGTCACTTCCATCAAGGGCTCCATGGTCACCTTCCGTGTCGACCACTGGCTGCAGGGCGGTGACGCGGACACGGTCGTACTCGACAGCAACACGGACCAGCCGGAGACGCTGACGTTCACGGACGGTGAGCACTACATCGTGGCCGCCGAGAACGGCGTCGTCCCGTCGTGCGGCGCGAACTGGGCCTCGGCCGAAACCATCGCCAAGTTCCGCCAGGCATACGGAAACTGACCGCAAGGACCGCGCCCAAGCCCACCAGCAACTGCGGTGGACTTGGGCGCGCCGTCGGTTCGCACGCGTGGAGAGCCCCTCCGGGTGGTCGGCGGGCTGCCCCGCAGCGGCCGGGACCGCGGGTGGTACTGCTGTTCCTACCCTCGAGGCTGGCGGCTGCCGTGTTCCTTGGAGGATGATCGGGCACGCGAAGGATCCGGCGAGTCCGCTGACCGCGGCCGTCGGACCTTCATGACGTGAGATGGCGGCGCCGCCCTGCTTGTGACCGGGCCCCGTAGCGCCGCAGACCCCGAACCGGAGACAGTCAGAAGCCCTTGTCCAACCGAATCCGGGGCCTGACCGATCCAACACAGACCCCTCCAATGGCGGCCCAGCTCCTCATGGAACCGATCAACAGTCCTGGAGTCGCCCTGCGCGCGGCACTTGGGCCCGGCGCGCCTTGGACAGGGGCCGCTTCCCAGTATGATCGCCCCCTTCGACTGACAGGGCAATCCCCAACAAGCCCTGAGCGAGGGGCTGTTGGGCGTGTGTCCGGCCGGAGTAGCCCCGTGGCGCCATCGGCCGGTTCGGTCCCTGAAGCAGCTGAAAGGAACCCACGGTGTCCGACGAAGGACGGCTGATCGCCGGCCGATACCGCATCCTCGACCGGATCGGCCGAGGCGGCATGGCCACCGTGTGGCGCGCCCACGACGATCTCCTCGGCCGCGAGGTCGCCGTCAAGAAGCTCCATCCCCAGCCGCACCTCGACGGCGACGAACTCGACACCCTCTTCGAGCGCACCCGCCGCGAGGCCCGCAGCGCCGCCCGGATCAGCCACCCCAATGTCGTTGTCGTCCACGATGTGGTGGACGACGAGGGCCTGCCCATCATCGTCATGGAGTACGTGCCGTCCACCACCCTCGCCGACCTGATCAAGGCGCACGGCCCGGTCCCGCCCGAAGAGGCCGCCAGGATCGGCCGTGGCGTGATCGCCGCGTTAGGGGCGGCGCACCGGGCCGGGATCCTGCACCGGGACGTGAAGCCGGCGAACGTACTGCTCGCCGCGGACGGCCGGGTGGTCCTCACCGACTTCGGCATTGCCCAGGCCGCCGAGACCTCGGCTCTCACCCGCACCGGCCAGCTGGTGGGGTCGGTCGACTTCATGGCCCCCGAGCGTCTCGTCGGCGCCAAACCGGGCCCGGAGGCCGACCTGTGGGCGCTGGGCGCCACGCTGTTCCAGGCGGTGGACGGACGCTCACCGTTCCTCCGGGACACGGTGACGGAGACGATGTTCGCCATCGCCATGGAGCCGGCCCCCGAGGTCCGGGGCGCCGGGCCGCTCGCCCCGCTGATCCAGGGCCTGCTCATCGCCAAACCGGCTGAGCGACTGTCGGCCGAGGACGCCGAGCGCCTCTTGCGGGCAGAGGCGAGCGCCGACCCGCGCCGAATACGCCGAGTGGGCCACTCCACGGCTCCGCCCGCCGCCGCCCGTACGGGGGTCGCCGACGCTGCGGCTGCGGCTGCGGCGCCGAAGCCGGAATCGAGTGCGAGGCCGGAATCAAGTGCGAAGCCGGAACCGGACTCGAAGCCGGAACCGAGTCCGAAGCCGGAACCGGAACCGGACTCGAAGCCGAAACCGAACCCGGGGCACAGAACACGCGAGGCATCCGCCGCCGACCCGGCAGCCGAACGCCCGCAGCCTGACACGACCGACCCGGAGGCGCGGCGGCCCTCTGGCCGAACGGACCGAACGGGCCTTACGGGCCGTACGGGCCGTAAGAAGAAACTGGTCCTGCTCGCAGCAGTGGTCGCCACGGCGGCACTGAGCACGATCGCCGCCCTGCTGGTCGACACGACGACGGAGAAGAACACCAGCGGCGCCAAAGTGTCGGCCGGCGCTCTCCCGGCCGGCGGCCCCACGACCTCGAGGTCCGCGGACAAGCCGACGGCCTCTTCCGCCTCCTCCTCCTCACCGTCGAGCTCTACGAGTTCCAGCGTCAAGTCGCCGACGGCGCACACCCCCTCGCAGGAGTCGACGCCCAAGGCCGGACAAGGGAATCCCGACACGCAACCCGGAGACGAGAACCCGGCCACGAACAGCGGATCCGACTCATCGGACGCCCCGGCCGGCCAAACCCTGGTGGTCCCCGCCACGGAGAAGTGCCTGAGCCGCGGCGCCGGGACCGAGGGGATACAGCTGGTCCAGGCCACGTGCGACGGCTCCGCGGCGCAGCGGTGGCTCATCGGATCGGATGGGACCTTCCGGTCGGCGGGGAAGTGCATGACCGTGGCCGGAGGGTCGAGCGATGACCGGACCGAGATCCAACTGACCGGGTGCAGCGGCGGCGCCAGTCAGCAATTCCACTTCTCCGGAACGGAACTGCTGGGTGATCAGTCCCAGAAATGCGTCACCATTTTCGGGGGCACGAGCGGAACGGTCGTGGTCCTCTGGGAATGCAACAACTGGGACAACCAGACCTGGACGATCCGATGACCCACGTCACCCCGTAGGTCTGGCCTCAAGTCCCTTATGTTGTCCGGGAGTTCGCAGCGATACTCGAAGAGGCCGCGCGCCGTGACCCAACCCGGCGTGAGTGTGTAACGAATCCGCTGGGCGGCAACAGAAGCTTCGTGTCGTCCGCGGCACCTGGACGACGATGACCCGCATGGCAGCGATGAACCACTTCGGCATGACCCTGCGCGGCTGGCGTGAGCGCATGTCACCGCAGGACAGCGGGCTGGAGGCCGACGGGGAGCGGCGCATTTCTGGACTGCGCCGCGTAGAACTGGCCCGTCTGGCAGGCATATCGGTCGACTACGTGGTGCGGCTGGAACAGGGCCGCGCCGGCAACCCCTCGGCCCAAGTGGTCACCGCCCTGGCCAGAGCACTGCGTCTCGACCCGTCCGAACGCGACCATCTGTTCCGCTGCGCCCACCTCGCGCCGCCCTCCGCCGGGAACGTCTCCAGACACATGCCCGTGAGTGTGCAGCGACTTGTACACCAGCTGGGAGACATTCCCGCCGCGGTCTTCGCCGCCGACTGGACCATCATCGGCTGGAACAAGATGTGGACGGCCGTGGTAGGCGATCCCCGCGCGTACGGCTGGGCCGAACGCAACCTCGTCGCCGCGATGTTCCAGTCGAGCGACAGCCGAGGCCGGGACCCGGTCGCGGCATGGCCCGTCTGGTCATGGAAGGGCACCGAAGCGCAGGAGGAGGACCTCGTCGCCGACCTGCGTGTGACGGCGGCCGCCCACCCCCATGACGCACGCCTTGCCTCACTCGTCGAGGGCCTGCTTCGAAGCGACCCGCGCTTCGCCCGTCTCTGGTCCAACGGCACCGCCGGCCCCTATGTCGGCGACCGCAAGACCATCGAGCATCCACTGGTGGGTGACATCGCCCTCGACGTCGACGCCCTGATGCCTGCCGGCACCGACCTCAGGATCATCACGTACACGGCCGCGCCCGAGACCACCGACGCAGAGAAGATGGATGCCCTGCGTGCGGCCTGTCATCTGCCGTTCCGCGAATGACAGAGGGACTGTGGCACGTGACGTCACTCAGCCGGCGGCGGGGGTGATCGCGACCCTGACCGTGGCCGGCCGGGGTACCGACGACGTCACGGTGCGGGCGAGATCAAGGACTTTCGCGATCCGGCGATCGCGCGATTCCGCCGGCCGGGCGAGCAGGAGGGCCACCGGGTACTCCTGGGCGATGTCGCTGCTCTCGAGGTCGCGGAGGTCCTCGGTCGCGCACAGCAGAGCGATGTCGGCCTGCCTGGTGGATCAGGTCGCAGGGAACCAACGCCGCAGATCGGCGTCGAAAGCCCCGCGTCCGCGGCACGATCCGCCGGTCAGGCCCTACGTGCCGTCGGCTCACCCGCCGTCGCGCGGAGGTGCTCGATGCCGGTGTCGAGTGCCGCCCTGAGGTGGGTCGAGTCGCCCGTGGACATCATGATGGCCACGCCTCCCTGGACACCCGCCAGCAGCGCGGCGGCCGTCCGGTCCACATCAAGGACCGGCGACACCAGCCCGTTCGCCTGAAGGGCGCGCATACCGCGGGCGAGTTGCTCCTGCCATTGGCGCATCAGCTCCGCCACGATCGCCCTGGCACCCGGGCGGGACCGTCCCACCTGCAGGAACAGTGACCCCAACGGGCACTGGTCGCCCTGGAGTTCATAACGCTCCACCACAACATCCCGCCACCGCTGCCAGGACTCCCACGAGTCCAGCCGCCCCAGATGCGGCTGCTGGTCCGTAAGGACGCGGTCCGCCTCGAACTGGGCCACCGCCAGCAGCAGTTCGTCCTTGCCGTCGGGGAAGTAGTGGAAGAGCTGGCTCTTGCTCGTGCCGGTGCGGCCGCGGATGTCATCGAGCGTCGTGAAGGCGACGCCCTGCTCGCGCAGCACCTCGGCCGCCCCTTCGACGATGCGGGCTCGTGTGGCGCGGCCCTTGGTGGTGGGTGCGTCGGGCATACGGCCTCCCTGAGCCAGTTTGTGGACTTGCTGGTCCATTTTATACGAAGCACAGTTGCGGCATGACTGAACTACTACGACTGCGGAACAAGACGGCGCTGGTCACGGGATCGACCAGCAACATCGGGCAGGCGATCGCCGAAGCGTTCGCCGCCGAGGGCGCCCACGTGATCGTGTCCGGGCGCAACCGGGAACGAGGGGCACAGGTCGTCGAAGGGATCCGTGCGTCCGGCGGCCGGGCCGACTTCCTGGAGGCGACCCTCGACGGCAGCGCGGAGGCTTCCCAGGACCTGGCCGATCGGGCCCGTGAGACCTTGGGCGGACGGATCGACATCCTGGTGAACAACGCCGGCATCTACCCGGCCCCCGGCACCCTCGCCACCGACGAGAAGACGTTCGACGAGGTCTACGGCGTGAACGTGAAGGCGCCGTTCTTCCTCACCGCCGCCGTGGTCCCCGGCATGACGGAGTCCGGCGGCGGGGTGATCATCAACCTCGGCTCGTGGATCGCACGCCTGGGCGTTCCCCTTGGCGCGCTCTACAGCTCCACCAAGGGAGCCATTGAGACGCTCACGCGGGCGTGGGCCGCGGAGTTCGGCCCGATGGGCGTGCGCGTGAACGCCGTCTCGCCCGGCGTGGTCCTGCCCCCGGCCCCGGAAGGCAGCGAGCCCCATCCGGGCGAGATCATGATGAAGGGCACCCCGGCCGGTGCCGTCGGCACACCGGACGCCATCGCGCATGCCGTGGTCTGGCTGGCCAGCGACGAAGCGGCCTTCGTGCACGGAACCGTGGTGGATGTCGACGGGGGCAGGACAGGGGTCGCCGTCATCGCCGCGTAGCCCGCGGATCCGGAGCCTGAATCTCACCTGAGGCGCGATCCAGATTCTTCGGGGGTCGGCGCTCTGCGGATGTCGAAAACGTGCCACCGTCTCCGTCCCAGGGACATCAGCGGCCACCACCGGCCGCACGAGGAAGAAGGAGAAACCGGCATGGCGATTCAGCGGATGGACAACGTCGGCATCGTCGTCGAGGACTTGGATGCCGCCATCGCGTTCTTCGTGGAACTCGGCATGGAGCTGGAGGGCAGGGCGGAGATCAAGGGCCTCGTCGCCGACCAGTGCACCGGCCTCGACGGCGTCCGCTGCGACATCGCGATGGTCCGGACCCCGGACGGTCACAGCCGGCTCGAGCTGGCGAAGTACCGCAGCCCCGCGGCGATCAGCGCCGAGCCGCGCAACCGGCCACACAACATTCTGGGCACGCACCGCGTCATGTTCGCCGTCGACGACATCGAGGACACCGTTGCCCGCCTACGTCCTCACGGCGCCGAACTCGTCGGCGAGATGGCCCGGTTCGAGGACAGCTATCTGCTCTGCTACCTCCGCGGCCCGGACGGCATCATCGTCGGCCTGGCCGAGCAACTGAGCTGAGAAGGAGGAACCGAACACGGAGGAGACGTCACCGGTCGAGATCCTCGTACTCCGTCTTGGGTACGCCGATGTCCGAGAAGATGGCCCGCGCCTGTCGCCTCATCAGTTCGGCGGCGCCGTCGGGCTTCCGGTGGGCGCGGGCGAGTGCCATCAAGGTGCGGGCCTCGCCGAGTCGGTGGCCGGTCTCGCGGTGTACGGCGAGGGCCTCCTGGCCGAGCTCGACGGCTGTGCCGTGTGCTTCCTCGGCCTCCGCCGTCTCGCACAGGGCTGTCAGGGCCTGGCCCTCCACCACGCGGAACGAGTGGTCGCGGGCCAGGGTCAGCGCCTGTTCGGCGTGGGCGCGGGCCTCGTTGTACCGGCCCGTTTCCTTGTGGGTGAGGGAGAGGCACACCAGGCTGTCCGCCTCGGCTCGTCTGAATCGTGCCTCGCGAGCCAGGGCGAGGGCCTGCTCGCCGGCCTGAAGAGCCCGGTCCAGCTGCGACAGCCTTCGGCGGGCGGCGGCGATCGTGTTGAGGATGCTGGACTGAACCCAGTGTCGTTTCGTGTCCTGGACCAGGGCGAAGGCTCGCTCGGCCTGTTCCAGTCCTTCGCCGTGGCGGCCGAGTTCGACATTGATTTTCGCGATGGCGTTGAACATCATCGCGTGGCCGTTGCGGTAACCGGCCCTCTTGTCGGAGGCCACCTCCGGGCCGAGGAGGTCGAGTCCGTCGGTGAGACGGCCGAGTTCCCAGTACACCCCGCCCAGGATCTGCACGGCCGAGTAGGAGTCCCACCAGCTGACCTCTGCCGCGAGGCTGACGGCACGTTCGAGGTGGTCCGCGGCCTCGTGCAGCCTGCCCAGATCCCGGCAGGCCATCCCGAGGCCGATCATCCCGAATCCTTCGAAGTAGCGATGCCCGGTCTCGCGGAAGATGCGCAGGCCGGCGGTGAAATCGTCGTGCGCACTGTCGAGGCGCGCCATGCTCCAGCGCGCCATGCCTCTGAGGCCGAGACCCGACGCCTCGCCCGTCGCCCAACCGAGCTCCCGGCTGATGTCCAGTGCGCGTGTGGCGTGTTCCATCGTCTGTCGGACATGCCCCCGGTCCCACCGTGCCGCGGCGAGGCTGGAGTGCATCGCTGCCTGGCCGAACAGATCACTCTCGGCCTCGGCCGCGTCCAGCGCTGTCTGCGCGGTGGTCTGCCAGGTCTTCCGTGGCAGATGGATCCAGAAGTCGCTGAACAGTGCGGAGGTCAGGTGCCAGGCGACGGGGCGGGGGCCGTGGTGGGCGGCCTGGTTGATGACGGCGAGCAGATTCGCCCGTTCCGCATCCAGCCATGGTCGGGCGGCGGTGTCCGATGGCAGGCCCGGGTGCCTGCCGGGACGGAGGCTGCTGGGCAGCTCCGGAAAGAGCCCGGCCCCCGCGGTGGTTCGGGTGGCGTTCAGGTACCAGATCAGGAGCCGTTCGAGGGCGGCTTCGCGGTCCGAGGCTGTCTCCTCCACCAGCGCACACTCCTGTGCGTACTCGCGGAGGAGATCGTGGAACCGGTAACGCGCCGCCGTCACGGGTTCGATCAGGTGGGCCGAGACAAGCGCACCGATCAGACGCCGGGCCTGCGGCAGCGGCACGTCCAGGAGGGCTGCCGCGGCCTCGGTGGTGAACTCCGCTCCCGGAAACAGGCCGAGCAGGCGGAACAGCCGGCGTGCGCCGGGTGCCAGAACCCGGTACGACACCGAAAAGGCCGTACGCAAAGGAGAGTTGGCGTCACCGTCCGGCTCCAGTGCCTCCAGCCTGTTGCCCTCGCTCATCTCGGTGACGAGGTCGGCCGTCCGCAGGGCCGGATCGCCCGCGAGCCTGGCGGCGGCCACGCGCAGGGCCAGGGGGAGGCTGCCGCAGAGCCGGATCAGTTCGTCGACCGCGTGTCTGTCGTCGTCGACCCGCTCCGTGCCGAGGGTCCGGCTCAGCAGTGCGCGGGCCTCGTCCGGCTGGAGTAGATCCAGGGGCAGGGCGTGGGCGCCGTCGTGGGCGACGAGGTCGCCGAGCCGGTTCCGGCTGGTGACGAGGACGCAGCAGGTCGGGCTGCCGGGCAGCAGCGGTCGTACCTGATCGGCGGAGGCCGCGTTGTCCAGCAGGACGAGCAGGCGCCGGTCGCCCAGCAGGGTCCGGAACACGCGGCCCTGGGCCTCGGGGTGCGGGGGGATCTCCGACGCCGCGAGCCCCAGGCTGCGCAGCAGCAGTTCAAGAGCTTCGCCGGGTTCGAGGGGCTGCCGGTCGTGGTCGAAGCCGTGCAGGTTGACGTAGAGCTGGCCGTCCGGGAAGCGGTCGCGGACCTGGTGTGCCCAGTGCACGGCCAGCGCGGTCTTGCCGATGCCGGCGGCGCCGCCGATGGCGGAGATGACCACGGTGTTCGCCGTCCCCGGCGCCCGCGCGGGCTCCAGCAGCGAATGGAGGCGGTCGAGTTCGCCGCTGCGGCCGGCGAAACCCGGGGTGTCGTGCGGGAGTTCGGCGGGCACGACGCTCTCCCGCGGTGTGGGGAGCACCGACGAGGGCGGACGCAGGAGGAAGGTGTCGTCGTGGTGCAGTACCGCTTCGTGCACCCGGCGCAGTTCCTCACCGGGATCGGTTCCGAGATCGTCACGCAGTCGTATGCGCAGTTCCTCGTAGGTTTTGAGCGCTTCCGCCTGACGTCCGCGGCCGTACAGGGCCCGCATGCGCAAGGCCGTCAGCGACTCGTCGTCACGGTCGGACGCGGACAGCCCGCTCAGGTCGTCGAGGGCATCGCCGAACCGGCCCAGTAGGACCAGGCATTTGAGCCGCTCCAGCCGGAACGTCCGTCGGCGTTCCTCCAACCGCTGCCGCTCCTCCTGCGCGAATGGTCCCGGCAGCCCGGCCAGGGGCTCGCCCCGGAACAGCCCGATGGCTGCGGAGAGTTGGTCCGCGGCGGTGGCCAGGTCGCCCGACGCGACGGTGCGCAGCGCCTCGTCGCCCCGTTCGTCCAGATCCGCCGTATCGAGCCTGACTTCCTCAACGACGAAGCGGTACCAGCCCTTGCCGCTGCGGATCACCGACTCCGCGGGCGGGGTGCCTCCCGGATCGAGCACCCTGCGCAGCGAGTTGACGTGAGTGGGCAGCACCTTGTGGCCGCCTGCGGGAGGCTCCTCGCCCCACACCGCGTCGAGCAGCCGCTCATGACTCACTACGGCCCCTTGGCGCAGCAGCAGAGCGGCCAGCACGGCCTGCCGCTTGACCGGCCCCAGCTCCAGCGGCGTCCCGCTCCGCGATACCCGCAACGGTCCGAGCACTTCTAATCGCAGTAGCTGAGGAGATCCGTCGTCCACCCCGAAGCCTCCGGTCCCCTACGTCATCCACGTCATCGGAATTTCATCGGAATTGCAGCATCCCCAGCCAAGGTGATGGACACGACATCGCACAATCCGCACAACCGAAGGGGTCCGCGTGACCGAAGTGGAGTTGGTGGCCACCGCATTGGCCACGGGGGCGGCGGCCGGACTCACCGACACCTCACGAGGAGTCGTCCACGACCTTCACGCCGCGCTGAGGGAGGCGGTCCGCCGACGGTTGTCCGGTGTCGGCGTGCGGGGCGGATACGGCGTACGGGTCCTGTACGCATACGAGACGGACCCCGATGTGTGGCGGACCCGGCTGCTGCAGGTGCTGGCCTCAGGGCTGGAGATGGACGAGGAGATCCTCGGGGCGGCCCGCGCAGTGCTCCGCGCGGAAAGGAGGAAAGGGCACATCACCGCGGTCGTCGGTCCATGACGGAGTGGGTGACCTCTCTGGCCATGCTGTTGGGCGCGGGTATCGCCATGGTCAAAGGGATGTGACCTGCTGGTTCTCTGTTGTCTCACCGCGATGCCACCCAAGATCAGTCTCACATCGATGCCATTTCCTCGGGGAACGATGAGTCTGCGGCTGAGCCACCGAGCACGAGGACTACATGTGAGCTCAGATCGCCCACCGTTGAGTTTCCCGCGCCGCGCCGGTCTGTGCGCGTGAGACCGACTCACGGAAGGCCGGCGCGATGCGGAAACTGATCTACGGCATGAACCTGACCCTGGACGGCTACATCGCCGCGCCCGGTGACACGGCGTGGCGGACATCGGAGCCTCGGCTTCGTGTCGCTTCCTCAGTGGTCTGTCTTGATCGGAGCGGACCGCCGGGCTTGTGACCTGGGCTGTCGCGCACCTTCTTAGTCAGCAGCCCGCAGGTCTCCCACCTGCGCGGTTGCCAGGTGGTTTGGGGACGAGCACGGTGTCGGATCGGGAGTGCGGGCACGCGTCGGCGAAGGTCTGGACGCGGGCTGCCGGAGCGGAACCCGCGTGGACAAACCTCCGGGCGTGACCCGCTCGATCGCGCCGTGCGGTCGATGCGCTTTCCCGGCCCGTCGGGCGGGCGGATCAGCGCAGTCCGGCGAAGAGGTCGTTCTCGGGTACGGCCGCGCCGGTGGTGTCCTGGACACGCACGAAGGTCTCCATGCCCATCAACTCGCCGAACCTCTCCTTGCCCATCTTGAGGAAGAAGATGTTGTCGCCCTGGCTGGCGTGCGCGGCCAGCGCGTCGAACTTCTGGCCGCTGAACGCGGTGGCGTCCACCCACGTGGTGATCTCGTCGTCGGGGAGGCCGATCTCGGCCATCGCGGCGGCCTCGGCAGGATCCGGCTCAGGCATGTCCGGATGAAACTCGCGCATGATCTCGCCGAACCGCTGCATCATCGAGCGGGGCATCGTGGTCCAGTACACCTTCGGTGCCAGCGCGGTCATCTCCAGCGCCGCCATCGTGATGCGGTGGGCCTGGATGTGGTCGGGGTGGCCGTAGAAGCCGTTCTCGTCGTAGGTGACGACCACATCGGGTCGGTAGTGCCGCATGAGTTCCGCGAGCCGGGCCGCGCCTTCCTCCACGGGGGTCTGCCAGAAGGATCCGGGGGCGTCGTTGCTCGGCCAGCCCATCATCCCGGAGTCGGCATAGTCCAGCATCTCCAGATCGCTGACCTTCAGGGCGTCACAGCTCGCCTCGAGTTCTTGACGACGCATCAGGGCGACGGCCGCCGGATCGTGTCCGGGTTCGCCCGGCTTGACGCCTCCCGGTCCGTCACCGCAGCGGCCGTCGGTACACGTCACGAGAACCGTGCGGATGCCCTCCGCCGCGTACCGCGCCAGGACCCCTCCGGTTCCGGTGGCCTCGTCGTCGGGGTGGGCGTGTACTGCCATGAGCGTCAAAGGCCGGTCAGTCATGAAACAGTCCTCCAGCAGAAATGTGTCGTGGTCCGAGTGCGCGGCGGTCGTACCGCGATCCCGGGGCCCGGAGCCTGGTGGGGCGGACAACCTTGCGGTCTCCGTGTTTCCGCCCATACGGCGCCGGGCCCTCGGTCGATGCAACCGTGCCGGCCGGACCGGCTGTTCCCGGCGCGGCCGTTCGGGCTTCCACGCGTCGGCGTTTCAACGCGAACGAGGCACAGGCGCGACCTGCATGTCTCA
The DNA here is from genome assembly GCF_041431135.1 of Streptomyces sp. NBC_00554. Lineage (NCBI taxonomy): Bacteria > Bacillati > Actinomycetota > Actinomycetes > Kitasatosporales > Streptomycetaceae > Streptomyces > Streptomyces sp. NBC_00554. The sequence goes on along the minus strand of NZ_CP107799.1, from coordinate 4,811,079 downwards.
GCGCCACGTCGGATCCGACGTGGCCCGTTGCGGTGCTTGGCGACGATCAGGTCGGCCTCGCCGGCACGGGGTGATTCCTTTTCGTAGGCGTCGTCGCGGTGCAGGAGGATTACCAGGTCGGCGGTGTCCTCCAGGGCTCCGGAGTCGCGTAGATCGCTGACCATGGGGCGTTTGTCGGTGCGCTGCTCCGGCCCGCGATTGAGCTGAGAGACGGCCACGATGGGGACGTCCAGCTCCTTGGCCACTCCGTGCTGGCGTCAGCACACGTCGACCGAAAGCTCGCCGGCCATATCGCCAAGGCTGCCGGGGCCCCCGTACTGGTCCTGGACTTCCGGCGAGCACCGGAACACAAATACCCGGCTCAGGTGGACGACGCGGAGGCGGCCTTCAACTGGCTGCTCTCCGAAGGGTACGAGCCGGGAAACATCATCACGATCGGCCACTCGATCGGCGGGTTCATCGCGGTCGCCCTGGCGCTTCGCCTCCGCGACAAGAAGCTGCCGCTGCCCGGAGCCATCGTGTCGATCTCCCCCTGGTGCGACCTCGAGATCGCCAACGAGACCATCGCGACGAACGCCGGGACGGACAAGATTCTCAGCAAGGATCTGCTGGAGTTCTTCCGTGACGCCTGGATCGGCGGCACGGGCATCGAGGTCACGGACACCCGGATCAATCTGAACCGGGCGAACCTGAGCGGTCTCCCCCCGACCCTCGTCTCCTGGGGAACGTACGAGGTCCTGGCCGGCGAGGACGAGGAGTTCGCCGCTCGCGTCAAGGACGCCGGAATCGACACGGCGACCGTGGTGGTCCCCGGAGGCCAGCACTCCTACGTCTACGGTGGCGGCCGGATTCCGGAGACCGACGCCGCCATCGCACGGATCGGTGCGTGGGTCCGGGAGAAGACGAAGATCTGACCGAGCGGTACAGGCTCGGCCGGCGCAAGCTCCGCCACGTCGAAACCGTGAGGGATGGCCTCGACGACACCCTGGACGCCTTCCTGGCGTTGGTGCGGGGCGAGAACGTCGGAAAGATGATCGTCAGCCTCTGAGTCCGCCTGAGCTGACCGCACCGGAGCTACCGCGGTCTTCCCCTTCCTGATCAGCAACGCGAGGTCGCCCCATGGCCGACCTGTTCGCAGCCGAACCGGACGACGCCCGCCTGGAGATGAACCCCCACTACTTCGGCGCCCTCTCGGCGGTCCGGAGCTTCGCGCCTCGGCGGCAGGGCAGCTGCTAATGATCTGCCGACTGTAATATTATGTTCGTCAGTCCATCGATTAGGATGGAGTGCGTCGCAATGGCCCCGCGGAGCGAATGGAGGAACCCTGTGGCGCGCTATGCCAAGGAGCACAAGCAGGTGACGCGGCAACGGATCATCGAGACGGCCGGCCATCGGTTCAAGCAGGACGGCATCGACGGTTCGGGCATCTCCACGCTGATGTCGGACGCCGGGCTCACCAACGGGGCCTTCTACGCCCACTTCGCGTCCAAGGACGACCTCGTCGCCCAAGTCGTGGCCGAGGAACTGCGCACACAGGCCGCGAGGTACAGCACTCTGCGGCCCGGCCGCCCGGGACTTGAGGACTTCGTTCGCGAATACCTGTCGCCCGAGCACCGGGACCACCCCGGCCTCGGATGCCCCTCCGCCGCCCTGCTCGACGAGATCGGCCGCTGCGGGGACGAGACCAAGCAGGCCTACACCGACGGCGCGCGGAACATCGTGGAGGAGATCGCCGCCCGCCTGACACCCGAGGATCCGCGGTCGGCTCGCGGCAAGGCCATCGGGCTCTTCACCATGGTGGTAGGGACGCTGCAACTGTCCCGCGCCCTCTCCGACCGCGAGTTCGCCGATGAGGTCCTTGAGCAGGGAATCGAGAACGCCCTCGCCTTCATGCGCTGAGGGGGACGGCCCACGGCCGCCCAAGAGTCGCCGGAAGTCTTCTCCCAGCTCGCCTCGCGCCGACCGGCGGGGAGGCGGACATGGCCGACGGCAGCGACTCCAGAGAGTGGGGGCAGTCCGATGCGAAGGGCACGGCCAGCAGAACCACGATCATCACGGGTGGCGGCTACCCGGGCACCGGCCTGGTCGTCGCGCACCGCCGCGAGCGCGGCCAGGCCAAAGGACTCAGGTCAGCAACTCGGATGAGGTGGTTCGAGCCGCTCGCCCAAAGTGCGTCACGGCTCTGAGGCGGCGTCCTCGGCTCAACGGACGACCATGCTTCGCGCCTACTGCCGTTCGAGGAACGCGAGAGCCGTCTCCACGAACTCCCGGTGGAACTGGAAGATGCCGCCATGGCCGGCGTCGGGGTAGATCACCAACTCGCCGTTCGGCAGTCGCCTCGCCAGGTCGGCCGAGTTCTTCGACGGAACCATCCTGTCGCTCTCGCCGTTTGCGACGAGCACGGGCTGGTGGATGACGGAGAGATCCTGGGGCCGCTGCAGCCCCCAGCGGTGAATGGCCTTGAGCTGGGCGCCGTACGACGTGAGGGAGATCGCCTTGTCCCGGTCGTGGGTGCGCTCCTTCAGACGGGCCAGGAACTCCTTCCCGGCCCGACGCCCGCCCACGGTGCGGGTGAAGAAGAGGAACTGCTTCGGGTCCTGAAGGGTGAGCAGTCCTCGGACGGTGTCGAGATGGGACAACCGGGTCACGTTCTTGATGCCCTCGCCGCCCGCGGGACCGGTACCCGTGAGGATCAGCTTGCGGACGAGGTCCGGGTCGGTCTGCACGATCACCTGAGCGATCATGCCGCCCATCGAGAAGCCGTGGAGATCGACGTACTCGAGCCCGAGCGCCCGGATGAACGTGACGGCATCCTTCGCCATCGCCTCGATGGTGCGCGGCGTCGAACCGGAGGAAGCGCCGACGCCCCTGTTGTCGAACGCGATGACCCTGCGCTGGGCGGCGATGCCGTCGACGACCCGGGGGTCCCAGTTGTCGAGGACCGCGGCGAGGTGGGTGAGAAAGACCACCGGGACGCCGGACTGGGGACCGAGCTCGCGGTAGGCGAAGGTCACTCCGCCGGCGGTGAGGGTGCGGGTCGGTGCGTTCTTGTACGACGTCACCACGTCGCCTCGTACTTCTTGTGAGTCATTCACGGTCGTGCCCTTCGGCGTGGGGGTTCCTGCGAGCGTGTGCAGACCCCTCTCTCACGGAAGGGCGCGTAGAGCAGTCACCCGCGTCTCCCGACTGCGGCTGCAGTCTGCGGAGTCGACGGTCAAAGACGGTGGATGCCGGAACCCTGAGTGGTCCAGCCCCGCAGCATCGCGTCGATAATTAAAGTATGACCGTACTTCCATGTGCCTGCAAGTCGGCGGGCATCTTTCCGATGGCCTCCTTGAGTAGGGCATCCGCAACGCCCTCGCACCGCTAGGCGCCTAGCGTGAGCATGCCGGGACCTCGGATCGGCGTACCCGTGGGACGCGCTGGCTCGCACCCGGGGTGCCCGCTTATGCCCGGGCCTCGCCGATAGGTCTCGCGTCCGTCGCGGGTGCGGCGCCCTTGCGGGGAGTGGGTCCACTTGTGGTCCACCGGTCGGCCGCTTAGAATTACGAGCATAATTTAATTGACCGGGTGTCGCCGGAAGGCTCTGCCGACGGAGGTAAACGTCGGGCGTCATGCCCGGCGCGCCCCATGCGTGATCGTCCCCCAGGGGCTCGACCCTTCACAGGTCTGGATCCAAAGCCCCCGCTGAGACCTGTCGCACCAAAGAGCGCGTACTACCAACAATCCACCGAAGTTCGGAATGAACAGCACCCCCGTCCGCTTGCGGGCGAGATGAGGAGCCGACGATGAGGGCCTTCACGGTAGAGCGCTACGGCGACAAGGCCGGCGTGCGTGTCGGCGATGTGCCGGACCCGGAGGTGGGCGCGGAGGACGTGCTGGTCCGGATCCACGCCGCGAGCATCAACCCGCTCGACCGCATGATCCGGGACGGGGAGATGAAGGCGATCCTGCCGTACAAGGTCCCGTTCGTCCTGGGCAACGACCTGGCCGGGGTGGTGGTCGAAGCGGGTGCGGCCGTTACGCGGTTCGCGGTGGGCGACGAGGTCTTCACGCGGCCCGACAAGGACCGGATCGGCACGTTCGCCGAACTCATCGCGGTGCACCAGGACGACGTGGCGATCAAGCCGGCCACGCTGACCATGGAGGAGGCGGCGTCTCTTCCCCTGGTCGCCCTGACCTCGTGGCAGGTGCTGGTCGAGCGGGCGCACATCCAGCCGGGCCAGAAGGTCCTCATCCACGCGGGTTCCGGCGGCCTGGGCACCATCGCCATCCAGCTGGCGAAGGAGCTGGGTGCGCACGTGGCGACCACCACGAGCACGGCCAACGTCGATCTGGTGAAGCGTCTGGGCGCGGACGTTGTCGTCGACTACAAGAAGCAGGCGTTCGAGACGGTGCTGCACGACTATGACGTCGTCCTGGACTCGCTCGGCGGCGAGACGCTGAAGAAGTCCCTGGACGTACTCAAGCCCGGCGGGAAGGTCATCAGTGTCGCGGGCCCTCCCGACGCCGCTTTCGCCAGGGAACTGGGAGCGAATCCGATCGTCCGGCTGGTGATGTCCGCGCTGAGTTTCCGGATCCGGCGAAGCGCCCGGCGCCGCAACGTGACGTACTCGTTCTTTTTCATGAAGGCCAGCGGGGACCAACTGCGCGAGCTCACCCATCTCATCGAGGCCGGCAGGATCCGACCCGTCGTCGACACGGTGTTCCCGTTCGAGTCGACACGAGAAGCGCTGGAGTACGTCGAAGCAGGGCGTGCGAAGGCCGGCAAGGTCGTCGTCAAGATGACGTGAGGGAACGGGACTGCCGCTCAGCGGGGGCACGGGCCCGATCCACCGGCGCACAGTCGCCGTCGGCTGACGGGAACCAGGTTGGTCGCAACTGTCCCTTTGAGTAAGCGACTTCGAACGCAGGCGAACACTCTGTGACGTGGGCCACTGGAAAAGCGTCACGCGACTTGAGACGAGTTGCCTCTCCGCCTCGAAAATCGAGCCCCGAGGAGACTCCGACGGCGCCTTTCACCTGCACTTAGGGCACACGGAGGGCACGCCGCCCTCGAATTGGTCTAGACAACAAACAACCCCCAGGCCGCTGACCTGTGGGCAAATTCTGGAGCGGGTGACGAGAATCGAACTCGCACTCTCAGCTTGGGAAGCTGATGTTCTACCACTAAACTACACCCGCGTAAGACGCCGGTTTGGGCCGGTGTCGAATGCCCGCTCACTCTACCTCATGCCTGGCCCCCGGCGATGAAGCCGTGGGGCCAGGGTGCGTTTCGGGGAGGGGGATGCGGCTGCGGGGGACCGGAGTTGGGGCGTACGGTGGGGGCGCGGAAGAGGGTCTGTGTGTGACCGGAGTGCCGCCTGGAGGGTCATCCCTTACGTCCCGTAATGTGGGCTTTCGTCGTCAGTCAGACGCGGCTCTGGGGAAGGGACTCTGAGGACTTGATGGAGCGCACCGTCGTCCGTTGTGCCGAGGGGCACGTGTTCAGCACCGCTTCGTTCCCGATGCAGCAGGCCGAGCGGCTCGGCCCTGGTCGGCTCATCCGGTGTCCGCGTTGTGCGCGGCTCCGGAACGTCGTACCGGTCACGTTGGAGAAGCGGTAGCGAGCGGCAGCAGAAGTGCTAGCTGAAGTGACAGTAGTAGCGGTCGGAAGCAGTAGGCCGTAGGTGAGGCGCGGGGGACTGTGCGCAATTGCTGACAGTCCCCGCGTATCCTCGGGGCGTGCTTCTCTCAGACAAGGACATCCGGGCCGAGATCGATGCCGGACGGGTGCGGATCGATCCGTACGACGAATCCATGGTGCAGCCGTCGAGTGTCGACGTGCGGCTCGACCGCTACTTCCGGGTGTTCGAGAACCACCGCTATCCGCATATTGATCCGTCCGTCGAACAGGCGGATCTGACCCGGCTCGTCGAGCCCGAGGGCGATGAGCCGTTCATCCTGCATCCCGGGGAGTTCGTCCTCGCCAGCACGTACGAGGTCATCTCGCTCCCTGACGATCTCGCCTCGCGGCTCGAGGGCAAGAGTTCGCTCGGGCGGCTCGGGCTCGTCACGCACTCCACGGCCGGGTTCATCGACCCCGGGTTCTCCGGGCACGTCACCCTTGAGCTGTCGAATCTCGCGACTCTCCCCATCAAGCTCTGGCCGGGGATGAAGATCGGGCAGCTGTGCCTGTTCAGGCTCAGTTCGCCTGCCGAGTTCCCGTACGGCAGCGACCGGTACGGGTCCCGCTACCAGGGGCAGCGCGGGCCGACCGCGTCCCGCTCCTTCCTCAACTTCCATCGGACCCAGGTATGAGCGACGCAGCCGTGCGCGAGAACCTCACCTACGAGCTGTTCGGCACCGCCGTCCGCGAGCTCGCCCAGACCATCGCCGACGACGGGTACGAGCCCGACATCGTGCTCTCCATCGCCCGCGGGGGTGTCTTCGTCGCCGGCGGCCTGGCATACGCGCTGGACTGCAAGAACATCCACCTGGTGAACGTCGAGTTCTATACCGGCGTGGGGACCACCCTGGAAATGCCCGTCATGCTCGCCCCCGTCCCCAACACCATCGACTTCTCCGACAAGAAGGTCCTGATCACCGACGACGTCGCCGACACCGGCAAGACGCTCAAGCTGGTGCACGACTTCTGCGTCGGCGCCGTCGCCGAGGTCCGCAGCGCCGTGATCTACGAGAAGTCCCACTCGCTGGTGAAGTGCGAGTACGTGTGGAAGCGGACCGACGAGTGGATCAACTTCCCGTGGTCCGTTTTGCCTCCATGCCGTAAGTCTGGCACGCCGGTCACGCCTTCGAAAGAGGCTCTCTGACCCTCAAATCGAGGCTCGACTGTCAGACGCTCGCAGTACAGTCCTGATGTGAGCCGGAGCCATAGAGGGGCGAAGCGGAACGCTGTGCCGCGGGAGTTGCGTCGCCGAGTGTTGATGGAGGCCGGGCATCGCTGTGCAATACCTACATGCCGCGCCACGCCCGTGGAGATTGCTCACATCACTCCATGGGCGAAGGTGCGAAGGCATGAATTCAGCAATCTAATTGCGCTGTGCCCAAATTGCCATACTCGCTACGATGGCCCGCATAGCTCAATTGACCGCACGGCGATGCGTCAGTACAAGGCGAGCTTAAATCCGCTCCTTTCCGTGAATATATCGGAAAACTTAGATACTGTTGCCCTTCTTTCTGCCTACCTAGAGCTGAGAGTTCGATTCAGTAAGTGGGTAAATTCCGTATCTGCCCTGAATGGTGAATCGCAGAAGAAGTGTGTGGATCCGCAGGTAGTGGAAGTATTGCTTTCAGACGGGGTCGAGGCGGCAGCCTGGGCGATCGGGGCAGTTTTGGACTTCCAGAATGTTTGGAAAGATGACGATGCCGCGGATTTGGTCGGAGCCGCGCTTTATTGCGTCGCAGATTGGCATGATGCCGTAGAGGCGTCCTGCAAGCTCTCGGGCGAGGTGGGTCCCGAATTTGATGCAAATGAACAGCTCGCTGAAATTGCCGCTAGGTTGCATCAGGCTATTTACGAGCGGCTAGGTTTTGGTGCAGCAGGAGCGCCGCTCTAGAGATATTTAAGGTCGAGGGTTACTCACGTGCAATGGTGGCCGCAATGTGGCGCTTGATCACGCTGGCTTTGTTGCCCTCGTCGAACAGTTCAGGTGCTCTCCACTGGCTACTCGTGGTCGGTGGGATTGTGTGGGGTGATCGCTGGATATTACAGTCAAATCCAAAATCCACAGCCAGGGGGCGCTTCTATGTTACTAGCCGCTCAAGACATCCCGTGGACGGCGACTGCTACCGCAGTGGTGGCAATCTCGGCGTTCGTTCTCTCCTTCATCAGCCTTGCTTGGCAATTCACGTCCTGGCGTTGGTCCGGAGCTACCGTCAGAGTTGCAATGGATTTTCGAGATGTCGTAGGTCCTGTGCAGGGTGGGTCCCGTGCCCGTGTTGCATTTATCACGGCGTCAAATGCTGGAAGAGGGGCCTGTCAGGTTGCTAATTGGTGGATTGAAGATGGGACAGACAAGAGGATTTATATTGCTAACCTCGAAGAGGGGTCGGCAGGGCGGCCAGAAAAGCTGGAAGGGCTTCACGAGGTATTTTGGTTCTTTGTGAGCGGCCCTCTGATCGAGAACTGTCAAAGGAAGAACGTGCCTCGCGTTCGCCCAGTGGTACAACTTGGTTCGGGAAAGAAAGTCAAAGGTAAGTGGGTCAACGTACCTGCCTGATGACTATTAGGGCGACCCATTTCCCAGTCAATATTGCATCGGAGGTGCTGCGTGCTTCTAGCTTTCCATCCAGATTGGGGGACCGTGCCAGCTTGGTTTGGTGGCCTGTCGCTGGTGCTAGCTCTAAGTATTTTCATGAGGGATCGCAGCGCAGCCGATCGAAAAGACGTAGATCTTGTCGGGGTGTGGTGGAAAGCTGAGTGGGAGAGAAAGGTTCCCATGGACGAAACGGGGAGGGTTGAAACCGGCACCATTAAGTTGCATTTCGGCAATGCAGGAAACCTCCCTGTCGAGATCACGCACGTCTCCTTTGAAGTGAGAACTAAGTGGGTTGTTAGAGACTTAGATCAGTGGGAGAGGGACCCTGACGGAAACCTGAAGCGAGATTTCGGGGTGTGGACGGTGGCGCCCGGAACCAGTTCTCACAAACACTTCATTTCGCACGTACGAGTCCCACCACAAGACCGGGTTGATAGCGACGATCCAATTGACGTCAGCGATTTGGCGCCCGAGCATGCTGACCAACTCGAACTCTTCGATGGCATCACGTGCAGTGTTCTTTGGATGCTTATCGTAGACAACGCCGGTCGCCGGTGGGAAGTGCGTCCGGGTGTTGGGCGTCGTGCTAGGCGGATTCGCTGGTATCACCGTAGACGTGAGCACCAGCCGCCTGACTTTTGGACGGGCGCGAGTCGGCTAAGGAAATTTCTATGGGATTTCCAAGTGTGGTGGGCGCAGCGACGAAGTAACTCGCGATGAGCTTGACCTACATTTGCGACGAACGTTTGCTGCCGTGTCGAGAGCAAGATGTTCTATGGGATTTTCCGTACTGCGGGCAGGCCCGCTGAGCGGATCTTTCTGGAATCCGAAACCGTCGGAAATCGGTGGAGTGCGCCTGAGATCAGAATGGAAGCTCGGACCTGGCCGCACCTCGCTTGATGGTCATGATTCGTTCGTGAAAGTCGCGTGAGGAGGGCTCGCGTGGGTATCGGGAGCGGAGTTCCTTGTCGAGCTCGTCGGCGACTAAAAGCAGGGACGGGAGAGACTTCCGGTCGGCTTCGAGTGCCGTAGTGCCCATGCCGATAGCTTCCTCGATGTCGCCAGTTCGGGCGGCGGCGACTCCGAGTGTGAGGCGGGCCTCTGCGGCGCGCATGGGGGAGATCTCTGTGCCGTCGGGTCCTGTGCTGATACGGATCACTGAGCGGGCGTGGGCGGCGGCGCGCTCGTCGTCTCCGAGGAGACGGTAGGCGTCCATCTCGTAGAAGTCCCACTTGTCCGGGTCGATTATGAAGTGGTGTTCCGGGTGGTCCGGGCGCGGGAGTCGGTCGAGGCGGGCTCGGCCGGCATCAAGGGAGTCTCGGACCAGGCGGGCGTCCCCCATGCGGGCGGCGGCTCGTGCCTTGTGGGCGTACAGCTGGACGCCGACGGAGTGTGTCTGGTCGGCGACGTGTCCGGCTTCGACGGCGTTGAGCATGTCTTGCCATCGGCTCTGGGTGAGGGCGAACCATGCCTCGATCTCCCATGCCCAAGCCATGATCTCGCCGTGCCCGGCCTCTTGGCCGATGCGGAGGGCGGCGGCTTTGCTGAGGTTGGCGGCCTCGCGCTGGCCCCTGTCGTACTGGACGCAGGCATTCAGCAGGAAGAGCCATCCGGTGTCGACGAGCAGTTCCCGGTGCTGGCGGAGGGTCATCCGGCCTTCGAGCTGCTTGGTGACGTATTGCAGGCCGTTGCGGGTGCGCTCGTGCAAGTAGTCGGCGTCGGCGTACGGGTACGCGCGGGCCAGTTGGTCAACGCCCTGTTCGATCGACTCCAGGGCGGCGCTGTTGATGTTGGACATCTCCGTACGGCGGAGCATCTCGGCGACGTCCCACAGCCCGGCGCCACCCTGCGCAATCAAGGTGCTCGGGTCGTCGAGCCGGGATGGTGTGGCTGGTCGTTCCAGCTCCCATGGGCGTGGGGCGAGTCCTGCGAGATGGCCGGGGATGCGCAGCCCGTCGACGACTTCGAGGATTTTGTGGAACTGGGTGATCCGTGGGCGAACGCCCTTGCCGTCGGTCTCAGGGCGGGCCATCTTGCCGATGTGCTCGCGCTTGTAGCCGACAGCCTCGGAGATCTTGGCGTAGCTGATGTTCCCGTAGATCTTGGCGAGTCTGAAGACCTCGCCGAAGTCGTGGTTGGCGATAGCCGACCGCACGTCCGCGCGTTCCAGGACGTGCGGCGGTAGCGCTGCCGGTGTTGGTGCAGCTTCGGTCATCTCACTTCCCCATTGTGATCGACCTGACGTCGTTTCTGTTCCTGTCTGTTCTGCCGCGCCCGTCTCGCGAGTGTACCCACGAGGGGGGTCCCCAAGAGGGGGGAGCGACAGCCGGTACGAGGGGCGCACCCTCGGGTCACCCTGCCGGGAGGGACTCGGCAGACGTGACCTGAGACGGGGTCGTGTCATGGACGCGAGGAAAGCGCAGCGGCATGAGCACGTGGTCGATGAACTGAACGCGTTCGCTCATTGGTACGCGCAGCCTTCTCCCTCTTCCGGCGGGCACTTCCTGACGCTGACCCTCTTCGCCGAGTTCGGCGATACCGGACGCATCGCGCGTGACCACACGGCCGTGTTCCTGCGGAGTGCGGGCGCGGGTGGCGCAGTAGACGATGCTCGATTGGTCGTGTCGGAGCTGGTTGGGAACGTGGTCAACCACGTGGTGCCGGAGCGCTGCTTAGCGCACCCCGGTGGCAACCGCCGTATCGACCTGGTCTTGAAGCTGTGGCCGAAGTGGCTGTTCATCGGTGTCACGGATGAGGACTCGACACCCCCAGTGCTTCCCATGGGCGACACGTTCTCGCCCGAGCTGATGGGGGAGCTGTCGGAAGCGGTCTTACCCGACAGTGGCCGTGGGCTGCTGATCCTTCAGCGGCTGGCGGCCGCGGTCTGGTGGACCCCGGAGGACAAGGGCGGCAAGACCGTGTGGTGCCGCGTCGACCTCGACGGTACGACGTAGAGATCTCCGGGACGTCGTCTCTGCTGGCTCCTACGCACTCGGGAGTGGACGACGTCTCGGGGCCGGAGCTATCCCTCCGGCTAACGGGGCGCGGTCTCCTGGCTTGATCCGCCGGGTTCCCCACTCGGTTCCTAGGGGGCCGCGCTTCACAACCTCATACCGAGACCGGACCACCCCCGCGCCTGGACAGCAACTGGGGTGGTCCGGGAGGGGACGCAACGGTCCCCGGTGCCTGATGGTACCGGGGCCGTTGCGCTGTGCATCTGCCCTGCACCAAAAGAGAGTTGACGATCCGTTACCTAGATCAGGGCAGAGGTGGGCAAGGTGTCTGGCGCGGGTGAGAACTGGCTGAGCGATGGGCTCGGCGACGTTGCAGGGGCGGACTCGGACCTGTGGGTGTCGGGTGTCGACTACATCGCGGGTTGGCGTGAATCGCGGGAGTCCGCAGATCAGTTGAACCGGGCGTTCCTCGGCGCTGGGTTCGAGCTGTCCGAGTTACGGGCCGTCGCCTCGGCCAACGATGAGGGGCGCGGGGTCGTGCGCGTGGCGGGCTGGCCGGGCACCGTGGACCGGCTCTCTCAGCTCCTGGAGGCGCTCGCGGACAGCGATGGCGGTGCGCGATGAGGCGTCTTTGCGCTGGTGAGCGCCGCGCGTGGGCACGTCGCCGGCCGCAGAGACTTTGGGCGGTAGCTGCCATGGGGCGAGTGAACAGGGGGCCCTACGCTCGCCCGGCGAATCGGGCAGGTACTGGACCTGCCCGCTGGTGTGCCCGATGGGCCCCCTGTTCTTCGAGGCTCGCCCCATGGGAGCTGCCTAAAGTCTCGGAGGCCGTCGACCCCCAGCCCCGAACGTCCCGGCCTGCGACGGCCGGTCGACGCTCTGATTCCTCCGGCGAACTGCGGTGCGGGCAGTCGGGCGACCGGACGGGACCGGCGGCCACGCCGCACGCCCGGCCGGGGCGGCCGGGCTGCCCGGCGCGCCGCAGGCGCGCCCTTGAGGAAGTGAAGGCTGTTTCGACCGATCGCCGTTGTCGATCAGGTACGAGTGCGCCGCGCGGGCTGCTTGTCGGCGGTGATCCGGTAGGCGAGTTCGGCACGGTCCGCCCCGACGCGAAGCTCTTCGAGGATCAAGGGGCGGTCGTCGGTGCCGTGCGTGACACGGGCCAGATGCAGGATCGGTGTCGCGTCCGGGAGCTGGAGGGCGGTCCGCTCGTCAGGGAGTGGCATGTGGGCGCGGACCGTCTCGGACCACCACAGCTTGTGTCCGGCCTGCGTAAGGATCCAGTAGGCGGAGGCCGGGCGTCGGTCCGGGGCCTCCGCAAGCATCGGGATGCCCTCGGCCACCTCGAACGGGATCAACGTGCGGTGCATCGCCCGCGTGCCGCTGGCAGGGTCGATGAGCAGGCGGTCGCATCCGAAGAGGGCTTCCTCCTCGCCGAGTTCGAGCAGCGTGCCGGTGGCCTTGGTGGTGTGCGAGCGGTACGGGGTCGGCTCCTCGACCTCGTCCCAGACGGCGCCGTTGGGCATCACGAACCGCCCGTCCGGCGTGCGGCTGATCCGGCGTTCGAGGGTGACGCTCGGCTGACCGTCAGAGCGCACGAAGCTGCCCTTGCCGTGCCTCACCTCGATCAGCCCTTCCGCGCGCAGAGCTGCAACGGCGTTGCGGACGGTGGGGCGGGACACCTTGTAGCGGTCGATGAGCTGGGCCTCGGAGGGGAGCGGGGCGCCGGGTTCGAACTCGCCCTTCAGGATCGCTTCCCGGATCGCGGCGGCCACCTGCTGGTACAGCGCTCCGGGGCGTTGGATCTCCGTCATCTCGGCACCTCCGGGTTGAAGTCGTAGGCACGTCGCACGCGCGACATCACTCGTCAGCATAAGTAGTTGCATCCCTGTCGTACAGAGCCACATAGTCATAACTCGTAAGGACAAGTGACGTCTGAATATGTCAGGCGTCCCGACTGGCCTAGGAGGCCAAGCAATGCAGTCCATACCCGTGGACACGGCACGACTGGGCGTACTGCGGTGCGCCATCACACCCGAAGCAAAGATCAGCAACTTCGAGACACAGGAGGTCAAGAAGGACCGCGACGGCAACACCATCTACACCGTCGCCGTCATGGTGCGGCAGGACGGCCGGCGTATCTCCGTCATCGAGATCGCCGTCGCCGGTGAACCGAAAGGCATCGAAGAAGGACAGATCCTCAAGGTCACCGGACTGACCGCATTCGCCTGGGCCATGGGCGACCGGCACGGAATCAGCTTCCGCGCCGACGCGATCACCCCTGTGCACGGGACCCCGGCGCACGCCAAGGGCGGTGACGCGTGATGGGTCCGATCATGCTCGCTTTCGCTCTGGCCGTGCTGGCCTGGCTGTTGGTCGTCGGCGATCTGGTGCGGCGGCATCGGCCGGTCTGGCACTGGTACGTCGCCGGCTACCCGGTCGCCGCGTGCCGGGTGCTGTTCACCTGGCGTCGGGTCTCCGTGCTCAACGACCTGTCCGTGTCCAAGCTTCCGGCGCGGACGCTGGTCGGGCACTTGATGGTCAAGGGCGATCCGGTAAGGCCGGTGGCTCCGCGCTCCTCGTTCCCCCGCGCGACTCGCATGGGGCTGACCGTGACCGTGCGCCTGCACGCGGGGCAGACCCCGGCGACGTACATGAGGGCGGCTGAAGCGCTCGTCCATGCGTGGCGGGTCCACGCGGTGCGGGTCACCTCGCCGGAACGCGGTGTCGTGCTGTTGACCGCCATGGCCAGTGATCCGCTGGAGCGGCCTGGCTTAGCGTCGGCGCCCGCCGAGTTGCTGTCCGCACTCATCGGCGCACTGGAATCCGGCGGCGCCTGGGTGATGAACCTGCGGCTCGTGCCGCACTGGCTCATCACCGGGGCCACCAGGTCCGGCAAGTCGACTCTGCTGGCCCGGCTGATTACTCAACTCGCCTCACAACCCGTCGCCCTGGTCGGCATCGACTGCAAGGGGGGCATGGAACTCGGCCTGTTCGCCGGACGGTTGAGCGCGCTGGCAACCTGCCGACGCGAAGCAGTCGCGGTGCTCTCCGCGCTGGTGGTCGACATGCAAGACCGGATGAGCGCGTGCCGGGCTGCTGGTGTGCGGTCGATCTGGGAGCTGCCCGAGAAACTGCGCCCCATACCTGTCGTCGTGATCGTCGACGAGATCGCGGAACTGTACCTCTCGGACGGCACGCGCGAGAGCAAGGCGGAGACGGAGCAGTGCTCCACGCTCCTGCTGCGGCTCGGGCAGCTCGGGGCTGCGCTCGGTCTGCACCTGGTCGTGGCCGGACAACGCGTCGGCTCTGATCTCGGACCCGGTGTCACCGCTCTGCGGGCTCAACTCGGCGGCCGGATCTGCCACCGCGTCAACGACCCCGGCACGGCCGAGATGACCTTGGGCGACCTCAACAAGGATGCCGTGGCCGTCGCTCAGACGATCACTGCCGAGGAACAGGGCGTGGCCGTTTGCACCGGGCCTGAGGGCGGCTGGAGCCGTGCCCGATCGCACCTGACACCGACGGAAGAGGCCGTGTCGACGGCTCGCAAGTACTCCGGCATGACCCCGGGACTGCCCGCCGTAGACCGTGCGCTTGCGGCACTGGAAGGAGACGTCAAGTGACGAGCGGCCAAGTGATCAGTGCCGGTACGGCGTTCACGTTCGCGGTGATCTTCGGGATCATCACCGTCCTCCTCGTCCGCTCCCGCGACGTCCGCGCCTGGGAAGCGGTCTGCGTCGGCCTCTTCGGCGTCTACCTCGGCCAGACCCCCGTGGTCTTCACCATCCACGGACTCGTGACCTGGTTCATCACCGGTTTCTCCCACACCTGAGCAGAAAGGACGCGCCATGCCCATGCCTCGCGTGAGGTGCCCGAACTGCAAGGGCGACGGAGCCCGTAGGACCTGGACCGGACGTCTGCGGCGCTGCCGCGTCTGCCGGGGGACCGGAACCATTCGCTGACCCACCCGCACCACACCCGACCACGCAAGGGAGCGATCGCCATGACCGACAACGCGCCACCAACCACCCACCGTGCCGCCTCGGCGGCCCACCCCGGAAGGTCCCCACCATCACACCCGAGTTCACCCCGACTGACAGGCGCGCCGCCCTCGACCGCGCGGCGCGCCTGCGTCAGCTCCCCGAAGCAGACCGCGACGCAATCCGCATCGCACAAGACCCGGGCTTCACCCGCTGGCTGGAGCTGATCACCGCAACCGGCGGCTGTGCCCACCCCATCCACCTCTCTGGCTCGACTACCACCCTGGACGGCGCGACCGGCGAGATCCTCCACCACTACGACACCCGCTCCGAACCCGGAGAACGGCTCTCCGTCCGCTGCCGCAACAGACGCGCAACCGTCTGCGCTCCCTGCTCCCGCCTCCACGCGGGCGACACCTTCCACCTCGTCCGCGCGGGCCTCCTCGGTGGCAAGAACGTCCCCGCCACCGTTCGCAATCGGCCCCGGCTCTTCATCACCCTCACCTCCCCGTCCTTCGGTTCGGTACACCGTGCCGGGGAGCTGTGCCGTCCGCGCCGCCAAGCTGGCAGATGCGAGCACGGCCGTGCCCTCGGCTGTGGGGCAGTCCATGGCGCGGATGATCCCGTCGTTGGCCAACCGCTCTGCTCCGGCTGCTACGACTACGCGGCCCACGTGCTTTGGCACTCGCATGCAGGCAAGCTGTGGGACCGCTTCGTTATCGGCCTCCGGCGCCAACTCGCCTCCTCCGCAGGCCTCGTGCAGTCCCGCTTCGCTGATCACGCGAGGCTGTCCTTCGCACGCGTTGCCGAGTACCAAAAGCGGGCGGCTGTCCACATCCATGCCGTTGTTCGCCTCGACGGCTCGGCCGGACCTGATGAGGAACCCCCGGCCTGGGGCACCTTGGATCGCTTGGCCGCTGCCGTACGGGCCTCCGCCGGGCGCGTCCTGGTCCACACCCCCTACAGCCCGGCAATCGGCGAACTAACCCTGCGCTGGGGCACTCAGATCGATGTCCGTCCCCTGCGGGCTGACGGTGGCGGACCGGACGATGATGCGGTGGCCGCGTACGTCGCGAAGTACGTCACCAAGGGAGCGAGAGAGACGGGCGCCGGCACTGACTACCGGCTCACGAACTGGCACGACATAGGCACGGCGCTCGCGAGTGAGCACGTCCGGAACCTCATGCGCACGTGCTGGCGCCTCGGCGGGCTGCCCGAGTACGAACCCCTCTGCCTGAGAGCCTGGGCCCACACGCTCGGCTACCGGGGCCACATCCTCACCAAGTCCCGCGCCTACTCGACGACATACGCGGCACTTCGCGCCGAACGAGCCCACCACATGGGCCACGGCACCATGCAGGCAGACATCCCTGGCACGGTCACTGATAGGAACTGGCGCTACATCGGCTCCGGCCACACCCCTGGCGCGGCACTCATCGCCGCGGGGATCGCTGAGGAGCTGGCTACTGCCCGAGAGATCGCCCGCGATGAACTCGGCCCCAGGGGGCAGCCGTAGTGGCGATCCAGAAGAAGATCACCACCAGGGAGGAGTGGCTCAAGAGACATCTGGAGCGCGCTCCAATGAGGGATCAGGCGTGGGTCAGACGTCTGCGTGCCCTCCACCGCGATTGACTAAGAGCTCGCAAGACGTTGGAGTGGTATGCCTGCGTCGGCCAGCCAGGTGGCGCCGGTGTGCCGAACCCGTGCCTACGACGAGTCCGCACTCGTTGCAGCTTTGGCGGTGAGTCGAGCCCGCCAGTAGTTGGCGGCGTCCTGGCCTGCCTGCATCGCGGCGAACTCATCAGTCCGCTTCGCGAGCGCGGCAGCGGGCACCGTGCCCTCGACGTAGGACTCAAGACCGAGGTTGAGTGCACTGCCGCTCAGGAACTTGGCGTACCCGCGCACGGACTCAACAATCGCGAAGCTGGCGGGGTTGCCGTGCACCAAGGCATTCCGGACACGACGACGTCTGGCCTCCAACACGGCACCTTTGGCGGTGTAGTACTCAATCAGGACGCGGTACTCGGCGTAGTCGCTCACACTCGCGAACATCCGCCTGATCCAGGCGCGCTCGGACTCGATGCGGCAGAGCGAGAGGAGATCGCCAGAGCGGTCAGCGACGAACAGAATCCACGGGCGCGACGGATTGTTCGCGAACCACTCGCGAGTCAGCTCGCTATGCAGTTCGTTCCGGTTTCCACCGCCGAGCAGGCACATATGAACGGCTTGCCGCACATTGGTCAGCCACCGAGCATGTGGCCAGCGTTCGCCGAGGAGATTGAACAAGCCGTTTGGGGCGAGCGCTGCGTGCGCCGCGACGTGTTGCACCACGCGGTCCGCGAGGGGGATCACGCTGCTGATATCTGCTTCGGAAGGCTTGCGCAGCGCCATGTCGCGGCTGAAAGGGTGGTCGGCGGTGGTCTGCACTTCGAGCGCGGCCGTGAGAAATCGGGGGAGCTCTTCGCGGGCCAGCGCCAAGGCGATGCGCGGCCCGTGCTCCTCGATCGCTTCTGCGGTGATGCGCGCGCCGTAGTGATCGTCGGGAAAGCCCGTTTCGCGCCGAGAGACCATCAAGTTGAAAGAGCCGGTCTGACCGGAGCGCAGGATCCCATGCTGGGCGAGGTGCGGGCGGATCCCGCCAGAGTTGTGGATCGAGACGTTGAGGATCGTGTTCACAATGCGAACGGCACGCTTCAACGCACCGGCTGCCGTGGTGCTGCCGAGGTCGACGCGAACCAGGAAGTCTACGTCGGACTCCTCGTCGACCAGCTTTGCGACCTTGAAGAGGTCGCCGTCCTGCACTAGTTCCCAGAGCTCTGCCTTGTGCTCGAAATTCTGGCCTTCGGGCTTGGCGTTCGGTACCGCCCAGTGGGCATTCATGAAGGACACTCGCCCAGCGTAGAGGCGTGTGAAAGCCTGACCTTGGTAGCCGAGCCAGACCACGATCGGCTCGACTTTGGCCGGAGTGCCGACGTGGTTTCGGGCGCTCGCGATCCGCTCCTGCGGCGCTAGGTTCGTCTGACCGATGGGAATATCGTAGGGATCACGGCCGAATGCGACCACCGACACGAGGTCGCGGAAGATCCGCTCCGCGTTGAGGCCGCGCCTGCGCAACTGGTCGAAGAGCAGTTCAGCGATCGGGCGGTACTCCCGGCCTTCCAGGGTGCGGTCCTGAGCTGTGGCCACGAGATCATCCCAGCTGGCGCGGGCGGCTTCGTCCGCGTCGAGCGCTTCGAGGAGACCCTTCGCGGCCGTGGTGACGTCTGTCCAGACGGCGTCGGTGCGGGTGCCCGGTGGCTGCTTCAAGACCGTCGCGGGGCTACCGATGAGTTGCGAGAAGGTGGCTTGGAACTGTGCGAGTGATGTCGCGATGTGTGCTCGAAGCGAGGCACCGAGCGCGCCGATGGACTCGTCGAGGTCGTCCCACAGCGACGTTCGGTTGGCGGCGTTCTTCCAGGCGTCGACGCCGCTGGCAAGCTCCAGCCACTCCAGGATCTCCTCAACGGTCACCGTAAGCGGCAGAACGGTGCTAACGCCGTGGTGGCGGTCGAGTGACGAGACGAGGGACTTCAGCCAGTCTGGATCGTCAGCGGACCAATGGTCGCTGACGTTGTAATCGATCATCACCTTGGGCCCGCCTCGCGTGCCGTCCTGGCAGCACGCTGGAAGGGCTGCTTCGTCATATCCCGCTCAGAATACGGGGCATGGGCGCCCTCAGACGAAAGGCTACGACGTTGCCCGTTCGCAGCGCACCCCACTGGCGCCCTGTCACACTTACAGGATCCCGCACAGTGCTTGCCGGTCCGGTACCCGCGGCCGGCCCTCCATCAGCTTTGGAGCAGGCTCGGGCAGCCTCAGATCACTATGAAAAGGGCCCCAGGCTCGTGACGTCTGGGGCCCCTTGCTCACTCCCGCCAGATCGGTTCGACCAGATCCGGATTGAAGATCCGCTTCCCGCGCCCTGCTGGGTGGATTGCCACGGCTGACAGGCTGTGCAGGATGATCTCTTGTTGCCGTTCAATGGGAAGATCTCGGAACTGCTCGCGGCTCTTGATCTCCTCACTGACGGACTCGGCACGCTTCAACTTCCGGTGGAAGCGGGCGCGTTCCAACTTCAACTCATCCCGTCGGCGTTCCAGGTCGGGCAGGAGCTGAAGCAGCGATGACATGGTGATCTCACGGTTGCTCGCGGCCGTGGTCAGAGCCTTGATGTCGTCCGATACAGCCTTGGACTCGTCTTCTCCTGGCCACTCCGCAGGCGTAGGGCTACCGTCTTCCGCCGCCCTCTTGCGCTGCTCCTCCAAGACGAGATCAATGATCAGGTCCTCCATGGGTTCCCCGACCCGTCCGACCTTGCCGCAACCGCCGTTCACGACGGAGCACTGATAGCTGTACTTCGATGCCTTCGATCCTGGCTTCCATAGCCGGTTGATCTGGCCCCTGATCTTGTTGTGGCACAACCCGCACCGAGCGATACCGGAAAGCAGGTACTTGCGCGCGAGCGGCTTGCCTGCAGCGGGATTGGCCTGCTTCCGCTCGGCAACGGCGCCGCAGACCGCTTCCCACTCCTCCACCGAGTTGATCGTTTCCCACTCGCCGATGACGGGCTCACCATCGTCGTTGAGCAAGATCTCACCGTGGTAGGTCCGGTAGCCGCACAGCCTTGGGTTCGTCACCATCAGCTCGACGTGATGGTGTGCCATCCGCTTCGTTCCCTCTCGCGGGCGCCCGATCCCTTCGTCCTGCCAACGCTTACGGATGGTGCCGATCCGCACTCCGGCCAGGATCTCTTTCTGTGCCGCTCGGATGTGACATGCGGCCTCGGGGTCGATCTTGTTCGGGTCGTCCTTCTTCCAGCCGTATGGCGCGGGGCCACCGCTCGACTTCCCGTTCATCGCTAGCTCAAGGTGCTTGCGCTTGATGCGGCGGGCAGTGTCGTGTGACGACTTGTTGGCGAAAGCGACCATCACGCGCGCCATGGTCCGTCCGTCCGACGATGAGAGATCGATGTCGTTCGTGACAGTGACGAAAGTCAGGCGCTTGCGGCTCTCGAAGACGTCGATCAGACGTTCAAGATCCTTGGGCTGTCGGGCCAGCCTGTCCAGGTCGTACGACACCACGCCGTCGATGAGACCTGCTGCCAGATCGGACAGCATCAACTCGAACTCGGGGCGGCGGACGTTCCGTTTGTATGCGGAGACGTCGTTGTCCTCGTAGATCTTCGCCACGCTCAATCCGCGCAGGTCGGCCAGCCGTTCGCAGTCCTGCCGCTGGCGGGTGACTCCGAGGCCGTCGCCCTCGTCGTCTCGTGAGATCCGGGTGTAGATGGCTACCTTGCGTGCCACGCTTGGGTCCTCCCCCGCTCCGGCGAGCCTCTGCCGGAGTGAAGCAAGGTTACTACCCTCATACAGGTCACTGAGCCTGGAGTGTCGAGCCGCCCGTCGTGAAGAGGGCCGGGCAGGTTCTCGACGCCTGACCCTCCCCGGACACCGTGAAGGCCCCCGGCAGCGCGCAAACGCCGGGGGCCTTCACGTACGTACAAGACGTACTGGACGTACTAGAACGTACCCAGCTTGATGATCGACAGGATCGCGATCAGCTGGATCGCCGAGGCGCCGAGCGCCTTCGGCCACGGGAGGTCGTGGGACTTGCTGACCATGAGGGTCAGCAGAGCGCCCGCGGCGACCCAGGTCGCCCAGCCCAGGAGCTGGACGAAGGACGCGTCGCCGCCGAAGAACATGGCGACGACCAGGCGCGGGGTGTCCGTGAGGGACATGATCAGCATCGAGAGGCCGACCGTGGGCTGCCAGGCGCCGTCGCCGCCGAGCTGGCGGGCCAGGGTGTGGGTGACCACGCCCAGGATGAAGGTGCTGAGCACGATCGCCACGGCCGTCGTCAGGACGATCGGGATCGCGTTCGAGAGGGTGGCGTTTATCGCGTCCTCGCGGGCTCCGTCGAAGCCGAAGACGGCGAGCAGGCCGTAGAGGAACGTCACGATCAGGGCCGGGGCCCACATCGCGTAGTCGCGCATCTGGAGGAAGGTCGGGTTGGGGCGGGTGATGATGCCCTTCAGCAGGTCCTTCCAGTGCAGGCGGGGGCCCACCGGCGGGGCCGCGGTCTGACCGGCGCGGTAGGTCCCGCCCTGGTTGTACGGGTCCTCGCCGACCGAGAAGGCCTGGGTGTGCCCGGGCTGGTTCGCGGCGTACGGGTCCGGGCCCTGCTGCGGGTGCCCGTCACCGAAGTACTCCGGCTCGTCGTAGCCGCCGCCACCGCCGGGCCCGGCCTGGGGCCAGCCGCCCTGCTGCCCGCCGTACGGCTGCTGCTGCGGCGCGGGTGGGTAGCCGTACGGCGGCCGGCCTCCCTGAGGAGGCCCTGGGGCCTGCTGCCCGTACGACGGTTGCTGCTGTTGCGGTCGCCCTTGCGGGGCGCGGTTGTCCCGGCCGCGTCCGATCCTGAATCCAGCCACGTTATCGAACGTACCTGGTCCCGGAGAGTGACGTGCGGGAGCCGGGGCGCGGGCAGGGCTTTGGGGCCTATCTGTGACATCACCTAGGGGGATTCACAGGCGCCCCCTACGGGAGGGCACAGGACCCTGCGGAGCAGCCGGTTTCAGGAGTCTCAGGAGTCCATTCCCAGGAACTCCGAGGTGGAGAAGGTGACAGTCGGCTTCGGTGCGACCAGGTTCGTCTTGTCGCCGCCCGGGTACAGCGCGACCGTGTCCTTCGTCTCTCCCGGGTACGTCCGGACCACCAGGTCCGCCCGTCCGTCCCCGGTGAAGTCGGCGACGGTGAGGACGCGGGTGGTGCCCTGGGCGGGCGGCTGTACGGTCACCATGCCCGCCGTGGAGAGACCGGCCGTACGGCCTCGCAGTATTCGTAGTTGCGAGCCGCTGGAGACGAGTTCGCTCAGGCCGTCCCCGTCGAAGTCGCCGGAGTCGAGTACCGAGCCCGCGGTGGTGATGCTGCCGCGGGTGGTGCCGGGCAGGTCGTAGCGCAGGGAGGTTCCGCCCATGGCGCCGACCGCCGCGTCCAGGGCTTTGCCCTTGCCGAAGTTGCCGAGGGCGACATCGATGCCGGTGGGCAGGGCGGCGCCCGTGCGGGTGGGGCCCGCCGGGCCGCCGAGGACGATCGCGGAGGTGGCGGCGCCCTCCGCCGTACGGACGAGGAGGTCGTCGTAGCCGTCGTGGTTCACGTCGGCCGCGGTCCCCGTGGGCACGTTGCCCGGGGAAGCGAGGGGCGCGCCCGCCGCGCGCGGGGCGCCTTTGCGGGTGAACGGGCCACGGAGGTAGCTGAGTTGGCCGTTCGAGGCGTGGACTACGAGGTCCGTCGCACCGTCTCCGTCGAAGTCGCCGGGGACCGGCTGGTCCGGCCAGTCGTTGCCGGAACGTGCCTGCGCGGGGATGGTCAGCTCGACCGCCTTGCCGGTCAGGCCCGAGGGGGAGCCGAAGAGGATCTGGAGGGGTACGGGGGGCATGCCCTGTCCGTCGTACGGCGGGTCCGTGGAGACGACGAGGTCGGTGAAGCCGTCCCCGTCCAGGTCGCCGCTCGCCTCCGCTTCGAAGAGCGCGGGGAGTTGGCCGTCGGTGGGGGCCGCCTGCCGGGCAGGGCTGAGGAGTTGGCGTGCGCCGGGGGTGAGGCCGCGGACGGATCCGTACACGATGCCGATGCCCGCGTCGTCGCCGTGGGTGTCGTCGGGGCCCTTGACGAGGTCGTTCAGTACGAGGTCGGGGTGGCCGTCACCGTTGAAGTCGTCCGGCGTCTTGCTGCCCTTGCCGCGCGGGACCGGGAGCTTGGCGGGGGCTTTGGCGACGGTGATGGGGTCGTGCGTGGCGGCGGGCTTGGTTTCGTCCGTGCCGGTCCCGGCGCATCCGGCCAGTCCCGCCAGCAGCAGGACGCATCCGAGCCCGGCAGCCGCCGTACGTATCCCGCTCCCGTTTCCTCGCACACGCACCATCCATCTCGAACACACCCTCGACAGCAACCTGCACATGATGGCCTTGTTACGGCGGGGAGTTAAGGGGACTGACGTGCGCGGTGGGTCACTTGGGGCTTATCGGCGGACTTGGGTTCCCGAAGGGCTGGAATTCACCAGCCGAAGGGATGGGATTCACCAGGGGATCGGGCCGTCGGCGTCGAAGTAGCCCCCGGTGGGGCCGTCCGGGCGGACCTGGGCCATGCGGACGATGATCTCGGCGCCCTGTTCGACGGTCTGTATCCCGGTGCGGCCGTTCAGGTCGGTCGCGGTGTAGCCCGGCTCGACGCAGTTGATCCGCATCTCCGGGAACGCCTTCGCGTACTGCACGGTGATCAGGTTGACCGCGGTCTTCGAGGCCGGATAGGCGACGCCCGGGTAGGCGTACGTCGGGGTGTCCGGGGCGGTGACGCGGGCCATCGAGGCCAGGCCGCTGCTCACGTTCACCACGACCGGGGCGGCGGACCGGCGCAGCAGCGGCAGGAAGGCGTGGGTGACGCGCACGACGCCGAAGACGTTCGTCTCGAACGTCGACCGCATCAGGTCGGCGGTCACGTCGGCGGCGCCGATCACGGTGTTGTTGGCACCGCGCTCCTCGATGCCGGCGTTGTTGATCAGTACGTCCAGTCCTCCGTCGGCCTCGACGCTCTTCACCGCGGCCGCCACGGAGGCGTCATCGGTGACGTCGAGCTGGACCGACCGCGCGCCCAGTCGCTCGGCGGCCAGGTGCCCGCGTTCGGCGTCCCGGCTTCCGACGTAAACGGTGTGGCCCGCGGCGACGAGACGGCGGGCGGTCTCGAAGCCGAGACCCTTGTTCGCTCCGGTGATCAGTGTCGTTGTCATGCCTCCACGGTGCGGCGGGGCCGGGCGGTCAGCCAGGCGTCCCGTCTTCCTGGGACTGGCAGTACCAGGACGATCCCAGCGGCGCGGTGCACAGTGGGTCCATGGCGACCACGGAGTTCGGGCATGCGGTGCGGCGCTGGCGCGACCGGGTCTCCCCGGAGGCGGCCGGGCTGCCCGCCGGCGGCCATCGGCGCGCGGCCGGGCTGCGCCGCGAGGAGCTGGCGCTGCTGGCCGGGATCTCGGTCGACTACGTCACCCGCCTCGAACAGGGCCGCGCGGCCAACCCGTCGGAGCAGGTCGTCGAGGCCCTGGGCCGGGCGCTGCGGCTGTCCGGAGCGGAGCGCGAGCATCTGTTCCATGTCGCCGGGCTCGTACCGCCAGGGCAGGGCACGGTGCCCGCGTTCATCACGCCGAGTGTTCAGCGGTTGCTGGACAGGCTGACCGGGACGCCGGTCGCGGTCAGTGACGCGGCGTGGACGCTGCTGCTGGCCAACCCGCTGTATGTGGCGTTGATGGGCGAGCGGCACGGCAACGAACGCAACGCGGTGTGGCGCAACTTCCTCGGCTCGGGCAACAGCCGCGTCCGCCATACACCCGAGGGGCTGCGCACGCTGGAGGCCGTGCAGGTCGCCGAGCTGCGGGCGACGGCGATCCGTTATCCGGCGGACCAGCGGCTGCGGAAGCTGATCGCGGAACTGCGCGCGAACAGTGCCCGGTTCGCCGAGCTGTGGGAATCGGGCGCCGTGGGCCGGCCCGAGGCGTCGCGCAAGACCATCGATCACCCGCAGGTGGGCCCTTTGACGCTGGACTGCGATGTGCTGAGCGTCGCGGGCAGCGACCTGCGGATCATGATCTACACGGCTGAGCCCGGTACGGAGGACGCTGAACGGATGGCGCTTCTCGGGGTGCTGGGTACGCAGGAACTCAGCGCGTCCTGACGTACGTCCTGAGGTCCTGATGTACGTCCTGACGCCCAGCGAAAACGCCGCAGGGACCGAGTTTCCTCAGCCCCTGCGGCGTTCGCGGGCGTACTTCCAACGTACTCCCTAGGTCACTTCACCGGCTCCGGCTCCGGCGTGCTCTCCGCCTCCGCCGTGCCCGCCGGGTCGACCGGCGTCCTGACGGAGTCGAGGAGCAGCTGAGCCACATCCACGACCTGGATGGACTCCTTGGCCTGGCCATCGTTCTTCTTGCCGTTGACCGAGTCCGTCAGCATGACGAGGCAGAACGGGCAGGCGGTGGAGACGATGTCGGGGTTGAGCGACAGGGCCTCGTCCACGCGCTCGTTGTTGATGCGCTTGCCGATGCGCTCCTCCATCCACATGCGCGCGCCACCGGCGCCGCAGCAGAAGCCGCGCTCCTTGTGGCGGTGCATTTCCTGCTGGCGCAGGCCCGGGACGGCGGACATGATCTCGCGCGGCGGCGAGTAGATCTTGTTGTGGCGGCCGAGGTAGCACGGGTCGTGGTAGGTGATCAGGCCTTCCACCGGGGTCACCGGGATCAGCTTGCCCTCGTCGATGAGGTGCTGGAGCAGCTGGGTGTGGTGGATGACCTCGTAGTCGCCGCCGAGCTGCGGGTACTCGTTGCCGAGCGTGTTCAGGCAGTGCGGGCAGGTGGCGACGATCTTCTTCGCGGACTTCGGCTTCTTGGTGCTCTCGTCCTCGTCGTCCTCGCCGAACGCCATGTTCAGCGCGGCGACGTTCTCCATGCCGAGCTCCTGGAACAGGGGCTCGTTGCCGAGGCGGCGGGCGGAGTCACCGGTGCACTTCTCGTCGCCGCCCATGATCGCGAACTTGACGCCCGCCATGTGGAGGAGCTCCGCGAAGGCCTTGGTGGTCTTCTTGGCGCGGTCCTCGAGGGCGCCCGCGCAGCCGACCCAGTACAGGTAGTCGACCTCGTCGAGGTCCTCGAGGTCCCTGCCGACGACCGGAATCTCGAAGTCGACTTCCTTCGTCCACTCCAGGCGCTGCTTCTTGGCCAGCCCCCAGGGGTTGCCCTTCTTCTCCAGGTTCTTGAGCATCGTGCCGGCCTCGGACGGGAAGGCGGACTCGATCATCACCTGGTAGCGGCGCATGTCGACGATGTGGTCGATGTGCTCGATGTCGACCGGGCACTGCTCGACACAGGCGCCGCAGGTGGTGCAGGACCACAGGACGTCCGGGTCGATGACGCCGTTCTCTTCGAAGGTGCCGATCAGCGGCCGCTCGGCCTCCGCGAGGGCGGCCGCGGGCACGTCGGCGAGCTGCTCCTTGGTGGCCTTCTCGTTGCCTTCGGCGTCCTTGCCGCCGCCGGCGAGGAGGTAGGGCGCCTTGGCGTGCGCGTGGTCCCGCAGCGACATGATCAGCAGCTTCGGGGACAGCGGCTTGCCGGTGTTCCAGGCGGGGCACTGCGACTGGCAACGCCCGCACTCGGTGCAGGTGGAGAAGTCGAGGATGCCCTTCCAGGAGAACTGCTCGACCTGGCTGACACCGAAGACGTCGTCCTCACCGGGGTCGGTGAAGTCGATGTCCTTGCCGCCGGAGGTCATCGGCAGCAGCGCGCCGAGCGCGGTCCCGCCCTTGGCGTTGCGCTTGAACCAGATGTTCGGGAAGGCGAGGAAGCGGTGCCAGGCGACGCCCATGTCCGTCTTGAGCGCGACCGTGATCATCCAGATGAAGGAAGTCCCGATCTTGATCATCGCGGTGAGGTAGATCAGGTTCTGGAGCGTGCTGACGTCCGTGTCCCTGAAGGTGGCGACGATCGGGTACGAGGCGAAGTACGCGGCCTCGTAGTGGTGCACGCCGACGAGGGCGCCCTCCATGCCGCGCAGGGTCATGATCGCGAGGCCGATGATGAGGATGATCGACTCGACGAAGTAGGCCTGGCCGGTGTTGGACCCGGCGAACCGCGACTTCCGGCCGGCGCGGCCGGGGCGGGACAGCTGGCGGATCACGATGAGCGTGAGGATGCCGAGCACCGTCATCAGGCCGATGAACTCGACGAAGACCTCGTACGGCAGCCAGTGCCCGACGATCGGCAGCACCCAGTCGGCCTGGAAGAGCTGCCCGAATGCGTTCACGAGGGTCGCGATCAGCGAGAAGAAGCCGATGGCGACGAACCAGTGGGCCACACCGACGATGCCCCAGCGGTTCATCCGGGTGTGGCCGAGGAACTCCCTGACCACCGTGACGGTGCGCGCGGTCCAGTCGTCGGTGCGGGTTCCCGCGGGGACGTCCTGGCCGAGCCGTACGAACCGGTAGATCTGCGCGATGGCTCTGCTGAACAGCGCCACGCCGACCACGGCGAGTACCAGCGACACAATGATCGCGGCGAGTTGCATTGGGGGCTCCTCGGGCCTGCGAGGTGTTGCTCCGAGGGTGATCTCGGAGGTGATTGCGGTGATTACTAAGCGGTAACTTATGCAGTCGGTCTGAGACTACCCACTTCTTTCGCCGCACTGTAGCCAGCGGTGCGGTGATCTGCGTCGCTGAGGCTGCCCTGACCGGCGGTGCCTGTTTGTCGGGGTTGCGGATCGACACGTAAACCCGATCGTGTTATCTGCGACATATTTGCGACATTCGGTCCTAAATTAGCTGGGTGTTGTACGGAATCGTCGCCGCCATCGCCGCCCTGCTCCTCACCGCCGCGCTCGCCGCCCTGCTGCGGATGTTCGCCCTGCGCTTCGGGGTGGTCGAGCGGCGGCGGTTGCGGGTGGTTCCGTTGCTGGGCGGGGTGGCGGTGGTCGGGGGGACGGCGCTCGTGGCCGGTGCGGGGGAGTGGACGGACGTTGCTCCGCTGGGGACCGATGCCGGGCGGCTGCTGGTGGCGGGGATCGGGGTCGCGCTGCTCGGCCTTGTCGCCGATCTGCGGGCCGTGCCGCTCGCGGTCCAGGTGGGCGGTGTGGGTCTCGCCGCCGCGCTGACCGTGCCGTACGGCGAACTCGGGCTGTTGGGCGGGGTGTTGGGTGTCGCCTGGATCGTCTTCGTGACGTTCGCCTTTGTCTCGCTCGATCATGCCGACGGGGTGATGGGGACCGTCGGGGTCGTCACCGCCTTCGCGTTGAGCGGGTGTGCGGCGGCCGAGGTCATGGACGGGACGGCGGCGCTGCTGAGTGTGCTGGCGGCGGCGCTCACCGGGTTCCTGATGCAGGGGCGGCCTCCGGCGCGGATCGTGCCGGGGCGGTGCGGGGCGTTGTTCGCCGGGTTCGTGCTGGCCGGGGCGGCGGTGGTTGTCCATGGGGGGCGGGAGACGGGGGCCGGGGTCGCGGCGCTGTTCTCGCTGACGGCTGTGGGGCTTGTGGATCTCGCCCTTGCCGCTCGGGGGCCGGGTGGGCACCTTGCTCATCGGCTTCGGCGGGGTGGGCTGACTTCGCGGGGGGTGATGGTGGTGATCGGTACGGCGGCTTTCGGCGGGGCGCTCGTTGGTTTGCTTATCGACCTGGGGTGGGTGGAGCCGAGCGCTGCGTGGTGGGTGGCTGGGGTTGTCGCCGTGGTGGTGCTCGTGGGGGGTGTGGGGCCTTTTTCTCGCCCCCGCCGCCCCTACCCATTCCCGTCCCCCGGGGGCTCCGCCCCCAGACCCCCGAACGCCCGAAGGGCTCGTCCTCAAACGCCGGACGGGCTGAAGATTCCCCCGCCGGACCGGCTGAGAATCCACAGTCGGACGGGCTGAGAATCCACAGCCGGACGGGCTAAAATTCCCAGGTCAGACGCAAGGTGCGCGTAAGAAACAGATAAGAGTTGAGCCTCCTCGACTCAGCTCTGTTGACCACGCGGCGAGCGTCGTGCACACTTGAGTCCGTTCCACTCAAGTCATTGCTGGAGGAATTGAAATGGCACGTGCGGTCGGCATCGACCTGGGCACGACTAACTCCGTCGTCAGCGTTCTGGAGGGCGGCGAGCCCACCGTCATCACCAACGCCGAGGGTGCCAGGACCACGCCGTCCGTCGTCGCCTTCGCGAAGAACGGTGAGGTGCTCGTCGGCGAGGTCGCCAAGCGCCAGGCGGTCACGAACGTGGACCGGACGATCAGGTCCGTGAAGCGTCACATGGGTACGGACTGGAAGATCGAGCTCGACGGGAAGCACTTCAACCCGCAGCAGATGAGCGCCTTCATCCTGCAGAAGCTGAAGCGCGACGCCGAGGCGTACCTGGGCGAGAAGGTCACGGACGCGGTCATCACCGTTCCGGCGTACTTCAACGACTCCGAGCGTCAGGCGACGAAGGAGGCCGGCGAGATCGCGGGCCTGAACGTCCTGCGTATCGTCAACGAGCCGACGGCCGCCGCCCTGGCGTACGGCCTCGACAAGGACGACCAGACGATCCTCGTCTTCGACCTCGGTGGTGGCACCTTCGACGTCTCGCTGCTCGAGATCGGCGACGGCGTCGTCGAGGTGAAGGCCACGAACGGCGACAACCACCTCGGTGGTGACGACTGGGACCAGCGGGTCATGGACTACCTGGTCCAGCAGTTCCGCTCCGGTCACGGCGTGGACCTGGCCAAGGACAAGATGGCCCTCCAGCGCCTCCGTGAGGCTGCCGAGAAGGCCAAGATCGAGCTGTCCTCGTCCACCGAGACCTCGATCAACCTGCCCTACATCACGGCCTCCGCCGAGGGCCCGCTGCACCTGGACGAGAAGCTCACGCGCGCCCAGTTCCAGCAGCTGACGGCCGACCTTCTGGAGCGCTGCAAGACGCCGTTCCACAACGTCATCAAGGACGCCGGTATCCAGCTGTCCGAGATCGACCACGTCGTTCTCGTCGGTGGCTCCACCCGTATGCCCGCCGTCGCCGAGCTCGTCAAGGAGCTGACCGGCGGTCAGGACGCCAACAAGGGTGTCAACCCGGACGAGGTCGTCGCCATCGGCGCCGCCCTCCAGGCCGGTGTCCTCAAGGGTGAGGTCAAGGACGTCCTGCTCCTCGACGTGACCCCGCTGTCCCTGGGTATTGAGACCAAGGGCGGCATCATGACGAAGCTCATCGAGCGGAACACGACGATCCCGACCAAGCGGTCCGAGATCTTCACCACCGCCGAGGACAACCAGCCCTCCGTGCAGATCCAGGTCTACCAGGGCGAGCGCGAGATCGCGGCGTACAACAAGAAGCTCGGGATGTTCGAGCTGACCGGCCTGCCGCCGGCCCCGCGTGGTGTCCCGCAGATCGAGGTCGCCTTCGACATCGACGCCAACGGCATCATGCACGTCACGGCCAAGGACCTTGGCACGGGCAAGGAGCAGAAGATGACCGTCACCGGTGGCTCCTCGCTGCCGAAGGACGAGGTCAACCGGATGCGCGAAGAGGCCGAGAAGTACGCGGAGGAGGACCACGCCCGCCGCGAGGCCGCCGAGTCCCGCAACCAGGGCGAGCAGCTCGTCTACCAGACGGAGAAGTTCCTCAAGGACAACGAGGACAAGGTCCCCGGCGAGGTCAAGACCGAGGTCGAGGCCTCCGTCGAGGAGCTGAAGGCCGCGCTCAAGGGCGAGGACACCGCCGAGATCCGCACCGCCACCGAGAAGGTCGCGGCGGTCTCGCAGAAGCTCGGCCAGGCGATGTACGCCGACGCCAACGCCGCACAGGCCGCGGGTGACGCCCCCGGTGCCGAGGCGCCGAGGTCCGACGACGACGTGGTCGACGCGGAGATCGTCGACGAGGACCGTGACCGCAAGGACGGTGCCGCGTGACGGAGGAGACCCCGGGCTTCGAAGAGAAGCCTGACGTCCCTTCCGGCGCCACCCCTGACGACGCCGAGCCGACGGCCGCCCCTTCGGGGGCGGCCCCGGCCGGGGACGAATCAGCAGCAGCACAGGCACAACTGGCCGGTCTGACGGCCCAGCTGGACCAGGTGCGTACGGCGCTCGGCGAGCGCACGGCGGACCTCCAGCGGCTCCAGGCCGAGTACCAGAACTACCGCCGCCGGGTCGAGCGCGACCGGATCGCGGTCAAGGAGGTCGCCATCGCGAACCTCCTGACCGAGCTCCTGCCGGTGCTCGACAACATCAACCGCGCGCGGGACCACGGCGAACTGGTCGGCGGCTTCAAGTCGGTGGCCGAGTCGCTGGAGTCCGTCGCGGCGAAGATGGGACTTCAGCAGTTCGGCAAGGAGGGCGAGCCCTTCGACCCGATGATCCACGAGGCCCTGATGCACTCGTACGCGCCGGACGTCACGGAGACGACGTGCGTGGCGATTCTGCAGCCGGGGTATCGCTTCGGCGAGCGCACCATCCGCCCCGCGCGGGTGGCCGTCGCCGAGCCCCAGCCCGGTGCGCAGCCCGTCAAGTCCGAGGACACGGCGGCCGACGCGGCGGACGACAAGGAGAGCGGTGGCCCGGACGAGGGCTGACGTTGAACGTATGAGAGAGGAGGGACGTCGAGGATGAGCACCAAGGACTTCATCGAGAAGGACTACTACAAGGTCCTCGGCGTCCCCAAGGACGCCACCGAGGCCGAGATCAAGAAGGCGTACCGGAAGCTCGCCCGCGAGTTCCACCCGGACGCCAACAAGGGCAACGCCAAGGCGGAGGAGCGCTTCAAGGAGATCTCCGAGGCGAACGACATCCTCGGGGACCCCAAGAAGCGCAAGGAGTACGACGAGGCACGCGCCCTCTTCGGCAACGGCGGCTTCCGTCCGGGCCCCGGTGCCGGCGGCGGCAACTTCAACTTCGACCTGGGTGACCTCTTCGGAGGCGGCACCCAGGGCGGCGGTCCGCAGGGCGGCGGCTTCGGCGGCGGGATCGGCGACGTGTTCGGCGGGCTGTTCAACCGCGGCGGCGCCACCACCGGTACCCGTACGCAGCCCCGGCGCGGCCAGGACATCGACACCGAGGTGACGCTCAGCTTCACCGAGGCGGTGGACGGCGCGACGGTTCCGCTGCGGATGACCTCCCAGGCGCCCTGCAAGGCGTGTTCGGGCACCGGCGACGCGAACGGCACACCCCGCGTGTGCCCGACGTGCGTCGGCACCGGCCAGGTCGCCCGGGGCTCCGGCGGCGGGTTCTCCCTCACCGACCCCTGCCCCGACTGCAAGGGCCGCGGTCTGATCGCGGAGACCCCCTGCGAGGTCTGCAGCGGCAGCGGCCGCGCCAAGTCCTCGCGCACGATGCAGGTCCGTATCCCGGCCGGCGTCAGCGACAACCAGCGCATCCGCCTCCGTGGCAAGGGCGCCCCGGGTGAACGGGGCGGCCCCGCGGGCGACCTGTACGTCACCGTCCACGTCGATGCCCACCCGGTCTTCGGCCGCAAGGGCGACAACCTCACCGTCACCGTCCCCGTCACCTTCGCGGAGGCGGCCCTCGGCGGCGAGGTCAAGGTGCCCACCCTGGGCGGACCCGCGGTGACCCTGAAGCTGCCGCCGGGCACGCCGAACGGCCGCACCATGCGCGCCCGCGGCAAGGGCGCGGTCCGCAAGGACGGCACCCGCGGAGACCTGCTGGTCACCGTCGAGGTGTCGGTCCCCACGGACGTGTCGGGCAAGGCTCGTGACGCCCTGGAGGCGTATCGCGAGGCGACCGCGGGAGAGGACCCGCGGGCGGAGCTGTTCCAGGCCGCGAAGGGAGCATGAGGACGCCATGGATGGAACCGGCCGTCGACGCAACCCGTACGAACTGACCGAGGAGACGCCGGTCTACGTCATCTCGGTGGCGGCCCAGCTCTCCGGCCTGCACCCGCAGACCCTGCGTCAGTACGACCGCCTCGGCCTGGTCTCTCCCGACCGCACGGCCGGGCGCGGCCGGCGCTACTCGGCCCGCGACATCGAACTGCTGCGCGCCGTCCAGGCGTTGTCGCAGGACGAGGGCATCAACCTCGCCGGCATCAAGCGCATCATCGAGCTGGAGAACCAGGTCGCCGCGCTCCAGCAGCGCGTCGCCGAACTCCAGTCGGCGGTGGACGGCGCGGCAGCCGCGATGCAGCAGCGCGAGGCGGCGGTCCACGCCTCGTACCGCCGCGACCTGGTTCCGTACCAGGAGGTTCAGCAGACGAGTGCGCTGGTGGTGTGGCGGCCGAAGCGGTCGCCGGAGTAGCCGAACTGCGTGAAGGGGCCCGGAGGTTGAACCTCCGGGCCCCTTCGTCGTACGCGGCACTCCGCTCGGGTCAGAACCAGCTGGCCCAGATCCCGTACGCCTCGCTCCGCACGGTCTCCTCGACCCCCTCGGGGCTGATGTACACCACGCGGTAGTAGTAGAGGCCCAGACGGTCCGCGTACACGGTCGTGTCCGTGGAGGACACGGGCCACGAGTCGCTCACCACCCCCGCGTCGAGCGTGGACCATGCCCCGCCGGCCGGGTCCCACCGCTCCACCCGGTAGTCGTAACCCAGGTACACCGTGCAGGGAACGGTCGAGAACAGGCTGTCGTTGCAGCTCCGGTAGAGGTTCGGGTACGGGGCCTCGCCGACCCCGGTGCCCGTCCATCCCGGTGGCCGGGTGTCGGGCAGGGTGACCCGCACGTCCACCGGGTGGTAGCTCATCGGGATGTACTCCGACTCGTCGTAGTCCTCCACGCCCGCGTCCGTGCCCGGCTGGTAGTCGTACCCGACCACCCGGTACACGTGCTCCTTCCCGTCGGGGACGGTCGCGCACAGGATCTCGGTCTCGCCCAGGGAGTCCCCGCCCCAGCAGTTGCGCTTCCAGACCGTCTCGCCGGTGTCCGGATCGGTGCTGCCCTGCCACACCAGGTATCCCTGGACCGGGTCGGGGTCGTCGGTCGGGGCCGTCCAGGTGAGCCGCACACCCATCGGGATCTGCTCCGCAGTCAGGTCGGTGACGGGCCCTGGCCGCAGGGTGTCCGGCGTGGTGGCCGTCGCCGAGGCCGTGCTGGGCTCCGAGGCGTGCCCGTAGGAGTCGACCGCGATGACGCGGTACTCGTAGGCGGTCTCGGACTCGCCGGAGGCGTCCAGGCAGGAGGAGATGGCGGTGGAGCTGCCCTTGGCGTAGGCGGGGTCGGTGCCGGAGGCCCACGAGAGCGTGTACGTGTACGGGGATTCGAGCGTCCCGCTGTCGGGCGACATGTGGGAGACGCACTGGTCCACGACGGTGCTGGTCCCGGTCGTGGTGTCCGTCCGCAGGATCCGGAAGGAGGATCGCGTGCTGTCGTCGATCCCCCAGGGGTCGGAGGTGCGCCAGTCCAGCTGCACGCCCCATTGGCCGTACGCGGCCGCGGTCACCTTGTGGGCGGTGACGGGCTCCGGCCGTTCCGCCAGGGCGAGTTCGACCTCTGCCGGCGCGGCAGCGTTACCGGCCGTGTCCACCGCCCGGACCACATACCGGTAGGTGTCGGAGACGGCCAGCCGCTGCATCGGGACGACGTCCGTCGCGGTCGTCGTGGTGACCGTCGTACCCGTGCTCGCGGCCAGGGCGTCGATGTACCCGCCGGTGGACGGCACGTACTGCAGGACCTGGTACGAGGCGGCCTCGTCGGCGGTCGACCACACCAGGTGGGGAACGCCCGACTCGTACTCGACGCGGGCGTCGGTGACGGGTGCCGGCGGCGTCAGGTCGGAGGTGGTGACCGTGGTGGCGGCCGAGTACGCGGACCAGTTCCCGGCGGCGTCACGGGCCCGCCCGCGGTAGGTGACCTTGCTGCCGTCCAAGCGGTACCCGGTGTCGCAGATCGCGCCCTTGGCACCGGAGTAGATGGTGCTCCAGGCGCCGGTGGCGGCGTTCAGCCGCTGCATCTCGTACCAGGCGATGTCGGCCTTGTTCTCCGCG
Organism: Streptomyces sp. NBC_00554; assembly: GCF_041431135.1. Lineage (NCBI taxonomy): Bacteria > Bacillati > Actinomycetota > Actinomycetes > Kitasatosporales > Streptomycetaceae > Streptomyces > Streptomyces sp. NBC_00554. Next base: position 4,776,390 of record NZ_CP107799.1, on the reverse strand, counting down.
GTGGTGACGAGCTGCGGGGCCGCGTAGGGCTCGAGGGACGCGCACGCGTCCATCTCGACGAACGGCGCGGCCGGCGGGGTCTTGTCCACGGTGGTGACGGGCTTGTCGGCGCTTCCGGCCGAGGAGTTGCCCGCCTTGTCGTAGGCGCGGACCTCGTAGTAGTACGTCTTGCCCGTCTTCGGCAGGGTCGTGTCGGTGTACGAGGTGGCGGTCGTGGTGGTGAGCTTGGTCCAGGTGGTGCTGCCCTGAAGGCGCCGGTAGACGCGGTAGCTCGCGAGGTCCAGCTCTTTGTTCTTCGTCCAGGTGAGCTTGGCTTTGCCGGTGGTCTTGTCGTACGTGACCGCTGTGCCCGTCGGGGTGAGGGGCTTGACCTTGTCGACGGTGGCCGAAGTCCTGGGCGTGTAGGCGAACTTGACGTTCGCGGTGCCGGTCCAGTTGACGTAGTCGACGCGGAGGGTGTGCTTGCCCTTGGGGACGGTGACGTTGACGGTCTTCTTCACCGTGGACGACACGTTCTTCCAGATGTCGACCTTGCGGGTGCCGTCGAGGTAGACGCGGATGCCGTCCTGGGTGGAGACGGGGAGGGCGAAGGGGCCGCCGGAGCCGAAGTCGCGGGTCACCGTCCAGCGGACGCCGAAATTGTTGGTCGGCATGCCGGAGGCGGGCGCACCCGTGCCCCAGTTCTGGTCGATGGCCGTATCGCAGTCGGTCTTCTTCGGCGTACCGGAGAAGTTGGTGTTCGCGAAGAACTGCCGTTTGTAGACCGGTGATGCGCAACTCGTCGCGGCGGAGGCGGAGTTGGCGGCCACGAGCAGGCCGGCCGCGGTGATGAGCACGACGGTGCCGGCGACTGCGGCCGTCGTGGGTCTCGCTGGGTTCATGCGTTCCTTCGCTCCTGATCGTCAACGGCGGGCAAAGCCGTTGACGATCAGGACTCGTGAGGACGCGGCTTGGTTGTACGGATCTTGCGCGCGTTTGACCGTCAGGCCGCCGGGGGTCGCCGACACCTCAGGGGGACAGTGCGGACTCCGCGCCGGGCGAGGCCGCGTTCAGTGCCCGCACCTTGTACGCGTGGGGCATGTCGGCCGTCGCGGCCTTGTCCTGTTTGTGTTAGTGAATGGTCATGATTGTCATTGATCGATCGCGGCGGTGTGTCGATTCGCCAACATGCCTGATGGGCAAGGCTATTCGACGCTACGCCGGATTTCGTTCGAGCCCGGAAATCTTCTTGCGCGTCGCTAATGCGACTGCTTCTATTTGGCCGTGCCCCGACAAGTTGTTCGGGGCATGGATCACCAAACGGGGAGTTTGCATTGAACAAGCGACTGACGGCGACCATGGCCACGACCGGTATCGCAGCCCTGCTGATGGTGGGCTTGCCGGCCGGTGTGGCCAGCGCCGCGCCGATCATCTGTGAGCCCGGCTACAAGCACGCCACCTGGACCTCGCTGTCGTCGGCGTGGGTCATCACCCACGCCAAGCAGATCAACATCCCTCAGGACGGCACCGGCAAGTACACGAAGTCGGCCACCTATCGCTCGACCGTGAGCTCCGGCCGTGAGATCACCGCCGGTGCCAGCTACTCGGCGCAGTGGGTCATCTCCAGCATGGACGCCCACGTCTCCGGCACTCTGACCAAGGCCGGAGAGAAGACGAAGGAGACCAGTGAGTCGGTCGAGTTCAACTTCAACAAGTCCGGCACGTATGTCGTCTTCAGCGGTGTGAAGAAGGCCTCCGGCTACTGGGAGGCCAAGACCTGCAACGGTAGCGGGACCGGCTACGGCAAGAAGGCGTACGGCAAGGCCCGCAGCTGGAGCGTCCAGACCGAGGGCGGCGTGAAGTGCACCGAGGCACCGGCCAGGGGTACCGCCAAGAAGGCGGCCAAGGCTTACTGCTGACGGTTGGTGGATGAGGGGTTCCGCTATCGCGCCTCGCCGGATTCGTCCGGCGGGGCGCGGTGCGGCGAGGGTGCCCGTGGGTCACAGGTACCGGCAATGACTCACCGAACCGGTCTATATGTAGGGCCGGATGGCCACCGTGACGTCCATGTCGAAGGCGTTCGCCCCCGACGCGGACGGCAGGCCCAGGGCTCGGTCGAGTGTGCGGCGCAGGGGGCCGCAGCCACTCGTGCCCGGGGCGGCGAACTCCGTGTCCTGGGCGCCGAAGGTGACGACCAGGGGATCCGTGGATATCACCCGGGTGGGATCGGTGTCCTTGAGTACGAGGTGGACCGCGTCCTCATCGCTGCCCACTGAGCAGTGCGACGACGGCCGGGTCGGCACCCCGTGCGCCGTGCTTATGGCGAACTTGATGTCGAACTCGCCGCGCCGGGTGTCGTCGGACAGGAAGTCCGAGTAGCCGCCGTACTGCGGAGTCAGGGTCAACGGGGTCCCTCCCACCCGGATCGGCGCAGCCGTCATCTGCCCGAAGACCTGGCGGAACTCACCGTCCACACGGCCTTCCGCAAAGGTGATCGTCATGGGTTCGGTGAGCGGCTCGTCGATGGCGCCCATGCGTAGATGCCCCGTGGCGTGCATGACCTCGCAGCGCCAGGTCCCGGGGTCCGCACCTGCGGGCAGCTCACCGGCGGTCGGGCAGGCGGAGAAGTCGAACTCGGGCGGATCCGCTGCCCGTTCAGCTCCGTGTGCGGGTGCGGCGCCCAGGGCGAGGGCGGCAAGCAGGGCCCCCGCGGCAGCACTCGTGAAGCGGCGGACTGTGCGATTCAAGGTCTCTCGGTTCGGTGTCACGCATCCAGCATTGCAGACCTTTCTCTGCAGAGAAAGGTCTGCAGAGAAATTGCTGCGATCCGGATAGACTGCCGCCATGACGGAAGAGCGCGGAGCGGAAGCCACGGATCGGCGCACGGTCGACAGCCCCGAGGTGCTCAAGGCCCTCGCGCACCCCCTGCGGCTGCGCATCCTGCGCCACCTCGGCACGGCGGGCCCGGCCACCTCGACCACGCTGGCCGCCGCCCTCGGCGAAAACACCGGGACGCTCAGCTATCACCTGCGCATGCTGGAGCGCAGTGGCCTCATCGAGGACATCCCCGAGCGCTCCACCGGGCGTGAGCGCTGGTGGCGCGGGGTGCGCGGCCTCGACATCCGCAGACCGCCGCAGGATGAGCTGACGGAGGCCGAGCGCGCCATGTCGGCCGAGCTGGATCGCATGAGGATGGAGGAGGACGTCGAGCTGGCCCGGCAGTTCACCGCCGGACAGGCGGAGTCCGAAGGCTGGATGCGGGGCTCACGCAGCCTCATCCATCTCACGAAGGGTGAGCTGGACGCCTTCCATGACGACTATCTGGCACTGCTCGCGCGCTATGCCCGCGGTCCCGAGGATGCCCCCGACGACGCGCGACCCGTACTCCTGCGTTGGTTCGGCCTGCCTGCCGATTGACCGGCGGCCGGCCCGCGGACTTGTCCGATCGCCGTCGGCGCCATCAGTGCTGAGGCGGGTTCGTCCTCTTGATGTGCCGGAGCAGCGCGGCGAGGCCCCGCGGGGCGGTGTGGAGGATGTCGTCCGGGGTGTCGCTCTCGCGGAGGTGGAGGGTTCCGTCGGGGGCGGTGGCGACGTAGAGGCACTCGCCTTCTGGGCCTCCGCTGAACGTTGACTTCTGCCAGTTCAGTTCGGGCATCGGGGGCCTCCCTAGAGCGTGTAGAGAACGTGCTGGATGAGTGCCAGCGAGTCCTTCACAGAGTGTGCATCTGGGGCCAACGATACGTCGATGGGGGCGAGGGCGTTCTCGGCCAGGTGCTGGAACAGGTCCTCGTACCGGTCCAGGCTCGGCCTGTCGCCCAAGTACTGGAGTCCGACGGGCTGTTCGAGCAGGACGGTGCCCAACTCCGGGTGTCCTGGGATGACGTGGACGAAGTTGCCGCTGAGTGCCGCGTACGCCTGGGCGCTGAACGGATAGATCTGGATGGTGACGTTGGGCAGGCGCGCGAGTTCCACGAGGTGCAGCAGCTGCTCGCGAACCACCTTGGCTCCGCCGAACCGCATGTGCAGGGCGGACTCATGGATCACCGCGTGCACGGAGGGCGGATTCTCGCGGGTGAGTACCTGCTGCCGTTCCATGCGGAACTCCAGGGCGCCTGCGCTGCGTTCGAAGCCCAGGCCAGGGCTGGTGAAGATGGCTCGCGCGTAGTCGGCGGTCTGGAAGAGCCCCGGGATGAACAGTGACTGGTGCATCCGAAGGGTGGTGCAATCCGCCTCCAGTTCTGCGGTGTTGAGGGCGTCGAGTCCTCGGCGTTTCTTGTACGCACTCCACCATCCTCTACCGGTTGCCTCGGACGTGGCGACGAGGGCCTCGATATACGTCGTATCTGTACATCCGTAGAGGTGGCAGAGCTCGCGGAGTCGTCCGGTCAGGATGCTCGTCTTCGCGGTTTCGATCTGGCTCAGCTGAACACGGCCCATGTTGATCCGCTCAGCTGCTTCTCCTGCGGTCAATCCCGCCTTCTCGCGCAGGTGTTTGAGTTCGAAGCCGAGGCGCCGTTGACGCTCGCTGATGGTGGTGCGAAGTCCCACGTGACTCTCCTTGCCGACTTCCCCGAAGTCTGCCCTGATCGCGGGGGTTGGTCCACCGATAGTGGCGATTAGGTTGTTCATGAAAGCCCATCTGCCCTACCGTGAGTGTGAAGCAGGTGACTCACCGGAATCAACCAACTCCCCCTGCCCGCAAGCCGACAGAGCACCCGCCCCTCCCACCAGGAGCGCGCGGACAGAGCCATCGCAGGGCACGGGCCAGCCATCCCCCCACCCCCGACGGGAGCCGACCCCCATGGACCCTGCCCGCCGCGCCGCCCACCGCCCCGCCCAACTCACGCACGAATACAGCCTGTTCGCCCCCGCGGACGCCACCGCACCCCGCGTGTGCCGGGACTTCGTACGCGCCGTCCTGTTCACCCACGACCGCGAACCCCTCGTCATGCCCGCCGCCCTGTGCACCTCGGAACTCGTCACGAACGTCCACCTGCACACCAAGGGCACCGCAATGGTCCGTATCCGCCTGACCCCCGCCCGACTCCACGTGAGCGTCTTCGACGAGAGCCCTGATCCACCGGTTGTGGCGCACCCCGTGGCGGGTGCCGTCGCCTGTTGGGGGCGTGGGCTAGCCCTGGTGGAGGAGGTGGCTGACATGTGGGGCGTCGCGGCTGAGCGGGCGGGGCGGTATGCGAAGGGGGTGTGGTTCGAACTGGGGTTGGCGGGCTGAGTCGTTTCCGCAGGTGAGCCCATATGGCTGCCTACCGTGACGGCGTTGCTTGTGCCTCAACGACGCCAAGCCCACACTTGAGGAGGAGGTGCCGCACCTTGACCGCTCTTGCGCACGAGAGGCCCGAGACCATGCCTGAGACCAGGACCGAGTCCGAGCCCACCCCGTCGCCCACCCCGTCCGTTTCAGAGTTGGACGAGGTCCTGTGGCAGGCATGGAAGGCCATGGAACTCCCCGAGGGCTACCGCGCTGAGATCATCGAGGGAGCCATCGAGGTGTCACCCACCGGCCGCTATTCGCACAGCGAGATCATCTACCAGCTCAAGGAGGCGCTGGGGGAGTTCCTGAGGGGTGGGGACTTCGCCACCCGGAACGACACGAACATCTTTCACCACGGCGGCGCGTGGGTGCCCGACCTGTTCGTCACGGTCAGGGATACGGAGCGCTACGTAACGGATGATGGCCTCGGGCTCACTGCTGCGGCAGTTCGACTCGTCGTTGAGGTCGTCTCCCCAGGCAAGCGCAACCAGGACCGCGACCGCGTGAAGAAGCGCCGGGAGTACGCCCGTGCGAGCATCCCCGTCTACGTCATCATCGATGACTACGACGACCAGGGCACCGTAACCGTCCTCACCGAACCCCGCCCCGAGAAGGCCGACTGGGTGGGCGTGCACCGAGTGTCGTACGGCACCGAGGTCACCATCCCCGAAGGGCCCGCCAAGGGCTTCGCCATCACGGAGGCGATCACGGGGCCTGCGAGGCCGGGGAAGTAGCGAGGGGGCCGTCACTGTCCGAATGGCGGCCCAACTGCGGCAAGGGGCCGGAAGGTTGGTCACCCCCCGACCCCTTCTGTGTCGCTCAGGTCACTGCGCAGGCGCCGTGGCCGCCCAGTCGCCCGCCGGTACGGATTCGGTGCCGTCTGCGGCCAGGGTGGTCACCCAGTAGAAGGACGTGGTGCCGCGCCGGGCGCCGGTGTCGTAGTAGTAGGTGACACCGCTGCCGACGTCGGCGATCTTCTCGTACGCCTCGGTGGCGGGGTTCCAGCGGTAGACGCGGTAGCCCGTCGTCTCCTGGGAACTGGCGCTCCAGTTCCAGTCGAGGTAGTTGCCCTCGTCGCCTTCCGCTCCGGACGCGTCCAGTTCCAGCGGGGAGCCCTCCGGAGTCGCGACGCTCGGCGTCATGTCGAGTTCCGTCGCCGTGATGATGTTGGCCTCGCCGGTCGTCTTCCAGGCGGACCACCAGTTGTCGTCGTACGCGTCGATGAAGAAGCAGGCCTCTTCGCCGTCGGGCAGGGTCGCGTACTCGTACGACGTGGTGGCGGCGGACAGCCACTCCACCTCGTGCACGGAGCAGACCTTCTCCTCGTCGTCGCCCAGGAGTTCACCCCGGTAGACGACGTACCGCCCGAGGTCGGGCGCCGGGTTCGGGTCCCAGGCCAGCGAGAAGCCGTACTCGGTCGGCGTGGCCGACAGCCCGGTCACCGCGGGTGGTGCGGTGCTGTCCGGGCGGGTGGCCTCGACGGCGGCGGAGCGGGCGGACTCGTTGCCCGCCGCGTCCAGGGCGGTCACCCGGTAGAGGTAGGTGCTCTCCTCCACCGCCGAGGTGTCCAGGTACGAGGCCTTGGTCGTGTCCCCGACCTTGGCGTACGTGCTGCTCCCGCTCGGCGCCCGGTACACGTTGTACGACGTCGCCCCGGCGACCGCGGTCCACTCGATCGGGATTCCGTTCACCGAGATGGAGGTGTCCAGCCCGGTGGGCACGGCGGGGGCGGTGAGGTCGGCGGTGGTGACGAGCTTGTCGGCGGTGCCCGTGGACTCGTTGCCGGCCTTGTCGTAGGCGCGGACCTCGTAGTAGTAGTACGCCTCGCCCGTCACGGGGAGGGTCGAGTCCGTGTACGAGGTGGACGTCGTCGTCGCGAGCGGCTTGGCGGGGAACGCCGCTCCCTTGAGGCGCCGGTAGACGCGATAGCCCGCGAGGTCCATCTCCTTGTTCTTGGACCAGGTGAGCTTCGCCTTGCCGGTGGCTGTGTCGTACGTGACGGCCGTGCCCGTCGGGGTGAGGGGCTTGACCTTGTCGACGGTGGCCGTGGTGCGGGGGGTGTAGGCGAACTTGACGTTCGCTGTCCCTGTCCAGTTGACGTAGTCCACCCGCAGGGTGTGCTTTCCGGCCGGGACGGTGATGTTGACGGTCTTCTTCACCGTCGAGGACACGTTCTTCCAGATGTCGACCTTGCGGGTGCCGTCGAGGTAGACCCGGATGCCGTCCTGCGTGGAGACGGGGAGCGAGAACGGGCCGCCGGAGCCGAAGTCGCGGGTCACCGTCCAGCGGACGCCGAAGTTGTTCGTCGGGAGACCGGAAGCGGGGGCGGCGGTGCCCCAGTTCTGGTCGATCGCGGTGTCGCAGTCCGTCTTCTTCGGCGTACCGGAGAAGGTGGTGTTGGCGAAGAACTGCCGCTTGTAGACCGGCGATGCGCAGGTCGTCGCGGCGGAGGCGGGGGCGGCTATGAGCAGGCCGCCCGCGGTGGCGAGCACGAGGGCGGTGGCAACCGTGGCCGTCGTGCGTCTTGCTGGGTTCATGCGTTCCTTCGGTCCTGAACAAGCCTGATCGTCAACGGCAGGCAAAGCCGTTGACGATCAGGACCGACGAGGAAGCGACTTGGTTGTACGGATCTTCGCGCGCCGTTGGCTTGCGGGCCGCCGGCGCCTCCTGGTCAGCGGCCGACCGTGAACTCCAGCCAGGAACCCTTCTCGCCGGTGCGCCCGTACGCGTCCACGGCGAACACGCTGACCATGCAAGGGCCGCTGTACGGAGGGGTCCAGGCGATGGTGGAGGTCGTTGTCCTCCCGCCGAGGCCGCTGTCACCGCAGGCGCCGGAGATGTTCCAGGAGTAGTGGCTCAGCAGCCGGCCTTCGTCACCGGCGCCGGGCTTGATCCCGACCTGGATCGGGGAACGGGTGGATCCCGACGAGACCAGCGTCAGCTGCGGCGCGAGCGGCCCGGTCGCGGTGGCAGGCGTGAGCCGGTCTACGACGGCCGCCTCGGACGGCTCCGAGTCGGCGCCGTTGCTGTCGACGCCGGCGACGTAGTAGTACGCGTTCCCCTTCGGAGCGGAACGGTCCTCGTAGGACGTGGCCGACGCCCCCGCGCCGGCCACCAGGGCCCAGGCGCCGTTGGGGGAAGTACGACGGTAGACGTGGAACCCGGTGACCACCGCGTCGGGATCCTCCGCCGCAGTCCACGTGACGTTGGTGAAGGCGTCGGCGGGTGTGCCCTTGACCGCGGACGGGACGGGCGCGGTGGACGCCACGGGGCGTGTGACCGTCACAGGCTCGGAGATCGGGGAAATGTTCCCGGAGCCGTCGACGGCCTGGAGGGTGTACCCGTAGGCCGTCCCCGCGTCTGCGATGGGGTCCGTGTAGGACGTTTCGAAGACGAACGCGGGTCCGTCCAGGTCCTGCTGTCCTACGGGGGCCGCCCACACCTCGTAGTGGTCGACGTCCTTCGAAGAGGCCTGCCACGTGATCGCGTTGCCCGCGGTGGTCCCCAGCGCCGAAACGCCGGTGACTCGCCCTGGGGCTGTCTTGTCGACGGTGGTGACGGCCTTGTCCGCCGTGCCCCCGGACTCGTTGCCCGCCTTGTCGATGGCGCGGACCTCGTAGTAGTACGTGTCGCCGGTCGTCGGCGGGGTGTTCGTGTACGAGGTGGCGGTCGTGGTGGTGAGCTTCGTCCAGGTGGTACTGCCCTTGAGGCGGCGGTAGACGCGGTATCCCGCGAGGTCCATCTCCTTGTTCTTGGACCAGGTGAGCTTGGCCTTGCCGGTGGTTTTGTCGTACGTGACGGCGGTGCCCGTCGGGGTGAGGGGCTTGACCTTGTCGACGGTGGCCGTGGTGCGGGGGGTGTAGGCGAACTTGACGTTCGCTGTCCCTGTCCAGTTGACGTAGTCCACCCGCAGGGTGTGCTTTCCGGCCGGGACGGTGATGTTGACGGTCTTCTTCACCGTCGAGGACACGTTCTTCCAGATGTCGACCTTGCGGGTGCCGTCGAGGTAGACCCTGATGCCGTCCTGCGTGGAGACGGGGAGCGAGAACGGGCCGCCGGAGCCGAAGTCGCGGGTCACCGTCCAGCGGACGCCGAAGTTGTTGGCCGGGAGACCGGAGGCGGGGGCGGCGGTGCCCCAGTTCTGGTCGATCGCGGCGTCGCAGTCCGTTTTCTTCGGTGTGCCGGAGAAGGTGGTGTTTGCGAAGAACTGCCGTTTATAGACGGGTGAGGCGCAGGTTGTCGCGGCGGAGGCCGGGGCGGCGGCCGCGGTGAGCAGGCCGCCGGTGCTGGCTGTCGCCAGCGCGATGGCGATTGCCGCTCCGCTGCGTCTGACTGGTCTCATGCTTCCCCTGTAGCGCTTGGTGGTGTAGATCGGCCACCACCAAGACACCTGGACAGGGGCATGGGTTGTAGGCATGTGACGAGAAGTATGTGAAACGAGGGGCGTGTGTGAATCAGAGGGGTTCCGTGGAAGTGGAGGCGCACCCTCTTCCCATCGTGTTCACTTGAGGAACACAGCATGCTGTTGCCATCTCGTTAAGTGGTTACTCCTTGACGCTGAGGTAATCGCCGCGTTGGCTTTCAGCCACCTGGGTCGCAATGCTGCAACCTCGCCCGGAAGGCACCTGATGTGAACACTCGTAACACCCGTCGCCGTCGGACCGTCATAGCCCTGACCTCGTCCGCGATGGCAGTCTCCCTCGTCGGCTGCGGCGTTGTGGACGGGATCGGTGGCAGCGAAACCAAGGCAAGCCCCACGAAGGGCGACGACATCAAGGTGGGTCTGCTCCTCCCGGAGACGGAGAACACGCGTTACGAGAAGTTCGACTACCCCATCATCAAGTCGGAGGTGGCGAAGCTCACCAACAACAAGGGTTCGGTGGTCTACGCCAACGCCGGGGCGGACGCGGACAAGCAGGCCAGCCAGCTCCAGGAGATGGTGGACGCCAAGGTCGACGTCCTCCTCGTGGACGCTGTGGACTCCAAGGCCATCGCGAGCGGCGTGCAGAAGGCCAAGGACGCGGGCATCCCCGTCATCGCCTACGACAGGCTGGCGCAGGGGCCGATCGACGCGTACGTCTCCTTCGACAACGAGCTCGTCGGCGAGGTGCAGGGCAAGGCGCTCGTCTCCGAGCTGGGCAGCGGTGCCGCCAGCAAGAAGATCATCATGATGAACGGGTCGGTGACCGACCCGAACGCGGCGCAGTTCAAGGCTGGCGCGATGACCGAGCTGAAGGACAAGGTCGTCATCGCCAAGACGTACGACACCAAGGACTGGCTCCCGGCCGAGGCCAAGAAGAACATGGAGAAGGCCATCGAGGCCGTCGGCCTCGACAACATCGCCGGTGTGTACTCCGCCAACGACGGCATCGCGGGCGCGGTCATCGACGTCATGAAGACCATGGGCGTCAACACGGTTCCGCCGGTCACCGGGCAGGACGCCGAGCTCAACGCGGTGCAGCGCATCGTCAAGGGCGACCAGTTCATGAGCGTCTACAAGTCGTACCCGCAGGAGGCCAGCGCCGCCGCCGAGATGGCCGTGGCGAGGGTCCAGGGCCGCTCGATCGAGTTCGACGCGCTGGCCAGCGACAAGGTCGACAGCCCCACGAACGAGAACATCCCGGCCTCACTCGTCCCGGTGGTCGGCCTCACCCAGGCCAACATTCAGGACACGGTCATCCAGGACGGCATCTACAAGATCAAGGACATCTGCACGGCCGACTACGAGTCGGCGTGCGAGGCGATCGACCTGAAGTAGTCCGTCGGGCCGGTCCTCGGTCTACGTGACTGGTCTACGTGACTGGTCTACGTGACTCGGTCCACGTGACTCAGCAGGGCGGCGAGTCCCTCCGGGGCGGTGGTGATCACCGCGCGGGGCTCGCCGCTTTCGCGTACCAGGGACCGTCGCGGCGTGATCTGATCCGGTCATGACCGAGATCGTGTTGATGTCAGATCCGAAGATCGCCGCGATACCCGTTGTGGACTGCGGGGAGCTCCTTGTCGATGTGCGGGAGAGGGAGCTGTTTCCCGTCGATGCCCGCAGGCGGGACGACTCGGGGGCCTTCGCGCATCTGCGGGCGGGCGTGCTGACCAGGCTCGTGAAGGCCAGGGCCCTGCTCCCCGGTGGCGTACGGCTGTTGTTCGTCGAGGGGTACCGCCCGCCCGCCTTGCAGCGCGAGTACTTCGAGCGGTACGCCGCTGAACTGCGGGCGGACAACCCCGGCTGGGACGCCGAACGCGTCCGGAACGCGGCGAGCCGGTACGTGTCCCCTCCGGAGATCGCCCCGCACAGCGCGGGCGCCGCAGTCGACCTCACCCTCGTCGGCGCCGACGGGCAGGAGCTCGACATGGGAACGCGGGTGAACGCGAGCCCGGAGGAGAGCGACGGCGCCTGCTACACGGCCGCGGACGGCATCAGCCTGCGGGCGCGCGCCAACCGCCGGCTGTTCGGCGACGCGCTCAAGGCGGCCGGCCTGGTCAACTACCCCACCGAGTGGTGGCATTGGTCCTACGGCGACCGCTACTGGGCGCTCACCACCGGCGCCGACCACGCGATCTACGGGCCCCGGGAGTTCGACGCCTGACACACCCGGGGCTCGCGCACTCGCAGGTACTCGAGGTACTCGCACAGGCGAGTTCAAGCCACCCGCGTGAACTCCACCGTCACCTCGGGCGGCCCCCCGGCCACCCCCCGATACACCCCCTTGTGCGGTGTCACGTCGTCGTAGTCGCGTCCTCGGCCCACCACCACGTGGGACTCGTCGGCGCGGGTGCTGTTGGTGGGGTCGTAGCCGTTCCAGTCGCCTGCCCAGTACTCGATCCAGGCGTGGCTCTGGCCGGCGACGGGTCGGTGGAGTTCGGCGTCGCGTTCGGGGTGGAGGTAGCCGGAGACGTAGCGGGTGGGGAGGCCGAGGCCGCGGAGGAGGGCGGCGGTGAGGTGGGTGATGTCCTGGCAGACGCCCGCGCCCTGTTCCCAGGCCTCCATGGCGCTGGTGTTCACGCCCGTGGCGCCGGGGATGTACGAGACCTGACCGGTGACCAGGGACGACACCGCGACGGCGGTCTCGTGCGGGTCGAGGCCCGCGGCGATCGCCCGCGCCCGCTCCACCAGCTCGGGCGACACGGTCGTACGTCCGGTCGGCGCCGCGTACTCCAACAGGCGCGAGTTGGTGATGAGTTCGGCGATTTCCGGCCAGGTGGGCGAGGCCGTCGGGGGACCCGGCGGTGCTGTCTCCACCAGGCTCGACGCCGTGATGGTGAGGTCCGCGTGCGGGTCCATGAGGTCGAAGCCGGTGACCTGGGTGCCCCAGTAGTCCCAGTACGACCAGGTGGCGGTCGCGGGGTTCACCGTCACGCGCGCGTCCAGGGTGGTCTGGCCGGGGAGTGTCAACGGGGTCATGCGGACCTCGTTGTGCGAGGAGACCGCGGCCTGCGCGTAGGAGACGCGGGTGGTGTGCCGGATCCGGAGCCGACGGGTTGCCGTGTTGAAGTTCCCGGTCATGGTCACGCTCCTTCCTGGGCCCACTCGACGGGCCCCTGGTTCGGGAAGAACTTCTCCGCCACCGCTTCGGCGGACGCCATGCACGCCTGCTGCAAGTCCTTCAGCAGCAACGGGAGTTGTTCCTCCAGCGCGGCCAGGTCCAGGTATTCGAGGCGGGTCCGCATGCGGCCTATCGGCCGGCGTGCCGGGTCCTGTCTCGGCCGCCCGAGCGCCGCGAGGCACTCCTCGGCCGTGGTCAGGGCGTGCAGCGCGGAGCGCGGGAAGTCCCGGTCCAGCAGGAGGAATTCGGCCACTCGCGGAGTGTCGCCGAAACCGCCGTAGACCCGGGCATACGCCTCATCGGCGCCGCTCGCACTGAGCAGTGTCGGCCAGTCGGGAGCGTGGGCGGCGTCCAACACCCGTACGGACAGCAGCCGTACGGTCATGTCCACCCGCTCCAGGCTCCGCCCCAGGACCACGAACCGCCAGCTGTCGTCCCGGCTCATCGTCGAGTCGGCGAGCCCGAAGAAGAGGGCGGCCCGGCGGCGTACGAGCTCCAGATAGGCGTAGGGGCCCGTCCGCCGTGCTGCCAGGCGCTGGTCGGCCAGGGCGTGCCAGGTGGAGTTGAGGCACTCCCACATCTCGGAGGAGACCGCCTCGCGGGCGCTGCGCGCGTTCAGCCGGGCGGCGCCGATCGCGCCCTCGATGGAGCAGGTGGAGCGGGCGTCGAAGGCGAGCTGGTCCAACACCTGCTGCATGTCGACGCGTTCGCCGCCCGCGTCGACGCCGAGGATCGCGTACAGCGAGCGGCAGGCCACGTCCTCGTCGCGCCAGGGGTCTTCGAGGAGCCGGTGCAGATAGGCATCGAGGATGCGGCCGGTGGCGTCCGCCCGCTCGACGTACCGTCCGGTCCAGATCAGGGCTTCGGCTATCCGGGAGAGGATCACGTCGTTCACGGCCGTACCTCCTGGGCCTCAGGAACCAGTGAAGCGGTCACTGCTGCTGCGCCCCTTCCTGTACGACGGTGCGGTCGCCGTCGGGTCCCAGCTGGCGGGGGACCACGTCGGGCACGGAGCTGCTGATCTCGGGTGTGGGCTGATCGGCGGGCCCCTCGGCAAGGACCCAGGTGTCCTTGGAGCCGCCGCCCTGGCTGGAGTTGACGATGAGGTTGCCCTCCTGGAGCGCGACCCGGGTGAGTCCGCCGGGCAGTACCCACACATCGCTGCCGTCGTTGACGGCGAACGGACGCAGGTCAATGTGGCGCGGCGCCATACGGTCACCCGCGAGGGTGGGCGAGGTGGACAGGGCGACCGGCCGCTGCGCGATCCAGCCGCGCGGATCGGCGGCGACGGCCTCGCGCGTACGCTCCAGGGTCTCCCGGTCGGCCTTCGGCCCTATGACGATGCCCTGGCCGCCGGCGCCGTCCACGGGCTTGATGACCAGCTGGTCGATCTGGTCGAGGACGGCGTCCAACTGGCCGGGCTCGTCGGGCCGGAAGGACTCCACGTTGGGGAGAATCGGTTCCTCGGAGAGGTAGTAGCGGATCAGGTCGGGGACGTACGTGTAGAGCAGCTTGTCGTCGGCGATGCCGTTGCCGACGGCGTTCGAGAGGGTCACTGTGCCCGCCTGCGCGGCGTTCATGATCCCCGGGCAGCCGATCACCGAGTCGGGCCGGAACTGCAGCGGATCGAGGAAGTCGTCGTCGAGCCGCCGGTATACGACATGGACGGGCATCTCGCCGCGCGTGGTCCGCATCCACACCCGGTTGTTGCGGCAGACGAGGTCGTGCCCCTCGACCAGCTGCACGCCCATCAGCCGTGCCAGCAGGGCGTGTTCGAAGTAGGCGGCGTTGCTGGGGCCGGGGGTGAGGACGACGACACGGGGGTCGGTGACGCCGTGCGGCGCGGCGGCCCGGAGCGCGGACAGCAGCTTCTGCGCGTACCCGTCCACGGGCACCACATGCTGCTCGGCGAAGAGCGAGGGGAAGATACGGGTCATCGCACGCCGGTTCTCGATGACGTACGAGACACCGGACGGCACGCGAACGTTGTCCTCGAGGACCCGGAACTCCCCTGCCTCGTCCCGCACGAGATCGATCCCGGCGACGTGGATCCGTACGCCGCCCGGTGGCTCGATCCCGTGCGCGGCTCTGTGGAAATGAGGTGAATTGAGCAGCAGCCGCCACGGCACGACACCGTCCTCGAAGGCGCGGCAGGGCCCGTAGGCATCGCTGAGATAGGCCTCGAGGGCCCTGACCCGCTGGGAGACCCCGCGCTGGATGAGATCCCATTCGAGCGCGTCGAGGATGCGCGGCACGAGATCCAGCGGCCAGGGCCGTTCCTCGCCCGCGAAGGCGTAGGTGACACCCCGGTCGGTGAACGACCGCGCCATCTGGTCGGCCCTGAACCGCAGTTCAACCGGTTCGATCGGCTGAAGTGCCGCCAGTACCGGCTCATAGGCGGTCCTGACCTCACCCGGCCGCTCAAACATCTCGTCCCACGCATCGGCCAACGCGTATGCGTCAAATATGTCCGCCATGGACTGACGTTAAGTGCGGTTCGTAACACGCTGATCACTCGACGATTTCCAGCAGCTCACGTGGTGTGCCGCCGTTGTCGTGTCGTCGCCGGGTCGCCGCCCCCGGGGCCCTGGCCGAAGGGGGAATCCGGCCAGGGCCGCTCGGAGCGCCCTGGAATCCGTGCAGCCTGTGAAGCCCATGTGGGCTCCGTGGATTCCGTGGCGCTCATGGGAAGCGATTCCACGATGCACCGGACGGATGGGCGCCGCCACCGTCAGCTTGTTGCAAGTGCGCAGGCGGAGGCGGGGATATATATGGGCGTATACGGGCGATAGGGGGCGGTGGGGCGGCGCAGGCGTGTTGCGATGGCGGACGGGGCCGCGCATAGTTGCGCTGCGGAACGCGGAAGTCGCGGATTGTGGAAGTCGCGGATTGTGGAAGTCGCGGAGCGCGGCGGTCGCGAATGTGGCGGTCGTGGTGCGCGGCGGTCGCGGACGTGGAAGAGGTGGAAGCGCGCGGGCCGGTAACGCGGGAGTCCCGTAAGCGGAGTCCCGAAGGCAGGGAGTCCCGGAATTGCGGGGTCCTCGGAAGAGCAGGGGAGTCCCGGAAGCGCGGGAGTCGCGGAACACGGGGACGACGCGGAGCGTGGAAGAGCGGAAGCGTAGAACGCGCGGAAGCGTGGAAGACGCTGGAGTCGGCGGCGGGGAGATGGCCGGGCAGGAGTGGGGAGATGGCCGGGCAAGGCACGGACAGGCATCCGCACGGCGCTGACCAGCTGTGCGCGGCAGGGGACCGGGTGTACTCGCGGGCCGTGCGGCGCGGCCGTGTGCCCCGCGAGGACGCGGAATCGGTGCCCTGCCTGCTGGAGTTGGCGCTGCTGCACCCCGACCCCGACGACATGGGGTGGCTGGTGCCGACCTCGCCGCAGGAGGTCATGACGCGGCTGCTGCGCGGGGTGTACGAGGAAGTCAGCGCGAGCCAGGCACGGGTGGGCGACGCGGTGTCCGCGTTCGAGTGGTACGCCGGGCTCGGCGGGCGCGTCCAGGGGCCGGCGGAGGGTGTGGCGATCCGCGTCCTCGACGGGCTGCCCCGCATCCGGGCCGCCATGGACGCGGCGACCGAGGCGTGTACGTCCGAGGTGCTCACCGTGCAGCCGGGCGGCATCCGCCGCGAGGACGAACTCTCCGAGGGCCTGCACCGCGCGCTGGGCCTGCGCCACCGCGGCGTACGCATGCGCGACCTGTACACCCACGTGGCGAGGCATGGCCAGGGCCTGCTGAACTACATGGAGCTGATGGGGGATTCGGCGGAGGCCCGCACCCTCGACGAGGTCCTGGAACGCCTCATCCTCTTCGACCGCACGGTCGCCTTCATCCCAGCTAACTCGGACCGCACGATAGCGCTGGAGCTGCGTCACCCGGCCCTCGTGGACTACCTGGTGACGGTCTTCGAGCGCCTGTGGCGCTTGGCGATCCCCCTCGCCTCCCCGCTCCCCTCGACGGGCATCGAGGGCATCACCCACCGGGAGCGGTCCATCGCCGCGCTCCTGGCCGAGGGCCACCAGGACGCGGTCGTCGCGGAACGTCTGGGCATCAGCGTCCGTACGTGCCGTGCACACATCGCCCGCCTCTCGGAAACCCTGGGCGCCGCGAGCCGCACCCAACTGGGAGTCCGCATCGCCCAGGCGGGCCTGGACGACCCTCCGCGTTCCTCGGAACTCGAGGCCGTCACGGCTCCCGCTGTGCCCGGTCCCGCTGGTCCGCCTGCTTGAGGATCCCCGACTCGGCGATGAGGTAGCCGAGTTGGGCTCGGCTTTCGCTGCCGAGGGTGGCTGCGAGTTTGGCTATGTGGACTCGGGCTGTGCGGATGTTGAGGCCGAGGCGTTCGGCGATGGTTGCGTCTGTGTGGCCTTCGATGAGGAGGGCGGCGATGGCTTGTTGGCGGGGCGTGACGCCGTTCAGGGAGGGCTGTTGGACGGCCTGGGGGTACATGGGGGTGGCCAGGCGCCAGAGGCGGTCGAAGGTGGTGGCGAGGTAGGCGACCATGGCGGGATTGCGGACCTCGACGGCCATCGTGCGGTCGGTGTTCGCGGGGATGAAGGCCACGGTGCGGTCGACGACGATGAGGCGGTCGGTGACCTCGTCGAGGGTGCGGACCTCGACATCGCCGTTCAGGTTCTCGTAGTGGGCGAGAGCCACCGGGTCGTGGCGGGAGGTGTGCTGGTAGAGGGTGCGCATCCGGCAGCCCCGCGCGAGCATCTCCTGCTCAAGCAGGAACGCGCCTGCCAGTAGGGGAGCGGGACGCTTGCCGCCGGGCTGGATCGTGAGTACCTCGCGCGAAGAGCCGGCCATGGCTCTGGCGATCGCGGCGTTGATCCGCTCGAGGTCGGTCAGGACGGTGTTCGCGGGTGCGTCCGTGGGTGATGCCTGCGCCGCGTGCAGCGCCATGAGCGGCTCGAAGGCCTCCGCCAGGCGCGCTTCGCGCTGTCGCTGGCGGGCGATGTCCTCGGCGGTGGTGTGCAGTAGCCGGGGGAGGGCTATGGCGGGCGCTACGGGACGCAGCCAGTCCGTGTCCTCAAGGTCCGGCTGGAGCAGGCCGGAGCTGATCAGGCAGGGGGCGGAGTCCGCGTCCTGCAGGGCGACGCGGCCCTCGCGCAGTGCGCGGGCGTACAGGTTCAGGCCCGCCTCGCACAGCTCGTCGGCTCTGTGACCGTGTGCCCCGGCGCTCACCTGTCGCTCTCTTCCCTCGGCATTCAGTGGTCCTGGTCCAGGATTCCCGACTGCGCTATCAGAAAGCCGAGTTGCGCCCGGCTGCCGCTGCCCAGGGACACGGCGAGTTTCGCAATGTGGGCGCGGCAGGTGCGGACGTTCATGCCGAGGCGCCGGGCTATGGCCTCGTCGACGTGGCCCTCGACGAGGAGCTTGGCTATGGAGCGCTGGACTCCGCTGATGCCATCAGGAGTGGACTCGTACGGCACCTCCTCCAAGAGGGGCGTCGCGCGTTGCCACAGTTGCTCGAAGACCTTGATGAGGTACTTCACCAGGCCGGGATGGCGGAGTTCGAGCGCGACTTGCCGGTCGTCGCGCGCGGGGATGAAGGCCACTGTCTCGTCGCAGATGATGAGTCGCTCGATGAGTTCCTCAAGGGTGCGAATTTCGACCTTGGCGCCGGCCATCTGGTCCACGTAGGCGAAGGTGCTCTGACTGTGCCGGACCGTGTGCTGGTAGAGGGTGCGCACCGAGATGCCGCGCTCGATGAGAGGCTTGCTCCGTTCGAGGGCCTGACTCAGTGCGTTCTCCGGCCGACCGCCACCAGGCTGCACGGTGAGGACTTCGACCCGGCTCTCCGCTATGGCTACATCCAGGGCCGTGTTGATTCTGCTGAATCCCTCCAGCACCGTGATGGCGTGGGTCGTGGCGGGCTTCTGCGCACTGATGGCCAAGAACGGCTCGAACGTATCGGCAAGGTCAACGGAAAGCCTCCGCCGGTCCTGGATCTCCCGCTCGATCGGCTGGAGCTGCTGGGAGAGTGCGATCGACGGTGGCACAGGGCGAAGCCAGTTCGCGTCGTCCGGGTCGGGATGCAGCAGGGCGAATTCGACCAGGCAGGGGGCAGGCTCTACCTCGACGCGAGCGATGCGTCCGGCGCTCAGGGCACCGGCGTAGAGACGGGCACCCTCGTCGCATAGAGCGGTGATCGAATGAGGATGTGTCGGGTTTGTGTTATTTGTTATCAATTCTCCACCCCCCAGGGTCCTGAACGTGCAGGAACATGATGCATCGAGTGTGTGGCATCCATGTGCCTGAATGAGCCATCGTCTTGTTCTGCGGGGGAGAGGATGTCATCGAGTGAGGACGAAGCCGACTATGCGAAAGAGAATGCTTCGATCAGTGTTGGCCGCGGCCGTCGTGGCCGCCGCACTGGCACTTGGTGCGGCAAGTCCTCTCGACGTCGCCTGGACTTCTGCTCCCGCGGAGGTTGGTGCTCAGCAAGGGGACGTCGGTTGGACCTCCGCTCCTGCTGATGTTGTCGCCGTTCAGCAGGGCGACGTTGGTTGGACCTTTACCCCGGCGGGCGACGGCGCATGACCACCCCTCCCGACGACCGCTCCTTCCGCCGAGAAATGGCCACCGCCTATCGCTCCGGTTGGCACTTCATCGACCTGGTCACCGCCATCCCCCACAGTGGTGACTCGTTGATGGTGACGGTATTCGGAGAGCCGGTCGTCGTCACGCGTGACGACGACGAGGATCTGCGGGCGTACCGGTGTTTGCGGCGGCCTCGGGGGGCGCCGCAGCCAGTGCGGTGTGCCATTCGGTACGGAATGATCTTTGTGAACCTCGACCAGCGTGACCACCAGCTGGTCGAGCCGGAAGCCCCGGACGTGCAGACCATCTCAGCCACCCCCCGCAGTGCCTGACGCGATTCCCCCGTCGTAGTAAATCGCGCAGGTGCTTCCCCCCGCAGCGGCGTCACCGTGACCTGAACACGGTGACGCCGCTGCAGTTTTACGTGAAACCTCCAGGTATCGGCCACTTCGGGACGGGCCGCGATCAGCCGCGCCCCAGCGCCGAGGTCAGCTGGATCTCGATCACCACCCGGGAGGGATTGGGGGAGGGCGTGCGCCCGTACCGCTCCGCGTACCGCCGCTCCGCCTCCGCGATGCGCCCGGGGTCGACGGACACCGTCGCGAGCCCCTCCAGCGTCGCCCAGCGGCGTCCGTCGACCTGACAGGCGGCCACCCGCACCCCGCCGGGGCCCGCGGCCAGCACATGGCCGACCTTCGCGCTGGACTTGTTCGCGATCACCCGAGCCAGACCGGCCTCGGGATCGTATGTAACCCCGACGGGCACCACGTGCGGGCTGCCGTCGGGACGCAGGGTCGTCAGCGTGCACAGGTGCCGCTCCCGCCAGAAGCTGAGGTAGGCGGCGTCCGGCTGTCGCGGATCCACCGGGTACGAGGAAGGCATGGGCCGAATCTACGTGCCTCGGGTCCCGGATCCGGGACCCGGATCCGCTCCCGAACCCACCCTTGAGTGGAATAGACTCAACTTTGTGCCAGTTGGAACACTCAAGATCTAGTACCGGCATCTAGTACCCAGGAGGAGAACGCGACCGTGGACGCCGAGCTGACCAACAGGAGCCGGGACGCGATCAACGCGGCCAGTACCCGGGCCGTGTCCGGGGGCCACCCGGACCTCACCCCCGCCCACCTGCTGCTCGCGCTGATCGAGGGGCAGGACAATGAGAACATCATCGACCTGCTGGCCGCCGTCGAGGCCGACCAGGCCTCCGTGCGGACCGGCGCCGAGCGCGTGCTCGCGGGTCTGCCCAGCGTGACCGGATCCACCGTTGCGCCCCCGCAGCCCAACCGTGAGCTGCTCGCCGTCATCGCGGACGCGGCCGAGCGGGCGAAGGAGCTCGGGGACGAGTTCATCTCCACCGAGCACCTGCTCATCGGAATCGCCGCCAAGGGCGGCCAGACCGGCGACATACTCTCCCAGCAGGGGGCGAACGCCAAGAAGCTCCTCGACGCGTTCCAGAAGAGCAGGGGAGGGCGCCGGGTGACCACCCCGGATCCCGAGGGCCAGTACAAGGCGCTCGAAAAGTTCGGTACCGACTTCACGGCCGCGGCGCGTGAGGGCAAGCTCGATCCCGTCATCGGCAGGGATCAGGAAATCCGCCGGGTGGTGCAGGTCCTGTCCCGGCGCACCAAGAACAACCCCGTCCTCATCGGCGAGCCCGGCGTCGGCAAGACCGCCGTCGTCGAGGGGCTCGCCCAGCGGATCGTGAAGGGCGACGTCCCGGAGTCGCTCAAGAACAAGCGGCTCGTCTCGCTCGACCTGGGCGCGATGGTCGCCGGGGCGAAGTACCGGGGCGAGTTCGAGGAGCGGCTCAAGACCGTGCTCGCGGAGATCAAGGACTCCGACGGGCAGATCATCACCTTCATCGACGAGCTGCACACGGTCGTGGGCGCCGGCGCCGGAGGGGACTCCTCCATGGACGCGGGCAACATGCTCAAGCCCATGCTCGCGCGCGGTGAGCTGCGCATGGTGGGTGCCACCACCCTCGACGAGTACCGGGAGCGGATCGAGAAGGACCCCGCCCTGGAGCGGCGCTTCCAGCAGGTGCTCGTCGCCGAGCCGTCCGTCGAGGACACCATCGCGATCCTGCGCGGGCTCAAGGGGCGGTACGAGGCCCACCACAAGGTCGTGATCGCGGACAGCGCGCTCGTCGCCGCCGCGACGCTCTCCGACCGGTACATCACCTCCCGCTTCCTCCCCGACAAGGCCATCGACCTCGTCGACGAGGCCGCGTCCCGGCTGCGCATGGAGATCGACTCCTCCCCCCTCGAGATCGACGAGCTCCAGCGCCAGGTGGACCGGCTCCGCATGGAGGAGCTGGCGCTCGACAAGGAGACCGACCCGGCCTCGCGCGAGCGCCTGGAGAAGCTGCGCCGCGACCTCGCCGACAAGGAGGAGGAGCTGCGCGGCCTCACCGCCCGCTGGGAGAAGGAGAAGCAGTCCCTCAACCGCGTCGGTGAGCTGAAGGAGAAGCTGGACGAACTCCGCGGCCAGGCCGAACGCGCCCAGCGCGACGGCGACTTCGACACCGCCTCCAAGCTGCTGTACGGCGAGATCCCCTCCCTGGAAAGGGACTTGGAGGAAGCCTCCGAGGCCGAGGTGGAGGTCTCCAAGGGCACCATGGTGAAGGACGAGGTCGGACCCGACGAGATCGCCGACGTGGTCGGTGCCTGGACCGGGATCCCGGCAGGACGCCTCCTCGAGGGCGAGACGCAGAAACTCCTGCGCATGGAGGAGGAGTTGGGGCGCCGGCTCATCGGGCAGGCGGAGGCCGTGCAGGCGGTGTCGGACGCCGTACGACGCACGCGCGCCGGAATCGCCGACCCGGACCGGCCCACCGGATCCTTCCTCTTCCTCGGCCCGACCGGCGTCGGCAAGACCGAACTTGCCAAGGCGCTCGCCGACTTCCTCTTCGACGACGAGCGCGCCATGGTCCGTATCGACATGAGCGAGTACGGCGAGAAGCACAGCGTCGCCCGACTGGTGGGCGCGCCGCCCGGCTACGTCGGGTACGAGGAGGGCGGTCAGCTCACCGAGGCGGTGCGCAGGCGGCCGTACAGCGTCGTGCTGTTGGACGAGGTGGAGAAGGCGCACCCCGAGGTCTTCGACATCCTCCTCCAGGTGCTGGACGACGGCCGCCTGACGGACGGTCAGGGCCGGACGGTCGACTTCCGCAACACCATCCTGATCCTCACGTCGAACCTGGGCAGCCAGTACCTGGTCGAGCCGATGACCTCCGACGAGGTGAAGAAGCAGCAGGTCCTCGAGGTCGTACGGGCCTCTTTCAAGCCGGAGTTCCTGAACCGGCTCGACGACCTGGTGGTCTTCTCCGCCCTGAACAAGGAGGAGCTGGAGCGCATCGCCAGGCTCCAGATCGACCGGCTCGCCGGGCGCCTCGCCCAGCGGCGCCTCACCCTGGAGGTCACCGACGCGGCCCTGGCCTGGCTCGCCGAGGAGGGCAACGACCCCGCCTACGGCGCCCGCCCCCTGCGCCGCCTCATCCAGACCGCCATCGGCGACCGTCTCGCCAAGGAGATCCTGGCGGGCGAGGTCAAGGACGGCGACACGGTCCGGGTGGACGCCTTCGGGGACGGGCTGATCGTGGGCCCGGCGACGGGGAAGACGCTGTAGCCGGCGGTGTCCGTCAGGGGGAGGTCACGTACGCGTGGCCTCCCCCAACAGGTTCTGGGTGTGGGCGAGATAGCCCGCCTGGAACCGGCTCTCGGCGCCCAGGCGCTGGAATATGTCGGCGATGTACTTGCGGCAGGTGCGCAGCGAGACGCCGAGACGGCGGGCGATCACCTCGTCCTTGAGTCCCTGGCTGAGCAACTGCACGATGCCCTGCTGCAGTTCGTCGACGGCCACCGGGGTGCGATGGGCGTCGGTGAACGGGACGGCCTGGTCCCAGGCGTAGTCGAAGGCATTGCACAGGAACGCCACCGCGGCGGGGGAGCGGACCACGGCCGCGCCGCCGCGCTGCTTGTGATGGGGGACGAAGACCACCTTCCGGTCGAAGGCGATCATGCGCCCGAACAGCTCGGTGAGCGTACGGACTTCGGCGCCCGCGGGTGAGATGCGCTCCACGTACGCCTGGGTGGGAGCGTGGTGGCGGGCGGAGTGCTGGTAAAGCGTCCGCATCCGCACACCACGGGTGAGCAGTGCCTGGTCCCGGCCGACCGCCTGCTCCAGCTCGGCCGTGGGGCGGCCGCCGCCCGGCTGGCAGGTGATCATCTCCCGCTCGCACTCGGCGCTGGCCTGCTCTATCAGCGCGATCACGTCGCTGAGCGACTCCACCACCTCGACGGTGTCCCGGCTCTCGGTGCGGTCCTCCTCGCGGGGCGCGTACACCGAGGCGAGGGCGGCGAGTGAGTCGCGGCGCGAGTTCAGCTCGAACAGGCGCTGCCTGAGCCGGGATTCGGCCGAGGCCATGCGGGCGGCCGCGATGTGCGGATGCACGATGCGCCAGGACGATTCGTGAAAGCCCAGCGGGAAGAGATCGTGCGAGCCGGGTTCCTCGTCGGCGAGATGGAATTCTCGCAGGGCGTCGATCGCGGCACGCGCTTCCGCCTCTGAAATGTCGAGCGCTCGGGCCGCCTCCCCCGTGGCGAAGAATGCTTGTTTCGCTCCCCAGCTATAGAGCCGGATGTGTTCCGGCGCGAGCTGCTGAAGGAGCTGGGTAGGGTCCGATTCAAGGATTTTGTCCATTTGTTCCCCCCTGCATCTTGCTGTTCGCATCATCCTGCTCGATGGATTACTGGAACTCCACGGCGGCCGGATTACAACATCGTGAAACACACCGCTCGTGCGATCGGGCGGTCACGCAGAGCCGTCACGGGGGAGGGGCTTTCTGTGAAGAAAGCACGATTTATCACCACCGCACTTTTGGTCCTGGCCGGGCTGGCCGGCGGCGTGGGCGCCGCCGCCGCCACCGGCGCCGGCGATGTCCTGGAACGAGCCGGAAACACGTCGGTAGCGGAAAACGGTCACGTGCGACCGCTCGTCGTCACGCCGGACGACAGCGCGTGGAGCTAGCCGACCGCGGTGAATCGCGGCAATGGATCACTGGCTCGCTGGATCGACGGATCACCGGAGAAGACTGAAATGACACAGATCGACGAAGTGTCCCGGATCGACGCGGAAAGTGTGCGGCGCATATTCGCCGACGTGCTGGGGGTGGAAATCCGGGAGGATTCCTCTTTCCTCGCGCAGGGCGGGGATTCCTTCCACGCCGTACTCGTCGTCGCACGTATCGAGGACGACTGGGGGCTGGAGGCCGATTTCACCGACGTACTCCAGTCCACTCCGGGCGAACTGGCCCGGGCGCTGGCCACCGCACCTCGCCTCTCATGACGCTCAGGCGTCCCTCGGTCGCTGCCGGACCCGGCCATCCCGTGCCGGCCGCTGCCACCGCCCACGAGGCGGTGCTCCGGCAGGCCGCCCGGACCCCGCGGGCGACAGCCCTGCGGGGTCCGGGCGGGACATCCCTCTCGTACGCCGAACTGGCCGACCGGGCACGGGAGATCGGCCGACGGCTCACGGCGGCGGGGGTGCGGCCCGGCACGTTCGTGCCAGTGGTGGCGGTGAACGGCGCGGACTTCGTCGTCGCGGCCCTCGGCGTCCTGCTCTCGGGCGCCGCGTACGCCGCGGTCGACCCGGCGTGGCCCGCGGCGCGCGTCCGCGGAGTCGTCGCGGACCTGGGGGCCACGGTCGCGATCGAGACGGGCGGGGGCGCGGGGTGGCTGCCCGAGGGGGTCAGGGTGATCTCCCTGGCCGGTTCGGCTGAGACGGCTGTGGACGCGGGTGACTTGGCGGACGTGGCTGAAACGGCCGTCGACTTGCGTGACTTGGTGGTCGTCGGAGCCGACGCCCCCGCCTGTGTCTTCTTCACCTCCGGGTCGACCGGGCGGCCCAAGGGGGTCGTCGTTCCGCATCGGGCGTTCGTGCGGACCTTTGTCGAGGGCGGGTACGCGGAGTTCGGGGCCGGGGCTGTGATGCCGCTGCTGGCGGCGCCGTACTGGGATGCGGGGGCCCTGGAGGTGTTCGGGCCGCTCATGAACGGCGGCACCTGCGTCGTGCCGGACGAGCCCTTGATCACGCCGGACGGCCTGCGCGGCCTCGTCTCCGGGCACGGCGTGAACACGCTCTGGCTGACCAGCTCCCTCGTCAATCTGCTCGTCGACGAGGACCCCGACGCGTTCACCGGCGTACGCCAACTCCTGTGTGGCGGTGAGCGGTTGTCGCCCGCGCACATCGCCGCCCTGCTGGCCCGGCACCCCGGGCTGCGCATCACCAACGGGTACGGCCCCGTCGAGTCCATGGTGTTCGTCGCCACGCACGACATCCGCGCCGCCGACACCGGCGCCGAGTACGGCATCCCCCTCGGCCTGCCCGTCCGCGGCACCCTCGTCGCCGTGCTCGACAGCGAGGGCCGGACCGTGGAGTGCGGCACCGAGGGTGAGCTGTGGGTCGCGGGTGACGGGCTCGCGCTCGGCTATCTCGGCCGGCCCGAGGAGGACGCGCGCCGCTTCGCCGCGATCGACGTACCGGGGTACGGCACGCTGCGCGCGTACCGCACCGGGGACCGGGTGCGCATGGACGACGAGGGCCGGCTGTCCTTCATCGGGCGTGCCGACCGGCAGTTCAAGATCCGTGGATACCGGGTCGAGCCCGGCGAGGTGGAACGCGGTGTCGCCGCGGTACCGGGCGTCAGGCAGGCCTTCCTGATCCCGCTGCGCGACGCGCACGGCACCGTCACCGCGACCGTCTGCGCGTACGCGACCGAGTCGGCCGCCCCCCTTCCGGAGCACGCCCTGCGCGAATCCGCCGGCGAGGCCCTCGCCTCCCACCTCCGCCCCGACCGCTACCTCCACCTGCATCCCGTACCCCTCGGCCCGACGGGCAAGGCGGACGTACGGGCGGTGGAGGCGTGGGTGACCGAGCAGGTCGCGGCGGCGCGGCCGGAACCCGTGTCCGCCGAGGCGCCGGCGTCCACCGTCCTGCGCGAGGTCCGCGCCATCCTCGGGGAACCCGGGCTGACACCGGGGACCGATCTGCTGCTCGGTGGGGCGAGTTCGCTGCACATGCTGCGGATCGCCGCCCGGCTGGGGCGCCTGCTCGGCGTCCGCCTGTCGGTCCGTGAGGTGTACGAGAACCCGACGGTGCGGGCCCTGGAGGCGCTCGCCGAGCGGGCCCCCGCACAGCAGGCCGCGCCCGCGCCGACCACTCCCGCCTCCGAACTCTCCCCCGGTGAGCGCCGCTTCTGGCTGGCAGGACGGCTGGTGCCGGATGCTCCCGGGCATGTGGCCATCAGCCGGATCGAGATCACCGGCGCGCTCGACCAGGAGCGGCTGGCACGGGCCCTGGCGGTGGTCGTCGCCGCGCACCCCGCACTGCGGACGACTTTCCCGCGCCGGGCAGGCCGGCCCCTCCGGTCGGTGTCCGAGCCGGGCGTGGCGGCTCCGCCGCTGGTACTGGCGCAAGGGCGCGTGGACGAGGAGGAGTTGACGCGCGAGCTGGTGGCGCGCGTACAGGATCTCGAAGGCGGGCCCCTGTTCGCGGCGGGGCTGCTCGGCGGAGGCACCGGTGCCGAGGCCCACCTGCTGCTGCTCGCCGTGCACCACATCGTGTACGACGGTCGGTCCGAGGAGGTGCTCGTCGGAGACCTCGCCGCCGCGTACGAGGGCGGGGCCGTCGACCCGGCCCCGGCACCGCCCTCCGGTGGCACTCCGCTCGACGGCGCTGAACAGACGTACTGGAAGACGGAGTTGGAAGGGCTGCCGGCGGCACGCTGGCCCGGCGGTGGCCGTGACCTACAGATGCGGGAGCTGTGGACCCGGCCGCTCCTCTCGCGGCACGTCGGTCTGAGCGCGGAACAGACCGACGCGTTGCGGGAGTTCGCGGCCCGCGCCCGGTACCCCGTGCTGGTGCCGCTGCTCGCGGCCTGGTGGCGGGCGCTGGCCAAGGTCACGGGACAGGACGACCTCGCCATCGGGACGATCGTCGACACCCGGGACGCCGCACACGAACGCACGGTCGGCTACCTCGCCAACGGCCTGCCCGTACGCATCGCCGCCGACCCGGCGCTCGACCCCGGCGAACTGCTCCGCCTCGTGGGCGACCGGCTCCTCGACGTCCTCGCGCACAGCGCGCCCGGCACGGACGAGCTCGCGGCGCTTGCGCCCCGCCCGGCGGGCGGCCGTACTCCGCTCTACCAGAACCTGCTGGTGCTGCAACGGGTCGCAAGGCCCGCCGAGGGCGGCGGTGCCCGGTTCGTGCCACTGGCCGCGCCCGCGCTGGGCCCGCAGGCCGAACTCTGTTGCGAACTGTGGGACGACGGCACGGCGTTCACCGGTGCCGTCCACGCCCCCGAGGGTCTGTTCGACCTCCCCGCGCTCGCCGAAATCACCGCACTCTTCCGTGCCGAGCTCACCCGCTTCACGGATCGCGCCCCGAAGGACCCCACATGACCGAGAAGGACGCCCCGCTCTCCTGGACCCAGGAGCGGATCTGGTTCGAGGAGCAACTGCGGCCGGGCGACGCGGCCTACAACATGCCCGTGGCGCTTCGGGTCCAAGGACCCCTGGACACCGCGCGGTTGCGGCTGGCCTTCGACACCCTCGCCGCCCGGCACGAGGCACTGCGCACCGTCTTCGACACCGTCGACGGGGTGCCCGTGCAGCGGACCGTCGAGGGCCTGACGGTGCCGGTGGAGACCCAGGACGTACGGGCCCTGCCGGATCCCGCGGCGGCCGCCGCGACGGCGCTGCGGCGGGCCTCACGGGCACGCTTCGACCTGGCGCGCGGACCGCTGCTGCGCGTACTCGTCGTCCGGACGGCCGACGAGGAGCACCTGTTGCTCCTGACGGCGCATCACCTCATCGCCGACGGCTGGTCGTTCGGGCTCCTCTTCCAGGAGCTGTCGCGCGTGTACGCCGAGCCCGCGGACCCCGGTCTGCGGCCCCTGCGCCGCACGTACGCCGACGCCGTGCGCGCCGAGTGGGCGGAGCTGGACGAGGCGGCCGTGGACCGGCTCGTCGACTGGTGGCGCCGCCATCTGGACGGTGTACCAAGGGTGTTGGAGCTGCCGGCCGACCGGCCCCGGCCCGCCGTACGGGGGCACCGGGGCGCGCGCCGTCGCCTTGCCGTGGACGCGGCGACCGCGCACGCGGTGCGGGAGCTGGCGCGGGCCCACGAGGCGACGCCGTTCATGGCGCTGCTCGCGGCGTTCGGCGTGGTGCTGGCACGGCACACCGGGCAGGAGCGGATGGTCGTGGGCACCCCGGCGTCCACCCGCGGCGCGGGCACCCGTGATCTCGTCGGCTGCTTCCTCAACACGCTGCCCGTCAAGGTGGACGCCGCCGGCGACCCCACCTTCGGCGAGCTGCTCGGGCGGGTCCGGCGGGACTCCCTGGACGCGTTCGGGCACCAGCGGGTGCCGTTCGGGCGGCTGATCTCGGGGCTCGCCCCGGAACGCGATCTCTCCCGCAACCAGCTCGTGCAGGTCTTCTTCAACGTCCTGCCGCCGTCCGGGGTGCCGGACCTGGCCGGCTGCCGGGTGGAGGCCCTGCCCTTCGGGGACATCGACAACAAGTTCGACCTCACGCTGTACGTGGGGACCGAGGCCGACGGCGGGCTGACCCTGGACGCGGTGTACGACGCCGCGCTGTACGAGGGGGAGCGCGTCGCCGACCTCCTTGAGCAGCTGCGCGGGGTGCTGACCCTGGCCAGTGCCGAACCCGGCCTGCGCGTCAGCGAGTTCGCCCTCTCCACGCCCCGTTCGGCGGCGCTGCTGCCCGACCCGGCCGCCGAACTCCCCGTCTCCGTAACCGAGTCACTCCTCGACCGGCTCGCCAAGCACACGGCGGCGTCTCCGCAGGCGCCCGCGCTCGTCGCCGGGACGACCGCCGACGGAGACGTCTGGTCGTACGCCGAACTGGACCGGGCGACCGACCGGCTGGCCCGGGTGCTGCGCGAGCGCGGCATCCGCCCCGGCGACGTCCTCGCCCTGCACGCCGCCCGCCACCCGGCGGTCGTCCTCGGCATCCTGGCCGCGGTGAAGGCAGGCGCGGTCTTCTCGGTCCTGGACGCGGACTACCCGGACGAGGCGCTGTCGGCCCGCGCACAGGCCCTCTCCCCCCGAGCCTGGCTGGCCTGCGCCCCCGACCGCCCCCTCCCCGCCTTCGTCACGGGCCCGGTACTACGCGTCGACCCGGCACGCGAGCGCGAACTGGCGCGGACGCCGGGTGACCTGCCGGAGGCCCGCGTGCCGTCGGACGGCACGCGGCCCGGACCCCTCTCAGGGCCGAGCCGAAGCCCGCGGGAGAACAGCGCCGTCCCGCCCGACGATTCCCCCGACACCCCGCAGGGGCCGCGCGCCCCGACGTCCGGCACCGCGGCCACGGCTGGCCCGGTACCGGGCCAGCCGGGCCAGCCGGGCCAGCCGGGCCAGCCGGGCCAGCCGGGCCAGCCGGGCCAGCCGGGCCAGCCGGGCCAGCCGGGCCAGCCGGGCCAGCCGGGCCAGCCGGGCCAGCCGGGCCAGCCGGGCCAGCCGGGCCAGCCGGGCCAGCCGGGCCAGCCGGGCCAGCCGGGCCAGCCGGGCCAGCCGGGCCGTTCCGCTCAGGGTGTGCAGCGTGGCCCGGGTGTTCTCGACGGCGACGTCCCCGCCTACGTCGCCTTCACCTCGGGTACGACGGGGCGGCCCCGGCCGGTGCTCGGCGGGCACCGGCCGCTTGTGCACTTTCTCGACTGGTACGCGCGGGCCTTCGGGCTCGGGCCCGCGGACCGGTTCGCCGCGCTGTCCGGGCTCGGGCACGACCCGTTTCTGCGGGACGTGCTGGCGCCGCTGTGGGCGGGTGCGGCCGTGGTGTTCCCCGACGCGGACGTGCGCGACGTGCGGGCCGTCGGGGAGTGGCTGCGGGCGGCCGGGGCGACGGTCGCGCACCTCACGCCGGCCCTCGGCGGGGCGCTCGCCGAGCAGGCGGACGGAGAGCCCTGGCCGCGCCTGCGGCTCGTGGGCTTCGGGGGCGACACCCTGACCGGCCGTACCGTACGGGACTGGGCCCGGCTCGCCCCCGGCGCCGACCTGCTCAACATGTACGGCGCCACCGAGACCCCGCAGGCGGTGTCGGTGCACCGAGTCCACCGCGCCGGGTCCGCCGCCGACCCGCGGTCCGGCGGCCCGGTGCCGCTCGGCCCCGGCATCGACGGCGTCCAGCTCCTGGTCCTCGCGGGCGACCGTCCCGCGGGCCTCGGCGAGGTCGGCGAACTCGTCGTCCGCACGCCGTACTTGGCCCGTTACGCCGATGACCGGGAGGGCGGTTACGTTCCCGATCCCTTCGCACCGGGCAGCGGCGCCCGCGTCTACCGCACCGGAGACCTGGCCCGCCTGCGCCCCGACGGTCTCATCGAGCCTCTCGGGCGTGCCGACCAGCAGATCAAGGTGCGCGGGTTCCGGGTGGAGCCCGCAGAGGTGGAGGCGGCCCTCGACGCGCTGCCCGGCGTCGCCCACAGCGCCGTGCTCGGCGTGGCGGACGCGTCCGGCGAGCGGGGACTCGTCGCGTACCTGGCCACGGGAGGCAGCGCGCTCATCACGGTCACGGGAGGTACCACGCCCACCCCGGCCACCGGAGTCACCGCACTCACCGCACTCACCCCGGCCACCGAAGCCACCGCACTCGATCTGGCCGACATCCGCGCGGCGCTCGCCCGC
This sequence comes from Streptomyces sp. NBC_00554, assembly GCF_041431135.1. Classification (NCBI taxonomy): domain Bacteria; kingdom Bacillati; phylum Actinomycetota; class Actinomycetes; order Kitasatosporales; family Streptomycetaceae; genus Streptomyces; species Streptomyces sp. NBC_00554. The sequence continues at coordinate 4,745,349 of NZ_CP107799.1, read as the reverse complement.
CGCCTTCCGGAGTACGCCGTCCCCTCCTCCTACGTCGTCCTCGACACCCTCCCGCTGACCGCGAACGGCAAGGTGGACCGCGCGGCCCTGCGGGCGCTCGGCGTCCGCGCGGAGCGGGCCACCGGTGCGTACGTCGCCCCCGACGGACCGGTCGAGCGGCGGATCGCCGAGCTGTGGGGAGAACTGCTGGGCCGCGAACGGATCGGCGCCGCCGACGACTTCTTCGCGCTCGGCGGGCACTCGCTGCTGCTGACGCGACTGCTGGCGCGCATCAGGCGGGAGTTCCACGGCGATGTCACCCTCCAGGACCTCTTCGAGCGGCCCACGGTCGCCGGGCTCGCGCCGCTGCTGAGCCGCCAGGAGACACCTGACGGTGGGGCGGTGGTCGCGCGAGGTGACGTCACCGTGTCAGGACCCCTCTCCTGGACCCAGGAGAGGCTGTGGCTGGAGGAGCAACTGCGGCCGGGGGACGCGGCGTACAACATGCCCGTCGTGCTGCGGCTGCGCGGCGCCCTCGACGACGCGGCGCTGCAGTCGGCCGTGGACACCGTCGTGGCCCGGCACGCCGTGCTGCGTACGGTCTTCGAGGCCGGACCGGACGGCACCCCGCTGCAGCGGGCGGTCGACGGCGCCCGGGTCCTCGTACGCCATGCGGACCTCTCGGGGGCTCCCGACCCGGAGTCCGCAGCCGTGGCCGCCGCGATGCGTGGCATCAAGGAGCCCTTCGACCTGACGCGCGGCCCGCTGCTCAGGGCGGAGCTCCTGCGCATCGGGCAGCAGGATCAGCTGCTCGCGCTGACCGTCCATCACATAGCCTTCGACGGCTGGTCGTTCGGTCTGCTGCTGCGCGAGCTGTCGCGGGCGTACGCCGGAGATGTGGACCAACTGCCGGAGCAGGAACTCCAGTTCGCCGATGTCGCCCGCTGGGAGCGTACGGACCTCTCCGGCCCCGCGCTCGACTCGCTGCTCGACTGGTGGCGCCGCCATCTGGACGGCGTACCAAGGGTGTTGGAGCTGCCAACCGACCGGCCGCGGCCCGCTGTGGGCACGCACCGGGGCGCGCGCCGCCGGCTGACGGTGGACGCGTCGACCGCCGCGGGGCTGCGGGAGCTGTCGCGCAGCCACGGCGGAACCCTCTTCATGACGCTGCTCTCCGCGTACTCCGTCGTCCTGTCGCGCCACACGGGGCAGGACAGTCTCCTGGTCGGCACGCCGGTCGCGAACCGGCCGCGGGCCGAGTTCGAGGATCTCCTTGGCTGCTTCCTCAATACGCTGCCGCTCCGTGTCGACCTGCACGGCGACCCGTCGTTCCCGGAACTCCTCGGCCGGGTCCGCGACACCTCGCTTGAGGCGTTCGCGCACCAGCGGGTGCCGTACGGGCGGCTGGTGAACGAGCTGGCTCCGGAGCGCGACCTGTCGCGCAGCCCGCTGGTGCAGGTGCTGTTCGCGTTGCAGAACATCGAGCTCGGCACCCTCGAAGTCCACGGTGTGGACAGCGAGTTCGTGGACATCTCGGAGGCCAACAGCCAGTTCGACCTCAACCTCCGGATGATCGACACCGGCCAGGAGCTCATCGGCTGGCTCGACTACGACGTGGAGCTCTTCGACGGCGCCACCATCGAGCGGTTCGTCGAGCACTTCACCCGCGTCCTGACCGCCGTCGTCGCCGAACCGGCCGCCCCCGTCTCCACCGTCGATCTCCTCGGGCCCGCCGAACGCACCCTGCTGGTGGACGAGTGGAACGACACGGCTGTCGACAGGCCACAGCGGGAGACGCTCACCGATCTGCTCACCGAGGCCGCCGTCAAGTACGCCGACGCGCCCGCCGTACGGTTCGAGGACAGCGAGGTGTCGTACGCCGAGCTGCACCGCCGCGCCAACCGGCTCGCCCACCGCCTGCGCGCCCTCGGCGTCCGCCCCGACACCGTCGTCGGCGTCCACCTGGAGCGGTCGCCCGAGCTGATGGTGGCCCTGCTCGCCGTACTCAAGGCGGGCGGCGCCTATCTGCCGCTGGACCCGGGCTACCCGGCCGGGCGGCTGGAGTTCATGCTCACCGACTCCGGGGCGCCCGTGCTGCTCACGGCGGCCGGAGCGGAAGCCGGGCTCACCACCGAAGGCCTCACCGTCGTCCCCGTCGACGAGCTCGCCGGAGACGGCCACCCCGACACCGAGCCGGAACCGGTCGCAGGACCCGACCACCTCGCGTACGTCATCTACACCTCGGGTTCCACCGGCCGCCCCAAGGGAGTGCAGGTCCCGCACCGCGGCATCGCCAACCGGCTGCGCTGGATGCAGGACACGTACGGGCTCACCGGCGCGGACACCGTCCTGCAGAAGACGCCGATCAGCTTCGACGTCTCCGTGTGGGAGCTGTTCTGGCCGCTGCTCACCGGCGCCCGGCTGGTCCTGGCGGAGCCCGGCGGGCATCGCGATCCGGGGTATCTGGCGGAGCTGATCCAGCGGGAGTCGGTCACCGTCTGCCACTTCGTGCCGCCCATGCTGGAGGCGTTCCTCGGTGCCGGGCGCGCGGGCGAGTGCCGTTCGCTGCGGCTCGTCGTGTGCAGTGGCGAGGCGCTCCCCGCCGAACTGGCCCGGCGCTTCCACCGCACCCTCGGGCAGGCGGAGTTGGAGAACCTGTACGGCCCCACGGAGGCGTCCGTCGACGTCACCCGCTGGTCGAGCCGCCCCGACTGGACCGGCCCCGCCCTGCCCATCGGCACCCCGATCGCCAACACCCGCACCTACGTCCTGGACGCCCGTCTGCTCCCGGCCCCCATCGGGGTGCCCGGCGAACTCCACCTGGGCGGCGTCCAGCTGGCCCGCGGCTACGGCGGACGGCCTGGCCTCACCGCCGACCGCTTCGTACCCGACCCCTTCGGCCCACCCGGCTCCCGCCTCTACCGCACCGGAGACATCGCGCGCTGGAACGCCGAGGGCCGCATCGAGTACCTCGGCCGCGCCGACCACCAGGTCAAGGTGCGCGGCTTCCGCATCGAACTCGGCGAGATCGAGGCGGCGTTGCTCGCCGTGAACGGCATCACCCAGGCCGTCGCCATCGTCCGCGAGGACCAGCCGGGCGACCGGAGGATCGTCGCGTACGTCGTGTACGTCACGGGCGGACGGGCTCCTTCCGTCGGCGAGTTGCGCACCGCCTTGGCGGAGCGCCTCCCCGAGCACATGATCCCCGCCGCCCACGTCGTCCTCGACGCCCTGCCGCTCAGCCCGAACGGCAAGGTCGATCGCAAGGCGCTGCCCGCCCCCGACCGCTCCGGCGGGACATCCGCCGCGTACGTGGCGCCGGGCAACCCGCAGGAGGAGCGGCTCGTCGCGCTGTGGCAGCGGGTGCTCGGAGTCGACCGGGTCGGCGTGCGCGACAACTTCTTCGAGATCGGCGGGGACTCGATGCATGCCGTGCGGATCGTCGGTCTCGCCCGTGAGGACGGGCAGGACATCCCGCTTCAGCGGCTTTTCACCAGCCAGACCGTCGAGGCCCTCGCGCAGTGGCTGGCCACCCGCACCGACAGCGGGGCCGGACGCCGTGAGGTCGCGGCCTTCGGCCTGCTCTCACCGGAGGACCTGGCCCGGCTCCAGGCGTGACCGTCCCTCATCCGTCGCCCGGTTCAAGGCGTGACCGCCCCCATCCCGTCGCCCGGCCCAAGGCGTGACCGCCCCCAACCCGTCCGTCCCGCAGCGCACCCGGAAGGAAACCCCGTGCCGTCCCACGACGACATCATCGACGCCTACCCCCTGACCCTGCTCCAGTCCGGCATGCTCTTCCACAGCTACGCGGACGGCGCCACCCCCACGTACCACGACATCTCCAGCATCCGGCTGTCCGGCCGTTTCGACGAGCCGGCCCTGCGGGACACCCTCGCCGCGGTGATCCAGCGCTCCGACATCCTGCGCAGCGGCTTCGACCTGACCCGGTTCAGCAAGCCCATGCAACTCGTGTACGCGGCGGTCGAGACCCCGCTCACCGTGGAGGACCTGCGCGGTCTGGAGGAGGGCGAGCAGGCGCGCCGGGTCGCCGCCTGGACGGAGAAGGAGAAGGCCACCCCGTTCGTGCTGACCCGGGCGCCGCTGCTCACGCTGCACGTCCATGTCTTCGACGACGCCGACTTCCAGCTCAACCTCAGCTTCCACCACGCGATCCTCGACGGCTGGAGCCTGTCCCTGGTCACCTCGCAGCTGATCACCGGGTACGACGCCCGGCTGGCCGGCCGCCCGGACGAGGCCGTCGCCCCGGTGACCCGGTTCCGGGACTATCTCGCCCTGGAACAGGAGGCGTTGGCGAGCGAGGAGTCGCGCGGCCACTGGGCCCGGGTCCTGGAGGACACCTCCTTCACCGGGCTGCCGCGTCACCAGGACGACGCCCTCGCCGACATCCGCGAGGCCCGCGTCCACGAAGTGCCCCTGCCCGCGACGCTCGGCGCGGCACTGCGCGCCGTCGCCGCCGAGGCCAAGGTGCCGGTGAAGTCGGTGATGTTCGCCTCGCACGCCCGAGTGCTGTCCCTGCTGTCCGGGCAGCGGCGGGTCGTCACCGGTCTGGTCAGCAACGGCCGCCCGGAGACCGCCGACGGCGACCAGGTCGTCGGGCTGTTCCTGAACACCCTGCCGCTGGTGGTGGACGTCGCGGGCACGACCTGGACGGAACTCGCCCAGCAGATCCACGCGGCGGAGAGCGGCGCGCTGCCGCACCGCCGCTACCCGATGGCCCAGCTGCTCACCGACCTGCGCCGCCCGCAGTTCTTCGAGACCGTCGTCGACCACCGCAGTTTCCGCAGCTACGACATGGAGCTGGCCGAACTGGCGGTCACCGGCGGCGAGTTCTTCGAGCAGACCAACTTCCCCTTCACCGCGAACTTCGGCACAGACCCGGTCAGCGGCGAGGTCAGGCTGCGGATCAACTACGACGCCGCGCAGTTCACCGACGAGTGGATCGCCCGGGTCGGCGGCTACTACGCCGACGCGCTCGGGGCCCTCGTAGCCGACCCGCACGCGGCCGTGCACGCCACCGCGCTGCTCGGCGCCGACGAGCAGGACCGGCTGCTCCGCGACTGGAACGACACCCGCGCCGGCTGGCCCCTGGACCGCACCCTGCCCGAGCTGCTCACCGAGCGCGCGGCCAAGGACCCCGACCGCACCGCCGTACGCTTCGGCGACACCACGCTGTCGTACGGCGAGTTCCACACCTGGTCCAACCGGCTCGCCCATGAGCTGCGCGAGCGCGGGGTCGGCCCCGACACCCTGGTCGGCGTCCACCTGGAGCGGTCGGCCGAGCTGATCGTCGCCCTGGTCGCCGTGCTCAAGGCGGGCGGCGCCTATGTGCCGCTGGACCCCGGATACCCGGCCGAGCGCCTGGAGTACATGCTCGCCGACGCGCGCGTGCCGGTCCTGCTGACGGGGGCGGGGCTCGCGGCGCCCGCCGCCCCCGAGGGCACCGTCGTGATCGAGGTCGACCGGACGGCCGCGGCCGAACGCCCCTCCGACGATCTCGACCCCCTCGCCGGACCCGAGCATCTCGCCTACGTCATCTACACCTCCGGCTCCACAGGCCGGCCCAAGGGCGTCCAGATCCCGCACCGGGCCCTGCTCAACCTGCTGAACTCCTTCGGCCGCGACCTCGAACTCACCGACGAGGACCGGCTGCTGGCGGTCACCTCGCTGTCCTTCGACATCGCGGGCCTCGAGGTGTATCTGCCGCTGCTGACCGGCGCCGAGCTGATCGTCGCCCCGGACATCGCCGTCGACGGGCCGCGGCTGCGCGAGCACGTCGAGCGGTCCGGCGCCACCGTCATCCAGGCGACCCCGTCGAGCTGGCGGCTGCTGATCGAGGCGGGCCTCGACGCCGACCCCGGCCTGCGGGTGATCTCCGGCGGCGAGGCGCTGCCCGAGGACCTCGCGCACGACCTCACCGACCGCTTCCCGGTGGTGTGGAACGCGTACGGGCCGACCGAGACCACCATCTGGTCCTGCCTGGACCGGGTGCGCCCCGCCGAGCCGGTCACGCTGGGACGGCCGATCGCCAACACCCAGGTGTACGTCCTCGACGAGTCCTTCGCACCGGTCCCCGAGGGCGTCCCCGGCGACCTCTACATCGCCGGCGACGGCCTGGCCCGCGGCTACTCGGGGCGCGGCGACCTGACCGCCGACCGCTTCGTGCCCGATCCGTACACGGACCGTGCGGGCGCCCGCATGTACCGCACCGGCGATGTGGCGCGCTGGCTGCCGGACGGGCGCCTGGAGTTCCTGGGCCGCTCCGACCACCAGGTGAAGGTCCGCGGCTTCCGTATCGAACTCGGCGAGATCGAGAGCGTGCTGTCCCGGCACCCGGGTGTGGGCCGAGTGGTCGTCGTGGCCCGCAAGGACCAGCCGGGCGACGCGCGACTCGCCGCGTACCTCACGGCGGAGGGCGAAGTCCCGCCCGCGGCGGCCGAGTTGCGCGCCCTCGCCGCCGAGTCGCTGCCCGAGTACATGGTGCCCAGCGCCTTCGTCGTCCTGGACGCCTTCCCGCTCACCCCCAACGGCAAGGTCGACCGGCTCGCACTGCCCGCGCCGGGCCGCGAGGAGACCACCGCCGGCGCCTTCGTCGCCCCGCGCAACGAGACCGAACGGCAGCTGGCCGAGATCTGGCAGGACGTACTCGGCGTGGAGCGGGTCGGTGTCACCGACGCCTTCCTGGAACTCGGCGGCAACTCGATCTCCGCGCTGCGCGTCATCATGCGGCTGCCCGACATCACCGACGTCGAGGTGCCGGTGGCCGCGCTCTTCGAGGGCGGCACCATCGAGAAGCTCGCCGCGATCATCTCCGGCGAGCAGACCGCCACCGCCTCCACCCTGGTGCCGCTGCGCTCCACGGGGACCAAGGCCCCGTTCTTCCTGGTCCACCCGCTGGGCGGCAGCGTCTTCTGCTACTCCGAACTGCTCGACGTACTCGACCCGGAGCGCCCGCTGTACGCCTTCCAGGCACCCGAGTACGCGGGCCCCGACGTGCCCCGCCCGGACAGCGTCGAGGAGATCGCCGCGCTGTACCTCTCCGAGGTGCGTGCGGTGCAGCCCGAGGGCCCGTACTACATCGGCGGCTGGTGCATGGGCGGCATGGTCTCGTACGAGATGGCCCGCCAGCTGGAGGCCGCGGGCGACGAGGTCGGCATGCTGACGATCATCAGCGCCAGCATCGACGACCCGGTCCCGCCGCGCTACGCGACCAGCGAGTCCGCCGCGATCCTCGGCGCCTTCGCGGGCCAACTCAACGTCACCGAGGCCGAGTTGGAGGCGCTGGACTCCGACGCCCGGATCGAGCACGTCGTACGGCTCACGCAGGGCACCGGGCACGAGCGCGCCGACGCCCGTTCCGTGGAGGACCTGCGCCGGCTGGTCCGGCTCTACCAGCGGCACGCGCGCGCCCTGCTCACCTACCGCGACACCCCGCGCGAGCCGCTGCGCGGCGACGCGGTGCTCATCCGTGCCGAGACGGAGCTGTTCGAGGGCTGGCACATGGGCTGGGAGCCCCGGGTGGGCGGCCGTCTGCTGATCGACGAGTCGCCCGGCAACCACTTCAGCATGCTCGAACAGCCCAACGTTCCCCAGGTCGCGCGCCGCCTGGAGGACGCCGCCGCGGGCAGCCCCCGCGGAGTCCTCGCCACTTCCTCCTGACCGTCCCCGACTCCCCCCACGTATAGGAGCAGTTCATGTCAGAGGCCACCAGTGGCGCGCAGGTCCAGGAGGAGCAGGAACCGGATTCCGCCGCTGTCCCCAGCGTGTGGAAGAACCGCGACTTCACCAAGTTGTGGACCGGCCAGACCGCCTCGCTCTTCGCCGCCCAGATCACCGAACTCGCCCTGCCGCTGGTCGCGGTCCTCGCTCTGACCGCCACCTCCCAGCAGGTCGGTCTGCTGACCTCCGTCGTCAAACTCCCGTATCTGCTGGTCTCGTTGTTCGCGGGCGTCCTGGTGGACCGGGTCAGGCGCAGGAACATCCTCATCGCCACCGACCTGGGCCGGGCCCTGGTCCTCTCCGTCGTCCCGGTCCTCTACTGGACCGACCAGCTGGGCATCAGCTGGCTCTACGTCCTCGGCTTCTTCGCGGGCTGCGGCAGCGTGCTCTTCGACGTGGCCGGACAGGCCTATCTGCCGCGCCTGGTGGAACGCGACCAGCTGACCCGGGGCAACTCGGCGCTCGGCGCGAGCCAGTCGGCGGCCACCATCGGCGGGCCCGCGCTAGGCGGTGTGCTGGTGCAGTGGCTGACGGCGCCGGTGGCGGTGCTGGCCGGCGCGGTGTCCTACCTCGTCTCGGCGGTCACCATCTGGACCATCGGGCACAAGGAGGACCGGCCCGCGGCGTCGGAGGCGGCCTCCCCGGCCGGGACCCTGCGCGAGGTGTGGGCGGGCCTGCGGTTCGTCTTCGGCAACGAACCGCTGCGCGCCATGACGATCATGGCGTCGATCTTCAACCTCTCCTTCACCGCCCTGGAGGTCGCCTTCCTCCAGTTCATGCCGCGCACGCTGGGTCTGTCGCCGGGCGAGATCGGCCTGGTGATGGCGGCCCTCGGCCCCGGCTTCCTGGTCGGCGCGGCCTTCGCGGGCCGGCTGCCGCAGAGGTTCGGCTACGGGCGCACGATGCTGACCACGGCGTCCGTGGCCAACCTGGTGATGCTCGGCATCTCCACCGTGCACGGCGGCGGATTCCTGTCCGTCGCCACCCTGATGCTGATCAACTTCCTCTTCGCGTCCTTCGGCGTCGCCAACAACGTCACCGTGCTCAGCATCCGCCAGACCCTCACCCCGGACTCCCTCCAGGGCCGGGTCGCCGCCACCAACCGCTTCGTGGCCATGGGCATCGCCCCGCTCGGCGCCCTCATCGGCGGCTTCCTCGGCGCCGGCGTGGGTCTGCGCTCCACGGTGTTGATCAGCGCGATCGGCCTGTCCTCGGCACTGGTCCCGCTGGCGCTGTCCTCGCTGGCCCGCATCAAGTACGAACTCCCGCCCCAGATCCAGGAAAGGTCCTGATCCTCGATGCCGCAGAAGAACACGCAGCAAGCCCCCGAGCCCGTGCACACGGTCGTGGTGAACGCCGAGGAGCAGTACTCGGTGTGGCCGGCCCTGCTGCCGGTGCCCGACGGATGGCGTGAGACCGGCACCCGCGGCACGCGCGCCGAGTGCCTGGAGCACATCGAGTCCGTCTGGACCGACCTGCGTCCGCTGAGCGTCCGCTGAGCACCCGCCGACCCCCGAACTCAGAGGACAGGACATGGACTTCAGTCTCTTCTACTTCGCCGACGGCAGTGTCGGCGAGACCGGCGGCGGGCGCTACGACCTGCTCCTCGATGGCGCCAAGTACGCCGACACGCACGGCTTCTCGGCCGTGTGGACGCCCGAGCGCCACTTCCACCCCTTCGGGGGGCTCTACCCCAACCCGTCGGTGACCGGCGCGGCGGTGGCCGCGGTCACCTCGCGCGTCGGCATCCGCGCGGGCAGTGTCGTGGCGCCCCTGCACCACCCCCTGCGGATCGCCGAGGAGTGGTCGGTCGTCGACAACCTCTCCGGCGGCCGGGCCGGCATCTCGCTGGCCTCGGGCTGGAACGCGGTGGACTTCGCACTGCGCCCCGAGGGATACGCGGGCCGCAAGACCGCCGTCATCGAGGCCGTGGAGCAGATACGGGCGCTGTGGCGCGGCGAGCCGCTCCAGGTCACCGACGGGGCCGGAAAGCCCGCCGAGGTACGGGTCTACCCGCCGCCGGTCCAGAGCGAACTGCCCGTCTGGGTCACCAGCGCGGGCGGCCCGGAGACGTTCCGAGCGGCGGGCGCGGCGGGCGCGGGCGTCCTGACCCACCTGCTGGGCCAGAGCCTCGACGAACTCGCCGAGAAGATCGCCCTGTACCGCGAGGCACTCGCCGGGCGCCCCGGCCACGACGGCAGGCCCGGCCATGTCGCGCTGATGCTCCACACCTATCTGGGCGAGGACCCGGCCCAGGTCAAGGAGACGGTCCGGGAGCCCTTCACCGCGTACCTGAAGAGCTCCTTCGGCCTCATCGCCCGCTCGGCGGGCAGCATCCTCGCCGGCTTCGACCCCGACAAACTCCGGGAGTCCGACATCGACTTCCTGGTCCGCCGCTCCTTCGACACCTACTACTCGACAAGCGGCCTGTTCGGCACGGTCGATCAGGCGTCGACGGTCGTCGAGAAGGCCCGCGCGGCGGGCGTCGACGAACTGGCCTGCCTGATCGACTTCGGGGTCGGCGACAAGGAGGTCCTCGCGGGCCTCGACCACCTGAACACCCTGCGGGTGGCATCGGAGCCCGCCCCGGGCGAGTCCGACGGGACGCCCGCGTGACCGGGTCGCGCGCCGATCTCTTCCGCACTGCCGCCGGACGGTTTCCGACCGGCGTCACCGTGCTGACCACGCTCGCCGACGGCGAACCGTTCGGGATGACCGCCAACGCGTTCATGTCCCTGTCCCTGGACCCGCTGCTCGTCGCGGTGGGCCTGGGGACGCGGTCGCGGGCGCACGGATACGTGCGCGGCTCGGGGCGGTTCGCGGTCACCGTGCTGAGCGACCGGCAGACCGGTACGGCACGGAGGTTCGCGGATCCCGCCCGGCCCGTCGGCGCGGACGCCTTCGCCGCCGACGACTGGAAGCGGGGACCGGCCACCGGCTGCCCCGTACTCCTGGACGGCGTCGGCTACTTCGACTGCACGGTCCACTCCGTCCACACGGCCGGCGACCACGCGCTCGTCGTCGGCCGCGTCGACGACTTCGGCCCGCTGGCCGGCGTCCGCCCGCTGGTCTTCGTGGACAGCGCCTTCGCCGCCACCGACCCCACCCTTCCCTCCACCGGCCCCCTCGGAGCACGCACATGACCAAGGCATCCATCGCGTGGGACACCCGCGCCGCACAGGGCCCGGCCCGCCCGGTGCCGGGCGCGGTCCGCGGCGGCACACTGCGCATCCTGCGCGACGGCGACTACGACCACCTCGACCCGCAGCGCATCAACACCCTGCAGTCCACGGCCCTGGGCCACCTCCTCTTCCGTACGCTGACGATCTCGGCGGAGGACGGACAGGGCGGCTGGACGCTGGTCGGCGACCTCGCCGAGAACCCGGGCCGGGACGTCGACGGGGACGGCCGCACCTGGGAGTTCACCCTCAAGCCGGGCCTGTGCTTCGAGGACGGCCGGGAGATCACCGCCGCCGACGTCGCGCACGGCATCGCCCGCTCCTTCGAAGGGGCCCTCGGTGACGGCCCGCAGCACTTGCAGGACTGGCTGCGCGACAACGGCCCCTACGGCGGCCCCTTCACCGACGGCACCGACGAGGTGCCGGGCCTGGAGGTCCGCGACCCCCGCACCCTGGTGTTCCGCTTCCCGGTGCCGCGCCCCGACCTGCCCTTCGCCGTCTCCCTCCCCACCACGGTCCCGGTGCCCAAGGACGCCGACACCGGCGAGAGTTACGGCAAGGCGCCGCTGGCCTCGGGCCCGTACCGCATCGCCGGGCACACCCCCGGCAAGCTGCTCGTGCTGGAACGCAACCCGCACTGGGACGCGGCCACGGACGCCGTACGGCACGACCACCCGGACCGCTTCGAGATCGAACTCGGCGTGGAGAGCGGGCCGCAGAACCTCCGCGCCCGCGCCGACGAGGGCCCCGACACCTTCGCCGTCGCCGAGAACAACGCCCCCGAGGACGTCGCCGAACTCCTGCTCGCAGAACCGGAGTTGACTCCGCGCTTGCGCCGCGACCGCACCCCCCTCGTCTGGTACCTGGCGATCAACACCGCCAGGGTCCAGGACGTGGCGGTGCGCCGCGCGATCGCCCGTGCGGTGTCCGTGGACAAAGCGGCTGTACGGGACGCGATGCTCGGTCCGACGCAGGGCGAGGTGACGCACACGATCCTTTCGCCCGGCACCATCGGCCACCGCGCCTATCCCGATCCGCACACCGGCGGCCCGCTCCCCGGCGAGGGACGCGTCCTGCGTCTGCTGAGCCGTGACGGTGCCTACTTCACCGCGGGTGCGAAGGTGCTCGCACGCCAACTGGAGGAAGCGGGCTTCCGCGTCGAGCTGGTGGAGACCGACCGGCCCTCGCACAACGCCACCGTCCTGACCCGGGGCCACGACTACGACCTGTACATGATGTGCCAGGCCGCGGACTGGCCGGGCGCGTCCACGCTCGTCACCGGCTTCGACGGCCGCACGATCCGGGCCACCGGCAACGCCGACTACACCTACCTCGACGACCCGGACGTCAACGCGGAGATCGCCCGCGTCTCGGCGCTCCCGGCTGACGAGGCCGCGGCCGAATGGGGCGCACTGGACGAGGAGTTGACGACACGTCACATCCCGCTCGTGCCGCTGTTCTCGTATCTGCACCTGGCCGTCAGCGGCTCCCGCGTGGGCGGCGTCTTCACCTCGTCGTTCCTCGGAACCCCGGTGTACTACCGGGCGTTCGTCAAGGAAGCCGCCCGTGGCTGACCGACCGACCCTCTACGAACGGTTCGCCGCCTCGGCCGACACCCACGGCGACCGCACCGCCCTGGAGACCGGCGGGCGCACCCTCACCTACACGGAGCTGCGCTCGCTCGCCGAGCACAACGCCGCCCGCCTGCTGGCCGCCCTCGACGGCCGTCGCCCCGCCCGTGTCGGCATCCTCGCGGGCCGCGGCGTCGCCGCCTACGCCTCGTACCTGGCGGCCCAGCGCCTGGGTGCCACCGTGGTCCCGCTGAACCCGGACTCCGCCCCCGACCGGGTCACCGCGGTGCTGGCCGCGGCGCGCCCGGACGCGGTACTCACCGACCGGAATACCGCGCTGACCTGCCCGGTCGTCGCCTTCGAGGAGTCGGCGGACGGGAGTTTCGACCGCCCCCCCAAGGACGTCTGCGCCCCGGATCCCGACGCGATCGCGTACATCGTCTTCACGTCCGGCTCCACCGGCACCCCCAAGGGCGTCCCGGTGCGTCAGCGCAACGCGGCCGCGATGCTCGACTACGCCATCGACCGCTACGACATCGGCCCGGACAGCCGCGTCTCCCAGACCTTCGACCTCACCTTCGACCCCACCGCGTGGGACCTGTTCACCGCCTGGGGCGCCGGTGCGGCCCTGGTCGTCCCCGCCCGCGGCGAACTGGCGCGGCCGGCGAGTTTCATCGCCCGCGCCCGCATCACCCACTGGTTCTCGGTGCCTTCGCTGATCTCGTACGCCCTGCGGCTGCGGGACCTGGCCCCCGGCTCCATGCCCGGCCTGCGCTGGAGCCTCTTCGGCGGCGAGCAGCTCACCCTGGAGCAGGCCGCCGCCTGGCGGGAGGCCGCGCCCGGCAGCGTCCTGGAGAACCTGTACGGCCCCACCGAGGTCACCGTCTCCTGCACCCAGTTCCGACTGCCCGCCGAGCCCGCCGACTGGCCCGCCACCGCCAACGGCACCGTCCCGATCGGCACGCCCTACCCGCACCTGGACTTCCTCGTCCTCGGCGAGGACGGCCGCCCGGCCGACGAGGGCGAGCTGTGCCTGCGGGGCCCGCAGCGTTTCCCCGGCTATCTCGACCCGGGCGAGAACCCCGGCCGGTTCCTGCGCTTCGACGGCCGGGAGGCGTCGGTGTACCAGGACCGCGAGGCGCCCGGCGAGGAGCTGTACTACCGCACCGGCGACCGGGTGCGCGTCGGGGCGGGCGGCGCGCTGCTGCACCTGGGCCGCCTCGACCACCAGGTGAAGGTGGCCGGTCACCGGGTGGAGCTGGGCGAGATCGAGGCGGCGCTGCGCGCGGCCGAGGGGGTCGCGGAGGCCGTCGTCACGGTTCTGAAGGCGGCGCCCGGGGCCGAGCCCACGCTGGAGGCCGCCTACACCGGCACGCCGCGCGACCCGCTGGCCCTCCGGGCCGAACTGTCCGGCCGCCTGCCCGCCTACATGCTCCCGCGCGCCTTCACCCACTTCGAGACCTTCCCGCTGAACGCGAACCGCAAGATCGACCGCCTCGCCGTGACGGCCCGCCTGGCCGAGCCCCACCCGGACACCGCCTGGTGAACAGGCCTTCCTGCGCCGGCCCGGCCTGTTATGCCCGTCGGGGTTGCCACCCCCCGCCCCGCATGGGAGAGGATGGCGGTATCCGTACGAAGGGAAATACACGGTGAGCATCGACCCGTCCTCGATTCCGAACTTCGGGGGCCAGCAGCCCGAGCCGCAGAGCGGCGGACCGGCGGGCCCCGTCGTCCCGGATCAGGACCTTGTGAAGCAGCTCCTCGAACAGATGGAGCTGAAGTATGTCGTCGACGACGAGGGTGACCTCGCGGCGCCGTGGGAGCAGTTCCGTACGTACTTCATGTTCCGCGGCGAGGGTGACCAGCAGGTCTTCTCGGTGCGGACGTTCTACGACCGGCCGCACCAGATCGACGAGAAGCCCACGCTGCTCGAGTCCATCGACGACTGGAACCGCCGCACGCTGTGGCCGAAGGTCTACAGCCACACGCACGACGACGGCACCGTCCGTCTGATCGGCGAGGCGCAGATGCTGATCGGCACCGGCGTCAGCCTGGAGCACTTCGTGTCCTCGACGGTGAGCTGGGTGCGGGCCGCCATCGAGTTCGACAAGTGGCTCGTCGAGCAGCTCGGCCTGGAGCAGGAAGTCAACGAGGCGGAGAAGCCCGAGGACGACGAGTAGTCGAGCGGTGACTTAGAGCCTGTGTCACATCCCCGGCCGGGCGCACGCCGCCTGGCACGCACGCTCGCCGCGTTGCCGAAAGGCCCTAGTAGCTCCGCTACGAGGACCTTCCGGCGCCTTGCGATCGCACGCACCAGACGACGTGCGCTGATCCGGCCGGGGATGTGACACAGGCTCTTACAGCGGCGTGTGAGCGATCACGACCAGATACGCGCCGTACGCGAACGAGAGCCCGGCCAGGGCGCCGACCACCACGGTCGCGTGCCAGGGCCGGGCTCTCGCCGTCCGCACCAGGGCCCGCGCGAGCGGCAGCAGCAGCGGAAAGGCGGGCAGCAGGAAACGCGGCTTCGACTCGAAGAAACCGGAGCCGCCGAGCGCGATCAGCAGCAGTACGCCGCTGTGGACGAGCAGGGGGAGCGGGGCGCGGTCCGCGAGCAGCAGCGCGTACAGCAGCACGCCCGCCGCCACGATCACCATCGTCATGGGGAACACGAAACGGTCCCCGTGCAGCAGCAGGTGTTTGGCGAAGCGCAGCGAGCCCGCGCCGAAGTCGAAGCGGGAGCCCCACAGCCGCTGCACCTCGAAGTACCCGCCGAGCGGATCGCCCTTGCGTACGCCCACCCACAGCACGTAACCGCCCCAGCCGAGCGGCGCGAGCGCGGCGCCCGTCCACAGCCTGTGGGGAACTTTTCGCCCCCGCCGCCTCCCCACCTCGTACACCGCCGCCGCGAGCACCGCCGCGGCCACCGCGATCCCGTTCGGCCGGGCCAGACCCGCCAGGGCCGCCAGCGTGCCCGCCCAGAGCCAGCGCTCGGTGAGCACCGCGTACAGCGACCAGGCGGCGAAGGCGGTGAGGACAGGCTCGGTGTACGCCATCGACAGCACGACCGAGTGGGGCAGCAGGGCCCACAGGAGTACGAGCGTGGTGCCGACCGCGCGGCCGTGCAGGTGCGCCCCGACGGCGTAGATCCCGCACGCGGCGGCGCCGGCCGCGAGCCAGGAGACCAGCAGACCGGCCACGCCGCTGCTCAGCGGGGTCAGCGTGGTGACGGCGCGGACGACCGCCGGGTAGAGCGGGAAGAACGCGAGGTCGCTGTGGACGACGGTGGGGCTGAAATGGAATGTCCGCCCGTAGCCGTGCGAGGCGATCCACAGGTACCAGGCCGAGTCCCAGGACCGGCCGAGCAGGTAGAGCGGGTTCCTGCCGGTGGCCCAGGCGGTCGCGGCGAGCACGAGGACACCGGTCAGCCGGGCGGCGGCGAACAGCCCCACCGCGGTCACCATGGCGGCCGGCAGCCCGCGCGCGGCGCGGGACGGCAGGGAGTCGACGCGGTCCCCGGACTGGGCGCGGGTGGGACGGGCGGGGCGGGCGAGGGTACTCGGGTGGGTCACCCTCGCACTCTGCGTCCCTTATGCATGATTTTCGATGCATTTAGGGGCTTTACTCGTCCGTGTCGGTACGGTTTTCCCCGCCCCGGCGCGCCGTCCGGGCCCGCGGCCGCCCCGGTGCTACCAGGCCGCCTTGAGCCGCTTGACCGCCTCCTCAAGGACCTCGGTCCGCTTGCAGAACGCGAACCGCACGAAGGGCGCGCCCGCCTCCCGGTGGTCGTAGAAGACGGCATTCGGGATGGCGACGACACCCGCGCGCTCCGGCAGGGCGCGGCAGAAGGCGAAACC
This sequence comes from Streptomyces sp. NBC_00554, assembly GCF_041431135.1. Classification (NCBI taxonomy): domain Bacteria; kingdom Bacillati; phylum Actinomycetota; class Actinomycetes; order Kitasatosporales; family Streptomycetaceae; genus Streptomyces; species Streptomyces sp. NBC_00554. The sequence goes on along the minus strand of NZ_CP107799.1, from coordinate 4,729,026 downwards.
GTCGGACTCGCCGAGCGGCCGGATGTCGGTGGTGATGAAGTACGTGCCCGCGGGCCGGTAGACCTCGAAACCCGCGTCCGACAGCCCCGCAGCCAGCAGGTCCCGCTTGGCGAGCATGTCCGCCCGGAAGTCCGCGAAGTACGAGTCCGGCAGCGCGAGCGCCTCGGCGACGGCGTACTGGAACGGCCCCGACGACACGTACGTCAGGAACTGCTTCGCCGACCGTACGGCGGTGACGAGATCCGGGGTCGAGGTGATCCAGCCGACCTTCCAGCCCGTGAAGGAGAAGGTCTTCCCCGCCGAGCCGATCGTGACCGTCCGCTCCCGCATCCCCGGGAAGGAGGCCAGCGGCAGGTGCTCGGCGTCGTCGAAGACGAGGTGCTCGTACACCTCGTCCGTCACCACGAGCAGGTCCCGCTCGACGGCGAGCCGCGCGATCTCGGTGAGCTCCTCGCGGGTGAGGACGGTGCCGGTGGGGTTGTGCGGGGTGTTGATCAGCAGCAGCCGGGTGTTGTCGGTGACGGAGTCGCGGAGCTCGTCGAGGTCCAGGCGGAAGCGGCCGTCGCGCGGGCGCAGGGTGACCGGGACGCGGGTGCCGCCCGCCATCGCGATACAGGCCGCGTACGAGTCGTAGTACGGCTCGAAGGCGATCACCTCGTCGCCGGGTTCGAGCAGCGCGAGCAGGGTCGCGGCGATGGCCTCCGTGGCGCCCGCCGTGACGAGGACCTCGCGGTCGGGGTCGTACGACAGTCCGTACCGGTGCTTCTGGTGCGCCGCGATCGCCGTACGCAGCTCGGGCACGCCCGGACCCGGCGGGTACTGGTTGCCGCGCCCGTCGCGCAGCGCGCGCACCGCAGCCTCACGGACCTCCTCGGGCCCGTCGGTGTCGGGGAAGCCCTGGCCGAGGTTGATCGAGCCGGTACTGAGGGCCAGTGCCGACATCTCGGCGAAGATCGTCGTGCCGAACTCGGCGAGCCGGCGGTTGAGCAGGGGGCGGCGGGCATTGGAGGTCATGCCGGTCATCCTGCGCCCAAGCTCTGGAGTTCCTCAACTCTGCTTTGGCACGTGAGACGCGGGGGCATCCCCCTCTCACGCAAGAAGCGAAGCGCCCACGGGGGGTCGCTTCGGGGGAACGAAAGGAGGGTGGCGCCATGATCATTGGCATCATCCTGGCAGTCGTCGCCAGCACGCTGGTCGCGGTCTTCGGATTCGGAGGCCGCAAGGACAAGAAGGTCGCGCTGACGAAGGCGTCGAAGGCGGCCAAGGCCTCGAAGGGGAAGCGCCGCTCGCGCCGCGGTTCCTCGGGCAGCTGGTGGGCCGGCGGGGCGGGTGGCGGCGGCGGATCGTCCTGCGGGGGATCGTCGTCCTGCTCGAGCGGGTCGTCCTGCGGGGGCGGGTCGTCCTGTGGCGGCGGGGGCGGATGCGGCGGAGGCAGCTGACACGGGGCAGCTGAGCTCCTCAGGGGGAAACGCATCCGGAGCACGAAGAAGTGCCCGTCGGGCAACGGCTGCCGACGGGCACTTCCGTGCGCGGGGCGCACGCCGTGGTTGAACAGTTGAGCGTTGGAGCCCTCGGGGGGATGGAAACCCCACGAAGTTGGGTAAAAAGCCTGTGGTGGCGCCACAGTTCATGATTCCCTCTAAATCACCAACGCAGCCCCAAGGCCCTGTCGTCTCCATGACGTCTGCCGGGCGACGCCTGGCACCGCCCTTCCGGCGGACGACGCCAAGGTGACCTCAGGGCCTCGGACCGTCCTTACTGGCCGGGCTGATCGGGCCGATCCCCCGGTACCCACCGGGTGCGCCGGACCCCCCACCTCCCTTTGCGTGCTAGCGGAGCCGACCCATGCTCACGACTCTCGAAACCTCGTACACCGACACGTGCGCGGCCGACCTCGCCTGGACCCTGGGGCGCGAGCCGCTGCCCGCGCTCGCCATCCTCGACCTCGAACTCGGCGGGGCGAAACTGCAGTTGAGACTGCTCGGCGCGTCCCACCAGGTACTCCTGGAGGAGGAACAGGGCAGTTGTTCGGAGACCGTCGCGTGCATCCCCGGCAGCAGTACGCCCCTTCCGCTCGGCGTGGCCAAGCGGGTCGGCGACTGGGAGTACGAGTTCGCGGCCCGCGTCGAAACCCTCTCCCACGGCTCCTTCGCCGGCCGCGCCCAGGAGTTGCTGGCCCTGGTCTCCGACCACCCCAACGGCCTCGCCGGCGTCTTCCCCGGCAGCCCGCACGCCTTCACCGCGATGCTGGCCCAGCGGTACGAGGGGCAGGTGCACTGGCGTACGTGGCACGCGTATCCGCAGGACGGGCAGTTGGTGGCTACTCGGACGCGGGTGGGGGTGCGGGTCCCCGCGGGGGCGGGGGTGGGGTTTGCCGGTTGAGTGTCGGCCGGCGATCTTTTGGTCGGTCACCTCGACCTTTCGGTCGGTCACCTCGACGCCGAGTGCCATAAACCGCTGGGTCACTTCCACACGTGTGGGTGACGAGGCGTAGCGCTGGCGTGACGTACCGTTCGCAACGTGATCGAACCGCACGCGCCCGCACCCCCCGGCGCGCCCCCGCAGTGGGGCGGCGTCCAGGGCCAGGCGCGGCTGCCGGTCCGCCCGGGCACCGGCCGGTTCTTCGTCCTCGCGGGTGTGTTCGTCTGCGCGGCGTGCGGACTCGTGTACGAACTCGAACTGGTCGCCCTCGCCTCGTACTTGATCGGCGACTCGGTCACCCAGGCCTCCGTGGTCCTGTCCGTCATGGTCTTCGCCATGGGCATCGGCTCCCTCGCCGCCAAGCGGCTGCGCCCCCGCGCCGCGGCGGGCTTCGGCGCGGTCGAGGCGGCGCTCGCCCTGGTCGGCGGCTGCAGCGCGATGGCGCTGTACGCGGTGTTCGCGTGGACCGGCGACCTGGGCGGCTTCTGGGCGGACGGCTCCCGCTATCTCCTGGTCGCCTTCTCCCTCACCATCGGCCTGCTGATCGGCGCCGAAGTCCCCCTCCTCATGGAGCTGATACAGCGTGTCCGCCGCCAGGACCCGGGCGGCGCGGTGGCCGACCTCTTCGCGGCGGACTACGTGGGCGCACTCGTCGGCGGCCTGGCCTTCCCCTTCCTCCTCCTGCCCTGGCTCGGCCAGCTGACCGGCGCGCTGCTCACCGGAGGGGTGAACGCACTGGCCGGCGGCGCACTCGTACTCGGCCTGTTCCGCAGGGACTTGACCCGGCGCGCGCGCTGGACGCTGGCCGTCGCCAACCTCCTGGTCCTCGGACTCCTCGCCTCGGCGGCGCTGCTGGTCGACGACTTCGAACGGGCGGCACGGCATGCGGTGTACGGGGCGGAGGTACGGGTCGCGCTCCGGACCGGGGTCCAGGAGGTCGTCCTCACCGGCGGCACGGACGGCCGCCCGCTCGATCTCTACCTCGACGGCCGCCTCCGGGTCAGCGGCAGCGACGAGCGCCGCTACCACGAGGCACTCGTCCACCCCGTGATGAACGGCCCCCACGCGCGCGTGCTCATCCTCGGCGGCGGCGACGGGCTGGCCGCCCGCGAGGTGCTGCGGTATCCCGGCGTACGCCATGTCGACGAGGTCGAACTCGACGCGGGCGTGGTGCGGTTGGCGCGCCAGGACCCGGCGCTGTCCCGGCTCAACGGTCACGCGTACGACGATCCACGCGTGCGTGTGGTGACGGCGGACGCCTTCGACTGGCTGCGCGGCGCCCCCTCGACGTACGACGTGGTGATCTCCGACCTCCCCGACGCCGGCATCACGGCGAGCACGAAGCTGTACTCGCAGGAGTTCTACGGCCTGGTGCGCCGCGTCCTTGCCCCCGACGGCCGCCTCGCGGTCCACGCGGGTCCCGTGGAGACCCGCCCCCGCGTCTTCTGGACGATCGACACGACGATCCACGCGGCCGGACTGCGCACCGCGCCCTACCGCGTGGCCGGCCGCGACTCCGGCTTCGCGGCCGGCCCCGACCGGACGGCCGGCGCGTCACGCGCCCCGCACGACTGGGGTTTCCTGCTGGCCTCCCGTACGGCTCCGGTCCTGGGCCTGGACCACGGCGGGCCGAGTCCGCGCACGCTCACGCCCGCCGCCCTGACCGCGGACGCCCGTGCCGCCTCCCGCACCCGGATTCCCGGCCTCCCGCCCTCCACGCTGGTGCATCCGCGGTACGCCGACTGAGTCGGAGGCGTGGGAATCCCGGCGGAATCCCTTCATACCCGGGTGCGGTCCCGGTCGTGCTGGGTAGGCTCGGCTGGCATGGAGCATGAGGTGTACGTTCCGGTTCCGGCCGAGCGGCTCAGGGAGGCGCTGGGCGATCCCGTGCGGGTGGCCCGGGCAGTCCCCGGGCTCCAGCAGGACGCCGGGACGCCGCCCGTCTCCGGGCGCCTGAAAGTCCGCTTCGGCGGCCACACGATCACCTATCGCGGCGCGCTGAGTGTCACCGCCCAGGACGACGGTTCCTACACCGTCGAGGGCGATGCGACCGAGGCCCGGGGCAGTGGTTCGGTGAAACTCGCGCTGGCTCTGCGGCTGGTACCCGCCGAGGGTGGCACGACGGTCGTCGTCGGTGGCACGGCTTCCGCCGACGGGCGGGTGGCGGAGTTGCCGTCGGATGCGGTGGCTGCCGCGGTGGGGCGGCTGGTGGAGCGGTTTGTGGGGAATCTGGGGGTGGTGGATGCGGATGCGGCCTCGCCTTCGGCTTCGGCTTCGGTCGAGGGGGCCGACCCTGACCCCGCCCCCTCTGTCTCCGACGCCGATGTTCCGTCGCCGTCGCCCTCGCTTGAGCCGTCTGTCGAAGACGAACTCGTGGCGGAGGGGTTCGGCGAGGAGTTCGTGGACGAGGAGGAGCTCGTGCCGGGTCTCCTGGCCGATGAGGAGGACTCCATCGCCGAGGCCGCGCACGCTCGACGGACGATGATCGGCCGCAGTGCGGAGGAGGTCGACCATGCGCCGCCTCGCGGGCGCTACGCCCCCGTCCCCACGCCGGAGGCGACCGCCGCCCGAGCCACCCTGCGCTGGGCGGCACCTGCGGCGGCCCTGGCCCTCGCGTCGGCGATCGCCCTGACGAGGGTGTTGCGCAAGCGGCGGTGAGGGGTGGGCTGGGGGTGGTTTTTTCGCCCCCTCCGCCCCTACCCATTCCCGTCCCTTGGGGGCTCCGCCCCCAAACCCCCGCTCCTCAAACGCCGGAGGGGCTGAATCTTTCCCCGGCCGGCGCTAGAGATCTTTTAGCCCGTCCGGCGTTTGAGGACGAGGCCGTTCAGGCCGATGTGGGGGTCTGGGGGCGGCAGCCCCCAGGAGCAAGGGTCGGGTAGGGGCGGAGGGGGCGAAAAACCATTCCGGGCGCCCGTCCCAGTAGGGTCAACTCCGTGAGTAACGAAGACATCACGCTGACCGCGGGTGACGCGGAGGTGACCGTACTGCCGGGGAACGGCGGACGGATCGGGAGTGTGCGGGTCGGCGGTGTGGAACTGCTACGGCAGGGCGGGAAATTCGGGTGCTTCCCGATGGTTCCGTGGTGCGGAAGGATCCGCGACGGCCGGTTCCTGGACGGCGTCGCCGTACAGCAGATGCCGCTCAACTCCCCACCGCACGCCATCCACGGCACCGCCCGAGACGGCGCCTGGCGCACCGCCCACACCACCAAGAACGAGGCCGTGATCACGTACGACCTCGTCGCCCCCTGGCCCCACCCGGGCCGCGTCACCCAGGCGTTCGCCCTGACGGAGGACGCCCTCACGCTCACCATGTCCGTGGAGACGTACGACGACTCCTTCCCCGCCCAGATCGGCTGGCACCCGTGGTTCAACCGGAACCTCGGCGAGGAGGACGTGAACATCGACTTCACCCCCGCCTGGCAGGAGGAGCGCGGCGAGGACCACCTCCCCACCGGGCGCCGGATCGAGCCGCGCCCCAGCCCCTGGGACGACTGCTTCGGCATGCCCGACGGAGTCGACGTCACGCTCACCTGGCCGGGGCAGCTGGAGCTGAAGATCACCAGCCGTGAGCAATGGGTCGTCGTGTACGACGAGCAGGAGGCGGCCGTGTGCGTCGAACCGCAGACGGGTCCGCCCAACGGGCTGAACACCCTCCCGCGCCTGGTCACCCCCATCGAGCCCCTGGAGGCGGCCACCACCTGGACCTGGCGGCGCCTCTAAGCTGGCGGACATGACTGACGTACGCGACGCGCTGTTGCAGCAGATCAAGGACAAGGCCGTGGTGCACGGCAAGGTGACCCTCTCCTCGGGTCTCGAGGCGGACTACTACGTGGACCTGCGCCGCGTCACGCTGGACGGCGAGGCCGCGCCGCTGGTCGGCCAGGTGCTGCTCGACCTCACCGACGGGCTCGACTTCGACGCGGTCGGCGGCCTCACCATGGGCGCCGACCCGGTGGCCACGGCCATGCTGCACGCCGCCGCCGCGCGCGGAAAGCGGCTGGACGCCTTCGTCGTACGCAAGGCCGCCAAGGCGCACGGGCTGCAGCGTCGCGTCGAGGGTCCGGAGATCGCGGGCCGGCGCGTACTCGTCGTCGAGGACACCTCCACCACCGGCGGCTCCCCGCTCGAGGCCGTGACGGCGGTGCGCGAGGCCGGCGCGGAGGTGGTGGCCGTCGCGACGATCGTCGACCGCGCGACGGGCGCCGCCGAGAAGATCGAGACGGGCGCCGGGGTGCCGTACCTCTTCGCGTTCTCGAAGGACGAGCTGGGCCTGGACTGAGACCTGGGCCGAGCCCTGTTGCGTACGGCCTTGTGCAGGGCGTTGCGTACGGCGTCGCAGACGGCCCGGATCCGGAGTTATCCACAGGCTGGACACCATGGCTCAAGCATCCGGGCAAGTCTGGAAAGATGGGGACGACGATGACGTCACCCCCTAGGTCAGGGCCGTAAGCAGCAGAACGCCACCCGCACATACACAAGGAGCGGACAGATGCCGATCGCAACCCCCGAGGTCTACAACGAGATGCTCGACCGGGCGAAGGCAGGGAAGTTCGCCTACCCGGCCATCAACGTGACCTCGTCGCAGACCCTGCACGCTGCCCTGCGCGGCTTCGCGGAGGCCGAGAGCGACGGCATCATCCAGATCTCCACCGGTGGCGCGGAGTTCCTGGGCGGCCAGCACAACAAGGACATGGTGACCGGCGCCGTCGCGCTCGCCGAGTTCGCGCACATCGTCGCCGCCAAGTACGACGTCACGGTCGCGCTGCACACGGACCACTGCCCCAAGGACAAGCTGGACGGCTACGTACGTCCGCTGCTCGACATCTCCGCCGAGCGTGTTGCCAAGGGCCTCAACCCGCTGTTCCAGTCGCACATGTGGGACGGCTCCGCCGAGACCCTCGCCGACAACCTGGCCATCGGCCAGGAGCTGCTCGCGAAGGCCGCCGCCGCGAAGATCATCCTCGAGGTCGAGATCACCCCGACCGGTGGCGAGGAGGACGGCGTCTCGCACGAGATCAACGACGAGCTGTACACGACCGTCGACGACGCGCTCCGCACCGCCGAGGCCCTCGGCCTGGGCGAGAAGGGCCGCTACCTGCTCGCCGCGTCCTTCGGCAACGTGCACGGTGTGTACAAGCCGGGCAACGTCGTCCTGCGCCCCGAGCTCCTCAAGGACCTCCAGGAGGGCGTCTCCGCCAAGTACGGCAAGGCGAACCCGTTCGACTTCGTCTTCCACGGCGGCTCCGGCTCCACGGCCGAGGAGATCGCCACCGCGCTGGAGAACGGCGTCGTGAAGATGAACCTCGACACCGACACCCAGTACGCCTTCACGCGTCCCGTCGTGGACCACATGTTCCGCAACTACGACGCGGTCCTGAAGGTCGACGGCGAGGTCGGCACCAAGTCGAAGTACGACCCGCGCACCTGGGGCAAGGCCGCCGAGGCCGGCATGGCCAAGCGCGTGACCGAGGCGTGTGCGGCGCTGCGTTCCTCGGGCACCAAGCTGAAGTAACCGCGAGATGGATTTGGGCTCGGCACCCGCGCGGTGCCGGGCCCTTCCGTATGCTCCGAGGTATGGCTGCCACTCCGCAGGATCCGGAGTCTCCACGGTCTCCGCAGTCTCCGCAGGAGAAACCGGCGGAGCCGGGTGTGCGGATCTCCAGCCCCACGGGCAAGTGGATCCTGCTGACCACCGTCCTTGGTTCCAGCATGGCCATGCTGGACTCGACGGTCGTCAACGTCGCGCTGCCGCGGATCGGCCGTGACCTGAACGCGGACCTCGCGGCCCTCCAGTGGACCGTGAACGCGTACACGCTGACGCTGGCGGGGCTCATCCTGCTGGGCGGATCGCTCGGGGACCGCTTCGGGCGGCGGAAGGTCTTCGTCATCGGGGTGGTGTGGTTCGCGGCCGCCTCGCTGCTGTGCGGAATCGCGCCCAGCGGGGGAGTGCTGATCGCGGCCCGTGCGTTGCAGGGCGTCGGCGGGGCGCTCCTCACCCCCGGTTCACTCGCGCTCATCCAGGCCTCCTTCCATCCGGACGACCGGGCCAGGGCCGTCGGGCTGTGGTCGGGCTTCGGGGGCGTCGGCGCGGCGATCGGGCCGTTCGTGGGCGGCTGGCTGGTGGACGGCCCCGGCTGGCGCTGGGTGTTCCTGCTGAACATCCCGGTGGCGCTGCTGTGCGCGCCCATCGCTCTGCGGCATGTCCCCGAGTCCAAGGACAGCCGTACACACCGCGGCTTCGACGTGCTGGGCGCGGTCCTCGGCGCACTGTCGCTGGCGTTCGTGACATATGCCCTGATCGAGGCCCGCAGCGGCTCTGTGCTCGTGTGGGTGACGGCGGTCGCGGGCGTGGCCGCGGGTGTGGCCTTCGTGTACGTCGAGCGGGGCCGCAGCGATCCGATGATGCCGCTCGACATCTTCGCCTCGCGCCAGTTCACGGCGGTCAACGCCGTCACGCTGTGCGTGTACGCGGCCTTCAGCGGCTTCTTCTTCCTGGCCGCGCTCCAGCTCCAGGTGGTGGCGGGATACTCGGCCCTCGCAGCCGGTACGGCGCTGCTGCCCACGACCGCTCTCATGCTGCTGTTCTCCGCCCGCTCGGGCGAGCTCGCCCAGCGCATCGGGCCGCGTATTCCGCTCACGGTGGGGCCGCTGCTGTGTGCGGCGGGGATGCTGCTGATGCTGCGGGTGGGGGAGGACGCCTCGTACGTCGCCGATGTGCTTCCCGCGCTGCTGGTCCTGGGCCTGGGCATGGTGACGCTGGTCGCGCCGCTGACCGCCACCGTCCTCGCCTCCGTGGACACCGGGCGGGCGGGGCTCGCCAGCGGGATCAACAACGCGGCGGCCCGTGCGGCGGGGCTCATCGCGGTGGCCGCGCTGCCGCTGCTCGCGGGGATGGGGGCGGAGGCGTACCGGTCCGCCGACGCCTTCGACGCCGCGTTCCGGCGGGCGATGCCCTTGTGCGCCGGGGTCCTCGTCCTCGGTGCGATCGTGGCCTTCGCAACGGTCCGCCGCCCGGCACCGGACTGCCGCCGACCCGAGTGCCGCACACACGGGTGGGTCACGGCTCCGCCGCTGGAGACGGGGAAGCGGGGGTGAGGGTGGGGGTTTTTCGCCCCCTCCGCCCCTACCCGTCCCGCACTTCCGGGCTACGCCCGGTTTCAGCCCGTCCGGCGTTTGAGGACGAGCCCTTCGGGCGAGCGGGGGTCTGGGGGCGGAGCCCCCAGGAACAAGGGACGGGAAGGGGCGGAGGGGGCGAAGAAACCCGAGCCAGCCCCGGCACCGGGGTCCCTCCCTCCCTGGGGTGACTCAACCCCGCGACAACGAATGCCGCAGACTGGAACCCATGACGATTCACGAGAACCTCCTCGGGGGACCGCCCCCGACCAACCTCCCCGATTACCCGGAGCCCCGCGAGCTCCTCGCGAACGGCACGGCCCCCGCCGACGTCGCCGCCAAGTACCCGACCTCCTCCCTCGCCTGGGCCCAGCTCGCCGACGAGGCCTACGAGCGAGGCAGCGTCGTCGAGTCGTACGCCTACGCCCGTACCGGCTACCACCGCGGCCTGGACTCCCTGCGCCGCAGCGGCTGGAAGGGCCACGGCCCGGTCCCCTGGGAGCACGAGCCGAACCGCGGCTTCCTGCGTGCCCTGCACGGCCTCGCCCGCGCCGCACAGGCGATCGGCGAGCAGGAGGAGTACGAGCGCTGCAGCCAGTTCCTGAAGGACTCCTCGCCCACGGCGGCGCAGACGCTGGGCTAGCACGCACCGCGTTTGTGCAGGTCCGCCTGGTGTGACCAGGCGGACCTTGCGTTATCGGGGGACGATTGCGGAGGATGCCGGTGGGGACCGGGGCCCCCGTGTCGGAATCGGCAGGGGCGGACCGCTACCCGGAGTACGCATCAGGAGACAGCGATGTCGTCCCAGCAGGCTCAGCCCGCAGAGGCTCAGGAGCCCGAGACCCCGCATCTCGACTTCCAGGGAACCACGCCGTACGAGGACTACGTACAGGCGGACGTCCTCACCCACCTCCAGCACACCCGCTCCGACGACCCCGGAGAGATGGTCTTCCTCGTGACCACCCAGGTCATGGAGCTGTGGTTCACGGTCATCGTCCACGAGTGGGAGACCGCGGCGAACGCGCTCCGCGAGGACCGGGTGCCGGTCGCGGTGGCTGCGCTGAAGCGGTCCGTACGGGAACTGGAGGCGCTGAACGCCTCCTGGCGGCCCCTCGCCGGACTCACGCCGGCCCAGTTCAACTCGTACCGCGGCGCCCTCGGCGAAGGCTCCGGCTTCCAGTCCGCGATGTACCGCCGGATGGAGTTCCTGCTCGGCGAGAAGTCCGCGTCCATGCTGGTCCCGCACCGGGGCGCGCCGCGCGTCCACGCGGAGCTGGAGAAGGCGCTGCACGAACCGAGCCTGTACGACGAGGTGTTGAGGCTGCTGTCGCGGCGCGGGCACGCGGTCCCGGCGGCGGTCCTTTCGCGCGACGTGTCGCTGCGCTACGAGTCCTCGCCGGAGGTGGAGGCGGTGTGGACGTCGTTGTACGCGGGCGACGAGAACGCCGAACTCGCCCGTCTCGGCGAGGCGTTGACGGACGTCGCGGAACTGGTGTGGCGATGGCGCAACGACCATCTCGTCGCCACGCGCCGTGCGATGGGCGCGAAGACGGGCACCGGCGGCTCCGCCGGGGTGGCCTGGCTGGAGAAGCGGGCGCAGAAGAACGTGTTCCCCGAGCTGTGGACGGCGAGGTCCCATGTCTGAGCTGTCTGAGCTGTCCCAGCTGCGCCGCAGGGCCGCGGAGCTGGACTCGACCGACGAACTGGCCGGACTGCGCGAGCGGTTCGTCCTCGACGACGTGGTGTACCTGGACGGGAACTCGCTCGGCGCGCTGCCCGCGAACGTACCCGGCCGGGTCGACGATGTCGTACGCCGTCAGTGGGGCGAGCTGCGGATCCGGTCCTGGGACGAGAGCGGCTGGTGGACGGCGCCGGAGCGGATCGGCGACCGGATCGCGCCGCTGGTCGGCGCGGCGCCCGGCCAGATAGTGGTGGGCGACTCCACAAGTGTCAACGTCTTCAAGGCGGTTGTGGGTGCCGTGCGGCTGGCCGGGGAAGGCCGGGACGAGATCCTGGTCGACGCGACGACGTTCCCCACGGACGGCTACATCGCACAGTCGGCGGCCCGCCTGACCGGCTGCGAACTGCGGCCGCTGGACCCCGCGGACGTGCCCGCTGCCCTCGGCCCCCGCACGGCGGCGGTCCTGCTGAACCACGTCGACTACCGCACCGGCCGCCTGCACGACCTCCCGTCCCTGACCTCCGCGATCCACGCCGCCGGCGCTCTCGCGGTCTGGGACCTGTGCCACAGCGCGGGCGCCCTGCCGGTGGACCTGGACGCCCACGGTGTCGACCTGGCGGTCGGCTGCACCTACAAGTACCTGAACGGCGGCCCGGGTTCACCGGCGTACCTCTACGTACGCAACGAACTCCAGGACCGCTTCGACTCCCCGCTCCCCGGCTGGAACTCCCACACGGACCCCTTCGGCATGAGCCCCGCCTACGAACCCGCGCAGGGCGCCCTGCGCGGCCGGGTGGGCACACCGGACATCCTCTCGATGCTCGCCCTGGAAGCGGCCCTCGAGGTGTGGGACGGCATCTCCATCGACTCCGTCCGCACCAAGTCCCTCGCCCTCACGGACTTCTTCCTGGAATGCGTCTCGGCATACGTCCCCGAGGGCCGCGTGGAGTCCGTAACACCCTCCGCCCACACGGAGCGCGGAAGCCAGGTGGCCCTACGCTGCCCGGACGCCGGCGAGGTCATGAAGAAACTGATCGAGCGCGACGTGGTCGGCGATTTCCGCCACCCGGACGTCCTGCGCTTCGGCTTCACTCCGTTGTACGTCGGTTTCGCGGATGTGGAACGGGCGGCGAGGGTGCTGGGGGAGGAGATCGTTCTGTAGCTGGGGGGAGAGAGATCTTCCAGCCCGGGCCAGGTATCTCCAGCCCGTCCGGCGTTCAAGGACGAGGCGGCACCATCCCGATCCCCCACCCACCCGTGGAGGCTGCGCTCTTCAGCCCCGGGCCGGGGAAGATCTTTCAGCCCGTCCGGCGTTTGAGGACGAGCCCTTCGGGCGAGCGGGGGTCTGGGGGCGGAGCCCCCAGGAGCAAGGGACGGGTAGGGGCGGAGGGGGCGAAAAACGCTTGTCCCCTCCCCCCGGATCACCGGGGGCCGACGACGTACACTCCGGCCACCGCCGCAGCGAACGCGGCCGACGCAGCCCGCTCGGCATCGTCGTCCCCCGGCGCCACCCCGCCGGTGAGCAAGGAGTAATAGAGGGGCGCCGACACCGCACGTACGACCGTCGCCGCGTCGGTCCCCACCGGCAACTCCCCCCGCACAACCCCCTGCTCGACACAAGGCGCCCACTCCGCAACCCGCACGTCATAGAACCGCCGCAACGCCTCCCCCGTACGCACATCCCCCGCCGCCGCAGCAATGACCGCCCGGAACAACGCCCCCTGCCGAGCATCGGCAAGCGTCCGCCGCACCAACGCGGCATTGGCACGCAGATCCCCCAACACCGACCCGGTCTCCACCCGCGGCAGCGACTGCTCCGCCATGTCGCTCAGCAGATCGGCGACCAGCCCGGTCACGGACCCCCACCGCCGGTACACGGTGGTCTTCCCCACCTCGGCCCGCCGCGCCACATCGGCGAGATCGAGATGCGCGAACCCCTGCTCGGCGAGCACGTCCCCGGCGGCGCGGAGCACAGCCGCACGGACACGGGCGGTGCGTCCCCCGGGGCGTACGGTGCCGGGCTCGGCGGACATGGCGTACTCCTTCGCGGACCGGACCACGGGCGTGGACGTCCCCCGCCAGCGTAACGAAACAGCAGAACCGTTTGACCCTAACCGAGAGTGATATCCCGGTGTCGACGCACGTCACGGGCCTGATAGCGTCCCCGCCAACGGCCGAATTCTCTCCTGGTCCGCCAAATCCGTTTCACCGCTGAGAGGTTGGAGCATGCAGGACGACGCCGCAGCTCGGGACGAAGCCGCAGCTCGGGACGGAGCGATGGCACGGGACGACGCCGAGGAGGCGTCCGCCTTCTCGCACCCGCCCGTCGACCCCGACGTCACCGTCGCGTACGGCGACCACCCCGACCAGGTGATCGACTTCTACGCCCCGCGCGAGCCCGACCCCGCCGTCCTCGCCCCCCTCGTGGTCGTCCTGCACGGTGGCGCCTGGCGCGCCCCGTACGACCGCCGTCACATCACGCCGTTCGCGGACTTCCTGGCCCGCCGCGGTTTCGCCGTGGCCAACGTCGAGTACCGCCGGGGCGCCGCGATCCCCGCGCAGGGCGGCGACGGCCCGGTCGCAGGCCGCTGGCCGGACACCTTCGACGACGTCGCGGCCGCGCTCGACGCCCTGCCCGCGCTCGTACGGGAGAAGCTCCCGTCGGCCGACCCCCGCCGCATGGTGGTCACCGGCCACTCGGCGGGCGGCCATCTCGCCCTGTGGGCCTCCGCGCGCCACCTCCTGCCCGCCGACGCGCCCTGGCGCACGGACCGTCCGGCGCCCCTGCGCGGTGTCGTCGCCCTTGCCCCGATCGCGGACTTCCGGGTCGCCGAGAAGCTGGACGTGTGCGGCGGGGCCGCTCGCCAACTCCTCGGCGGGGAAGGCAAGTTCGCGGACCGCCTGCCGTACGCCGACCCGGCGCACCTCCTCCCCACCGGCATCGCAACGACCCTCGTACAGGGCCGTACCGACATCGTCGTCCCGCAGGCGGTCGCGGAGGCGTACGCCGACGCGGCGGCGAAGGCGGGCGAGGTGGTCGGCCTGACGCTCCTGGAGGACGTCGGCCACTTCCCGCTGATCGACCCGGCGGCGGATGCGTGCGCGGTGGTGGCCGAGGAGATCGCCCAGCTGGCCTGGTGAAGGCGGGTGGAGCGCGACCGGCGTGTGGCCCGTGTTCGGCCGCCCGGTCATACCCGTAATACCTGAGAGCTACCTCCCAGGTGAGCTCCCTGGCGGGACGCCGACGACACGTGACGATCCGTAACTTCCCTTCCATTGGCGCCCGATGAGCGGGAGCACGGGGAGGGAAGGTCGGCATGGGGTTCGGGGCGAAGCCGAGCGCGGCGGGCAGCGGGGTATCACCTGCGGAGTCGGAGTCGGAGCCGGGGTTGGGACCGGAGTCGGTGCCGATGGCCGCGGAGCCGACGCCGGGTGGGCGTGCCGGACGCGTGGTCCGGCGGCTGCGCCGCACCCTGCTCGCCGTACTGGTCACGGGCGCTGTCGTCGTCCCCGTGGCCGCCGCGGCCGCTCGGCCCCGGATCCCCGCCCCGGCGCCCGCGACGCTCGCCCCCGTGACGGTATCGACGCTGGACGAGGCGTACGCGGCCAACGGTGCGAACGCCGCGGAGGCGGCCCGTATGGCCGCGGACCGCGGCGACAGCACCCGCGCCGCCGCCGACCGGGCCATGGCCGACTCCTCCCGCCACTTCCTCTCCTTCGACGGCCGAGGCCCGGGCCAGGCCGTCGAGGTGTTCGGCGACCTCGCCGAAGCCGACCGCGTCGCGATCCTGGTCCCCGGCTCCGACACCAACCTGGAGACGTACGACCGGTTCCGCGCCGGCGCCCTCTCCCTGCACGAGCGCCTCGGCCCGCGTACGGCCGTCGTCGCCTGGCTCGGCTATGAGGCTCCCCGCACGGTGAGCACCACAGTGCTGACCACGGACCGGGCCGACGACGCGGCCCCGCGCCTGAAGGGGTTCATACGCGAACTGCGGGGCGTCGTCGGCGAGAAGGCGCCCGTCTCCCTGCTCTGCCACTCCTACGGCACGGTGGTCTGCGGACGTGCGGCGCAGGACCTGGACGTGGACGACATCGTGCTCGTCGGCAGCCCGGGCACCGGCGCGGACTCGGTCGGGGCACTGCACACATCCGCCCGTGTCTGGGCGGCCCGCGGCGCCGACGACTGGATAGCGGGCGTCCCGCACACCCGCGCCGACCTCTTCGGCACGACCGTCGGCTTCGGCCCCGACCCGGTCTCCCCGGACT
Organism: Streptomyces sp. NBC_00554; assembly: GCF_041431135.1. Classification (NCBI taxonomy): domain Bacteria; kingdom Bacillati; phylum Actinomycetota; class Actinomycetes; order Kitasatosporales; family Streptomycetaceae; genus Streptomyces; species Streptomyces sp. NBC_00554. The sequence continues at coordinate 4,713,543 of NZ_CP107799.1, read as the reverse complement.
TCGGCGCCCATGTCTTCGCGGCGGGCGGTGTCGGCCACAGCGACTACTTCACACCGGGCTCGGTGTCCCTGGACAACCTCGCCCGCATCGTCCTCGGCGACACCTCGGAGGTAACCCGTGCGTGAGTTCCACCCGTCTCGCCCGTCTCACCCGGCCCACTCGCGCTTCGTGCGAACAGCCATGCCCGGAACAGCCAAGCCCCGAACAGCCAAGCCCGGCAGCGTCATACGGGCGGCGGCACAAGGCATAAGGAGCGGCGCCCGTCGTATCGACGAGGCGACCCCCGCGGCGCGGGATCGCGCCGTCGACGCCCTGCGCGCCCTCGCGATCCTCGGTGTCGTACTCGGCCACTGGCTGGTGACGGCCCTGGTCGCGGACGGCGGCGCGCTGCGCGTGGCGAGCCCGTTGCAGCACATGCCCTGGCTGGCTCCCATCTCCTGGGTCTTCCAGACGCTCGCCGTGTTCTTCCTGGTGGGCGGCCATGTGGCCACCAAGGGCTACGCGTCGGCGCGGGCACGCGGCACGACGTACGGGCAGTGGCTGCGAACCCGCCTGGCCCGCCTCTTCAAACCGGTGGCGGCGGTGCTGGCCCTCTGGACGGTGGCCGCGGTCTGTCTGCTTGCGTCGGGTACGGGCTTCGAGACGGTCCACGCGCTGGTGAAGCTGGCGCTGTCCCCGCTCTGGTTTCTCCTGATCTTCGCGGGACTGACCGCGGCGACACCCCTGTTGACGCGGATGAACCCGCTGTGGCCGCTGGCCGTCGTTCTCCATGTGGATCTCATTCGCTTCGGATTCGGCGGCCCGTCCTGGCTCGGCTGGGTGAACGTCGCGGCGGGCTGGCTGGTGCCGTACACGCTGGGTGCGGCCTGGACGCGCGGTGAGCTGGACAGTCGTCGCGCGGGCTGGGTGCTGTTCGGCTGCGGGGCGGCCGCGACCGCGGTGCTGGTGGCGTGGGCGGGCTATCCGGCGTCGATGGTCGGCGTCCCGGGCGCGGCGGTCTCCAACCTGAACCCGCCGTCGCTGGCCGTCGTCACCTTCGGGCTGGCCCAGTGCGGTCTCGCCCTGCTGCTGCGCGGGCCGCTCCGCCGCTGGATGAGGCGCCCCGCGGCCTGGGCGGCGGTGGCACTCGCCAATCTCTCCGCGATGACGATATTTCTGTGGCACCAGACGTCCTTGATGGCGGTCACCGCCCTGGGCCTACTGGCGGGCCGGCTCCCCGGCCTGCACACCGTCCCCGACGACCTCGGCTGGGTGGCGGCACGTCTCGCCTGGCTGCCCGTCTTCGCTCTCGCCCTCTCCGTCTGCTGGTCCGCCTTTCGCACCCATGAACAGGGCCCCCGCCGCCGCACCGGCCGGCCCTCCCGAGTCGTCCGCGTCCACCGCCGTCCTGACCCCGCCGGAGTGAAGGCGGCGCCCCGTGCCTAGGGTTGGCCCCGTGAGCGGCCCGAGCAACAACGGCATCACGCGTGGCGACGCCTCCGCCGCACCCTCGCCTCCCTCGGTCGCGCAGCTGGCCCGGCAGGGACTCCGCCGAGTGCTGCGGACCTTGTGGGAGGACGGGGCGAACTTCACCCGCATGCCCTTGCCGCCGTTGTCGCGGCCCCGGTGGCTGCGGAGGTTCCCGCATGTCGTGGTCATCGTGATCGCGGTCGTCGCGACCGTTGCCAACACGGAGCAGATGACCATGGTCTCCGGCGTGAGCACGGAGTTGGGTCTGCTGACCGCGCTGGCCCAGGGCATCGGCGTGGTGCTCGTGCTGTGGCGGCCCGTTCCGGCCTGGTGGCTCTCGCTGGTCGCCACGTTCGTGGCCGCCGAGGCCGCACGCCCCGGCCTGACCTCGAACTCACCGATCGGCCATGTCGACGGCGCAATCCCCTGGCCGTGGGGCGGTCCGGGCATCGTCGCGCACGCGATCGTGCTGTTCCTGCTGGCTCTGCGGGTCCCCACCCGGGTGGCCATAGAGGCACTGGCCCTCACCGCGTTGCTGACGTACGTCTTCCAGGGGCTCCTCGGCGCCGTGTCGTACTCCTCGACGGGTGTGCTGGCGATCATCGTCTTCGCTGCCGTCGTCCTCCTCGGTACCGCCCTGCGCGGCCGCCGCGAGGCCCGCAACCAGCTCGTCGAGCAGGCCTCGCTGACCGCGGAGGAGCGGGCCCGCCGCACGCTGTTGGAGGAGCGCAGCCGTATCGCGCGCGAGCTGCACGACGTGGTCGCCCACCACATGTCGGTGATCTCCATCCAGGCCCAGGTCGCGCCGCACCTCGTCGAGAACCCGTCGAAGGAGCTGCGGGAGAACCTGGAGGGCATCAGACAGAACGCCCTGGAGGCACTCACCGAGCTGCGCCGCGTTCTTGGCGTCCTGCGCTCGGAGAATCCGGAGGACCCGTACGGGCTCGGGGCCGGCACCGGCGCCACCCCCGACTCCCCGCAGCCCACGCTCGACCGCCTCGACGCCCTCGTCGAGAACACCCGCACCGCCGGACTGGTTGTGACCACCGAGATCACCGGCGAACAGCTTCCCCTCTCGCCCGGTGTGGAGCTGTCCGCGTACCGGATCATCCAGGAGGCACTCAGCAACGCCCTGCGGCACGCGCCCGGTTCGATCGTCCGCGTCGAGCTCTGTCACTTCCCCCGTGGCCTCCAGATACGGGTCATCAACTCCAGACCCGAGCGCCCGGCCCCGCCGTCACCGGGCGCGGGCCACGGTCTGCTCGGCATGCGGGAGCGCGCCGCGATGCTCGGCGGCACCCTCGTGACCTCGGAGACCTCGCACGGCGGCTTCGTTGTGGCGGCCTTCCTGCCCCGCGGCGACGCCTCTGACCCCGACGCCTCGGACCCCGACGGCTCAGCGGATGACAACTCCACAGGCACCACGGCCATCGCGAAGCCCGCAGGCACCAAGGCCATCGCGAACTCCACAAGCTCCACTGGCTCCACAAGCTCCACTGGCTCCACAAGCTCCACTGGCTACACAGGCTTCGCAGGAGAAGAGAACCCATGACGAGCGGCACCATCCGCGTACTGATCGCCGACGACCAGCAGATGGTCCGGCAGGGCTTCACCGTGCTGCTCAACACCCAGCCCGACATCGAGGTGGTCGGCCAGGCGGTCGACGGCATGGACGCGATCGTGCAGGTCGCCGAACTCACCCCGGACGTCGTCCTGATGGACATCCGCATGCCCGAGCTCAGCGGTATCGACGCCACCAGACGCATCACCGAGGCCACCCCTCAGATCAAGGTGCTGGTGCTCACCACCTTCGACCTCGACGAGTACGTGTACGACGCGCTGCGCGCCGGCGCCTCCGGGTTCCTGCTCAAGGACGCGTCCGCGGACCAGCTCGCCGAGGCGGTACGAGTGGTCGCGGCGGGCGATGCCCTGCTCGCGCCCGGGATCACCCGCCGTCTCATCGCCGAGTTCTCCCGGCTCGACTCCACACCCCGCTCCCCCCTCAAACAGCGGGTGGGCGAGCTGACCGAGCGCGAGACGGAGGTCCTCGCCCACATCGCCCAAGGCCTGTCGAACTCGGAGATCGCCGAGCGCCTCGTCGTCGCCGAACAGACCGTGAAGACCCACGTGGGCCGCATCCTGGTGAAACTCGGCCTGCGCGACCGCACCCAGGCGGCCGTCTTCGCCTACGAGTCAGGACTGGTCCGCCCGTCCGGCTACTGAGCGGCGACGGTCCCGCCCGCTGTGCCCTCCACCCCTCCGCCCCCTTCCCCCTCCATCGGAGGACCACAGCGATACCCGTAGTACCTGAGATGGATCCCGGAGGACCCTCCTCCCTGGTGACGACGGCGACCCCGGCGGCGGCCTACCTTTTTGAGTGTGACCGAGACGACCCAGACGCAGATGACGCCGCCGGGCGGGGCAAAGCCGCGCAGCCCGGAGTTCCGGCTGGCCGCGGACGCCCTGCGCGGGCTCCGGCAGGACCTGTTCCACGACGCCTTCGCCTACCGTCCGCTGCCGCGGATGCGGGTGGACGGCCCACTCACCCGGCGGCTGCCCGAGGGCATACAGAAGTACGCGGCCTGGACACCGCACGCCGTGGTGGCGGTGGCCGGACTCTTCGCGATGGCCATCGCGAACGCGGACAGCAGCGGCACCAACAGCATCAGCACGCTGGTGTTCACCCTCCTCGCCCTGCTCCCGGTCCTGCTGACGCTGGTCCGGCCGGTCGGTGCCTTCTGGTTCTCCTTCGTGGCGACTCCGGTGGTCGGCATCATCGGCGACAGCTGGACCGACTGGCCGTGGTCGCCGGGCAGCTTCGCCACCCACCTGGTGGTGCTGACGATCGTGGCGCTCCGGACCAGGCCGCGCACCGCCGCGTGGATGTGGACGCTGACCGCGTTGTACGGGATCGTCGCCGAGACCTTCTTCCACGGGGGGTACTACAGCACCAACACCGTGCCGCTGCTCTTCGTCTCCGCCGTGGCTCTCCTGGTCGTCACCGTCCTCCAGGTGCGCCGGGAGGCGGAGCAGGAGGTGACCGCCCACCAGTCGGAGACGGCGCACGAGCGCTCCAGGCGCACTCTTCTCGAAGAGCGCACGACGATCGCCCGCGAGCTGCACGACGTGGTCGCCCACCACATGTCGGTGGTCGCCATCCAGGCCGAGGCCGCCCCCTACCGCGTGGAGAATCCGCCGCCGGAGCTGGAGCAGGCCTTCATCACGATCCGGGAGAACGCGGTGGCGGCGCTGACCGAACTGCGCCGCGTGCTCGGTGTCGTACGGGCGGAGGACTACGAGGCGCCGGACGCCCCGCAGCCCACCCTCGCCGACCTCGACGCGCTCCTGGCCAATGTGCGCGACGCGGGCCTGACCGTCGACAAGGCGGTCACCGGAGCGGTGCGCGAGCTCCCGCAAGGTGTCGAGCTGTCGGCGTACCGCATAGTCCAGGAGGCCCTCAGCAACGCCCTGCGGCACGCGCCGGGTGCGCCGGCCCGCGTCGAGATCGGCTACGTCCTCGGCGGGCTCGGCCTGCGCATAGTCAACGGCCCCGCGCCGACGACGAGCCTGACGAAGTCCACGCACGGCGCGGGGCACGGCATCACCGGCATGCGCGAGCGCGTCACGATGCTGGACGGCGAGATGACGGCGGGCGGTACGGACGACGGGGGATACGAGGTGGCGGTGTTCCTGCCGGTGCCCGCGGCGGCGGAGGAGACAGGATGACGGGCGGCACCAGCGGCGGAACCACCAGCGGTACCGCCGGCAACACCATCCGCGTACTGATAGCCGATGACCAGGTGATGGTCCGCGAGGGCTTCTCCGTGCTGCTCGGCGCGATGCCGGACATCGAGGTGGTCGGCGAGGCGGTCAACGGTCGGGAGGCCGTCGAGCGGGTCCGTGAGCTGGCCCCGGACGTCGTGCTGATGGACATCCGGATGCCGGAGATGAACGGGATCGAGGCGACCCGGGAGATCGTCGCGGCGAACGGCGCCGCGAAGGTGCTGGTCCTGACGACGTTCGACCTCGACGAGTACGTGTACCAGGCGCTGCGGGCGGGAGCCTCCGGCTTCCTCCTCAAGGACGCCTCGGCGCGTCAGCTCGCCGACGGGGTGAGGGTGGTGGCGGCCGGGGAGGCGCTGCTCGCCCCCTCGGTCACCAGGCGGTTGATCACCGAGTTCTCCAAGCTCGCGGACGAGCCACGGCTCTCGGCCACGGCACAGGCGGCGTACGGCGACCTCACCGACCGGGAGACCGAGGTGCTGGTCCTCATCGCGCAGGGCCTGTCGAACGCGGAGATCGCGACCCGGCTGTTCGTCGCCGAGTCCACGATCAAGACCCATGTGAGCCGGATCCTGGTGAAGCTGGGCCTGCGGGACCGTACGCAGGCGGCGGTGTTCGCGTACGAGGCACGGCTGGTCACGCCCAGGTGATCAAGGGGTGCGCGCGGTGGTCCGATAGGGGCCGTCCGTCGAGACGCCCCTGGTCAGCGGGGGCCGGGTCGGGCTAGCGTCCGTCCATGGCAGCTTTGGAGACTCCGCAGGCCTTCGACCCGTGGGACCCGGCGTTCTTGGCGGACCCGTACCCGGCGTACGAGGAGCTGCGTGCCCGGGGCCGGGTGCACTACTTCGAGCCCACCAAGCAGTGGCTGGTCCCGCATCATGCGGACGTGTCGGCGCTGCTGCGGGACCGCCGCCTCGGCCGGACGTACCAGCACCGGTTCACGCACGAGGACTTCGGCCGCACCGCGCCCTTGCCCGAGCATGAGCCGTTCCACGTCCTCAACGACCACGGGATGCTCGACCTGGAGCCGCCGGACCACACGCGGATCCGGCGGCTGGTGTCGAAGGCGTTCACGCCGCGCACGGTGGAGCGGCTCAAGCCGTACGTGGACCAGCTGGCCGGTGAGCTGGTCGGCCGGCTGGTCGCGGCGGGCGGCGGTGATCTGCTCACCGATGTCGCCGAGCCGCTGCCGGTCTCGGTGATCGCCGAGATGCTGGGGATCCCGGAGTCCGACCGGGCGCCGCTGCGGCCGTGGTCCGCGGACATCTGCGGGATGTACGAGATGAATCCGTCGCAGGAGACGGCGGCGAAGGCGGTGCGGGCGTCGGAGGAGTTCACCGCGTACCTGCTGGGGCTGATCGAGGAGCGCCGCAAGGAGCCGGGCGAGGATCTGATCTCCGGCCTCATCGCCGCGTACGACGAGGGGGAGCGGCTTACCGAGCAGGAGATGATCTCGACCTGTGTGCTGCTGCTGAACGCCGGGCACGAGGCGACCGTCAACGCGACGGTGAACGGCTGGTGGGCCCTCTTCCGCAACCCCGGTCAGCTGGCCGCCCTCCGCGCCGACCACTCGCTGGTGCCCACGGCCGTGGAGGAGCTGATGCGGTACGACACGCCGTTGCAGCTGTTCGAGCGCTGGGTTCTCGATGACATCGAGATCGACGGTACGACCATCCCGCACGGCGCCGAGATCGCCATGCTCTTCGGCTCCGCCAACCATGACCCTGCCGTCTTCACCGCCCCCGAGGAGCTGGACCTCTCCCGTCCGGACAACCCGCACATCTCCTTCAGCGCGGGCATCCACTACTGCATCGGGGCGCCGCTTGCCCGCCTGGAACTCACCGCATCCCTGCGTGCGTTGCTCTCCCAGGCACCGACGCTCACCCTCACCGCCGAGCCGGTACGCAAGCCGGCCTTTGTGATCCGGGGGCTGGAGGGACTCGGCGTCGCGCTCTGATCCGCCAGGTGGCGTCTCCTGGTGACAGGCCACTCGGTTCGCAGCATTTCGCCCCGCTGGATGACATCCAGCGGGGCGAAATCGACCAACAGCGATTTCCGCGGCTACTTCACGTGCTGCTCGAGGTGGACGAATTCAACACCGTGCATTCGGAATCCCACCACGGCAGCAGGTCGCGTTCCAGAGGTTCCTCGTCCCACTGGAACGACCGGAGTCCGCGGACCACGAGCAGGGCGGCATTGCCCGTGCGGTACTGCAGGGCACTGCGCATGTCCAGGAGCAACCCGGCCCGGCCCGTGAGAGGACACACCCTGCAGTCGAGGAGGCCGACCTCCTGCAAGGCGTCGGGCTCCCGCAATGGATCCCAGTCGATGGGAGCCGCCGACGTGCCGTTCTCAGCGGTGGTGAAGAGGGCTTCAACCGAGATCATTTGATCGCTACCGGCGCCTTACCAGCCCATGTCCTTGGCCACTTCTTCTTGCGCCGCGGCAATCTCTTCCTCGGTGGACGCCGTGATGTCCGTGTCAGACGCCCACTCGAACCGGCCCAACAGGTCGGCGAGCGCCTGCTTCTGGGCTGGGTGCGAGATCGGTACCGCGTTCAGATCGGTGCTCATCAGCCAGTCGAACAGCACAATGGCATCCGCACGCCAGAGGCGGATGGTGACGGTCGGCACGGATTCCCAAGACTCATCGGCATTCATGGGGGAGTGTCTTTCCTGGTCAAGGTGGGTGTGGCGCGTTGGTCTGCACGGCCTCAACAAGGTCGTGCAGACCAACGCGCGATGCAACGGTATCTACCGGATCGGAATGTGCCAGTAGGGGTCGGACGGACCGACGGTATTCCCTGTCAGGGGGTTGATGAACTGGCCCATGTCGTTTGCGTAGGTGATGTATCCGGTGGGTTGCGGGAACTTCCCGGTGGTCGTCGGATCCATGACGCGTACGTATCTGACGCTCTTGTGGAGCCCGTTGGCGAGAGCCTCGGATTCCTTGATGTCATAGAACCAGCCCTTCCCATTGTTGGCCGTCGAAATGGCCTTGCGTCCCTTCGGGAGCCAGAGGGTCTCGCCGGCGGGGCCGGTGACGTTGGCGATCAGGCACCGGCTGTTGTGGACCAGAACCGGGGTGTCACCCGCGAAGACAAAGTACGTGTGCAGGCCCTCGACCGTGAGGTTGTAGGTCCGCGCGATCTTGCTGTAGGACCGGTTGGCCAGGACGGTGACGGTGGAGCCGTCGTCGGTCCTGAGCGTCATTCCGGGCCGCAGGACCTCCGCCTCGACCCAGTCGTTCTCCGACGGCGACCAGAACGGGTGCTCGTACGTCGCTGTCAGCTTCTCCTCGCCCTGCGGGGTGGAGATGCCGAGTTCGTTGAAGAACTTGTCGTCCTCGGTGACGATCAGGTCGGTGACCTTGCGCGGGCCCTGCTCCCCGGTGACCGGGTCCGTGGCGAGCACCTCGTCGCCGACCTGGACGGACTCGATGTTCTTCGCCGAGTCGTCGGCCATGAGCACCCTGGTGCCCGCGAGGAAGCACTGCGTGCACTTCTGGGCCGCGCGCACCGTCCTGCTGCCGTCGACCACATCCTCTACTCCGTCAAGTCCCTTCTTGAGGAGCTTGAGCTTGCCGACCGGAAGGAATGACAGCGCGGCGAGAGAGCACTTGCCGAGGCTGGGATTCTTGACGCATTCCTTGGCGTCGTTCAGACCGAGGATCTCCCAGACGATCTCCTTCATCGTCGGGTCGATCTCGGGGAAGGTGAGGGGCTTGCCGGCCAGCGCGCAGGGCGGCAGGTGGTCGCGGTACGGGTTGACGATGCAGACCGGTTCGCTTTCCCGCTCCTGCTTGCGGCGTTCCGCTGCCACCCGACGCGCTTCGGCCTCCTCCGCCTCGCGCTTCTGCACCACGTCCTTCCAGGCTGCGGCGGCCAGCTGGTCGGCCTCTGCCGCGCTCTTCCCGGCCGCCACCGCGTCCGCATGCGCACGGCTGCTGGACTCCTTGGCCTCGTACGCCGAAGTGCGCGCGTACTCGGCGGAGAACTCCGCCTGGGCGGCGGACTCCTCGGCGGCCACCGCGTCGCTTGCCGCGCGGTTGGCGGCGGCACGTGCGGTGGTCGCCGAGGTCTTGGCCTGCTTGGCGCTGGTCTCCGCGCGGTCGGCCGCGTTGTCGGCTGCGGTGGCGTAGTTCTCGGCCTCGCCGGCGCTCTTCTTGGCGTCGGCGGCGGCCAATTCGGCTTCGGCGGCGGCGTTCCTGGCGTCGGCGGCGGCCTTGGCGGCGACCGCGGAGTTGTACCGGGCGGTGGCCGCGATGTTCTGGCCCTCGGCGATGAGGCGTTCGACCTGGGCGACGTGGGTGTCGGCGAGCCCGTCCTTCTGGGCGGCCGTGTACTGGCCCGCCTGGACGAAGTTGTGTACCTCGTCGGCGGACCCGGCGAGCGCGATCTTCGCGGCGGACTTGACCTCGGGACCGCCGACGTTGAACAGCTGGGTGGCGCTCACCCGCTCGTCGGCCTGCTGGGCCTCGTACTGACCATTGTTGAGGAAAGCGAGCAGGGCCTGCGTGCTGCCGTCCTGCAAGGCCTTGACGGCGCCTTCCTTGACGCCGGGGCCGCCGTCATTGGCGAGCTTGGTGACCGCGATGCGGTAGTCGGCGTTGGCGGCCTGGTGCCGGCCGGTGGTGTAGAAGTCGAGGATCTGCTGGTCGGTGCCCTTCAGAGCCTCGGTGGCCGCAGTGCGTACCGCCTCGTAGGGGCCGGCCGAGGCGAGGTCGGCGACCTGCTGACGCGTCTCGTCCGCGAGGGCCTTGTCCCAGCCGGTCTTCAGGTACTCGATGACCTCGGCGTCGGTACCGGACAGGGCCTGGGCGGCCGCGTCCTTGCGCCAGGAGCCGAAGTACTTCAGCGCCCGCATCGCGACCGCACGACCCTTGACCGCGATGGCGGCCTGGTCGACGTCGGGCTTGTTCGCCTCGGCGGTCAGGGACTTGGTGTCGTCCACGATCGCCTGGCCCTCGACCACCGTCCGGGAGACATCCGCGGTGAAGGTGTCTGCCGAGGACTTGTACGTCATGGCGGCCTCGACACCCGCGTTGGTGCGGGTCTTGAGGTCCTCGGCCTCGGTCTCGCGGGCGATGCCGAAGGTCTTCTGCGCCGTTGCCACCGCCTTGGTGGCGGTGTCGGCGGCGGCCTTGGCGGCAGCGGCCTGCTTGGTGGCCTCGGCTGCCTGGTCGGCTGCCTCACCGGCGTGCGCCGCGGCTTCCTCGGCGGCCGTGGCGGCGTTGAAGGCATGCGTGGCGGCCGAGTTGGCCGCGTCACGGGCCTCGTTGGCCGCCGTCGCCGACCTGCGGGCCAGCGCCTCGGCGGCGGTGGCGGCGCGGTCGGCCTCGGCGGCGTGCCGGCGGGTCTCCGCCGCAGCGGCCCGGGCCTCGGCCGCGGATCCGCCGGCGGCCTCCGCGTAGTTGGCTGCCTGGTCGGCCGCGTTGGCGGCGGCGTTGGCGTTGCCCGTTGCGCTGCGGGACGCGGCTGCCGCGTCGGCGGCGGCCAGGGACGCCTTGCCGGCCTGCTCGGCGGCCGCGGCCGAGCGCTTGGCGAGCTCGCCGGCCTTGCGCGCCTCGGCGGCCCGGTCGAGGGCGGCCTGGGCCTGGCCCTTGTCCTTGCTCGCGGCGAAGGCCGCGTTCGAGGCACGGCCCGCGGCTTCGGCCGCAGCCGCGGCCGCGTTCGCCGTCTGCGCCGCGGCGAGCGACGCCCGCCTGGCCGAGCGGTTGGCCTCGTTGGCCGCGCCGATCGCCCGCTGCGAGGCCTCGGCCGCCGCCCGGGCCGCGTCGGCGGCCTGCTTGGCCTTCGCCGACGCGCGGTTGGCATCGGTCTTCGCGGCTTCGGTCTCCTTGGCCGCCCGCTCCGCGGCTTCCTTGGCGAGCGCGGCGGCGGTGATGGCCTGTGCGGAGGCCTCCACGGCCTTGTCGGTCGCGTCCTCGGCCTGCTTGCCGGCCTTCTCGGCCTGCTCGATCAGCTGCGCGATCGTGGCGTGTTCCTGGTCACGGTTGCGGGCGACGAACTGGCCGACCTCCAGGAACTCGACGATGTCGTCCGCAGTGCCCTGCAGGGCGAGCTTGGCGGCGGCCTTCACGTTCGTGCCGCCGGTGCTGTAGAGCTTGGTGACCTCGACCCGGTTGTCGGTCTGCTGCGCCTTGTACTGGCCGACCTCCAGGAACTGCTTGACGTCCGCGGAGGTGCCCAGCAGTGCGGCCTTGCCCGCGTCCTGAACGCCGGGGCCGCCGAAGTTCACGACCCTGGCGGCCTCCACGCGCAGATCCTGCTCGTTCGGGGCCTTCCAGCCCTCGTCCAAGAAGGCCTCGACGTCGGCGGGTGTGCCGGTGAGGGCCTTCTTCGCGCCCTCCCGCACGGCAGGCCCACCGGCGTTCACCACCCGGGAGAGATCCACCCGGTCATCGATCTGCTGAATGCCGGGCGCATCCGTGAGGAAAGTCCGGATGTCCTCGTCCGAGCCCAGAAGCGCCTTCTCGGCCGCTTCCTGGATGCCGGTCCCGCCCTCGAGCCAGTAGCCGACCACCAGTCCGCGGTACACGGTCGGTTCGGCGTCTGCCGCGGTCGCGGGGGCTGTGCCCAGGAGAGTCGCCGCCAGTGTGGCGGACAGCACAGTCGCACACGCCGCGCGGAAGCCCCCCAGGCGTATGGAGCGCGATGGTTGTTTCACCTGACGGTCCTTCAAGCTATGTCCGCTTTCCGTTGGATCGCGGGGAAGTAAACGCGATAGCGAAGCCGCGGCACACCGATAACAGTTGACGAACTGTCAGGTGGCGCCATCTCTCCAGGTGAAGGAGGGCTTTGCAGCTTGCCGACAGGGATCTTACCTGTGCTTTACTTTCGAGAAGCCTATGTGATGAATGAGAGGAATCCATGGCGATATCCCCTGCCCGGAAGACCCTTCTGGGCGGCCTCACCGCCGCCCTCGTGGTCGGCCTCGGTGCCACCGCGCTGGCTCTCCCGCAGATCGCGCCGGCCGCCCAGAGCGCCGCCGTCGAGGGCATGCCCGACCTGGTCGAGGACTTCGACTACCCCGGTGCCGCCGAGCTCCTCGCGGACCGCGGAGTCACGCTCAAGCGCGGTGACGGGCACGTCTGGCTCACCGACGTCACCGACCTCGGCGAGTGCGCCGACCCGTCGAACATCGCGATCGAGTCCCGCAAGGGCATCTTCTGCTTCAAGACCAACGCCAAGTCCGGCTTCCTGACGCTCGAGCTGCCCGACACCTTCAGCATCTGGACACAGGACCGCCCGGTGAAGGCCACGCTGACCGCCGAGGGCACGGACACCGTCGTCAACGCGCCGGCCAACGACCTCACACCGGTCGGCGAGTCCGGCGACACCGGCCTCCGCTCGGTCCTCGTCGAGATCCGCGTCACCGGCTGACCCACGCCGGACCGGCACCGCTTCCGCGTGCGCCCGGCAGCGCGCACCACTGAACCACCAGGAACCTCTACGTGTCTCACATACGTCCACGCGTTGCGCTGACGAGCACCCTGCTCGCCGCCGGCGTCGTATCCGGGGTACTCACCGGCACCCCCGCGCAGGCCGTCACCGGCGGCACCGCCGCCACCGACACCACGTACGGCTATACCGCGCGCCTCATCATCGGCGACACGGACCGCGGCTGCTCCGGCACGCTCGTCGACTCCGAGTGGCTGCTGACGGCGGCCAGTTGCTTCGCCGATTCCACGGGCGCCGCCGCGCAGGCCGGCGTACCGAAGCTGAAGACGACCGCGACCATCGGCCGCTCCACCGACCTCGCCGGCACCGACGGTGTCGTGCGTCAGGTCGTCGAGCTCGTGCCGCGTACCGACCGTGATGTGGTGCTCGCCCGGCTGAACCGGCCGGTCACCAACGTCACCCCGATCGCCCTGGCGACCACCGCCCCCACCGCGGGCGAGGAGCTGAAGTTCGCCGGGTACGGGCGTACGAAGGCCGAATGGGCCCCGATGAAGCTGCACTCCGGCGCCTACACCGTGGACTCCGCGGACACCACCACCGCCTTGGTCACCGGCAAGGCCGGCGCGGCGGCGTGTGCGGGTGACGCCGGTGGTCCGGTGGTGCGGGGAACGGGCACCTCAGCTGCCCTCGTCGGCCTCAACACCCAGTCGTATCAGGCGGGTTGCTTCGGCATCGACGCGGCGGAGACCCGTACCGCAGGCGTCACCGCCCGCGTGGACGACCTCGCCTCGTGGGTGAGCTCCAAGGCCGGCGCCCTCCGTGTCACCGACTTCAACGGCGACGGCGTCGAGGACATCGCGATCTCCGACCCGAAGGCCACCGTCGGCTCTGCCGCCGAGGCCGGTGTGGTGCGGATCGTGTACGGCGGCGGCAAGGGCACCGTCGAGGTCAACCAGGACCTCGACTGGGTGGCCGGCGGCGCCGAGGCCACCGACTGGTTCGGTGAGGCCATCGACACCGTCGACTACAACGAGGACGGCTACACCGACCTGGTCGTCGGCACCCCCTCCGAGGACCTGGGCACCGCCACCTCGGCCGGATTCGTCGACGTCATCTACGGCGCCGCGGGCGGCATCGGCACCGGCGCGACGAAGTACACCCACTTCGAGCAGGGCGGGGGCACCGGCGCGATCGCGGGCTCGGCCGCGGAGACCGACGACCGCTTCGGCCACGCCGTCGCGGCCGGCACCACGCAGGCCGGTGAGCCCTACATCCTGGCCGGCAGCCCCGGCGAGGCCCTGGGCACCATCACGAAGGCGGGCATGGCCTTCTACATCCACGCCGGGACCAGCGTCGGCATCTCCCAGAACAGCGCGGACGTGCCCGGCGACCCCGAGACGGGCGACCGCTTCGGCGCCGCCGTTGCCGGCAACGCCAACCACCTCGCCATCGGCGGCCCGAACGAGAACGTCGGCACCAAGGCGGACGCGGGCGGTCTGTCGCTGTTCAACCACAACAAGCTGACCGCCTCCGAGAGCAGGCCGACCCCGCTCAGCGGCATCGACCAGGACCTCGCCACCGTCTCCGGCGCCGCCGAGGCGGGCGACGAGTTCGGGTACGCCCTCAGCATGACCGCGTACCGTCCCTCCGGCGCCGCGGCCGCCACCGAGTCGATCCTCGCGATCGGTTCACCCGGCGAGGCCATGACCGTCGGCACCTCGGCCAACGCCGACGCGGGCCGCGTGGTCCTGCTCCGCGTCAAGGCGGACGGCACCTGGAGCGAGCTGCGCGATCTCTGGCAGGGCACCGGCGACGACGACGTCTCGGGCACCGCCGAAGCCGGTGACCGCATGGGCGAGAGGCTCACCGCGATCAACCTCGCCCCGCGCGCGGTCGGCACGGAAGCGACGATGAAGCTCGCCGTCGGCACCCCGGGCGAGGCCATCGGCACTCTCACCAAGGCCGGCGCGGTCCACACCTTCTCGCTGCTCGGCACGGCGGGCGCCAATGACCGCTGGATCGAGGCGGGCGACGGTGACGGCGTCCCCGGCCCTGCCGGCGCCGACCAGAACCTGGGCCGCAGCATCCAGTTCACCGGCACCAAGCTCTACATCGGCACGCCCTACGGCCCGTCCACCGGTGCGCTGTACGCCCTGCCGCACTCCAACGTGACCGCCGGCGGCACCGTCGCCGCGGTCACCACGTACAAGCCCGGCACGGGCGGCCTTCCGGCCAGCGCCGCGCGCTTCGGCTACGTGGCGCGGTAATCACTCGCAACAGACGACGGGCACCCGCCCGTTGACACTCCGGGATTCCCCGAGGGCCGAGCCCGGTCCTCGGGGAATCCCGTCGTACTACCCACGCCCTGCCGCCTGGAGCCGGAACTCACCCGCTCAGATCCCGCCTCCGCAAAGCCCCCAGCCCCGCCCCCACCAACCCCACCGCGGTCCCCACCAGAACAACCACCGGCGTCCAGGCCATCTCGCCCCCCGGCAGCTTCGGAAGGTGCCCGAAGGGAGAGAGGTTCATGACGGCCTGCGGCACGTTCAGTGCGGGCCCGATCCAGCCGAGGAGGAGGGCGAGACCGGCCGCACCCCAGGCGCCGGGGGCCAGTTGGGGCGAGAGCCCGTGGAGGAGGACCGCCAGGCCGCCCAGGGTCCAGATGGCCGGGACCTGGACGAGGCAGGCCCCGAGGATGGGGCCGAGATCGGCGCCGTAGCCGAGACCGAGGCCGAGCCCGCCGAGCAGCATGATGAGGACGGTGCCGCCGAACGCGATGGCGAGGTGGCCGGAGGCCCAGCGCAGTCGCCCGACCGCCCCGGCGAGTACGGGCTCGGCCCGCTGCGAGGTCTCCTCGCCGTGCAGCCGCAGCACGGACGAGACGACGTACAGCGCGGCGACCATGCCGAGCAGCCCCACCATCGCCGCCAGGAACGCGTCCGTGATCCCGGCCTGCCCGCCCATCCGTTCGATGATCTCGCGGGTCTTGTCGTTGTCCCCGACCAGATCCGCCGCCCCCTTCGTCATCCCGCCGAAGGCGGCCCCGGCCGCGAGGAACCCGAGGCTCCAGCCCAGCACACTGCCCCGCTGGAGCCGCCAGGCGAGCGCCCCGGCCGTACGGAGGCGCCCCGAGGCGGGCCCGGGCCGGGTGGGCAGGAAGCTCATGCCGACATCGCGCCGCCCGGCGAGTTCGTAGGCGACCGCGCCCTGCACGGCGCACGCCGCGACGAACAGGAACAGCACCCACCAGCGTTCGTCCGCGAAGGCCCTGATCTCCTCCAGCCACCCCACCGGCGAGATCCAGGTCAGGGCGGAGGAGCCGTCGGTGGTGGCCGAGTCACCGGCCGCCTTCAACACGAAGGCCGCGCCCAGCAGTCCGCCCGTCAGCCCCTTCGCGAGCCGCGCGCTCTCGGTGAACTGCGCGACGATCGCCGCCATGGTCGCGAAGACCATGCCGACACCCGCGACCGCGAGCCCCAACGCCAGTGCCCCGCCGCCGCCTTGGCCCGCGAGCCCGCCCGCGACGATCAGCGCGAGCGCCCCGTTGGCGACGAACGCCGCAAGCAGCGCTGCGGTCAGCGGGGCGCGCCGCCCCACCATTCCCGCCGAGAGCATCTCCTGCCGCCCGCTCTCCTCCTCGTCACGGGTGTGCCGTACGACGATGAGCAGGCTCATGATGGCGGCGAACACCCCGGCGAAGCCGCCGATGCGCCAGGCGGTGAGCCCGCCGAGCGAGTCGCTGAACACCGGCCCGTACGTGGCCCGCAGGGAGCTGTTGGTGAGCATCTGCCGTGCCAGGTCGGCGCGTTCGGCCGGGGTGCTGTAGACGGTCTCCAGCGAGTTCGGCATGGAGAGCACCAGCAGGCCGATCACGCCGACCCAGAGCGGGATCATCACCCGGTCGCGACGCAGCGCGAACCTCAACAGGGTGCCCGTTCCGGCGAGTTGACGAGACCCTCCGGCCCGCACGGTGAAGGTCGAGGCGGTGGCGGTCATCGTGCCATCGCCCCTTCCGAAGCGCGCACGTCCTCCTGGTAGTGCCGCAGGAACAGCTCCTCCAGGGTCGGCGGCGTCGAGGTCAGCGACCGCACGCCCGAGCCCGTCAGGGAGCGCAGTACGGCATCCAGCTTGTCGGTGTCGACCTGGAGTTTGACGCGCCTGCCGTGTACGTCGAGGTCGTGGACCCCGGGCAGGTCCGCCAACCCGTTGGGCGGGCCCGCGAGTTCGGCGGTGACGCTCGTACGGGTGAGGTGGCGCAGGTCGGCGAGCGATCCGGTCTCGACGGTCCGGCCCTTGCGGATGATGCTGACCCGGTCGCAGAGTTCCTCGACCTCACTGAGGATGTGCGAGGAGAGGAGGATCGTCCGGCCGCGGTCGCGCTCCTCCTCGACGCAGCTCTGGAAGACCTCCTCCATCAGCGGGTCGAGGCCGGAGGTCGGCTCGTCCAGGATCAGCAGGTCGACGTCCGAGGCGAAGGCGGCGACGAGGGCCACCTTCTGCCGGTTGCCCTTGGAGTAGGTGCGCCCCTTCTTGGTCGGGTCGAGTTCGAACCGCTCGATGAGATCGGCCCGCCGCGCCTTGTCGAGCCCTCCCCGCAGCCGCCCGTACAGGTCGATGACCTCGCCGCCGGAGAGGTTCCGCCACAGGGTCACGTCACCGGGGACGTACGCGATCCGCCGGTGCAGTTCGACCGCGTCCGCCCAGGGGTCCCGGCCAAGGAGCTGGGCCGCGCCCGAGTCGGCGTGCAGCAGGCCGAGGAGGACCCGGATGGTGGTGGACTTCCCGGCGCCGTTCGGGCCGAGGAATCCGTGCACTTCACCGGTCTCGACGTCCAGGTCGAGGCCGTCAAGGGCGTGCGTCCTGCCGAACGACTTGTGCAGTCCGGAGACGGTGATTGCCTTCGTCATGATTCCGAACGTACGCTTCTTTCAGAAATTTGTGAAGTTAAGGAAGCGTATGAACGGCCGATACACTTAGTGGCGGTGCGTGAGCAGGGGAGATGATCCAGGGATGACCGAACCCATCGGAGCCGAACGCGACCCGGAGGCGGTCTCGAAGTTCGTCGAGGGCTTCGCGGCGCAGCTCGTCGAGGCCGGGATGACGCGTATGCCGGCCCGGGTCTTCGCGGCCCTGCTCGCCTCCGACACCGGCACCCTGACCTCCGCCGAACTCGGCGAGACCCTGCAGATCAGCCCGGCCGCGGTGTCCGGCGCGGTGCGTTATCTGGCGCAGGTGCACATGGTCTCGCGCGAGCGGGAACCCGGCTCACGGCGCGAGCGCTACCGGGTGCACAGTGATCAGTGGTACGAGGCGCTGACCAATCGCGAGGCGATTCTCAAGCGGTGGGCGTACGCGCTGCGTGAAGGCGTCGAGAGTCTCGGCGCCGATACCCCTGCTGGGCGGCGGCTTGCTGAGACTCAGGCCTTCTTCGAGTTCGTCGACGGGGAGATCGCCCTGATGATGGGGCGTTGGCGCGTCCACCGGGACCAGGTTTTCGGCCAAGGGTGAGGTCGCGTGGTGGGTGGGGAACTGCGGGCCCGCCGTGGCTGGTCGCGCAGTTCCCCGCGCCCCTGAAGGGGCGCTCCCGTCAACGGTGACAGCTCGTCACCGTTCCTTTGTCTCCTCCAGGACTGTTCGTCCCAGCAGCGCGTACCGCTCCGGAGCCCGTCGCTTCAGATAGGTCGCGTAGCCGAGGCCGCCCACCGCGACCAGTGCCACGATCCACGGGGTCGCCTTCAGGACCAGTGAGCCGGACTCCGTGCCCGCCGCGACGCCCATGTTGGACACCAGGAGCACGACCACCGCGAGCATCGCGACGCCGCCGAGGAGCGGGGCGGTGAAGGTCTTGAACCAGTGGCGGCTCTCGGGGTGGTTCTTGCGGAAGTAGGCGAGGACCGCGAAGGAGCAGACGGCCTGGACGACGAGGATCGCCATGGTGCCGAGGATGGCGAGAAGGACGTAGAGCGCGTTGTACGGGTCCTTGCCCGCGATCCAGAACGCGGCGATCAGTACGGCGCTCACGATCGTCTGCACCAGGCCGGCGATGTGCGGGGAGCCGTGCCTGGCGTGGGTGCGGCCGACGGTGTTCTTCAGTCCGGGGATGGCGCCTTCGCGGCCCAGGGCGTACATGTAGCGGGCGGCGCAGTTGTGGAAGGCCATGCCGCAGGCGAGCGAGCCGGTGATCATCAGCCACTGCATGACGTCGACGGCCCAGTGGCCCACGTACTGCTCGGTGGGGCCGAAGAAGAGGCCGAGCGGGTTGGCGGTGGCGACCTCGACGGCCTTCGACTCGCCCGTGCCCGAGATGGCCATCCAGGAGACGAAGACGTAGAAGATGCCGACGCCAAGCACCGAGATCATCGTCGCCTTGGGGATGATCTTCTTCGGGTTGCGGGACTCCTCGCCGTACATCGCCGTCGACTCGAAGCCGACCCACGACCAGAAGGCGAAGAACAGCCCGAGGCCGGCGCTGGTCCCCTTGAACGCGTTGACCGGGTTGACCGGGTCGAGGCTGAAGCCGTCCGGGCCGCCGCCGTGCAGGGCGACCGAGATCGCCATCGCCGCGAGGATCGTCACCTCGGTCGCCAGGAGTACGACAAGCAGCTTCTCGGCGACGCTGACGCCGAACCAGGTGCCGGTCGCGTTGATGGCGAGCATCAGCATCGCGAACGCCCACCACGGGACGGCAAGTCCCGTCTGGTCCTCGAGAGTTGTCGTCGCGAAGACCGAGAAGATGCCGATGAGCGCGGGCTCGAAAACGGCGTACGCGAAGGTCGCGAGGAGCCCCGAGGCGAGGCCGACGGTGCGGCCGAGGCCGTAGGAGATGAAGCCGTAGAAGGCGCCCGTGGAGGTGATGTGCTTCGCCATCGAGGTGAAGCCGACGGAAAAGATCGCCAGGACGACCATTGCGACGAGGTAGCTGGCCGGGGCGCCGATGCCGTTGCCGGCGGAGACCATGAACGGCACGTTGCCGGTCATGGCGGTGATCGGGGCCGCGGTGGCGACGGCCATGAAGACCACGCCGAGCAGGCCGATCGCGTTCGGCTTCAGCCGGTGGACGGTGCCGTCGCCCGCCCCCGTACTCGTCCCTTCCGCAGGGGCTACGCCCTCTTGAACCGCCATCGGGTGGCCCCTTTCCGCAGTCACACTTGTTGATCACTGTCTGTGCTCGATGGGCCGGAATCCTGCTGGCCGAATGATTCGCCCCGCAGGTCGGGGCGTTAAATGTGTGTCAACTAGACCTTTGGACTGCCTGGGGATCGAACGTCTGCGTTAACTCTCCGTCCGGCCATGGACCCCGGGTCCCGGCCCTTCGTACGGTCGCCGACATGACCACCTACACCGCCGCCCTCGGCGGCCGGAGCCACCGGTTCGACGGACTGGCCGCCCTGCTCGCCGCCGCGAGCCCCGAGCGGTCCGGCGACCGGCTCGCCGGGCTCGCCGCCGAGTCCGCGCAGGCGCGGGTCGCGGCGCGGTGGGCCCTGGCGGAGGTGCCGCTCGCGCAGTTTCTCGCCGAGCCGGTGATCCCGTACGAGGACGACGACGTGACCCGGCTGATCGTGGACACGCACGATGCGGCCGCGTTCGCGCCGGTGGCCGGGCTCACGGTCGGCGAGTTCCGCGAGTGGCTGCTGTCCTCGACGGCGGACGCGGGCGCCCTTGCCGCCCTGGCACCCGGTCTGACACCCGAGATGGTCGCCGCCGTCTCCAAACTCATGGGCAACGCGGACCTGGTGGCCGTCGCCCGCAAGGTGCGGGTGGTCACGGCCTTCCGCTCCACCATCGGCCTGCCCGGCCGGCTGGCCACCCGACTCCAGCCCAACCACCCCACGGACGACCCGGCGGGCGTGGCCGCGGCCCTCCTCGACGGACTCCTCCTCGGTTCCGGCGACGCCGTCATCGGCATCAATCCGGCGACCGACAGCCCCAAGGCGGTACGGGATCTCCTGGAACTCCTGGACGGCGTGATCGCCCGCTACGACATCCCCACCCAGTCCTGCGTCCTGTGCCACGTCACCACCAGCATCGACCTGATGGAACGCGGCGCCCCCGTCGACCTCGTCTTCCAGTCCATCGCCGGTACGCAGGCCGCGAACGCCTCCTTCGGCGTCACCCTCGGCCTGCTCGACGAGGCGCATGAGGGGGCGAAGGCGCTGGGCCGCGGCACCGTCGGGCACAACGCCCTCTACTTCGAGACCGGCCAGGGCAGCGCACTGTCCGCCGACGCGCACCACGGCGTGGACCAGCAGACGGTGGAGGCCCGCGCGTACGCCGTGGCCCGCCGCTACGACCCGCTCCTCGTGAACACCGTCGTCGGCTTCATCGGCCCGGAGTACCTGTACGACGGCCGCCAGATCCTGCGGGCGGCCCTGGAGGACCACTTCTGCGGCAAGCTCCTCGGCCTGCCCATGGGCCTGGACATCTGCTACACGAACCACGCCGACGCCGATGACGACGACATCGCGACCATGCTGACCATGCTCGGCGTCGCGGGCGCCTCCTTCGTGATCTGCACCCCGGGCGGCGACGACATCATGCTCAACTACCAATCCGCCTCGTACCACGACGCGTTGTACCTGCGCGAGGTGCTCGGCCTGCGCCCGGCACCGGAGTTCGAAGCGTGGCTGGAGCGGATCGGGCTCCTTGACGACGGGGGCGGGATACGGGACGTCGCCGGTACGGCACATCCCCTGATGACGATCGGCAAGGAGCTGGCGGCATGACGGATCGTCAATTGGCCGACCTTGTACGGGCCTTGGTGGTACCCGAGTCGGACGCCGCGATGTGGGCGAGCCTGCGCACGCACACTCAGGCCCGTATCGGGCTCGGGCGGGCGGGCTCGGCTCTGCCTACGCGGCACCGTCTTGAGCTCCAGGCCGCGCATGCCGCCGCGCGGGACGCGGTGCACTCGCCGTTCGAACCGGAGCTGGTTGCTGCCGCGCTGACGGGAGTTCCGACGGTACGGGTCCGGAGTGCCGCGCCCGACCGGCTCACGTATCTCCAGCGGCCGGATCTGGGGCGCCGGCTCGACGACCTCGACCGGGCGCACCTTCCCCGCGGAGACTGGGACGTGGTGTTCGTGGTCGCCGACGGGTTGTCCAGCCGGGCCGTGCACGAGCACGCGGCGGCGGTGATCCGTGCGACGACCTCGCTGTTGCCGGGGGACTGGAGCGTCGCTCCGGTCGTCCTCGCGGAACAGGCTCGCGTGGCCCTCGGGGACGACATCGCCCACGCTCTTGGCGCCACGATGGTCGTCGTCCTCATCGGCGAACGCCCCGGTATGTCCGCGGCGGACTCCCTGGGCGCGTACCTGACGTACGCCCCCGTCCCGGGCACCACGACGGACGCCGATCGCAACTGCCTCTCCAACATCCGGCCGCCGCTGGGGCTGTCCCACGGGGCGGCCGCGGCCAAGCTGGCGGCGCTGATGGGGAGGGCGCGGGAGCTTGGGGCGACGGGGGTGGCGCTGAAGGACGAGTTCTCGCCCCCTCCGCCCCTACCCGTCCCGTAGTTCCGGGCTCCGCCCGGTTTCAGCCCGTCCGGCGTTTGAGGACGAGGCCGTTCAGGCCGATAGCGGGGGTCTGGGGGCGGCAGCCCCCAGGTACGGGACGGGTAGGGGCGGAGGGGGCGAAAAAACCACCTCCCACCCACCCGTCACCCAACCGGCAACGTAAGCCCCCAAGCCCCCTCCCGAACCACCCACGTCCGAGTCCGCACAGGCCCCCCGACCACCGCATCCGCCCGATAACGAAAATCCGCCCCGGACACGGTCACCCGCCGCCCCACAACCCGCAGCGGAGCAACCGCCGCCCCCACGGACACCGGCCGCACCTCCACCTCCGCACCCCCGAGCACCCCCGGAGTCACGGAAACCGCCTCCACGGGCTGATCAAGGTCGACGAGGAGCACCCCGTCCACCTCGACCCGAAGCCGGAACGGCCCGGGCGCGGCCACGGAGGCCCCGACGCGCCCCGGCCGCGAGGCCAGCGTCCGGACCAGCGACTGGCAGGTCCGCAGCCAGGGCAGCCGCCCGTCGGACAACCCGGCGACGGGCACGGGCGCCGAGACGGGGTCCAGAGACGGCACGGACGGAATCCGCAGCGCCCCCACCACCACCCCGTCACTGTCGTCCACCAGCAGATCCATCCGCCGCTCCACCCCGTCGAGCACGGCCCGAGCCGCCGCCACCGCCCCCATGGGCACCCCCAGCGACCGGGCGAGCGACAGCACACCCCCCACCGGCACGAGGGACACCGCACACGCCCCCAGCGCCCGCTGCCGGTGCAAAAGGGACACAGCGCGCAGCAGTGCCCGGTCGTCCCCGACGACAACGGGCCGCCGGGACCCCCGACGGGCCAGTGCGCGAGCAAATTCCTCAGGCCCGTCGGGGAGGCACACTTTCGTGGCCGCACCCGCGCTGAGCACGTCTTTTGCGATCCGTACCGACTCACCGTCACTGTGACGGGCGACCGGGTCGATGACCACCAGGAGCTGGTCGGAAGGCGCCACCTCGGTCATGCCTCGCTTCCTCGGGTAGCATCTTTGTGCAAGAGCCCCTTGCGCTATTGCGCCAGGGGCTTCGTCTATTCCGGGGCATCCGGTCCGACGGTCGCGGCCAAAGGTGGTCGCCGGCGTACGCAGCCGTGCACAAATCAGCCGCGTACGTCTCCGACCTTGGACATGCCCCGCCCGGAAGGGGTGTACGCGCGTGCCCGCACTTGTGCTGCTCGGTGCTCAGTGGGGTGACGAAGGCAAGGGAAAGGCCACGGACCTGCTCGGCGGTTCTGTGGATTATGTGGTGCGCTACCAGGGCGGCAACAACGCCGGCCATACGGTAGTCGTGGGCGATCAGAAGTACGCCCTTCACCTCCTCCCTTCCGGGATCCTCACACCGGAGTGCACTCCGGTCATCGGAAACGGAGTCGTCATCGACCCGTCGGTCCTGTTCTCCGAGCTGAACGGACTGAACGAGCGAGGCGTCGACACGTCCAAGCTCCTGATCAGCGGAAACGCGCACATCATCACGCCTTACAACGTGACGGTGGACAAGGTGACGGAACGCTTCCTCGGGAAGCGGAAGATCGGCACCACCGGGCGCGGTATCGGCCCGACGTACGCGGACAAGATCAACCGCGTGGGCATCCGCGTCCAGGACCTGTACGACGAGTCGATCCTGACGCAGAAGGTCGAAGCGGCCCTCGACGGCAAGAACCAGCTCCTCACCAAGGTCTTCAACCGCCGCGCCATCGAGGCGGAGCAGGTCGTCGAGGAACTGCTGACCTACGCGGACCGGCTCAAGCCGTACGTCGCGGACACCGTGCTGCTCCTCAACAAGGCGCTCGACGACAACAAGGTCGTGCTCTTCGAGGGCGGCCAGGGCACGCTGCTCGACATCGACCACGGCACGTATCCCTTCGTCACGTCCTCGAACCCCACCGCGGGCGGGGCGTGCACCGGATCGGGCGTCGGCCCGACGAAGATCAGCCGCGTCATCGGCATCCTCAAGGCGTACACGACCCGCGTCGGCGCGGGCCCGTTCCCGACCGAGCTCTTCGACGCGGACGGCGACGCGCTGCGCCGCATCGGCGGCGAGCGGGGCGTCACGACGGGCCGCGACCGCCGCTGCGGCTGGTTCGACGCCGTCATCGCCCGCTACGCGACGCGCGTCAACGGCCTGACCGACTTCTTCCTCACCAAGCTGGACGTGCTGACCGGCTGGGAGGAGATCCCGGTCTGCGTGGCGTACGAGATCGACGGCAAGCGCGTCGAGGAACTCCCGTACTCCCAGACCGACTTCCACCACGCGAAGCCGATCTACGAGACCCTCCCGGGCTGGTCCGAGGACATCACCAAGGCGAAGTCCTTCTCCGACCTCCCGAAGAACGCCCAGGCGTACGTCAAGGCGCTCGAGGACATGTCAGGCGCCCCGATCTCCGCGATCGGCGTCGGCCCGGGCCGCGACGAGACGATCGAGATCAACTCGTTCATCTAGTCCGGCAGTCCGACGGTCTTTGCTTGTAGCAGTACGTCGACGAGCAGCACGTCGATGAGCGTCCCGGTGGCCCTTCCGGCCACCGGGACCTCTGCGTTCACGGGCCCCCACGTCCATCGGACGTTTATGCGCGCTTGTTATCCCTGACCCCAC
Organism: Streptomyces sp. NBC_00554; assembly: GCF_041431135.1. NCBI lineage: Bacteria > Bacillati > Actinomycetota > Actinomycetes > Kitasatosporales > Streptomycetaceae > Streptomyces > Streptomyces sp. NBC_00554. Next base: position 4,688,764 of record NZ_CP107799.1, on the reverse strand, counting down.
GCGTACTCATTCATCCAGGGGGAGATCAGTGGGCGCAGACGGGCTGGTTCTGGACGCGGAAGCGTGGGCACAGGTGCTGACCGGGTTGTACGGACCGGTGAGCACGCGCGTCGACCCGGGGGAGGGGTTCCGCGCGGCGGTGCGGGTGAGGGAGCTGGGCGCCGTGCGGGTGTCCGCGGTGCGCTGCCCGCCCGTGGAGGTACGGGCGGCCGCCGGGCCGTGCGACGAACGCGCCGCCCGCCACCACCTCGCGCTGGTGCTGGGCGGTGAGCTCGTGCTCGACCAGGCGGGGCGTACGGCCAGGGCCGGGCGGGGTGACCTGGTGCTGTTCGACACCGGCCGCCCGTTCCGGCTGCGGCCGACCGCGCCGTGGAACGCGGTGGTCACCGCGCATCTGGCACCGACCCCGCCGACCCGACCGACCCCGTCGTCCTTACCGTCCCCGCCCCCGCCGCCGGGTGGCCCGAGGCAACTGGTGGCGCGGGAGTTACCGGGCCGCGAAGGGGTGGCCGCGCTGGTCGCGGGGTTCCTGGCGGGCCTGGCGCGTGACGCGACCCCGTACCGGCCGTGCGAGGAGCTGCGGTTGGGCATGGTGGTGACCGACCTGGTCGGGGCCCTGCGCGACCAGTGGCTCGGCGAGGAGGACCCGGAGCCGCCGGTGCTGCTGCCGCGCATCCAGGCGTACGTCCTGCGCCATCTCGGGGACGGCGGGCTGACGCCGGACCGGGTCGCCGCCGCGCACCACATCTCCACCCGCTATCTGCACCGCCTCTTCCAGCGGCAGGGGCTCACTGTCGCCGCCTGGATCAAGGCACAGCGGCTGGAGCGATGCCGACGCGACCTGGCCGACCCGCACCTGCGCCGGCTGCCCCTCTACGCCATCGGTGCGCGCTGGGGCTTCGCCAACGCGGCCGACTTCAGCCGGGCGTTCCGCACCGCGTACGGCATCACACCCACGTGCTTCCGCGAAGGCGAAGGCGAAGGCGAAGGCGAAGGCGTGGGCGAGCCCGCGGTGCGGGTGCGCTCACTGCCAAGGAACAGTGCGCGCAGCGCCAACGACAGTCACGCGACGCCTCAGCAGACTCATCGGTAAGAGGAGGCGCGGCAGTCGCCGCCCTCACCAGACATGGGGGACAGCATGGCCGAGAGCGAAGCGAAAGCAGCAGCGGCGGCGGTGAGCGAACAGAAGCCGGTGGAGCCGCGCGGCGGCGCCGGACTGTTCGACGTCGACCCCGACCAGACCGGGGTGAGCCAGGACCCGAAGGTCGTCGTCAAGGGTGACATCGCCGTCTTCCCCGAGAACGGGGGCCTGTGACATGGGATCCGTCGAAGGCATGCTCGCGCAGATGCGCAAGCTGATCGGCACCGGTGAGAACCCGCCCGGCTCGAACACCAACCTCATCACCAAGTGGTACGGCTTCAACGACGCGTGGTGCGACATGACCGTCAGCTACGCCGCCGCGCACTCGGACAACCTGAGCGCGGTCATGGGCAAGTTCGCGTGGACGGTCGCGCACGCGAAGGCCTTCCAGTCCAAGGGCCGCTGGCACTACGGGGTCGGCGGCATCCGCGCGGGCGACATCATATTCTTCGACTGGAGCGGCACCCGGTCCATCAACAACATCGACCACGTCGGCGTGGTCGAGGCCGTGCACTCCAACGGCAAGATCACCACCATCGAGGGCAACACCAGCGACAAGTGCATGCGCCGGGACCGCTACGCCTCCGAGATCGTGGGCTACGGCCGCCCCTCCTACGGCAACGCCCAGCCGCTGCCCTCCACCGACGGAATGCTGCGCCGCGGCTCGAAGGGCGCCGCCGTCAAGACCCTCCAGCAGAACCTCAACACGGTCATGGCGTCGAAGCTGGTGGTCGACGGGGACTTCGGCGCCGCCACCGAGTCGGCGGTGAAGTCGTTCCAGAAGAAGTACGGCCTCTCGTCCGACGGTGTGTACGGGCCGGCCTCGGCGGCCATGATGAAGTCCGCGCTCAAGGGCGGCACCAAGCCGCAGAAGCCCACCCCGCGGCCGCCCGCCGCCGGAAAGCTCACGGTCGACGGCCAGTTCGGCCCCTCGACCTGCGCCGCGCTCCAGCGTTCGCTCAACAAGCACGGCGCGAAGCTGTCCGTCGACGGATCCTTCGGGACGCTGACCAAGAAGGCCCTGCAGAGCTATCTGAAGGTGACCGCGGACGGCGTGATCGGCCCGAACACGGTCAAGGCCCTGCAGAAGAAGGTGGGCTCGGGCGTCGACGGCCAGTGGGGCAACGACACCACCCGCCACCTCCAACTGGCCCTCAACGCAGGCAAGTTCTGACCTCTGAGGGGCGTCCGTCCGCCGGGCGCCCCGCAGTGTCCGGGTGACTGACCGCGCGAACCCGGTCCACGGGGGCGCGGTTTCGTCATGCCGTGTCATGCCCATCCTTGACTCGGACATGGCCTGTTCCTGGTTCCCGACAGGCTGAGACGCGACGACTATCTACGCGTGTAACCCCCGTCGCCCCAGTCCCAGGAGCCCCGAATGCCCGTCAACCCCCTGAACCGCCGGGAGTTCATGCAGAAGTCGGCCGTCACCGGAGCGGCCGTGGCCGTCGCGGGGTCGGTCGCCGCGGCCCCCGCGCAGGCCGCGGACCGGCATCCGGGGAAGAAGCCGCGCACCTGGTCGTTCTCCATCCTCGGCACCACCGACCTGCACAGCCACGTCTTCGACTGGGACTACTACACGGACGCGGCGTACAAGGACAGCAAGGGCAACTCCGTGGGTGTCGCCCGGGTGGCCACGCTCGTCAAGCAGCAGCGCGCCGCGAAGGGCGAGGACCACGTGCTGCTCGTCGACGCGGGCGACATCATCCAGGGCACCTCGCTGGCGTACTACTACGCGCGCGTGGACCCCATCACGGGTCCGGACGCCCCGAAGCACCCGATGGCGATCGCCATGAACGCCATGCGCTACGACGCCGCCGCCCTCGGCAACCACGAGTTCAACTACGGCATAGACGTCCTGCGCAAGTTCGAGAAGCAGTGCCGTTTCCCGCTGCTCGGCGCCAACGCGCTGGACGCGAAGACCCTCCGGCCGGCCTTCGCCCCGTACACGGTGAAGCACATCCGGGTGCCGGGCGCCGCCGACATCAAGGTGGGCATCCTCGGCCTCACCAACCCCGGAATCGCCCTGTGGGACAAGGACAACGTCTCCGGGAAGATGGAGTTCACGGGCCTGGTCGAGCAGGCGAAGAAGTACGTGCCCCGGCTCCGTGCGCTCGGCTGCGACGTCGTCTTCCTCACCGACCACTCGGGCCTGGACGGCAGTTCGTCGTACGGCAGTGAACTCCCGTACGTCGAGAACGCGTCGAACCTCGTCGCCGAGCAGGTCCCCGGCATCGACGCGATCCTCGTCGGCCACACCCACACCGAGGTCTCGTCCTACACGGTCACCAACACCGAGACCGGCAAGGACGTGATCCTCTCCGAGCCGTACTGCTACGGAATGCGCCTGACCGTCTTCGACTTCGAGCTCGAACTCGCCCACGGCCAGTGGAAGGTCACCAGCACCAAGGCGCAGACGCTCAACAGCAACACGGTCGAGGAGGACGAGGAGATCACCGAACTCCTCAAGGCGGACCACGACTTGGTCGTGAAGTACGTCAACACCCCGGTGGGCACGTGTACCGAGGACCTCTCCGCCGCCGAGGCCTGCTGGAAGGACGTCCCCGTCATGGACTTCATCCACGAGGTCCAGATGGCGGCCGTCGCGACCGGCCTCTCCACCGCCGACGCGGCCCTCCCGCTCATCTCCGTCGCCGCCCCCTTCAGCCGCACCGCCGACATCCCGAAGGGCGACGTCACCATCCGCGACGTCGCCGGGCTCTACATCTACGACAACACCCTCTACGGCAAGAAGCTCACGGGCGCCCAGCTCAAGGACTACCTGGAGTACGCGGCGAAGTACTACGCAAAGGTGCCGTCCGGCACGACGGTGGACACCTCCACCCTCACCAACGCCAACAGCTTCTGGGACTACATGTACGACACGGCGGCGGGCGTCTCGTACGACATCGACATCGCCCAGGCCGAGGGCTCCCGCATCAAGAACCTGACCTACAAGGGCACTTCGGTCACCGACGACCAGGTCTTCGTCGTGGCCGTCAACAACTACCGGGCCAACGGCGGCAGCGGTTACCCGCACATCGCCGCCGCCGACATCGCGTACAGCTCCACCAACGAGATCCGCCAGCTGATGATCGACTACGTGACGTCGAAGGGCTCACTGGACCCGGCCGACTTCGCGGCCACCAACTGGAAGCTGACGCAGGACGGGACGGCGGTCTTCTAGCTCACTCCGCGAAGGTGTACGTCCGCACGCCGGGCGTACACCTTCGTGCGGCCGACCACTCCCATTGCGCTCTGTAGTCGACTCGTCTCCAACTGTGATGCTTCGGAGGGTTTCTGTCACGCATGCAGAAACGTTCGGAGCCATACGGAGACGTGTGCAGACGTGTGGAGAGGTTCGGGACATGTCCTATCTGTTCGACAACGCCGCAGATCAGACGCCGGATCGTTTCTCGGTGCTGGAGGCGCGCTACGACTCCTTCTCCAAGGAGCAGCTGAACCTGACCGGCCTGGACCCCGGCTGGAGATGTCTGGAGGTCGGCGGTGGTGGCGGATCCCTGGGCAACTGGCTGGGGGAGCGCGTCGCGCCGGGCGGGGAGGTCACGGTCACCGACATCGAGCCGCGGTGGGCGAAGACGCGCCCGCGGCCGGCGAACGTACGGCTGGTGCGGCACGACATCACCCGGGATCCGGCACCCGGCGACGGCTACGACCTCGTGCACGCCCGGCTGGTCCTGCTGCATCTGCCCGAACGGCTGCGCGTGCTGGACCGGTTGGTGCGGATGCTGCGGCCGGGCGGCTGGCTGGTCCTCGAGGAGTTCGACTGCGGGTGGACGCCTGTTCTCGCCGCGCCCGACGAGGGGGCGACCGCCCTGTTCGAGCGGGTGCACGCCGCCCTCATGGGCCTGCTGGAGCAGGCGGGCGCGGAGCCGCTGTGGGGCCGCCGGGTGCTGGGGACCATGATGCGCGCGGGGCTCCACGACGTGACGGCGGCGACGTACGCCGAGGCGTGGCAGGGCGGCGGCGAGGGGATCGGTCTGCACCGCGCCAATGTCGTCCAAGTGGCCGCGCGCCTGCGGGAGTCCGGGTTCGGGGAACACGACCTGAAGCGGTTCTCGGCCCTGCTCGACGACCCCGCGTTCGTCGTCAACTCGTACCCGATGATCAGCGAGCGGGGCCGCCGTCCCCGGCAGGAGGCCGGGCGATGAGCCGCCTGCGGTACCGGGAGGCACGACTCCCCCTGGACGAGAACCCCTTGTCCCTGATGGCACGGCTGGTCCGCAGCGGGCTGTTCGACCAGTACGTGGTCTACGAGAACGGTTCCTCGTGGTCCTTCGCCGGCGGCGCCCTCGCGTCCGTCCGGCTCGGCCGCGAGGCCAAGGACCTGCGAGACATGGGAGATCTTCAAGACCTGCGAGGCGTCGAGGACCGGCTCGCCGCCGTGCCGGTGAAGGACTGGCGGGCCTATGGCTGGGCCACCTTCGAACTGGCCACCGCGCTGGCGGGCGCCGCCGTGGACGCCGGGGGCGATCTGCTGCACCTGGTGATTCCCGCGGGTGAGGTGCGTGCCGAGGGCGACACCGTGCTGGTGCGGGCCGTGGACGTCGAGCAGTACGACCGCTTGGTCGCCCTCGTCGGCGCGAGCGTTCCCGCCGACGGCGACACGGGCGGCGCCGCCGGTGGCGACGAGCGGATCAGCCTCGCCCTGGACGACCACGGCAACTACCGGGCCGCCGTCGCCGCGGCCCTGGTGGAACTCCGCGCGGGCGGGCCACTGGAGAAAGTGATCCTCTCCCGGCAGGTGCCCGTCCTGGTGCCGGTGGATCTGACGGCCACGTACGTCGCCGGGCGGCGCGGCAACACCCCCGCACGGTCCTTCCTCCTGGACCTCGGCGGGATCCGGGCGGCCGGCTTCAGCCCGGAGACCGTGGTCGAGGTCTCCGGCGGCCGCCGGGTGACCACCCGCCCGCTGGCCGGCACCCGGGCCCGTACGGGATCGTCCGCCCAGATCGCCCGTCTGCGCGCCGAACTGCTCAGCGACCCGAAGGAGATCTACGAACACGCCATCTCGGTCAAGCTGGCCTGCGAGGAGCTGGCCGCCGTCTGCGAGGACACGCAGGTCACCGAGTACATGATCGTCCAGGACCGCGGCACCGTCCAGCACCTCGCCTCCGCGGTCACCGGTCTCCTCCGGGAGGGGCAGTCCCCCTGGCAGGCCTTCGCCGCCCTCTTCCCCGCCGTCACCGCCACCGGCATCCCCAAGGCCCCCGCCTACCCCGTCATCCGCGCCCTCGAAGGCCGGCCACGGGGCCTGTACGCCGGTGCCGTACTCACCTGCGATGCCACCGGCACCCTCGACGCCGCGCTCGTCCTGCGCAGCATCTTCCAGCAGGACGAGCGCTGTTGGCTCCAGGCCGGGGCGGGGATCGTCCAGCAGTCCCAGCCCGAACGCGAGCACGAGGAAACCTGCGAGAAGCTGCGCAGCATCGCCGACCATCTGGTGCCGACGGTTCCGCGTCAGGTTCCGCCTACGTCCTCGTGACCTGCTGCTCGGCGGCAACGCGTTGAGCCGGAACGGCTGTCAGCGCCGCGGACGTCTCCGAGTGCGGTGACCGCTGACGGGGCGGTTCGGGAGCGAACAGCCAGCCGATGGGCGGCCGGGTCAGTGGCTGGACCAGTCGGCGGACCGGGGGAGAGCCGAGCACCATCGCCAGGAGGATCGCGCACAGCACCAGGCCGACGATCTCGACCCGGGTGTTCACCCGCGAGATCCAGTCCTGCTCCCGGACCGGCAGAATGATCAGCGGATGCAGCAGATAGATGGTGAAGCCGCCGGCGCCCAGCGTGGATATCAGCGGCAGTCGCCGTCGGGGCATCAGCCGCAGCAGGCAGAGGACGAGGGCCGCGGCCGTGGCCAGCACCACCAGCCGGATGACCCAGGCCCATTCCAGGCTCAGCGGATCGGCGGCGGTGTAATGGTGGCGCATCGACAGCCAGTTGCCCTTGATGTCCCCGTGCCACAGCCACGCCGCGACAAAGGAGGCAAGGATTCCGGCGACCGCTACGGGCGCGCTCCAGCGGCTGGTGAACCAGGTGTTCAGATGGCCCTGGCCGATTCGCCAGCCGAGGTAGAACAGCGGCATGTAGACGAGGGTCCGGCTCGCGGAGAAGGGCAGCCCGAACTCGTCGATGTACCCCACGGCCAGGGCGATGCCCGTGGTGATGAGCAGCGGGTGACGCAGCTGAACCACCAGCGGCAGCAGCAGCCGCCAGAAGAAGAGGGACATCAGGAACCAGAGGGTCCACGGCAGTTGGGTGATGTGCAGAACGAACTTGGCCCCCAGCCAGTAGTTCTCCAGCGAGAACAGCAGACTGCACACCAGCGCGGGTACCACGATGCTCTGCATGAGGGAGCGCAGATTGCGGGATCCGAGTGGACCCGCGCTGCTGAACACGCCGGCCAGCATGACGAAGGCCGGCACCCGGAATGCCCAACTGGCGATGTTGAAGGCGTGCAGCACCTCCACCCGGCTCATGATGCTGCCCACGGAGTGCAGGATCACGATCAGCGCGGCGGAGGTGAACCGGGCGTTGTCCCACCACGGATCCCGGCCGCGTGCGGTCCGCTCTGCGCCGGCCCCAGCGGCGTCGGTGGCGGGTCTTGGGAGTGGTGGCTTGGACATCGTGATGGCATGCTCCTGACAGCGGCTCGCCGGTCAGGAATTCGCCGTGCTGATGATCGGACCGGGTGGCTGTGAGCATACTGTGAACGCCGCTGCGAATGGCACCGGTTGTCGAGGGTCGGGTCGCCTGGGACCCGCCGATCCTGGCCAGTCATTTCCGCCCGACGGCCGCCTCGCACGCACCCTGCTGCCGCGCTCCCCGCTCCAGTTGCAGGAGTGGGCGTACCTCGCATATCGGGCATAGGCTGAAAATGCAATCGCGCGCGCCGCGAGTGCAAGCGCACGTGCGTCGACCAGAAGAAGGTGAGTGCGATGCGCGTCCTGCTCAGGGCAACACTGGACACGGAGAAGTCGAACGAAGCGATCCGCAGCGGCAAGATGCCGGAGCTGATCAAGGAGATCTTGGACCACCTCAAGCCGGAGGCGGCGTACTTCGCGCCCTTGGACGGCCGCCGAACCTGCCTCCTGGTCTTCGACATGAAGGACAGCTCCGACCTGCCTCCCGTCGGCGAGCCGTTCCTCACCCAGTTCAACGCCGAGGTCGAGGTCTGCCCGATCATGAACGCCGAGGATCTCGCGAAGGGCCTGTCTCAGCTGCGCTGACTGCCGGCGGAGGTGTGGTGCGGGCCGGGCCGCAATGCAGCCCGGCCCGCACAGCCTCAGTTGAGGGCGATCATCAGCTGAAGACGATCATCGAGCCCTGTGCCAGGCTGCGGGTCGCGGCCGCGTGCAGGCCCAGCCAGACGTGGCGTTCGCGGGCGAAGGGACTGGCGTCGTAGGGGGCCGGGGCTGCCGGTTCCTCCAGGTCCGTGGGGGCCATGGGGGGCTGGGGCGTGGCCGGCGGGTTGGCCGGGTCGATGCCGATCGACTGGGCGACGAACTCGAGTTCGCGCAGGAGGGTCTGGGAGGAGCCCAGGGGGCCGCCGCCCGCGAGGAGTTCGTCGTTGGCGAGCGGGTGCGGGAAGTCGACGGGAACGTACGCGCCCGCGTGGTCGTAGTGCCAGACCAGGTGCGACTGCTGGGCGTTCGTCTCGAACATCTCCAGCAACTGCTCGTAGTCACCGCCGAGTTCGTCCACCGGCGTCACCGCGAGGCCGCACATCTGAAGGAGGTACGCGCGGCGCAGGAAGTGCAGCGCGTCGTAGTCGAACCCCGCGACAGGGGCCACGTCGCCGGACAGGCCCGGCATGTACGCGTACACGGGGACCGGCGGGAGGCCGGCTGCGGCCAGCGTCTTGTCGTAGAGCGCGAGTTCCTCGGCGAAGGGATTGTCGGGGGTGTGGCACAACACGTCGACGAGCGGGACCAGCCACAGGTCACAGGCCAACAGACGGCTCCTCTAGCTCCTTGGTGTGCACGATGGTCAGGGAAGCGTAGTGCGCGCGGCGGTCCTGGTCAGGTCCCGGTGCACAACTCCGGTTCTCCACCGATCGCCCGAAGCGCCCGACCTCAAACGTACGGGCGCCCTCAAACCCCGGGCGAGCCCGAACCCGAGGCCAGGCGCTCGATCAGCGCGAGCGAGTGCGCGTTGTACGCCGTCACGATCGCGTGGGCCTCGACCGCGTCGCGGCGGGCGAGGGCGTCCACCAGTTCCGTGTGGGCCGACCACAGGTCGCCCTTGAGGTCGGCGACCTGGCGCAGGTGCTGGACCGCGCAGGCCCAGGACTGGATGCGCAGGCGGTGCAGGAAGTCGGCGAGGTAGGGGTTGCCGAAGAGGCCGCTCAGCTCGCGCCAGAAGCGGAGGTCGTAGCCGATGAGGATGTTCAGCTCGCCGGCGGCGGCGGCGCGCTGGGCCTCCTCGCCGCGGCGGCGTACGCCTGCGAGGGCGGCGGTGGTGCGGGGGTCCTGGGGCTTCTTCAGGACGTCTTCGGTGATCGAGCGGAAGATGCCGTCGGTGACGAGGCTCCGCGCCTCGATCATGCCTCGGTAGTCGGCGGCGGAGTACTCCCGTACGCGGAAGCCGCGGTGCTGGTCCGCCTCCAGGAGGCCCTGCGCCGAGAGGTCGACCAGGGCCTCTCGGACCGGGGTCGCGGAGACGCCGTACTGCTCGGCGATCTCCTTCACCGTGAACTCCTGGCCCGGCTGGAGGCGGCCGGCCAGCACCTCGTCGCGGAGCGCGTCCGCGATCTGCTGGCGCAGGGTGCTGCGGGTTACGGCGCCAGTGCCGCCGGTGCCGGGCATGGTGTCGGGCTCCCCTTGTCGCGTATGTCTAGGAGCCAGTCACCTTACGCCGTGGGGGGCGGGGGGAGGGTTTTTCGCCCCCTCCGCCCCTACCCGTCCCTTGCTTCCTGGGGGCTCCGCCCCCAGACCCCCGTATCGCGCTGACGCGCTCGTCCTCAAACGCCGGACGGGCTAGAAACCTCTCTCCCCGGCCGGGGAATATTCAGCCCCTCCGGCGTTTGAGGAGCGGGGGTTTGGGGGCGGAGCCCCCAAGGGACGGGAATGGGTAGGGGCGGAGGGGGCGATAAACCCCACACCCTCAGACCACGTACTCGTCCGCCACACCCAGCGCCTCGTCCAGTACCGCGAGCCCCTCCTTGGCCTCACCCTCGGTGACGTTGCACGGTGGCACGACGTGCGTGCGGTTCATGTTGATGAAGGGCCACAGCCCACCCGCCTTGGCGGCGGCACCGAACGCGGCCATGGCGGCGTTGTCCGCCCCGGCGGCGTTGTACGGCACCAGCGGCTCCCGGGTCTCCCGGTTCTTCACCAGCTCAAGGGCCCAGAACACCCCCGTACCCCGCACCTCACCGATACTCGGATGCCGCGAGGCAAGCTCGTGCAGCCCGGGCCCGATGACGGTCGACCCGATCAGCGCGGCCTGGTCGACGATCCCCTCCTCCTCCATCACGTTGATCGTGGCGACGGCGGCGGCGCAGGCCAGCGGATGCCCGGAGTACGTCAGCCCCCCGGGATACGGCCGCCGGGCGAAGGTCTCCGCGATGGCCCCGGAGATCGCGACACCGCCCAGCGGCACATATCCGGAGTTCACCCCCTTCGCGAAGGTCATCAGGTCCGGAGTCACGTCGTAGTGATCGGCGGCGAACCACTTCCCCGTACGCCCGAACCCGGCCATGACCTCATCCAGGATGAAGATGATCTCGTACCGGTCGCAGAGCGCACGCACCCCGGCGAGGTAGCCGGGCGGCGGCGTCATGATCCCCGCCGTACCCGGAATCGTCTCCAGGATCAGGGCCGCGATCGTGCCGGGACCTTCGAAGACGATCGTGTCCTCGAGGTGCTGGAGCGCCCGCTCCGACTCCTGCTGCTCGCTCTCCGAGTGGAAGGGCGAGCGGTAGAGGAAGGGCGCCCAGAAGTGGACGACACCCGCCGCACCGCTGTCGTTCGGCCAGCGCCGCGGGTCACCGGTCAGGTTGATCGCGGCGGAGGTGGCCCCGTGGTACGAGCGGTACGCGGAGAGGACCTTCGGGCGGCCGGTGTGCAGCTTGGCCATCCGGGTCGCGTTCTCGACGGCCTCCGCGCCACCGTTGGTGAAGAAGATCTTGTCCAGGTCGCCCGGCGTCCGCTCGGCGATCAGCCGCGCGGCCTCCGAACGCGCCTCGACGGCGAAGGCGGGCGCGAACGTGGACAGGGTTGCGGCCTGCTCCTGGATCGCGGCGACGACCTTCGGGTGCTGGTACCCGATGTTGGTGAAGACGAGCCCACTGGTGAAGTCCAGATACCGCTTGCCTTCGTAGTCCCAGAAGTACGACCCCTCCGCGCCGGCGACGGCGAGCGGGTCGATGAGCTCCTGCGCGGACCAGGAGTGGAACACGTGCGCACGGTCCGCTGCCTTCACGGCGGCGCCGACCTGGGGATTGGGCTGAGGGGTCATGCGCCGAAGCGTAAATGTCCACGAGGTGGACGCGATATCGGCGTCTTGTCTGTGGTCGGAGGCTTTCCGCGACAGTCTGTCGGGCTTCACGGGGGGATCCCTAGGCGCCGCTCGACAACAGTCATTGACAGCATGCTGTCGAAGTGACAGCATGCTTACATGTCCGGTCAAGGAGGAGCGATGAACCACAGCACGCCCGAGCCCAAGCCCGTACACCTCGCCGTCTACGACACCTTCGCCGACTGGGAGACGGGTCACACCACCGCCTACCTCGCCCGCGCAGGCCGCGAGATCCGTACCGTCGGCCCCACCCGGGAGCCGGTGAAAACAGTCGGCGGCGTCCGCATCCAGCCCGACCTAGCCCTCGACGAGCTCCGCCCCGAGGACAGCTCGCTGCTGATCCTCACCGGCGCGGACCTGTGGGACACCGGCGACGACCTGGCCCCCTTCGCCCGCAAGGCCCGCGCGTTCCTCGACGCGGGCGTCCCCGTCGCGGCGATCTGCGGAGGCACCGCGGGGCTCGCCCGCGAAGGCCTGCTCGACGACCGCGCGCACACCAGCGCCGTGTCCTTCTATCTCGCCGCCACCGGCTACAAGGGCGGCGAACGGTACGTCGATGCGGACGCCGTCACCGACGGCAACCTGGTCACCGCGGGCCCCACCGAACCCGTCGCCTTCGCCCGCGAGGTCTTCGGGCTCCTCGGTGTGTACGAGGGTGAGGTCCTGGACGCCTGGTACCGGCTGTTCCACGACTCCGACCCCGAGGCCTACGCCGTACTGGAAAAGGCCGGACAGTGAGCCGAGCACATCAGGACCTGCTGAGCCGCAGCGCCCTCGGCGTCTTCCGGCTCAACGGCCAGTTCCTGTCCGTGGCCGAGGAGTTGGCCCGCCCCTCCGGACTCACCGCGGCCTGGTGGCAGGTGCTCGGCGCGGTGCTTCCCGAGCCGCTGCCCGTCTCCGGGATCGCCCGCGCGATGGGCATCACACGCCAGAGCGTGCAGCGCATCGCCGACCTGCTGGTGGAGAAGGGGCTGGCCGAGTACCTCCCCAACCCCGCCCACCGCCGGGCCAAACTCCTCACCCCGACCCAGGACGGCCGCGCCGCCATCGCCAGGATCGACCCCGGCCACGCGGATCTGGCGGACCGGCTGGCGCAGTCCCTCGGGGCGGACGAATTCGCCGAGACCGTACGGGTGTTGGAACGCCTGTCGACAGCGCTCGACGCGATCATGACAGAGAGTGCGGAGGGTGTCACGGAATCGGCACACCCTGTTACGGAACCGTAGACACCGCCCCGCCCCGCCTCCCCGTAAGGCCGCACTATCCTCGGGCTGTTGCACACGTACGGGGAGGGTGGGCGCAGCCATGGAGAAGCTGGGACCGGGGGATCCGCAGCGGATCGGCGCGTATCGGCTGCTGGCGCGGCTCGGTGCCGGGGGGATGGGGCATGTGTATCTCGCCCGGTCCGACCGGGGGCGGACGGTCGCGGTCAAGCTGGTGCGCCAGGAGCTCGCCGAGCAGGAGGAGTTCCGGGCGCGGTTCCGGCAGGAGGTGCTGGCCGCGCGACGGGTCGGCGGGTACTGGACGGCGCCCGTCCTCGACGCGGACACCGAGGCCGAGATCCCCTGGCTGGCCACCGGCTATGTCGCGGGACCGAGCCTGCAGGCCGTCGTGGGCCGCGAGCACGGGGCACTCCCCGAGCGGTCGGTGCGCATCCTCGCCGCCGGGCTCGCCTACGCCCTGCGGGACATCCACGCCGCGGGGCTGATCCACCGGGACCTCAAGCCCTCGAACGTCCTCGTCACCATCGACGGCCCCCGCGTCATCGACTTCGGGATCGCGCGCGCCCTGGAGACGGTGACCGACGGCGGCCTCACGCGCACCGGCGCGCTGGTCGGCTCGCCCGGATTCATGGCCCCCGAGCAGGTCCGCGGTGACCGCATCACGCCCGCGTGCGACGTGTTCTGCCTGGGCTCGGTTCTCGCGTACGCCGCCACGGGCGCCCTTCCGTTCGGCGCGGCCAACTCCGGTGTGCACGCGATGATGTTCCGCATCGCGCAGGAGGAACCCGACCTGGACGGGATGCCGGAGGGCCTCGCCGACCTCGTACGCGCCTGCCTGCGCAAGGACCCCGCCGCCCGGCTCACCCTCGACCAGATCCTGGAGCGGACCGGCGCGGAGGACACCGTCTCGGACGGGCGGACGCGCGACCCCTGGCTGCCGAGTGCGCTGGTGGCCCAACTCGGGCGGCACGCCGTGCAGTTGCTGGACACGGAGAACCCGGACGAGGGGCCGGGGTCGGGGTCGGGAGCCCCGACGACACGGCTGGCCCGCGTCCCGGCCGCCCTGGACCCGGCTCCGGCTCCGGTTCCGGCCCCGGACCTCTCCAAGCCGCCCTCCGCCCCGAACCCGTCCAAGCCGCCGTACGCGCCCCCGCCGGAGCCCGCCGCTCCTCCCCAGGCGTCCCCGGAACACGCGTCCGCCCCTTCCGAGGAAGGCTCCACCCCGCCTCCACCGGGACAGCCCGCTCCGCCCGCTCCCGTGAACCACCTCCCCACGATGATCGCGGGCGCGAGCCAGACGCCGCCGCCCCCCGCCGCCCCGCACCCCGCGTACGGCTATCCCCAGCAGCACCCGCAACCTCCCGGGCAGCCTGCTCAGTCCGCGTACGGCTATCCGCAGCCGCCGGTCGGCTGGGACGGCCAGCAGTCCTCTCCGTACGGTGCGACACCCCCGTACGGGCCAACACCCCCGTACGGCCCCGGAGTCGGCCCCTACCCCCCGCAGCCCGAACCCCCGCGCGGAAGCAGCCGCTCCACCGCCGCCCTCATCGGCGTGGCCCTTATCGTCGCGCTCGGCGCCGGCGGCTCGGTCTACGCGCTGATGAGCGGCGACAGCAGCGACGGGAACGACGACGCGAAGTCGTCCTCGGCCTCCAGCGCGCCCGTGACACCCGGCCCGACCACACCCGAGCCGTCCGCCCCCACCGCGACCGATTCGCCCACGACGCAGGCACCCGAGGGCGGTGTGGTCCCGGAGGCGTACCTCGGCGTCTGGAGTGCCGCCATCGACAACGACACGGGCCACAACACCCGCCAACTGGTCATCCAGCAGGGCGAGGTGGGTGACACGGTCCTCGCGCTCACCGCGGACGGCCCGGCCGGCAGCGGCACGTACCACTGTGTCTTCCAGGCCACTCTGACCGGGACCCCGGCGGCGGACGGACCGCTGGAGATCGGCCCCTCCGAGGTCACCGTCGGTGAACCGGCCTCCTCCTGCTCCCCGGGCGCCGCCTCCGAGGTCACCCTCCTCCCGGACGGCACCCTGCGCCGCGTGAACACCCAGTCGGGCGAGTCACTGACGTACACGAAGAGCGGCTGACCTACACGAAGGGCATCTGCCTGAACAGCTGCTGACGGCACCTCAGGAAATTCACCTGGCGTCTCCTGGAGGTTCCCGTTCCGCGCCGTACCGTGTCCGCACCATCGGGCTCGGGGGAGTGCTCAAGTGGAGTGGCTCAGCGCAGAGAACGTGGTGGCCGTCGGTACCGCTCTGATCGGTATCGTCGCCGCCGCCGTGATGGTCTGGTACGAGCGCCGGGTGCCGCGTCGCAAACGCATCGGCTACCGGGTGCAGATGGACAACCCGATAGGCGACGACGTGCGTTCGGGGATCGCGAACGTCCGGCTCGGACTGTTCGACGAGACGCCCGACATGACCAACGCCACGCTCGTCCTGCTGCGGGTGGAGAACGACGGATCGCAGAGCATCGCCCGCGAGGACTACACGAGTGGTGAACGGCACGGTCTGACCGCGGTGTTCACGGACCGCACCATCCGGGGCGTCTCCGTCACCCAGCCGCCCGGCGCCAACAACCTCATGGGCAACTTCACGCCGTCCGCGGGCCTCGGCTACGAGGACGGCATCCTGCGCATCCCGCGCGTTCCGCTCAACCGGGGCGAGCACTACAAGCTCCTCGTGCTGCTGTCGGGCGGCGACGTGGGGTGCCCGATACAGATCATCGGCGGGATCCGGGACGGCGAGGTCCGGCCCAACCGTGCCATGACACCGGACGACCGGCCGCCGCTGTTCAGCCGTGCGGCCCAGCTGATCACCGCCTTGCTGACCGTGTGCGTCGTGACCCTCGCGCTGATCGTCGTGCTGCGCGACGACACCAGGCCCCCGATCGGCTGCGAGACCGGCAGCCTGACCGTCACCGGCTCGACCGCCTTCGCGCCCGTGATGCGCGAGCTGGCCGAGAAGTACGAGAACGACTGCGAGGGCGCCGACATCACGGTGGACGCGCACGGCAGCCAGGCGGGACTGCGCGAACTGGACACCGCGGGAGCCGAGTCCAAGAACGGCGCCCCGCCCGTCGTCGCCCTCTCCGACGGGCCCAAGTCGAACGGACTCGACAAGCTGCGGGAGAACCGGGTCGCCGTCTCGGTCTTCACGCTGGTCGTCAACGACAAGATCTCCCTCACGAACCTGTCCACCGAGGACGTACGCCGCCTCTACCGCGGCGAGATCAAGAACTGGAAGGAGCTCGACGGCCCCGACCTGCCCGTCCTGCTGGTCAGCCGGGACGCCAACTCCGGTACCCGGCAGGTCTTCCAGCGGCGCGTGCTGGGCCGCGGCGAGATCGCGAACTCCTCCCTCGACTGCGTCCACAAGGACGACCCGACCGCCCCCGTCGTGCGCTGCGAACTCGACTCCACCGACCAGGTGTTGAGCACGGTCGCCAAACTGTCCGGCGCGGTCGGCTACAGCGAACTCAACAACGCCACCGGGTACGACGGCCTGCACGGCCTCGGCCTCGACGGCCACGAAGCCTCCGTCGAGGACCTCGAACACGGCACCAGCGACTACCCGTACCGCGAGATCGAGTACGCCTACACCTACGGCGCCCCGCCCGCCGACTCCCTCGTCTCCAGTTTCCTCACCTACATCAGGGGCGGCGGCCAGGACGTGATCCGTACGCACGGGCATCTGCCGTGCGGGACACCGGTGGGGATGAGGATCTGCGGCGCGGGCTGATCCCGGGTTCGCTCAGGGCGCCCTCGACGCCCCCTTGCCCGAGGGTTGTCGCGTACACAACCATTGCAGGGGTCCATCGGTTCGCCTCGGCTGTCTCAGGAGGACACATGCGCCACAGCAGGAGATCGGTCCTGACCGCGACGGCGGCGAGTGCGGTGGCGCTGGGAGTGACGGCGCCTCCGGCGCAGGCGGCTTCCTCCGGATCCGGCTCCCGCCCGCCCGCGACCGCGCAGCCCCCCAGCCGCGAACTCCGCGCCCTCCTCAAGGAGATCGACCCCGACCGCATCGAGGCGACCGTCCGCAAACTGGTCTCCTTCGGGACCCGCCACACGCTCTCCGTGCAGGACGACCCGGCGCGTGGCATCGGCGCGGCCCGCGACTGGCTGCTCGCCGAACTCCGTTCGTACGCCGCCGAGTCGGGCGGCCGTATGACGGTCGAGGCACAGTCGTACATCCAGGAGCCGGCGAGCCGCATCCCGACCGCGACGCGCATCACCAACGTCGTGGCGACCCTGCGCGGATCGGTGACCCCGGAGCGGGTCTACGTGGTGTCGGGCCACTACGACTCGCGGGTGACCGACGTGATGGACGCCGTGTCCGACGCCCCGGGCGCGGACGACGACGCGTCCGGCGTGGCGGTGGCCCTCGAACTGGCCCGGGTGATGGCCCGGCGCCGCCCCGCCGCCACGATCGTCTTCGCGGCGGTCGCGGGTGAGGAGCAGGGCCTGTACGGATCGGCCTACATGGCACAGCAGTTCAAGGTGGCCGGGGCGGATGTGCAGGGCATGTTCACCAACGACATCGTGGGCAGTCCGACGGCCGACGACGGTGTGGAGGACCCGTACACGATCCGCCTCTTCGCGGAGGGCGTGCCGACGTCCGAGACCCCGGCGCAGGCAGCCACCCGCCGCTCGGTGGGCGGCGAGAACGACTCCCCGACCCGCCAGCTGGCCCGCTTCGTCCGCGACACGGCGGACAACGCGGCGACGGGCATGCACGTACGGATGGTGTACCGCCGGGACCGCTACCTCCGGGGTGGCGACCAGATCCCCTTCCTCGAACGCGGCTACCCGGCAGCCCGGTTCACGGAACCGGCGGAGGACTACGCCCACCAGCACCAGGACGTACGCGTCGACGACACCGGCAAGCAGTACGGAGACCTGCCGGAGTTCTGCGACTTCGCCTTCGTCGCCCGGGTCGCGAAGGTCAACGCGGCAGCCCTGTGGACCCTGGCCCAGGCCCCCGGCACCCCACGCGACACCAAGATCATCACGTCCACCCTGACCAATTCCACCCAACTGACCTGGACCCGCGGCACCGAACCGGACCTAGCCGGCTACGAAGTGGTCTGGCGCGAGACAACGGCCCCCGAGTGGACCCACGTCCTCCCCGCGGGCGACGTGACGACCTACGAGGTCGACATCTCCAAGGACAACGTGTTCTTCGGCGTACGGGCGGTGAACCGGGCGGGGGAGCGGAGCCCGGTGGCGTTCCCGGCGCCGGGGGCGTGAGGAGGATTTTCAGCCCCGGCCGGGGAAGATCTTTCAGCCCGTCCGGCGTTTGAGGACGAGCCCTTCGGGCGACCGGGGGTCTGGGGGCGGAGCCCCCAGGAACAAGGGACGGGTAGGGGCGGAGGGGGCGAAAAACTCCACCCCAGCCCACCCCCGGGGCCTACCGAGGCTCCGGCGGCCGCTGCCGAGGCATGTTCGGCCGAGTCCCCGGCGGCAAAGGCACCCGCCCCGGCGGCACCCCCTCACCCCGAGGCGACCCCACCGACGACTGGATCCCCATAGGCGCGGACCCCGTCCGGAACTCCACCATCCAGTCCGCCGTCTCCGCCCGCACCAGCTCAGTCACGTCATCAGAGAACCGCCGCAACACCCCAAGACACCGCTCGGCGGCCTCACTGGCCGTCCCCTCCGTAGGCCCCAGAACCTCCCGCACACTCTCGGACGCCCAGTCGAACTGAAGTACCTGAAGCCGCCGCTGCACCGCCTGAGCCGTGGCCACGTCCCTTATCCACCCGGACGTAACCCCGAAGAACCGGTCACAGGCGACGCACGCACCCCCGAGCAGCAGCGCCAGATACCCCCAGGGGGCAACCCCGCCGACCACACCCGTGAGGTCGAGGAGAGGAAGCGCGGCCCCGGCGACAGCCCCCGCCGCCGCCCCGCCCCGCAGCACCCGCGCCGCCCACCGCTTCCGTACCCGGTCCGCGAGATACCAGGAAGCCGTGTCGAGCGCCCCGCACTCCACCCACCGGTACAGCTCGTCGAGCCGCTCCGCGGGCTCCCCCCAGTCCCCGAGCGGAAACGGCCGCCCGGTCAGGTCGCCCGGCCGGGTCCCCGCGGCGCCGTCGTCGCGCCCGCCCGGCCCGCCCCGCCCGTCCTGGGGCGGCCCCTCGGGCTGCATCTCCGGCTGGCTCACCCGGCACTCCCTACTGACGACGGTGATGACGTTGCGTGACGTCACGTGACGCATGATGCAGCAGCGTCACGCCCTTCCTACCGCCCAATGGGTGGCGATGGCCCGGGTTTCATCGCTTTTACGCCCGGAAGTGGGGCTTGATCAGGTATAGGCTTCCGGACCGCCTCACTCGAAAGAGTGCTTGAGCGATGGCCCGGCCGACCACGTAGGCTCGTGCCGAGAGGGAAAATCCCGCACTCGCAGCCGTACTCGAAGCGGTACCGACAACCGCACTCACGGCGGTACTCACAGCCGTACGAAACCAGGAGCTGATCGTGATTCCCGGTGGTGGCCAGCCCAACATGCAGCAGCTGCTCCAGCAGGCCCAGAAGATGCAGCAGGACCTCGCGAACGCGCAGGAGGAACTCGCGCGCACCGAGGTCGAAGGCCAGGCGGGCGGCGGCCTGGTGAAGGCGACGGTGACGGGCTCGGGTGAGCTGCGTGCCCTGGTCATCGACCCGAAGGCGGTGGACCCGGAGGACACCGAGACCCTCGCCGACCTGGTCGTCGCGGCGGTCCAGGCGGCGAACGAGAACGCC
Organism: Streptomyces sp. NBC_00554; assembly: GCF_041431135.1. Lineage (NCBI taxonomy): Bacteria > Bacillati > Actinomycetota > Actinomycetes > Kitasatosporales > Streptomycetaceae > Streptomyces > Streptomyces sp. NBC_00554. The sequence continues at coordinate 4,669,099 of NZ_CP107799.1, read as the reverse complement.
CAGGCGCTCCAGCAGCAGAAGCTCGGCCCGCTCGCCCAGGGTCTCGGCGGCGGCAGCGGTATCCCCGGCCTGCCGTTCTGAGACACGGGCGTGCCGTTCTGAGACACGGCCTGTCTTTCTAAGAGGGGCAACGGCCAACTACGGTACGTACGTACCGCCGAAGCAAGCACGCACGTGAGGACCCAGGAAAGGCAATCCGTTGTACGAAGGCGTGGTCCAGGACCTCATCGACGAGTTGGGGCGGTTGCCCGGCGTCGGTCCCAAGAGCGCGCAGCGGATCGCCTTCCACATCCTCCAGGCCGAGCCGACGGACGTCCGCCGTCTCGCGCAGTGCCTGATGGAGGCCAAGGCGAAGGTCCGCTTCTGCGCGACCTGCGGGAACGTCGCGCAGGAAGAGCTCTGCAACATCTGCCGCGACCCGCGCCGCGACCTCTCGGTGATCTGCGTGGTCGAGGAGTCGAAGGACGTCGTGGCGGTCGAGCGCACCCGCGAGTTCCGGGGCAAGTACCACGTCCTGGGCGGCGCGATCAGCCCGATCGAGGGCGTCGGCCCGGACGACCTGCGCATAAGAGAGCTCCTGGCCCGTCTCGCCGACGGTGTGGTCACGGAACTGATCCTCGCCACGGACCCGAACCTGGAGGGCGAGGCCACGGCCACGTACCTCGCCCGCATGATCAAGCCCATGGGCCTCAAGGTCACCCGCCTGGCCAGCGGCCTCCCGGTGGGCGGCGACCTGGAATACGCGGACGAGGTCACGCTCGGCCGCGCCTTCGAGGGGAGACGACTCCTAGATGTCTGACGCCACGCTTCACGCGACCAGCCAGGACCCGGACGACTTCGTGGTCCAGATCGCGGACCAGGTCGAGAGCTTCCTGGTCGCCGTCTCCGAGGTGGCGAAGGGCGACGAGCCGGACTCGGCGGTCCCCTTCCTCCTCCTGGAGGTCTCCCAGCTCCTGCTGGCCGGCGGCCGCCTCGGCGCGCACGAGGACATCCTCCCCGACGAGCGCTACGAGCCCGACCTGGGCCCGGAGCCCGACGTGGACGACATCCGCGAGCGCCTCGCGGTGATGCTGGAGCCGATCGACGTCTACTCCGAGGTCTTCGACCCCTACGAGCCGCGCAAGGCCCCGGTCCCGGCCCGCATCTCCGACGACCTCGCCGACGTCATCGCCGACCTCCGCCACGGCATGGCCCACTACCGCGCCGGCCGCACCACCGAAGCCCTCTGGTGGTGGCAGTTCTCCTACTTCTCCAACTGGGGCTCCACCGCCTCCGCAACCCTCCGCGCCCTCCAGTCCGTGGTAGCCCACGTCCGCCTCAACCAGCCCCTCGAGGAACTCGACGGCCTGGACACCGACCAGGACCTCGGCGAGGAAGCCCTCGCAGAGGAAGCGGGCAAGGTCATGGCGGAGGAGATCGCGGGACCGCTGGGCTTGCGGACGGTCAAGTAACGACGGGTTGGCGGGGCGTGCGGCCCAGCGCTGGGGCGCCCGCTCGTCGACCGGCTCACCGGCTGCCGTACCCACAACCTCAAAGAGCTGCGACCAGGCAGCTCGGGGAGCACCGAGGTCCGGATTCTGTTCGTCTTCGACCCCAAGCGGGAAGCGATTCTGCTGGTGGCCGGAGACAAGTCCGGCCGCTGGAGGGACTGGTATCGCGAGTCGGTCCCCCTTGCCGAGGCCCGCTACGACGAGTACTTGGCCGCCGCGGACGAGGCGGGAGAGGACGGGAAGACCCGATGAGCCAGTACAGCAACTGGGCAGACGTCAAACGCCGGATGCGGGAGAACCAGCCCGAAGTGCCCGACGCCGAATGGGAGTCCCGCAAGCAGGCCGCGCGTACGGCGACCGAGGCGCGCGTGGTGGGTCACCATCTCCGGGAGATCCGCGAGGAGCAGGGGCTGACGCAGGCTCAGGTGGCCGGGTCGGTGGGAATCTCGCAGGCCAGGGTCTCTCAGATCGAGCGCGGGGAGATCCACAACCTAGAGACGATGCGCACGTATGCGGAGGCGCTCGGGGCCAGGATCACTGTGACGATCGAGTACGGGGACCGCGCGGTCGGGGCGGCCTGACTGTCGCGGATGTCATCTTCCTTCGTACGTCGATGAGTTGGGCCCTACGGTGTGGAGCGCGGCGAGTACGCTGCGTCCCACAGTGCGTGTACGGGGACGAACGGGGACGCTCGATGGCGGATCAGGCGTGGGTCGGTCTTGCCGAGGCGATCGGGGCGATCCGGGCGGAACTTCAGCAGGCTGCGCGGGACGGGGCGGGGCAGGAGATCCAGTTCCGGACAGGGCCCGTTGAGGTCGAGTTCTCCGTGGATGTGAAGAAGGACGGGGAAGCTCGGGCGAAGGTGCTGGTGCTGCCGTTCGGGGCGGAGGCCAAGGCCTCGCGGTCCAAGGGGACGACGAGCCGGGTGAAGATCACGCTGCAGCCTGTCGACGACGAGGGCGCGGATCTGCGTATCGCGGACAAGTCCGGGGAACGCCCCAAGTAACGGGGAGCACGGGGGTGTTGGCCTGTGGATGTGCGACGGGTCGTGGAGATCTGGAATCCAGTCGGGAAGTGTTCGGGAACCGGGTATCTGGTCGCGGACGGACTTGTCCTGACGGCCCTTCACAATGTGCTGGGTTGTGGGGCGTTGGAGGTCAGGTGGCTCGGCCGTGATGCGGAATGGCTTACGGCGGAAGTGCTGTGGCCACAGCCCTCGCCACCCGATCTGGAGCGCGAGCCGCAGGCCGACGGGGCGTTGATCAGGATCACGGATCCGGACTGGCAGCCGCCCTCGGGCGTCGAACCTGTCCGATGGGGCCGGATCGACGGCACGGTCGTGCGGGACGAGCAGCGACTGACGTGCGTAGCGGTCGGCTTTCCCCGGTCGGAGGTGCGGGACGGCGTCCGCGACACGAAGGAGATCCGCGGCCACATCGAGACACTGACCGGGCTCAAGTCCGGTGGACTGATCACGGCGTACGTCGACCAGGTCGCCGTACCAAGCAAGCCGGACGAGAAGTCGCGGTGGGCGGGGGCGTCAGGGGCGGCGTTGTTCGCACGGGGGCGGCTGATCGGGGTGGTTACGACCGACCGGCAACGGGATTACGCCGGGGATCAGTTGACGGCGGTGTCCGTGGAGTCGCTGGCGGCCCGCCCCGGATTCTCGATCACCGTGAAGGCAGGCGGGACCGACTTGGTCCCGGAAGACGTCACGGCCGCCGACCCAGAACGGCCGCGTACATCGGCGTACGACGTCGAAGTCCCGCGGGGCGTGAACAACCTGCCCGAGCTTCCGTCGCCGATCTTCGTCGGCAGGGCGGAGGTCATGGCCGAACTGGAGCGGGCTCTCGCCGGAGAATCGCAGACGATCACCCAGACCCTGCACGGCCTCGGCGGTGTCGGGAAGACGACGCTGGCTCTGCACTACGCCCATGACCACGCGGGGGCGTATCGGCTGGTGTGGTGGATGCGCTCGGACACGCCCGAGCGCATCGAGGCGGGGTTCGCCTCCCTCACCGTCCGCCTGCGGGGCGGCGCGGCGGACGGTCTCACTCCCGCGCAGGCTGCCGAATGGGCGATCGGGTGGTTGCAGACCCACCCGGGTTGGCTCCTGGTCTTCGACAACGCGGAGAAGCCGGAGGATGTGCATACCTGGACGGGCCAACTCCGGTCATCCGGACGCTACTTGATCACCAGTCGATACAAGCGGGGTTGGGTGTGCGACCCGATCCCGTTGCCCGTGCTGGACGAGGAGGCCTCGCTGGCCCTCCTGTCGCGTCTTGTCGGGGGCGGCAACGACGACGAGGACGAGGCCCGCGCGTTGGCGGACGACCTCGGGCATCTGCCGCTTGCTCTGGAACAGGCAGGGGCCTTCATCGCACAGACCGAGGTCCCGATCGCGGCGTACCGGGCCATGCTGCGCCAGTACCCGGGGCGCGCCACGGACGCGGCACCGGGCGGCTCGGCCCCCGGGCGGACGATGGCGGGGATCTGGCGCATCACCCTGGACACGCTCCAGGAACGGGACCCCCGGTCCGTGGACATTCTGCGGATCGCCGCGTGGTACGCCCCGACGGGCATTCCTCGCGACCTGTTCGCACCGCTTGCCGAGGATCCTGTCGACCTCGCCCAACTCCTCGGACTGCTGGCCGACTACAACATGATCACGCTCGACAGGGCGGGGATCGGTATCCACCGCCTGGTCCAGACGGTGGCCCGCACTCCGTCGGAGGATGACCCTCATCGTGACCAGGCCGGAATCAAGGCTGCACGTGAGCGGGCTACGGGGCTGCTGCTCGGCGAGCTCCCGGAGGATCCCCGCGTGAACGTCGCGGGCTGGCCCACTTGGAGAACGCTGCTCCCACACGTCGAAGCCGTCCTCGACGCGGGCGATCCGGGTGAGGATACCGCTGCGATTGCCTTGATCCTCAACCTGATAGGAAGGTTCCTCCAAGGACAAGGGCAGTTGAGGCAGGCTACCGATTACTACAGCCGCTCCCTGGCAGCAGCTACCCGGGTGTTCGGTGAGGATCACCCGGACACGCTGGGCTTGCGGAACAACCTTGCTTACGCGTATAGGTCCGCGGGTGATCTGGGGCGGGCGATCCCGTTGTACGAGCGGACGTTGGATGATTTTGTGCGGGTGCTGGGTGAGGATCACCCGAACACGCTGCTCTCGCGGAACAACCTTGCCGGCGCGTATGCGTCGGTAGGTGATCTGGGGCGGGCGATCCCGTTGTACGAGCGGACGTTGGATGATCGTGTGCGGGTGTTGGGTGAGGATCATCCATACACGCTGGGCTCGCGGAACAACCTTGCTCACGCGTATGGGTCCGCGGGTGATCTGGGGCGGGCGATCCCGTTGTACGAGCGGACGTTGGATGATTTTGTGCGGGTGTTGGGTGAGGATCATCCATACACGCTGGGCTCGCGGAACAACCTTGCTGGCGCGTATAGGTCCGCGGGTGATCTGGGGCGGGCGATCCCGTTGTTCGTGTCAACGTTGGACGATCATGTGCGGGTGCTGGGTGAGGATCACCCGGACACGCTGCTCTCGCGGAACAACCTGGCCGGTGCATATAGGGCGGTGGGGGATCTCGGGCAGGCGATCCCGTTGTACGAGCAGGCGCTGGCCGACTGCCTCCGGGTGCTGGGTGAGGATCACCCGACGACGAGACTCGCCCGCGAGAATCTGGCCGTGGCTCGTGAGCAAGGACCATGACCTGCTACCGGACCAGCCCCAGCACTGTACGCAGTTGCCCCGGATCCACAAACGGCGTCGTAACCGTCGGCTCGCTGTACCACCGCAACGGCCACGTGTTCCCGTCCAGCGCCGGGATCCCGATGTACGTGACCGTACGACTCCCGGCCCCGCCGAACCGCTGCACCCCCAGCGGCCATTCGTGGGCCCTCGCAGCCCCCGGCGCCAGCAGGAAGTACATCCATCGGAAGCCGACCGCTTCGCAGACGACGGGTCCCGCGTCGCCATCGGCGGCCTCGATGAGGTCGGCGGCGACCTGTTCCCCGCGTACGCCCTGGACACGGACCGCGTCGAAGTAAACGCCGGACAGTCGGAGTTGGTGGCCGGCGAGGGGGACCCAGTTCGGGCGGTAGTGGGGGATTGCGTTCGTCATGGTCACACGGTGGCGGTCGCGAGGCTACGCTCGGTAGCGACCGAGGGGATACACGCCGGGGTGTATCAGTCGGAGGTGGCCGCTGTGTCAGTCCAGTACAACTCCAACTCACAACCGTCGCCGGGCACCTGGCGCTACAGCGGCAACCAGATGAAACGCTGGCGCACGAAGGCGAACATCAGCCGCGAGGAACTGGGTGCCGCCGCCAACTACTCCCCGGACACCATCAAGTCCATGGAGCAGGGTGTACGGATGCCGACGCCACGTGTGCTGGACGTGGCCGACGAATTGTGCCAAGCGGAGGGCCTGCTCAGCGCGGCCAAGGAGTACCTCCAGAGGGAGAAGTTCCCGGCGCGGGCGCAGGACTTCATGGAGCGCGAAAAAGAGGCGATCAACCTCTGGTGGTAGGAGCCACTGCTGATCCCAGGTCCATTGCAAACGAAGTCGTACGCACGGTCACTGATCGGCAACCATGTCCCACCGCTGGACGACGACACCATTCAAGAGCGGGTCGGCGCACGAGTTGAACGGCAGCAGATTCACACGCGGAAGCCGCTGGTGGGGTGCAGCTACATGCTGTACGAGGCGGCTCTGCGAGGCGCTTACGTGGACATGGAGCAGTTGCACCACCTCTTGCAGGTAGAACTGCTGCGCAACGTGACGATTCAGGTTCTGCCCTATGAGCGGGCCAGGGCCGTCGCGCTCCTCGGTGGGATGGTGCTTCTGGAGAGTAAGGAGCACGAGCGTCTCGCGTATACGGAGGCGCCGTCGGCAAGCCAGCTGACGGCCGACCCGGATGTCGTGAGCGCGCAGATCGAACGGCTTAGCATGATCCGCACGATTGCCCTCGACCCGGAAGAGTCGGCGCACTTCATCGAGCGGATGGTGGCGAAGCAATGAACGACGGGCTGAAGTGGTTCAAGTCGAGCTACAGCGACTCCGAAGGCGGTGCCTGCGTTGAAGTCGCCCTCCCCGCCCCCCAGGTGACCGTCTACATCCGAGACTCCAAGAACCCCGCGAGCCCCGAACTGACCGTCTCCGCAACCGCCTGGAGGGCGTTCATCTCCGCAGCTCAGCCCGGAGCTTGAGCCCCGAGACCCGAGCTCCTCACCACTTGGTTCTGGTCTGGTGAAAGCAACCCAACCAACCAAGTCTGTACGTGAGTTGAGCGCGCGTAACTCGTAAGAGTGACGTTCCGTGATCAGCTTGCGTCGGAACGTAAAGCCGCTCTAGGTTCGCGGCAAACGTGCAAATAGTTCGGCCCCGGTCGGTGCTGCGAACACCGGCTCCGGGACCTGACCTACGAATCGAAAGCAGTCGATCGTGGCTTACGCCCAGCCTAGCCCTGCCCTGCCGTCCCCCGCGCACCCCATGGCCAATACGGGCTACGGAAAACGCGCCACGGGTGACGAAGACCCGCACGCGGACCCGGACTTCGCACATCTGCTCCCCCGGGACGCCGAGATCGCCGTCTTCATCGACCATCTCGACGACGGCCACGCCATGGGCCACAAGGTCATCGCGGCCGAGCACCCCCACTACGGCCAGCAGGCCTGCCGTACGTCCCTCAAGAGCCTCACCGGGGCCGGCCACCTGCGCTGGATCAAGGAACACATCACCGTCGAGGACAGGTCGATGCGGTGGGTGACGCGGACGTACTGGTCGCGTACGCCCAGGTCGGCGCAGTGGTGGGCCGAGTTCGCGCGCAAGCGCCACGGCAGGGACGTGACGCATGACTACCAGCCGGGCCTGGCGAGGGCGGAGGACCCGGCCCCTGAGCCGGAGAGTGAGAGCGACGGGATCCCGGAGACGGATCCGACCCCCGAGCCCAGCGCCGCGTACCGCACGCTCACGCGACTCCGCTCCGGGGACCCCCGTATGCCCCTCTCCGAAGCCGAGTGCCGAGCGCTCGAACCCCTCGCCGCCGAGTGGCTGTCACGAGGCGCCACCCCGGCCGAACTGACCCGCGCACTGACCGACGGGCTGCCGCCCACCATCACCAACCCGGGCGGACTCGCCCGCACCCGACTGGAGACCAAGATGCCCCCGAAGAAGAACGACGCCGTACAGACCCGCCCCCTCCGCGCCCGCGTGACCCGCGTGCTCATGGCCTGCGCCACCTGCGACGCCGACGAGCGGACGGTGAAGATCATCAACGGCGTGTGCGAGGAATGCCATGCGGAGCCGGACGTGACCGAGGAAGAGATCAAGAAGGGTTTCGAGGAGATCGCTTACCTGGGCACCACGACGGCCCGCTTCCTCAAGCAGAAGCTGGAACGCCGTACGGGCGGGCCCGTGCCCGACACGTTCCGCTCGGTGCCGATCGAGGACCGCGTCCACTACCACTACCGCGACAACCGCGACCGCATTGCGAACGGCCTCCCGCCGAGGCGGTGGAAGCCGTGACGGTCGAGAAGCGGCACGGACGAGGGGGCGGCGGCGTATGAGCGTGCAGGACGTGCCGGTCGGGGCACCATGGAGTCAAGGAGGCGACGCCATGACCCCCATGACCGCAGACGGTCCTCAGATGTCCGTCGAGGAGTTCGAGCAGTTGGAACGCCATGCCCCCGAGACGGTGCGGCTGGAATTCGTCAATGGAAGGGTCCAGGTCAAGCCCGTGCCGGACGGCAACCACAGTGAGATCTGCATGTGGCTCTTGGAGCAGTGCATGCAGTTGCGTCCGGACCTTCGGCTGTATCCCGAGCGAGGCCTCAAGACGGAGACTTACCGCAAGGGGCGTGCCCGTGCGGACGGGATCCTGGTACCCAAGGGGAGCCTCAAGGGGCACGGGGAGTGGTCCGACGCGGATACCGTGCTGATGGCTGTGGAGGTCACGTCGTACGACTCCGACACCAATCAGCGCGACCGGGTCGAGAAGCCCGACGGCTACGCAGCGGCCGGGATCCCCGTGTATCTCCTCATCGACCGGGACGATTGCTCGGTTGTGGTGTTCAACCAGCCGGAGGATGGCCGCTACCGGCGAGAGGAGAAGTTGCCCTTCGGCGCCGCCGTCAAAATTCCGGACCCCGTGAACATCACTCTGAATACCGAGCCCCTCAAGGAGTTCGCGGACTGAGAGGCGGAAGTCAAAGCCCCCACAACCCCTTCCCCAAAGTAGTGAGCCCCCCGACCAACGCCAGCCCCAGCACCAGCATCCGCGCCCGCTTCTCCGGTACCCGCTGGGCAAGTGCCCGGCCGATCACGCCGCCCGCCACCATCCCCGTGACCGCCAGCGCCCAGACCGGCGCGCTGAGCCGGGGGATCCCGTTCGCGGCGACCGAGAAGACGTTCACCACCACCCCGTAGAACATCGCGTTCGGCACGAACTCCCGTACCGTCCAGCCCGCGTTGACCGCGTACAGAGACAGTGGCGGACCTCCGACCCCCGCCGCCGAGTTCATGAATCCGCCGACGGCTCCTGCGGCCACCGCGCCTCCGCCTCCGCGTAGGGCAGGCACTCGGGCGCCGCGCATCACCAGCGTCACGGCGGCCGTCACCAGCGCTCCCATGAAGGCGAGCAGTACGGGTTCCGGGAGTCGTCGGGCCAGCCAGGTGCCGGCGGGTACGGTGCACGCCGCTGCCACGCACAGCGGCACCATGGCGCGCAGGCGTACCCGGCGCCAGCCGCCCGCGAGGCCGACCATGCTGATGGCTCCGGCCGCGCAGTTGGCGAGTACGACGCCCTGGGCAGGGCCGAGCAGGAGTACCAGCGCCGGTACGGCGACCAGGGCGAAGCCCATTCCCGTGAGCCACTGGACGGAGGAGCCCAGCAGCACGATTCCGCCCAGCAGCAGACTGTCCGCCCACTCGGGACCTGCCACAGCCGACAACCACCTCGCATTGGGTCCACGCGATCGACACCCTGGCACGCCATGATGTGTGTATGGGGCCAAAGACAGTGCTGTGGACCGGAATTGGGCTGTGTGCGGCGGGGGCCGTCGGACTGGTCGTCGGCGGCCTGCTCGACGTCGACGCGGCGGACCCATGGGCGAGCGTGGCGGGAGGCGCCGCCGCGCTGATCGGGCTCGCGCTCACGCTGTACGTGCTGGTCACCCAGTCGTCGGCCCCCGCGGCACCCGCGTCCTCCGTGACCGCGAGCGGTGAACGGTCCGTCGCCGCGGGCGGGAACATCGGATCGGTGGCGACAGGCGACGGCAGCACGGCCACGGCTCCACCGACGATGCCCGCCTCGACCCCGCCGCCCCCCAACCGCACCGTCACCGCCTCCGGCGAACGCTCCATCGCCGCCGGCGGCGACATCGGCAACGCGTCGACCGGCAACGCGTCGACGAGCGACTCGTGAGCGGCGAGTCGGTGGAGGCCTCCGGAGACCGCTCGGTCGCCGCAGGCGGGAACATCCGGCAGGTGGCGACCGGGGACTTCGCCACGCTGGCCGAGCACGCGACGATGCTGCCGCCGGAGGCGTTCGCGCTGGGGCCCTGCACCTTCCCGGTGCGCAACGTCCCCGACCGCAGCGCGCAGTTCGTCGGACGTGGGCGCGAACTCGCGCTGCTGGACGGGGCGTTCGGCGAGCCCGGCGGTGTGGTCGTGCACGCCGTGCACGGGCTGGGCGGGATCGGGAAGTCGACGTTGGCCGCGCACTGGGCGATCGGCCGGGCGGTGGACTTCAACCCGGTCTGGTGGATCACCGCCGAGTCCCGGACCGGTGTGGACGCGGGCCTCGCCGCTCTCGGCCGTGCGCTTCAGCCCGCCCTGGTCGACGTCCTGTCCGAGGACGCCTTCCGCGAACGTACGCTCCAGTGGCTGTCCGCCAACGACGGCTGGCTGCTCGTCCTCGACAACGTCTCCGACCCCGCCGACATCCGGCACCTCCTCGCGCGGGCGCCGGGTGGCCGCTTCCTGATCACCACCCGCCGGGGCGCGACGAGTTGGCGGGGGATCGCCGAGCCACTGGACCTGGACGTGCTCGAACCGGCGGAGGCGGTCGAGCTGTTCACGAAGGTCTGTCCGGGGCAGAGCGGCGGCGTCGAGGAGCTGTGCCGCGAGTTGGGGTACCTGCCGCTGGCGGTCGACCAGGCCGCCGCGTACTGTCGGGAAGCGGGGATCGGCCCGCGCAAGTACCTGACGCTGCTGGCCAGTTATCCGGCGGACATGTACGCGGCCACGGCGGAAGGCGGTGACGCGGAGCGGACGGTGGCCCGGGTCTGGAACGTGACGCTGACGCGGCTTGCCGACACCCCGGCGGCCCAGATGATCCTGGAGGCCACCGGCTGGTGGGCGCCGGACGGAATTCCGCGTACGTACCTGGAGTTCCTCGGGAGCCCGCCGGAGATCACCGAGGCGATCCGGCGCCTCGCGGCCCACAGCATGATCACTCTGCGTGGTAACACGATCTCGGTGCACCGGTTGGTGCAGGCGGTGGCCCGTACGCCGGAGCGTGCTGGTCCGCGCCCGGATCCCAGGCGTGTCGAGGTTGGGCGCGAGATCGCCGTGCGGCTACTTCTGGAGTTGGAGACGGCGACCGACGAGGACGGCGAATGGGAGGACGCCCACCGTGTCTGGGCGGCGCATGTCGAGGCTTTGGCGTCGAGAACCGCACCGGAGACGGACACGGCCGAGATGGCGGAGCTCTACGGCGAGGCGGCGTCGCAGTACGCGAGGGACGGCCATTTCGAACGCGGGTTGGCGCTGGGCAAGCGCGCGGTCACCGCTGCTCTGCTTGTCTGGGGCCCGGACCACGAGAAGGTGCGCCTGGCCCGCAGCCGGCTGGCCGTGGGATATCAGGGTGTGGAGAGATTCGACCTGGCCCTCGTCCTCTACGAGCAGATTCTGGCGGACACCGAGCGTGCGCTGGGGGCCGATCATCCGAAGGTGTTCCAGACTCGTGGCCTGTTGGCCGATGTGCTGGAGAAGACAGGCGATGGGGAGCGCGCGCTGACACTCGCACGCGAGAACGCCGAAGCTGCGGCACGTGCGCTGGGCGATGACCACCCGGGGACCCACAATGCCCGTCTGCTGCTGCACAGACTCCGTCGGGAACTGGGCTCGGAACAAGGCGGCGAGGCTTCCGTTCGTTCCCTTGAGAGCCAACTCGCCGACGCGATCACAACGTTGGGGAAAGGCCATCCGACCGTTGTCCACCTCAGAATGGAACTGTTCTACACACGGCGGGAGGCGGGTGACTTCGACGAGGCCGCCCTGCTGATCGAGGAGGCTGTCGCCGGGTTCGGGATGATCTACGGCAGATCCCACGTGATGACACTGGTGGCTCGTGCCATCCACGTGATGCTCCTCCGGTCGGCCGGAGAGGGCGCGCAGGCCGACGCACTGGCACCGGCGGTCCTTGAGGACACTATGCAGGCGCTCGGTGACTCCGCGTATGCGCGGAAGATGCGAGGGTGGCTCTACCTCGGGTCCCCCGCGCGGCCCGACTGATTTGGAAAGACCCTGGCCGTCCCCTGCACGTCCGCTGCACGGCCCTTAACCAGTGCGAAGAGAAAGTGGAACTGCTCCCACCGAAGAGGAGCAACCCACCTCACCCGCACTGGAGTTGCCATGAAGCGCCAGACCCGTACCCGCGCCGCGATAGCCACCGCCGCCGCCCTCGTCGCGGCGGGCACCGTCACCGTCGGCGTCAGCACGGCCGGCCCGGAGTCGAAGAGCACCAAGCCCACCAAGGCGCAGATCGCCGCCCTGTTCGACGGCTGGAACTCCGCGCTGCAGACCGGCGACGCCGAGACGGTGGCCGACCGGTACGCGAGCGACGCGGTGCTTCTCCCCACCGTCTCGCCGGAGATCCGTACGGACCGCGCGGGGATCGTCGACTACTTCGAGCACTTCCTGGCGAACAAGCCGCAGGGCAAGAAGATCCGCACCGTCGTCAACGTTCTCGACAGCAACTCCGCCATCGACGCGGGTCTGTACGAGTTCACGCTGACCGACCCCGAGACCGGCGAGAAGCGCGAGGTCGAGGCCCGCTACACGTACGAGTACGAGAAGCGCGGCGGCCAGTGGCTGATCGTCAACCACCACTCCTCCGTGCTGCCGGCCGCGGGCTGACCCTCCCCCTGAATCCTCGGCAAACCTTGGCCATGCGCTGATCGTTTCCAGGGCGGCTCTTTACCTGCGCGAGAGGAAGGTTGAACCGCTCCCGGAAGGCACCAAGACGGAGCAACGAACCCCCCATGCACAGGAGTTGTGATGCAACGTCACATACGCACCCGCGCCGCGACAGCCACCGCCGCGGCCCTGATCGCCGCAGGAACCATCACCGCCGGCGTCAGCGCGGCCACCCCGGAGCACCAGAGCGGCAAGCCCACCAAGAAGGAGATCGCCGCCCTCTTCGACGGCTGGAGCAGCGCGCTGAAGACGGGCGACCCGGAGGTCGTCGCCGACAGATACGCCGACGACGCGGTGCTGCTGCCCACCCTCTCGGCCGAGATCCGTACGGACCGCGCGGGGATCGTGGACTACATGGAGGGCTTCCTCGCGAAGAAGCCCGAGGCCTCCAAGGTCCAGACGGTGATCAACGTTCTCGACAACAACTCCGCCATCGACACGGGTCTGTACGAGTTCCAGCTCACCGACCCGGTGACCGGCGCGAAGAGCACCGCCGAGGCCCGCTACACGTACGAGTACGAGAAGCGCGACGGCGAGTGGCTGATCGTCAACCACCACTCCTCGCTGCTGCCGGACGGAGACTGACCGCCACGCACAGGCCGCCCCCGGGCGCGTCCCGCAGGGCCACGGTCCCGCCGTCGTCGGTCACCAGCTGCTTGACGATGGCGAGGCCGAGTCCGGAGCCGGAGCGCCCGGTCAGGCCCTGACCGCGCCAGAAGCGGTCGAAGGCGCGGGACTTCTCGGCGTCCGACATGCCGGGACCCTGGTCGAGGACCGACAGTTCCACCGAGTCGGCGTCCACTGACACCCGTACGGTGATCGTCGTGCCGTCGGGGGACACCTCCAGGGCGTTGGAGAGCACGTTGTCGAGGACCTGGTCCAGGTGCCCCGGGCTGGCCAGCACAGCCGGCCGGCCGCCGAACTCTCCCTCGATCGCGATGGTGACCCCGCGCTCCTCGGCGGCCGGTCTCCACACGCTCAGCCGCTCCTCGACCAGCTCCCGCAGCGGCAGTGCCTCCGCCGCGGACACCTTCGCCTCGGCCCGGGCGAGCACGAGCAGGCCGTTCACCAGGCGGCTCATCCGCACCACTTCGGCCGTGGCCTGCTCCACGTCCTCGCGTACGAAGAAGTCATCGGCCCCGTCCGCGATGTTGTCCAGCGACAGGCGCAACGCCGTGAGAGGGGTACGGAGTTGGTGCGAGGCGTCGGCCACGAAGATCCGCTGGGAGTCGATCAGGATGTCGAGCCGTTCCGCGCCCGAGTTCAGGGTGCGGGCCAGCTGCTGCGTCTCCGGCGGGCCCGTGACCGGCGAGCGGGCGGTCAGGTCGCCGTCGCCGAAACGGCTCGCCATCTCGTTCAACTGGCGCAGCGGGCGGGTGAGTCGGCGGGCCACCAGCGCACCGAGGCCGGCCGCCACCGCGAGCACGCCCACCGCGAGGACCGCCCGGAAGCCCCAGATCCGCCACAGGCGTGAGGTCAAGTCCGAGGTGGGATAGGTGACTTGGACGGCGCCCACCGTCCGGCCGCCGTCCGCGACCGCCGGTACGGTCACCTTCAGCGCCCCGTCACCCCAGTGCGCCGTGGTCTTCCCGTCGGTGGCCGAGGCCGGGAGCACATCGACCGTGCCGGGCGTCTCGGCGGCGTACGCCTCGGACATCCGCGTCAGCGCCGCCCGCGAGGCCGCGTCCCCGTCCGCGAGCAGCAGCGCCATGGTCCGCGCCTCCCGCCGTACGGACTCCTCGGTGTCCCCGCGCAGCTGCGCGGTCAGGGTGAACGCCACCGGCACCGTGAAGGCCGTCAGGGCTACGGCGACCAACAGGACGTAACTGACGATCAGTTGCCGGATCATGAGGGCAGCCCGCCGGCGATCTCCAGGCGGAAGCCGACCCCCCGTACGGCTTCGATGGTCACCGCGCCCGCCAGCTTCCGCCGCAGCGCCGCCACATGGACGTCGAGGGTCTTCGTCGGCCCGAACCAGTTCGCGTCCCAGACCGCCTCCATGATCTGCTCGCGCGACATCAGCGCGCCGGGCTCCTCGGTGAGGAACGCGAGCAGGTCGTACTCCTTGGGTGCGAGGGCGACCTCCTCGCCGTCCAGGCGTACGCGGGCGGCCTTGCGGTCGATGGTCAGGTGCTCGCCGTACTGATCGGGGCCTGTCGGCGAAGACGCGTCGTTGCGTGGCTGTGCGCGCCGCATCACCGCTCTTATCCGCGCGATGACCTCACGTACCCCGAAGGGTTTGGTGACGTAGTCGTCCGCGCCGAGCTCGAGCCCGACCACGCGGTCCGTCTCGTCGCTGCGGGCGCTGATCACGATGATCGGGACGTCGCCGCGCGCCCGCAGCGCCTTGCAGACGTCGAGGCCGTCGGTGTCGGGCAGCCCGAGGTCGAGGAGGACGACGTCGTAGGGGCCCTCGTACGTCAGGGCCGCCCCGCCCGTGGTCACCCACTCGACCTCGAAGCCGTAGCGCAGCAGGCCGCGCCGGAGCGATTCGGCGACCGGTTCGTCGTCTTCCACCAGGAGTACGCGCACGTGGGAACCCTAGTACTTGAAAGTTGAGTCATGACTCGCCTGTGTGACACGGCGCACTTTCCCGCGTGGCAGGACCCGGGGGCGGGCAGATGCCGTTCCGGAGCGGCCGGAGGACTTCGCAGTCCTGACGGACCGGGTGATCACCTCGTGGGCGGGACATCTCACGATGCGATACCCCGGAGGGGAATTCCGGCCGCTCGTTAGACTGAGCCGACCGCAGTTGTGCGGTGCAGATACGGATTGATCGAGGAGCGCACGTGGGCCTTGTCGTGCAGAAGTACGGAGGTTCCTCCGTAGCCGATGCCGAGGGCATCAAGCGTGTCGCCAAGCGGATCGTGGAAGCGAAGAAGAACGGCCACCAGGTGGTCGTGGTCGTTTCCGCGATGGGCGACACGACGGACGAGCTGATCGATCTCGCCGAGCAGGTATCTCCGATGCCCAGCGGGCGAGAGTTCGACATGCTGCTGACCGCGGGAGAGCGGATCTCCATGGCGCTCCTTGCCATGGCGATCAAAAACCTGGGCCACAGCGCCCAGTCGTTCACCGGCAGCCAGGCGGGTGTCATCACCGACTCGGTCCACAACAAAGCGCGGATCATCGACGTCACGCCGGGCCGTATCCGTACGGCGCTCGACGAGGGCAACATCGCCATCGTCGCCGGGTTCCAGGGCGTCTCGCAGGACAAGAAGGACATCACCACGCTCGGCCGCGGTGGCTCCGACACGACCGCCGTCGCGCTGGCGGCGGCCCTCGACGCCGAGGTCTGCGAGATCTACACCGACGTGGACGGCGTGTTCACCGCCGACCCGCGGGTGGTCAAGAAGGCACAGAAGATCGACTGGATCGCCTTCGAGGACATGCTGGAGCTGGCGGCCTCCGGGTCCAAGGTGCTGCTCCACCGCTGTGTGGAATACGCGCGCCGCTACAACATCCCGATCCATGTGCGCTCGTCCTTCAGCGGACTGCAGGGCACCTGGGTCAGCAGCGAACCACCCGTTCGAAAGACACAGCAGCAAGGGGACCAGAAGGTGGAGCAGGCCATCATCTCGGGTGTCGCTCACGACACCTCCGAGGCCAAGATCACGGTCGTCGGCGTCCCGGACAAGCCCGGTGAGGCCGCCTCGATCTTCCGCGCCATCGCCGACGCCGAGATCAACATCGACATGATCGTGCAGAACGTGTCCGCGGCCACCACGGGCCTCACCGACATCTCCTTCACCCTCCCCAAGACCGAGGGCCGCAAGGCCATCGACGCTCTGGAGAAGGCGAAGAGCGTCATCGGCTTCGACTCGCTGCGCTACGACGACCAGATCGGCAAGATCTCGCTCGTCGGCGCCGGCATGAAGACGAACCCGGGTGTCACGGCCGGCTTCTTCGAGGCCCTGACCGACGCCAATGTGAACATCGAGCTGATCTCGACCTCCGAGATCCGCATCTCGGTCGTCACCCGAGCCGACGACGTCAACGAGGCGGTGCGCGCCGTGCACTCCGCCTTCGGGCTCGACTCCGACAGCGACGAGGCCGTCGTCTACGGGGGCACGGGCCGCTGATGGCCCGTACCGGGTCGCGAACCGAACGACCGACGCGGACCGAACAGCCGACGCTCGCTGTCGTGGGTGCGACCGGAGCCGTCGGCACGGTCATGCTCCAGATCCTGTCCCAGCACGCGGACATCTGGGGCGAGATCCGTCTCATCGCCTCTCCGCGCTCGGTCGGCCGCAAGCTGAACCTGCGCGGCGAGGAGGTCGAGGTCGTCGCCCTGACGGAGGAGGCCTTCGACGGCGTCGACGTCGCCATGTTCGACGTACCCGACGAGGTGGCCGCCCAGTGGGCGCCGATCGCCGCCGCCAAGGGCGTGGTCGTCGTCGACAACTCCGGCGCCTTCCGGATGGACCCGGACGTGCCCCTCGTCGTACCCGAGGTGAATCCGCACGCGGCGCGCGTGCGCCCGCGCGGGATCATCTCCAACCCGAACTGCACGACCCTCTCCATGATCGTGGCCCTCGGCGCGCTGCACGCCGAGTTCGGGCTCCGCGAGCTGGTGGTATCCAGCTATCAGGCGGTGAGCGGGGCGGGCCGCGCGGGCATCGACACCCTGCGGCAGCAGCTGTCGCTGGTCGCCGGTACGGAACTGGGGACCAAGCCCGGTGACGTACGGCGGGCGGTGGGCGACAACACCGGACCGTTCCCGGAGCCGGTCGCGCTGAACGTGGTGCCGTGGTCCGGGTCCCTCGCCGAGGACGGTTTCTCCTCCGAGGAGATGAAGGTACGCAACGAGTCCCGCAAGATCCTCGGGCTCCCCACGCTGCCGGTGGCCGTGACGTGCGTACGCGTCCCCGTCGTCACCACGCACTCCCTCACCGTCCACGCCCGCTTCCAGGCCGAGGTCACCGTCGACAAGGCGCGGGAGATCCTCGCCACGGCGCCCGGGGTGGTGCTGTTCGACAACCCGGCCGCCGGTGAATTCCCCACCCCCGCCGATGTGGTGGGCACCGATCCGACCTGGGTCGGCCGGGTACGCCGCTCGCTGGACGATTCGACGGCACTCGAACTGTTTGTCTGCGGGGACAACCTGCGCAAAGGTGCTGCATTGAACACGGCGCAGATCGCGGAGCTCGTGGCGGCGGAGATCACGAGGCTTTAAGTTTCGCGTCAAGCATGACCTGGGGCCGGAATCCTGGTGGCCTTCCGGGGATTCGTTTGTAGGATCTGTGTTGGATGTGTGGTGCGAGCATCTGGATGGACGTCCCGGTCTTCAGGTGGCCGGTGCGTCCTGATGGGTGTCTCGGTCTTCAAGTGGCCTGAGCATCCGGGCGGGTGTTCCGGTCTTCAGGTGGCCGGAGTGGTCGACCGGGTGCGTGCGGCGGCGATCGGCCGCCGATATGTGGTGCGAATAATGGTCCGGACCACTTGAAACGAGTCACCAGTCGTTCGAAGATTTTCCTCCCCGTCTTCCGCAACCGTGCGGAGGGCGGGGAGCGTCTTTGCGGTCGCCATTCAGGGGTGGCCGGGCGTCGCGGTAAAACGGGACATAGGGGATGAGCTGGTACGCATGAGGGCATTTGACGCATTGTCAAAAGGGGTGCCTGACGCAAACGCGATGCCTGATGCGTACAACCCTCGCGGGGGGACGCGTGTCCAACTGGCGTGGCAGAGGTACTCGAATTCACCGCGGTACAGACGAGGGGCAACGCCCTTCGTCCACCCCGCCGACTCCGCAGCCCCGGCGTGCCCGGCGGCATGCCGGTGATCGCGCCCATGCCCGCAGCGCGGCCCGCCCGCCTACCGAACCAGCGCGACGGCGCCGAGGACAGCACGGCCGCCGGAACCACCGTCGACCATCTCACCGAGACCTACCGCGCCCACTACCGGTCGCTCCTGGGCCTCGCGGCGCTCCTGCTGGACGACACCGCGTCGTGCGAGGACGTCGTCCAGGAGGCCTTCATCCGGGTGCACTCGGCGCGCAAGCGCGTCCGCGACCCGGAGAAGACGCTCGCGTATCTGCGCCAGACCGTCGTGAACCTCTCGCGGTCCGCCCTGCGTCGGCGCATCCTCGGCCTCAAGCTCCTCTCCAAGCCGATGCCCGACATGGCGAGCGCCGAGGAAGGCGCCTACGACCAGTTGGAGCGCGACGCGCTGATCAAGGCGATGAAGGGACTCCAGCGCCGCCAGCGCGAGGTCCTGGTGCTGCGTTACTTCGCGGACATGACCGAGGCGCAGGTCGCTGAGACGCTCGGGGTGTCGCTGGGGTCGGTCAAGGCGTACGGCTCGCGCGGCATAGCAGCGCTCCGTGTCGCCATGGAGGCTCCGGCATGAGCGAGTACGACGAGCGGCGGCGCCCCGAGGAACCCGGGCGCCCCGAACACGAGCACAAGCAATCGCACGCTGGGAACGGAATTGTGAATCACGGCCCCGAAGGACACGGCCGCGACGGACGACACGGTCCGGACGGCGGGCACGGTCCCGACGGCGGACGCGGTACTGACGTACAGGGCTCCGGCGTACAGATCTCCGAAGGGCTCGGCTCGGACGGACCCGATCCCGAAGGGCTCGGCTCGGACGAGCGGGCGCTGCGGCTCCTGCTGCACCAGGCCGTCCAGGAGATCGAACCCACCGACGGCACCCTGGAGCACCTGCGCCGCGCGGTGCCGGCCCGGCGGGCCCGCAAGCGCCACGCCGCGGTCGGGATGGCGGCCGCCGCGCTCTTCGTCGGCACGGCCGTCCCGGCCCTGCTGCACGTCTCGAACGCCTCGGGACCGAACGCCAATCCGTCCATCGCGGGCAACACCTCGCAGACAGAGGGCGGCTCGGGGCAGGGCAAGAGCACGGACGGCGGGGAGCACGCGGTGGGCGGTTCCTCCGGCACGGCCAAGGATCCGGGCAAGGAAGGCCCGAAGGGCACGCCGTCGGCGAGTACGGGCGCGGACACCGGGGCCGCCACGGGCGGCGCTGTTCCGACGGCTTCCTCGGTGACCGCGCCCACCTGCACCGTGGACCAGCTCGGCGGGGCGACCAGCGCCCTCGGCGACCCGGACTCCACCGGCACGGTCTACGGCTCCTTCGCCGTCTCGAACGTCTCCACCGCCGTGTGCTCGGTCAGCGGCGCGGGCACCGTGAGCACCGTCACGCAGGGCGCGGCTGACGCCACCAAGATCAGCGTGGTGAACCATGTGGCGGGCGACGCGGCCAGCGGGCTGCCCGACCCCTCCACGGAGGTCACCTCCCTGGTACTTCAGCCGGGTGCCTCGTACGTCGTGAAGTTCGCCTGGGTGCCTTCGGAGACCTGCCCGACCACCAGCGAGCCCTCGCCCGACCCGACCACCACGGACGACGCCACCACCTCCGGCGGCACCTCCACGGACAGCGGCGGCACCTCGACGCAGCTCATCACGGAGGACGGGGTGGCCGAGGGCAGCGTCACCGTCTCGCACACGGACCAGACGGGTACGGCCACGGCGACGACGACGGTCTCCAACGCGTGCGCGGGGACGGTGTACCGGACCGGGATGCTGGCGGCCGACGCCTCGTAGTTCCCGGGTCTGGCTGCGGGTCTTTCCGGAGGTCTACGAGACCGGCGTACCGGCGGTGTCCGGTGCCGGCTCCTCGTCCGGGACCAGGCCCAGTTCCGCGTCCCGGGCGAACTCCACCTCGCGGCGCAGCAGCCGGAACCACATGAAGACCACGAAGCCCGCGAAGACGAACCACTCACCGGTGTAGCCGAGGTTCTGGAACGCCTTCAGGTCGAGGCCGGTGTCCTGCGCCGCGGTCGCGGGAACCGCCATCATCCCGCTGTCGGCCTTGGCGAGGGTGATCCAGGCGTCGTACATCTTGTACGGCACCAGGTTCACCAGCGACGCCGAGCTGATCGCGCCGGTCTGGCCCTTGGGCAGCCCGCCGACAGCGCTCACCCCGTTCGACCCCGGGCTCTCGGACGCCTGGAGCGCGCCCGTCACCGTGACCTCGCCGGCCGGCGGGGCCGGGGCCTTCGCCGGGTCCGCGTCGCCGGGCAGCCAGCCCCGGACGACGGGCAGCGCCCTGCCGTCGTCGGTCCGCAGCAGCGTCAGTACGTAGAAGCCGCGCTTGTCGTCCACCTCGCGGTCCGGCACGAGCAGCTGCTCGGCGTACCGGCCGGTCGCGGTGGCCTGCTTGCCGGACGTGTTCTTGTCCACGGGCAGCAGCTCGGCGAGCGGCCGGGCCGCCTCCGTCTTCGCCGCCTCGGCCTGCTCACTGGCGTCCCGGCTGGTCTGCACCCGGTCCTCGAACCGCCCCAACTGCCATGACCCCATGAACACGCAGAAGGGGATGGCCAACAGCACGAAGACGTTGATCCCCCACCAGCGGGGCGTCAGCAGGAACCGGTACACGACTTCAAAGGTACGGGGCCGCCGGGCGGGGCAGGGCGTCGGGGTACGGCACCGTTTCGCTGGCGGGTACGCGGGGTCGGGCCTTGGAGTCAGTACCGCTCGACGAGGTGCTCGCGCCCCGGCGGGGGCTCGTACGGCTCCGGCCAGAAGTCGGTGATGGAGGCTATTCGACCGGACTCGTCCGCCGTGAAGAACGTGATCGCGTGCATCTCCTCCAGGCCCACCGTGACGAGGATCCAGGTGACTGCCTGGCCGGGCTCGGCGACGACACGTTCGATCCGGACATGCCAGTCGCCCGGATACTCGCGGTTGAACTGGACGAACCGCTCCCTGCCGTGGATCACCTCCCGCGTCTGAGGCAGCGTGTACACGACGTCCTCGGCCAGCATGTCCGCGAACGCCGCCCAGTCCCGGGCGTCGGCGGTGGCCCAGTAGCTCTCGACTGTCTTGCGCAGATCGGTCATGCGAAGAAGTCTGCACCCGACCACTGACAACCGGCCTCGGCCTGCGCGGCCCGGGAGACTGGTGGGGCCGCGAAGTTATCCACAGGCTGGGGACCTTGGCAGCGGAGTGTCGTGCGCGCCAGGCAATATGGGGCCATGACTGAGAGCAAGGGGTCCATGCCGGACTGGGAGAAGCGCTTCCGGGCGCCGCGGGTGTCGCTGCCGGACTGGGCGGAGGACGCACCGCACCGCTCGCTGTTCGTCTCGAACGCGACGGGGACGTACGAGTTGTACGCGTGGGACCGGGTGACGGGGGAGCAGCGCCAGGTCACGGACCGGGCGAACGGTACGACGGACGGGGTGCTCTCGCCCGACGGCGAGTGGATCTGGTGGTTCGACGACAAGGACGGGGACGAGTTCGGCATCTGGCGCCGACAGCGCTTCGACGGTTCGCACACCTCCCAGGGCTCCGACGGCTCCGACGAGCCCGCGGCCCCGGGCCTTGAGCCCTCGTACCCCGGTGGACTCGCGATCGGCCGGGACGGGCGTACGGCCGTCGTGGGGCGGTCCACGGACGAGGACGGTTCGACGATCCATGTGGTGCGGACCGGCGAGGACCCCGTGGAGATCTACCGTCACCGGGAATCCGCCGGCGTCGGTGACCTCTCGCACGACGGCTCGCTGATCGTCGTCGAGCACACCGAGCACGGCGACGCGATGCACTCGGCGCTGCGGGTGCTGCGCCCGGACGGTTCGGCGGTCACGGAGCTCGACGACACCAAGGGCGGCACGGTCGAGCTGGGCCTCGAGGTGCTGGGCTTCGCCCCGGTCGACGGGGACACACGGCTGCTCATCGGGCACCAGCGGCGCGGTCGTTGGGAGCCGATGGTGTGGGACGTCGCGACCGGCGAGGAGACGGACCTCGCCCTCGACCTTCCCGGTGATGTGGGCGCCGAGTGGTATCCGGACGGTTCCGCGCTGCTCGTCGCGCACAGCTTCGAGGCCCGCAGCGACCTGTGGCGCTATGACCTGGCGTCCCGTGAGCTGCTCCCCGTGCCGACCCCGGCGGGCTCGGTGTCCGGGGCGACGGCGCGGCCCGACGGAAGCGTGGAGTACCTGTGGTCGTCGGCGGCCGAGCCGTCCGTGGTCCGCTCCACCACGGGTGAGGTGGTCCTGGACCCGCCGGGCATGAAGTCCCCGGGATCCGTCCCGGTGGAGGACGTCTGGGTGGAGGGCCCCGGCGGTCGCGTCCACGCCCTGGTCCAGAAGCCGGCGGGCGTGACCGGCCCGCTCCCCACCGTCTTCGACATCCACGGTGGTCCGACCTGGCACGACAGCGACTCGTTCGCGGCGGGGCCGGCGGCGTGGGTGGACCACGGGTACGCGGTGGTGAGGGTCAACTACCGGGGTTCCACCGGGTACGGGCGTGAGTGGACGGACGCGCTCAAGCACCGTGTCGGTCTCATCGAGCTGGAGGACATCGCGGCGGTCCGCGAATGGGCGGTCACGTCCGGACTCGCCGACCCCGACCGCCTGATCCTCACCGGCGGGTCCTGGGGCGGCTACCTCACGCTGCTCGGCCTCGGCATGCAGCCGGACGCCTGGACGCTCGGTATCGCCGCCGTTCCGGTCGCCGACTATGTCACGGCGTACCACGACGAGATGGAAGCGCTGAAGGCCATGGACCGGACGCTGCTGGGCGGCACCCCGGAGGAGGTCCCGGAGCGCTTCGAGGCGTCGTCCCCCCTCACGTACGTCGACGCCGTGAAGGCGCCGGTCTACATCTCGGCGGGCGTCAACGACCCCCGCTGCCCCATCCGCCAGGTCGAGAACTACGTCGACCGCCTCACCGCCCGCGACGCCGTCCACGAGGTCTACCGCTACGACGCGGGCCACGGTTCCCTGGTCGTGGACGAGCGCATCAAGCAGGTCCGCCTGGAACTGGACTTCGCGGAGAGGCACCTCGGGGGCTAGCGGGTGGTTTCTTCGCCCCCTCCGCCCCTACCCGTCCCATCCTTCCGGGCTACGCCCGGTTTCAGCCCGTCCGGCGTTTGAGGACGAGGCCGTCCAGGCCGATACGGGGGTCTGGGGGCGGAGCCCCCAGGAACAAGGGACGGGTAGGGGCGGCGGGGGCGAAAAAACACCCCCCTACGCCCCCGCCCGCTCCCGAGCCCTCCGCCCCAGCAACTCCGCCAACCCCCGCCGCGTCGCGGCCAGCACCACCCGGTCCTCGGCCCGCAGCACATACGTAGAGGGAAGGTCCCACACAAGCCCCGAAGAGGACCCGGGGGCTCTGGGGGCCCTGGGGGACGACGCCGACCTCGGGTCGGTGTCCAGCGCGAGCACCCGCCACGCCCCCGCCCGAAACGCCTCCCCGACAGTCCGCCCCTCCAACTGCGCATGCCCGCCCACATCCACGGCCGCGAACAGCAGCACCCGCCGCTCCACAGGAATCGCCCCGAGAATCTGCCGCCCCATCATCGCCCCGGCGAACGCGGGCGCGGCCAGATGGGACACACTCCGGCTCCGGGTGAGGGCCCCCGGGTGCGCGGCCCGCAGCGTCCGGTACACGGCGGTCGCGAAGTCGTCGTCGTACAGCCGCAGTACGACCCGCAGATCGGGCCGCACGGTACGGGCGTACAACGCGGCCTCCAGATTCGTC
This sequence comes from Streptomyces sp. NBC_00554, assembly GCF_041431135.1. Lineage (NCBI taxonomy): Bacteria > Bacillati > Actinomycetota > Actinomycetes > Kitasatosporales > Streptomycetaceae > Streptomyces > Streptomyces sp. NBC_00554. The sequence goes on along the minus strand of NZ_CP107799.1, from coordinate 4,644,892 downwards.
GTGTCCGCGCTGGTCAGCGCGAGCAGCGCATGGGCCCGATGGATCTTCGCGGCCTCCAGTACGCCTTCCTGCGTCACATCGCCGAGCACCACGGGCACCCGCAGCCGCCGGGCCAGCGCCAGCCCCCGGGCCTCGGGATCGGCCTCGACGCACACCACGGGAATGTGCAGCTCACGCAGGCGCGCCAGCACGCGCGTGCCGATCTTGCCGACCCCGAGCAGCACCACGTGCCCGGACAGCCCGCGCGGCGGCCGGCGCAGCGCGGACCCGCTGCGGAACGTACCGAGCGCCTCGAGGACGGCGGCGAGCAGCACCGGAAGGAGCAGCAACCCGATGAGCCCGGAGAAGAGTTGAAGGACCTGTTCCCCCATCGGCCGCCCGATCGCGGGGTCGTTGATGCCGAAGAGGTCGAGCAGCGTCAGGTAGGTCGCACGCAGCGGATGGTCCCCGGTAACCAGCATCGACGCGACCGCGAGACCGACCACGCACGCCACGAGCCCGGCGAACGACCACCGCAGCCGCCGCGACATCAGTGAGCCGAACGGCACGACGCTGCGCCCCGGGGGCGAGGAGGGACCGGAGTAGGAGACGTTCTCCAGTACGACGGTTCCGCGCCCGGTCGCGGCGGCCACCGCCTCTTCGTCGGGCAGCAGCCGGGGGCCCTGCGTACCGCTGCTCTCGGACCCGTCGGCGCCCGCGGGGTCGCTGGCCGTGGTGGACAGCAGTGCCAGCGTGCACAGTCCGGGATCGGCGACCTCTCCGGGCGCGGGCGGCGGCCGTTCCACCGCGCGCAGCATCAGCCCGTCCGTCTGGACGACCTTGCTGGTGCCGGCCACGGCGGTCGCGGCCAGCGCGGGCGCGGCGGTGTCGGCGTCGGACAGGACGGTGGTGGACGCGTCGAACCCTTCGCCGCCATCGTCAGCGCCGTCGGCTCCCGCGGCGGCCAGCGCCGAGGCCTGGTCGAGGAGCGCCTCGATGTGGTGGCCGAGGCGACGGTTGTAGAGGCGCAGGACCAGCCGGATCCGCGGGTTGAGCCGCCGGGCGGTGAGCGCGGCCCGGATGTTCGTCTCGTCGTCGTCGTACACCAGCGCCAGCGCGGCGGCCCGCTCCACACTGGCCTCGGCGAGCACCGCCTCGGTGAGTTCGGCGGCTTCCAACACCCTTTCCGTGCCGGGTGGTTCGGACGTCCGGGCGGTCGCCGGGTCACCGTTCCCGGCGGCCCGGTTCACCGCGGCGGACACCCGGTCGAACAGAGCGGTGGCCCGTGTCCGTCCCACCACCGGCGGCCGCACACTCCGATGGGCGGGCGGCACGACCAGGGTCACCTGCTCCCCGTACACTCCGCGCAGTTCGGCGGCCAGCCGGTGCGCCAGGGCGTCGTCCCCGGCGACAACCATGTGTGCGGTGGCGTCGGTTGAAGCGTTCGACGCGCCTGGCGCGCTCTGAGACGGAAGGTTCCCCACGAGGGAGAAGACTGCCTCACCGGCACCGGTGGTTCCACCAGGCACGGGGAGGCGGCCGCCGTACGACCGTGATCAGTGTCGTACGTAGAGGGGTGTGCGGAAGTCCTCGGTGAACCCCGACCTGAGGTAGAGGCGTTCGGCGGTGGAGCCGACCTCGGTCTGCAGGGCGAGCTGTTCGCCGCGCTCGTGGGCCTCGGCGCTGATGGCGGTGAGGAGCAGACCGGCGTAACGGCGGCCCCGGTGGGCGGGGCGGGTGGCGACGGCGTAGATGCCCGCGAGGCCGTGGGAGTGCAGGGCCAGCGCGACGGCGGCTCCTTCGCCCTCGGACCGCAGGAGGTAGAAGGTCTGGTCGGCACGGGTGTAGTTGCGCAGGGCGTTCCGGGTGAAGTCCTCCTCCCACCAGGCGGTCTGTTCGGGGGTGTCGCCGGGCTCGGCGAATCCGGCCGCTTGGGTCAGGGCGAACTCCCGCGCCTGTCCGTCGTCGTCGACGACGGTCAGCGTGACACCGTCGGGCAGCTCCGGCCCGTCGGGCGCGGCGGGAGCGCGCAGGTAGGACAGTTCCCCGGCCCGCTTGAACCCGGCCTGCTCAAGGCGGGCCGGCCAGCCGTTTCCGCTGAAGGGGAACACCCGGACCGTCTTCGCCCCGGCCGGAATCGGCACGTCCTCGCCGAGCGGGGCCCACCACGAGAAGAACTCCTCATCGCCCTCCAGGGCAAGGGTGTCGGCGGTGATCTCCACCGATCCGCGGTGTGCCGCCATGAAGGCGAGGTGATTGGCGACGGGCGCGGGCAGCCGGTCCGCCGCGGTGAGGGAACGGTCGGGGTACGCGGTCATGCCAATCTCCTGTCGCCTGAGGGGTGCGTGGGGACGCACACCCTGTGGGGTACGCATCCTCGTACACCGCCGCCCAACTCCCGTCGCTGTCCGCATACTTCACCGGCGCGCCCGCGCCCGTGCCTCCCGCGGCGGCCGGACGAACTGCAACTCCAGCGTGGCCGGCGGTTGCGCGATCCCCGGCCCACCGGCGGCCGCCCACTCGATGAGTTCCTCGGTGCAGTCGTCCCCCATCGCGAACCCGATCCAGGTCACCTGCCCACCGCCGCGCCGCCCGGCCCCCGAGGGCTGTACGACGACGACATTGGCCTGGTCGCACGGCCCGAGACAGTCCGAGGTCCGCACGGCGAACCGCCCCCCGGACGCCTCCGCCCCGGCGCGCAGCCGCTCCAGCTGCCAGGTGTGGTCGTCGGCCGGGTACTTCCGCGGGTTGCCGCAGCAGCACCCCCGGCAGACGACCAGGGTGCAGGGGCGGGACGCGGCGGCCCCGACGGCGACCGTACGGGACCGCTGGCGCGGGGCGTTGACTGTCACCGGGGGAGACCTTTCGCAGGGGAGCCGATCATCACCGTACGAGACCCCTCGCCCACCCGACAGGCCGCCCCCACAAGGCCGCTCGCCCACCCGACAGGCCACCCCCACAGGGCCGTTCGCCAAGGCGCGGGCGACCCGGCGCGACAAACTCAGGCGAACTTCCGCTGACGTACTGCCGAACTCCCCATGACGGCATGGACAGTTGACGGACCTCTGGGCGCAAGCTTCTCCCCGCACCATCGGCATGACCTCGACATGTGGTCGATGCGTCCCGACAGTAAGGAAACGCTTGTGAGAGCGCACCGCACCCCACGGAGAGCCGCGGCCCTCGCCCTGGGCACCGCACTCGTCAGCCTCCTCGCGACGTCCCCCGCGGGGGCGGGCACGTCCGGTCTGCCGGTGGTGACCGCCACCAGCGAGGCCGCCGCGCTGTACGACGACGAGGCGGGCGGCAACTCCGACGCGGACGACCCGGCGATCTGGCGGAACGCCGCCGACCCCGGGCGCAGCCTCGTCGTGGCCACCGCCAAGGAAGGCGGACTGAAGGTCTACGACCTGGGCGCCCGCCTGGTGCAGTCGCTGTCCGCCCCGAAGCCGCCCGCCGAGGACGACGCCCCGGGCCGCTTCAACAACGTCGACCTCGTCTCCGGCCTGCGCACCTCCGCCGGCCGCACCGACGTGGCGGTGGTGACCGACCGGGGCAACGACCGCCTCCGGATCTACCGCATCGACCTGTCCCGTCCCGGCGGCCCCCTGACCGATGTCACCGACCCGGCGGCCGCGCCCGTGTTCTCCGCCGACCAGAGCGAGATCAACGACCAGCGGACCGCGTACGGCCTGGCCACCTGGACGAACAAGGCGACCGGACGGACGTACGCGCTGGTCAGCCAGCGGGAGCGGACCCGGCTCGCGCTGCTCGAGCTGGTTCCGGCGGCGGGCGGCAAGGTCGGCTACCGCAAGGTGCGCACACTGGACCTGCCGTCGTCCTTCAAGCTGCCCGACGGCACGTCGTGGAGTGCGTGCGCAGAGCCCGGCGAACTCCCGCAGGTCGAAGGCATGGTCGTCGACCCGGCCACCGGCACGCTCTACGCGGGCCAGGAGGACATCGGCATCTGGCGGCTGCGCGCCGACCTCACCGGCAAGCCGGTCCTGGTCGACAGGACGAAGGAGTTCGGCGTCCCCGGCGTCTACGACGAGGCGACCGAGGAGTGCGTGCTTGGCGCGGACCCCGGCTACGGCGGCAAGCGCCTGTCGGCCGACGTCGAGGGCCTGACCCTGCTCCAGCAGCGGGGTGGCGCCGGATACCTGCTCGCCTCCAGCCAGGGCGACAACACCTTCGCGCTGTACGACCGTGACGTTCGTAAGAGCAACGCCTACGAGGGCGGCTTCCGCGTCGGTGCCGCCTCGGAGACCCTCGACAGCGTGGAGGAGTGCGACGGCGCCGCCATCCTGAACGCCCCGCTGGGCAAGCGTTATCCGCGCGGCCTGCTCGTCGTGCAGGACGGCCAGGAGACCCCGGAGGTGCCGGACGGGGAGGGCGGCACGCGTACGGCGACGGGCTTCAAGTTCGTCGACCTGGGGGCCGTGGTGGACGCGGCCGGCCTGTGACGTAGGTACCCCGCCGGCCACCCCGGGCTTGAGAGGCTGCTGCCCGTCCCCGCCTCTCAGGCCCGGGCGCGCCCGGCCAGGGCCTCTTCGCGGTCCCGCGCGACCGACCGGATGCGTTCGCGCAGCCCCTCGGCGTACAGCCGCATGTTCTTGTACGCGATGTCCGTGTCCGGATAGCGGCTGGCGAACTGCAGGCCCTCGTGGAGCCGGGTGACCCAGGCGCACACCTGGTCGCCGTACGAGATCCGGATCAGTCCGTACGCCTTCAGGTCCTGCCACCGTTCCGACCCCGGGGTGTCGCGCGTGTCGACGAGCGAGACGATCGAGTACAGGTCGGGTGAGGTGGGCCGGAAGTCGGAGCCCAGCAGCCGCAGTACGCGGGCGATGGGCATCCGCGACAGCGGCCGGCCCTCGCGCAGCGCGGCGCGAACCATCCCCAGCGCGCTGTCGAAATCTGCCGCCCGGGCCACCGGAATCTCGATCGGCGCGCCGCCCACGTACCAGCCCATCGAGTCCGACCACTTGGACTTCGCCCTGGTGTGGAACGGCACGACGGTGCGGTACACCTCCTGCCCGCCGATCTCGCGGACGATGAGGGCGGTGGCCGCGAGGATGCCGACCAGGCTTCCGCCGTACGGCCTGCAGTACGCCTCGAAGGCGGCCGCGTCCGCGTCGTCCACGAGCATCTCGTGCATCAACTTCTGGGCGGGCAGCGGACCTTCGGGTTCGAGGCCGAGGTCGACGGGGAAGCCCGGCAGCTTCCCGTCGCACTGGGCGATGAACTCCCGCCAGCGGGCGACGATCGCGTGCGTGTCGTCGATCTCGTCGGCCTGCGCACGCTCGATCGCGCAGAAGTCGACGTAGCTGGCGATCGGTGCCGTGGCGACGGCGCGGCCTTCGAGGCCCGCTTCGTAGAGCTCGTGGATCTCGGCGGCGATGCGGTGGAGCGAGTACGCGTCGACGTTGCTGTGGTCGAACGCCATGTAGACACTCGCGCCGTCCTCCCGGACGACCGCCGTGTAGATGAAGTTCGGCCAGCTGAGCGCGTCCGCCGCGACGTCGAAACGGTCCTGCAGATACCGGGTCAGCGTGGCCGCTTCGGCGAAGTCGCCGACGTCCTCGCGGTGCAGCACGACCGCGTCGGCGTCCAGCGTGAACCGGCGCATCTCGTCACCGCTCCACCGGAAACCGCTGCGCAGCGTCTCGTGCCGAAGTGTCCAGTCCCGCAAGGCGTGTTGCAGCACGTCGAGGTCGACCTGCCCCGGGATGTCGAACGCGGTGCCCAGCCAGGTGGGCACGAACAGCCCGTCGTCCCGCACCGATCGGGCCGTCCGCACATGGGACTCCTGCACATACGCCGGTGGCCGGGAATCCTCCGGCAGGCCGGCCGCGGCCTCGACGGTCCTCGGATGCAGCGTCCACTCCACGAGACATCCGGGCCGGATCTCGCAACGCTGGATGTCGGTCATTCGCACGGGGCTCTCCGATCGCATGCCCCTGGGATGCGGGTAGGGCAGTTGAGGGGCGGATTCGCCCGGACCAACGATTCGGATGATCGGAAAGAAACGCCGTGGCGGGAAGGCGGTACCCGTCAGATGTATCCGTCACACACCGGTGAGGTACTGGTCACAGGTGCAGCATCGACATGATCTCCGGGCTTCGCACGCCCGTGGACACCTGGGGAAGGTCCTGGCCCGGCCGCATCCAGCCCGCCTCCTCGGCGGCGGCGACGGCGGCTGCCTCGGCCGCGTCCGCACTGGCGTTCAACGTCTCGTTCACGCCCAGGCCTTGGGCTCCGGCGGCCTCCGCGGCGGCCCGGGACGCGTGAACGGCGGCGCGGCAAGCGGCCACCGACAGCTCGCCGTCGCGGTCGTGGAGTTGGCCCATCTGGGCGGCCTGAGCGGCGGAGGCGGCGGCGTTCCTGGCACAGCGCGAGTCCGCCGCGGGCGCGGGGGCGCTCTCGGAGAGGACGGCGAAGGCCTGAGCGGCGACGCGGGCGGCGTGGGCGGCCTTCCAGGCGATCTCTTTCGCCGCCGGTCCGACTTCTGCCGTTCCGCCGGCTGCCGCCCCGCCTTCCGCCGGTCCGCTGGCTGCCGTTCCGCCTTCCGCTGTTCCGTCCTCCGCCGTTCCGTCCTCCGCCGTTCCGTCCTCCGCCGTTCCGGCTTCGTGTAGCTCGGCGGAGCCGTGCCGCTCGATGTAGTGGCAGATCGCGGCGGCCCGGGACGCGGCACTTCGGGTGCGTGCGGCGTGACTCGACCTGAGCGTCTGCTCGGGCTCGTTGCCCTTCGGGTCGCTCATCTCCGCCTCCTCCGTCGGGACGACAGTGCCCGGCAGGATGGCAGGTACGGCGCGAAGAGACCAGAGCCGCGCGGCCGGTTCAGGCCCGCGCACGGAGCGCCGTCAGCCGTCGGCGGGCGCCTGACGGGAGGGCGGCAGCAGGAGGTCGCGCTCGGGATGCTTCTCGCCGGTGACGCTTCCCCGGATCCCGAGGTCCTGCCGGGCGGCCTCGTGGAAGGCGTTGATGGCGCGGAAGGCGGTTCGGTTGCGTCGGCGCCAGTCGTCTAGGCTTCCATCGATCTTCCCGGTCGCCTGCCAGACGATCTCCGCGACCAGCACGTTCAGTTCGTGCCCCTCCTCGATGGCGTCGTCGCCGCCGAGAAGCATGACGCGCTCGAAGGAGCCACCCCATACGCGGCTGGCCTCCGAGAGATCCTCACGCAGCTCGTGCTCGGACCTCTCGCTCTCGGCCAGGCCCTCCCGGACCTCGTACAGCCGGACGGCCGTGGCGATCCTCGCCTTCACGGCGTCCACGTAGTCCCCGTACGCGTCGATCTTCTTGTCGTCCCACCGCGTGAGGAGCTGGTAGCGGTTCCGGCTCCTCTCCATCAGGTAGGTGGTGACGTGTGTCATCAACGCACCGAGCAGTACTGCGGCGATGGTCACGAACTGCTCGCCGGTGCTCAACTCGTCCCCCAGTCATGCCTTCCGAAAACGACTGGATGATCTTACGAGGGTGGGCGGCCGTTGGTCCGCGACTTGCCGAAGTGCCAGTGGCAACCCCCTAGTTGAAGAGCCCCAGCGCGTTGTCGAGGGACCACACCTGCCAGCTCATGGCGAAGAGTGCGACGGCGGAGATCAGGGCCATCATGAGGTTCTGCCCCTGCTCGGCCCAGTCGTGGATCATCAGTACGAGGTAGATCAGGTTGAGCAGGAGGCCGCCGACGAGGGCGATCGGCGTCAGGAATCCGGCGATCAGACCGAGGCCGAGGGCCAGTTCCGCGTAGGCGACGACGTACGCCATCAGGCGGGGCCTCGGCGCGACCACGCGGTCGAAGCCGAGCCGTACGAAGGGCCATCGGTGCTTGGCGGCGATTCCCCCCGCCCACTTGATGCCGCCGCCCGTGAACCAGTCCTTCTTGTCCTTGTGACGCCAGCTCTCCAGCCACCACAGGCCGACGCCTATGCGCAGGACCGCGAACCACTCGGCACCGCTGAGCCATGTCGTCTGCATCTCCGACGTCCCTCCCCGGAATTCCTTCTATCTGATGGATCGTCAGTTGAGCGGACTCGGTTCGAGATCGCAAGGGTTGGAAGGGGTGCTTGCTCTTGCTGTCGGGGGAGTGGTCCCCTAGCCTGAATCTGATGGATCGTCAGATATGGCGTCGGGCAGGGGCCGGAGAACCGGCAGGCAGCAGGGGGTTGGGCGTGGTCAGTACCGAGAGCGGCACCGGGGATCTTCCCAGGGTCATCAGCGTGGACGATCACGTGATCGAGCCCGCGCACCTCTTCGAGACATGGCTCCCGAGCAAGTACCGCGACAAGGGTCCGCAGCCCTTCACCGCCGGTATCGGTGACCTCCAGTACATCGGCGGGAAGTACCGGTTCACCACGGATCCCAAGGGCCAGATCACCGACTGGTGGAGGTACGAGGGCGAGGTCTTCCCGTACAAGCGCATCATCGCGGCCGTCGGCTTCTCGCGCGACGAGATGACCCTCGACGGCATCACGCGCGAGCAGATGCGGCGCGGCTGCTGGGACCCGAAGGCGCGCCTGGAGGACATGGACCTCAACCATGTGGAGGCCTCGCTCTGCTTCCCGACCTTCCCGCGGTTCTGCGGGCAGACCTTCGCGGAGGCCAAGGACAAGGAGGTCGCGCTCGCGTGCGTCCGCGCCTACAACGACTGGATGGTCGAGGAGTGGTGCGGCGACAGCGGAGGGCGGCTCATCCCGCTGTGCCTGATCCCGCTGTGGGACATCGACCTCGCCGTCGCGGAGATCAGGCGCAACGCGGCCCGTGGCGTGCGGGCGGTGACCTTCAGCGAGATCCCGACGTACCTGGGGCTGCCGTCCATCCACTCCGGCTACTGGGACCCGTTCTTCGCGGTGTGCGAGGAGACCGGGACCGTGGTCAACATGCACATCGGCTCCTCGTCGCAGATGCCCGCGGCCTCGCCGGACGCACCACCGGCCGTACAGGCCTCGCTGAGCTTCAACAACGCGATGGCGTCGATGATGGACTTCCTCTTCTCCGGGGTCCTGGTGAAGTTCCCGCGCCTCAAACTGGCGTACAGCGAAGGGCAGATGGGCTGGATCCCGTACGCCCTGGAGCGCGCCGACGACGTGTGGGAGGAGCACCGGGCGTGGGGCGGGGTGAAGGATCTGATCCCGGAGCCGCCCTCGACGTACTACTACCGGCAGATCTTCTGCTGCTTCTTCCGGGACAAGCACGGCATCGCGTCGATCGAGACCGTCGGCGTGGACAACGCGACCTTCGAGACGGACTACCCGCACGTCGACTCGACTTGGCCGCACACGAAGGAAGTGGCGGCGGACCACGTGGCCGGTCTCTCCGAAGAGGTGACGTACAAGCTGTTGCGGGGGAACGCCATCCGGATGCTGCAACTCCCCTTTGACCAGGGCAAGTAGACGTCAGGGGCACCCTTGATTCAGTTGATTGTCCGGCGGGCAGTCAAGTGGGGAGGTCGGAAGTCTGCTGGATTCCGGCCGGCTCGTCGGCCCGCTCCGAGGGACGGCGCCCTCTTGCCAACTGGAGTGCGAATGAAGGTCTCCGTCGACCGCGACGTGTGTTACGGCTCCGGTGACTGCGCCCACCGGGTCCCCTCCGTCTTCGCCCTGGCGGACTCCGGATACGGCACCGTCCTGCCGGGCCAGGAGGACAGGGGAGACGATCCACAGGTGCGGGAGGCGGCCGACTGGTGTCCGTCCCAGGCCATCGTCATCGCCGAGTAGCGCCCATCGCCGAGTAGCGCCGGAGGGCCTGGCTTCTCCGGCTCCAGTGCGCCCCGGAAGGACCGGCGCGCTACGGTTTCCGCTGGACCCGGCGGAGAGGCGAGCGGATGCGTGATCCCATTTCAGGGGCTGTTTCAGCGGCTGTTTCGGAGGCTTTGGTCACCCTCGGGCGCCGGTACGTCCGTGCGGCCCCGGGCTCGTTCGGAAAGGCGCTGCTGGCCACGCGTTTTCTGAACGCCCATCTGAGGGAGCACCCGCGCCGGCGGGTCGTCGAGACGCGATCCGGCGCCCGGTTCGCCGTCGACACCCAGGACCTGATCCAGCGCTACCTGTACCTGTTCGGCGTGTGGGAGCCGCACATGACGAACTTCCTCCAGAGCCGCTTGAGGCCGGGCGACGGTTTCATCGACGTCGGAGCCAACATCGGCGTGTTCAGCGTGCTGGCCTCACAACTCGTCGGCGATGAGGGCCAGGTGGTGGCGATCGAGGCCTCGCCGGTGTTCCATCAGCGGCTGTTGCAGGAGGCCCGGCTCAACGACTGCGGCAACCTCCGCGCGGTCAACTCCGCGGTGTCGGACAGCCGCCAGACACTGACATTCGTGCTGGCGAGCTCGCGCAACATGGGGGCGAACAGCATCGTTCCCTACGACGGCCCGGCGGAATCCACGTTCGAGATCGAGGCGCTCCCGCTGCCCGAGCTGCTCGATCCCTCGGAGATCGCCAACGCCCGGGTGATCAAGATCGATGTGGAAGGCGCGGAGGGAAAGGTCGTCCGCGGCCTGGCGCCCATGCTGGACAAGCTCCGGCCGGACGCCGAGATCTGCATCGAGGTCACGCCCGACCGGATGGCCCAACTCGGCGACTCCGCCGATGAGTTGATGAAGACGATGACGGGCGCCGGCTTCCACGTCTTCCGGATGGAGAACGACTACGCCCCGGGGAGCTACCCGCCCGCACTCAAGCGAGCGCACCGTGTTCCGATGCGCTGGCGCGGGCCCCTGCTCGGCGAGAGCGACCTGATCTTCTCCAGGCTGGATGTCGAGGCGCTGCTCTGAAGGCGGTGAACCGCCCGCTGTGGAGCTCGGGTCAGTCGGAGACGGGGAAGCGCCAGCCGAACGAGGCCAACGCCCTGGCCCTGGCCTCCACCACGGCCATACGGGCTTCCCGTTCGGCCGGATCGACGTGCGAGGCCTGCCCCGTCGCCTGCCCTTCCCACTTCCGGTAGAGAAGCCCGACCTCCGCCGAGAACCACCCGCGGCTGACGGCGCTCAGCGCGAGCAGGAGACCGGTGTCCTCGGATGCGGGCAGCGCCATCCAGCCGCCGAGGGCGAGCACCAGGTCACGCCGTACGAAGAGCGTCGCGGGGTGCACCTGCGCGCGGAAGCCGTTCGCCTTCCAGAAGTCGAGCACGGCACCGCGCTCGACGGGCCCGTTGTCGGGGTCGCCCGGGAAGCCGGCGGTGGAACCGTCGGGCAGAAAGTCCAGGACCCGGGAGGTCGCCCAGCCGATGGTGCGGTCCCCTTCGAGGGCGGCCAGGTCGCGGGCGAGCGCACCCGGAGCGAGCTGGTCGTCGGCGTCCAGCACCTTGACGTACTCGCCGTCGGCCTGGGCGAGCGCGATGGTCCGGGCGACGCCCGGACCCCCGGGCCGGCCCTGGCGGAAGGTCACGCGCTCGTCCTCGGGCACGTGCGGGGCGACGGTGTCCGTCCTCCCGTCCTCCTGGATCACCCAGTGCCACTCCCAGCCGTCCGGAAGCACTTGCTCGCACAGCGACTTGTAGGCCTCCGTCAGGAAGTGGGCCGAGGGCCCGTGGACGGCAGTGACGATGATGATGCGCCGGCTCACGGCAGCACTCACCACCTTTCCAGTGGAGTGGTGAAGAGCAGCTCGGTGCGATCGCCGGGCAGGATGATGTCGGAGAGGTCCACGACGCGGTCGTCGAGGTCGTGGGAGGTCTTGCGCAGGACGAGCACGGACGTTCCGCGCGGCAGCTCCAGTTCGTCCGCCTCCTCCGGTGTCGGCGGCCGGGCCGTGACGCGTTCCTCGATGCGGTCCAGCTCGATGCCGACGGTGTAGAGCTGGTTCTGCGAGCCCCCGGGCCACGGCTCCTTGGTCTCGTCCAGGAGATCGGGATTCCCCGCGATCATGTCGCGGACGAGGTAGGAGGTCACCAGGTTGAAGGGTGCGGTCTCGGCGGCGTAGCGCGTCCGGTAGGTGCGTTCGACCAGCGCGGTCCCTTCGGGGACGCCCATGGCCTCGGCGATGTCCTGGGGCGCCTCGATCTCGCGGTAGGACGCGTGGAAGACGAGGTCGTCCAGTACGAGGCCGGTGTCGTGTTCGGTGGCCCCGGTCTGCGCCCGCTCCGCCACCGGCTCGCGCACCCGGCCCTTCTCCCACTGGTGCCGGGAGTTCGCGCGCCGCGCCATCGTCCGGGGGCGCCGGACGAAGTTGCCGCGGCCGTGCTGCTTGTCGATCAGGCCTTCCTCGTGCAGAACCCGGAGCGCGTTCTGAACGGTGGGCACGCTTCTCTTGTAGTGGCCCGCCAGGTCCGTTTCCGACGGCAGCCTGTCGCCGGGCTTGCGCCTGCCTTCACGGATGGACCGGCGCAGGTCGTCCGCGATCACCTCGTACGCCTTTGGCACAGCCGCTCACCGATCCGTCGCGGGGGGCCTCAGCCTACGACTCCTAAAGAGGTCTTGACGAGTCGGGAGACGGCTGTGAAGGAGCCGGTCCGGTGTCGCAGGGCATGCAAGAACCCGACCGCTGGAGACGGGGGATGCACCAGCGATCGGGTCCAACCCAAGCGTAACAAGGCTGCCGGGGCGGCGGGAGTCGACTGCTCAGCCGCGTTGAGGCGTTGTGATCGGGATCACGTACCTCGGTGCGTGACCCGGGCCGGTGGCCGACGCCGGGTTCCGCCGCCGTTCGCGGGCCTCCGCTACTGGTCGCACGGAGACTCGTACGAGAGCCGGGGCAGATACTCGTGCCATTTGTCCGGTGTCAGAACACCCCGAGTGGTCGAGCAGATACGGCGAATGGCCTCGTCGACGTCGAGGTTCCAGAGCCGGACGGTATCGGCTCCGCTGGATACGCCGAGCGTGTGGCTCTTGGCGCTGAACGAAAGGAAATTGCCGGTTTTGGCGTTGGGGCTCATCGACTGGCCGATCGGGGTGGCCCTGGACGGCACGGTGACGTCCCAGAGCCGGACCGTGTTGTCGTTGCCGCCGCTCGCCAGCCTGGTGCCGTCCTGGCTGAAGGTCAGCGACACCACCGATTCGGTGTGGCCCGTGAGCGTGGACTCCAGCCGGGGCGCCCGGTCCTTGGAGGAGTCGGTGACGTCCCAGAGGCGGACCGTGTTGTCGTCGCTGCCACTGGCCAACGTACGGCCGTCCGGGCTGTAGACGAGTGCGTTGATGGGCCCCAGATGTCCCGTGAGGGGTGCGCCGAGCAGTGTCGCGTGGCGTGGGTCGGCCACGTTCCAGAGCCGGATGGTGACGTCCGCGCTGCCGCTGGCCAACGTACGGCCGTCCGGGCTGAAGGCGAGGGAGTTGACGTACCCCTTGTGGCCGGTCAGGGGCGCGCCGAGCCGGACAGGGTGGGACGGGTCACTGACGTTCCACAACTGGATGGTGCGGTCGTCATAGGCGGTCGCCATCGTGCGCCCGTCCGGGCTGAAGGTCAGCGCGGCCGCGAACCGTGTCCGCAGGGCGACGGGCTCTCCGTAGGCGACGGGCCGGGACGGGTCGCTGACGTTCCACAGCTGTACCGCGCGGTCTCCGGTCACCACCGCGAGTATGCGGCCGTCGGGGGAGAAGACCGGCTCACGCAGCTCACCCTCCCCGGGCATGAACGGATCGCCCAGCGACACGGGCCGGTCGGGATCCTCCACGTTCCACAGCCGGACCTTCTCGTCGCGCGCGGCCGTGGCGAGCACCTTCCCGTCCGGGCGGAACGCTCCGATGCGGCCGATCATGTCCGATGTCGGTATCGACCACAGGCGGACCGTGTTGTCGCCGCTCCCGGTGGCCAGGGTCCGTCCGTCGGGGCTGAATCCCAGGGCGTACATCTCACCGCTGCTCCCCGCGAGCGGCTCGCCGACCTGCGAGGGGTACGCCGGATCGCTGACGTTCCACAGACTCGCCGTACTGTCCTGGCTGGCCGCGGCGAGCATGGTTCCGTCAGGGCTGAAGGCCACCGACCAGATGGGACCGGTGTGGCCGGTGAGCGGCGCGCCGAGCGGTTTCGCGTGACGGGGGTCGGCGACGTCCCACAGCCGGACGGTGTTGTCCGCACTGCCGCTGGCGAGGGTACGTCCGTCGGGGCTGAAGGCCACGGAGTGCACCAGGCTCGTGTGTCCGGTCAGCACCGTGCCGATCCGCACCGGATGACGCGGATCGGCCGTGTTCCACAACCTGACCGTGTTGTCGTCGCCCCCGGCCGCCACCGTCCGTCCGTCCGGGCTGAACGCCACGGAGCGTACGGCGTCGGTGTGGCCGGTCAGAGCGCCGAGTTTCTTCGGCCGGCTCGGATCGCGCACGTCCCACAGACCGACGGTGTGGTCTTCGCTCGCGGACGCCAGAGTGTGTCCGTCCGGGCTGAAGGTGATCAGGTAGATCGTGCCGTCATGGCCGGTCAGGGGCGTGCCGAGCGGGCGCGGGTGGCCGGGCTCCCGCACGTCCCACAGCCGGATCGTGCCGTCGTCGGCAGCGGTGGCGAGAGTGCTGCCGTCGGGGCTGAAGACCGCGCTGCTCACCCAACTCGTGTGGCCGGTGAGGGGTTTGCCCAGCGGCTTGGGCCGAGTCCGGTCCGATACGTCCCACAGCCGCACGGTCCGGTCGTAGCTGGCGGTGGCCAGGATCAGTCCGCTCGGGCTGAACGAGGTGAGGTACACGGCGCCGGTGTGCCCGAGGAGCGGTGTGGCCAGCGGCGCGTTCACGATCGAGATCAGCCGGTTGTTCGCGCCCTCGTCGTCCGGCCGCAAACGGTGGGCCACCAGGTCCAGTTGAGCCGACAACGACGGGTCCGTGTACTGGACGCGATCGGCTTCGGCGATCACCTGCTCGAACACCGCGTCGTTCCGCTGCTGCCACGCGACCACCGCCGAACCGACGGCCAGCATCGCAAGGACGACCAGGGCCGACACCGCGCCGCGGAAGATCCAGACCGTGCGCTTGCGCAGCCTGACCGAAGCGGCCAGGAACTCCACCGCGCTCCGGGTCAGGAAGGTGTTCCCGGCGGTTTTCGCCCAGCCACGGGCCTGCTCCAGGCGGGAACCCCGGTAGAGGAGTGACGTGTCGCGGTTCGAGCCCTCCCAGGCCCTGCCGTCATCCTCCAGTTGCTGGCGCAGCAGGTTGCTGTTCTTGTCCTCGCCGATCCAGTCGCGCAGGCGCGGCCAGGCGTGCAGCAGCGCCTCATGGGTGATCTCCACGGTCTCCGCGTCGAGCGTCACCAGCCGGGCGCGAACCAGCGCCTCGAGCGATTCCTCCGTCTTGCCGGGGTCCGTCGACTCCTCCGCCAGCTGGCGCCGCGTCCCCCGCCGCCGGGTGGCCTGGGTGTCCTCGCCCAGCCGGACCAGCCGGAGCAGGAGCAGCCTCGCGGCCGTACGCGCCGCCGGATCGAGGCCGGACCAGGCCTGCTCGGCGGTCGCCGCCACCGCCCCCTGGATCCCGCCCGCCGCGCGGTAGCCGGCCAGCGTGAGCCTGCCCGCCTTCCGCCGCTGCCAGGTGGCGAGCAGGGCGTGGGACAGCAGCGGCAGCACCCCCGCGTCGTGCGCCCCACGCGGGCCGTCGGCGCTCAGCTCCCGGACGATCAGTTCCGCAAGGCCCGGCTCCAGTTCCAGACCCACGGCCTTGGCCGGCCCGGTCACCGCCTCGCGCAGCTCCGCGGTGGCCAGCGGCCCGAGCACCATGTGCCGGTGCTGGAGCGCGTCGGCCAGTTCGGGATACCCGAGACACTGCTCGTAGAAGTCGGCGCGTATGCCCAGGACCACGAGCACGGGGGCCGGGTCGACGGGGACACCGGCGTCCGCGGGGGCGGCGGGCGAGCACGCGGCGTGCAGGAGCTGGATGAAGGTGCGCCGCTGAGCCTCGTCGGAGCAGAGGGTGAACGCCTCCTCGAACTGGTCCACGATGACGACCGGAGGGTCGGCGGAGGACGCCTCGCGCCGGGCCCACGCGCTGACGGCCATCCGCACCTCGTGCGCGAAACGCGGAGTACAGGGGTCCTCGGCCGGGTGCTCCTCCCCGTCCTCCTCGTCCCTCGCGGTGGAGAGGACCTGCGCGAGTTCAGGGATCCGCCGGGTCAGCTCCGCGAGCGGATCGCCGCCCGGCACGAGCTGCAGAACCACCCTTGCCCGGCCGTCGTCGTCCCCTCGGGCCCCGTTGCGCAGCGCGGGCACCAGACCGGCGTTCAGCAGAGACGACTTACCCGCCCCCGAGGCACCCACGAGCATGACAAGGCCGCCGGTCTTCTCCGCTGCGTCGAGCTGAGCGATGAGAGCGTCCGTGCTCCGCTCACGGCCGAAGAACCACCGGGCGTCCTGCTGACGGTAGGAAGCCAGCCCCCGGTACGGACACACGGCCGGGGCCTCGACCGCGGCGTGTTCCTCCGCTTCCGCGGACGCCGGGGCACGGTCGCCGACGGGGACGGCAACCGCTCGCTCCCAGAGGCGCTGCCACTGGACCGGGTCGTACAGGCCCGGGGACACCGGCACGGGCCGCAGGCGCCGCGCATCGGGTATCAGGATCTGCAGCACCGCCGCGAGCGCGGCGAACTGGGCAGGTACGTTCTTGGCCCGTCGCCAGTCGCTGATCCGCTGGGCGGACACCCGCACGGGCCGCCCGCGTTCATCGACCCGATGCAGCCGTACGACCGCCTCGGCCACGCGACTGAGGGGAGGATTGCCGGCCTCCTTGTAGAGCAGCGCGAGACGCTCCGCGAAGGCAATGCGTGCCCCTGAGTCGGAACTCAAGGCCTCCACCCCTTACTTCCCCCGCAGCTGGTCATCCGGACCGGAAAACTCACCTTATACGGCTGACCTGCGGCTAAGCCGCTCGTCCGGCTCCGGAACCTCCTCCGCGCGACCCACAACTGGCAGGATCACGCCCCAGTAGCGAACCAACCGCGCGACGCCCGGCCAAACCACCAGCTCAGCGCTCGGAGACCAACTCATGACGCTGCGTTTTCGGTCAACTTCCACTGAAGTGACGAAACGGCGGCGACGGCCCCGTAGCGAGGCCCTGTAGAGATCCACGGAGCCGACCCCAACCGCGACCGCCATCGCACCGACAAGGGCCCGGCTCCTCCTCGACCCACCCGACCCGCCCCTGATCCACTCGATCCGCGCCGGTACGGCATACGGCACGGACCGACTCCGCCCGCACCGTTCGGTACCGGTCCCCACGTGGGGAGGGACCGGTACCGAACGGTGCGGCATGTTTCGGGGCGAGGGGACCGGCATACGCCGGTCGGGCGCGAGCAGTGATCACACCTAGCTCACACCCCCCCGGAGATGCCCCCGGAAAACACATCAGGCCCGGTTCCCGTCTCCGGAAACCAGGCCTGACCTGGTGCTAAAGCTGTCGGGGTGGCGGGATTTGAACCCACGACCTCTTCGTCCCGAATAAGGTCCGGGCAAGATCTACACCCGATGTCCGTGGCGTCCGCGCAGCTCAGGACATTGGTCTTAGCTGGTCTGGCCCTGCGCTCGGAGGCAGCTGGGAGAAGATCTTCTCCCAGTTTTCTCCCGAGGCTTTGGACGCTAGAGCGTCTGTCAGGGCCGGTCACAAGGAGCCGTCTGGGCGCCAAGATAGAGGTTGGCATGACCGAGGGCCTGGACTGGCTGTCCCTGCGTAACCCCCACCGCACCCGGCTCTAACCGGAGCGCGAAAAAACGGCCACCCGTCCGAATCTGGGTGCGCTACCAGGGCCGGACACGCGACGGTGCATCGCTGGATCCGTCGCGCGAAGGGAGTGCAAGTACGCGCTACCGGGCATGCTGGTTGGAGTTAAGCCGACTACATCTGGATCTGGTTGGCCCCGTCGATCCGCGAACAATGGCGCTTTATAGTAAGGAGTTCAGGTCATGTCAACAGGCGTGGAAGTCTCATTCGACAGCTTGGATGGTCTCCAACTCCAGGGAACCATGCTCATGCCAGATGAAATCCTTGGAAGCCCCACAGTGCTAGTCCATGGCGGGGGAGTAAATCGAGACGAGGGAGGGTTCTTTACTCGATTGGCCATTGCGCTTAAATCTTCCGGTATGCCTTGTCTGCGATTCGATTTCCGTGGGCATGGTGAGAGCCAGGGTGATCAGGAGAGTTTAACCCTCCTGGGAGTATCTAACGATATCCGCACTGCTGTAGACTACTTGATTTCCGTGACCGGGAAAGAGAAGGTGAACATCATCGGTGCGAGTTTTAGTGGTGGCATCTGTGCGTTTTATGCCGCACATTTTCCGGATTCGGTCCAGCGGCTCGTTCTCTTCAACCCACTAATGGACTACAAGAAGCGCTTCATTGACGATAAGCCATACTGGAATAATGGATATATCGACGCGGAAAAAGCGGAAGAATTGCGAAGGCAAGGGGCGATCGAGCATTCGCCCACGTTCAAGCTCGGACGCCCGTTGCTGAATGAGGTTTTCTATGTAAAGCCAAAGAATGAACTCCCCTCGATTCAGGCGCCTACATTGATCGTTCATGGTACGAAAGACACCTTCATCCCCATCCAGTCGTCTCGTGAAGTGCTAGATAATTTCGGCGGCGGCGCGCGACTTATCGAGATTGACGGGGCGCAACATGGGTTTGCTGTGCATGACGACCCTAAATATCTGAATCCCCAGACTCAGGCATGGCAAAGTCGTGTAATCCGCGACGTGGTGGAATGGCTGAAAGACTAGCCGTAGAAATGGTTCAATAACTCCCTTACGCTGTCTCGATCTTTCCAGCGATAAAGCTGCTTGACGAGTCTATAAACCTCCTCGCCTGTGCGAGCCGAGTAAGTTTCGCGCGCCAAAGAGAGCGCTTGTATCCCCATATGGGCGGCTGCATCGGGAGCTCCCGACCTCGCCAACGCACCACTCTGAAGTGCCAGAAAATAGCCGTAATCCCGGTGAGACATGTTTTCGGGTGATAGGTATCTGTCAAATAGATCCAAACATGCGTCGAGTTGCCCAGATTCCCTATAGCTGAGTGCAACTTGAAGGCTAAATAGCGCCTTGTTATAGTGTGCGCTGATCCCACTCTGCTCGCTTTCCTGGAGTAGCAACTCGCGGGCTTGGCTCAGCTTTGCAGCGATGGTCGTGGGTTTTGCGCCGGTCATTGCTAGAGCGCGAGCCTCTTGCTGCACGGCCTCAGCCTGCACCCGGAGGGGGAGATTCCATGGTCCCTCTTGGACCGCTTGCGCCATTGTCAGCATGTGCAATGCATCGCGCTCATCCCAAGCGGCCTGGCTTTTCTTGAGCAAGACGTAGCCTTGCATGGAAAAATCGCTTGCTTCTTGAGCAAATTCCAAAGCCCGGTCTCGCCAGTAGGTTGCTTGTACAGGCAACGCCAAGTCGCGATAGAGCCATGCGGCGAACTCGGAACTTTCGGCGGCGACCCTGAGTAGGCTCCGACGGAAAGCGGGCTTAACCTGCCTGATCAGTTCATCAAGAGAAGCGATCTGCCCCATGATGGCCGGAACGATGCTCTTAGGCCCTTCGGCTCCGTCATTTGCTGCACAATACTGGAGCTGGCGCTGGAAGTGCTGAGCGACCTGATCATCTGCATATCGCCTAGCGTTATTTAGAGCCGCCACGACATGCCTGAGTTCATCCATGCCAATTACTGGTGAAGAAAATGCTACCAGTCCATGCCTTAGGAATGTGCGGCGAAGCACTTCGCTCATACCTTCCAGGTCGCTGATAGGTGATGTGTAGGAGATGCGATTCGTATCGTCTCTCTGCTCCTCCATCTGGGGTAAAGAAAACCATAGCAGATGGTGTGGAACTTTGAGCTGCTGTGCCCACTGCGCAAGTCGAGTCAAATCATTTACGGGAGGGCCCGTTTCGATGCGACTCAATTGAGATTGAGTTAGATGGAACCACTCTGCTGCAACTGATTGCGGTATGGCCTTACCGTGGAAGTGGTGAGTCCGGAATGCTCGCAATATGTGCCCTATGTGATGTGATTCCAGTGCCTCCCTCATGTCTGAGGAATTCCAAAAATCTGGTGGGACATCCGGAGTCTCCCCGTTGGCTTGACGTAAAATGCGCGAACAGCTAGAGCAGAAGACTCCTTTATTGTCTCGTGCAAGTCGAGCCCGACACTTATGGCACGTGCGCACTGCTGGAGACCGACTCACGATGTGCTCCATTGAATAAGATCGGCAGATGATATCGGATTGGCCGCGAAGAAGTATGCACATCATGCATAGATTCATGCGGTAATGCATATGGGGTATCGGTAACTGGCATCAGGCTGGTTACATGTTCTTCCATCACAGCCAGGACAGAGATAATTCACGGTCGCAGGATCAGAGGCCGTTCGCCAGCTCTGGTCGCTTCCCACCGAGCGTTGTTGCTGCGCTCATCGTGACTGGTGGACTGATTGCAGCAGCTCTGCTTCTCGGAGTGGCTCTAGTTGCACAAGCTCTCCTGAGTGGGTCGATAACAGGGGCGGTGTTCATTTGGCTCCTGAAGCAGGCATTTGGAGGAGATGACCATAAGCGCGGGTAGCAGCCCACCAGGACAACTGTCCAAGTCTTGGCAGCTACTCAGAATAGGGTTTCTCGCGAACATGCATGCTGGAAACTGTTAGCCCAAGTCATCGGTGACAGCTTCAGTGCCAAGGCGGATCACGCCTGTCGAAACTCCGGTGCGGCGCAGGATGGCGCTCTGGGGGGATGTGCGCGCGTAGCCCAAAAACCTCGTCGATGGAGGGGCCGTAGCTCAACGACGCCTTCGTTCCGAACGCGGTCAGTCACTGACCTGCTCGTTCGGCTCCGGCATCGTCCATTACCGTCCGGGACCGTCTTCGTGGGGCTGCCTCGTTTGGCCCCCTCGGAGGACCCGGAGACGGACATACTCTCACGCGAAATCACGAGATCAGAGACCCGGACACAGTGTCTGGGTCTCTTTGCTTTGGGGCCGTCACGCTCGTACTGGTTCCGATGGTGAGCAAGGCGAACTACCCGCCTCACCACCGGCTCTGTACGGTGAAACCGGCCCCCACAACCAGCAGGAGGCAGCACGCAATGCGTGGTCTCGGAGATCACCTCAGCATCGGCGAGCGGATCGCGTTCTACCGCAAGCGTCGCGGCTACACGCAAGAAGTTCTGGCTGGACTGGTCGGCTACAGCACTGACTGGTTGGCCAAGATCGAAACTGGGCGCCGGAAGCCGCCCCGTATCGACATGCTCGCGGAGCTGTCGCGCATCCTGCGCGTGCCGCTCGGGGACTTGCTTGGTCAGACAATGCTCATGGAGGACGAGAGGGAACACGACGACGTTCCGGCCGTGCGCGATGCGCTCATGAGCCCGCGGCGGCTGTCTCGCTTGCTCTTCGGCCCTGAGGTGGAGGTGCAGCTCCCGACACCCGCCCCCGTGGCCGTGCGTGTGGAGCACGCGTGGAACGACTATCAGGGAGGTCGACTCGGCAGCGTCGTCGCGGCGCTGCCGGCGCTTCTGCAGACTGCACAGGAGTTGGAGGAGCGAGCGGCGCGCCGTGGCGAGGATCGTAGCGACTGCTGGGCGGTGTCGGCTCGTACGCACCACCTCGCGGCGACGACGCTCGCGAAGATCGGCGAGTCCGACATCTCATGGCTCGCCGCCGAGCGCGCGATGCGTGCCGCGGACGAGTCGGATGACCCTCTCGTGTTGGCGTCGGCCGCACGTTCTGGCACTCACGCCTTGCTGGCCAACGGCCGGTATGACGACGCGCTGGAGCTGGGCAACACGGCCGCGGCATGGCTGTCGTCTCGGGTGAGTGACAACGACCCGGCGGCACTGAGCCTGCTGGGGATGATTCACCTGCGCGCCGCTGTGGCGGCAGCACGTCACCAGGACCGACCCACCGCAACAGGCCTGTTGGACCGAGCCGAGGAACTCGCTGACGACCTGGGGTCAGATGAGAACTACTGGCAAACGGGCTTCGGACCCACGAACGTGTTGCTTCACCGGTTGTCCGTTGAGCTGGACCTCGACAACGTGTCGTACGTCGTGGAAAACGGGCGGATCAACGTGGACCACATGCCGCAGGAGCGCAGCGTGTCGCACCGAATCGACTTCGCGCGCGCCCTGTCGCTCGCCGGACAAGGCGATGAGGCGTTCGCGGAGCTGCGAACCGCTGAGCGCACATCGCCGCAGCTCGTACGCAACAATCCCAGGGTGCGCGAGACCCTGCGGGACCTCATCAAGCGGTCACCGGTCACTGGCGGCTCGCGTTCGTCCGAGGTGTTCGTGATGGCTCAACGGTGCAGGGCGGTGCAGTGAGTTCAGGCAAGCGTGGGGTGCTCGGAGTCGTAGGGTCCGCGGCTGGAGGTCTAGAGGCGCTGCGCAGCGGTCTGGTTGAGCCCGCGATGGAGCGGGGATGGCAGGTGGCCGTCACGCTGACGCCGACCGCTGGTCAGTGGCTGCGGATGAGCGGCGAGGTTGAGCGGCTGCAGAAGCTGACTGGCCTCCCCGTGCGCGATGAGCCGCGGTTGCCCGGCGACGTTCGACCGCATCCCCCGGTTGACTGCTACGTGGTCGCCCCTGCGTCCGCCAACATGGTGGCCAAGCTCGCGACAGGCCTGATGGACAACCAGGCACTGACGCAGGTGGGCGAGGCTATCGGCACCCTCGATTTGCCCGTCGTCGTCTTCCCGCGGGTGAACGCGGCGCATGCTCGCCACCCTGCATGGCAGCGCCATATCGACACTCTCAGGGCGGGAGGCGTGCACGTCGTCGATGGGCCGGACGTGTGGCCGCTGTACGAGCCGAGGGAAGCGCCGGCGGGGCGCGAACTCCCATGGGCCGCAGTGCTGGACGCAGTTGACGAAGCCACTAGATGACGAGTCGTCAACCATCCTGACCTGCAAGGAAAGAGGACCCGGACACTCTGTCCGGGTCCTCTGCCGTTCCCGGCCACATGCTCATTGGCATGTCAGGGATCACTGAGCGAAGCGGCGAACTGGAAAGCATGACTCCCGCTGAACTCGCTTTGCTCAAAGCGAGTTTGAGTGAAGCGCGCGTCAAGGTCGAACGACTGCTGAGGCGCGCGGACGAACTCACGGCTTCGGTGGAGTCTCGCTTCCCACAAGCCGCTCAAGCCGATCTAGCCGCTCGCCGAGCAGGTGGAGGGCGTCATGGATCGTGCTGAGCTCTGTCGCCAAGGCGGTGAATGCTGGGCTGCTACCCGGCTCGGTACCGAGGGGAAGGGAAGGATCGCGGACGAACGTCCCGCGACCCTGCTGAGTGAGAACCAACCCCTCGTCGCGGAGCTGCCCGAACGCGCTCTGAACAGTCATGAGTTGCACGCCAAGTTCCTTGGCGAGCTTGCGAGCTGCCGGGAGCTGGCTGCCCGGCTCGTACTCGCGGTCGGGGCCCGTGATCTTCTCGCGGTACTCCGCCGCAATCTCTTTGGCCGTGGGCGTCTGCTTGGGCGCTTCGGGGCTCTGGTCCATGGCTTCGAGAGTAGCCGGACCTAGGTCAATCTCTGATCCTTCAGCGGATCCCCTTGACAGTCAGATTGACCTAGGTCAATCTTAGGTCACGCCGGCACGCGAGGCCCGGAAGGGCTTCACCGGCTGTGTTCGCAAGTGCTTGACCTGCACGAATCGGTTCGGGATTGCCCGGCAGGAAGGCGGCTTTGGCCGCACGCCGCGGGCCCCTTATCGGCTGTTCCTTGAGAACTCAACAGTGGATCAATTCATTGGCTCAGCCGCCGTTCGCGCCGCTGAGCTGCAATGCCGCCCCGGTATCCAGCCGCGAGGGCGCGGGGTCGACTCCCGCCCGGGGCACTTACCCGCGCCGCGCTCGCGGCCTGGGGTTCTTCCGGGGCAGTCGCCGTCTCTCGAAAAGCCTGCGTCTGCCCCGGCTCCGTGTCCCTCCCACTTCAGGAGCCTTCATGCGTACGTACATCGGCCGTCAACAGGCCATCTCCCCCGAGGACTTCGCGGAACTCGCGCTCGGCACCCCCATTGAGCTGTGGCTCGGGGTCGAGGGCGAGACCGAGGAAGAGCGCGCGGCCCGCGAGGACGCGGCGCGCGACATCCTCACCGACATCCCCAACCTGCCCGATGACCTGATCCGCATCGCCGCGCAGGTCATCGAGGAGAACCCGGACCTGTTCGACGTCATCCCGCTGACCCGCACCAGCCGCCGGCGCGTGGCCCGCAGGGGGGTGGCGGCGTGAAGACCATGGCCCCCACGTCCGAGGAACTGGCCGACCACACCGGCAAGCCGCGCGCCGCAATCCATATGTCCCTCAGCTACGAACAGACGCGGCTGGGCATGGCCTTCCACGAGGCAGGTCACGCGGTGCTGGCCCTGTCCTACGGCATGCACGTCGTGACCAGCGAGGTCATCTCCTGGAACACCGACGACGACGGCGGTTGGGCGGTCACCGGCAGCACCGACCTCCGGGCAGAGAACACCTCGCCCTGGCACTTCGCCGCGCAGTGCGCGGCCGGAACCCTCGCGCAAGTCCAGTACCTCATGATCCACGGCCTGTGGACCCCCGAGCGTGCCGCCGCCTGCGCGGCCGTCCATGACCGCGAGTTGGCCGTCGACGCCCTCGCGCAGGCCGGTTACCGGCTCGGCCGCGACCACACCCCCGAGGGCGGCAAGTCCTGGGGCATGGTGCGCGGGATGGCCCGCCGCAAGGTCGCCTACCGGTGGTGGGAGATCCGCAACGTCGCGTACGCCATGAACGAGCGCGGCGTGCTCACCGGCGATGAGATCGCCGCCCTGACCGGTCTGGGCAACCCGCCGTTTCAGGGGGGTGCGGCATGACTGCCACGACCCCCGCCCCCGAGGCGCCCGTGTCCGGGGTGCCGCCGCTGACCCGCCCGGAAATGGGGCTCGCCGGTATCGGCGCACTCGCCGCGGCAGGAGTCGGCGCACTCGGTCTGATCTCCTCCTTCGACGCCGTGTCCGAGGCCGCTGCCACCTGGGGCTTCAGCTCCCCGTGGATGCTCCCTGTCGGTATCGACGTGTCCATCCCGGTGTTCACCGTCGCCAACCTGCTGTTGATCCGGATGGACATGGCGCTCGCCTGGGTGCGGTTCGTGCCCTGGATCCTCACCCTGATCACCTGCGGACTGAACGTCGCGGCCGGACACTCCCTGTCGGCCAAGGTCGCGCACGGCACCATGCCGCTGCTGTGGGTGGTGTTCTCCGAGATCGGCGCGCACATCTACGCCGTACGGATCGGCGCCGCGACCGGCCGCCGCATGGAAAAGATCCGGTTCTCCCGCTGGCTGCTCGCGTTCCCCTCTACCTTCGCGCTGTGGCGCCGCATGACGCTGTGGGAGGTCACCTCCTACTCTGAGGCACTGAGGCGGGAGCGGGAACGGCAGTTGGCCCGCGCGGAGCTGCGGCAGCGGTTCGGCTGGAAGTGGCGCTCGAAGACGCCGCGGCGCGAGCGCGTGATGCTGCGCATGGGCGAACTCGCCCCCGCCACAGAGCAGGGCACGCCCGTGCCGCCCCCGGTGGCCAAGCCGCCGGCCGATCCGGCCGACCTCAAGCCGCGCCCGCCCCGCCGGACCCCGTCCAAGGCCAAGGGCACGGCGCAGCGCACCTTCGAGGAGCTGCTCGCCGAGGCTCGCGCGGCCACCGCGGGCTGGACGGACGCCGAGCTGAACGCGGAGGCCATCCGCACCTCGGTTCACTGCTCGGCCGCCAACGCCCGCAAGCTCCGCGACCAGTTGAAGACCGAGCGCGCCGACGGCCGCCCGCTGCACTCTGTGGACACCGCCGAGGCTGAGACAGCGGACGCGGCCTGATGCCCGCCGTCTTCGGCAAGTGCTACGACCCGACCGGCGCGCTCCATGGGATCCCCACCTACCCGTGGCGCCTGGCCCCCGACGACCTCGCCACCCGCCGTCAGCTCCGCGCCAAGGGCCTGCGTCCGGGCGGTCAGCCGATCGCGGCACAGGTGATGCGGATCAACCGGCGGCGCGGCAACGTCCGCGTCGCCTACCTCTACCGCCTCGACCTGGCCAAGCCGGTCCGGCCGATGACGTCGCGCAAGTGGGGTGCGCTCGCGTTGGCGATGCTCGCCCGCCGCACTTGCCCCCGCTGCCTGCTTGATGTCGGGTACTGCATCCCGCGCTCGTACGGCATCTGCGGTCTGTGCATCAATGCCGAGGAACAGCGCGCCGCTTGACCGGCTACAGCCAGTCCAGGAAGCGGCCGACGGCTGACACTCCGCGGTACTTCACACGGTGCGCGCGGCTACAGAAACGCCGTCGACGCCACCGCCCCGGCTGCGGAACCGGCTCCTGGCACCACTTGCACGGCCGCGTCCGGATCTCTGGCTCCCCGTCCATGTCCGCACAGTAACGCCCCTCAGCGGGGTCCGTCCGCTCACCTCCTACAGCGACGGCCGGACCCCGCCCTGTCCTCCTCTTGGAAGGAACCACCTCAGTGAACCAGCCTGACGACAACGAACTGTTCAACCGGCTCGAAGCCGAGATGGCCGACGACTCCGGCGCGGAGGTAGTCGACCTCGACAAGGCCCGATCCGCCCGCGGCGGGTCGGCCGACCCGACCGCCCCCGCGTCGCCCGACTCCCGCCCGACCGAGTCGGCCGACTTGGATGATGAGGTGTCGCCCGACTCGGTCGCCCGACTCGGTCGCCCGACCGGTCGACCGGCCCGACCTTCCCTCGCCCGGCATCACCACGTACAAGCGTCGGCCGATCCTGCCGACGTGGCTGACCTCGAAGCCGGGGTTCGTGGCCACCACGCAGCGGGCCACCGCCAACGCCTTCTACGCCACCGCCTTCCACGGCATCCGCACCCCCTGGTACGCGTTGCAGCTCACGCTGAACGCGCCGCGCGGCACGGCCCGCCTGGTGAAGGACACCAACCGGTGGGTGTGGGATGCCGAGGGCGCCCCGCTGCGCGCCTACGAGGTCTACAAGGAGAACACCGCCGAATACCTCAAGCTGTCCCGGCAGCGGGACAGCCGCGTGAGGCTGCGCGTGCTGGTCACCACCGTGGCGCTCATCTTCGGCAGTGCATTCGCGCTGACCATGTACGTCATGGCACCCGGCTGGCTCGCGGTCCTGGCCTCAGCCGCGGTCCTGGTCGCCGGATTCTGGGGAGCCCCCCAGGACCACCCCGTGATCGGGCCCGCGGTGCTGAAGACGGAGATCCAGAAGCTCACCGGTCCGATCGTGCTGCGTGCACTGGACAACATCGGCAACGCGAAGCTGTCGGCCGCCCTCAAGAAGGGCGGCGACATGAACGGCATGCGCTTCACCAGCGAGATCACCCGCGACGGCCCCGGCTACCGCGCCGACCTTGACCTTCCCTGGGGCGTCACCCCGGAGGACATCATGGAGGCCCGCAAGCCGCTGGCCTCCGGGCTGCGTCGCAAGGTGGGCTGTGTGTGGCCGTCGGCCGACCCGACCGAGCATGAGGGTCGGCTGATCCTGTGGGTGGGCGACAAGCCCATGAACGAGACGACCAAGCCCGCGTGGCCGCTGTTGAAGTCGGGCACCGTGGACCTGTTCAAGCCGGTCGTGTTCGGCAACGACCAGCGCATGGGCGACGTCGCCGTCACTCTGATGTTCGCCTCGGTCGTCGTCGGCTCCGTCCCGCGCATGGGAAAGACGTTCCTGATGCGGCTGTTCCTGCTCATCGCCGCGTTGGATCCGCGCGCGGCGCTGTATGCGTTCGACTTCAAGGGGACTGGCGACTTCGGCGCTCTGGAGCCGGTCTGCCACCGCTACCGGGCGGGTGACGAGGATGAAGACATCCTCTATGTCCTCGATTCGCTGCGGGAGCTGCGGGCGGAACTGCGCAGGCGGGCGAAGGTCATCAAGTCGCTGCCGCGTTCGCGCTGCCCGGAGTCGAAGGTGACTCCGGAGCTGGCGAACGACAAGTCGCTCGGTCTGCACCCGATCGTGGCCGGGTTCGATGAGTGCCAAGTGCCCTTCGAGCACGAGAAGTACGGCGCGGAGATCGAAGAGATCGCCACCGACTTGGGCAAGCGCGGTCCCGCGTTGGGGATGACGATGCTGTTCGGCACGCAGCGGCCGGACGCCAAGTCGCTTCCCACCGGCATCTCCGCCAACGCGGTGCTGCGGTTCTGCCTGAAGGTGATGGGCCAGCCTGCCAACGACATGGTCCTCGGTACCTCGATGTACAAGGCCGGGTACCGGGCAACGATGTTCTCCCGTACCGACCGCGGCATTTGCTGGATGGCAGGTGAGGGCGACGACCCCCGCATCGTCGCGTCCGCGTTCGTCGACGCGGTCGGCGCCGAACAAGTCGTTGTCCGGGCCCGGAAGATGCGCGAGGCCTACGGCAACGTCACCGGTCACGCGATTGGTCAGGAACCCGAGAGCGGTGAGCCCGCGTTCGACCTGCTCGCGGACATCCTCAAGGTCGTGGCGGCCGATGAGGACAAGGTGTGGAACGAGAAGGTCGCCGCCCGCCTCGCCACCCTGCGCCCGGAGGTCTACGGCGGGTGGAAGGCCGAAACAGTCACCTCGAACCTGCGCCCGCACGGCGTCACGGCGCAGGACGTGTGGGGCACCACCGACAAGGGCAAGGGCACCACCCGTCGCGGCATCGCCCGCGCCGACATCACCACAGCCGTCACCCAGCGTGACGGAAAGCGGTCCGGCGACTGACCGCGCACCGCTGCTAGGTCTAGCACCCCACGGTGCTAGACCTAGCAGCCCCGCTAGCACCCCAAATCGGCTCTGATCAGCAACCTCGCACCTAGCACCCGACCTGCGAGAACGCCGGAAACCCTGCCTGGAAGGCATCCCATGACCCTCCTTCTCCTTGCTTGCACCTGCCTACTCACCGTCACTCTCGGTTACGTGAGTCTGTGTGCGTCGAGCCCGTACGGCGACTGCCGCAAGTGCCGCGGCTTCGGCTTCGCGATGAAGACCGACCGCAAGGGCCGCCTCAAGCGCGGCAAGCCGTGCCGCCGCTGCAAGGGCCACGGCAAGCGGATACGCGTCGGCCGCCACCTCTACAACCTGTGGCTGCACGTCTACCGCGACGGCAGCCACGCCCCCGCCAAGACACCTACCGCGAAGGGATAACCGATGGCCGTCACCGTCTCCCTGGTCGCTCTGTTCGGCCTGGTCCTGTTCTTCCTGCTGCGCTCCAAGTCCCTCGGCTACGGCGCCGCGTTCATCGCGACCGGCTTCGGGTTCTTCCTCGCCTCCACGGGAGCGGCCGGGCCCATCAACGAACTCGCCGTCGCCGTCATCGACGCCATCCAGCAACTGTGAGGAGCAGGCCGTGAACGAACAGATCGTGGCGCGCCACTGGCTCGCCCACATCACCCCCAAGGCCGCACCCGCTGTGGCGACGTCGACCGTGCTGATCCTGGCGCGGATCTGGAACGCCAACGGCGCCGAACACTCCGTCGGCAACGCCGTGTTGATGACCGCGCTCTCGCTCGCTGCCGCGGCGGCCGGCGCCTGCGCGAGCGTCGGCCGCGCGGGGGACCCCGTGATCGCGGGTACCGCGTTCGCCGCGTCCGGTGCGCTCGCGTTCGCGGGCGTCGCCGGATACGCCGACGGCCTGCCGCTGCCCTTGCTGCTGTGGTCGGTCGCCACCGCGGGCGCCTACGGACTCGCTGCCCGCTACTGGCGCACCGACCGCCGCGACCGCGTCACCTACGAGCGGCACGTGAGCGACCGCCGCGAGGAACGCGCCCACATCGAACGTGTCGAAACCATCCGCGGCACCACCCAAGTGGAGGTGGCCCGTACCGGCGCCGCCTACGCCGAGTCCCTCGCGCAGGCACTCACCGCCCGCGCGATGCTGCCCGGCTTCGACCCCAAGGCCCTGGAATCCGCGGGGCTTCCGGAACTGCCCGAACGCCGCGACGCGGCCTAGCTATGCCCGAGGCGGGCGCCGTCTCTCGAAAGCCTGCGCCCGCCCCGGTTCTCCGTGTCCCTCTCAGAACAGGAGACATCCAGCATGACCCAACGGACGTCATTCGGCGAGGGCCGACCGGCCCATGCCACCCCATCGAGCGCGTCGGAGGTGACGGCATGAACCGGCACCTCCTCTACGCCGCGCTGGACGCGGCAGAGCACGGCTGGGCCGTGCTCCCGCTGCGCCCTGGTGACAAGCCCCCAGCTCTGCACGGTGAAGGCGTCTGCCCCGGCCTCGGGGACTGCGCGGCCGGTCACCGCAAGTGGGAAGAGCGCGCCACCATCGACCCGGACCGCATCCGCCGTGCATGGGGCAGCCTGCTGTTCAACGTCGGCATTGCGACCGGCCCGTCCGGGCTGGTCGTCGTCGACCTCGACATGCCCAAACACAAGACCAACAGCAGTGCGGACACGCCTGACGGCGTGACGACCTTCACGGCGCTCTGCGAGCGCGCCGGACAGGCCATCCCCACCACCCGCACGGTGCGGACCGCGAGCGGCGGGTTCCACCTGTACTTCACCACCCCACCCGGCATCCGGCTCGGCAACACCGCGGGACGGCTCGGCAAGCACATCGACACCCGAGCCTGGGGAGGCTACGTCGTCGCCCCCGGCAGCATCACCCGCACGGGCACGTACGCGGTCGTCGACAACACGGCGCCCGTGCCGCTGCCGGACTGGCTGTACGCGCTTCCGACGCCCCGTCAGGCTTCGCGGGCACTAACGGCCGTGCCGTCCTCGGCTCGCGCGTCCAGTTACGCCACAGCGGGCTTCAACGCGGAAACCGCGTCGGTGCGGGCGGCTCCGGAGGGCGAGCGCAACGCCACGCTTCTGCGGGCGGCGCGAGCGTTGGGGCGGTTCATCGCGTGGGGCGACCTTCCGCGATCGGTGGTGGAGGACGCTCTTCAGTCGGCGGGGGAGTGCATCGGACTGCCGCCGTCTCAGTGCCGCTCCACCATCCGCAGCGGTCTGGACTGGTCCGTTGCCCGCAACCAGCGGCGGAGGACGGCATGAGCACCCCTCCCCGCTCCCCACTGAAGAGCCTCCCTTCCACTCCCTCCGGTCCGCGCGCCGCCGTACAAGCCGATCCCGGTCCGGCTGTGGGCGAGTCGAAGGGCGGCGCCGAAGGCGTCATTTCGGCTCTTCGTTCTGACCCGCAGCAGGGCGACGGCCGGTACCCGGTCGCGTGGCTGTACATCTGTGCACCGCGCGGCGCCGTGCCCACCGCCACCTCGAAATGCCTGTGCGGCTGGGACCGCAGCGCCGTCGGCAAAGCCCGCGTGCTCGCTCTGATCGACGACCACACCGCCCACCGCGACGCATGCCCGCTCCGCACCACCCAGGAAGGGAGGGCCGCGGCATGACCACCAAACCGCCGGCACACCCCACCGACGGCTCGGCCCTGCTCGATGAGGTCGAAGCCTTCCACCGACGCTTCAACGTCTTCCCCCTCGAAGCCGCCTACGTCGCCGTCACGCTGTGGAACGCACACGCCCACCTGCTCGACAGCTTCGACGCCACCCCCCGCATCGCATTCCTCTCGCCGGAACCCGGATCGGGGAAGTCACGGGCCCTGGAGATCATCGAAACCCTGGTGCCCAAGCCGCTCGTTGCGGCCAACGCATCCGCCTCGGTGCTCTTCCGCGCCGTGTCCACCCTGGAGACCCGCCCCACGATCCTCTTCGACGAAGTGGACACCGTGTTCGGGCCCAAGGCCGGAGACAACGAACCCCTCCGCGGCTTCCTGAACGCCGGACACCGCCGCGGAGTGGGCATGTGGCGCTGCGTCGGAGACGGAGCCAATCAGCAGGTACAGGAATTCCCCTCGTACTGCGCGGTCGCGATGGCGGGACTCGGTTCACTGCCGGACACGATCCTCACCCGCTCCGTCATCATCCGCATGCGCCGCCGCGCACGGAACGAGTACGTGGAGCCCTACCGGCAGCGCATCCACGAGAAGGAAGGCAACGCGCTGCGCGACCGGCTCTCCAACTGGGCCGAATCCGTACGCCACTTGGTCGACGGGGTGTTTCCCACGCTGCCACCGGAGGTCACCGACCGGCCCGCGGACGTCTGGGAACCCCTGCTCGCAGTGGCGGACGCTGCCGGGGGCGAGTGGCCGGAGCGGGCCCGCACCGCGTGCGTGGAACTGGTCAACGCGGCCAAGGTCGGGGACAAGGGCAGCATCGGAATCCGGCTGCTCACCGACCTGCGCGATGCCGTGTTCAACGGCATCGACCGCCTGCCCACCGTCGCCGTCCTGGACCGCCTCCACAGCCTCGAAGAGGCACCGTGGGCGGACATGAGCGGCAAGCCCCTCGATGCCCGCGGCCTGGCGCGGATGCTGCGCGAGTACATGACCGCCGACAACACCCCGGTCACGGCGCGGAACATCAAGACCGGCGGCAGCGTGATGAAGGGCTACTACGCCGCGGACTTGCACGACGCGTGGGAGCGGTACTGCCCCCCACCCCCTGAGAGTCCGCTACTTCCGCTACCTCCGCTACCGAGCAGGTCAGAGGCCTAGAAAAGGTAGCGGCAAGCCCGGATTCATCCGCTACCCGCGCTACCCCATCCGCTACCGGTCCCGCGACACCACCCGGGGCCGGTAGCGGACTTATCCGCTACCGCCACCTCTATCCGCTACTTCGATCATGCCCCTGACCAGGGCGGTAGCGGAGGTAGCGGAAGTAGCGGACCTGACAGGAAGGGGGGCGCGCTCCCTCTTCCTGCCCGCTCAACTTCACGAAGAGGAGCCATGACCTCGGGTCAGAAGAACCACCGCCTTCCCCCGACGTACTCGCCCGCCGAAATCGCTGAGGCGCTCGACTGCTCGGAGTGGTGGGTGAAGGAACAGGCGAGGCGGCGCCGTATCCCGTTCATCCGGGGTGGCAGCGGCTACCGCTTCACCGCGGACCATGTGGAGGAGATCTTCCGCATTCTTGAGGAACGCCCCGACCAGACGAACACGCAGGAGAACAGGGCCACTTCCACTCGCCGACGCACATACGCCTCCCCGGGAGCACCTGTAGTGCAGCTCCGGGCACGGCGCCCGCGGCGAGCCCGGAACGCAGCCTGACGAACAAGAAGACCGCGTTGGGGGGAGTCGAACTACGGCTCCCTCCAACGCATTTCGCTGAGAGGGAGCATGGGGTTCGTGGAGGACCGCGGCGCGTATTGGCGTGGCCGCTACAAGATCTCAACAGGCAAGTACGGAACCGTTGTTGACGACAACGGGGACACAATCCGCTTCCGCACGAAGCGCGAAGCCAAGCAAGCAGCCGATGCGGAGGAAGCGAAGGTCCGTTCAGGCAGATGGAAGGACCCAGCGTCCGGACAGATCACATTCGGCGAGTACGCCTCACGCTGGTACGCGGCGCAAGACCTTGCCGCATCAACGATGCAGAACTACCGGCGCCACCTCGAAGAGCATCTACTCCCGGAGTTCGAGGAGCGCCCGCTCGCATCAATCCAGCGCGCGGACGTCGACGTCTGGGACAAGAAGGAAAGGGCCCTGTACGCCGTATCGAGCGTGAAGACGTGGCGCGGCACCCTCCACCTGGTCCTGGAAGACGCGGTGGACGAAGAACTCATCAGCTCCAACCCGGCAACCAAACGCCGTGGCAGGGGCAAGCGCGCCGGCCGCTCGCGTGACCGCGGACCGGAAAAGGTGGTCACCGATCCACTCGGCATCCTTCTCATCGCCGAACGCGCCTCGCTCCTCTCCGGGCGCGACGACGAGTTCGTCGCCATCGTCACCAAGGGCTACACAGGTATGCGCTGGGCCGAAATCGTGGGGCTGGAGACCGAGTTCCTTCGTCCCGCAGCCGTGCGCGTGGAATGGCAGCTCTACGAACTCGACTCGGGAGAGTTCGAGCGCTGCCCTCCCAAAGACGACAGCTACCGCACCATCGACGCCCCCGCCTGGCTCCCTCGCCTCTGGGCCGGACACATAGCTCGCACCCAACCGAGCCCCTGCCCGTGCCACGGGAAGACGTACATGTTCCGTGGGCAGGGAGTCTCCCGGACGGGGGAGACCGGAGCGAAGGTGGTGGACGTTGCGAGACGCGCGGGCGTCTCCACGGGCACCGTGTCCAACGTCCTAAACCGGCCCGACGCGGTAGCCGAGTCAACCAAAGCCCGAGTGCGCGAAGCCATCGACGCACTCGGCTTCACCCGCGGCGGGGGCGCCGTCGACCAGGCCGCGCACTGGAGGCGGAACGGGTTCGCCACGTGGCTCTTCACGCCCGCTGCCTCTGGCTGGTACCCGAAGAAGGCTCCGCAGGAGGCGCGCCCCGTGCCCGTGCTCGCCGATCCCTGGCCCGGTGTGCCGGCGCGGGGGAGAGGAGCGCAAGCGCGGGCCGATGCGTGCTGGGCGCCGATTGCGAAGGGGCTGACTCCTCACGGGCTGCGGCACACGCACAAGACGCGAATGGAGGGGTTCCGCACGCCACCGAAGCTGATGGATGAGCGGATGGGGCACATCGACGGATCGGTGCAGGCGCGCTACTCGCACATCACTCGGCAGATGCGCGAGGACCTGATGGCGGCTCTCACCACTGAGTGGGAGGCAGCGCTCGATGCGCGACTGGCGATGTGCCCGACGTCTCCGGTGGCTGTGCTTAACGACCTTTTGCGTGCGCGTCTGAGAATGCGTCAGTAGGCGTCGTCTGGCAGAGAGATTCTAAGGTCCTCTCCCGGATTCCACCCAGGAGGGATCCACACAGAAAGCCGAGCACGTACTCACGTGAGCACGTGCTCGGCTGACCTGGTGTTGCACCTGTCGGGGCGGCGGGATCTGGATCCACGATCCCTTCGTCCCGAAGCAACTCGGCTGGGCACTCGACGTTGGGCTGGTGCGTATCTCATCTGCTGCGATGGCCTCTTGTCTGCGTGCCAGGCATTAGGCCCAATGCGTCCCGAGCCCCTCAACCACAGCTTTGATGCATTTTCTGCAATCTTGCGAGTGTGATACCGAAATATGTCTCAGTGCGACATCGACGGGATCCCAGTCCCCTTCATGAGCGATCTGGTTCCGTCGGTCAACCTGAAGTGTGAGTGCATTCCGCAACCGGGACTCTCGCGCTCCCGTGGCGATTCCGATATCTGTCCATACGGTGCTCGATTGAGACCCGCTGGCATCAATGGCCTCGTCGATTTTCTCCGGAGAGACAAGCGTCTTGAAGGAGAGTTTATATCTAATGAGGCTTGCCGTGGTCGGGGTTTGCAGGTCAGAGGGGGAGACTCTGAGGTAGCTCGCAATTTTCGGTACGGCAGCGGAAGTATTGGCCAGGCGATCCAGATATATTTCAACGGACTTTTCGTGAACGAAGGCGTCCAGGGACGACACCGCTAGCAGGACGCAGGCTCGAAAGATGGACTCCGCGGATTCGGCACTGCCCGTTTCTGCTTGCGATGTCGCAACGGCTTCAAGATCCTCCACTTTACTGTTGAGCAGTACGAAGAGGGAATCGGCATCCTGAATTGTCATTTCAGTGCTACCCCTGTGCCGCCGCAATCTTTACGATCTTGTCCGCGATATCTCGAAAAATTACTCGAAGGCTTTCGATCTGCCGCAGGGAACCCTGAAGTACGACTCCCGCTTGATTTAGCTGGTCAGGTGTCAACGCAAAGACCGGTACGCGATGGTCTTGAGACTTCGGCAACAGGCTGTTGAATTCCTGAATCTTTCCTAGTACGAGGTCCTCAGACATTCCAGCTTCAGAATAGACGCTCTTTGGGAGGAGGAGGCCGGAAGAGTTAAGTGCGGGAACGAAGGTGTCGCGAAGCGCGTCAGAAACCTTATCGATCCATTGCTGGAATGGGCCCGTGGGGTCGCCATAAGGGTTGTCTTGTGTGGGAGCCCTATAAAGGCGATACCTCTGGATCACTGCCCCCGCGTACCGTAGCTTTGGGGCCGGGAAGGCGTAGGTGGCAGTCCTCAGAACCTCGTTATCGCTGGCGGAGATCGCCCACCTATTCCACCGCGGTAGAACCCGTGCCAGAGAGCGGAGAGCCATAATGGAGAAGAAGTCGGGCGAGGTGGGTACAAATAGCAGGTCGCTGGAGCAGACGATATTTTGGTTGAGAGCCCCAAGGCTGGGGCTCATGTCGACCAAAACGTAGTCGATGTCAAGGGCTTCAGCGGTCTGATGAATTAGATAGTGGAAAGCGCCTGGAATATTCTTCAAAGCGACAAGGGACCCCGAGAGTTCCTGGGCAATACTCAAAGAAACTTCATACTCCCCAAGCTGAAGATGTCCGGGGAGAATGTAGAGGCCGGGTCGCTCCGGAATTTCGATACAGTCGACTGGTTCTAGAAGGCGCGGTTCGGATTCAAACGCTGGCTTCAATGCGCCATAGAGCGTCTTCTCGGTGTTATGTTCGAAGAAATCGTCTTTTTCTACCTGAGTCGCAGAGAATCGCTCGCTTTGGGCGTCATCCGAGATGTCAGGCTGAGGGGGTTCAACCATGCCGAGTGCGACACCAGTGAGATTGCTTTGCGGGTCCGCGTCAACCATGATTACGCGTTTCCCGAGTTCTGCGAGCATCCAACCCAAGTTAAAGGTCGTCGTGGTCTTACTGACCCCGCCCTTGTGGTTAAAGATGGAAATAATCTTCGTCATCGATTCGGATTCCCCCCGCGAGTCGACATGGATGCAAAAATAGAGGATCGCGAGACTCTCGAAAAGAGCTACATGTAGATCCTGGGCGGCTAGCGTAGCTCCTCCACTGCATTGTGGCACTGGAATCGCAGACTCTCCTGTGGCCGTAGATCCGCTAGTCCGCGGTGCACTCATCCGTGCCGACCGTCCCAGCCGCAGCGGGTTCTCCCACCTGTCGGCGCGCGCCCAGGTCGTGTGCGGACCTTGATGGGGAGGGAGGTTTCTACCGCTCCGCCAGTTGGTGTGCGCCATTGCGGCGCCGCGCTGAGGCCCCTGCGGGTGCACATTGGGTGCGTCGACGAACCTTCGTTGGCCAGTTGGCCATGTACCCCATCGTTTCCGACGGTTGTTCGCGCGAGCTGTTGCATGAGCGTCGTTGGGCGACGTCTGGGAGAGGGAGTCCAAGATCTTCTCCCAGATTTCTCCCAAGAGACCCCCGGAAACCACTCAGGGACCCGACCCGCTAAGCGGATCAGGCCCCTGACCTGGTACTTCACTGTCGGGGTGGCGGGATTTGAACCCACGACCTCTTCGTCCCGAACGAAGCGCGCTGCCAAGCTGCGCTACACCCCGATTGTCGCTGCCTTGGCGGCGACGTCGTTTACTTTAGCCCACCGGTGGCCGGAGACGAAATCCGGTTTTCGGGGCGTCTGACGCGGCGGCGGACCGGGTCGGGGCGGATGTGGTCGAGGGCGACGAGGAGGAGGGCGAGGGCGTAGAAGGCGAGGCCGAGGAGGAGTGCGTTGGCGAGGACGCCGGGGTAGCCGTGCTGGTCGACGTCCACGAAGGGGTAGAGGTAGCGCGCCGGGGTGCCCGGCGACATCATCGCGCCGCGGGCCAGGGAGAAGGTCAGGTACGCGAGGGGATAGAGGAGCCAGGTCGCCGCGTGGCGGAAGGCCAGCGGGGCGGGGCGGGTGAGCAGGAGCCAGTCGGCCGCGGCCGCGATCGGTACCACCGTGTGGAGGAGGTTGTTGGCCACCGCCTGCCAGCCGGTGGGCGGGGCGACGTCCCCCGTCATGGAGAAGACGCCGGACTGGTTCGCCAGGATCAGGTGGTAGACCAGGCCCGTGATCGAGATGTAGAGCAGGGTGCCGCCCGTCACCGCACCGGGCAGTGGCCGGCGGGCCGCCCACGCCCGCCGGGCCGAGGCGGCGAAGACCACCGCCACGAGCAGGCTGCTCTGGATCGTGAAGTAGCTGAGCACGCGGGCCGGGCTGCCCAGGGTCAGGTCGATGGCCACGCCCGCCGCCGCCGCGAGGGCCACGAGGATGCGGAAGGCCGCCGCCGGCCGACGGCGCGAGGGGGCCACCACAGCCGTCGCGGGGACGATGGAGGGAGGTGGCGCGGGCATACCCGGTATCGCGGGGAGGTCGGGTATGTCCTTGGGTATCGGGGCGATCATGGCCCCACGCTAGGACGGATCGACAAATCGGGCGATACGGGTCACCCGCGTGGGTTACGGCCCACTACCCCCGCGCCACCAACGTCAACAACGAAGCCTCGGGCGGGCAAGCGAACCGCACCGGCGTGTACCGGCTGGCCCCACATCCCGCCGACACGTGCATGTACGACGTCCGCCCCTCCGCCGTATGCGTGGACAGGCCCTTCACTCGGTCCGTGTCCAGGTCGCAGTTGGTGACGAAGGCGCCGTAGAAGGGGAGGCAGATCTGGCCGCCGTGGGTGTGGCCGGCCAGTATCAGCGGGTAGCCGTCCGCGGCGAACGCGTCGAGCGCGCGCAGGTACGGGGCGTGGACCACGCCCATCGAGAAGTCGGCCGACTCCGAGGGGCCGCCGGCCACGCGGGCGTACCGGTCCCGCTTGATGTGGGGGTCGTCGAGGCCGGTCAGCTCCACGGAGGCGCCCTCGATCTTCAGCTCACCGCGGGTGTTCGTCAGATTCAGCCAGCCCGCCGTGTCGAAGCCGTCGCGCAGCTCCTCCCACGGGTTGTGGACGGCGCCGACGACTGGCTTGTTGCCGTTCAGACCGTGCTTGCCCTGGGCCTTCTCGAACAAGTACCGGGCGGGGTTGCGGAGTGTGGGGCCGTAGTAGTCGTTCGACCCGAAGACGTACGCCCCCGGGAACTCCATCAGCGGACCCAGCGCGTCCAGCACCTCGGGCACGCCCTCCGGGTCGGAGAGGTTGTCCCCGGTGTTGATGACGAAGTCGGGGCGCAGGCCGGCCAGCGAGCGCAGCCAGCGCTGCTTCTTGCGCTGGCCTCTCACCATGTGGATGTCGGAGAGCTGGAGAACGCGCAACGGCCGCATGCCGGGCGGCAGCACCGGCACCGTCACCCGTCGCAGCCGGAAGGAACGGGCCTCGAAACCCGCCGCGTACAACAGACCGGCGGCGCCGACCGCCGTGATTCCCAGGGGTACTCCGTATCGCGCGCGCATACGCCCATCGTGTCAGACCCCGGCAACTCGCCGTGCCCGCCTGTGGACAACCTCGGACGCACGACGAGCACCCCCGAAATCAGCAGGCGACCGTCTCCCCACACCTGCGACAATCGACGGCATGACCACCCTTAAGTCGAAGCTCAAGGAAGACCTCAACGCCGCCATCAAGGAGCGCGACGAGCTCCGCTCCTCGACGCTCCGGCTGACCCTCTCCGCGATCACCAACGAGGAGGTCGCGGGCAAGACCAAGCGTGAACTCTCCGACGAAGAAGTGCAGAAGGTGATCACCCGCGAGGCGAAGAAGCGCCGCGAGGCCGCGGACGCCTTCGCGAAGGGCGGGCGCCCCGAGTCGGCCGAGCGGGAGAAGGCGGAGGGCGAGATCCTCGCCACGTACCTGCCCAAGCAGCTCAGCGACGAGGAGCTGAACGCCATCGTCGCCCAGGCCGTCGAGGAGGCGAAGTCGGCGGGCGCCGAGGGGCCGCGTGCGATCGGCCAGGTCATGAAGATCGTGAACCCGAAGGTGGCCGGCCTGGCGGAGGGCGGCCGCGTCTCCGCCCTCGTCAAGCAACTCCTCGCGGGCGGCTGAACGGACGGCGATACGGACGGCGATACGGACGGCTGAACAGGCAGCCGAACGACCCGTCCACCCGTACGCCGGTGGGGGCGCCCCTTGTCACAAGGGGCGCCCCCACCGGCGTATCGACATCAGACTTCAAGCAGGCAGCACCTGGTTCCCGGAGGAACTGGAGGAACTAGCCGTCCCGCCCACCGTTCCCGTTGCCACCATCGCCCTGCCCCTGGATGAAGCCCTCGGGGAGAGAGATGGTGGGCGTCGGCGTGGTGCCGCCGGTAGTGGTGCCCCCGGTCGTGAGGCCGCCGTCGATCAGACCGCCGTTGTTGCCGTTCCCGTTGTCGTCGTCCCCGTTGTCCCCGTCGTCGTTGCCCTTGTCCTTGTCCTTCTGGGGATCGGGGATGTTGACGAGGTTGAAGGACGGGGAGTCCTTGCCGTCGAGGGCGCCGGTCATCGCGTCCTTCCAGATGGGACCCGGCACCTGGCCGCCGTAGACCTTGTCGTGCCAGACGCCGCCGATCGTGATGTTCTCCATCTCGACCTTCTGCGTGGCGCTGCCGACCCAGACCGCGCCGGCGAGGTTCGGCGTGTAGCCGACGAACCAGGCGTTCTTGCGGGAGTCGGTCGTACCCGTCTTACCGGCGTTGGCGCGGTCGGTGAGACCGGCGGCCTGACCCGTACCGGAGTCGATCACGCCGCTCAGGAGGGTGTTGACGGTGTCCGCGGTCTTCTCGGACATCGCCCGCGAGCAGGTGGACTTCGGCACGTCGAGGGACTTCTGCTTGTCGCCGACCTTCTGCGTGATCGACTCGATGGCGACCGGGGTGCAGTACATGCCCCGGGCGGCGAAGGAGGCGTACGCGGTGGCCATCGTCAGCGGCGAGAGGCCCACCGCGCCGAGGGCGATGGACGGGCTCTCCGGCAGCTTTTCGCCGTTGCCCTGCGTGACGTGCAGCTTGTCGGTCATGTTGACCACGGGGCACAGGCCGATGTCGGAGATCATCTGCACGAAGTAGGTGTTGACCGACTTGGCCATCGCCTCCTTCAGCTGGTACGGCCCGACCTCGGACTCGGCCTCGTTCTCCACCGTGTCGCCCTGCGTGTTGACGTACGGATCGGTGCCACACCTCTGGACGGGGCTCGGGTAGTCCATCTCGTACGGCGACGCGTACTCCTGGGTCGCGGGCCGGCCCTCCTCCAGGGCGGCCGCGGCCACGAACGGCTTGAACGTCGAACCGGTCGGGAAGCCGAAGTTGGAGCCGCCCATGGCGTAGTTGACCGAGTAGTTGTACTCGGTCTCGTTCTTGCCGTAGCCGTACGGCGTCGCCTGGCCCATGCCGACGATCTTGCCCGTGCCCGGTTCGACCAGGGTGGCCGCCGCGGTGACCTTGTCCGTCTGGTTGACGTGGTCCTTGAGCGAGGCCTGCACCGATTCCTGTGCCTGCGGGTCGAGCGTCGTACGGATCGTCAGGCCGCCCTGGTTCCAGATCTTCGCCCGCTCCTCCTTGGTCTCGCCGAAGACCGGGTCGCTGAGGAAGACCTTCTCCACGTACTTGCAGAAGAAGGCCGCGCCTTCGACCGCCGTGATGCAGCCGTTGTTCGGCTTGCTGACCTTCAGGCCGAGCGGCGTCTTCATGGCCTTGTTGGCTTCCGCCTGCGAGATGTCGTTCGTCTCGGCCATGCGCTGCAGGACGGTGTTGCGGCGCTTGGTCGCCTCCGCCTCGTCGTTGACCGGGTCGTACCGGCTGGGCGACTGGACGATGCCCGCGAGCAGCGCCGACTCCTGGAGGTTCAGCTTCTTGGCGGGCTTGGAGAAGTAGCGCTGAGCCGCTGCCTCGATGCCGTACGCCTGCTCGCCGAAGAACGTGATGTTCAGGTAGTTCTCGAGGATCTTCTTCTTGCCGAGCTTCTCCTCGAGCTGGATCGCGTACTTGAGCTCGCGGATCTTGCGGCCGAGGGTCTGCTGGGTGGCCTGGGCGACCTTCGTCGGGTCGTCGCCGGCCTCTTCGACGAAGTAGTTCTTCACGAGCTGCTGCGTGAGCGTGGAGGCGCCCTGGGACACTCCGCCGCTCTGCGCGTTCTGGTTCAGGGCGCGCAGGACACCCTTCAGGTCGATCGCGCCGTGCTCGTAGAAGCGCGAGTCCTCGATCGCGACGATCGCCTTCTGCATGTACGGCGAGATGTCCTTGAGGGCGACCACGGTCCGGTCACGCGAGTAGACCGTGGCGATCTGGCCGCCCTCGCTGTCCAGGATCGTGGTGCGCTGACTCAGCTGCGGACTCTTCAGGCTGTCCGGAATCTCGTCGAAACTCTGGACCGAACCCTTGGCCGCGAGTCCGAGCGCGCCCGCCGCGGGCAGCGCGATTCCCGCCATGACCGCCCCCGCGAGCACGCTGACACCGAGGAACTTGGCGGCCTGCTGGAATGGCGACAGACCACCGCCCGAGCGCTTCTTTGGCATGAGGGCAGCCTAATCCCTAATTACGGGCGTCCCGAGGGGCAGGTGGTTCTCGGGATGTTCGAGTACGAGACCGTGACATCCAAGGGCAGCCGGGCGGGCTACGCCTCAACGTAGACCGGGTGCGCGGTCCAGATGCTCACTGCGCACCAGCGGCTCTACGACTGCGCCGTGTTCGGAGGCCTCATCCCGAGAACTTGACGGCATGGCAACGCGAGCTGTCTACGTTCTCAATCGCCGGACACGCGTATAGGCCTTGGCCTAAGCTGCTCTCAACTGTCACAGCAGTGCGGCTACGTATCAATACGTCCGGCGACCCCGAATCGTTCCGGAGGTTCCCTAATTTTTGTTGGGGGCGTGTCCGAATCCGCCTTGTGTGTCACCCGGCGTCCGTTGTGACTCAACTGAACTGTCCCGGTTTGCCGGGATACTCACGTATGTCCTCAGGTCACTCCCCCGGGTGATCTGCCGCTTACGCATAGTCCGTTCGGGCCATTCAAGATTGGGCCCGAAGGGGGTGTTGCGCTGTGCCCACCTTCCGTAACGTCCTCAACTGGCGGCGGTGAATATGCCGCTGCCGCCGTGGGGGAGCCTCGATTCGGGAGAGGACGGCGCCGGTATGGGCTGGGTAACCGACTGGAGTGCGCAGGCGGCCTGCCGCACTACCGATCCGGATGAACTGTTCGTTCAAGGAGCAGCGCAGAACCGGGCGAAGGCAGTGTGCACCGGATGTCCGGTGCGCACGGAGTGCCTCGCCGATGCGCTCGACAACCGCGTCGAATTCGGCGTGTGGGGTGGCATGACCGAGCGGGAGCGCCGCGCATTGTTGCGCCGGCGCCCCACCGTCACCTCTTGGCGTCATCTGCTCGAGACCGCGCGTACGGAGTACGAGCGCGGTGCGGGCCTGCTGCCTCTTGATGAGGAAGAGGTGTACGAGCGCTACTTGGCGGTGGGCTGAGGGCGTTTCCCTCAGTCCCCGCAGCAGTCCCTGTAGGCCATGGCCACGGCTGTGCATGTCACGGCTGTGCCTGTCACGGCCCCGCAGATCATGGCCTCGCAATGACCATGCAGGTCATGGAAGGCGCCGCGTCAGGCGCCGGTTTCGGGCAGCTCCGGCCTACCGGCCGCGAGCCGGATCCCGATGTCCCGCAGCCCTGCCAGGTCGTGCACGTCGCCGGGCAGCGCCGCCACTTCGGCCACCGCCACCTCGGGGTGGAGGGCGGTGAAGCGGTCACGCGTGCGCTGCTCGCGGGAGAGCAGCTGCATGCGCTCGGCGTGCAGCCTCAACAGGCCTGCGGTGAGCTGTTCGACGGTCCGGCCGGTGTCTGTGGTCCGATTCCCGTTCGTGGCGGCGGTCCTGTCCGTGGCGGCGGGGGAGCCTTCGTCGGGATCGTCGGCGGCGTCGGGAGCTGGTGCCTCGGAAGCGGGAGATTCTGAACTGTCGTACGTGTCGGGAGAGTTACGAAGTCCAGCCTTCCCGCCCCCCTGATCCACAATGCGGGCCTCGGCAAGATTTTCCGCGGCTTCCAGATCACGGTCCGCCGCGGCATCGGGTCCGAGGTTTTCCGCGGCGGC
Source organism: Streptomyces sp. NBC_00554 (assembly GCF_041431135.1). Taxonomy (NCBI): domain Bacteria; kingdom Bacillati; phylum Actinomycetota; class Actinomycetes; order Kitasatosporales; family Streptomycetaceae; genus Streptomyces; species Streptomyces sp. NBC_00554. Next base: position 4,601,443 of record NZ_CP107799.1, on the reverse strand, counting down.
GAGTGCCCGCTCGGCCGACAGCTGAGCGGCGCCGCTGCCGTGCACCCGGTTGAGCACCAGACCGGCGAACGGCATGTCCTCGGCGGCCAGCCGCTCCACGAAGTACGCGGCCTCGCGCAGCGCGTCCCGCTCCGGGGCCGCGACCACCAGGAACGCCGTGCCGGGCGCCTGGAGCAGCTTGTACGTGGCGTCCGCGCGCGTACGGAACCCGCCGAAGGTCGTGTCCATCGCGGACACGAAGGTCTGTACGTCCTTGAGGAGTTGCCCGCCGAGCAGCTTCCCCAGGGTGCCGGTCATCAGCGACATCCCGACGTTCAGGAACTTCATTCCCGCCCGGCCGCCCAGCTTCGCCGGCGCCGTCAGGAGCCGGATCAGCCGTCCGTCCAGGAAGGACCCGAGCCGCTTGGGCGCGTCCAGGAAGTCCAGGGCCGAGCGGGACGGCGGCGTGTCGACGACGATGAGGTCCCATTCCTCCCGCGCCCGCAGCTGCCCCAGCTTCTCCATCGCCATGTACTCCTGCGTGCCCGCGAAGCCCGCCGAAAGCGACTGATAGAAGGGGTTGTTGAGGATCGCCGCCGCCCGCTCGCGGTCCGCGTGCGCCTCGACGATCTCGTCGAAGGTGCGCTTCATGTCGAGCATCATGGCGTGCAGTTCGCCGTCCCCCTCGACGCCCTTCACCCGGCGTGGGGTGTTGTCCAGGGAGTCGATGCCCATGGACTGGGCGAGGCGGCGCGCCGGGTCGATGGTGAGCACGACGACCTTGCGGCCGCGCTCGGCGGCGCGCAGCCCCAGCGCCGCCGCTGTGGTCGTCTTGCCCACGCCGCCCGAGCCGCAGCACACCACGATGCGGGTCTTCGGGTCGTCGATCAGCGGATCGACGTCCAGGAGGCGTGCGTTTCCCAGTGCACGGGTGGAGTCGTGCGCGTGGGCGGAGTCGCGTGCGCGGGCGGATTCCTGTGCGCGGGCGGAGTCGCGTGCGCGGGCCGGGTCCGAACTCATGAGATCCCTTGCTGACGCAGTTCCTTGGCCAGTTGGTACAGGCCCGCCAGATCCATTCCCTCGGCGAGCAAAGGGAGTTCGTGCAGCGGCAGGCCCTGTTCCGTGAGCACCGCCCGCTGCTCGCGCTCCAGGGTGTGCCGCTCGGCGTACTCGGCGGCCTGCTCCAGCAGCGGGTCCACCAGCCGCTCGGCGAGTCCGCCACGCCGGGCGCCGCCGAGTCCGGCCGCGGAGAGCGACTTGGCGATGGCGGTACGGGGGGCGGCGGCGGTGAGTTCCAGATCGGCGTCGTCGAGCAGCGCGGGCCGCACCATGTTCACGATGATCCGCCCGACCGGCAGCTTCGCGGCCCGCAGTTCGGCGATGCCGTCCGCGGTCTCCTGTACGGGCATCTCCTCCAGGAGCGCCACCAGGTGAACGGCCGTCTCCTTGGACTTGAGGACCCGCATGACGGCCTGTGCCTGATTGTGTATCGGGCCGATCTTCGCGAGGCCCGCCACCTCGTCGTTGACGTTCAGGAAGCGGGTGATGCGCCCCGTCGGCGGCGCGTCCATGACCACGTAGTCGTACGCGAACCGCCCGCTCTTGTCCTTGCGGCGTACGGCCTCGCACGCCTTGCCGGTCAGGAGTACGTCCCGCAGACCCGGCGCGATGGTCGTCGCGAAGTCGATGGCGCCGAGTTTCTTCAGGGCGCGGCCGGCGCCGCCCAGCTTGTAGAACATCTGGAGGTAGTCCAGAAGGGCCAGTTCGGGGTCGATGGCGAGGGCGTACACCTCCCCGCCCCCGGGAGCGACGGCGATTTTCCGCTCCCCGTAGGGCAGCGCTTCTGTTTCGAAGAGCTGCGCGATGCCCTGCCTGCCCTCGACCTCGACGAGAAGGGCGCGCTTGCCCTCCGTGGCGAGGGCGAGCGCGAGGGCGGCGGCTACCGTGGTCTTGCCGGTACCGCCCTTGCCGCTGACGACCTGGAGCCTGCTCACGTATTCGAGCCTAACCAGTCGGCCGCCGTACTACGCAGGAGGCTGTGGACAACGTGTGCGCGAGGCCTTGGACGACACCCGCGAAAGGCCGTGCCCGGCAACGGCTACAGTCGGCGACATGACCAAGTGGGAATACGCAACCGTGCCTCTGCTCGTCCATGCCACGAAGCAGATTCTGGACACCTGGGGCGAGGACGGCTGGGAGCTCGTCCAGGTCGTGCCCGGGCCGAACAACCCCGAGCAGTTGGTGGCCTACCTGAAGCGGGAGAAGGCATGAGTGGCGCCATCGAGGCCAAGCTGGCGGAACTCGGGCTGACACTGCCCGAGGTCGTCCCGCCGCTGGCCGCGTACCAGCCTGCCGTGCAGTCCGGTGTGTACGTCTACACCGCGGGCCAGCTCCCGATCGTGGAAGGCAAGCTTCCGCTCACCGGCAAGGTGGGCGCGGAGGTCACGCCCGAGGAAGCCAGGGACCTGGCCCGCACCTGCGCCCTGAACGCGCTCGCCGCGGTCAAGTCCGTCGCGGGCGACCTGGACCGCATCGCGCGTGTCGTGAAGGTCACCGGCTTCGTCGCCTCCGCCTCCGACTTCACCGGCCAGCCCGCCGTCCTCAACGGAGCCAGCGAACTCCTCGGCGCCGTCCTGGGCGACAAGGGCGTCCACGCCCGAAGCGCGGTCGGCGTCGCGGTCCTCCCGCTGGACGCGCCGGTCGAGGTCGAGATCATGGTGGAGCTCTCCAGCCCGTCCGGCGTTTGAGGACGAGCGCGTCAGCGCGATACGGGGGTCTGGGGGCGGAGCCCCCAGGTACGGGATGGGCAGGGGCGGAGGGGGCGAAAAAACTCTCGGTCCCGCCCCCGCCGCCGGGCAGAGGGATCCCCAAGGGCGGCCACTCGAACATCCGCCCGGCTCGGGATAGCCTCCGCCCATGGCGAATGGGCAGTGGTTCCCCCCGGAGTGGCCCGACCGCATCCGCGCACTCGCGGAGGGCACCCTCACACCGGTCGCCCCGAAGCGGGCGGCCACCGTGATGCTGCTCAAGGACGGGCCGACCGCCCCCACCGTGCACATGCTGCGCAGACGCGCCTCCATGGCCTTCGCCGGAGGCGCGTACGCGTATCCCGGCGGCGGCGTCGACCCGCGCGACGACGAGCACCACATCCGCTGGGCGGGCCCCACGCGCGCGTGGTGGGCGAAAAGGCTCGGCGTCGACGAGACCTCCGCCCAGGCCGTCGTCTGCGCCGCGGTCCGCGAGACGTACGAGGAGGCGGGCGTCCTCCTCGCGGGCCCCACCCCGGACACGGTCGTCGGCGACACCACGGGCGACGAGTGGGAGGCGGACCGCGCCGCCCTGGTCGCCCGCGACTTCTCCTTCGCGGAGTTCCTGGACCGCCGGGGACTCGTCCTCAGGTCGGACCTCCTGGGCGCCTGGGCCCGCTGGATCACCCCGGAGTTCGAGACCCGCCGCTACGACACGTGGTTCTTCGTGGCCGCCCTCCCGGAGGGCCAGCGCACCCGCAACGCCTCCACGGAGGCCGACCGCACGGTGTGGATCAACCCGGCGGACGCGGCAGCCTCGTACGACAAGGGCGAGCTGCTGATGATGCCGCCGACCGTCGCGACCCTGCGCCAGCTCACCGCGTACGACACCGCCGCCGACGCCCTCGCCGCCGCACCCGACCGCGACCTGACCCCCGTACTGGCGAAGGCCCGCCTGGAGAACGGTGAAGTGGTCCTCTCCTGGCCGGGCCACGACGAGTTCACCAAGCACATCCCGACCGGTGGAGCCTCCGCATGACCGACGCAGCCGCCCTCCCCGGCCAGCCGCGAGGCGGGGTGCTCTCCGGCCCCGCCACCCCGCGAGCCGTCAACGTCCTGGCACCCAACGCCTCCGCGATGACCCTGGACGGCACGAACACCTGGATCCTGGCCGAGCCGGACTCCGAGCTCGCGGTGGTGATCGACCCGGGGCCCCTGGACGACGTACACCTGCGGAATGTCGTGGACACGGCCGAGAAGGCCGGCAAGCGGATCGCGCTGACGCTGCTCACGCACGGGCACCCCGACCACGCCGAGGGCGCCGTGCGGTTCGCCGGGCTGACGGGCACGAAGGTGCGGGCGCTGGATCCGGCGCTGCGGCTCGGGGACGAGGGGCTCGGCGCGGGGGAGGTGATCACCACCGGCGGCCTGGAGCTGCGTGTGGTGTCCACCCCCGGCCACACCTCCGACTCGCTGTGCTTCCATCTCCCGGCCGATCAGGCCGTCCTGACCGGGGACACCGTCCTCGGCCGCGGTACGACCCTGGTGGCCCATCCCGACGGCCGTCTGGGCGACTATCTGGACTCCCTGAGGCGCCTGAGGTCACTCGCGGTGGACGACGGCGTCCACACCGTCCTGCCGGGCCACGGACCCGTCCTCGAAGACGCCCAGGGCGCCGTCGAGTTCTACCTCGCCCACCGCGCGCACCGCCTCGCCCAGATCGAGACGGCGGTCGAGAACGGCCACCGGTCCCCGTCCGAGGTCGTCGCCCACGTGTACGCGGACGTGGACCGCTCCCTGTGGCCCGCGGCCGAACTGTCGGTCCGCGCCCAGCTGGACTACCTGCGGGAGCACGGCCTCATCTAGGCCCCCTACGGCTGGTCGGGCCTCGGGGCCTTCACGCCATGCACGCGCGCGTACTCCTCGGCGAGCCACGGCCCGAGGTCGTCGACGTACGACCGCAGCACGGCGAGGTCGCCGCCGGGCTCGTAGCCGAGGACGGCCGCTGCCCGCATCTCGTCGGCCCGCTCCGGGTAGTACGCGGCGAACGCCTCGGCCATCTCCCGCAGGTCGCTGGTCCAGCCGTTCCAACGCGGCATGACGAGCGTGAACCCGGTCCGTACGAGATGGCGTGACATGTAGCGCACCAGCGGTCGGCGGGCCTCCTCGGTGTCGGCGGCATCGGCGATCCGCTCGCGCCAGCGCGGCAGGAACAGTGCGAGCTCGCCGTTCGTCTCGCGGGCGAGGAGGGAGTCGGGGCGGTAGCGCGGCAGGTACTCGGCCAGATCCTCGCCAAGGAGGCGCGTACAGAGGCAGGCGACGAACCAGCCGAGGTCGTACCTCTCCAGGTCGCTCAGCAGCCGCGTACGGCTGACCAGGAGCGTTCCGGACCCGTCGATCTGCGCGAATTCCTTGTCCAGCGCCTCGTCGAGGGAGCGGGCGTCCGCACGGTCCTCCTCGGTGGGCTCCTCGCGCAGCACGAGCAGCAGATCGAGATCGCTGCGCCCCACGCGCGCGGTGCCGCGCGGAATCGACCCGTACAGGTACGCGCTGTCGAGCCGCGACCCGAAGACGTCGAGGACCCGGTCCCGCGCCATGGCCACCACGGGCCGGAACTCCCGCGGGACGCGCCCGAGGGCGCCCTCGGGCGCGATGTAGCCCTGGGCGTCGAGCCCCTTGTTCTGCATGCGACCACTGTGCAACGGCGACGCGACGCCGTCAGGTCATTTCCAGCGGACGACGCGGCGATACGTGAAGGGCCCCACCTCGCGGCGGGGCCCTTCAGTAAGAAGACGTACGGCTGGTGCCGGCGCCAGTGCTAGCGCGACCGCTTCGCGAGCCGCTCCACGTCCAGCAGGATCACGGCACGCGCCTCCAGGCGGAGCCAGCCGCGGCCCGCGAAGTCGGCGAGGGCCTTGTTGACCGTCTCGCGGGACGCGCCGACCAGCTGGGCCAGCTCCTCCTGCGTGAGGTCGTGCACGACGTGGATGCCCTCTTCGGACTGCACGCCGAAGCGGCGGGAGAGGTCCAGGAGGGCGCGGGCGACGCGGCCCGGGACGTCCGAGAAGACCAGGTCGGACATCTGGTCGTTGGTCTTGCGCAGGCGCCGGGCGACGGCGCGCAGCAGGGCGGCGGCCACCTCGGGCCGCGCGTTCAGCCAGGGCTGGAGGTCGCCGTGGCCAAGGCCCAGCAGCTTGACCTCGGTCAGCGCGGAGGCCGTGGCCGTGCGCGGACCCGGGTCGAACAGCGACAGCTCGCCGATCAGCTCACCGGGGCCCAGGACCGCCAGCATGTTCTCGCGGCCGTCGGGGGAGGTGCGGTGGAGCTTCACCTTGCCCTCGGTGACCACGTAGAGGCGGTCCCCGGGGTCGCCCTCATGGAAGAGAGCGTCGCCGCGAGCGAGGGTCACCTCACTCATGGAGGCGCGGAGCTCCGCGGCCTGCTCGTCATCGAGCGCCGCGAAGAGCGGGGCGCGCCGCAGAACGTCGTCCACGAGTTCTCTCCTTGTCGACCTGCTCAGGGGATCTTGCTCCCCCTTGGTACCAGGGGACCGTGTTCCCCATCTTGCCGGACGGTCCAAACAGTGTGATCAGTCACAAGTCTGCCGCACTGGTGTCCCGGGCAGTGCGGCAGGGGGCCAATTGGGGGCTGATCTCATGGGTCCGGGGCGGATGTCAGTGCCGGGCTTTAGGCTGGCCGGGTGTCCAAAACGCCGGTGAGAGCACAGGCCAAGGGGGCTGGGCGGGTGGCTGTACGTCGCGATTCTGCTGTGGGCGAACAGCCCACGGACGGTACCAAGAAAACGACAAAGGGAGCAAAGGGGGTGCCGGTGAAGGTGACGGCTGCGACGCCCGCCAAGAAGGCGACGCCCGGGAAAGTGACTCCCAAGAAGGCGACGGCTACGACCAGGAAGTCGGCCGCCGCCAAGAAGGCCACCCCCGCCAAGCCCGCGCAGTCCGCCAAAAAGGCCACTCCTGCCAAGCCCCCGCAGAAGGCCCCCGCGCCAGACACCGCCTTGGTACGCCGAGCCCGCCGCATCAACCGCGAACTCGCCGAGGTGTACCCGTACGCCCACCCGGAGCTCGACTTCGAGAACCCCTTCCAACTGGTCGTCGCCACCGTCCTGTCGGCGCAGACGACCGACCTGAGGGTCAATCAGACGACTCCGGCGCTCTTCGCCAAGTACCCGACCCCAGAGGACCTGGCCGCGGCCAATCCGGAGGAGGTCGAGGAGATCCTGCGTCCGACGGGGTTCTTCCGGGCCAAGACCAAGTCGGTGATAGGGCTCTCCAAGGCGCTGAGGGACGACTTCGGGGGCGAGGTCCCCGGCCGCCTCGAAGACCTCGTCAAGCTCCCCGGCGTGGGCCGCAAAACCGCCTTCGTGGTGCTCGGCAACGCGTTCGGGCGCCCCGGAATCACCGTGGACACCCATTTCCAGCGGCTGGTCCGCCGCTGGCAGTGGACCGCGGAGACGGAGCCCGACAAGATCGAGGCGGCCGTCGGCGCGCTCTTCCCGAAGAGCGACTGGACCATGCTCTCCCACCACGTGATCTTCCACGGCCGCCGCATCTGCCACGCCCGCAAGCCCGCCTGCGGAGCCTGCCCCATCGCCCCGCTCTGCCCGGCGTACGGCGAGGGCGAGACGGACCCGGAGAAGGCGAAGAAGCTCCTGAAGTACGAGAAGGGCGGCTTCCCGGGCCAGCGCCTCAACCCCCCGCAGTCCTACCTGGACGCGGGCGGCATTCCGGCGCCCCCGCTGGGCACACCTCAGGGCGCTGGATGACGGCCCCCGCCGGGAACACCCCAAGGCGCTGCACGACGGCTCCCGCCGGAGACACCCCCGGGCTCCGGACGACGGAACGAACACGGCACCGGCAGGCGTTGGGAAGAGCAGAACGGGGGTGGCGATGACGCACGCCAGCAACACGCAGGGCGGTCGGTTGGCCGGCAACACAGAAGGCGGCCCGGTGGCCGTGAGCAAGGACGGTCTGCCCGACTGGCTCGATCCGGTGGTGCACGCCGCCGAGACGGTGGAGCCGCTCCAGCTGAGCCGCTTCCTGCCCCCGAGCGACGGAGCGGGGCGGCAGTCCGCCGTCCTCATCCTGTTCGGCGAGGGCGAGCGCGGCCCCGAGCTGCTGCTCATGGAGCGCGCCACCTCCCTGCGATCGCACGCGGGGCAGCCCTCCTTCCCCGGCGGCGCTCTCGACCCCGAGGACGGCGACCCGAAGGCCGACGGGCCGCTGCGGGCCGCTCTCCGCGAGGCCGAGGAGGAGACCGGGCTCGACCCGAGCGGCGTCCAGCTCTTCGGCGTGCTGCCCAAGCTCTACATCCCGGTGAGCAGCTTCGTGGTCACGCCCGTCCTGGGCTGGTGGCGCCGCCCGACACCGGTGGGCGTGGTCGATCCGAACGAGACGGCGCGCGTCTTCACCGTCCCCGTGGCGGATCTCACGGACCCCGCCAACCGCGCCACCGCCGTGCACCCCAGAGGCCACAAAGGCCCGGCATTCCTGGTCGAATCCGCCCTCGTCTGGGGCTTCACGGCGGGCATCATCGACCGGATCCTGCACTATGCGGGCTGGGAGCGCCCCTGGGACAGGGAGAACCACGTCCCGCTCGACTGGCGCGCATGACAGGGTGGCCCCTGTGCTGTGTCTTCCTGGGGGACGCCGCACCCGTCAGCGGCTGCGCCGCGGGTCGGACCCCCAGCCGAGACGGAGTGACCGCAGAGTGATGAGGCGAGGCTTGAAGCAGTGAACGTGCTGGACATCCTGTTGCTGGTCGCCGCCGTGTGGTTCGCGATCGTGGGCTATCGCCAGGGCTTCGTCGTCGGCATCCTGTCCGTGATCGGCTTTCTCGGGGGCGGCCTCGTCGCCGTCTACCTGCTGCCGGTCATCTGGGGCGCGGTCACCGACGACGCCGAGGTGAACACGACCGCCGCCGTCGTCGCTGTCGTCGTCGTCATCGTCTGCGCCTCCGTGGGCCAGGCCCTCACCACCCACCTCGGCAACAAACTGCGCCGCTACATCACCTGGTCCCCGGCCCGCGCCCTGGACGCGACGGGCGGCGCCCTCGTCAACGTCGTGGCGATGCTCCTGGTCGCCTGGCTGATCGGCTCGGCCCTGGCCGGCACGACGCTGCCGACGCTCGGCAAGGAGGTCCGCAGCTCCAAGGTGCTGACCGGCGTGTCACGGGCCCTGCCCAACCAGGCCGACACCTGGTTCGCCGACTTCTCCTCGGTCCTCGCGCAGAACGGCTTCCCGCAGGTCTTCAGCCCGTTCGCCAACGAGCCCATCACCGACGTCCAGCCCCCCGACCCGGCCCTCGCCAACAGCGCGGTCGCCATCCGCGCCCAGCGGTCCATCGTCAAGGTCATGGGCACCGCCCCGAGTTGCGGCAAGGTCCTCGAAGGCACCGGCTTCGTCTTCGGGGCCCGCCGTGTGATGACCAACGCCCATGTGGTCGGCGGAGTCGACGAACCCACCGTCCAGATAGGCGGCGAGGGCAAGAAGTACGACGCCACGGTCGTCCTCTACGACTGGGAGCGCGACATCGCCGTACTCGACGTGCCGAGCCTGGACGCGCCCGCCCTCCAGTTCACGACCGAGGACGCGAGCAGCGGCAACAGCGCGATCGTCGCCGGCTTCCCGGAGAACGGCGCGTACAACATCCAGCCCGCGCGCGTGCGGGGCCGCCTCACGGCCAACGGCCCGGACATCTACCACCGGGGCACGGTGCGCCGCGACGTCTACTCGCTCTACGCGACCGTCCGCCAGGGCAACTCCGGCGGCCCGCTGCTCACCACCGACGGCAAGGTGTACGGCGTGGTCTTCGCGAAGTCGCTCGACGACGCCAACACCGGGTACGCGCTCACCGTGGACGAGGTCCAGGAGGACATCATCAAGGGCCGTACCGCGAACCAGCAGGTGGACAGCGACAGCTGCGCGCTGTGATGCCTGAACCGTGCCGCGTGAGGCCTGAAGTGTGTCCGTGAGCCCTGGAGGGGGTCCGCGTGAGCCCTGGAGGGTGTCAGCCGCGAGGATGGCGCAGCCGCACCGAGACCCAGCGGGCCCGACGGCGCAGAATGCGCGGGATCCCCACCAGGGGATGATCCGTGCCCGGCAACTGCGGGGTGCCCCTCTGATGGGAGCTCAGGCCCGCGGCCGAGCGGCGTGTGCGTGCTGCGTCACTGTAGTCGTGCGTCCAGCCCATACCCCGACGTCTGCCCCCGCCCCAAGGTCGATAACCGCCCCCTGGCCCCCCAATTGGCCTATGCGTAAGGCATTTGGCTGTTCGTAGGACAGGCGTTCCCGTCCGGATACCGGACGCCCGGGTGGCCTGGGTGAACGGCCTCACCGATCAGGCTCGGGATCCTTCAGCCAGTTGACCAATTCGGTCGAAAACGCCACCGGATCTTCCTCGTGCGGGAAGTGCCCGAGCCCGTCGAACAGCCGCCAGCGGTACGGCGCTTCGACGTACTCGCCGGAGCCCGCGGCACTCCGCGTCCGCATCACCGGGTCGAGCGAGCCGTGCAGATGCAGCGTCGGCACCCGGACCGGCCGCTTCATGCGCCGGTTGAACTGGATCCCGTCCGGGCGGGCCATGGACCGCACCATCCACCGGTACGGCTCGATCGCGCAGTGCGCCGTGGAGGGGATGCACATGGCGCGGCGGTACGTCTCCACGGCCTCGTCGTCAGGAAGGCGCGGCCCTGACCAGTCCCGTACCAGACGGCCCACCAGCGCCCCGTCGTCCGCGACGAGTTGGCGCTCCGGGATCCACGGCCGCTGGAACCCCCAGATGTATGAACCCGCGGCCGTCTGCTTGACGTCGGAGAGCATGGCGTAGCGCCAGCGCCGGGGATGCGGCATCGAGGAGACCACGAGCCGGCGTACGAGCTTGGGGCGCATCACGGCCGCCGTCCACGCCAGATATCCGCCCAGGTCGTGCCCGACCAGCGCGGCGTCGGGCTCGCCGAGGGAACGGACGACTCCGGTGATGTCGAGCGCGAGGTTGGCGGGGTCGTAGCCGCGGGGCGTGCGGTCGCTGCCGCCGACTCCCCGCAGGTCCATGGCGACGGCGCGGAAACCGGCGTCGGCGAGCGCCACCAGCTGATGGCGCCACGTCCACCAGAACTGCGGGAAGCCGTGCAGCAGCAGGACGAGCGGCCCGTCGCCCATCTCGGCGATGTGGAAGCGCGCGCCGTTGGCCGCCACGTCCCGGTGGATCAGGCCTTTTCCGCCAGGGATGTCGAGCTTTACGACCGAAGTGGGTTGCGCCGAAGGTGTGGCGGGGTCCGTCATGAGGACGAGCGTGCCACAGCCTCGATGGCCTCGGGCACACGATCCTGTGCGGGCAGCTCGCGCGGGTGCGGCTTGGCGTTCTGCAGGACCCCCGCCGTCTCCTTCACCGAGGCCGCGACCTTCTGCGGGCCCTTGCTCTTCTTGGCCTTCTTCGCGAAGACCACGCCGATCAGCGCGAGCGCGGCGGCGACCAGCACGTTCGCCGCGAAGGAGAGCAGGAAGCAGATCGCGAGGTTCCAGTCGCTCCAGGTCCGGATGCCGTACGCCAGGGCGAAGCTCAGCATCGGCAGGGAGAAGATCAGCACCGCGCCCGCCACCGCGAACGCGCCACCGCTGATCGCCCCGCGCTTCACGTCCTGCTTGAGCTGCGCCTTCGCCAGCGCGATCTCGTCGTGCACCAGCGAGGACATCTCGGTCGTCGCCGAGGCGAACAACTGGCCGATGCTGCGTTCGGCTCCGACCGGACTGCCGTCGGGTGCACTCATCGCGTTCTCCCTCTCCTGCATGTTTTTGTACGGTCGTGTCAGATCATGCCGGACCGTCGTCCCCGTCGCTTGCCCCGCCCGTCACTTCGGCAAGCCTTCGGTGCTCGGCGGCCTTGCGCTCGTAGATCTCGGCCATCCGCAGGTGGTACGCCGGGTTGTCCTGTTCGTAGATGTCGGGGATGCCGTCGAGGTCGTCGTCGCGCTCCTCGGCCTCGACCAGCCCCCGGTACTTGGCGTTGCGTATCTTCAGCAGCGTTCCGGCGCATACGGCCGCGATGAGGGAGCCGACGAGGACGGCGGCCTTGACCTCGTCGGTGAGCGCCGGGTTCCCGTCGAAGGCGAGTTCGCCGATCAGCAGCGAGACGGTGAAGCCGATGCCCGCGAGGGAGGCCACGGCGAACACGTCCGGCCAGGCCAGGTCGTCACTGAGCGAGGCCCTGGTGAACCGGGCCGTCAGCCAGGTCCCGCCGAAGATGCCGACCGCCTTGCCGACGACGAGTCCAAGGACGACACCGAGCGTCTCGGGCCGCTGGAACACATCCCCCAGTACGCCTCCCGAGACCGCGACCCCGGCGCTGAACAGCGCGAACAGCGGCACGGCGAGGCCCGCCGACAACGGCCGCACCAGATGTTCGACGTGCTCGCCGGGTGAGTGCGCCTCGCCCTCGTGCCGGGTGCAGCGCAGCATCAGGCCCATCGCGACACCGGCGATGGTGGCGTGGATGCCGCTGTTGTACATCAGCCCCCAGATGACGAGGGCGAGGGGCACGTACACGTACCAGCCGCGTACACCCTTCCTCAGCAGCAACCAGAAGACGCCGAGGCCGACGACCGCGCCGGCGAGGGCGGCGAAGTTCAGGTCGGCGGTGAAGAAGACCGCGATGATCAGGATCGCGAAGAGGTCGTCGACGACGGCGAGCGTCAGCAGGAAGGCGCGCAACGCCGACGGCAGGGACGTACCGATGACCGCGAGGACGGCGAGCGCGAACGCGATGTCGGTCGCGGTGGGCACCGCCCAGCCGTCGAGAGAGCCGCCCCCCAGCACATTCGTCAGGGCGTAGACGAGCGCCGGAACCACCATGCCGCACAACGCGGCGGCGACCGGCAGCAGCGCCGCCTTCGGGTCCCGCAGATCGCCGGCCACCAGTTCGCGCTTGAGCTCGATACCGGCGACGAAGAAGAACACGGCGAGCAGTCCGTCGGCGGCCCAGTGCTGCAGGGAGAGGTTCAGACCCAGCGCGGCGGGACCGATGTGGAAGTCGAGGACGCTCTGGTAACTGTCCTTGACCGGAGTGTTCGCCCAGATCAGCGCCGCGATCGCGGCCACGAGCAACAGCACGCCACCCACGGTCTCGGCACGCAGCGCGTCCGCCACGAAGTTCCGCTCCGGCAGGGACAGACGGCCGAGGAACTTGCGGTTGGTGGTGTGGGGCGCGGGGGCGGGCACGGGAGACCTCCGGTCGGGCGGGCAGGACGAATCACATGCCGACCAGACTTCCCGGCGCACCTTGAGGATCTTGTCGCGTCACTGACGCGCTCTTCATCCTACCCAAGGCTCGACCGGACCTATCCGGTGATCTTCACGTTAAGTGCAAATGGGGTGCTTGGCGCGTTTGGTGGGGGCGTGAGGGTTTTTCGCCCCCACCGGCAGATCTTTCAGTCCCGGCCAGGGAGAGATCTTTCAGCCTGTCCGGCGTTTGAGGACGAGCGCGTCAGCGCGATGCGGGGGTCTGGGGGCGGAGCCCCCAGGAAGCAAGGGACGGGTAGGGGCGGAGGGGGCGAAGAAAACCCGTGATGTCCGTCGTGCGGGGCAAAGCCCGGCGGGGTGCAGGGGCAGAGCCCCGCAAGGATGGGCGTGCGGAGCCCCGCCGCCCGCCGGGGTGTGGGGGCGCGCAGGGCCCCCACACCAATCAGGGGCGGGTGGGCGGGGAGAACCCCTCAGTCCTCGCTCGGTGCCGCCGGCAGCTTCGCCTGGATCATGTTCATCACCGTGGAGTCGGTCAACGTCGTGACGTCACCGAGCGCCCGGTTCTCCGCCACGTCACGCAACAGCCGCCGCATGATCTTGCCGGAGCGCGTCTTAGGCAGCTCGGCCACCGGCAGGACCCGCTTGGGCTTGGCGATCGGCCCGAGCACGGTGCCCACGTGATTGCGCAGGTCCGCCACCAGCCCTTCGTCCTCGGCGGAAGCCGTCCCACGCAGGATCACGAAGGCCACGATCGCCTGCCCGGTCGTCTCGTCCGCCGCGCCCACGACCGCCGCCTCGGCGACCGACGGATGCGAGACGAGCGCCGACTCGACCTCGGTCGTCGAGATGTTGTGCCCGGACACGAGCATCACGTCGTCGACCCGCCCGAGGAGCCAGATGTCCCCGTCCTCGTCCTTCTTCGCCCCGTCCCCGGCGAAGTACTTGCCCTCGAACCGCGACCAGTACGTGTCGAGGAACCGCTGATCGTCCCCCCAGATGGTCCGCAGCATCGAAGGCCACGGCTCGGTGAGTACGAGGTAGCCGCCACCCCCGTTGGGAACCTCCCGCGCCTCGTCGTCCACGACGGTCGCCGAGATTCCCGGCAGAGCCCGCTGCGCGGAGCCGGGCTTGGTCTCCGTCACCCCCGGCAGCGGCGAGATCATCATCGCGCCGGTCTCGGTCTGCCACCAGGTGTCGACGATGGGCGTCCGGTCGCTCCCGATGTGCTTCCGGTACCAGATCCACGCCTCGGGGTTGATCGGCTCACCGACCGATCCGAGGACCCGCAGCGACGACAGATCGAACTTCGCGGGGATGTCGTCGCCCCACTTCATGAACGTACGAATGGCGGTCGGCGCCGTGTACAGGATCGTCACCCCGTACTTCTGCACGATCTCCCAGAACCGCCCCTGATGCGGGGTGTCCGGCGTCCCCTCGTACATCACCTGCGTCGCGCCGTTCGAGAGCGGCCCGTACGTGATGTACGAGTGCCCGGTGACCCAGCCGATGTCGGCCGTGCACCAGTACACGTCGGTCTCCGGCTTGAGGTCGAAGACGGCGTGGTGGGTGTACGAGGCCTGCGTGAGATAGCCGCCCGAGGTGTGCAGGATGCCCTTCGGCTTCCCGGTCGTCCCGGACGTGTAGAGGATGAACAGCGGGTGCTCGGCCTCGAACGCCTCAGGCGTGTGCTCGGCGGACTGCCGCTCGACGATCTCGTGCCACCACACGTCACGGCCGTCGGTCCAGGCGACCTCCTGCCCGGTACGGCGCACCACGAGCACCTTGTCGACCCCGTCGACCCGGCTGACCGCTTCGTCGACGGCGGGCTTGAGCGCGGACGGCTTGCCGCGCCGGTAGCCACCGTCGGAGGTGATGACCAGCTTGGCGTCGGCGTCCTGGATCCGGGTGGCGATCGCGTCCGCCGAGAACCCGCCGAACACGACCGAGTGCGCGGCACCGATACGAGCGCAGGCCAGCATCGCGACGACGGCCTCGGGGATCATCGGCAGGTAAATGGCGACCCGGTCGCCCTTCTCGACCCCCAGCTCGGTCAGCGCGTTCGCGGCCTTGCTGACCTCGTCCTTCAGCTCGGCGTAGGTGATGGCGCGGCTGTCGCCCGGCTCACCCTCGAAGTGAATGGCGACCCGGTCACCATTCCCCGCCTCCACGTGACGGTCCACGCAGTTGTACGCGACGTTCAGCTTGCCGTCCTTGAACCACTTGGCGAACGGCGGATTCGACCAGTCCAGCGTCTCGGTCGGCTCGGTGGCCCAGGTCAGCCGGCGGGCCTGCTCGGCCCAGAAGCCGAGCCTGTCAGCCTTGGCCTGCTCATACGCCTCCGCGGTGACATTGGCGTTCGCGGCCAGGTCGGCGGGCGGCGCGAACCTGCGCTCTTCCTTCAGCAGGTTGGCCAGGCTTTCGTTGCTCACGACATCTCCCTTTCCCAGGGTGTCCGTTGTGTCCCGGGCCACAGCTCATCAGACCCGGGGGCCTGGTGACAAGGGCCGACCGGAAATTGGTTTAGACCTATTGAGGCTGCATGCTAGCGGCCGGGCGCTCTTCAGAAGGACGCACTCTGGGGCACGTACGGCTCGGCGTTCGGGTTCACCCGCCAACGCTTCCCGGACTGCGGCCAAGAACAGCCGAAATCCCCCTGAAGCGAGGGGGACTCCGAGGGAAACGCACACGGGACGAGCCCGCCGCCCCGGCACACGACCCACACCAACATGGTGCGCGGCCCCGCCAACTGGGACCACGCACCACGCCCAGACCACCCGTACCGGCGTACGAGGATCATGTGCGCCCGCGCAGGAGATCACGCGTCACCCGGCCCACGAGGTCACGCGTCACGCCGTCACGCCGTCACGCGTGACAGGTTGGGACAGGTCGTCACGCAGGATGCCGCAGATCCTCCGCCGCGCCCACGTGATCGAACAGCTCGGCCCCCTCGCCGTCGGCCAGTAGGTACGCCTGCGCTTC
The DNA here is from genome assembly GCF_041431135.1 of Streptomyces sp. NBC_00554. Taxonomy (NCBI): domain Bacteria; kingdom Bacillati; phylum Actinomycetota; class Actinomycetes; order Kitasatosporales; family Streptomycetaceae; genus Streptomyces; species Streptomyces sp. NBC_00554. Next base: position 4,585,485 of record NZ_CP107799.1, on the reverse strand, counting down.
GCCCACGTGGAAGTACATCCCGTGCAGTTCGAGCACACCCTCCCGCAGGGCCCGCGCCACGGACTCGTACGCCCGCAGATGCTCCAACTGCTGCACCACGTTGGTCAGACAGAGCTGCTCCACCGCGTCGGCGGGCGCCCGCCCGGCCAACCGCGCCCACGGCCGGTCCTTGGCGGCCATCCGCTCCAGGCTCGGCAGCCCGTGCCGCAGCCACCGCTTGAGCGGCGTCATCGCGCCTCCCGGCTCCGCGTTCATCAGGGCCTGCATCGCCCCGCACCCGGAGTGCCCGCACACCGTGATGGACCGCACCTTCAGCACGTCCACCGCGTACTCGATCGCCGCGGCCACCGAGTCGTCCCCGCTCTCCTCCCCGGGCAACGGCACGAGGTTGCCCACATTCCGTACGACGAAGAGGTCACCCGGACCACTGGACGTGATCATCGAAGTGACGAGCCGCGAGTCGGCACAGGTCAGGAACAGCTGGGACGGCCGCTGCCCCTCCCGTGCCAGCCGCGCCAGCTCACCCCGCACCAGGGGCGCGGTGTTGCGCTGGAACGCGCTGATGCCGCGCGCCAGTTGGTGCCCGCTCTCTCCACGCTCCCCGTCCCGCGCGAGTCGACCCGAGGAAGCCGTCGCTTCACCCGGCTCACCGGGCTCTCCCTGAGGGCTGCCCAGGGATACGGACTGCGGGCTCGCGGAGGGCTCGCAGTGGTGGTTGCGCCAGGGCGTCCAGGGCCGGCACCGGCAGTGTGCGGAGCCCGCGGGCTCGGCGATCCGCGCTCCGGCCCGTCCGGTGAGCTCGACGGTGCCACCTTGCGCGGAGTGCGCGTTCTGCCAGTCGTGCAGCGCCTCGAACGCCGCGTGGTCCATGAACGAGCCGTCCAACTCCACGACGGCGCTGGACCCTCGGGGCATCTGGTGCAGCGTGCGGCTGAGCCGCGGCACTGCGAGGAACGTCAACTGCCCTCGTACGCGTACGTAATGGACTCCTTCCCTCTCTTCGTGCGTGATGCGGGTGCGGGCGAGGCGGTGCAGGGCGACGCCGACGGCCACGGAGACCCCCAGCACCACGCCCTCGAGAACTCCGAGGACGACGACGCCGAGCGTGGTGACGGCGTACACCAGCACCTCGCGGTGGCGGGTGACCGTGCGAATGTGGTGCAGGGACACCATCTGGATGCCGACGGCCATCACCAGGGCGGCGAGCGATGCGAGCGGGATCAGCTCCAGGATCGGGACCATCAGCAGCGCGGCAACTACTACGAAAACGCCGTGCAGCATCGTGGAGTTCCGGCTCACGGCGCCGGCTTGCACATTCGCGGAACTTCGTACGGCGACCCCCGCGACCGGCAGTCCGCCGAGGGCGCCGGAGACGATGTTGGCGGCGCCCTGCCCGAGCAGTTCCCGGTCGAGATCGGAGCGGCCCACCCGTGCCTGCAGCTCGGGCCGTCCCGTCACCAGCTTGTCCACGGCCACGGCGCCGAGCAGGGACTGCACGCTGCACACGAGCGTGACGGTGAGAACGGCGGCCACGATTCCGAGCACCGGTCCCTCGGGCAGCCCGGCCAGCGCGTGACTGCTCCAGGACGGCAGTTCGGCCTTGGGCAGGGTCAGCCCGGCGAGCGAGGCGGTCGCGGTGGCCCCGGCGACGGCGACGAGCGCGGCCGGAACCTTGCGCAGCAGCCGGCCCACGCGCCCGGGAATCCGCGGCCAGGCAAGGAGAAGGAGCAGGGTCAGCGCGCTCATCGACACCGCTGCGGGGTCGACGTTCGCCAACTGGTCCGGCAAGGCACGGACGTTGTCGAGAACGGCGCTCTGCGGGGTGCCGCCCAGCACGATGTGGAGCTGAGCGACGGCGATGGTCACGCCGATGCCGGCGAGCATCCCGTGCACGATCGCGGGGCTGACGGCGAGCGCCGTACGGGCCACTCGCAGGTAGGACAACCCCAGTTGGGTGATTCCGGCGAGGACGGTGATGGCGCAGGTCGTGCGCCATCCGTAGAGGTGGATCAGGTCGGCGGTGACGACCGTGAGCCCGGCGGCGGGCCCGCTCACCTGGAGGGGCGAGCCGCCCAGTCGTCCGGCGACGAGTCCGCCGACGGCGGCGGCCACGAGGCCCGCCTGGAGTGGCGCGCCGGTGGCGAGGGCGATGCCGAGGGACAGAGGCAGGGCGATCAGGAAGACAGCGATCGAGGCCGACAGATCGGCGCCCGCGATACGGAATCGGCGGGGCGGAGTCGGCGGGGGGCTGTGGGGCTGGTGGATGCGCTTTTGCCGAGTCGAGTCGGCGGCGCGGGTGGGGACGCAGGCAGACATGGTTCCCGTCTCCTCCGGGGCAGCGCGGTCGCGGAACAGGTGATCCCCCGCCGGGGAGGCGGGGGGCGGGTCGCGGCCGTGGGTCACGGCGTGCAGCGGCGGGATTTTCAACGCTCGGTAAACGGATCGTAATGCAGAGTAAAGGCTTCGTGCGGAAAACCATAGCAAATGGGGCATTAATTCACCCCCTGGAGTGAAGCAGGCAATTGATCGGCTTGTCGTACTTATTCAATCTCGGCCTCGTGCGACCTTGGCGGCACTGTCGGCATATAGCCGTAGATCGCTGCATAACGCGCAAATCAACGTTGCCCAGACTGAAGGAAGAAGGCGGGCGGAAGATGGCCGTCACCCAGAGGATCGCCGCGGGCGTAGCACTCGCCGCGGCCTGCGCCACGGCGCTCGCCGGTTGCGCGCTGGACACCACCGGTTCCAAGGAAGGCGCGCATGGCGCGAAGAAGGCGGCGGGTGCTCCGGCGCCCAAGAGCGCGGTCCGCCTGATCGGCGACGGCTCCACCGCGTACACCGGCGCGCAGCCGCATCTGCCCCGGCCGGAACGGCTGAAGCCAGGTCAGAAGCCCCCGCAGTTCGTGATCTTCTCGTGGGACGGTGCGGGCGAGGACAGCCAGAAGCTGTTCTCGCACTTCCGGAAGGTCTCCAAGGCCAACAAGGCGACGATGACGTACTTCCTGAGCGGCGTGTACATGTTGCCGGAGGACAAGCGTGAGCTCTACAAGCCGCCGCAGCACTCACCGGGCAGCTCGGAGATCGGCTTCAACGACGAAGCGGGCATCGAGGAGACCGTGAAGCAGCTGCGCGGGGCGTGGCTGGAGGGCAACGAGATCGGTACGCACTTCAACGGCCACTTCTGCGGCACCGAAGGCGGGGTCGGTGACTGGTCGGTCGCGGACTGGAAGGACGAGATCGCCCAGGCGAAGTCGTTCGTGAAGTCCTGGAAGACCAACACGGGCATGAAGAAGGCGTCCCCGCTGCCCTTCGACTACGACAAGGAACTCGTCGGCGCCCGCACGCCCTGCCTGGAGGGGCAGAAGAACTTCATGAAGGCGGCCCGCGAACTGGGCTTCCGCTACGACACCTCAGGCGTCAACAACCAGGTCTGGCCCAAGAAGAAGGAAGGCCTGTGGGACCTGTCGATGCAGCTCGTGCCGTTCCCCGGGCATTCCTACGAGCAGCTCACCATGGACTACAACTTCATGGTCAACCAGTCGGGCACCACGACCCAGGGCGACCCCGACAAGCACGAGTACTGGGGCGACCAGATGCGTGACGGCCTCCTCAAGGGCTTCGACCGCGCCTACGACGGCAACCGCGCGCCGCTGATCATCGGCAACCACTTCGAGTCCTGGAACGGCGGCACCTACATGCGCGCCATCGAAGAGGTCATCGAGCGCGTCTGCACCAAGTCCGACGTGCGCTGCGTCTCCTTCCGGCAACTCGCCGACTGGCTCGACGTGCAGGACCCCGCCACCCTGGACAAGCTCCGCGGCCTCAAGGTCGGCGAGACCCCGAAGCAGGGCTGGGCGTCCCTCCTCTCGGGCCGCCCCGCCCCGGCCCCGAAGGGCGTCCCCGGGGCGCCGGCGGTCAAGCCCTAGCAGTCCCGCGTGGGCCGGTGCTCAAGCCGTGGCCACCAGCCCCTCACCGAGCACGAAGCCGGGGTCGACCTGCGCCGCCAGGTCCGCCCCGGTCCGCTCGTTGCCCCAACTGCCGGCGTTCTTCAGGTGGAAGTGGACCATCTGGCGCGTGTAGCGCTCCCAGTCGCGCCGTTCGTACATGGCGTCGGCGGCGCTCTGCAGGGAGTGCAGGGAGCGGCGGTTGCCCTCCTCCAGGAACTCGAACCGGGGCGAGCGGCCCTTCTCCATGGAGCGCACCCAGTCCGAGTGCCCGACCGTGACCAGGAGGTCGTCACCGACTTCGGTGCGGAGGAAGTCGATGTCGTCCTGGCCCTGCACCTTGTTGCCGACGACCTTCAGGGCGACGCCGAAGTCGCGGGCGTACTCCTTGTACTGGCGATAGACGGAGATGCCCTTCCGGGTCGGCTCGGCGACGAGGAACGTGATGTCGAACCGGGTGAACATGCCGGACGCGAAGGAGTCCGAGCCCGCCGTCATGTCGACGACGATGTACTCGCTCTGGCCGTCGACGAGATGGTTCAGGCAGAGCTCCACTGCACCGGTCTTGGAGTGGTAGCAGGCCACTCCCAAATCGGCCTCGGTGAAGGGGCCGGTGACCATCAAACGGACGGCGCCGCCGTCGAGTTCCACCGGCCGGGCGCACGCCTTGTAGACCGGATTCTCCTCGCGCACCCGCAGCAGTCGTGACCCCTCGCCGGGCGGGGTCGTCTTGATCATCGTCTCGGCGGACGTGATGCGGGCGTTGGTGCCGCGCAGGTACTCCTTGATCAGCGGCAGCCGCTCGCCCATCGCGGGCAGTCCGGCGGCGACCGTCTCATCGAGGCCCAGTGCGGTCCCCAGATGCTGGTTGATGTCGGCGTCCACCGCGACGACCGGCGCCCCTGAGGCCACGAGGTGGCGGATGAAGAGCGAGGACAGGGTGGTCTTGCCGCTGCCGCCCTTCCCAACGAAAGCAATTTTCATGTTCACCAAGGGTAGTCGGGTGATCGCCCTGGGTGCACTGCTCGCGTGAAGAAGACCACTCCATCGTGGGGCGGCGGGCAAGGGTGCGTAATGTCGTACTCATGAGTACGACAGGCGCGACCGCCGATCCGCTCGCGGCCCTGGGCTCGCTTCCCGGGGTGGCCGAATCCGTGGAGTCCGTCCGCAAGGCCGTGGACCGGGTCTACGGGCACCGGATCATGCGGCGTCGCAGCAACGAGATCACGTCCGAGGCGGCGCTGCGCGGCGCACGCGGATCCGCGGCGCTGTCCGGCGCCGACTGGGCCCTCGAAGAGGTGCGCCGTCGCACCGACTTCAGCGCGGACGAAGAGGGCCGTACGGTCGGCGCGGCCCTCCGGCTGACCGCGGAGGCGGGCCAACTGCTCTCCATCTGGCGGCAGTCGCCCCTTCGGGTGCTGGCCCGGCTGCACCTGGTGGCGGCCGCGGACAAGGGCGACGAGGTCGGTCGTCCGCGCCAGGACGGTGAACCGGTGGACGAGCCGCTCGTCGAGCTGCCACTGCCGGACGCCGACGAGGTCGCCGGCCGTCTCGAAGGCCTCTCCCAGCTGATCATCGCGGGCGGCTCGGCCCCCGCCCTGGTGACGGCGGCCGTGGTGCACGGCGAACTCCTCGCCCTGCGTCCCTTCGGCTCCCACAACGGCCTGGTCGCACGCGCGGCCGAACGCATCGTCCTGATCGGCAGCGGCCTCGACCCGAAGTCCGTCTGCCCGGCGGAGGTCGGCCATGGCGAACTCGGCCGCGCGGCCTACGCGGCAGCCCTGGACGGCTATGCCTCCGGTACTCCGGAGGGGATGGCGGCCTGGATCGCCCATTGCGGCAAGGCGGTTGAGCTGGGAGCCAGGGAGTCGACGGCCGTCTGCGAGGCGCTTCAGCGCGGGGCGGCGTAAAGCTCGTACTTCGTACGGCTTGAAAAACGCCCCCTACTAAGAGGGCGAAAAACTCCCTGAACAGGGTTGCGGCGGTACGAGGTCTCGTACCGCCGCTGGCATGTTCACCGGGTTACCAGGCGTCCTCGAATGTTGCCCATCAGGCCGGGAACTGTGGCCCGTTTCCTGGTGCGGCTGGCCCGTAATCGACGGGTCGACGTCGCGTGGGTGCTCGATGTTCATGCTCGGTCCGTGGGGCCTTGGTTGCGTTTAAAGGTGATCCTCTCGGATGTCCTTGGTCTCGCGGGCCGTTAACCCCTTTGTACTCCAGGTCCAGAGGAAGCGGAACCCCTGGCTGCAGTTCTTTACTTTTAGGTTCAAACGGGTTCGAAACGGGCGTGAGTGTGCTGCCCACGCACGCGTGACGTGAGCCGTGCCGCTGTGACGTGATCCGTGACGCGATCACACCACCGTCGCGCGCCGCCGGCTCGCGTACCAGACGAGTCCCGCCGTGGCCGCCGCCGCTCCTATCGCGGCCGCCGCGACGAGCGCCGGACGGGGCGGTACGGACAGGGTGGGCAGTCGCTGCTTCAGCCGGACCGGACGGTGGAAGTCCAGAATCGGCCACGAGCGGGCGAGGGCCTCGCGCCGCAGGGTGCGGTCCGGATTCACCGCGTGCGGATGGCCCACGGACTTCAGCATCGGCAGGTCGGTCGCCGAGTCGCTGTAGGCGTAGCAGCGTGAGAGGTCGTACCCCTCGGACTCGGCGAGTTCCCTGACCGCCTCGGCCTTCGTCGGCCCGTACGCGTAGTACTCCACCTCCCCGGTGAAGCAGCCGTCCTCGCCCACGACCATGCGGGTCGCCACCACGCGGTCCGCGCCGAGCAGTTCGCCGATCGGCTCGACCACCTCCGCACCGGACGTGGACACGATCACGACATCGCGGCCGGCGATGTGGTGCTCCTCGATGAGGGAGGCGGCCTCGTCGTAGATGATCGGGTCGATGAGGTCGTGCAGCGTCTCGGCGACGATCTCCTTGACCTGCTGAACGTTCCAGCCGCGGCACATCGCGGAGAGGTACTTCCGCATCCGCTCCATCTGGTCGTGGTCGGCGCCGCCCGCCAGGAATACGAACTGGGCATATGCGGTGCGCAAGGCGGCCCTGCGGTTGATCAGACCGCCTTGGTAGAACGACTTGCTGAACGTGAGCGTGCTCGACTTCGCAATGACCGTCTTGTCCAGATCAAAGAAGGCTGCTGTGCGAGGCAAGGAGTGGTTTTCCACGAGCATGAGCATAGGCGCCCACCATTCGGCGTAAGGTGAGGCGCGTGGGTTTGCCTGAGAGAGCTCTCGGGTACACCATGGAAGTCACGGATCGTTCGCGACCGTGCTAACCCGGTCTGGCTCCTCCCCCCCCCGAGTCGGACCGTGGGGACGACCCCCGCTCTCCCCCCCGGCGGGGGTCGTCGCATGTCCGGATGCATTTCTTCCCCCACTTGCGCGGCCTCGGGACCCTGTTGTCCCCGTTGAGGCCGCGCTTTTGCGTGTGCGTGATTCGTCACCGTGTGTAGCTGTGGGGCTGCTCTGGGGGAGTCGCCAGGCGGTCACCGGTATGGGTGAAGGCGATATTCACAGGCCCTGAGTTGTCCACAGAAATCGACCAAGATCCACACGATTTCCGGGATCGCTGCACCGTGATTCCAGCGCGCTCCGCTCACGGCAAGTTCATGGCCGGTTCCGTTTGTTGGGCGCGTTTGGCCGGTTCGTATCGGCCGTTCATATGGAGGCCGGTTGCCGGCTCTTCACACGAGCGGGAATCAGCGGGGCCGCAGAGGGCCCCGCGCAGGAAGCAGCGAAGGGGGCTGGAGATCGTGGCGGGAGTCATCACACACGACCGGCCGCCCGCCGCCGAGGGGCGGCAGGGCGGACCATTGATCGTCACGGAGGACGCCGAGCTACTGGACGACCTGCTGCGCCTGTGCGCGGCGGCGGGCGCCAGGCCGGAAGTCCACCACGGGGTGCCGGAGCACAGAGGCAGCTGGGAGGCCGCGCCTCTCGTGCTGGTCGGCGACGATGCCGCGCGGCGGGTGCGGGGTGCCGCGCGCAGGCGTGGAGTGGTTCTGGTCGGCCGGGATCAGGACGATTCCGGTGTCTGGCGGCGGGCTGTCGAGATCGGCGCCGACCACGTCCTGATGCTGCCCGATGGCGAGCAATGGCTTGTCGACCGCATCGCCGACGTGGCGGAAGGAGTCGGTAGGCCCGCGCTCACCGTCGGCGTGCTCGGCGGGCGTGGCGGGGCCGGAGCGTCCACGCTGGCCTGCGCGCTCGCCGTCACCTCGGCGCGTGAGGGGCGCCGCACGTTGCTCGTGGACGCGGATCCGCTGGGTGGCGGACTCGATGTACTCCTGGGCGGAGAGGGGGTCGAAGGCCTGCGCTGGCCGGCGTTCGCCGCCTCGCGGGGCCGGGTCGGCGGTGGCGCCCTGGAGGAGTCCCTGCCCGAACTGCACGCGCTGCGGGTCCTGAGCTGGGATCGCGGCGACTCCGTCGCCATTCCGCCGCAGGCCGTGCGGGCGGTCCTGGCCGCCGCCAGACGGCGCGGCGGTGCGGTGGTCGTCGATCTGCCACGCCGCATCGACGAAGGCGTCGCCGAGGCCCTCGCCCAACTCGACCTCGGGGTGCTGGTGGTCCCCGCCGACCTGCGCGCCATCGCGGCGGCCGGACGCGTGGCCTCCTCGGTCGGCATGGTCCTGCGCGATCTCCGGGTCGCGGTGCGCGGACCGTATGCCCCCGGCCTCGACGACCGCGAGGTGGCCCGGCTGCTTGGGCTGCCGCTGGTGGGTGAAGTGCCGGTCGAACCACCGCTGTTGGACGGTGGCGTGCCGCCCGGGGGATCGGCGCGAGGGCCACTCGCCCGGTTCTGCTCGGCCTTCTGGCAGCGGGTTCCCGTGGAAGGCGGGGGCGTATGAGCTGGGACGCCGCTACGGGGATGGACTGCGGTGCGGGTCTCGGCGGGCCTACGGGCCTGCTGGACGGCGTACGACAGTGGCTCGCGGAGAGCGGCTCCGAACCCACCCCCGCGCGCGTGGCACAAGCCCTGCGCGAACAGGGCCGCGTGCTGGGGGATGCGGAAGTCCTCGGTGCGGCCGAGCAGTTGCGTTCCGAACTGGTCGGCAGCGGCCCGCTGGAACCGCTGCTGGCCGATCCGTCGGTCACCGACGTACTGGTGTCGGCACCGGACCGCGTGTGGGTGGACCGGGGCGGCGGCCTGGAGCTGACGGCCGTCTCCTTCGCGGACGCGGCGGCGGTACGACGTCTCGCACAGCGCCTCGCGGCCGTTGCTGGGCGAAGGCTGGACGACGCCCGGCCATGGGTCGACGCCCGGCTTCCGGACGGCACCCGCCTGCACGCGGTACTGCCGCCGGTCGCCGTCGGCTCGACCTGCCTGTCCCTCCGGGTCGTACGGCCACGCGCGTTCACGCTCGACGAGTTGATGGCGGCGGGCACGGTGCCGCCCGGCGGGGACCAGGTGTTGAGAGCGCTACTGGATGCCAGGTTGTCGTTCCTGGTCAGCGGTGGGACCGGGACGGGCAAAACGACCTTGCTGAGCGCGCTGTTGGGGCTGGTCGGCCCCGGTGAGCGGATCGTGCTCGCCGAGGACTCGGCGGAGCTGCGGCCCGACCATCCCCATGTGGTGCGCCTGGAGGGGCGGCCCGCCAACCAGGAGGGCGTCGGGCTCGTCGCGCTCCAGGACCTGGTCCGGCAGGCCCTGCGGATGAGACCGGACCGGCTGGTCGTCGGTGAAGTGCGCGGGCCGGAGGTCGTGTCCTTGCTGGCCGCGCTGAACACCGGCCATGAGGGCGGCTGCGGAACGGTGCACGCGAACGCTGCGGCGCAGGTGCCCGCCCGCCTGGAGGCGCTGGGTACGGCTGCAGGGCTCGACCGGGCCGCGCTGCACAGCCAGTTGGCGGCGGCGCTGTCGGTGGTCCTGCATCTCGTACGCGACCGGGCCGGGCGGCGGCGGATCGCCGAGGTGCATGTGCTCGAACGGGACCCCTCGGGGCTGGTGGTGACGACGCCCGCGCTGCGGTGGGGCGCAGAGGCCTTCGTGCACGAGCGGGGGTGGGAGCGGCTGGAGGGGCTGCTCCGGGACGGGAGCGATGGGGGCGGACTGCTGTGACGGGGACAGGAGGCCTGGTGTGAACGGGGAGTGGGATGGCGATCGGTGAGATGTCCGGGATGTCGGCGGGGGCGGCCATGGTGTGCGCCGGGGCGGCGGCCTGGTTGATGGGCGGGTGGAACTCGGGGGCGCGCAGGGCGAGGTTGCTGGTGGCGGGTGGGGGAGTGGTGGGGGCCGGTCCGCCGCCCTGGGAGAAGGCGCTCGTCGGATGGCGGCGGCTGCGCGGGCGCCTGCGGGCCGAAGGGTGGTCGGTGGTCGCCGGGCTGGTGGTCGCGTTGATCGGTGCGTCCGTGGTGCCGCTGTTCCTCGGGTTGGTCGGGGTGCCCTTGCTCCGGCGGGTGCGGCGGGCCGCGGAGGCTCGGCGGGAGCTGGAGCGGCGAGGGGATGCGGTGATCGCCCTGTGCAGGGCGCTCGCCGGCGAGGTGCGGGCCGGGAGGCAGCCGGGCGAGGCCCTGCTCCGGGCCGCGCGTGACTCGGCCGGGCTCGGCGAGGCACAGGCGCTGGTGCTGGCGGCGGCGCGGTTCGGCGGTGATGTGCCGGGCGCGCTCACCGACGCGGCACGGCAGCCGGGGGCCGACGGGCTGGTGGGACTCGCCGCGTGCTGGCGTGTGGCTGTGGACCGGGGCGCGGGGCTTGCCGCGGGGCTCGACAGGCTGGAGGGGGCGCTGCGTGCCGAGAGAGACCAAAGGGCTGATCTACGGGCTCAGTTGGCCGGATCGCGGTCCACGGCGGTGATGCTCGCTGGGCTTCCGGTGCTGGGGCTCCTGCTCGGTACCGCGTTGGGCGCCGATCCGCTGCACGTGCTGCTGCACACGGGACCCGGCTTGGCCTGTCTGCTGATCGGCGGGGTGCTGGAGGGCGTGGGGCTGTGGTGGGCGATGCGGATCGTGAGAGGAGCGGAGTCGGCATGAGTACGGAGGTTGTCCACAGGCTGGGGGTGATCGTGTGGGGAGCGCTGGCGCTCGGATGGCTGGCGCGGTCGCTCTGGGCGGCGCGGCGTCGACGGTTGGTGCGGCGGAGGCTCGCCGAGTTGCTGGCCCTGGAGGCGGCGTCGAGGGGACGGCGCCTGGAGTTGCGGGGCGTCGGGCGGCGGTGGCTGCCGGTGGTGGGTGCCGTGTGCGCCGGCTGGGTGCTGGTCGGGGGGCTCGCCGGAGGTCTGGTGGGACTGGCGGCCGGGTTCGGGGTCTGGCGGTGGCGGCAGCGGCGGGGAGCTGACCCTGTCGCGGAGTACGACGGGGCGCGGGCCGCGCGACAACTTCCGCTTGCCGCCGATCTGGTCGCGGCGTGCATCGCGGCAGGCGCGGGCCCCGTAGTGGCGGCTCAGGCCGTCGGCGAGGCCCTGGGAGGGCCTGTGGGTGAGCGGCTCGCGCGAGGTGCGGCGGAGATGCGGCTCGGGAGTGAACCGGTCGCGGCGTGGCGGAAGTTGGCGTCGATACCGGGCGCCGGGCCGCTGGCAAGGCTCCTGGAGCGCGCGGGTGAGGCGGGTGTACCGGCGGCCGTGCCCGTCGGGCGCCTCGCCGCCGAGGCCCGCGCCGAGTGGGGGCGCACCGCCACGGCACGAGCGCGCCGGGCGGCCGTCATGGTCACCGCGCCTGTGGGGCTGTGCTTTCTGCCCGCGTTCCTCGCGATCGGCGTGCTGCCCGTGGTGATCGGGCTGGCTGGCGGGCTGTTGGGAGGGGGTGATGGATGACGGGTCAGGGCGACGGTGACGGTGTTCGGTGAACGGCAATTGACCAATGGGCTTGGACCTTACGGGGGTTGAGATGGGCAAGGCAGTACGGGTGCGGGCGTGGTTGCTCGGGCTGGTGCGGAGGGACGCGGGAATGGTCACCTCCGAGTACGCGGTGGGGATCATCGCGGCGGTCGCCTTCGCGGCCGCGCTCTACAAGGTGCTGACGAGTGGGCAGGTCAGCGCGGAGTTGCAGGGGATCGTGGAGCGGGCGCTCAATGTCCAGATGTGAACGGAAGACGGGGGCGGCGAGGGCGAGTCGGGTGGCGCCGGTGGTGAGCGGGCCGGCTCCGGCCGAACGAGGGGCTCCCGGCCCCCTGCGCTGCCGGGACCGCGGATACGTGACCGCCGAGGCGGCCGTGGTGCTGCCCGCGCTGGTGCTCGTCGCGATGTCGCTGGTCTGGGCGCTGCTCGCCGCGTCCGCGCAGATCCAGTGCCAGGACGCGGCGAGGGCGGGTGCCCGCGCGGCGGCCCGCCAGGACCCGCCCGACGCCGTCCTGACGACGACGCGCCGCGCGGCACCGCGGGGCGCACGAGTCGAGGTGAGCCGGGAAGGCGACCTGGTCCGGGTGACGGTCACCGCGAGCGCGCCGGGTCCCGACGCGCTGACCCTGGAGCTGAGCGATGAGGCGGCGGCTCTGGCGGAGGAGACGGTGGGGGTGAGCGGGGGATGACGGGAGGTGGTCGGCCAGGTGCGGTGGGCCGCAACTGCGCTGCTCGGGAGTCGGGTTGCTCGAATCGGTTGAGTGCGTCGGATTCGCCGAGCGCATTGGCTGGGTCTGGTGAGTCCGCTCGGTCCGGCAGACCTGCCAGATCAGAGCGGCCCGCTCGGTCGGACGGGCCGGCGAGGTCGGAGCAGTCGGCTCGGTCGGACAGGCGCGCGAGGCGCGCTAGGCCAGCCAGTCCCGCGAGGCCAGCCAGGCTTGACGGTTCAGCCAGACCCGACACGGCAGTCCGGTCCGACAGAGGCTCGGCGACCGTCTGGTCGGTCGGGGTGATCGCCGTGCTGTGCGTTGTGTTCGGGGTGGTTCTGGCCATGGGGCAGGTCGTCCTGGTCCGTCACCGGGCGGCGGGTGCGGCCGACCTGGCGGCGCTCGCCGCGGCGGACCACTGGATGGACGGCGCGACGGCGGCCTGCGCCGCGGCGGACCGAGTGGCACGGGCCCAGCACGCGCGGCTCGTCAGGTGCGCGATCGGCGGCGAGATCTCGGACGTCACGGCGGCGTCGGGCCGGGAGCCGTTCGCTGCGGAGGTCAGGTCGAGAGCGGGACCGGCGGGACCCGTGCAGTCGGCGGGATCTGCGGATCCGACGGGCCCCGCCCAGCCGGCCGAGCCACCGGGATCGGGACCCGGATCGGGACCCGGATCGGGACCCGGATCGGGACCCGGATCGGGACCCGGATCGGGACCCGGATCGGGACCCGGATCGGGACCCGGATCGGGATCGGGACCCGGACCGGCACCGCCACCGGTCCCGCCCGGCCCGCCGCAGGACCGGCCAGGTGACGTCGGTGCCCCGACCGGCTAGTCCTCCGGCGCCTCCCGCAGCAGCTCCGCGAGCAACCGAACCGCCCCCCGCTTGTGCAACGGGTCGTTCCCGTTGCCGCACTTGGGGGACTGGATGCAGGACGGGCAGCCGGCGTCGCACTCGCAGGAGGCGATGGCTTGCCGGGTGGCGGTGAGCCAGTTGCGGGCGGTGTGGAAGGCACGCTCGGCGAAGCCCGCGCCGCCGGGGTGGCCGTCGTACACGAAGACCGTGGGCAGCAGGGTGTCCGGGTGCAGCGGGACGGAGACACCGCCGATGTCCCAGCGGTCGCACGTGGCGAAGAGCGGGAGCATACCGATGGACGCGTGCTCGGCGGCGTGCAGGGCGCCGCCGAGGATCTCCGGGTTGATCCGGGCCGCGTCGAGTTGGTCCTCGGTGACCGTCCACCACACGGCGCGCGTACGGAGCGTACGAGGAGGCAGGTCGAGTTTCGTCTCGCCCAGAACTTCACCCGTGATGACACGTCGACGCAGGAAGGAGACGACCTGGTTGGTGACTTCGACGGAGCCGTAGCACAACCGGCCCTGACCCCAGGGGAGTTCGATGTCCGTCTCCAGGACGGAGATGGCGGTCGTGTCGCGGGCGACCGTCGAATACGGCGGGTTGGCCTCCTCGACCAGGGCGACGGAGTCCTCCAGGTCCAGTTTGCGCACCAGGTACGTACGGCCCTGGTGCAGGTGGACCGCGCCCTCGTGGACCGTCGTGTGCGAGGCGCTCGCGTCGACAGTGCCGAGCAGCCGGCCGGTGCCGGCCTCGACGATCTGCACGGGGCTGCCGCCCTCACCGCGGATGTCGGTCAGGTCCGCGGCCCGCTCCCGGCGCGTCCAGTGCCACGCCTTCGTCCGGCGGCGCAGCAGCTTCGCGGCCTCCAGCTGCGGCAGCAGGCCCGGGGCTGCCGGTCCGAAGAGCTCCAAGTCCTCGTCCGTGAGCGGGATTTCGGCGGCGGCCGCGCACAGGTGCGGGGCGAGGACGTACGGGTTGTCCGGGTCGAGGACGGTGGACTCCACCGGCTGGTCGAAGAGGGCCTCGGGGTGGTGGACGAGGAAGGTGTCAAGCGGGTCGTCGCGGGCGACGAGGATCGCCAGCGCGCCCTGTCCGGAGCGTCCGGCGCGGCCCGCCTGCTGCCACAGAGAGGCCCGGGTGCCCGGGTAGCCCGCGATGACGACGGCGTCCAACCCGGAGACGTCGACGCCGAGTTCGAGGGCGGTGGTGGCGGCGAGGCCGAGGAGTTCGCCGGAGTGGAGGGCGCGTTCGAGGGCGCGGCGTTCCTCCGGGAGGTAGCCGCCGCGGTACGCGGCCACACGCCGGGCCAGTGAGCGGTCGATCTCGGCGAGGCGTTCCTGGGCGATCACCGCGATCAGCTCGGCGCCGCGGCGGGAACGTACGAAGGCGATCGAGCGCATGCCCTGGAGGGTGAGGTCGGTGAGGAGGTCCGCGGTCTCGGCGGTGGCGGTACGGCGGACGGGGGCGCCCTTCTCGCCGTGCAGTTCGGTGAGAGGGGGTTCCCAGAGGGCGAAGACCAGTTCGCCGCGTGGGGAGGCGTCGTCGGCGACCTCGACCACCGGGAGGCCCGTCAGGCGGCGTGCGGCGACCGAGGGTTCGGCGGCGGTCGCGGAGGCCAGCAGGAAGACGGGAGAGGCGCCGTAGTGGGCGCAGAGGCGGCGCAGGCGGCGCAGGACCTGGGCGACATGGGAGCCGAAGACACCGCGGTAGGTGTGGCACTCGTCGATGACGACATAGCGCAGGGCACGGAGGAAGGAGGACCAGCGGGGGTGGGAGGGCAATATCCCGCGGTGCAGCATGTCGGGGTTGGTCAGGACGTAGTTGGCGTACTGACGTACCCATTCGCGTTCCTCGAAGGGGGTGTCCCCGTCGTACACGGCTGGGCGTACCGCGTTCCCCAGAGGTTGTGAAAGTTCCTTCACAGATCGGCGCTGATCTGCGGCGAGGGCCTTCGTCGGGGCGAGGTAGAGGGCGGTCGCGCCGCGGCCGTTCGGGGCCTCGGAGCCGTCCAGGAGGGCCGTCAGGACGGGGGCGAGATACGCCAGGGACTTGCCGGAGGCCGTGCCGGTGGCGACGATCACCGACTCGCCGTCCAGGGCGTGCTCCGCGGCCAGTGCCTGGTGGGCCCAGGGGTGTTCGATTCCCGCGGCCTGCACCGCGGCGATGACCTCCGAGCGGATCCGGTCGGGCCAGACTGCATGGCGGCCCTCACGTGGGGGCAAGTGCTCCGTATGAGTGATGCGCGAAGCCCGGCTCGGCCCCGAGGCGAGCCGGTCCAGGACCGTGCTCGGCGAGGGGCGGGAAGCGGTGTCCGTCGAGGGTCGATCGGATCGGTGATTCTTGGCCATCGGCATCGAGTGTGTCACTGGCGTGACGGACAATGGGGCCAAGGCGTCGTGCACGCCTGCCGGTAAGTGATTGAATGCCATCGCGGCTGGCGAACCGTCCCGGGGGCTCTGCCGAGGTGTCCCGTGGGGCGACCGCTCGATAGCAAGGTGCTGGAGGATTCGTGGACCTGTCTCTGTCGACTCGCAGTGTGTCCGGCCCTAACGGCGACCGTACGGTCGTCGAGGTCGGTGGCGAAATCGATGTATATACCGCGCCCAAGCTGCGCGAGCAGCTGGTCGAGCTGGTGAACGACGGCAGTTTCCACCTTGTCGTCGACATGGAGGGCGTCGACTTCCTCGACTCCACCGGGCTCGGCGTTCTGGTGGGCGGCCTGAAGCGCGTGCGTGCCCACGAGGGCTCGCTGCGGCTGGTCTGCAACCAGGAGCGCATTCTGAAGATCTTCCGTATCACCGGCCTCACCAAGGTGTTCCCGATCCACACCTCGGTCGAGGAAGCGGTGAACGCCACCGACTGACCCGTCCGCGGGCCGCGAGCCGACGGACGGCAGAAGTCGCGCGCCCATGACGGCAGAAGCAAGGAAGGGGGGACCGGGCCCTGGTGGCCCGGCCCTCCGACAGCACGCCCGTAGCTGAGGGGGATGCATGGCCACCGTTGAGCTCCGCTTCAGCGCGCTGCCCGAGCACGTCAGGACCGCCCGACTGGTGGCGGCAGCGGTGGCGCGCAGGGCCGGAGTGGACGAGGCCGTACTCGACGAGGTCAGACTCGCTGTCGGCGAGGCCTGTACCCGTGCCGTCGGACTGCACCAGAGCAGCGGCATCTCGGCGCCGGTGCGGGTGCTGCTGATCGAGGAGGAGAAGCAGTTCTCCATCGAGGTCGGCGACGAAGCGCCGCGCACGGCTCCCGGTGAGTCGGTGCCCGGCGCCTCCCCCGGCGACCCGGACGCGGAGACCGAGGAGGACGAGATGGGGCTCGCGGTCATCAGCGGCCTCGTCGACGACGTCGAGGTCACCGCCGGGGAGAACGGCGGACTGATCAGGATGAGCTGGCCGACCACGCCGCCGGCCCCGCTCGTTCCCTGACATCCCCGTCTCACCCCCTGACTCCACCCCCACCTCCAACCTCGTAAGTGACGACGTGGGTAACCAGAAGGGC
Source organism: Streptomyces sp. NBC_00554 (assembly GCF_041431135.1). NCBI lineage: Bacteria > Bacillati > Actinomycetota > Actinomycetes > Kitasatosporales > Streptomycetaceae > Streptomyces > Streptomyces sp. NBC_00554. The sequence goes on along the minus strand of NZ_CP107799.1, from coordinate 4,568,696 downwards.
CCTGCTGAGCAGGGCCCTTCTGCATGTCCGGCACTCGCACGGCCGGCTCGTTCGTCTCACGGGCCCCTTTTCGTGAATTGATTCACGATCATTCACGCGATTATTTGATCAAGCGTCAACGGTTTTGGGGCATTACCTCTTTCGAGCCCCATGGATACCCGGCGATCATTTGCTGAAGAGCATGTGAAGGCGAATTCCGTTTACCGCCCACTGTTTTGATCAGGTTCCGGTACCTACAATCCGTCCACATCTTGAGCTCAGCACAGGCGTCAAGGAGGACGAATGGCGGGGCTTTCTACCCCTCAGCAGTTTGACCACCCCACAACCTTCGCAGCCGCAGTACTGACGGATGACAACCGTCTGATCGTGATGGTCATCGGAGTCGTCGCGCTCGCGGCGCTCGTGGTCGCCGGGGTCCTGGTGCGCCAGGTACTCGCGGCGGGCGAGGGCACCGACAGCATGAAGGAGATCGCCAAGGCGATCCAGGAAGGCGCCAATGCCTACCTGGGACGGCAGATGCGCACCCTCGCGGTATTCGCCGCCGTGGTGTTCTTCCTGCTCATGCTGCTTCCGGCGGACGACTGGAATCAGCGTGCCGGACGGTCGATCTTCTTCTTGATCGGCGCGGCGTTCTCGGCGACCACCGGCTATATCGGTATGTGGCTCGCCGTACGGAGCAATGTCCGCGTGGCCGCCGCGGCAAGGGAAGCGACTCCGGCGGAGGGTGAGCCCGAAAAGGATCTCACCGCCGTCTCGCACAAAGCCATGAAGATCGCTTTCCGCACGGGTGGCGTCGTCGGCATGTTCACGGTGGGGCTCGGTCTGCTGGGCGCCTCGTGTGTGGTGCTGGTGTACGCGGCCGACGCCCCGAAGGTCCTCGAGGGCTTCGGTCTCGGTGCCGCGCTGATCGCGATGTTCATGCGTGTCGGCGGCGGCATCTTCACCAAGGCCGCCGACGTCGGCGCCGACCTGGTCGGCAAGGTCGAGCAGGGCATTCCGGAGGACGATCCGCGCAATGCCGCGACCATCGCCGACAACGTGGGCGACAACGTCGGCGACTGTGCCGGTATGGCCGCGGACCTCTTCGAGTCCTACGCCGTGACGCTCGTCGCCGCGCTGATCCTCGGCAAGGCCGCGTTCGGCGACGCCGGGCTCGCGTTCCCGCTGATCGTGCCCGCGATCGGCGTACTCACCGCGATGGTCGGCATCTTCGCAGTGGCGCCCCGGCGCTCCGACCGCAGCGGCATGTCCGCGATCAACCGGGGGTTCTTCATCTCCGCGGTGATCTCGCTGGTGCTGGTGGCCGTGGCCGTTTACACCTATCTGCCGGGGAAGTACGCCGACCTCGACGGCGTCACGGACGCGGCGATCACGGCCAAGGACGGCGACCCGCGGATCCTCGCGGTCCTCGCCGTCGCGATCGGCATCGTCCTGGCCGCGCTGATCCAGCAGTTGACCGGCTACTTCACCGAGACCACCCGCCGTCCCGTGCGGGACATCGGCAAGAGTTCGCTCACCGGCGCGGCCACCGTCGTCCTCGCCGGTATCTCCATCGGTCTCGAGTCGGCCGTCTACACCGCCCTGTTGATCGGCCTCGGCGTGTACGGGGCCTTCCTGCTCGGCGGTACGTCGATCATGCTGGCGCTCTTCGCCGTGGCGCTTGCCGGCACCGGTCTGCTCACCACGGTCGGCGTGATCGTGGCGATGGACACCTTCGGGCCGGTCTCCGACAACGCTCAGGGCATCGCCGAGATGTCCGGTGACGTCGAGGGCGCGGGCGCGCAGGTGCTCACCGACCTGGACGCCGTGGGCAACACCACCAAGGCCATCACCAAGGGCATCGCCATCGCCACTGCCGTACTGGCCGCGGCGGCGCTCTTCGGCTCGTACCGCGACGCGATCCTCACGGCCGCGAACGAAGTCGGCGAGAAGGTCTCGGGGCCGGGCGCGCCCATGAACCTGATGATGGACATCTCGCAGCCCAACAACCTGGTGGGTCTCATCGCGGGCGCCGCGGTCGTCTTCCTCTTCTCGGGGCTGGCGATCAACGCGGTATCGCGGTCCGCCGGGGCAGTGGTCTACGAGGTGCGGCGGCAGTTCCGCGAGCACCCCGGGATCATGGACTACACCGAGAAGCCCGAGTACGGGCGCGTCGTCGACATCTGCACCAAGGACGCGCTGCGCGAACTGGCCACGCCCGGTCTGCTCGCCGTACTCACTCCGATCGCGATCGGCTTCTCGCTCGGGGTCGGCGCGCTCGGCTCGTTCCTCGCGGGAGCGATCGGCACCGGCACGCTGATGGCGGTCTTCCTCGCGAACTCGGGCGGTGCCTGGGACAACGCGAAGAAACTCGTCGAGGACGGCCACCACGGCGGCAAGGGCAGCGAAGCCCATGCCGCGACGGTGATCGGCGACACCGTCGGTGACCCCTTCAAGGACACCGCGGGCCCCGCGATCAACCCGCTGCTCAAGGTGATGAACCTGGTGGCGTTGCTGATCGCACCCGCGGTCGTCAAGTTCTCGTACGGCGACGACAAGAGCGTCGGGATGCGCGTGCTGATCGCGGTGCTCTCGATCGCTGTCATCGTGGGCGCCGTGTACATCTCCAAGCGGCGCGGGATCGCCGTGGGTGACGAAGGCAACGCGGAAAGGGTGGCCAAGACGGCCGACCCCGCAGTGGTGTCGTAGGGGTCGCACGGTGCCTGGCCTCGCACCTGGTCAGGGTTCCGAAGGGCTCCACTCAATGGGCGGGCGGACGGCGCGTGCACACGTGCCGTCCGCCCGCCTTGTGTGTGTTCACACCTTCTCCGTGAGCCTTCTCTCGCTTGGTGCAAACGGCTCTAAAAGGCGCCCAAGCGGACATTCGGCGTACGAATGTTGCGCGCGTGGCGTGTATGTTCCGGGGCCGAGAGCCATGGAAGGGACCAATCCGGTGAACAAGAAGCTCGCGGCCGCACTGTCCGGCGGTGCGGTACTGGTACTGGCGCTGTCGGGATGCAGCAGCGACGACAGCAACGACAAGCTCAACTCCTGGGCCAAGCAGGTCTGTGACGCGGTGCAGCCGCAGATCCAGAAGATCGCGGCAGCCAACGCCCAGATCCAGAAGGAGACCTCGGACGACAGCACGCCGGAAGAGGTCCAGAAGGCCGACTCCACGGGCTTCCAGGACATCTCCGACGCCTACAAGACGATGGCGACCGGCATCGAGAACGTCGGGCCGCCGGACGTCGACGACGGCAAGAAGAAGCAGGAGGACGCGGTCAAGGAGCTCAACGCCCTCTCCGCGTCCTACGCCGACCTGGTGAAGCAGTCGGATGCGCTCAACACCAAGGACCAGGCGAAGTTCGCCGACGGACTCAGCGGGGTCGCCGAGCAGTTGGGCAAGCTGAGCAAGACCGGCAACGACGCTCTCAAGAAGCTCGAAGAGGGAGACGTCGGCAAGGCGATGGCGACGCAGGAGAGCTGCAAGTCGGCGTCCGCGTCCGCCTCGCCTTCGTCGACCGAGGGCTGATCCGGACGCGCCGATTCTCCTGGGCCGATCCCGGGAGGGCGATCGTTCGTCAACCGAAAGAGGGCCCGGTACGCGTGCGTGCCGGGCCTTCGGTGTGCCCTGCGCGGCTCACGGGGCGGACTTGTCCACAGGCCTACGAGGGGTCGGCGCGGGCTTGTCCACAGGTGCACGCCCCCGTCGGCGGAAGCCGACACAATGGGGGATGTGAGCCACACCAGCCAGTCACCCCTGCCCTCGTCCGGTCGCATCGATGTCGCCGCCCGGTTGCGGGACGCCCTGCTCGGGGCCTCCTTCACCGTCGACGGCCTGCTCGACCTGCTCGGCGCCCCCGCGTACGCGGCGCTGGCGCGCAGTGAGACCGTGCCCGCGCTCCGGGCCACCCGGGGGGACACCCCGCTGGAGACGCTCGTACGGCTGTTCCTGTTGCAGCAGCCCGTGCCGCACGCGCGCGTGGCGGACGTTCTGCCGGTCGAGGGCTGTGTGGAGGCCGGCTGGCTGGCGCGGGTGGGCGGGGGCGAGGTCGCCGCGAGTGTGGACATCCGGCCGTACGGAGGTTCCGACGGGCAGGACTGGTTCATCGTGTCCGACCTGGGGTGTGCCGTCGGTGGCGCGGGCGGCATCGGCAGCCGGGACGAAGGCGTCGTGCTCGGCGTGGGCGGAGCCTCCACGACCCTTGCGGGCATCACCGTGCGTACGCCGGTGGAGTCGGCCCTCGACCTCGGCACCGGCTCCGGGATCCAGGCTCTGCACGCCGCACAGCACGCCACACGCGTGACCGCGACCGACCTCAACCCGCGTGCGCTGCACATCACGGCGCTGACCCTCGCGCTCTCCGGCGCGCCGGCCGCCGATCTGCGCGAGGGCTCCCTCTTCGAACCGGTCGCCGACGAGACGTACGACCTGATCGTCTCGAACCCGCCCTTCGTGATCTCGCCGGGCGCCCGGCTCACCTATCGCGACGGCGGAATGGGCGGGGACGATCTCTGCCGGACGCTCGTTCAGCAGGCGGGGGCACGTCTCAGGGACGGGGGGTACGCGCAGTTTCTGGCCAACTGGCAGCACGTGGAGGGGGAGGACTGGCAGGACCGGCTCCGGTCGTGGGTGCCGCGCGGCTGTGACGCGTGGATCGTGCAGCGCGAGGTCCAGGACGTCACGCAGTACGCCGAGTTGTGGCTGCGCGACGCGGGCGACCACCGGGTGGATCCCGCCGAGTACCAGGCGCGGTACGACGCCTGGCTGGACGAGTTCGAGGCGCGCAAGGTGAAGTCGGTCGGCTTCGGGTGGATCACGCTGCGCAGGACGGCCGCCGCCCAGCCCTCGATCACCGTCGAGGAGTGGCCGCACTCCGTCGAACAGCCGCTCGGTGAGACCGTGCGCGCGCATTTCGAGCGCGTCGACTACCTGCGGGCGCACGACGATGCCGCCCTGCTCGCCGGGCACTTCACGCTCGTGGCCGAGGTCGTCCAGGAGCAGGTCGGGCTGCCCGGCGCCGAGGACCCGGAGCACGTGGTGCTGCGTCAGAACCGTGGGATGCGCCGGGCGACGAAGGTGGACACGGTCGGCGCGGGCTTCGCCGGCGTGTGCGACGGCACGCTGAGCGCCGGCCGGATTCTGGACGCCATCGCCCAACTGGTCGGCGAGGATCCGGTGTTGTTGCGGGACCGGACGCCCGCGCAGATCCGGCTGCTGGTGGAGCAGGGGTTCATCGAGCCGGTGGGATGAAGTGGTGAGGGCGTCCCGGCGGCATCGTGCCCGAGGCGTATCCGTACCGCTGAGTGCGTACGACTTCTGGCATCCCGAAGCCGGGCAGCGACAAGTTCGCGTCGAGTTGGGCGCCCGGATCCGAACCGGCCGCACAGGAAAAACGGGTGGGAAGTCGCCCGCATCGGGCGATCGCATGGGGCTCATGAGGTGTCGGCCGCCTGGTGTTCACCATGGGTTCTTGTGCTCGCCGCCGGGGCCTGTCAGCGTCCCGACCCTGGAGACTCGGGCGGAAGGGCGTAACCGTGGAAAGCGGACCGGCGATCTTCGCGGGGGTGGTGTTCGCGCTGTTCGGAGGCGGACTGCTGGCCTGGACCGCGACCAGGGTGCGCCGTGGCGAGCCCGTCGCCGTCGGTGTGAACCGCGTCGCATCGGCGACGCTTGCGAGCGTCGCCGGAGTGGGGGCACTGGCGCTTGCGATCTGGTGCATCACGCGCGCGTGAGGGCATCGACTTCGGTAACTGGGAGGTCACACTCCGGATAGTGCCGAAACGGCTGGTCGACACTCCGGGCGGCAGGAATGGCGGTAGTCGGGTTACCGTTCGAGTGGCCGTTGCGGGCTTTTCCCGTTTGACACGGGGGCGGGATGTACCGTCACACTCCGCAGCGTCAGCACGACCCGACCCCCGGGAGCAAGGCCTGGGGAGATCCCCCGCGTCGACCGGAGAGAAGAGCGAAGTTGTCCCCGACCAGCGACACCGCACACGGCGGCCGCCGACTCGTCATCGTCGAGTCGCCTGCCAAGGCGAAGACGATCAAGGGCTATCTCGGCCCCGGCTATGTCGTCGAAGCGAGCGTCGGGCACATCCGTGACCTTCCCAACGGCGCCGCGGAGGTGCCCGAGGAGTACACCGGCGAGGTGCGCCGCCTCGGCGTGGACGTCGAGAACGACTTCCAGCCGATCTACGTGGTCAACGCTGACAAGAAGGCGCAGGTCAAGAAGCTCAAGGACCTGCTGAAGGACTCCGACGAACTCTTCCTCGCCACCGATGAGGACCGCGAGGGCGAGGCCATCGCGTGGCACCTCCTCGAGGTCCTGAAGCCCAAGGTTCCCGTCCACCGGATGGTCTTCCACGAGATCACCAAGGACGCGATCCGCAGCGCCGTCGCCAACCCGCGCGAGCTCAACCAGCGCATGGTCGACGCCCAGGAGACCCGCCGCATCCTGGACCGCCTCTACGGCTACGAGGTCTCGCCGGTCCTGTGGAAGAAGGTCATGCCGCGCCTGTCGGCCGGCCGTGTGCAGTCCGTGGCCACCCGCCTCGTCGTCGAGCGGGAGCGCGAGCGCATCGCCTTCCGCTCCGCCGAGTACTGGGACCTGACGGGCACCTTCGGCACCGGTCGCACGGGTGACGCCTCGGACCCCTCGCAGCTGGTCGCCCGCCTCACGGCCGTCGACGGCAAGCGCGTCGCCCAGGGACGCGACTTCGACTCCCTCGGCCAGATCAAGGGCGCCAACACGCTCCACCTGGACGAGACGAACGCCCGCGCGCTCGCCGCCGCCCTGGAGAACACGGACTTCGCGGTCCGCTCGGTCGAGTCCAAGCCGTACCGCCGCTCGCCCTACGCCCCGTTCCGTACGACGACGCTCCAGCAGGAGGCCTCGCGCAAGCTCGGCTTCGGCGCGAAGGCCACCATGCAGGTGGCGCAGAAGCTGTACGAGAACGGCTTCATCACCTACATGCGTACGGACTCCACGACCCTGTCGGAGACGGCGATCACCGCCGCCCGCACCCAGGTCACGCAGCTGTACGGCGCCGACTACCTGCCGGACAAGCCGCGCACGTACGCCGGAAAGGTCAAGAACGCCCAGGAGGCGCACGAGGCGATCCGCCCCTCGGGCGACCGTTTCCGTACCCCGGCCGAGACGGGCCTGACCGGCGACCAGTTCCGGCTGTACGAGCTCATCTGGAAGCGGACCGTCGCCTCCCAGATGAAGGACGCGGTCGGCAACTCCGTCACCGTCAAGATCGCGGGCAGGTCCGCCGACGGCCGCGACGCCGAGTTCAGCGCGTCCGGCAAGACGATCACCTTCCACGGCTTCCTCAAGGCGTACGTCGAGGGCGCGGACGACCCGAACGCCGAGCTGGACGACCGCGAGCGCCGGCTGCCGCAGGTGGCCGAGGGCGACCCGCTGTCCGCCGAGGAGATCACGGTCGACGGGCACGCCACCAAGCCCCCGGCCCGCTACACCGAGGCCAGCCTCGTCAAGGAGCTCGAAGAGCGCGAGATCGGCCGCCCGTCGACGTACGCGTCGATCATCGGCACGATCCTCGACCGCGGCTATGTGTTCAAGAAGGGCACGGCCCTCGTGCCGTCCTTCCTGTCCTTCGCCGTGGTCAACCTGCTGGAGAAGCACTTCGGGCGCCTCGTCGACTACGACTTCACCGCCAAGATGGAGGACGACCTCGACCGCATCGCGCGGGGCGAGGCGCAGTCCATCCCGTGGCTGCGGCGCTTCTACTTCGGCGAGGGCGACGCGAGGGGTGCCGCCGAGGCCGGGAACGGCGACGGCGACCACCTCGGCGGCCTCAAGGAGCTCGTCACCGACCTGGGCGCCATCGACGCCCGCGAGGTGTCGTCCTTCCCGGTCGCCGGCACCGACATCATGCTGCGCGTCGGGCGCTACGGCCCGTACGTCGAGCGCGGCGAGAAGGACTCCGAGAACCACCAGCGCGCGGACGTGCCCGAGGACCTGGCCCCCGACGAGCTGACGATCGAGCTCGCCGAGGAACTGCTCGCCAAGCCGAGCGGCGACTTCGAACTCGGTGCCGACCCGGTGACCGGCCACCAGGTCATCGCTCGCGACGGCCGCTACGGCCCGTACGTCACCGAGGTGCTCCCCGAGGGCACCCCGAAGACGGGCAAGAACGCCGTCAAGCCGCGTACGGCCTCGCTCTTCAAGGCGATGTCGCTCGACACGGTGACGCTGGACGACGCACTGAAGCTGATGTCGCTGCCGCGTGTGGTGGGCAAGGACGCCGAGGGCGTGGAGATCACCGCGCAGAACGGGCGCTACGGGCCGTACCTGAAGAAGGGCACGGACTCGCGGTCCCTCACCGCCGAGGACCAGCTCTTCACGATCACGCTCGAAGAGGCGCTGGAGATCTACTCCCAGCCCAAGCAGCGCGGGCGGGCGGCCGCCAAGCCGCCGCTGAAGGAGCTGGGCGAGGACCCGGTCAGCGGGAAGCCCGTCGTCGTCAAGGACGGCCGTTTCGGGCCGTACGTGACCGACGGCGAGACCAACGCGACCCTGCGGTCCGACGACAGCGTCGAGGAGATCACCCCGGAGCGCGGCTTCGAGCTGCTCGCCGAGAAGCGGGCCAAGACGCCGGCCAAGAAGACCGCGAAGAAGGCTCCGGCCAAGAAAACGGCCACCAAGAAGGCACCCGCCAAGAAAACCGCTGCCAAGAAGACGACGACTTCGAAGACGGCTGCCAAGAAGGCACCCGCCAAGAAGGCCGTCGCGAAGAAGACGGCGGCTTCGGAGGGCTAGAGCTTCGGAGGGCCAGCGCTTGCGGGTGCCTTCCCGGCAACCGTCCTCCATGTGCCCGACACGTGTGCGCCCCTACACCTTTTGGTGTGGGGGCGTCCGTATGTTCGGCCACCCCTTCGGGGAGTCAGTGGGTCCGGATAGGCTGTCAGGATGACGCGAGCCGAGCAGCCAACGGCCCACACCCCGGCCCCCGACGACGCCCTGGTCGCAGATTCCCGGGAGCGCGCCGTGCGCGCCCTGCTGCGCCAGCCGCAGTTGAAACGGCTGTGGAGCGCCCAGCTCGTGGGAGGTGTCGGTGACGCCCTGGCCCTGCTGGTCCTTGTCGTCCTGGCCCTGCAGGCGGCGATCTCCGAGGGTTCCTTCGGCGGTGGCTACCGCGGAGTCGCCCTCGCCGTGGCGGCCGTCTTCGGGGCACGTGTTCTCGCGACGCTGCTCTTCGGGGCCGTACTTCTCGGGCCGCTGACCTCGCTGACCTCCCAGGAGGGGCTGCTCGACCGGCGCTGGACCATGGTCGGGGCGGACGGCGTGCGGGCCGCGCTCATGATCGTCGCGCCCCTGTGGATCGACTGGACCCCGGATGACGCGCTCGCCGTCATCCTGGTCGTCGCCTTCGTGACCGGAGTCGCCGAGCGGTTCTGGACGGTGTGCCGGGAGAGTGCGGCGCCCGCGCTGCTGCCCGCCCCGCCGCTGGAGGGCGCCACGGTGCGCCCGCTGCCGGACCACATGGACGCGCTGCGGCGCCTGTCGCTGCGTACGGGATTCCTGGCGGTGCCGATCGCGGCCGCCGCGCTCGTGGTCGTGTCCCTCGTCAACAACCTGCTGGGCGCCGGGATCGCCTGGTTCGGCCTGCACCAGGCGGCGCTCGCCTCGTACGTCGCCGCCGGGCTGTTCGCCGCCTCGCTGTCGGTGCTGACCTTCCTCGAGCTGCCCGACGCGCGCACCCCGCGCGCCAGGTCGCCGCTGGAGGGCCTGCGCCGCCCCAAGACGGGCACGGTCGTCGACACGGGCCGTACGGGCGCCATTCCGCTCCTTGTGCTGGCCTGTGCCGCCGTCGCCGCGGCGATCTCGGCCGCCGTCGCCGTCTCCGTGCTGCACGCCAAGGACCTGGGCGGCGGACCGGTGACGTACGGGCTGCTGGTGCTGGCGCTGACCGGCGGTGTCGTCATCGGCATCCGTACGGCCTCCTCGGTGGTGCCGTCGCTGTCGCGGCGCAGGCTGCTCGCGCTGGCGATCGCCTTCACCGGCATCGCGCTGCTGGCCGCCGGGCTGGTCCCTGACGTCACCACCGTGCTGCTGATCGTCGGCTTCGCGGGCGTCGGCGCGGGCGTCGCCGCCAACACCGGGCACGCGCTGCTCGACCAGGAGACCGAGGACTACCGGCGCGCGCGGACGACCGAGCATCTGCACGCGGTCGTACGAGTGTTCGTGGCGCTCGGCGCGCTGGTGGCACCCGTGGTGGCGGCCCTGATCGGTCCGCACCGCCTGGAGAGCGGCAAGTTCGTGTTCGCGCACGGCGGCGCCGCCTTCACCCTGATGCTGGTCGGCGCGCTGCTGCTGCCGGTCGCCGCGCTGGTGCTCGCCAAGGCCGACGACCGCTCCGGGGTGCCGCTGCGGCACGACCTGCGGGACGCGCTGCGCGGCGGCGACGACCCCGCCCAGGCCACGGCCGTCTCCGGGTTCTTCATCGCTCTGGAGGGCGGTGACGGGGCCGGGAAGTCGACCCAGGCGGAGGCGCTCGCGGAGTGGATCCGCGCCAAGGGCCACGAGGTCGTGGTGACCCGGGAGCCGGGCGCCACACCGGTGGGCAAGCGGCTGCGGTCGATCCTCCTCGACGTGTCGTCGGCCGGTCTTTCACACCGGGCGGAGGCGCTGCTGTACGCCGCCGACCGCGCGGAGCACGTCGACACGGTGGTGCGGCCCGCGCTGGAGCGGGGGGCCGTCGTGATCTCCGACCGGTACATCGACTCCTCGGTGGCGTACCAGGGGGCGGGCCGCGATCTGTCGCCGACCGAGATCGCGCGGATCTCGCGCTGGGCCACGGACGGACTCGTTCCGCATCTGACGGTGCTGCTTGACGTCTCGCCGGAAGCGGCGCGTGAGCGGTTCACGGAGGCGCCGGACCGGCTGGAGTCGGAGCCCGCCGAGTTCCACGCGCGCGTGCGGTCCGGTTTCCTGACGCTCGCCGCCGCCGACCCGGGGCGCTACCTCGTCGTCGACGCCGCCCAGGAGCCCGAGGCGGTCACCACCGTCGTACGGCATCGGCTCGACGTGATGCTGCCCCTCTCCGAGGCCGAGGTGAAGGCCCAGGAGGAGGCTCGCAAGGCGGCCGAGGAAGAGGCCCGGCGCAAGGCCGAGGAGGAGGCCGCGCGCAAGGCAGAGGAGGAGCGCCTGGAGCGTGAGCGCCAGGAGCAGCTCGCCAGGCTGCGCGCGGAGGAAGAGGAGCGCAAGCAGCGCGAGCTGGAGGAGGCCCAGCGGCGCGAGGCCGAGCGCCAGGCGGAGGAGGCCAGGCAGCGTGCCGAGGAGGCCCGCCGCCGTGCCGAGGAGGAGCAGGCCCGCAAGCTGGCGGAGGAGCAGGTCAGGGCCGCCGAGCAGGAGCGTCTGCGCAGGCAGGCCGCCGAGGAGGCGCGGCTGCGCGCCGAGGCGGAGGCGCGCCGCTTGGAGAAGCAGCGGAAGGCCGAGGAGGCGTTGCTGCGGGCGGAGGAGGCTCGGCGGGGGGCGGCGGAAGCGGCGGCGGCTTCGGCGGCCGCGGCCGCTGCGGTGGCTGCCGAAGCTGCGGCGGTGAAGGCTGCCGCTTCCGGTTCGGCGGGTTCTGCTTCGGCGGCGCCCGACAACGAGACGACCGTGCCTACGCCGGTCGTGGCGCCGTCGGGCGGGTCTGCCCGGGCGGTGGACGACACGGCGGTGCTGCGGCCGGTGCGGGGTGATGAGGGCCGGGGCGGTGTGCGGTCCGGTTCCGGGGCGGGTGCTCGTTCTGGTTCGCGGTCCGACTCCGAGGAGACGGCCAAGCTGCCGCAGCCGCCTGTGCCTGAGCGGGCTGCGGACGAGACGGCGGTGCTGCCGCCGGTGACTTCGGGGTCGGCGGACGAGACGGCTGTGCTGCCGCCGGTGCGGGACAGGGCTGCGGACGAGACGGCCGTGCTGCCGCCGGTGACTTCGGGTGCTGCCGATCAGACGGCTGTGCTGCCTCCGGTTCGGGACGCGGGTGCGGGCAAGTCAGCGAGTGATCCCTCGGATCGGGTGCCGCCGGGCTACTTCCGCGACGAGCGCGCGGCCCAGGGGTCCGAGGACTCCGGCGACCGTACGCGCGAGCTGCCCCAGGTCGACGCCGAGGGCACCCTGCGTCGACGCCCTCGCTCTGACTGGGCGGAGGAGACACCGCTCGACGATCTCCCGACGCTGGCGGACGAGTTGCTGGGCCCGCGCGAGGACGACGACTGGGACGAGGGGCGGGGGAGGGGCGACCAGCGCCGCTGAGATCCGGCGGGCTGCGGTGCGGGAACCGGCGGACGCAGCTGTTGGGACCGTTGGCCGCAGTTGTTGAGATCGGCGGCCGCGGTTGTTGGGCCGGCGGCCGCGGCTGTGAGACCGGTGGCCGCAGCTGTTGGAGCCGGTGGCTGCGGCAGCTGAAGGGTAGCGGTCGTAGCCGTTGGCCCCCGGTCCGGGGACCCGTTGTCAGTGGCGACCCGCACAATGGATCCGGCAAGGCGAAGTGCGACGGAAGGGCGGTGCCCCGTGCCCGTGTGGGACGACCTGGTGGGCCAGGAGAAGGTGAGCGAGCAGCTCGCCGCCGCTGCCCGTGATGCCGACGCCCTCGTCACGGCGATCACCTCGAACACCCCGCCGCCCGAGGCGTCCAAGATGACGCACGCCTGGCTGTTCACCGGCCCGCCCGGCTCGGGCCGTTCCACGGCGGCGCGGGCGTTCGCGGCCGCGCTCCAGTGCGTGAGCCCCGACCGCGCGCTGGGCGGCATCCCCGGCTGCGGCTTCTGCGACGGCTGCCACACCAGCCTGGTCGGCACCCACGCCGATGTGCAGATCGTCCGCACCGACATGCTCTCCATCGGCGTGAAGGAGACCCGCGACCTGGTCCGCCGCGCCCAGCTGTCCCCGGCCACCGGCCGCTGGCAGGTCATCGTCCTGGAGGACGCCGACCGCCTCACCGAGGGCGCGGGCAACGTCCTGCTGAAGGCCGTGGAGGAACCCGCTCCCCGTACGGTCTGGCTCCTGTGCGCCCCGTCCATCGAGGACGTCCTGCCCACCATCCGCTCCCGCTGCCGCCTGCTCACACTCCGCACCCCGCCCGTGGACGCGGTGGCCGACATCCTCGTACGCCGTGACGGCATCGAGCCCGGCGTGGCGGCGGTCGCTGCCCGCGCGACGCAGGGCCACATCGGCCGGGCCCGCCGCCTTGCCACGGACCCGCGCGCCCGCGAGCGCCGGGCCGCCGTCCTCAAGCTGCCGCTCCGGATCGACGACATCGGCGGCTGCCTCAAGGCGGCCCAGGAGCTGATCGACACGGCGTCCGAGGACGCCAAGCAGCTCGCCGAGGAAGTCGACGTGAAGGAGACCGAGGACATGAAGGCCGCGCTCGGCGGGGCACAGGGCGGCCGTATGCCCCGTGGCACCGCGGGCGTCATGAAGGAGCTCGAGGACAACCAGAAGCGCCGAAGAACGCGTACGCAGCGCGATGCACTGGACCTGGCCCTGATCGACCTCACCGGGTTCTACCGCGACGTCCTCGCCCTCCAGCTCGGCTCGCGGGTGGCCCTCGCCAACACGGAGTCCGAGGACGTCCTGGAGCGGCTGGCCCGCGGTGGCCCACCGGAGGCGACCCTGCGCCGCATCGACGCGATCGCCGCGTGCCGCGAGGCCCTCGACCGCAATGTGGCTCCGCTGCTCGCGGTGGAGGCGATGACGATGGCGCTGCGGGCGGGCTGACGGCGTCCCGGTATCCCCGGCATCGGGGTCTCCGGCTCCGGGCTTCCGGCTTCCGGCTTCGGGCTTCCGGGGTCTCCGGGCCTCCGGCTTCCGGCTTTTGGGCCCTACCGGCGAGGTCTGCGTGGTCCGTGTACCCAGTGATGCAGGCCTGGTCGGCGTGACTGGTTGACCGCGTCACTCAAACGAGGCGCTTGGGCAACTGATGGTGATCAACTGGTCGCGCAAGGTTACGCTCGCGAGATGTACATCAGGCGCACTCCTCGGCCGGCCCGGTCCGGCCGGCCGATCAGTTCCCCTAGGCCGCCCCGTACGCCGTCGCGGTCCCTCCGGGTGGGCGGCGTGCTGCTGGCCGCGACCGCACTGCTCGTCTCGGCCTGCTCCTCGGGGAGTTCGACCACGGCGTCGACGGCGGACTCGGCGCTGGCCGCGCTGCCCAGTTCCACACCGGCGGCACTGTCGCGGTACTACGGGCAGAAGCTGACCTGGCGTACCTGCGGTGTGCCCGGCTTCGAGTGCGCCACGATGAAGGCGCCGCTGGACTACGCGAAGCCGGCTTCGGGCGACATCCGGCTGGCCGTCTCCCGCAAGAAGGCCACGGGTCCGGGGAAGCGTCTCGGTTCGCTGCTGGTCAACCCGGGAGGGCCGGGCGGCTCGGCGGTCGGCTACCTCCAGGCGTACGCCGGCATCGGCTACCCCGCGGAGGTCCGCGCCCGCTACGACATGGTCGCCGTCGACCCGCGCGGCGTGGCCCGCAGCGAGCCGGTCGAGTGCCTCACCGGCCGTGAGATGGACACGTACACGCAGACGGACACCACCCCCGACGACGGGCAGGAGACGGACCAACTGGTCGACGCCTACAAGCAGTTCGCGGAGGGGTGCGGGCAGCACTCGCCCGACCTGCTGAGGCACGTCTCCACGGTGGAGACGGCCCGCGACATGGACATGCTGCGGGCCGTCCTTGGCGACAAGAAGCTGACGTACGTGGGGGCGTCGTACGGAACGTTCCTCGGGGCGACGTACGCCGGGCTCTTTCCCGACCGGGTGGGCCGGCTGGTCCTGGACGGCGCGATGGATCCCTCGCTCAGTGCCCGCAAGCTGACCGAGGGGCAGACGGCGGGCTTCGAGACGGCCTTCCAGTCGTTCGCGAAGGACTGCGTAGGCCGGAGCGACTGCCCGCTGGGCGGCAAGGGCACCAGTGCGGAACAGGCGGGCAAGAACCTCAAGGCCTTCTTCCAGCAGCTCGACGCGGCTCCGATCCCGGCGGGCGACGCGGACGGCCGCGAACTCGGCGAGGCGCTCGCGACGACGGGTGTGATCGCGGCGATGTACGACGAGGCGGCCTGGCAGCAGCTGCGCGAGGCGCTCACCGCGGCGATGAAGGAGAAGGACGGCGCGGGCCTGCTCTCCCTCTCCGACAGTTACTACGAGCGCGACGCCGACGGCAGGTACGCCAACCTGATGTTCGCCAACGCGGCCGTGAACTGCCTCGACCTGCCGGCTGCCTTCTCCCGCCCCGACCAGGTGGAGAAGGCGCTCCCCTCTTTCGAGAAGATGTCCCCCGTCTTCGGTGAGGGCCTGGCCTGGGCCTCCCTGAACTGCGGGTACTGGCCGGTGAAGCCCACGGGCGAACCCCATCGCATCGAGGCGAAGGGCGCCGCCCCGATCCTCGTGGTCGGCACCACCCGCGACCCCGCCACCCCGTACCCCTGGGCCCAGGGCCTCGCCTCCCAGCTCTCCTCCGCCACCCTTCTCACCTACGTCGGCGACGGCCACACCGCCTACGGCCGCGGCAGCGACTGCATCGACTCCACGATCAACCGCTACCTCCTCAAAGGCACCCCCGCCACCAAGGGAAAGCGCTGCTCATAGCCCTGCCGCACGCCCCGGAAGTGGTCTCCCGGGGCGTGTTCGGAGCACCCCTGGAAACTGTGTAGACTTACCCGCGTTGCTGATCGCACCATAGTGCGGACGGCGCGCCGCCTTAGCTCAGATGGCCAGAGCAACGCACTCGTAATGCGTAGGTCTCGGGTTCGAATCCCGAAGGCGGCTCTGAGGAACCCCAGGACTCACTCGCCGTGACCTGGGGTTTCTTGTTTCTGTTGACCTTGAAATCGATGTAAATCGGGTGACGGTGGTCTGTGCATCGTAATGCGTAGGTCGGAGGTACCGTTTCCGTGACGGGACCCAGGTGTTGAGCCACCTGAACTGGGGTTTTACGTGTTTCGACTGCTGGTGCTGGCTCACCTGAACGGTCTCCGGTGGACGAGTGGTGGACAGCCGTGCAGTGGCAGTGCAAGTAACGGCCAAGTACGTCGTGATGGGAGCTGTCCTTCTGGCCTTGGCGACAGCTGGCCCGCTGTCCGCCGACCTAGGTGGCTTCGGACAAATCAAGGTGCTGGGCTTCGGCTCCACCCAACTCGGGACAGTCCGCAGTCCCCACCGAACCCGGAACGGTTCACACGCGGCTGATCGTCTGTTAGTAAGCGGCAGGTCGCCAGCCTTGACGGTCAGGCGGCGGTCTGTTCGCGGCGTACGGCGTCGGC
The DNA here is from genome assembly GCF_041431135.1 of Streptomyces sp. NBC_00554. NCBI lineage: Bacteria > Bacillati > Actinomycetota > Actinomycetes > Kitasatosporales > Streptomycetaceae > Streptomyces > Streptomyces sp. NBC_00554. The sequence goes on along the minus strand of NZ_CP107799.1, from coordinate 4,552,447 downwards.
GATGTCGACGAGGTCCCACATTCCGACGGCGGGCCGGGCGTGCCGGTGGCTTGGAGGGCGGCTCGGGTGACGCCGCGGCGGCGGGCCCACTCGCGGAAGGCGCCCGCTGTCAGGCCGAGCGAGTACGTGGACTGGGCGGTGGTGACGAGAGGCCGGCTGTCCTTGCCCGATGAGTTCATGCATCGAATTGTGACGCTTCTCCGTCGCCTTCCTCGGCGCGAAGCTCCTCCATGCGGCGTTCGATGATCGCTGTACGTGTGAGAGCGGCGGGCAGTTTTGTGGAGAGTTCCAGCTTCGCGTCGGCGATCTGTTCGGGCGTCAGATTCTTCGCCCCAGTCAGGTCCGTTCCGTCAAGCCAGGTGTTGGTGAGGTCGGCACCCAGCAGGTTGCAGCCGGGCATGCGGGCGTTGATGAATGACGCTTCTGCTAGCTGTGCATCAGTAAGATCCACACCTCCCATGGAGGCGCCCGCAAAGATGGCCCGCTCCGCTTGGGCCTTCCAGAGCGCGGCCTTGCTCATGTGCGCCGCGTGAAGGTCTGCCTCCGTCAGGTCGGCCCCGAAAAAGTCTGCTTGGTCGAGGATGGCTCGGTTGAAGGAAGCCCTGCGCAGCGAGCTTCGGGCCAGGCTGGCTCGCTGAAGCAATGAGCTGCGAAGATCGACGCCATCGAAGTTGGCGTCCGCCATGCTGGCGCCGCGGAGATCAGTGCCGCGTAGATCGATCACCTGCGGGTTGCGGATGGGGCGTCGGCCGAGGACCGTGAGTGCCGCCTGAACGTCGTCGTCGGGCTATTCACTGCTGTCGTCGGGCTCGTCTTCATCGGTCTTGCCAGCGCGCTGGCGGATGAAGGCGGCCAGCACTTCAACGATCGTGGGGTGGTCTTTCTCCGAGTCGCGGATGATGCGTTCCAAGGAGTAGATGCCGCCGAACCTCTCGGTGAGGTTGTCCGAAGCCAGGAGCTTGATCGCTTCGACGTACCGCCCGGTGACCTGTCCCTCGCGACTCAACTCCGCCTGCTCGCGGTCCTTCTCGCGGGTGTGCTCGAACAGTGCCTCGGTGTGCGCGAACTGCTGCTGCGCGAGGGCGAACTGCTTCTGTGTTTCTCCGAGCTGTTCTCGCGCGACCCCGTGGTTCCTGTAGGCCAGGTAGAGGCTTCCAAGTGCAATGAGGCCAGCGAGTACGGCAACGAGTGTTGTGCGGAAGCCGGTGATGAGGATCCCGGCACCGGGCTGAAGAGTCTTGTCCCGAGCGTTGTCGCCTTCGACTGCCCACGGCAACCAGCTGAGCACGACGATCAAGCACCAGAAGACCGCCACCGCGACCAAGACTGCGGTAACGGTCTTCGCTGCCGAGAAAGCGACCTGCTTCACCTTCGGCTTCATGCCGATCAGCATGGCCCGCCCGGCGACACCACAACCGCCGAACACCGATGTCCAGAGTAGAAGTTGAGGTTGGATTAGTTGCTCGCACAGCGGCCGTCGGCCGGAGGGGAGCAGAGCGTCGTGAGCCATCTGGATTACGAGCAGGTCCTGCACCGGGTGGACCGCATGGCGGCCCAGATAGACAAAGCCGAAGAGCTGGCCCAGGGCGGCGACCGTAGGCTGTGGCGGACGCTGTTTGATCTGCGCCTCGCGGTCCATCGGCTGCAGAGAGAGATGCGGGGCGGGCAGGCCCTCGGCGAGGCTACCGACAACCCCGCCGGGAACGATGGCTCCCCCGGCGAGTAAACGGCCCGCGCAGACGCAGGAGTCAGCGGGCGAGCCGGCTCGCGCGCGAGGCACGCCGCTCGCGGGAGAGGAGTCCGCGCTTCTCAAGCTGGTTGAGCTGGTGGAGCACCGATGACGGGCTGCTCAGCCCGACCTGCTTCCCGATCTCGCGGATGCTCGGGGCCTCGCCGTGTTCGGCGATCCACTCCCGTATGCACCGGAGGATGCGCTCTTGGCGGTCGGTGAGGGGGTAGATCATGACCGGTTCCTGGCTCGCCCGGCCGTCAGGAGCGTGATCGGCAACAGGATGAGCATGGTCGTCCAGTAGGCGAGCGTGATGAAGATCGGCTCGCCGATGAACAGCATCAGGAGGAAGGCGAGGATGTCGCCCTTGACCACCTGCAGTTCAAGGAGGGGCAGCCGTCCCCCGATCAGGAGGATCGCGCTGCACCAGGTCGCCCATATGCCCATAGTCACCGCAGCGAGCAGGGCCGAGCCCTTCACCCAGCCGGGCCGTACGGTGCGATCGGCTCTGACCCAGCCGGGCCGTACGGTGTTGTTCATGGGGCCTCCCGAATATGACACTGGCATGCGGCGAGTGGAAGTGCCTCAGTGTCGCGGCCGGGCGGAGCCTGTGAGTCCGCTATGGATGGTCGTAACGGCTTCGTTACGGAAAGATTTCTTCAGCTACTCGCGGTAACAGCAGGCTCCAGGGGCGGCGCGCTGGCGGCGCCCCTCTCGGGGAGGGCCGGGTCGTGCGCGGGCTTCGTGGCCGTGTCGTGAAGCTGCCAAGTGCCGCTCTGTGCAAGGGTGTTGACTCCGCGACCACCCGCAGTCCCGTGTGACACTTCCGGCGCACGGCGCGCGGTGCCGCTGTGGTCCTCCGGCCAAGGGGACCCGCGTGGCGGGACCGGCGCCGGGGTCCACCGTTGCCCGGGGTGCCGAGATGACTGGTGGGCCAGGCTCGGTCCGCGATCCGGACATCGTCGAGTTGTCGCCATGGGTCCGGAATCGGGCGGCGTATCCGGCCGTGGTGGGAGATGAGAAAGCTCTCCTCTTTCATCAACGTGTTCGAGTGAGACAGCAGACTGGCCCGATGACGCTTCGGAAAGTGAGTGTGGTGATCACTGTGGTGTGCGCCTTGGCGGCCGGGGGAGCGGTGGTCGGGCGTCTGTGGGCCGGTGGTGGCGATCCGCCGTCGCTTGGCCCGGGAGTCGTCGTGTCGGGAAGCGGCAGTGATGGGCCGTTACCGGGCCCGACGTCGCGATCAGCCTCTGCCACCTCCGGAGCGTCGTCGTCTCCCGTGTCACCGGCTGCGTCACGGCAGTCGTCTTCGCCCAAGGCTCCGCCGTCGGAGCCCGGCGGGCAGCCTGTCAGCACGCCGCCACCCCACAGCAGCGATGACATCAGCTCTTCTCCCAGCACGACGACTCCCACGCCGAGCAGCAGCGGGAGCGCCAGTGGTGGGGGCGACGACGGCGGTGACGACGGCAACGGCGGTGGCGGGGGGGATGGGTGAGCGATGCGCAGGCGCACGCCGAGCGCGCGGTCGCGCATCGTGGGATGGATGCTGCTCCTGGTGGGTGCGGCCCTGGCCGCGCCGACCTTCGGTATCACGGTGATCTGGCAGGCGCAGCTCGATAGACAGGTGGACGAGCAGCTGCGGCGGGAGGCGGACAAACTGCGCCGGTTCGCCAAGACGGCGCGCGAGCCGTCCAGCGGGCGGCCCTTCCCCGATGCCGCTTCGCTGCTGACCGCGTTCATGACAGTCAACCTGCCGAGCCGTGAGGAGGCGTTCTTCAGCATCGTGGACGGCCGTGCCGACCGGCGCAGCCCGAATGAGGTGGCGGCCCGGCTGGACCGCGATGAGGCCGTCGTCAGGCGGCTGGCCAGAGTCCGTGGCACGGAGATCGGCTGGCTCGACTCCCCGGCCGGGAAGGTGCGTTACGGGGTCATTCCGGTGCGCGTGGAGGGCGACCCGCACGATGTGCGGCTGGTGGTGCTGGAGTTCCGGGACCGTCAGCTGAGCGAGGAGCGCCAGGTCGGGAAGCTGTTGCTGGTCACCGGCGGTGGTGCGCTGCTCTGCGCGGGCCTGGCCAGCTGGCTGGTGGCCGGCCGGGTCCTGGCGCCGATCCGGCTGGTCCGGCAGACCGCCGAACGGATCGGTGAGTCCGACCTGACACGGCGGCTGACGGTTACGGGAACCGACGATGTGGCGGCGCTGGCCCACACCTTCAACCACATGCTGGACCGTCTGGAGAGTGCCTTCACCACGCAGCGCCGGTTCCTGGACGAGGTGGCGCACGAGCTGCGCACCCCGATCACGGTGGTCCGCGGGCACCTGGAGCTGATGGACGAAGACGAGGAGGCCCGCGCCGGGACACGGGCACTGGTCGTGGACGAACTCGACCGGATGACACGCATCGTGGGGGACCTGCTTCTGCTGGCCAAGGCGGAGCGCCCGGACTTTCTGACCTTCGGTGAGACGAACCTCACCGATCTGATCGTGGATGTGGTCGCCAAGGCGCGGGCCCTGGGGGACCGGCACTGGAGAGTCGCGGCGGTGTCCGAGGCCACCGTGCTCGTCGATGGCCAGCGGCTCACCCAGGGGCTGATCCAGCTCGCGGCGAACGCGGTGCGGCACACGCGGGACGGCGACCTGGTGGAGATGGGCTCCGCGGTGCGTGAGGGCCGCGTAGTGCTGTGGGTGCGTGATTCCGGGCCGGGCGTCGGGCCCGAGGACCGGGAGCGAATTTTCGGCCGCTTCGCCCAGGCGGGCCGTGTCGCTTCACCCGATCCCGCGGGCACGGGGATCGGCCTCGGGCTTGCCATCGTCCGCGAGATCGCGCAGGCGCACGGCGGCACCGCCTGGGTGGAGGACGCCGGGGGCGGGGGTGCCCGATTCGTCATCGACCTGCCTGCTCACTTCCCTTGGCAGAGAGGACACCATGAACAACCGGATTCTCATAGCGGAGGACGAGGCCAGGATCTCCGCCTTCGTCGAGAAGGGCCTGCGCAGCAACGGCTTCGTCACCACGGTCGTCGCTGACGGGCTCTCCGCGTACGAGCAGGCGCGGGTTGGCGGCTGCGCCCTGCTGATCCTGGACCTGGGGCTCCCGGTCTGCGACGGGTTCACCGTGCTGCGCAAGCTCCGCGAGGCCCGCGTGGCCATCCCGGTGGTCATCCTGACGGCCCGGGACAGCGTGTCCGACGTCGTCGCCGGGCTGGAGGGCGGCGCCGACGACTACATCTCCAAGCCGTTCGCCTTCGAGGAGCTGCTGGCACGGGTGCGCCTGCGGCTGCGCGGGGAAGGCGCCCCGGAGGCGACACTGCTGCGCGTCGGCGACCTCGCCCTCGATCTGCGCACCCGCCGCGCGCACGTGGACGGGCGGGTGGCGGAGCTGTCCTCGCGGGAGTTCGCCCTGGCCGAGGTGTTCCTGCGCAATCCCGACCAGGTGCTGACCCGCGAACAGCTGCTCAGCCGCGTCTGGGGATTCGACTACGACCCGGGGTCGAACATCGTCGACGTCTACGTGCGCTACCTGCGCCGCAAGGTGGGAGCTGGCAGGGTGGAGACCATCCGCGGCGTCGGCTACCGGCTGCGCGCCTGACCAGCGGGCTATCTGCCGAATAAACCTCTTTGTCGTGTCCATGAGAACACTCTCACCGTGGTCTCACAGGTAACTCACGCCACCCTCACAGTCTCTTCACTGAGCGGCATCCACCGGGGATGTCCGGAGTCAGGAGACGTGAGGATGAGCGACCTTTTTCAGCGGGCTCGGTCCTTTCGACATCGCATAGAGCCCAACGGGGAACTGTTCCGGCGGTTCGCCGCCGGACAGTCCCCCACGACCCTGTTCATCAGCTGCTCGGATTCGCGCGTGGTCCCTACCCTCATCACCCGCGCCGCCCCGGGCGAACTCTTCGAGCTGCGCAATGCGGGCAACATCATTCCGCCGTACCGGCCGAGCCGGCGGTCGGGGGAGGCCGCCACCATTGAGTACGCGGTCCAGGTGCTCGAGGTCTCCGACATCATCGTCTGCGGGCATTCGCACTGCGGCGCCGTGGGGGCCCTGGCCCGCGGTGAGGATCTGACCACGCTGCCCAGCGTGGCGGGCTGGGTGGCGTTCGCCCGGCCCTCGCTGGCCTCGCTGCTGGGCACCCCGCCCGAGGACGCGGCGATGTCGAAGATCGTGCAACGGCACGTCACCGCCCAGCTGGAGACGCTGCGCGGCTACCCCCAGGTCGAGCGCAGGAGGGCCGAGGGCCTGCTGAACCTGCACGGCTGGTTCTACCGGGTGGACACCGGAGGGGTCTGGGAGCGCGACGACATAGAGGGGACCTTCGGCCGGCACTGACACCGCGCCCCCGCTCGCCACTCCCACCCGCACCGGGCAACCGGTGTGAGTGAAAGGAGCATTGTGTCGAACGCACGAAATCGCAGTGCACGCCATGCGCGAAGGGCTCCCGGTCAGTCGGCCGGTTCCGCCGCCCCCGGCACGGACATCGTCGCCTCACTCGTCGTCTTCCTGGTCGCCCTCCCGTTGTGCATCGGCGTCGCGGCCGCCTCCGGCGTCCCGGTCGCCCTCGGCATCATCTCCGGGATCATCGGCGGCCTGGTCGTCGGCTTCCTGCCCGGCAGCCGTCTCCAGGTCAGCGGACCGGCCGCCGGACTCGCCGCGCTCGTCCTGGAATTCGTCGGCGCGCATGGTCTGGCCCTGCTCGGCCCCGTCGTCCTGGTCTCCGGCCTGATCCAGATGGCGCTCGGCGCGCTCCGCATGGGGCGCCTGTTCCAGTCCATCTCACTCGCCGTGGTACAGGGCATGCTGGCCGGCATCGGGCTCCCCCTCATCCTCAGCCAGACCTACGCCCTCACGGACTCCAAGCAGCTCGGCTCGGCCCTGAAGAACATCGCCGGCCTCCCCGACCTGATGACTGCCGTCTTCGCCGAACCGCACAAGCGCTACGCCCTCATCCTCGGAGCCCTCTCCCTGGCCTTGTGCTTCCTGTGGAAGAAGGTTCCCGCTCCCCTCGGCAAGCTGCCCGCCCCGCTGGTCGCGGTCATGCTCGGCTCGGTGCTCGCCGCTCTGCCCGGCTTCGACGTCAAGCGCGTGGAGGTCGGCAACCTGCTGGGGGCAGTGCACTTCGCCGGGCCGAGCGGGTTCGCCGGACTCGCCGAACCCGAAGTGATCACCATGGTCATCACCTTCGCTGTCATCGCCTCCGCCGAAAGCCTCTTCAGCGCCGCCGCCGTCGACAAGATGCACGACGGGCCGCGTACCCAGTACAACGCGGAGCTGTTCTCCCAGGGCGTCGGCAATACGCTGTGCGGGTTTCTGGGTGCACTGCCCATGACCGCGGTGATCGCCCGCAGCGCCGCCAACGTACAGGCCGGAGCCAAGACCAAGGTCTCCCGCATTCTGCACGGCGGATGGCTGCTCGGATTCGGGCTCCTGCTCCCCGGCCTGCTCGGGCTCATCCCCGTGGCGGTGCTCTCCGGGATCCTCGTCCACGCCGGCTGGAAGCTCTTCGACCCCCCTGCCTTCCCGAAGATGTGGCGGACCGACCGCGGCGAGGGCATCGTCATGATCATCACGACCCTTGCCATCATGGTCGCCAACCTGCTCGAAGGAGTGGTGGCCGGCCTGGCCGTCGCCATCGTCCTGGTCGCCCTGCGCATGTCCCGGATCACCATCCACAAGACCACGGACAACGGCACCGTACGCCTGGAGATGCACGGCAACGCGACCTTCCTGCGGCTGCCGCGCCTGATCGAATCCCTGGAGTCGGTCGCGAACGAGCGAAGGGTCCAGGTGGACCTGACGCGCGTGCAGCACCTCGACCTCGCCTGCCGCAGCCAGGTCGAGGAATGGGCACAGCAGCGCCGCAAGGCGGGCGCCGAAGAGGTGCAGGTGCTGCTGCCGGGAGCCGAACCGCAGGCGGACGCCCCTGCCCGGCATTCCGAACAGGAAGCCGACACCCGGGAGTTCCAGGTGCCCATCCCCGGGCCCCGCCGGCCACAGGACGTCAGGCCCCCCGCTGCACCGGGCCGGTACGACCCCGCCGGGGTCCCCGAGCACGGGTATGCCGCGCAGGTTCCGGTGTATGTGCAGCAGTACGCGGCTCCTCCGCACCACTACCCGTACAGCCACGGCATCGCGCCAGAGCCCGCGTACTGGACCCCGGAGGACGACCGCGCCGCGCAGGCCTACTGGGATGGAAATCAGAGGTGAGGTGGCTTGTGAGGATCGCTCTCAATAGGGCGTGGAACGCCGAGAGAAGACCCGACACGGGCTGGACGGGGATCCGTCCCGTGTACCGGCCGCACCTGGTGGACTTCGCGAGGCCTGCGCAGCCCCCGCCCGCACTCCTCCGGCTGCCGACGCGTCGCCACCTCCGGACGGGCGGTCGCAAGGAACCCGGCGTGTCAGAAGACGACCAGTTCTTCCTGCTGATGTGCGGCATGTATCAGTTCCTCACCGCACCCGAGGACGCGGCGGGGCCGGCGGCGAAGGCATCCGCCCCGCGAGCCCCGGCCCGCTCCGAAACCGATAGCCCGGCGCCCCCTGGCGGCGCACCGAATCTCCGCCCGCGGATTTGACCCTCCCGTGCAGGTCCGTGCAGGCGGCCAGGCCCCGGTTGTCTAACCCGACTCCCCCAGCCGGGGCCGCGGGAGCCCCTCCTGCTGTCGACGAGGAGGGGCTCTCGCGCGAGCAAGCTCACGGGATCACTCGGCCCCCGCCCCCGGGGGATGTGGTTGCGCTCCTCACCTCGCACCCTGCGAAGGCGGTTGTCCCGTACCTCATGTACGACTCTTCTCCGCGATCGCTCAAGGACCACGCCATGCAGCATGCGGCACAGAGCAGCCGCCCGGATCAGCCTGGCCGCGATCCAGCGCTCCCGGGGGCCACACGGCCCCCGGGGTTCCGTACGCCCCGCCGTGGGCCCGGCCCTTCAAGTGTCCGGAGCCCGCCTGGCAGGAGACGAAAACGCCGATGCCGACCATCGGCACCACGGCCCATCACAGCTGACTGGTTCAACGAGTACCGCCGTGTCGAGTACGCCAAGACCCGCGCAGCACTCGGCGGGCGCCTGGTGTACAGCCTGCCAATCCGCGCCGGGACCGCCGCGAGCTGATGCGCCCTGCGGTGCCTCGACAGCCAATACCCCTGCCCATCCGGCCCGGTTCAAGGCCGGCGGGATCGAGCTGATCCACGCCCAGCGCGCGACTTCGGCCGCGTGGAGCCCCAGCCGAAGTCCCGGGCGGGCCGACCGGCTTCGCGGGACACCTCCTCTCCGCTCCAGGAGCATCGCTCATGCACAATCCCCTCACCACCACCCTGCTGACCAACCTGTGCACCCTCACCGGCCGGCCCACACCCACCCGGGAGGAGATCCGGCTGCGGCCGACATCGGGATTCGAGCGGGTGACCTTCCCCGACGGCCGGACGGCGATCTTCAAGTACGCCGAGAAGCCCTTCCACAGCGAGGATCTGGCCCTGCGCCTCGCGCACCTGCGCGGTATCCCGGTGCCGCAGGTCCGCTCCTCCGTCGTACGCGACGCCTGGCTCGGAATGCTCCTCGAAGACCTCGGCACCCCCGTCCGTGACGCAGACGATCCCGACGGTGCCGCCGCCGCAGTCGTCCTGCACAGTGCTCCCGCGGCGCCCTTCCTGCCCGTACTCCATGAGGCGGGACTCCGCGCCCTGCCGGACCGGGCGCTCGGCCATCTCGACCAGCTCCGCAGGCCGACCGCTGGCAGGACACGGGCGACATCAAGGAGGCCCTGGACCAGATCGCCCGGGCCGCCACCGCCCGCGCGACCGGAGCCGCCGTGGCCCCGTTCGGCTGGGTGCACGCCGAGTTCCACCCCACCAGTCTTCACATCGGCCCCACCGGCTGGCGGCTACTGGACATGGCACGCGCCTTCACCGGCCCCGGCCTGCTCGATCTCGCCAGTTGGCACACCACCCTCCATGCCCCCGACCCGCTACGACTGGGGGCCTTCCTTGAGCAGTACGTCACCGCAGGCGGCGCCCCGGACGTACTCGCCCAGCGTGGCGGCGGCCTGGCCGCGGAAGCGTGGGCCGTGGGCTGGCACCGGATGTGGGTCACCGAGCGGTTCCTGGAGCAGATCGTCCGATGGCTCGATGCCCCGGCCACTGATCTCGCCTCCATCAAGGTCGTCCGCCGGCACCTCATCGACGTACTCCAACTCCTGGAGGTCTAGGTGCCTGCCCAAGTCTCCGCCTGGCACTTCCAGGCCTTCCAGCGAAGTGCCGCCGGGCCCGCTCAGGCCCTGCCCGTACCCAAGCGCATGGAGTGGACCACCCGCCGTGGCCTCGGTCCCGGTGCCGAGATCCTCGGCAGGGACCTGCGGCAAAGGAGTGTGCTGGAACTCGGCTGCGGTCCTGGTCGCAACGTCGCTCACCTCGCCGCCCGCCACGGCGCCATCGTCACCGGGGTGGACCTGGTGGGTCTGCAGGTGCGCCGCGCCCGCTCCCACTACGGGCGGCTGGACAGAATCACCCTCGTGGCTGGCCACGCCGTGACCTTCCTGCAGGCCACCGGGGGACAATACGACGCGATCTACTCGGTGTTCGGCGCCATAGGCCTTGTCTCCCCGGAACTGCTGCTGCCCGCCATCGCCGAACACCTGAGGGCCGGACGCATCCTTGCCTTCTCTGTCCCGCACCCCGCGCGTGGAGGTCGCCGTCCCTCGTCGGATGACCGGCCCCGCTGGGACTTCGTCACTCTCCCTGACGGCTCCCGACTTCCCATCGCGCGCTGGGAGTTCGACGCCAACCGCTGGGACGCTCACCTCGCCCGTGCCGGCCTCAGGGCGACTTCGGCCAGGGAGTTGCGCGGTTCCCGACATGACCGCTGGCCGACCACTCTGCTGATCACTGCACGTAAGACCTGACGCGCATGTCCCAACACGCCTCTGCTGATGAGCCGTGCGCCTGCATACCGGCCGTAGTCCGATGGCGCCCTCACCGCACGCGCGAGACATGCGGCGGGGGCGTGCTGCATATCCATATGACGCAGCGGCGTGGAGGGCCGGAAGTCGTGGATCAAGGGTTCGTGCGTGCGAGCACTCCAAGGCAACGGGCAGCAGCACGGGCTTGGTGGTGGCTATCGCCTGCGCGGCTGACCCGCCGCTCCACCCCTATGTGGCACATGCGTGAGAACTCTCTCACTGTGATCTCACGGCTGACTCACGCAAACACCACAGGCTTATCGCATGCGACATCCGCCGGGGATGTCCGAAGGCCGGGTGGAGGTCCATCGAATCGCCGTCTGTGGACCTTGATCCCCGTCGGTCCTCAAGGCGGCAGTCCTCGGTCGCCGTACGGTGGCCCGGCGACCGAGGCGCGAAAGTCCCCTCCTGCTCGACCGGGAGGGGGTGTGCCACCGCGGCGCCCCTCCTGTACCCGCGAACGGGGCGTAAGGCTGTCCGTCGGACGCGGGAAGGCATGTTCCGGAAAGGTGTTCGACATCAGGACCCCAGCCCTCTCGCCTCGTGGCCGACACGACGACGTCGTCGGTCTCAAGTCCCCCGTGACAGGTGGCCCGCAGCGCAGCGCGTGCTACTCGTCGTTGTCGGGGCCATCCGCCGACGGCTCGACGACGAAAGTGCCCTTGCCCACCACGGTGTGGACAAGACCGCGCTCGCGCAGCTCCCGGACGGCGCGGGACGCGGTCATGCGGGCGATGCCGTAGGCCGCCGCGAGGTCCAGCTCGCCCGGCAGCCGCGAGCCCGGCTTCAGCTGGCCGCCGGCGATCTGCCCGGCGATGTGATCGGCCACGACCATGTAGACGAGCTGCGGCCCGCGCGGATCGAGCACTGGCATGTCGTTCTTACCCATACCGATCACCGTAGGGTGCCGTTGACCTGCAAAGACACACACAGGCCTCCACAGCTGCCTACAGTGCCCTATATGCTGGAAGGGAGAGCCTCCGGCGACCACTGACACGGCGCCGGGAGGTGGCCACCGCTGGGAAGGAGCGTCGACATGCACGACCCCGACCGCCACCCCGCGGACTGGCCGACGGTCGGTGGGCTGGCCGTAGACATGCAGAGTGACCGCATCGGCGTCGTAATGGGGCACGTCGGGACGAATCTCCAGCTCCGGCCACCGGGCGGCGGCCGCGAATGGGACGCCGCCCCGCAGCACGTGCGGCCCGCCGAACCCGCAAAAGAGCCCAGCGCCAACGGGGAGGCACGGTGACCACGCCGGAGAGACCCCGTCCGCAGGGAGGCACACTGCCGCGACCACGCGTGCTGACGCAGACCCCCGTTCGGTGTGTGGAGCCACCGACGGGACGGCGGCCCTGGTGCGGGCCGTCGGCGCCGGGTCCCTCCGCCGCTCCCCCGAGGCGGAGGGACCCGGTGAGGCCTCCGGCCGCACTGTCCCAGGGGGACACGGCCGGAGCGGGTCTTGCGCGTCCGAGAGCACTGCGCTCGTTGAACTCGGTGACAGACCACGGGACCCCGGCGGGCCGGGGGGCGAGAGACATGCGCACGAACCGACGGTGCCGTCAGCCCAAGCGCCTACGCCGAGGCCCTGCCTCTCCCCACCCGGCAAACGCCCGGAACAGCACGGCTACGGCCCGGCCGACGAAACCGGCCCGCACCCCGGGAGGCACCATGCGCACCAGACTCGCAGCACTCACCACCGCCACGGTCCTCGGCCTCGCGCTCACCGGCTGCAGCGGCAACGACGACTCGGTCACCACGAAGCCCGAGCCGAAGGCCACCTCCAGCAAGACCGGGTCCGACAAGTCGGAGGCCCCACAGGATCCAGCCCAGGAAGAGCCTGCCCGCATCGGCGACACGATCACCCTCGCGGGCATGGACGACGGCTCCGAACTGAAGGTCACGATCCTGAAGTACGTCGATCCGGCGAAGCCCGCCGACCCCGAGATCTTCGGACCCGAGGGCGGCAAGAAGTGGGTGGCCGCCCGCTTCCAACTGGTCAACACCGGCAAGAGCACCTACTCCGACAGCCCGAGCAACGGGGCAAAGATCGCCGACACCGGAGGGCAGCGCTTCGACAGCACTATCGGCGACATCACCGCCGGACCGGTCATGACCAGCGATCTGAGCCTTCCCGTCGGGGAGAAGGCCGTGGGGTGGATGGTCTGGGAGGTCCCCGCGTCCTCGAAGGCCGCGACGATCCAGTGGGCCATGGACTCCGGGTTCGCGGGCGCGGTCGGTCAGTGGAACGTCAAGTAGCCGCCTGGGACGCCGCCCTGCTCGTGATGACTGCGGGCTGCGGCAGTAGCGGAGGCGCCAAGCCCGCGCGCACGGTGACGCAGACCATCACCGAGACGGCGACCGGGGCTGCTGAATCCGCGCACACGGTCACCGTCACCAAGATGGCGGCCGCGCCGATCGTGACCGTGAGGCCGAAGCCGAAGCCGGCCGCGGCGACCATCCCCGGCGAAGGCACCCACGTGGTCGGCACCGACATCAAGTCCGGCGCCTACAGGACCGCCGGCGCCTCGGACCCCGGCTTGTCTCTCTCCTACTGGGCCCGCCTGGAGGGTACGTCCGGCGACTTCGACGAGATCATCGCCAACGGCACCACGACCGGGCAGACCACGGTCACCGTCAAGGCAACGACGGAGCGTTCGAGACCTCCGGTTCTGAGGTCGGGCACAAGGTCCTGAGCCACCGGTGGTTCGGACAACCTCGGAGGAGGCCACATGCTCGAAGCAAGGATCGAGGACAAGGTTCTGATCCACGCCCCGGTGGGCGCCGTCTGGCAGGCGATCAAGAACCCGCAGGTGCACGCCCGCTGGCATCCATACATCGTTCGCATCACCGGCGATCACCGTCTCGGAGCGATGCGGATCTGCTCGGTCGTACTCGGCGGGAAACCCGGCGCGACCCAGGAGCGCTGCATCGAAATCGAAGAGGACGATCAGTGGCGGATCACCTGGGCGATCGACGACGACACCTCCGGGTTCAGCCGCCGGGTCTCCGACTGGCGGGCCGGCTTCGACCTCGAACACCGCGAAGGCGGGACCCTGGTGACGGCGCACAGCACGTTCCGGCCGAACAACGTCCTCGTCTGGCTGATGAACCCCCTGATCGGGTGCAGGTTCCATCACACCCAGCGAACGATCCTCAAGCGCCTCCAGAACTTCGTCGAGGAAGGATGCTGACGATCGGTGGTGCCGGGGCCAGGCCTGCGCTCTTACGGAGCCAGGCGCAGCGCTCCCGGCACCGGATGGAGTCGGCCTGACGGCCGCCTCAACGTGCCTGGGAGCCATGAGTGCTCTCTCATCGTGATCTCACAGATGACTCACACAAACCCCGGATGGTCTTTACGCGCGACCTCCACCGGGGACGAGCGAGAGCCGGATGGAGGCCCACCCAATCGCCGTCTGCGGGCCTTCACGCCTCAAGGGTCCTCACCGGCGGTCGGCCCCGGTTGCCGGTCTGGTCACACAGCCGGGACCGCGAGTGCCCTCTCCTGTGACCGCAGGAGAGGGCACTCGCCAGCGGCCGGACGTACTGACAGCGGTGCACTGCCTCGGCTGCGCCACACCGCTACGGTCGAGAGCAAGGAGCGTCGGTGATCGCCAAGCAGACCGACATGCCTCGGGCTCTGACGCGCGAGGAACTGCTCGCGCTGCCGGCGGCCGTAGACCTGGAGACGGCGAACCGCGCGCTGTCTCTCGGCCGGAGTACCGGGTATGCGCTCGCCAAGCGTGGTCGGTATCCCTGCACGGTCCTCCGTACGGGCAACGCGTACCGGGTCGTCACCGCCGACTTGCTCAGGGTGCTGCACATTGATGTACCCAGCAGGCTGCGGTGCAGCCAGAAGACGCACCGCCCGGGTGCGGCCACGGTGGCGGCTGTCGCCGAGATCCTGCAGGACGCCGACTTCTACCTCGCCGATCTCATCGCCGCCTTCGCTTGGCCGCTGCTGCTCCAGGCCGGAGGCCTCGCCGAACTCGCCTCAGGGAAGCTGGCGTTGACCACCCGCGGGCGGGCCGCCCTGACCAAGCCGCCCCATGACACCCTCAGGCTCCTGTGGCAGCGGTGGCTGAACCGCGCCGTGCTGGATGAGTTCTCCCGTATCGAGGGGATCAAGGGCCAACGCGCGGCGGCAGTGCTGTCCGCCGCGGGGCCCCGCCGTAAGACGGTTGGCCAGGCCCTCGCCGCCTGCGCACCGGGCAGTGGACCCAGGTGGACGACCTGTTCGCGGCCATGCGCAAGAGCGGGCTCGACTTCACCGTCGCGCGCAGCGACCGCGCCCTGTGGAAGCTGTACCTGCAAGACCCGCAGTACGGCAGCCTCGGCTACGACGGATTCCACGACTGGCCCCTGCTCCAGGGCCGCTACACGCTCGCCGTCCTGTTCGAGTACGCCGCCACCCTCGGCCTCATCGACATCGAGTACGTTCCGCCCGTCGGCGCCCGCGAGGACTACCGCGACAACTGGGGCGGCGACGACCTCGACCAACTCTCCCGCTATGACGGCCTGCTCGCCCTGCGCCTGAAACCACTCGGCGCGTACGCCACCGGCCGCGCCACCGCCTACATCCCCGCGCCGATGCCCGTCGGCACAGACTGTTGCGGCATCAAGGTTCTGCCGAATTTCGACATCGTCGCCCTCGACGGACTGCGTCCTGCCGTCGCCCTGCTCCTGGATGCCTTCGCCGACAAGACCTCCGACCGGGTGTGGACCCTGAGCGCCGCCTCCCTCCTGAGCGCCCTGGACACCAAGCGCCCCTGAAGGAGCTCCGCCGTTACCTTGCCCAGGCGTCCTCGCAGCCGCTGCCGCAACCCGGAACGGTACAGCCACTCTGCTGGACGACACCGAACGCCGCCTCGGCAAGGTCCGCGACACCGGCCCGGTCCACCTCATCGAGTGCGCCGACGAAGCCCTGGCCACTCTCCTTGCGGGCGGCCGCCGCCTGCGCGCCCTCTGCACCCGCCTCGGTGAGCGGCAGCTGGCCGTCCCCGCCGAGAAGCTCCCCGCGTTCCGCCAAGCCCTGCTCGCCCAGGGCTACCCACTGGCCTGACCCGGACGGATCCGCGGGCTCAGCCTCCTGCAGGCCCTGATCGACGGCTCCCCCTGAGTAGATGGCTGTGGCTGTCCGGGGCCGAGGCTGGGCATACTGAGCGCATGGAGACACGGGTGCGGTATGCGGAGATCCGGCCGTACACGGTTCCGGAGACCCTGGATGAGCTGGCCGGTCCGACGGACGGGGTCGTGGCTTTGCCGACCGCGTTGGACTGGACACCGAAGAGTGCCTACGACCTGTCGGACGACGTTGACCTGCGGATGCTCTATGAGACGGTCATCCGCGAGGCCATGCATGTGGAGGAGCTGCGGCAGTTCCTCGACCCCGTGCTTCTCTCAGCCGTGTGGCAGAGGCTGTGGCTTCCGCCGCGGGTGCGGCTGATGTGGGAGGTGCGCTTCCCGGAGCTGGCCCGCAGGGCTGCGTAGGATTCGTCGGCATGGATCCGTTTCACTCCCGGCTCGCCCGTATCGGTCTTGGAGCCGCCGCGAGTTACGGCTTTGTCCTGGCCGGCGGGTATGCGGTGCAGGTGCACGGGTTCCTGGAGCGGCTGTCGGATGACGTCGACCTGTTCACGGACAACGCTGACCCGGTTGCCTTCTCCGAGGCAGTCGGTGCGGTGGCTGCGGCGTACCGGGCGGCAGACCTGACCGTTGAGGTGGAGAAGTCCGGTGGGGTGTTCGCCCGGTTCGCGGTTGCTGACGAACGGGGACACACGGCGAAGGTAGAGCTCGGGTGCGACTGGCGGGCTCGGCCGCCTGCTGTTTTGGAGATCGGTCCCGTACTGCACCCCGACGACGCGGTGGCCAACAAGGTGACCACGCTGTTCGGACGGGCCGCGCCGCGTGATTACCTCGATGTGAATGCCGCGCTCGCTTCCGGGCAGTACCCGGGTGATCGGCTGCTGGAGTTGGCGTCGGAGCACGATGCTGGGTTCGATCCGCGCTATTTCGCCCAGGCGCTGCGGGCGGTCGACCGTTGGCCGGACCGGGAGTACGAGGTCTACGGCGTCGATGGTGGCCAGGTGGAGGCCATGCGTCGACGGCTGCGTGCCTGGGCCGCAGAGATCCTCGGTGAACGGATCGACGAGAGATGACCCAGCCGACCCTGGCGCCAACTGGTGCGGGCTCTTTCACCGGTTATCGGTGCTTCGGCGCACGAGCAGGAGCAATGCGCCCGGGCAAGGCAGTCGGCGAGTATTCCGAATTTGAGGCTGAGGGCCAGGTGGCAGCCAGGGTGAGGTGGTACGTGGGGCTGCGCGCTGCCCGAACCCACCAGAGGGGCGCTTGTAGAGGTCCCACAGTGACTTCCGCTCGGCCCTCCGGCCGCCCGACAGTAGCGCTGACAGCCGAGTGGCAGTCTCGCGGGCGGGCCGGTGAGAGCCCCACCGGTGGACAGCCGGTGGACAGACGCCTTTGGACGGTGCATCACGGGGTGGCACGGGTCAACCTGTTGCACGTCCTCTGATCAGGTAGAACATCACCGGACAGCACGACGAAACACCACGCAACACGAACACTCATGGTCTCGTAATGCGTAGGTCTCGGGTTCGAATCCCGAAGGCGGCTCTGTAGAAGCCTCAGGACTCACTCGCCGTGACCTGGGGCTTTTGCTTTTTTCGGACGCGGTGACGACCCGGTGACGACGCGATGGTCGACGCAGCCGCGATCGACGTGACCGCGTCATGCTCCCGCGCCCTGCCCCCTCGGCCGCGCCATGCTCGCGCCACCTGCCCCCGGCCGGTTATCGGCAATAGCAGGAAATTCTATTCGCGCGATAAGAGCAGCCTGTCAAATTCGTAAGCGAATTCAGTGAATTCACCCTGTGCTGTGGCGCAACCTAGGAATGTTTTTGTTCATCTGAAGATGCATTGAGATTCCGGTAAAACTGTCGATAATCTTGTCAACAATCGTACGGACGGCGCGCAGGCGTCTGCCGTGCGCTTCTGTCCTGCCCGTAGCTGCTGATGAGCGGTCGAGGTCGCAGCGGAACGGGCTTCGTTCCAGGCTTGAAGGAGTGGTTCATGAGCAGAGAAAGAACCCGTCGAGTGCGTATGCGGCGGAATTCGCGGAGGGTGGCCGGTGCCATCACGGCGGTCGTCCTTGTCGGCGGTGGCTTTGCCGTGGCAAACGCATCGACGGATATATCGACAGGTAAATCGGCCGCAGGCGTCCAGCGCCCCGTCGACAAGCAGGCCACCGGCACCAAGGCCGTGGTCAGCGCCGCCAACGCGTTCCTGAACACGCTGGACGCCGACCAGCAGGCCGAGGTGCTCCTTGAGCTCACCGAGGCGAACGCCACGGCGTGGTCGAACCTCCCCTGCGGGTCGACCTGCCGTCCCGGCATCGAGCTCGGTTCCCTGAGCGACACTCAGCTGGCCGCCGCCGTGCAGCTGTTGAAGGTGGCCACGGGCACCGGCAAGGGCAGCGGGTACGACCAGATCACGCAGATCATCAAGGCCGACGATGTGCTTGCCTCGGTGCAGGCCACCAGCTCCGCGGGGTCGGGCCCGGCGCCCTCGGACACCGCGTCGAGCACGGCCTCGGCCGACCCGTCCGCCACGGCGGTCCCGAGCTCCACGGCCACTGACGCTCCGACCGGCGCCCCGCCCTCCGGCGGCACCGGCGGAGGCGGCTCCTTCGGCTACGGCAGTGGCCTCTACTACATGGCGTTCCTGGGCACCCCCTCGGCGGACGGCACCTGGCAGCTGCACTTCGGCGGCCACCACCTCGCCGTGAACCTCACCTACAAGAAGGGCAAGGTGGCAGGTGCCAGCCCCTTCTTCATCGGGGTCGAGCCCACCAGCTGGACCGACGACGACGGCACCACGTACTCGCCGCTGGAGGAGCAGCGCAACGGCATGCTCGCGCTGACCGGCAGCCTGAGCACCGAGCAGTTGGCCACGGCCAAGCTGTCCGGGACGTACAACGACGTGCTCCTCGGCCCGAGCGAGGACGGCCAGTTCCCGGAGACCAAGGAAGGCATCAAGGTCAGCGAGCTGTCGCCCAAGCAGAAGCAGCTGGTCCTGAAGGCCATTCACCCCTGGGTCGCCAACGTGGACGACGCCACCGCGAAGAAGCTCATGAAGACGTACGAGCGTGAGCTGAACGAGACCTACGTCAGCTACTCCGGCGGCACGGCCCTGGACACCCAGGGCGACTACGTGCGCATCGACGGCCCCGGCGTGTGGGTCGAGTTCGTCTGCCAGAACGGCCTCGTCATCCAGGGCAAGGTCCACTACCACACGGTGTACCGCGACCACACCCGCGACTACGGCAGCGAGTTCTCCTTCTCATGACCCGACCGCGAAACTGGCTGACCACAGCACTTCGCCTGGTGGCCGGGATCGCGATCGCGGTACCGGCGGCGCTCCTTCTCGGAGCGTCGCCGGCCGCCGCGCATCCGATGCCGCACTCAGTGGTCCAGCTCGACGTGTACAAGGACTCGGTCACCGCGCGCCTTGAACTGCCCGTCGGCGACCTCGCCACGGCCGGCGGCATCGATCTGACCACCATCGAGTCGCCCGCCTTGTCCACCAAGGCCAAGGCCGTCCGCACCTACCTCGCCCAGCACATCCGCCCGACCACGCTCAAGGGCGAGGCCTGGCAGGTCAGCATCGGCGCGCTGAGCCTCAGCAGCACGGAGCAGACCTCCACCGGCCCCTACCGCGAGCTGATCGCCAAGGCCGTGCTCACCCCGCCGGCCGGTGCCGACGTACGGCACTTCAAGCTGGACTACGACGTGATCGTCCACCAGGTCGTCACCCACGTGGCGCTGGTGACGGTACGACAGGACTGGGCCGCCGGTCAGGTCGGCGACGACGTGAGTGCCACCCAGGTCGGCACCGTCCGTCTCGACGTCCGGAGCATGACCGTTCCGGCCCTGACCGTCGACCTCGGTGACGGCAGCGCCTGGCGCGGCTTCCTCGCCATGGTCGAACTCGGCGGCGACCACATCCTCACCGGCACCGACCATCTGTTGTTCCTGCTCATCCTGCTGCTGCCCGCACCGCTGATGGCCGCCGGGGGACGCTGGAGCGGTCTGGTCGGCGCCCGTGCCGCGCTCGGGCGAATCGGCCGCATCACGATCGCCTTCACCGTCGGCCACTCCGTCGCGCTGGCCGCAACTGCCCTCGGTCGCCTGGAGATTCCGGTGTGGCCGGTCGAGGCGTTCATCGCCGCGAGCATCCTCGTCGGCGCCGTGCACGCGATCCGCCCGCTGTTCGCGGGCAGGGAAGCGGTCGTGGCCGGAGTCTTCGGGCTCGGCCACGGCATGGCGTTCTCCTTCGTGCTCGCCGAGATGCAACTGTCCACCGGACAGCTCGTGTTCAGCCTCCTCGGCTTCAACCTGGGCATCGAGCTGGTCCAGCTCCTCCTGGTGTGCCTCGCTCTGCCCTCGTTGCTCGTGATCGCGCGGATGCGGGTACAGCCCGCGCTGCGGGTGGGCGGCGCGCTGCTCACCGGCACGGCGGCCCTCGGCTGGCTGGCCGACCGGCTCGGCATGCCCAACCCGGTCGCCCGGGCGGCCGACAGCGCCGGATCCCACACCACGCTGATGCTGGCCGTCCTCACGCTCGCCGCGATCGCGGCCGTCGGCTGGACACTGGCCACCCGCCGGCGCGCGCTGTCCGAACCGGGCGAGGGTGTCCGCCTCCGGCTCCGACGGTTGCGAGCCGAGAGCCGAGAGCCGAGAGCCGAGAGCTGAGAGCTGAGAGCTGAGAGCGGGAGCCGGGAGCCGGGAGCCGGGAGCTCAGAGGTGGATCCTCCTGCGGTGGGACGGAGGGCGGCGTGTGCATCGGTCTTGCCTCCGGCTGCCGTGCCCCGTTACCTTGCGGCGAAGTTTGTGGACAGATACGCGGTGCGGTCCGGCGTATCGGTGTTCGGCGAGCGGAACGGGCATCGAGTGACAGGTCGCGGCAAGGGACAGCTGGAGGCGCAGTACGGCCTCCTGACGAGCATCGCCGGTGAGGCGGGAGTCTCGCTCAGCACGGTGTCGAAGGTGGTGCACCGGCGCCGGGACGTCGGCGCGGCGACGCGTGAGCGGGTCGAGGAACTGCTGGCGCGGCACGGGTTCGTCCGCCCGTGGGAGCGGGATCCCGCGACGCCCAGGCAGATCATCGCGGTGTTCCGGGACCTGTCGGGGCCGTACACCCTGGAGGTGGTCCGCGGCATCGTGGACGCGGCCGGCGGGCTCGGGATCGACGTGGTCACCGGGACGACGAGCCGACGGTCGATCTCCGGGTGGCTGCAGGAGTGCGTGGCGCTCGGTGCGGCGGGGATCGTCATCGTGATCTCGATGCTGTCCGAGGAGGACCAGCGCCGCATCGTCGAGCAGCGGCTTCCGGTCGTCCTGATCGATCCGCTCAGCGCGCCCTCGGAGGACATACCCAGCATCGGGGTGACGAACTGGAGCGGTGCCCGGGACGCCGTGAAGCATCTGCTGGACCTCGGACACACCCGTATCGGCATGGTCGCGGGGCGCTCGCACTCGCTGGCCGGGGCGGCGCGCGTGCACGGTTACCGGGCGGCGCTGGAGGAGGCCGGGCTCGCCTACGACCCGGCGATCGTCCGCTCGACCGACTTCGACTACGCCGAGGCGCTCGCCACCAGCGCGCAGATCCTGCGGGCGGACGACCCGCCCACGGCCGTCTTCGCGGCCAGCGACGCGCAGGCGCTCGGCGTGCTGGAGGCGGCCCGTCAGTTGGGGCTCGCCGTGCCGGACGACCTGGCGGTGATGTCCTTCGACGACACGCTGGTGGCGGCCATGGCCTGCCCGCCGCTGAGCGCCGTACGACAGCCTTTCGAGGAACTGGGGCGCGAGGCGACCAGGGTGCTCCTGGAGCTTGCCCAGGGTCGGGCGCCCGCGTCGCCTCGTATCGAACTGGCCACGGAGCTCGTGCTGCGGACCTCGACGTCCGTCCGCCGACGCGTCAATACCGCGTAGCCCGCGACTGTGCGAAACACTTTCGAAACGCGCCGGTGACATCGCGGTGTCGGCTCCGAATACTGGGCGTCCTACCCAGCGCACCCTCAACTCCCCTTTTATGAAACGAGGCGCGCGCTCCCCCCGGGTGAAAGGAACGCCGTGCTCGCGACAGCCCGCCCTCCGGCCGCCGCCGTCAGGCTCAGACGAACCGCGATGACAAGGCCCTTCATGAGTAAGGCTGTTGCGGCAGTGTCAGCCTTCGGCGTCGGTCTGGCATTCGCCATTGCCTCCGCGACCGGTGCGCAGGCATATCAGCCGAGCCCGGCGAATTTGTATGTCGCGGACAATCCCGCCGCCTGCAACAAGAATCCCTGTGTTCTCTATCCGAAGTCGGCCCAACTCCCGGGCGGCCGGCTCGTGGCGGCGTTCGAGAACAGCCAGACCGCTCCGGTGGGGCAGACGATGCCCATCCACAAGAGCGACGACGCCGGTACGACGTGGCAGAAGCTGGCCGATGTCAAAGCCCCCGCCTACCTGTCCAGTGACGCCAAGTACGCGAAGTACACGAGCAACTGGACCAACCCGTATCTCTACGTGCTCCCGCAGAACGTCGGAAACCTGAGCGCCGGCACGCTGCTGCTCGCGAGCATCGTCTCGGGGGACGACTACTACTACCAGGAGCAGAAGGCCGCGAACTCCAGCTGGACGCCGTCGGGTGACGGCGACCGCAAGGACGTGGCGCTGGCGCTGTACTCCAGCACCGACCAGGGCGCGACCTGGAGCATCCAGAACATCATCGCCACCGGCGGCTGGCAGGGCGGAAGCGCGGGCGCCATCGGCCGCGTCTCGAACGCCAACACCTCCGCCCAGGTCGACCCGCTCTGGGAGCCGCACCTGGTCGCCCGAGGCGGCCAGCTCGTCGCCTACTACTCCGACGAGAACGACTACCTCGGTTACAACGCCACCACCGGAGTCCCCACCCTCGACCCGGCCAACGACACGGCGGCGGACTCGGGCGGCCAGATCCTCGTGCACAAGACCTGGGACGGCGGCAGCGGCACATCCTGGAGCCAGCCGGTCGTCGACATCCCGGGCAGCACCGTGAACAACGGTGGCAAGTCGGAGATCGGTGGCGGCCGCCCGGGCATGACGACGATCGCCCCGACCACCGACGGCAAGTGGCTTCTCACGTACGAGTATTGGGGCGGCGGTACGAACGTCCGCTACCGGATCGCCGACGACCCGCTGAAGTTCTACGCCGCCGGTGACGCCGCGATCACCGCACTGCCCGTGCCTTCGGGCGGCCGCACGCTGTCCACGGGCGGCAGCCCGGTGCTCCTCCCGATGCCGGACGGGCGGATCGTCTACAACGCGTCCGGCAGCGGCAACGTCTGGGTGAACGAGTCCGGTCTGAGCACCGGCACTTGGAAGGAGTACCAGACGACGATGCCCAGCGGTTACAGCCGCAATCTCCAGTACGTCGAAGGCACGGGACGCGTCCTCATCCTCCAGGCCGCGTGGAGCGGCGGGAGTGTCGGGCCGGTGAAGTACGGCGAGGTCGACCTCGGCCGGTCCGACGGCGCCTACACCACCCTCGTCAACCGCCTGACCGGCCAGGTCCTCAGCCCCGACACCGGGAAGACGCAGGACGCGAACCTCACCGGCAACGTCCCCGACCTGGTCCTCAAGTCCCGGGCCGCCACGGACGATTCGCAGCGCTGGCATCTGACGGCCAAGGGCTCCGACGTCACCCTGCTCAACAAGACCGGCGGCCGCTCGGCCGCCATCTGGACCGGCACCGCGACGGCCGGGCAGAAGCTCGCCCAGTGGGTCGACGACGGAGCCACCGACAAGCAGTGGACCCTCGTCGCCTCGACCGACGGCTACTACAAGCTCCGCTCAGTCCTTAACACGAGCCTGTTCATGACGGGCTCGACGGCGGGCGGCTCCGTCACCGTGGCCGCGTCGACCACCGACGGTTCACAGGACTGGCAGCTTGTCCAGGACCCGCTGCCGACCGCCGCGTCCTTCACGCTGAAGGGCGCCAACTCCGGTCGCTGCCTTGACGTTCCGAACGCCGCGACGGGTGTGCAGGTGCAGATCTGGGACTGCTCCGGAAACACGAACCAGCTGATCACGCAGACCGCCGCGGGTGAACTCCGCATCGCGGGCAACTGCCTTGCCGCCAACGGCGACGGCACCACCGCGGGCACCAAGCTGATCCTCTGGGCCTGCAACGGCAAGTCAAGCCAGAAGTGGTGGTTCCGTCTGGACGGATCCGTCGTCAACCGCTCCAACGGTCTCGCCCTCGACGTCAACAACTGGGCCACGGCCAACGGATCGCCGGTCCAACTGTGGACGGCTCTCGGCAACGCCACCCAGAGGTGGAGCCGCGCGTAACGGACCAAAAGAGGGCGGCGCCACCAACCGACCGGTGGCGCCGCCCGCCCATGTGAGTCACTCCCGCTCGACCGTCACAGCCACCGCGTGATGCCGTACGACCGTCGCGTCCCGCTCCTGACCGAAGGGAGTTCCTCGGTCAGCGCGGTACGCAGGGATGCCGCCTCGACGCCGTTGCCGAGGTCGTCGCGGTCGGCGAGGACGTGGTTGGGGAAGCTGTAGCAGCCGAACATGGTCCGTGCGCCTTTGTCAGCGGCGGTGCAGGGTCTCCAAGGCCTCGACGAGGATCTTCGGGTCGTACTGGCCCTTGTAGACGGGCGGGGGCTGCCTGTCGAGCTTGAGGAGTTGGGCGACCGCGGTCCAGGCGGTGCGTACGGAGTACTCGACGGTGAAGACCACGTCGTCGGGGACCTCGGCGTACTGGCCGATGAACGCCAGGTTGGTGGAGCCCTCGGGGACGACCTGGGGGCGGTCGCCGGCCTTGCGGACCAGGAACTGGCTGGTGATGTACGGCATTTTCGCAGGGATCACGATGGAGCCGTCCAGGATCCGCTCGCGCTCGGCGAAGGGCAGGTGCTGAAGCACCTCGTCGAGGATCTCGCGGCCGGTGCACTCGGACATCGGTTTGTCGACGAAGTCGCCCTGCCTGTCGGGGAACAGGGCGTAGCCCCACCACACGAACGTGTCCTCGGGCTGCTCACGGAAGTGCGGCTGGTGGTTCAGCACGATGGTCAGCAGCCAGCTGGACTCCTTGAAGGTGATCAGGCCGCCCTTGCCCGCCTCGCTGCCGCTGAACTCCTCCATCAGCTTGAAGAAGAGCGGGTCCTTGGTGGTGACGGTGAACGACTCCCAGGTGGAGTCCTTCGTCGAGGAGTCGAACACCTTCGGGTCGCCCAGTCCGGCGCCGGGGCGTTTGGCGGCCAGGGTCTCCCACAGCTGCCAGGCGCCGCTGGAGGAGGTGGTGTCCAGGGCGGGGACCGTGTCGGTCGAGCCGAGGGTGGAGTTCGCGGTCATCGAGCCGTTGGTGACCAGGACCAGGTCGTCCGGGCCGACCGCCGTCTCGCCGGACTTCCCGCCACGGTCCCAGGTGAGGGCCTTCACCGTCAGCGCGTCGCCGTCGGCCAGGCGCAGGTCCGTGATGCGGGTGCCGAGCTGGATGGTCACGCCCTGGGCCGTCAGCCAGGCAAGGAGCGGGCGCACGATCGAGTCGAACTGGTTGAACCGGGTGCGGTAGATCCCCGACATGGTGTCGAAGGTCTTGAACAGGTGGACGAAGCGGTTGAGGTAGCGGCGGAACTCGATCGCGCTGTGCCAGGGCTCGAACGCGAAGGTCGTGCACCACATCGCCCAGAAGTTGGTGGTGAAGAAATCCTCGTGGAACAGGTCCGCGATGCGCTTGCCGTCCAGCAGCTTCTCCGGAGTGGCCACGCACTTCACGAGCTCGAGACGGTCGCGCTCGGAGAACGTCATCGAGTGCGCGTCGATGATGTTCCCGTGTCCGTCGACCAGGCGGGCGTGGTCGTCCCAGGCGAAGTCCTCGTGGAACGCGAACGTGTCCTCGGTGACCGACTTCGCCGGGTCGTCCAGCGAGGGGATCGACGACAGCAGGTCGTAGGTGCAGTCGAAGTGGACCTCGAACATCCGCCCGCCGCGCATGGTGTACCCGGTCTCGGGCGAACCCGCCGCGTCCAGGCTCCCGCCCTCGCGGTCCTGCTCCTCCAGGATCACGATGTCGTCCCCCGCGAACCCTCCCTCGCGGATCAGGAACGCCGCCGCCGACAGCGACGCGATCCCACTGCCGACCAGATAAGCCTTTGCCACAGTCGTCCCTCGTTCCGTGTCCCTCGAAGACAGCCACGGTCGGATACCGACACCGGCACACGGTTTCTCCGAGGCTGAATGAGCCCTCCATGGATCCCCTGCCGAGCCGGGCCCGACACAGGGAGGAGCCTCGGGTCCCCGGTTCGGCCCAGCCGCGTGGTCGGTCGCGTGCCGACCCGCGCGCTGTCACCTGGGGCGCGGCATTTAGGGTGCGGACATGACCTCGCAGACCTACCTTTCTGAACTGTTTTCGCTGGACGGCCGGGTTGCCGTGGTGACGGGGGGTAGTTCCGGCATCGGGCGGGCTATTGCCGGGGCGCTCGGGCGGGCGGGTGCGAGTGTTGTGGTTGTGGCTCGTAAGGAGTCGGAACTGGTTGCCACCGTTGAGGAGTTGGTGGCGGACGGTTGCCGGGCGGCCTGGGTGAGTGGCGATCTGAGTACCCGCGACGGGGTGCGTGCGGCGGCGGAGCAGGCGGCCGGGGTGTTCGGGGAGCCCGACATTCTCGTCAACTGTGCCGGGGTCAATCTGCGCCCGCCGATGGGCGAGCTGGACGAGGATGTGTGGGACACCACGATGGCGGTGAACCTGGAGGCGCCCTACTTGCTGGGCCGCAGGTTCGGGCCCGGTATGGCCGAGCGGGGCTTCGGGCGGATCATCCACATCACCTCCCAGCAGGCGCACCGGGCGTTCGTCCAGAGTGGTGCGTACGGGGTCTCCAAGGGTGCGTTGGAGTCGCTGGCCCGCTCCCAGGCCGAGGCGTGGTCGCCGCACGGCGTCACCTGCAACACGCTGGTGCCGGGCTTTGTGATGACTCCGCTCAACGCACGGTTGTCGTCCGACCCGGAGAAGGTGGCGGCGCTGGCCGCGCGCACGATGGTCGGGCGCAACGGTCTGGCCGAGGACTTCGCGGGTGCGGTGGTGTTCCTCGCGAGCCGCGCCTCCGCGTACGTCACCGGGCAGTCGGTCTTCGTCGACGGCGGGTTCTCCGTTCACTGAACCGGGAACCGAGAACCGAGAGTCGAGCACCGTTGTCACATGTCCGCCGGCTTGTACTCGGGCTGACACGACAGACGGAGGCCCCGGTCGCTCACCTCGACGACTGGGGCCTCTCGCGTCCCCGGATCCGGCCACGGCGGTGACACTCCCCCGAGTTACGCGTTGAACGCGCGCGCCGTCGGGCCAGATCCGATGTAGTGATCACATCAGGCCACGCCAACGGATCGCTAACATAATGGCCAACGGTTCCACGGGGAACTGAGCGCCGGGCGGCCGGAAGTCGCCGTTGGCGCGGTCGGGTTGGTGTGCGGGAAGGCAGTGGGGCGGCGTTATGCGGGACGGGCTGCGGCGTGGACTGCGGTTCGGGCTGCTGGGGCCACCGGTTCTGTACGACGCAGACGGCGAGGTTCGGTCGGTCGGTGGCGGGAAGATGCGTGCCCTGCTGGTCGCGCTGCTGCTGGAGCCGGGCCGGGTCGTCTCGGTCGATGTGCTCAAGGACGCGTTGTGGGGCGGGGCGCCACCGGCCTCCGCGCAGGCCTCGCTGCAGAACCATGTGACGCGGCTACGGCGCCTCCTCGACGATCCGGAACGGCTGCGGGCCGTGCCGCCGGGGTACGTCCTGCGCGTCGGCGAGGGCGAGTTGGACGTCCGTGTCTTCGAGAACCACGTCACGGCCGCGCGTGCAGCGCATGCCGGGCGCGATTGGGAGCGTGCGTTGCGGGAGTCCGCGACCGCGCTGGCGCTGTGGCGCGGCACGCCCCTGAGCGGGCTCCCGCCCGAGGGCGGCGGGTACGCGCTCGTCCAGCGGCTCACGGAGGCGCGGCTGCTTGTTCTGGAGTGGGGGTACGAGGCTGAGTTGTGCCTTGCGGGGGCGGGTGCGGGGGGTGCCGGGGGCCTTGGGGCGGATGGGGGTTTCGGGGAGCAGCTTGGGGCGGGCGGGGGTTCCGGGGGGTTTGGGGCGGGCGGCTGTTCCGGGGTGGCTCGACTGGACCGTCTTGCACCGGAGTTGGCCGCCCTTGTCGCCGAGCATCCTCTCCGTGAGGCCTTCCACCGGCTGCTGATGCTCGTGCTGCATCGCACCGGACGCCGGGCCGAAGCCCTCGCCGTCCACCGCGACCTGCGGGCCCGCCTGGTCGAGGAACTCGGCGTCGAACCGGGAGCCGCGGTGCGGGAGGCGCACCTGGAGATCCTTCGGGAGGGGGACGGGGGGAACGGGGCGGAGGTTCTTGGGAACTTCGGCTGGGGGGAGCGGGATGCGGGCGAGGGCGAAGGGGTGGGGGGCTCGGGGGCGCGGTCTTTGGTGTCTGGCTCTGCGGGTTCTCGTTCTGAGGGGTCCGGTTCCGAGGGGTCCCGTTCCGCAGGGTCCGGTTCCGTGGGTTCTCGTGCCGCAGGGTCCGGCTCCGCGGGATCCCGTTCCGCAGGGTCCGCTTCCGTGGGTTCTCGTTCCGCAAGGTCCGGCTCCGCAGGCTCCCGCTCCGCCGAGTCCGTCTCCTCAGAGCCGCGCGACTCAGAGTCAGGCCGTCCGGAGTCCCGCCTCCCGGAGCCAAGCCCCCCGGAGTCCGGTGCTGCGGAGTCCGGTCCTGCCGGTTCCCTACCTGCCGGTTCCGCACCCGCGGGTTCCGCCCCGTCAGCCCGCACCCCCTCTCACCCCACCCCGCCCCGCCCCGCCCAACTCCCGCCTCCCCCCGCGCACTTCACCGGCCGGAGCGACGTACAAGAGGCGTTGCGCCCGGTCCTCGACGCGGATCACGGTCACCACACCACCGGCCCCCGCGTCGCCGTCATCAGCGGTATGGCGGGCGTCGGTAAGAGCGCGCTCGCGCTGCACGTGGCGCATGGGCTGAGGGAGCGTTTCCCTGACGGGCAGCTGTACTTCAACCTGCACGGGGCCACGCCCGGAATGACCCCGCTCACGCCCGGTCAGGCGCTCGCCGCTCTGCTGCGCGACCTCGGTACGGAGCCGCGCCGCATCCCCGAACACCCGGACGCGGCAGCCGCGTTGCTCCGGTCGCTGCTCGCGCCGACCCGCACACTGATGGTGCTCGACGACGCCGCGCACGCCGGGCAGGTACGGCCGTTGCTGCCCGCCGGCGCGGGGTGTGCGGTGATCGTGACGAGCCGTTCGCCGCTCACGGCACTGGACGGCGCGCATCGTTTCCCACTTGCGCCGCTGTCGGACGAGGACAGCGCGGTGCTGCTCCGCGCGGTCTCCGGACGGGTGGAGGGGCTCGACGGCGGACACCCCCTCGTCGAACTCACCGGCCGGCTGCCGCTCGCCCTCCGTATCGTCGCGGCCCGCCTCGCCGCGCGCCGCGCGCTCACGCCGGACGCGCTGGCCGGCCAACTGGCCGCCACGGAGGGACGGTTGCACCATCTCGAGTACGACGACCTGAGCGTACGAAGGTCGCTGGCCGTCGCCCATGACGCGCTGCACGCCTCGGAGCGGCAGGCCGACCGGGACGCGGCGCTCGCCCTGCGCCGTATCGGCGCGCTCGACCTCCCCGCGTACGGGGCACCCCTCCTCGCCCGGCTCACCGGCACGGACGAACGCCGCGCCGAGGCCGCCCTCGACCGCCTCGTCGACGTCGCCCTCCTGGAGGAGACGGCCTACGGCCGCTACGCACCCCACGACCTGGTTCGCGACTTCGCCCGCGAGATCGCGGCGACACCGGCCCCCGCGCCACCCGGCGATGCACTCACTCCGACAGACACCCCCATCCCGGCCGAACGCGCCCTCCGTTGGTACGCCGCCGTAGCCGCACGCACCCTCGCCGCGATCGTCGAGCCGGGCCTCGACCGCGACGACCGCAGCAGGCCGACCACCTCGCAGCCGCCCTCGCACGCGGCGGACGTCGCGGCCACGCAGCCGTTCGGTTCCGCGAAGGAGGCCTTCGCCTGGGGTGATCTGGAGCTGGAGAACGTGGTCGCGCTGGTGGAGCGGTATGCGCAGGTGTGCTCGTACGTTCCCGTTCTGGTGCGCCTGCTCCACCCGTACGCCCAACGCAGTGGCCGCGTCGCCGAGTCGGAGGTGCTCCAGCGGTCGGCGCTCCGTGCCGCGCGACGGCTCGGGGACGAGGCCGCCGAGGCGTACGCGCTCGGAGATCTCGCGGGGCTGCACTTCATGACCGGGCGCGCGGGCGAGGCGCTCGCGCTGAACGACGAGGCGCTGGCGATCTGGCGTCGGCTCGGGGTCCTGTCGTGGGTACGGCGGGGCCTGAACAACCGCGGCATGCTCCTCGAAGGGCTCGGCCGGCACGACGAGTCCAGCGAAGCGCTGCTGCAAAGCCTCGAACTCTCACGGCGGTTGGGGGACCAGCACACCGAGGCCATCACCTACAGCAACCTCGGCAACCTGTACGAGCACACGGACCCCCGGGCCGCCATCGACCACCACAAGCGGAGCCTCGGGCTCGGCGACGCGCTGGACGACGTGATCATCCGGCACTCCGCGCACTGCAACATCGGCTACGCCCATCTCACCCTCGGTGAACCGGCCGCCGCGCTACCGCACTTCGAGGAGAGCCTGCGCATTCTCGGCAGCCACGGCGACTGGCACGGCGAGGCCCAGACCCGCCTCGGGCTGGTGCGCGCCCTGCGCGGAGTGGGACTCGGCGAGCGGGCCGCCCGCGAGTGCGACCTGCTCCTCGGCCGTGCCGACAGCCGCGCCGACGGGTACAGCGGAGGGCTCGCCCGTCACCAGCGCGGGCTGCTGCTGAGCATGGAGGGTGACACCGAGGGGGCGTACGGGCAGTGGCGGTCGGCCCTCGAAGCGCTGGACGGGACGGACACCCCGGTGGTGGGGGAGCTGCGGGAACTCCTCAAGTCCCGGCCGTAGCAAGAAGTCCCGGCCGTAGCAGGAAGTCCCGGCCCGAGGTGAGCTGTCCCAGCCGTAGCGAGCTCGAGCTCACTTCGCGTCCGCATAGCACTCCACCACCGCCGTCGTGAACGGAAAACGCACCGGTGTCTCGCCGAACGTGAGGCGGCCCGCGAGATCGGACGCCTCACGGATCGCGGTCACCACGGTGTCCGCCTCCTCGGCGGGGCAGTGCACGATCACCTCGTCGTGCTGGAAGAAGACCAGCTCGGCCGCCATGTCCGTGCAGGTGCGCCGGAGGGCGGCGAGCACCAGCAGGGTCCACTCGGCGGCGCTGCCCTGGACGACGAAGTTACGGGCGAAGCGGCCGCGTGCGCGGGAGTTGGAGGAGGCATAGCCGGGAACCCAGGCGGACGTCTGGTCGCCGGTGGTCTCGGCGGGGTCGTCCTGCGGCAGCCCCGCCTCCTCGGACGCGGATGCGGCGGCGTCGGACGCGCCGACCGCCGGAGGGCACGTACGCCCCAGCCAGGTCCGGACGAGCCGCCCCTCTTCGCCCGCCCGCGCCGCGTCGTCCACATAGGCGACGGCCTTGGGGAAGCGGCGGCGCAGCAGGGCTAGGTTCTTCAGCCCGTCTCCGGACGTCTGCCCGTACACGGCCCCCAGCACGGCGAGCTTCGCCTGGGCCCGGTCGCCGGAGAACGCCCGGTCCGACACCGACTGGTACAGGTCGCTCTCGCGGCCCGCGACCTCCATCAGCCCCGGATCGCGGGAGATCGCCGCGAGCACCCGGGGCTCCATCTGGTCGGCGTCGGCCACGACGAGCCGCCAGCCGGGGTCGGCGACCACCGCGCGGCGGATCACCTTGGGGATCTGCAGCGCCCCGCCGCCGTTGGTCACCCACCGCCCGGTGACCGTCCCGCCCGGCAGGTACTCGGGCCTGAACCGTCCGTCCCGCACCCAGTCCTGGAGCCAGGACCAGCCGTGCGCCACCCAGATCCGGTACAGCTTCTTGTACTCGATCAGCGGCTTCACCGCCGGATGGTCGATGGACTCGATCTCCCAGCGCCGGGTGGACTTGACCTTGATACCGGCCCCCGCGAAGGCCTTTATGACGTCCGCTGGCAGGTCGGGCCTGACCCGCCTCCCGAAGGCCGCCGAGACCTCTTCGGCGAGCTCGGCCAGCCGCCGGGGTTCGCCCCCGCCCGCATACCGCTCGCCGAGCAGTTCGTGCAGCACCTCCCGGTGGACGTCCGCGCTCCAGGGCAGCCCCGACTCGTTCATCTCGGCGGCCACCAGCATCCCCGCCGACTCGGCCGTCGTCAGCAGGTGCATCCGCTCGGGGAACGCGGTCGCTTCATGGCGGCGGCGCTGGTCCGCGTACACCTCCAGGAGGTCTTTCAGGGGTACGTGGACCGGGCGCGGTTCGAAGAGGGACGACTGCGAGCCGGGCTCGGCGGCGCGCTGGGGAGGGTCCGGCGGTACGGGGCCGCCGCGCAGTCTCGCGAGCGCGGCGGCCGCCGACCTGGGTTCGCCGAGCCGTCCCTCGTGGCCGAGGAGCAGCGTCTCGGCGGCCTCGATGTCGTAACACCGCTCCACTCGCACCCCCGTGGCGAGCAGTCGCGGATATACGTCGGCCGTGGACCGCCAGACCCACCGGGTCACGTCCGGCCGTGTCCGCACGGCGTCGACGAGATCCGGTTCCCTGCGCACCGGGCCTGCGGGCAGCCCGTCCGGGCCGAGGGGGGCGACCTCCGCGCCGCCGTCCTCGGCCGGTGCGAGTGCCCACCGGTCGGTCATGATTGCGAGTCTCGCAGGAGGGTCTGACAACAGCCCCGAAGCAGGCCTGCCGTTCTGTCCCGGGGGCGGTCGGTCGGCCTGCCCGATGCCTGTTCAGCCGGTCTGCTGGTTCGCCTTCACGATCTCCTCGATGACGTGGGCGATGTGGGCCTCGGCCGCCGTCTTCTCGAGGCCGAGGCCGCTGAGAAGGCCCTCGCCGTTCTCGTGCTCGAGGAGGGCCAGGAGGATGTGCTCGGTGCCGACGTAGTTGTGGCCGAGGCGGAGGGCCTCGCGGAAGGTGAGTTCCAGGACCTTCTTGGCGGCGGGGCCGTACGGGACGAGTTCGGGGACGTCCTCGACGGCCGGCGGGAGCGCCGCGGTCGCCGCCTCGCGGACGGCGTCCAGGGTTACGCCCTGCGCGGTGATCGCCTTGGCGCCGAGCCCCTCGGGTTCGGCGAGGAGGCCCAGCACGAGGTGCTCGGGGACGGTCTCGGCGTTGCCCGCGGTCTTCGCCGCGTTGTGGGCGGCCATGACCGTGTTCCGGGCGCGGGGTGTGTAGCGGCCGAAGCCCTGGCTGGGGTCGAGATCCGACTCCGCCTTCGGGACGAAGCGCTTCTGGGCGGCCTGGCGGGTGACTCCCATGCTCTTGCCGATGTCCGTCCAGGACGCGCCCGAACGCCGGGCCTGGTCCACGAAGTGGCCGATCAGGTGGTCGGCGACGTCGCCCAGGTGGTCCGCGGCGATCACCGCGTCCTGGAGCTGGTCGAGTGCGTTGGTGTGGACCTTCTTGATGGCGTCGATGAGGTCGTCGAGACGTACGGATGCGGTGCCGGGTGGGTTCGTGGTCATGTGTCAACCGTAGGTTGGCAGTAGGGGAGTGTCAACCCGAAGTTGACACCGCTGTGGGGGGTGAGGGGATGGGTTTTTCGCCCCCTCCGCCCCTACCCGTCCCGTACCTGGGGGCTGCGCCCCCAGACCCCCGCTGTCGGCCTGGACGGCCTCGTCCTCAAACGCCGGACGGGCTGGAACCGCGGCCCCCATGGGCGGGTGGGGGATCCGGACGGCACCGCCCGTCCTCAAACGCCGCACAGGCAGGACGGCGATCACCCCCGCCCCCAAGCCCCCACCCCCGAAACCCCCACCCCGATCACCAGGCACACTCCCACGCACCCGGCCACCACCCCCCACGGCACCCCCACCCCCACCGGCGCCGACAACCTCCCCAACGCCGCCGCCAACCCCGCGAGGTTCACCGCGGCGACGGTGCCCCCGAGCAGCGCCCCCACGCCGACCCCCACCACCGTCTCGCCCGCGACCACGCGCAGCACCTGCCCGTGAGTGGCCCCGGTGAGCCGCAGTGACCGCAGTTCCGCGCCCCGCGCGGAGGTGGCCATCAGGAGTGTCCCGGCGAGTGAGATCCCGGTGTAGACAAGGGCGATGCCGAGGACGACCAGCAGCCCCAGCCGGGTCTGTGGGCCGGTGCGCGGATGGGTGGCGGCCAGCCATGCCGAGGTGGTTCGGACCGTCCCGCCGGTCGACCGCAGCGCCGCGGCGACCGCCGCCCGGTCCGCAGCGCGCGCCACCCGCACATCGAGCCGGTCGACCGTGGCGCCCGGCGCGTTCGCCGAGGTCACGTACGCCCCGTTGTCCCCCGTCCCCTGCGCAAGGACCGCGACGATACGCAGCCGGGCGGGCCGTCCGTCCCCGAGCCGGACCCCGACCCACGAGCCCACCTCGTGCCGCTCCCACTCCTCGTTCACGACGATCGAGCGGTCGTCGAGATCGCGCACGTCGCCCGCCACCACCGGAAGCCGGGCCACCGACGCGAACGCCGCCACGTCGCTCACCGCCCGCGCGTCGGACCGTATGAGAGCCGTCCCTTCCTCCAGTACGAAGACCGCGGTGGAGGCGGTGGCCGAGACCGTGGCCCCCGCCACCCGCACCACCCCTGAGCCATCTCTCAATCCCGCTCCCTCTCCTGATCTATCTCCCAACCTCTCCCCAGTGACCACGAAATCCCCCCGAGTCTGCTCCCGCGCCTCCGTCGCCCGCGCCCCCGTCACCGTCGCGGCCGACCCCAGCAGCGAACCCGCCAGCGCCACCGTCACCAGAACGGGAGCCGCCACGGCGGCGGTTCGCCGCACGGACGTGGACGCGTTCTCGCGGATGAGGAGCCCGCCGGCTCCGGGCAGCAGGTCCAGCCGGAGCAGCCGTACGACCGGACGCACCAGGATCGGCGCCAGCGCAGCCACCCCCGTGATCAGCACCATCGGCTGCGTCACGTACGTCTTCCGCTTGAGCAGTGCGGCCGGATCCGTCCCCAACGTCCAGGCCAGCAGCCCGAGTCCGGCCGCGAGCAGTGTGAAACCGACCGCCCGCCGCGACCACGGCATCAGGCCCGTGTCCACCGACGCCTCGCGCAACGCCTCGACGGGACCGATACGGGCCGCCCGCCGCGAGGCCGCCCACGCACCGACGACGGCCACCAACAACCCGGCACAGTAGGCGACTTGGTAGGGCCGGCTGACCGACCCGCGCAGCGCGAACCACGGAGGTGCCACGCCGCCGTCCACCAGCGCCCGCACCAGCCATGGCGCTGCCCAGGATCCCCACACACATCCAACCGCCGAGGCCACGAGCCCCACCGCGACCGCCTCCCCGAGCACCATGCGCCGCACCTGACCGGGCGTCGCCCCGGCCATCCGGAGCAGCCCGAACTCCCGCCGCCGCAGCGCGACTACGAACGCGAACGTCGACGCCGTCACGAAGACCGACACGAAGGCCGTGACCCCGGCGGCGGTGCCCAGCAGGGAGTTGACCCCGACCAGCGCCTCGGCGTCGCGAGCGACGGAGGGGTCGGCCTGGTGGCGGTCGTCGCCGGTCAGGACACGGCCGCGGTCGCCGACAAGCTCTCGTACGGCCGCGACGGGGGCATCGACACCAACCGCGTCCCGTACATCCCCGTCCACCCGTACTTGTCCCAATTCCCGCAGCTCGGCGATCAGTTCACTGTCCACAGGGTGTGGATGCGCCAGCTTCTTCGACACCTGGGCGGTACCCGGCCCCCGCCGGACCTCCACCGTGAGCGTGTCCCGGCCCATCACCACGACCGGCGACGAGGCGAACCTCTCCGGCGCCCGTGGGGGTGCGTCGAGGGAGGCGGTGAGGCCGAGCCCCATCGCCGTCATCACGGCGACTCCGAGCGCGACGGCGACGAAGGAGCCGAGGAGGGACGCCCAGCGCGCACGCAAGGACGACAAGGTCAAGGCTGCCAAGGTCAGCACGCCACACGCCCCAGACCGGTCGGCCCGGTCGGCCTGGTGGGTCCGGTCGGTCCGGTCAGTCCGGCCATGTGCCCGGCGATCTCCTCCGCCGAAGGGGCCGCCAGCTCCCCGCTCACTCGCCCGTCGACCAGGAACACCACCCGGTCTGCGTACGAGGCGGCCACCGGGTCGTGCGTGACCATGACCGTCGTCTGGCCTTCGCGGTCCACCAACTCCCGTAGCAGGGACAGCACTTCGCGGCTCGTCCCGGTGTCGAGGGCGCCCGTCGGCTCGTCGCCGAAGAGCACGGACGGGCGGGTGATCAGCGCCCGGGCGAGCGCCACCCGTTGCTGCTGCCCGCCGGACAGCTGCGACGGCCGGTGTCCGGCGCGGTCAGCGAGGCCCACCCGGGCCAGCGCCTCCCGCACAGCCCCGCGCGCGGGCCGCCGCCCGGCCAGCCGCAACGGCAGTGCCACGTTCTGCGCGGCCGTCAGTGACGGCAGCAGGTTGAACGACTGGAACACGAACCCGATCCGCTCCCGCCGCAGCAGCGTCCGCCGCCGCTCGCTCAGCCCGGCCAGCTCGACCCCGTCGACGGCCACGGTCCCGGAACTCGGCCGCTCCAGCCCGGCCGCGCACTGCAGCAAGGTCGACTTCCCCGACCCCGACGGACCCATCACGGCGCTGAAGGTCCCGGCGCCGAAGTCCAGGTCGACCCCGTCCAGGGCGGCCACGGCGCCATAGTCACGGCGCAGGGATCGGATACGTACGGCTGTGGTGTCCATGCCCTCCAGCGAACCGTCCGGAGACCGCCAGGACACGACCACCAGGGGGTCTCCTGCGGGTAGGGCCAGCCGTACCCGCAGGCCGGGCCGTACCCGCACGCCGGGCCATACCCGCAGGCCGGGCCGTACCACCAGTGGGCCCGTGACACGATCGAGGGATGAGCAGCAGTACGCCCAGCACCGTGGAGCGCGCCTTCGAGGCCGCCCTCTACGCCGACTCCGACGCGGCCCTCGACACCGGCGCCTCGATGCTCGCGGCCGACCCCGCTTCGGACTCCGAACTAGCCCACCGCGGCGAGGAGTTCGTCGCCGGGGCGTGGCGGCGCGGCTGGCAGCCCGCCGATCTCGTACGGTTCGTGCGGCGCGAGCTGGAGGACGTACACGTACACCTGGTGTCGGCGCTGATCGTGAGCGAGAGCCGGGAGCCCCGGGGCCCGCGCTGGGCGGCACAGCTCGAAGAACTGGACGCACAGCCACCCCGCACCGACCGCTTCTCCTACGCCACGGCCGCCCTGGAGCTGTACCGGCTGCTCCTCCGTCTCCCCTCCATCGAGCCACTGGACGTACCCGCGGGGACAACGGCCGCCGCCCCGCAGGACTCCCGCATGCTCACCCGCATCCGTGCCCTGCTGGCGAAGGCCGAGGCGACCGGGTTCCCGGAGGAGGCGGAGGCGTTGAGCGCCAAGGCGCAGGAGCTGATGGCGCGGCACAGCATCGACGAGGCGCTGCTTGCGGCCCGTACGCATGCCAAGGACGCGCCCGGAGCCTGCCGGATCGGGGTCGAGGCGCCGTACGAGACGGCCAAGGCGGTGCTCCTGGACGCGGTGGCCGGGGCGAACCGCTGCCGCGCCGTGTGGAACGACGCCCTCGGCTTCTCGACCGTCGTCGGCTTCGAACCCGATCTGGAGGCGGTCGAACTCCTCTACACCTCACTGCTGGTGCAGGCCACCGCCGCGATGACGAAGGCGGAGGCGGCGCAGCGGGCGGGCGGACGGAAACGTACGAAGACCTTCCGGCAGTCGTTCCTGGCCGCGTACGCGCACCGGATCGGCGACCGGCTCGCGTCCGCCGCGGAGAGCCAGGAGAGCCAAGTGACGGCTGCCGAGGGGGAGTTGCTGCCGGTCCTGGTGGCCCGCGACGTGGCGGTCGCGGACCACATGGAGCGCATGTTCCCTCAGACGGTGACCACCAGGCTGCGCGGGGTGACCGACGCGGCCGGCTGGGAGGAGGGGGCCGCGGCGGCGGACCGGGCGCAGGTCAGGGGGCGACGCCCGATCCCGTGACCGTTGCGTACTAGGGGGCTCAGTCGCCCGCGTGCTGGAACGGGCTCACGGAGGCGTCCGGGTCGCTCGCCTCGGTCTTCCCCGCGACGGGGCCGTACGACCACGGGAAGTCCTTGGTGGCGGTGGCGCCCGGCAGGCTGATCTTCACCGTCTTCGCGTCGAGGCTCTTGGCGTCGGCCGCGTCGCCCCGTACGTAGGTGATGGTGAAGGTCGCGGTGTCGTCCTTCGCCAGGGTCAGCTTCTCCGGCTGTGCGGCCTCGTCCCCGGCCACGGTCGCGGAGGACTCGCCGGCGTTGAGGTCGATGACGGGAAAGCCCTCCAGCGTGCACTGGTCGCCGCTGTTGGTGATCGTGAAGGGCACGATGCCGGTGTCGCCGGCGGCCGGGGCCTCGCTGGCGGGGCCGACCTCCAGGCCGACCTGGCCGATCTCGCAGGCAGTGGCGGCGGCAGCGGCATCCGTGGCGGAGGCCGTGGCCTTCGTGTCGCTGCCACCGCCATCGCTGCAGGCGGTCAGGGTGAGGGCCGCCACGAGGGCGGTGACGGCGATCGGTATGGCGCGCATGTTCTGGTTCCCCTGAGATCGTGACGGTGCTCCCAGGATCATCACGCATATCGCTGTGCTCCCGTTCCACCACCCCCGGCCGTCTCATCTCCCGGCCCCGTCCCCCGGCTCCCTCCGGACCGCAAACCCCCCGAAACCTCCGTACGCTGGCAAAATGAGCTGGCTCCGGGCGCTGAGGGAGACCACACGCTCGGGTCTGCGGGTCGAGCGGAAGCGTCTCGAACCGCTGATCGCCCTGCGCGGCGCGGTGGGGCTCGCGCTGGTGATCGCGGTGAGCCTGTGGGCGTTCGGGCCCGGGGCGGCGGCGAGCTCGGCGTTCGGGGCGTTCCAGGCGGCGATCGCCACGTTCCAGCGCAGCTGGCGCCCGCGCCCCGAACTCGCCCTGGCCTCCGGCACGAGCCTCGCCGTCTCCACGTTCCTCGGCTACCTCACCATCTCCCACCTGGTGCTGTTCCTGGCACTGCTGGTGGTGTGGACGTTCCTGGCGGGGATGAGCTGGGCGGCGGGCCCGACCATCGGCCTGATCGCCTCCTCGAACGTCGCGATCATGCTGGTCACGGTCACGCTGCCGACATCGGTCGCGCAGGCGGCGGGCCACGCGGCGATGATGATCGTGGGCGGCCTTGTGCAGGCGGTGCTCATCGTGCTTTTTCCGGTACGGCGATGGGGCGCCCACCGTGACGCGCTGGCCGACGCCCTGGCCTCCGAGGCGGACTACGCGCGCCGCCTCCGCCAGGACCCGCTGGCTGCCTTCGACCCGCTCCCGCTCATGGAGGCCCGCAACGCGGCGGCCGTCACTCCGCGCCAGGCCCGCACCCGCCCCGCCGAACTCCACGGCACCCGCGGCCTCGCCGAACGCATCCGCCCCGTCCTCGCCTCCCTCGCCGACCCGGCGATGGGCGTCCCACCCGCTGGCC
Source organism: Streptomyces sp. NBC_00554 (assembly GCF_041431135.1). Taxonomy (NCBI): domain Bacteria; kingdom Bacillati; phylum Actinomycetota; class Actinomycetes; order Kitasatosporales; family Streptomycetaceae; genus Streptomyces; species Streptomyces sp. NBC_00554. The sequence goes on along the minus strand of NZ_CP107799.1, from coordinate 4,513,157 downwards.
GCGCCCGCGACCGGGTCCACGAACTCCTCGACTCCGCGGCCGCCATCCTCGACGCCACCGCCCAAGCCATCCGCCACGGAACCCCGGTCTCCCTCCCCCCGAACGCAGTCGCCACCTTCAAAACCCCCGACACGGGCTCCATCCTGACGGGCCCCCCGTACCGCGCGGCGAGACGCCTGAAAACCCTCTTGGAGGACGTGGCGGAAACGGCAGCGGGCACAGAGGAGGACCCACCGAGCCGCCTCCGATCCGCCCTCGCTGCGGGCACGCGTGCCGCTACAACCGTCCTAGCTGCGGTCGCGCGTGCCGCTACAACCATCCTCGCTGTGGGCATGCGTGCCGCTAGGGGCGGCGCCCGTCCCAAATTGAGCGGCACCCCGCAAGCGCCGGGCTCCGCGACCCACCCGACCCCAGCCCCCACCCCGGGCACCCGGAAAGGCAAAGGCCCCCACCCGAAGGGCCCCAAGACCCCCACCCCCACTCCTCCCAAGCTCCGCCCCACCCTCCCCCAACTGATCCCCGCAGCCCTCCACGCCATGCGAAGAGAACTCCACCGAGGCTCCCCCATCACCCGCCACGCGACCCGCGTGACCGCGGTGGCCGCCACCGGCTACCTCCTCGGCACCTGGCTCCCCCTGGGCCACGGCTACTGGGCCCCGCTGACCTCGGTCATGGTCATGCGCCCCGACTTCTCACAGACGTACAGCCGCGCAGTCGCCCGCTTCGCCGGCACCCTCGTAGGCGTAGCCCTGGCCACAGGAGTCGTACAGGCGGCGCACCCGGACACGAACCTCTCGGCCACCCTCGCCGTGATCAGCGCCGCGTCCATGTACCTGCTGATGCGCACCGGCCAGATCGCCGCCCAGGCCTGCACCGCCGCGTACGTCGTCTTCCTGCTAGGCATGGGCGGCGAGGAGTGGACGCAGACGGTCCCCGAACGCGTACTGCTCACCCTGCTGGGCGGGCTCCTCGCGGTGATCGCGTACGCGGTCTACCCGGCCTGGGAGACCCCGAGGCTGCGCACGCGCCTCGCCGACTGGCTGGCCGCGCTGGGCAGTTACGCGGCAGCGGTGGTCAGCAGGTACGCCGACCCCACCGCCGACCCCGACGTCCGCGAGGCACTCCTCGCCTCCCGCGCCGCCCGCGCGTCCTGGCACGCGGCCGTGGCCCGCGCCCAGGACGAGCCGGTACGCCACCGGGGCCTGTCCAGGACCGCGGCCGAGGACGCCGAGGACGCTGTCGCCCAGCTGGGCCGCGTCGCCATGCTGATGGAGGCCCACCTCCCGGACCGGGAAGCGCCCCCCGTCCCGGCCGCCGCCCGCTTCGCCGAGGCCCTGCGCACGGCCACCGAACAGGGCGCGAAGGCGATACGAGAGCGTCGCGTCCCGCGCTGGGACGCCGTACGCGAGGCCCTGGAGGCCTGGGACAGCGAGGGCATCCCCGAGGACGGACCCGAAGCGGTGGTCCGCCAGGGCGCGGGCCTGCTCCTGAACTCCCTCACCGAACTCTCCGAGGCCCTCGACACCGCCGTACCCCCGATGACGGCTGGCGGGTCCACGAAGCCGAACGGGTCCACAAAGCCGAACGGGCCGCGGAACCCGAAGGATTCCGCGGCCCGGCAGTGAGAGAACGTCAGCCCAGACTCGCCGTAGGCAACCCACTGGGCAGCTGCCCGCCCTCGGACCTCGTGTACGACTCCGCGCCGAGATCGCCCTCCCACGTGACCTTCATGGCCGTACCGCTCACGGAGTCGACCATCCCGACCGCGCGGTCCTTGTTGCCGTTCGTGCAGGTCAGGCGGATCATCCGCATGCCCGACTCCTCGCCCGCCGTACCGCTGCACACCGTGCCGCCGGTCTCGAAGAGCCCCGCCTGCGTGCCGGTGATCACCAGCGCCACGGCCTTGCCGTCGGTGGTGGCCAGCCAACTGCCCTCCAGCTGGCCGCCGGAGGAGGCGGAAGGGGATCCCGAACCGCCGCCCGTGTCGGCCGATCCGCTCGCGGACGCGCTGGGGCTCGCGGACTCGTCCGCGGAGCCGTCGTCGCCGCTGCAACCGGTCAGCACGAGCGCGGCGGCCAGGGCCGCGACCGCGGACGCTGCCGTGATACGTGCCTGACGCAGCGGGAAGGTCGCCGAAGCCACTGAAGCCCCCAAGTGTGGTGAAGATGCCGGGTCACCGGAATGACCGCAGCAAGTTACCAGGAGGACTTGCGAACCCCCGGAAGGAATCCGGCGTGCGCTTGCTCACGCAGATTCACCCGGGAGAGGCCGAAGGTACGGAGATAGCCGCGGGGGCGGCCGTCCACGCTGTCCCGGTTGCGTACGCGGGTGGCGCTGGCGTCACGCGGCTGCCTGCGCAACTCCTCCTGGGCGGCGAGCCGTTCGGCCCCGCTCGACGAGGGCCGGCGGATGATCTCCTTCAGCTCGGCCCGCCGGGCGGCGTACCGCGCGACGATCTCCTGGCGCCTGTCGTTCTTCGCGATCTTGCTCTTCTTCGCCATCAGACCTTCCCTCCTCGGGCGCGAATCCTCGCCACGGCCGCCTCGACGCCGATCGTGTCGACCGTCTTGATCCCCCGCGCGCTCAGCCGCAGCCGTACGTGCCGGCCCTCGCTCGGCAGCCAGTAGCGCTTGCGCTGGATGTTGGGGTCGAAGCGGCGTGAGGTGCGCCGGTGGGAGTGGGAGATCCGATTGCCGAAACCCGGCTGGGCGCCGGTCAGCATGCAGTGGGCGGACAAGGGTGACGCACCTCTCCAGTTCGCTGGTTGGTAATGGGAGTCGTTTTCAGTAAGGTACCAGCATGGCACGCAACGAACTCCGTCCGGTCGTCAAACTCCGGTCGACGGCCGGGACCGGCTACACGTACGTCACCCGCAAGAACCGCCGGAACGACCCGGACCGGATGGTCCTGCGCAAGTTCGACCCGGTCGTCCGCAGGCACGTCGACTTCCGAGAGGAGCGCTGACCGTCATGCGCGAAGGAATCCACCCGTCGTACGGCCCGGTCGTCTTCCGGGACCGCGCCGCGAACCACGCCTTCCTCACCCGCTCGACGCTCTCCGCCACGGCGGGCGAGAAGACGATCGAGTGGGAGGACGGCAACACCTACCCCGTCTTCGACGTCGAGATCTCGAACGTGAGCCACCCCTTCTACACGGGCAACGCGCGCGTGCTGGACACCGCGGGCCGCGTGGAGCGCTTCGAGCGACGGTTCGGCAAGCGCGGGGGCCGCTGATGGACGGCGGGGGGCTGTCCGTCGCGATCGTCGGCGGACTGCACGCCGATGCCCGCAGGGCGGCCGTCGAGCGTCTCCTTGTGGACGTCCCGAACAGCGTCGCGCTCCACCACGACCTTTCAACGGCCGCTGCGGGGACGGTCCTCCGTACGGTCCGGGACGCCGTTGGCGTGCTGTCCGCCGGCGAGGCTCCCCTCGTCAACGACTGCGCGTGCTGCGCCCTGCGCGAGGACCTGGTGCCGGAGCTGGAGCGGCTGGCGGACGAGGGGCGTACGAGGCTCGCGGTCGTGGAGCTGTGGGACTCGGTCGAGCCGAAGGCCATGGCCGAGGTCGTGGCGTCCAGTGGTCTCACGCTGACCGGCGTGATCACCGCAGTCGACCCCGCCCTGCTGCTGCCCTACCTCGGCAACGGCGACGACCTCGCCGACGGCGGCCTGGCCGCTGCCACCACCGACCAGCGCACGGTCGCCGACACCTTTGCCCGCCAGCTGGAGTACGCGCCCGTCCTCGCCATCGTTCCCTCCGAGGAGGCGGACGACGAGGACCGCGCACTGCTGGCCCAGTTGCATCCGACGGCCCGGCAAGTGCCGATCGGGGAGGGCGACTTCGGCTGGCCGCTGCCGACTCCCCGCTCTCTGCTCGCCGAAGCCGCCCTCGCCGGGTTCGACGTCGAAGCGGCCGCCGCCGCCCAGCACCCAGCCTGTGCGCTGCTGCCGGCCGATGCCGACGAGTGCGGGGTCGCCACCCTCGTATGGCACCGGTGTCGTCCGTTCCACCCGGAGCGGCTGTACGAGGCGCTGGAGGATCTGACCTGCGCGGCCGCGCGCAGCCGGGGGCGGTTCTGGCTCGCCGACCGGCCCGACACGCTGCTGCACTGGGACGCGGCCGGGGGTGCGCTGTGCGTGGAGAGCGCGGGCCCGTGGCTGGCCTCGCTACCGGACGCGGCGTGGGACATGGTTCCGCCGGTGCGCCGGGCCGCCGCCGCCCTCGACTGGCACCCGGAGCACGGCGACTGCTGCCAGCACCTGGTCTTCACCTCTCCGGGTCTGGACCGCGACGGACTTGAACTGCTCCTGGAGTCCTGCCTGTTGACCGACGCCGAGTACGCCGCCGGACGCACCGCCTGGAAGCGGCTGCCGCCCGCCTTCGACAACCTCCTGGAGGTCTGACCCCATGGCTCGCAAGCCCGAGCGCAAGCCCGCGAAGTCCCGCCCCAATCCGCTGGACCGCGAGAAGATCACGTACATCGACTACAAGGACACGGACCTGCTGCGCCGCTTCATCTCCGACCGCGGCAAGATCCGCAGTCGCCGCGTCACCCGGGTGACGGCGCAGCAGCAGCGGATGCTGGCCCGCGCGATCAAGAACGCACGGGAGATGGCGCTGCTGCCGTACGCCGGCCGCTGAGCGATCCGCCTGTTTTCGCCCCCAATTTGTCGAGATTTCACGGACGTTGGAACACCCGGGCCACCGCGCGCGTCTCCTCTTATGAGCACGGGGGGCTGGAGGTCGTGTGTAACGCGATCTTCTGGGAATGCGCTGGACCGGCTGTAGTCGTCTGTACAACCGCCTGTAGTCGAAGTGGCGGCAAAAGCTGTAACCACAGGACCACCCCGCGTGCACGTGCATCTGCCCATGCATCTGCACATGAACAGAGCTATGATCCGGGTCAGTTGACCACTGCATCAATGGCCACATCAGCCACTGCACGACCGGGGAGCGACCTGTGGACCACGACGTGTACGACGTGGATTTCGTGGATGACGTGTACAACGGCATGGCTGCGACAGAGCTGAACGGAGTGGCCTGGCAGAAGAGCCGGCACAGCAACTCGCAGGGTTCCTGCGTGGAGTTCGCGCGGCTGCCGGGCGGCGACGTCGCCGTGCGGAACTCGCGGTTCCCCACGGGGCCCGCGCTCGTCTACACGCGCGCCGAGATCGAAGCCATGCTCCTGGGCATCAAGGACGGCGAGTTCGACCACCTGGTAGCAGGCGCCTGAGTACCGAACCGAGTGTGACCGCCGCCTGGCGGTGAGTAACGCGCGTAGAACCGCGGCGCCAGAAGGCGCCGCGGTTCTCTATTCGCCCGGAACGGTGGCCGGTGTCGCGCCCGGACCCGGCGGCAGCCGGAACAGCGCCCACACGACCTTGCCGCTGAGGGTGCCCGCGAGCGGGTGCCAGCCCCAGCTGTCGGCGAACGAGTCGACCAGGAAGAGGCCGCGGCCCGACTCCGCCGAGAAGTCCTCGGAGTCTCCCGCGACCGGGCTGTCGTGACTGGGGTCGCGCACCGCGCACACCAGACGCTCGGTCCACCGCATCAAGTGCAGCCGCACGGGCGGGCCTTGGTCGTCCACGCGGGGCTTGTCCGAGGGCAGCGCGTGCCGCAGCGCGTTGGTGACGAGCTCGGAGACCACCAGGCAGACATCGTCGAAACGGTCGCCGACGTCCCACTGGTCGAGCGTTCTGCGGGTGAACTGCCGCGCCTCACGCACCGCTTCGTAGCGGGCGGGCAGGGCGCAGGAAGCGGCGTTGGACACGGCCGCGGGATCGAGCGGCGGAAGTCCCTGCCGTAAGGGCTCGAGCATGGTCGATCCATTCGTCCCCATGCGAGGCACTCCCGGGTGTTCGCGGTCGTTGCGATGCAGCGGTGGCGCGAGGACCATGGTTCCGAATGCGTAGAGCAGATGCAAGGGCAGATGCACGTGCACGCGCCCGAATTGGACCTTCCTCTACCAGTTCTTGCTCATTTCTTCTGTCACCTTCTTCACTCTTGTTGTCTCTCCAGTGGTCTCTTCCTGTGGCAGTCCTTTGGATCCTTTCCATTTCTGTAACCGAACGAGTACAGCTCGAAGTGTTTTAGTGGCAGACTGCGGGCCCTGAAGACGGTTGGGGAGGCGGACGAACGTGAGCGCTGGTGAGTCGAGCGGCTCGGTGGTGCGGCGCATGCTGCTCGGATCGCATCTCAGGCGCCTGCGAGAGGCGCGTGGAATCACCCGTGAAGCGGCCGGTTACTCGATCCGCGCCTCCGAATCGAAGATCAGCCGCATGGAGTTGGGACGGGTGAGCTTCAAGACGCGCGACGTCGAGGACCTGCTGACGCTCTACGGCATCATGGACGAGGTCGAGCGCACCTCCCTGGTGTCCCTCGCGAAGGAAGCCAACGTCGCGGGCTGGTGGCACAGTTACTCGGATGTCCTGCCCAGCTGGTTCCCGACCTATGTCGGCCTGGAGGGCGCCGCCCATCTGATCCGGGCGTACGAAGTGCAGTTCGTACACGGTCTGTTGCAGACCGAGGCGTATGCGCACGCGGTCGTCACGCGCGGCATGAAGGGCGCGAGCGTCGCCGACATCGACCGGCGCGTGGCGCTGCGTCTGGAGCGCCAGAAGTACCTGGTCGCCGAGAGCTCCCCCGAGTTCCACTTCGTTCTCGACGAGGCCGCCCTGCGCCGGCCGTACGGCGACCGCGAGGTGATGCGCGGACAACTCCAGCATCTGATCGAGGTGTCGGAGCGTCCCAACGTACGACTTCAGGTCATGCCGTTCAGCTTCGGCGGCCACTCGGGAGAGAGCGGCTCCTTCACGATCCTCAGCTTCCCCGAGTCCGACCTCTCCGACGTCGTCTACCTGGAGCAGCTCACCAGCGCGCTCTACCTGGACAAACGCGAGGATGTCACGCAGTACGAGAGCGCGCTGAAGCAGTTGCAGCAGGACAGCCCGGGCCCCTCGGAGAGCCGTGACCTGCTGAGGGGGCTGCTCCAGCTCTCCTGAACCCTGGCACCCTGCCGAGCCCTCCTGTGGATCCGCTTCGAGTCTTCACAGACTCTCCAGAGTTGTTCTCCAACTCCCTTTAAACACAAGTACGATGACGTCTGATCAGACGTTGATCGTTGTTGATGTCTGCTGACTCAGACCTGAGTGTCTGTGCCTCGGCAGCACAGGGATTTGAGGGAGCACATGTCGTCCTACTTCACCGACCTGGCCCAGCAGTACATCGACGGTGAGTGGCGCCCAGGGACCGGGTCCTGGGACATCATCGACTTCAACCCGTACAACGGCGAGAAGCTGGCGTCGATCACGATAGCCACGGTCGACGAGGTCGACGAGGCCTACCGCGCGGCCGAGCGCGCCCAGAAGGAATGGGCCGCGACCAACCCGTACGCGCGCCGTGCCGTCTTCGAGCGCGCTCTGAAGATCATCGACGAGCGCGAGGCGGAGATCACCGAGGTGATCATCGCCGAGCTCGGCGGCACGTACCTCAAGGCCGGCTTCGAACTGCACCTCGTCCGCGAGTTCCTGCGCGAGTCGGTCAATCTGGCGCTGCGCCCCGAGGGCAAGATCCTCCCCTCGCCGGTGGACGGCAAGGAGAACCGCGTCTACCGCGTCCCCGTCGGTGTCGTCGGCGTGATCAGCCCCTTCAACTTCCCCTTCCTGCTGTCCCTGAAGTCCGTCGCCCCGGCGCTGGCGCTCGGCAACGGCGTGGTGCTGAAGCCGCACCAGAACACCCCGATCGTCGGCGGTTCCCTGGTCGCCAAGATCTTCGAGGACGCGGGCCTGCCCGGCGGCCTGCTGAACGTCGTCATCACCGACATCGCCGAGATCGGCGACGCCTTCATCGAGCACCCGGTCCCGAAGGTCATCTCCTTCACCGGCTCCGACAAGGTCGGCCGCCATGTGGCCACCGTCTGCGCCTCGCACTTCAAGAGCGCGATCCTCGAACTGGGCGGCAACAGCGCGCTGGTGGTCCTGGAGGACGCGGACATCGACTACGCGGTCGACGCGGCGGTCTTCAGCCGGTACGTCCACCAGGGCCAGGTCTGCATGGCCGCCAACCGCGTCCTCGTGGACCGCTCGATCGAGGCCGAGTTCACCGAGAAGTTCGTCGCCAAGGTCAAGACCCTGAAGGTCGGCGACCCGACCGACCCGACGACGGTCATCGGCCCGGTCATCAACTCCTCCCAGGCGGACGCGCTCACCGGCGTGGTCGACCAGGCGATCGCCGAGGGCGCCACCGCCCTCGTGCACGGCACCACCACCGACAACCTCGTCGAGCCGAGTGTCCTGACCGGTCTGCCGGCCGACTCGGCCATCCTCCAGCAGGAGATCTTCGGTCCCGTCGCCCTCCTCATCCCCTTCGACGGCGAGGAGGAGGCCGTACGCCTGGTCAACAACACCCCGTACGGGCTCAGCGGCGCCGTCCACACCGCCGACGTCGAGCGCGGAGTCGGCTTCGCCAAGCAGATCGACACCGGCATGTTCCACGTCAACGACGGCACCGTCCACGACGAGCCCCTCGTCGCCTTCGGCGGCGAGAAGCACTCGGGCATCGGCCGCCTGAACGGCGAGGCGACCGTCGAGGCGTTCACCACGCAGAAGTGGATCTCGGTGCAGCACGGGCGGAGCTTCTTCCCGTTCTAGCCTCTTTGCAGTGACCGGGCCCTTGCGGACAGAAGCTGACCGCAAGGGCCCGTAGCTTCATCGGTGTCAGGCAAGAGGACCCGATGAAAGGCGGCCGACATGGTCACTCACGTTCCCGCAGAGGCGTACGGCGACGAGCGCGGTGCACTCCTGGCCTTCGCGGAGGCACAGCGTGGCGGCCTCCGGCGCGCAGTGCTGGGGCTGGACGACGAGCAGGCGGCGCTGCGGCCCAGCGCCAGCGAGCTCTCGCTGTCCGGACTCGTCAAGCATGTCGCCGAGTGCGAGCTGAACTGGCTGCGGCTGGCCCAGCAGAAGCCCAACGAGCGGGCGCGCACCGAGGAGACCTGGGGAGACGGCTTCCACCTCGCCGAGGGCGAGACGGTGGCCGGGACCCTCGCCTTCTGGGACGGGGTGGCGCACGAGACCGAGGAGTTCATCCGGTCCGTCGGATCCCTGGACGACACCTTCCCGCTGCCCGAGGCGCCCTGGTTCCCCAAGGGCGAGGTCTCGATGCGCTGGCTCATGCTCCATCTCGTAGAGGAGTTCGCCCGGCACGCTGGCCACGCCGACATCATCCGCGAGTCCCTGGACGGCAAGACGGCCTTCGAGCTGGTCGCCCAGGAGCAGGGCACCTCCTGGGGGTGAGACGGGACGCCAGGGGCACACCGCGTCCTGGAGGTCAAGCGGCGGGTCCTAATGTGGACCACATGTCAGCGATCCGTCTCCTCGTGCTCGGCGCCGTCCGCCAGCACGGGCGGGCCCACGGCTACCAGGTCCGCAACGACCTGGAGTACTGGGGCGCGCACGAGTGGTCCAACGCCAAGCCCGGCTCGATCTACCACGCGCTCAAGCAGATGGCGAAGCAGGGCCTGCTGCACGCGCACGAGATCGCGCCGTCCACGGTCGGCGGCCCGCCGCGCACCGAGTACGAGATCACGGACAAGGGCACCGAGGAGTTCCTGGCGCTCCTGCGCGAGTCCCTGACCTCGTACGACCAGAAGATGGACGTCCAGTCGGCGGGCATCGGCTTCATCGTCGACCTGCCGAGGGACGAAGCGGTGGCCCTCCTGAAGGAGCGGATCCGGAAGATCGAGGAGTGGCGTGGTGCCGTCACCGAGCACTACGTGCCCGAGGACGGCCCCGAACAGCTCGGCCACATCGGCGAGATCATGAACCTCTGGGTGCACACCGCCGACTCCGACGCCGAGTGGACGCGCGGCCTGATCGCGCGGATCGAGCGCGGGGCGTACACCTTCGCGGGCGAGGGCGAGCCGTTCGTCGCCGTCCTGGCCGAGGGCGAGGAGAACCCGTACGCGACGGGGATGCCGCATCCCGGGGATCGCGGCTAATCAAGTTTGACGAATGGCTTCGGTCGAGTTACTTTCGATGAGTAGTCAAGTTTGATTACTGGGTTTGGCCACTGGCCGGATCGCTTGGCTTGATCACTGGGCAAAGGGGGATCGGATGACCGACGCGATCGTCGCTGAGGGCGTACGGAAGCGGTACGGCGACAAGGCGGCACTGGACGGACTGGACCTGGCGGTGCGCCGCGGCACCGTCCACGGCCTGCTCGGTCCGAACGGCGCGGGCAAGACGACCATGGTGCGCGTGCTGACCACCCTGCTGCGTCCCGACGAGGGCCGGGTCGAGGTCGCCGGGTACGACGTGGCGCGCGAGGCCGGCCGGGTACGGCACCGCATCGGCCTGCTCGGCCAGCACGCCGCGCTCGACGAGGAGCTCGGCGGACACCAGAACCTGGAGATGTTCGGCCGGCTCCACCACCTGGGCGCCCGCCACGCGCGCGTGCGGGCCGACGAGCTCCTGGAGCGCTTCGACCTCGCCGACACCGGGCGCAAGGCGGTCAAGCAGTACAGCGGAGGCATGCGGCGCCGCCTGGACCTCGCCGCGTCCCTCATCACCGAGCCGGAGGTGCTCTTCCTGGACGAACCGACGACCGGGCTCGACCCACGAGGCCGGGCGGAGGTGTGGGCCGCCGTCCGCTCCCTGGTCGGCGGCGGCACCACGGTCCTGCTCACCACGCAGTACCTGGAGGAGGCCGACCAGCTCGCCCACCGCATCTCCGTCGTCGACCACGGCCGGGTCATCGCGGACGGCACGGCGGACGAACTGAAGGCCCGCACCGGCGGCGACCGGATCGACGTGGTGCTGCGGGACGGCGGCCAACTGGGCGCCGCCGTCGCCCTGTTGCCGTTCCCCGGGGACGGAGTCTCGGTGGACACCGACCGCCGTCTCATCAGCGCCCAGGTCACCGACCGCATGGCGGCGCTGGCGGGGGCCGTACGCGCCCTGGAGGAGGCCGGCATAGAGGCTGAGGACATCGCGCTGCGGCGGCCGACGCTGGACGAGGTGTTCCTGGATCTGACGGGGGACGGGCGCCGTACTGACGAGCCCCGCGTGGACGAGCACCGCATGGAGGAGACCGTATGAGTACGTACGAGGCGACCCGTCCCGGGGATTCACGGGCTCCACGGGCTTCGCGTGCTCCAGGGGCCGACATCCTGACCGACTGCTGGACCATGACCCGCCGCGAACTCGCCCACTGGGCACGGCAACCCGTCCAGGTGCTGGTCGGCCTGGTCTTCCCCGTGATGCTGCTGCTGATGTTCGGCTATCTCATCGGCGGCGGCCGGGGCGTCCAGGGCGACTACGTCGACTTCCTGGTGCCCGGCATGCTCGCGCTGACCATGGCCTTCGGCCTGGAGGGCACGATGCTGGCCGTCACCCAGGACCTCAACAAGGGGGTGATCGACCGCTTCCGGTCGATGCCGATGACCAACGGCGCGGTCCTGGTGGGCCGTTCGGTCGCCGACATGCTCCAGTCGGCGCTGGGCCTGGCCGTGCTGATCGGCGTCGGGTACGCGATCGGCTGGCGCGCGCACGGCACGTTCGGGGCGTTCCTGGGAGCCGTCGGGCTGCTCCTGCTCTTCCGGTTCGCCATGCTGTGGATCGGCATCCACCTCGCGATGGTCGCCGGAAAGCCGGAGATGGTGCAGGCCGTGCAGATCCTGGTCTGGCCGGTCGGCTTCCTGTCCAACGCGTTCGCAACCCCGGACTCCATGCCGGGCTGGCTGGGCACGGTGGTCGAGTGGAACCCGATGTCCCAGACGGCGACGGCGGTACGGGACCTGTTCGGCGGGCCGGGCGGGGAGCCGGGCCACGTCTGGGCGGCCGTGGTCTGGCCGCTGGCACTGCTGGCGGTGTTCTTGCCGCTGGCGGTGCGGAGGTTCGGGGGGCTCAGTAAGTAGTTCGGGGGCTGAGTAGATAGTTCGGGGGGCTGAGTAAGCAGACGTACGGCGCCCTCAGCTCTGCGCCTGAAAAGTCGTCGCGAGGAAGTGGGAACCCGAGCGCGGCGAGCGGTGTACCAGAAATGACGGTGCGGCGCGGGATCGGGGGAATCTCATGAGGTGGGGCAGGGGCAGGGGCGCGGGCTCAGGCACGGGCACAGGCACGGGCAAGGCGGTCGTGGCCGCCGTACTGGGCGTACTGGTGCTGTTGGCCGGATGCTCAGGCTCCGGCGCGGATACAGCTGCGGGTGCGGATCCGGGTGTGAGCAGCAGCGCCCCCGCCCCGACGGGGGTCTCGCCTCCCCGGATCCCCTCGTCACGGGACCTGCCGGGGGGTCCGCACGCCGTGGGCTTCGCGTCGGACGCCAGCGGGTTCGCGCTGCTCGCGCGGTGCGGGAAGACGCGCTGCCGGCAGTACGTCGCGGTGCTCGACAAGGCCGCCGACTCCTGGCGCCTCGCGCGCAACCCGCTGCCGGACGTGAGGGGCGACCTCGGCATCACGGCGGGGCTCGTGGTGCTGGGACCCGGCCGCGCGCTGATCACCGAGGGCAAGTGGCCGCCGCCGGACGGGACCTGGTTCACGGGCGACGGCGGCCGCAGCTGGCGGCGCGGCTCCGTCGCCCCTGCGGGCACGACCGCGGCGGTGCCCGCAGGAGGCGCCCTGGTCCCGGACTGCTCACGGCCGGACAAAGAGGGGAACGGATGCGCGCCGTCCCGCCTCCTCGTGGTCCAACCCGGCACGGGCAGGTTCCAGGTCCTGGCCCACCAGCCTCCGCTGGCGGGTGAGCTGATCCCGGCTGGGGAGACCGCGGGCGGACTCCTCTTCGTCTCCGGCGCCGACCCGGGCTCCGGCGCCCCCGCTCTCGCCGTCAGCGAGGACCGCGGGCGCACCTGGCGTACGGCCCTGATCGCCCCGTTCGAGGAGCACGGCTGGGGCATGCGCGTGGTCGCGTCCGGAGACGTGCTGTACGCGCTTCATCCGGGCCAGCTGCCCGAGGAGGAGGGCGTGAAGAACGGGCTGCTCGCCCTGCACCGCAGCACCGACGGTGGCCACACCTGGGAGCAGGTCTGGAAATACCGCAAGGGCGTGGACCCGCGCTCCTCGATCGGCGATCCGGTCGCCGCCGTCGACGGCAGCCTCACCATCCACGGCGAGGACGCCGTCTGGCGCAGCACCGACGGCGGCCGTTCCTTCAAGGAGGCCAGGGGCTCGCAGGGCCTGGGGGGTTCGGCGACCGTGACGCCGCTCGGCTACGTGATGGGCGGCAGCTTCGGCACCGGGAGCTATCGCATATCCGCCGACGGCGTGCACTGGCACAGCTTCGACCTGGGCGACGGCACCTGACAACGGCGGCTGCCCGGACGGCCGGCTCAGTGGTGGAAGCCGGTGGCCGCACCCTTGTCGCGCGTCAACGGATGCGACTGTCGGCGCAGTTCAGGCAGCAGTCGTCCGAGGTCGTCCACGAACAACTCGGCGAGGTCCGTCGAGAAGCCGTTGCGGCACACCACCCGCAGTACCGACAGGTCCTCGCGGTTGGCAGGGAAGGTGTACGCGGGCACCAGCCAGCCCCGCTCGCGCATCCGCCGGGACACGTCGAAGACGTCGTAGGCGGTCACGTCGGGTCCCGTCGTGAAGGCGAAGACCGGCAACTCATCACCTCGGGTGAGGAGTTGGAAGTCGCCCAGTGCCTCGACACGCCCGGAGAGTGCGAGCGCCACGTCACGGGTCGTCTGCTGCACGGCCCGGTAGCCCTCCCGGCCCAGCCGCAGGAACGTGTAGTACTGCGCCACCACCTGGGCGCCGGGCCGGGAGAAGTTGAGCGCGAAGGTCGGCATGTCGCCGCCCAGGTAGTTGACCCGGAAGACGAGTTCCTCCGGCAGCTCGTCAGCCGACTTCCACAGCGCCCAGCCGACGCCCGGGTAGACGAGGCCGTACTTGTGGCCCGAGGTGTTGATGGACGACACCCTCGGCAGCCGGAAGTCCCAGACCAGGTCCTCGTCGAGGAAGGGGGCGACCATCGCGCCGGACGCGCCGTCGACATGCACCGGGATGTCGAGCCCGGTCCGCTCCTGAAGGGCGTCGAGGGCCGCGCACAGGTCGGCGATCGGCTCGTAGGACCCGTCGAAGGTGGACCCGAGGATGCCCACGACCCCGATGGTGTTCTCGTCGCACAGCTCGGCGGCGGCCTGGGGGTCGAGGTGGAACCGGTCGCCCTCCATGGGGACTTGGCGCGCCTCGACCTCCCAGAAGTTGCAGAACTTGTCCCAGCAGACCTGGACGTTGACGCCCATGACGAGGTTCGGGCGGGCCGCGGGATAGCGGTCGGCGTTGCGCTGGGCCCAGCGCCGCTTCAGCGCCATCCCCGCGAGCATGCACGCCTCACTGGACCCGGTCGTCGAACAGCCCACGGCGGCCGACGGATCGGGGGCGTTCCACAGGTCGGCGAGCATGGCCACACAGCGTCGTTCCAGCTCCGCGGTGCGCGGGTACTCGTCCTTGTCGATCATGTTCTTGTCGCGGCACTCGGCCATCAGCACCCCGGCCTGCGGCTCCATCCAGGTGGTGACGAAGGTGGCGAGGTTCAGCCGCGAGTTGCCGTCCAGCATCAGCTCGTCATGGACGAGTTGATAGGCAGTGGTGGGCGGCAGCGGCCCGTCCGGGAGCCGGTGCTTGGGCGGGGCCTCGGTCATGCCGCCGACCGGATTGGTCTCCCCGAAGAAGGGGTTCACGGACATCGGGCGCTCGTCGCGCTTCTCGGGGCCTTTGTGGAGCGGCATGACATCTCCTAGCGGATCGGGGTTCCATCGTCGTGAAGCTGCATCTGGGGGCGCCCGGTGACCAGCAGCCAGGCCGGCACCGACGCCAGTACGAGCAGCGGCAGCACGGCAGGGTCCGACACCAGGACCGCCGCCGTGAACAGGCTGATCCAGCCCTGCCGGGTGACAGCGAGCAGTACGCCCAGGACGCCGCAGACCACGCCGATCGTGGGATGCACCTGGGGCACCAGCGCGTGCGCACACAGTCCCAGGGCTACCCCCGCGAAGACGGCGGGAAAGATCCGGCCGCCCCGGAAGCCGCACGCCGCGGCGACCTGGAGGGCGGCCAGTTTCACTACGGCCATCAGAGCGAACCGCCCCGCCGACCAGCCCTCCGGGTCCGCGGCCAGCACCTTCACCTCGTCCAGCCCCTTGAAGAGCGTCAGATGTCCGCCCAGGGCGCCAAGGAGCCCGAGGACGAGCCCGCCCGCCGGAATCGTCAGCATGGGGTGCCTGAGCCGGGAGAAGGCGCCGTGGACGTAGGGAAAGGCGTACACCGCGGCCATCCCGGCCACCGCCGCGACCGAGGCGACCACCAGGGCGGACAGGAGGTCGCCCCAGTGGGGTCCGGTGTAGTCGGGCAGGGACAGGTTGAAGCTCGGGTGGGCGAGCAGGTCCATGGTCAGCGCGCCGGTGCCGCCCGCGACGAGTGGCGGCAGCAGCCGGTCCCAGAGGGCGCCGGGGCCCGGCCGCCCGGCCAGCACCTCGGAGAAGACCAGCGCGGCCGCCACCGGCGTCCCGAACAGCGCGCCGATCGTGCCCGCGGCCGCCAGCATCATCCACACGGCGGCGGGGGAGCGGGGGGCGACCTTCCTGCCCAGCCAGTACGCGAGGGCGATGTTGGCGGCCGTGATCGGGTTCTCGGGGCCCAGGCTCACCCCGCCCGCCAGCGCCAGGACCGTGGCGAGGAGCAGCCCGGGCAGCACGCGGAGCGGCAGGGGCGGATCGACCAGGCCGGTGGTGGCCGGGTCCGGTCCCGCGTGCCCCGGCACCTTCCACACCACCAGGCCCACCGCGACACCGGTCGCCGTAAGCATCACCATCATCCAGAGCACGGAGTAGCGGCCCACGTCCAGCGCGTCCGGAAGGGTCTCCCACAGGACGTCCTGGAGCTGCTCGGCCAGCAGACTGACGCCCAGCAGGACGAGCGCCGCGACCACACCGACCACCACGGAGGGCACGATCAACGGCAGCAGACGCCGTGCGGGGGTCTGTGCCGGCTCCGCCGGGGCTTCGGTGCTCACGCGCACACCCTAAGTGGGCGAAACCGACATAACACCTCGGGGAATCCACCTCGGAATCCCCGGGATTTCCGACTTGCACCTCACGTCACGTGAGGCCTCAGCCTGAGAGGCGTACGGAGAAGGGAGCGGAAGTGGGTTATCCAGTGGGCCAGGTCGCCGGTTTCGCCGGGGTCACGGTGCGCACGCTGCACCACTACGACGAGATCGGTCTGCTCGCGCCGAGCGGGCGCAGCCACGCGGGCCACCGGCGCTACAGCGACGCCGACCTCGACCGGCTGCAGCAGATCCTGTTCTACCGGGAGCTCGGCTTCCCCCTCGACGAGGTCGCCGCCCTGCTCGACGACCCGGAAGCGGACCCGCGTGCGCATCTGCGCCGCCAGCACGAGCTGCTGACCGCCCGGATCGAGAGGCTGCAGAAGATGGCGGCGGCCGTGGAGCACGCCATGGAGGCACGCAAGATGGGCATCAATCTCACGCCCGAGGAGAAGTTCGAGGTCTTCGGGGACAAGGATCCGGAAGCACACGCCGAAGAGGCCGAACGGCGCTGGGGCGGTACGGAGGCGTACGCCGAGTCGCAGCGCCGCGCCGCCCGCTACACCAAGGACGACTGGAAGCGCATGCAGGCCGAGGTGGCCTCCTGGGGCGAGCGCTACGACGCCCTCATGGAGGCCGGTGAGCCGCCGACCGGTGAGCGCGCCATGGACATGGCCGAGGAGCACCGGCAGCACATCACCAAGTGGTTCTACGAGTGCTCGTACGAGACCCACCAGGGGCTCGCCGGGATGTACGTCTCCGACGAGCGCTTCAAGGAGTTCTACGACTCCATGCGGCCGGGGCTCGCCGAGCACCTGAGGGACGCGATCGGGGCGAACGCGGCCAGGCACTCCCAAGGAGCGTGACGGTAAGGGGCGCCCGCCATTGCGGACGCCCCTTACCGCATGCACTGATCCTCGGCGTCGGCATGCGCTGATCCCTCGGCGTAGGCGTGCGCTACCGCCTACCGCCTACCGCCTGCTCCTCATTCCTTGACCAGGACCACCGCCGTCCCGTATGCGCACACCTCCGTGCCCACGTCCGCCGCCTCCGTGACATCGAAGCGGAACATCAGCACGCCATTGGCGCCACGCGCGCGTGCCTGCTCGACGAGCCGTTCCATGGCCTGGTTGCGGGTCTCCACGAGGGTCTTGGTGAGCCCCTTGAGCTCACCGCCGATCATCGACTTCAGACCCGCGCCGATCTGGCTGCCCAGATGCCGGGAGCGCACGGTGAGGCCGAAGACCTCACCGATGACTTCCTGGACGCGGTAACCGGGTGCGTCGTTCGTCGTCACGACCAGCACGTCCGACTGGGGGACCTGACCGCCGCCGTACTCTTCGATGCCCATGGCGCACAGCTTTGTACGGCTCACAGCTTTGTACCAGTTGGCACACAGTGCACCCTCTGGACACCGGTGGAACCTGGGGGAGCCCCATTGCGTTGATAGTTTTGGTCGGCCGTATGTGGACCGCCGTCCCTTCCTTCACCCCTCAGGAGCCCGGAACCGTGACGACGCTTGCTCTCGGACCAAGCTGGCTGGATCCGAACACGCTCCTGGACAACTTCGGTATCTGGGGCCTGCTCCTCATCGTCTTCGCCGAGTCCGGCCTGCTCATCGGCTTCTTCCTGCCGGGCGACTCGCTGCTGTTCACCGCCGGACTGCTGATCACCGCGGGCACGCTGGACTTCCCGCTGTGGGCGGCGATCGCGCTGATCTGTGTCGCCGCGATCCTCGGTGACCAGGCGGGCTATCTGTTCGGCAAGAAGGTCGGACCCTCGCTCTTCACCCGCCCGGACTCCCGTCTCTTCAAGCAGGAGAACGTGGTCAAGGCCCACGAGTTCTTCGAGAAGCACGGGCCCAAGTCCCTGGTCCTGGCCCGCTTCGTGCCCATCGTGCGCACGTTCACGCCGATCATCGCCGGCGTCAGCGGCATGAAGTACCGCTCGTTCATCACGTACAACATCATCGGTGGTGTCCTCTGGGGCGCCGGCGTCACGGCGCTCGGCGCCTGGCTCGGCAACATCGAGTTCGTGCACAAGAACATCGAGGCGATCCTGATCCTGATCGTCCTCATCTCGGTCGTCCCGATCGTCATTGAGTACCTCCGGGCGCGAGGTAAGTCCAAGAAGGAAGCCGCCCAGGCTCCCGAGGCACCCGCCCTCGACGAGACGGCCCAGCTGCGGGTACCCCCGCTCCAGCAGCACCAGAACCAGCACCAGCCCCAGAACCAGCACCAGCCCCAGCACCTGGACCAGCCCCAGCACCCGAATCAGCACCAGGACCCGCAGCAGCCCCCGCGCGGCGGCCGCCACGCCAAGCGGTAGGCAGGCACTCCTCGTACGACTAGAAGCCGCGCGTCCGCTTGGCCGCGCGGCGGCCGCCCGCCGTACTCGCGCCCGGGATCCGCAGGAACAGCCGGGAGATCTCGGACCCCAGGTTCACGCCGATCGCGATGGCCATCGCGAGGGCGGCGGCCTTGGTCAGGGACACGAGCCCCTTGTCGAGCTCGTTCTGCGCGATGGACAGCAGGCCGAAGTAGGTGGCCGAACCCGGCAGCAGCGGTCCGATCGCGGCCGTCGTGTACGGGAGCGCGGACGCGAACCGGTAGCGGGACAGCAACTGCCCGAACAGGCCCACCAGGCCCGCCGCCACGGCCGTGGAAGCGACCGGTGAGATACCGCCCGCGTAGTGCATCGCCCCGTACACCGACCAGGCCACGCCCCCGTTGAGGGTCACCGGGAGCACGGTGGACCGCTCCTGCTGGAGCAGCACCGCGAAGGTGAGCGACAGCAGCATGGACGCGGCGATCTGCAGCAGCGGCCGCTCGGAGATGCTCAGCGCCTGGTCCGGATTGAGCTCGGCGCCCAGCTTCACGCCGAAATAGAGCACAAGAAGGACCCCGACAACGATGCCGACAAAGAAGTACATGACTTCCAGCAGGCGCGCGGACGCGGTGATGTAGAAGCCGGTCAGACCGTCCTGCACGCCCGCCACGAGCGCCCGCCCGGGCAGCAGCGCGAACAGCCCACCGGTGATCACCGCGGACGCCTTCACGTCCATGTGCGCGAGCTGGATCGCGACACCGATCGCGGCGGGGGGCGTCGCGGCCACCGTGAACTGGTAGAACTCCGGCAGCCCGCGCCCCGCGCACAGCCATGCGAGCCGGTCGCCCAGCATCGCGCCGAGCGCGGCGGCCACGAACACGAGGGCGTCACCGCCGACGAGCACCGAGGCCGCGCCTGCGAGCAGCCCGGTCGCCGAGGTCAGCACCCAGCCGGGGTACGGGTGCCGGTTGCGCCGCATCTCGGCGAGCCGCCCGTACGCCTCCTCCAGCGAGATCGCGGCCTCCGGGTCGCTCAGATCGTCCACGAGCCGGAAGACGGCCGCGAGCCGCGTGTAGTCGGTGCCCCGGCGGCGTACGGTCCTGGACGCCGTCACGGGGTCCTCGACCAGGGACGGCTGGTGCGAGATGGACAGCAGCGTGAAGGTGACGTTCGGCTCGCAGCGGTCCAGGCCGTAGCTGCGGCACACGGCGAACATCGCCGCCTCCACGTCCTCCGCGCCCTCACCGCCCGCGAGCAGCAACTCGCCGATACGCAGGGTCAGGTCGAGCACGCGCGGGATGGCGGGCCCCGACTCGTCCTCCTTGCGGACCAGTTCGGGCGCGGGCCGCTCGGTCACCGGCATGCGCAGCATCTCGCGCATCCGGTCCTGCCACGGCACGTCCTTGGTCAGCTTGACCATGGGGATGCCGGTCGGCGGCGTGAACGCGGGATGGGCGTGCTGCGCGCTGTACGAGGCCGGGGTGCTGAACGCCGAACCCTCGGAGTCGGCCCCGGCCGGCTGCGGTGCGCCGAACCCCTTCGGGAGCGCGAACTCGGACGTGGTCGACGACTCGTCATCGACCACCGGGATCTGCGGCGGCGCCACCCCGGCCGGCTGAGCGAAGGCACTCCTCGCCTCGTCCGACTGCGGCTTGCGGTCTTCCGCCTCCGGGTCCGCCACCAGCTCCTGCCTCACCTCTCGTACGCGTGCGTCTCCTGCGTACCTTCCGTATGCCCTCAGTATGCGTACGGATACACGAACGGGCCGCGCGACCCCATCAGGATCACGCGGCCCGAACGGAAGCGCGGGTACTCAGTGAGCGCCCTGGTCCTTCAGGCGCTTGTAGGAACGCTCGATCTCAGCCTCGGCCTCCGTGCGGCCCACCCAGTTGGCGCCCTCGACGGACTTGCCGGGCTCCAGGTCCTTGTAGACCTCGAAGAAGTGCTGGATCTCCAGGCGGTCGAACTCCGACACGTGGTGGATGTCGCGCAGGTGCTCCACCCGCGGGTCGTGCGCCGGGACGCACAGCAGCTTGTCGTCGCCGCCGGCCTCGTCCGTCATACGGAACATGCCGATCGTGCGGCACTGGATGAGGCAACCGGGGAAGGTCGGCTCGTCCAGGATGACCAGCGCGTCCAGCGGGTCGCCGTCCTCGCCGAGAGTGTTCTCGACGAAGCCGTAGTCGGCCGGGTAACTGGTCGAGGTGAAGAGTCGACGGTCCAAGCGGATCCGACCGGTCTCGTGGTCCACCTCGTACTTGTTCCGCGAACCCTTCGGAATCTCGATCGTGACGTCGAACTCCACCGGTGGCTCCTCCATGATCAGCACATAGTTCTGGTGGTTAAGTGTCCCTCACGCAGGTGTGTGATCGCGAAAGGGGCTGGTGGTCGTGCCAGAGCTGAGGGCTTGGCGGGCCGCGAGACCGCATGTGGTGCGGGTCGCGGGCTCGGTGAAACCGCATGTGGCGCGGATCACCCAAGCCGTGCGGCCGCGTCCCGTCAAGTTCACGACTCCGCAGCTCACAGCCGTCGCAGCCACCGTGGGCCTGGCGCTCGCGGCCGGGCTGGTGACCGCGGCCGGTCCCTGGGACTCCACAGGTCAGCGTACGGCGGAGCGCGACTGGGCCGCATCGCGGGAGGGCGAGGGTGGCACAGATCACGGCCTTACGTCCGGTACGTCCGTGAAGGCGCCCCGCCCCGCGCCGAGCGCCGCCACCGTACTGGCCGGACTCGGTGGCTCCACCGGCTCCACCTCAGGGGGGGCGGTGCCCGCCCCCGCCGAGAAGGCCCTCGCGGACGTCCTGGACCCGCTCCTGAACGACCCCGCCCTCGGCGCTCAGCGCACCGCCGTGGTGGTCGACGTCGCGACCGGCAAGCGGCTGTACGGCAAGGGGGCGGACAAGGCCCAGACCCCGGCCTCCACCACGAAGATCGCCACCGCCGTCGCCGTCCTCTCTGCGGCCGGCACCGACCACCGGATTACCACGCGCGCGGTCCTGGAGCCCGACACCAAGGAGGTTGTCCTCGTCGGCGCGGGCGACCCGACCCTGACCGCCCGCGAGGACACGAAGGGCTACGCGAGCCTGCGCACCCTCGCCGACGAGACAGCGACCGCCCTGAAGGCCCGTCATCTGGACCAGGTGACGGTCTCGTACGACACCTCGCTGTACGCGGGCGCCACCGTGCACCCCATCGGCGCCAACCCCAACCTCGCCCCGGTCAGCGCCCTGATGGTCGACGAGGGCCGCATCGACGACTCGGACAGCGGCACGGCCAAGCGCAGTACGGACCCGGCGGGGGACGCGGCCAGGAAGTTCGCGGAACTGCTCCAGGCCAAGGGCATCAAGACGACATCCCCGGGCCTCTCGAAGGCGACGAGCCGTTCGCAGGACCTCGCCGCGGTCTCCTCGCCGCCCCTGTCCACCCTCGTCGAGCGGATGCTGACGAACAGCGACAACGACATCGCGGAGGCCCTGGCCCGGCAGGCCGCCCTCGTGACGGGCGGGCAGGCAAGTTTCAGCGGAGGCGCGGCGGCGATCGGCGCGCAGCTGAAGAAGCTCGGACTCCCCCTCGCCGGCGTTCATTTCGCCGACGGAAGCGGCCTGAACCGCGCCGACAAGCTCACCGCCGACCTGCTCACCGCCCTGCTGGCGAAGGCCGGCGACCCCGCCCACCCCGAACTCCGCCCCGCCCTGACCGGCCTCCCCATCGCCGGCTTCACCGGCACCCTCAGCGACCGCTACACCACCGACGCCTCAGCCACCGGCGTCGTACGCGCCAAAACCGGCACCCTGACAGGCGTCAACACCCTGGCAGGCACAGTCGTCGACACCGACGGCCGCCTACTGGCCTTCGCCTTCCTCACCTCTGACGAGGCCCACCCCCCAGCGCCGGCACCGGCCCAGTCGGCCTTGGACCGCGCGGCGACGGCACTGGCGGCGTGCGGTTGCCGGTAGTTGTCGTCCCCTGCGGGGCGGCACCCCGCAGGGACTACCGCTGCCGGGCGGCGTGCCCGCAGCCGCTACCGCTGCCGGGCGGCAGGCCTGCAGTCGCTACCGCTGTGGGCAATCGTCCCGCAGGGCGGGACGGGTGGGCACAGCCGACAGCGCCGGGCTCCGAGAAAACAGACCCCGGCCCCTGCCGACCCGAGGGCACCAAGGGCACCGCCAAGTTCCGCCCAGGCGGCGCCCAGCCCCTCGTACCCCTAACCGCAGCCGGACACGCTCACGTACGGTTGACGCATGACGAGCATCGGTGGTGCCGAGATGGTCGACTGGAATCTCGCGGTGGCAACCGCGACACGGCTCGTGCGGCCGGGCCCAGAGGTGAGCCGCGACGAGGCCAGGGACGTCGTCGCGGAGCTGCGCCGGCACGCCAAGGCCTCGGAGGGACACGTCCGGGGCTTCACTCGTATGGGCACGGAGGACACCCACGACACCCCCGTACTCGTGGTGGACCGCCCCGGCTGGGTGCGGGCGAACGTCGCCGGGTTCAGGGAGATCCTCAAGCCCCTGCTGGACAAGATGCAGGAGCGCAGGGGGAGTACCCCGGGCGGAGCCGTCCTCGGCGCGGTCGGCGGCAAGGTCACCGGCGTCGAGCTGGGCATGCTGCTGTCGTTCCTGTCGTCGAGGGTCCTCGGCCAGTACGAGACCTTCGCCCCGGCGACACGTGAGCTCCCGGCGGGGGAGAACGGCGGCGGCAGGCTCCTCCTGGTCGCGCCGAACATCGTCCACGTGGAGCGCGAACTCGACGTACAGCCCCACGACTTCCGCCTCTGGGTGTGCCTGCACGAAGAGACGCACCGCACCCAGTTCACGGCCGTGCCCTGGCTGCGGGCCCACCTCGAGGGCGAAATCCAGTCGTTCTTGGGAGAGACCGAGGTCGACCCCATGACAGTCCTCGAACGCATCCGCGAAGCCGCCCAGTCCTTGGCGGGCGGACGGCCCGAGGGCGAGGAGGACGACGGCGGCCGCTCGCTCGTCGAAATCGTGCAGACGCCCGCCCAGCGGGAGATCCTCGGCCGGCTGACCGCCGTCATGTCGCTCCTGGAGGGCCACGCGGACTTCGTGATGGACGGTGTGGGCCCCGACGTCGTCCCGTCCGTCGCCGAGATCCGCGAGAAGTTCCAGCAGCGTCGCGCCAAGGGGGCCTCCCGCCTGGACCTGGCCCTGCGCAAGCTGCTCGGTTTGGACGCCAAACTGAGGCAGTACAAGGACGGTGAGCGGTTCGTGCGGTCGGTCGTCGGAGAGGTCGGCATGGACGGCTTCAACCGGGTGTGGACCTCCCCGAACACGCTCCCGACCAAGACGGAGATCGCCAAACCGGCGGACTGGGTCGCGCGGGTGCACCGCAAGGCAGAGTCGTGAACGCCGCGGGCGGGTCGTGAAGTGAATCCGGCCGACGGCAGGTAAACGCCCCTCCAATCACCCGTCCGAGGGACCGTGGGGCATGGGTAGGCGTGCAATGCTCGGGGAACGGCCCGGTTCTGTCACCATCTACACACTCTGAGTGACCGGAACCGGGTTCACCCCCGAAAACTTCATGAAGGGAACCGGACATGGGTCCCCATCCTGCGGTCGCGGCGATACGCCTGGCGGTTCGCCGCGTACTCCACGACATCCTCACCGAGCACACGCCCGCCCCCGACACCAGGCGCACGCCCGCGGCCGACGTCGCGCGCCCGCCCGCCTCCGAGCGCGTACCCGCCCCGGGTACGAGGCGCTCGCCCGCCCCCGACCTCCCCACGCCAACCCCGCACGAGCAGCCGTCGACGCCGCTCGTGCTCGTCGCGTGCTCCGGTGGCGCCGACTCGATGGCGCTCGCCTCCGCCCTCGCCTTCGAAGCCCCCAAACTCGGCATCCGTGCCGGCGGCATCACCGTCGACCACGGTCTGCAGCCCGGCTCCGACCTGCGCGCCGACGAGGTCGTGCTGCGCCTCACCGAACTGGGGCTCTCCCCGGCCGAGTCCATCGCCGTCACCGTGGGCCGCGACGGCGGGCCCGAGGCCGCCGCCCGCGACGCCCGCTACGCCGCCCTGGACTCCGCCGTCGAACGCCACGGCGCCACCGCGATCCTGCTCGGCCACACCCGCGACGACCAAGCCGAAACCGTCCTGCTCGGCCTCGCCCGCGGCTCCGGCATCCGCTCGCTGTCCGGAATGGCCGCGGTCTCGGGGGCCGACGGCCGTTACCGCCGCCCGTTCTTGTACCTGGACCGGCAGACCGCCCGCAAGGCCTGCATGGTCCAGTCGCTGCCAGTCTGGGACGACCCGCACAACGCCGACCCGGCCTACACCCGCTCCCGGCTGCGCCACGAGGGCCTGCCGGCCCTGGAGAAGGCGCTCGGCAAGGGAGTCGTCGAGGCGCTCGCCCGTACGGCCCAGCTCTCCCGCGACGACGCCGACGCCCTCGACGCCTGGGCCAGCCAGGCCGAGGCCTCCGTACGGGACGCTGCGGGCCTCCTGGAGTGCGCCAAGCTCTACGCCCTGCCGCCCGCCGTACGCCGCCGCATCCTGCGCCGCGCCGCCATCGAGGCGGGCGCCCCGGCCGGTTCGCTGTTCGCCCGTCACATCGAGGAAGTCGACCGGCTGATCACCGGCTGGCGCGGCCAGGGAGCCATCAATCTCCCGGGCAAAGTCGTCGCCCAGCGGCAGGGTGGCAGACTGGTGATTCGGCAAGGCTGAAACCGGACCCCCACCGGGACCGCTCGCGCGGCTCCCCAGGGCCCTCTCACGCGGGTCGCGGGCGGTTCGAGCGGCCGCCGAAAAGGTTCGGACGGACGACCGAAAGTGATGCGGGTGGACGCGAAAGACATGGGCACCGACCTCAAGTCGGTGCTCATCACCAAGGAAGAGATCGACGCCAAGCTGGTTGAGCTGGCCGCGAAGATCGACGCGGAGTACGCGGGCAAGGATCTGCTGATCGTCGGCGTCCTCAAGGGTGCCGTGATGGTCATGGCGGACCTGGCGCGTGCGCTGTCCACCCCCGTCACCATGGACTGGATGGCGGTGTCCTCGTACGGCGCGGGCACCCAGTCGTCCGGTGTGGTGCGGATCCTCAAGGACCTCGACACCGACATCAAGGGAAAGCACGTCCTCATCGTCGAGGACATCATCGACTCCGGGCTGACCCTGTCCTGGCTGATCTCCAACCTCGGCTCACGCGAGCCCGCCTCCCTCAAGGTGTGCACGCTGCTGCGCAAGCCGGACGCGGCCAAGGTCGCGATCGACGTGGAGTGGGTCGGCTTCGACATCCCGAACGAGTTCGTCATCGGCTACGGCCTCGACTACGCGGAGAAGTACCGCAACCTCCCGTTCGTCGGTACGCTCGCGCCGCATGTCTACGGCGGTTAGCACAGCCGGGTAGGACGACCGGGAACCCCAGCGGGGTTCGCGCCGTTGGAGCATGCGTAGGCGGGATTGCCAGCCGTCCCCTGCGGCTTCGGGTGACAATGCTGGGGTACCGTCCGAAGAACAGTCTTTAAAAGTCTTTATCAAACTCACTATGGCAGGAGGGACGGGGCGTCACCGCTCCGTATGGATGGACGTGAAGCGATACTTCCGTGGGCCGGTCATGTGGATCGTGCTGGCCGTCCTTGCCGTGGTCGTGTTGATGCAGGTCGTCGGCTCGTCCGGCGGCTACAAGACAGTGGACACCGGCCAGGTCGTCCAGGCGATCAATGACAACAAGGTCGAGTCGGCCAAGATCACCACCGGCGACGAGCAGATCATCAAGGTCTCTCTCAAGGATGGCGAGAAGGTCGACGGCAGCTCCAAGATCCAGGCGAGCTACATCGGCAACCAGGGCGTGACCCTGGCCGACACACTCCAGAACAAGTTCCAGAACAAGCAGATCCCGGACGGCTACACCGTTTCGCCGTCGAAGCAGAACCCGTTCCTGGGCATCCTGCTGTCTCTGCTTCCCTTCGTCCTCATCGTCGTCGTCTTCTTGTTCCTGATGAACCAGATGCAGGGCGGCGGCTCCCGGGTCATGAACTTCGGGAAGTCCAAGGCGAAGCTCATCACCAAGGACACCCCGAAGACGACGTTCGCCGACGTGGCGGGCTCGGACGAGGCGGTCGAGGAGCTCCACGAGATCAAGGAGTTCCTCCAGGAGCCGGCGAAGTTCCAGGCCGTCGGGGCGAAGATCCCCAAGGGCGTGCTGCTCTACGGGCCTCCTGGAACCGGTAAGACGCTGCTCGCGCGCGCTGTCGCGGGTGAGGCCGGCGTCCCCTTCTACTCGATCTCGGGTTCCGACTTCGTCGAGATGTTCGTCGGTGTCGGTGCCTCCCGAGTCCGTGACCTGTTCGAGCAGGCCAAGGCGAACGCTCCGGCGATCGTCTTCGTCGACGAGATCGACGCGGTCGGCCGTCATCGCGGCGCCGGCCTCGGCGGCGGTCACGACGAGCGCGAGCAGACGCTCAACCAGCTGCTCGTCGAGATGGACGGCTTCGACGTGAAGGGCGGCGTCATCCTGATCGCCGCCACGAACCGGCCCGACATCCTCGACCCGGCCCTCCTGCGCCCCGGCCGCTTCGACCGCCAGATCGCGGTCGACCGCCCGGACATGCAGGGCCGTCTGGAGATCCTCAAGGTTCACCAGAAGGGCAAGCCGGTCGCCCCGGGCGTCGACCTGTCGGCGGTCGCACGTCGCACGCCGGGCTTCACCGGCGCGGACCTGTCGAACGTGCTGAACGAAGCTGCGCTGCTCACCGCGCGCAACAACGGGAAGCTGATCGACAACGACATGCTGGACGAGGCGATCGACCGAGTGGTCGCGGGCCCGCAGAAGCGGACCCGGATCATGTCGGACAAGGAGAAGAAGATCACCGCGTACCACGAGGGCGGCCACGCCCTGGTCGCGGCGGCGTCTCCGAACTCCGACCCGGTCCACAAGATCACGATCCTGTCGCGCGGCCGTGCCCTCGGCTACACGATGGTCCTGCCGGACGAGGACAGGTACTCCACGACCCGCAACGAAATGCTCGACCAGCTCGCGTACATGCTGGGCGGGCGCGCGGCCGAGGAGCTCGTCTTCCACGACCCGACCACGGGTGCTGCGAACGACATCGAGAAGGCCACAGCCACGGCCCGCGCGATGGTCACGCAGTACGGCATGACCGAGCGTCTCGGCGCGATCAAGTTCGGCGGCGACAACACCGAGCCCTTCCTGGGCCGGGAGATGTCGCACCCGCGTGACTACTCGGAAGAGGTCGCCGCGCTCGTCGACGAAGAGGTCAAGAAGCTCATCGAGAACGCGCACAACGAGGCCTGGGAAATCCTGGTCGAGAACCGCGACGTCCTCGACGCGCTGGTGCTCCAGCTGCTGGAGAAGGAGACGCTGAGCAAGGAGCAGATCGCCGAGGTCTTCGCTCCCATCATCAAGCGCCCGGCCCGCCCCGCGTGGACCGGCTCCTCCCGGCGCACCCCGTCCACCCGCCCGCCGGTGCTCTCCCCCAAGGAGCTGTCACTGACGAACGGGGCGAACGGTTCCACGCCGGCGATCGCCGGCGTGACGGAGTCCGTCCCCGCGGCGGAAGCGGTCCCCGAGGAGCGCACCGAGAGCTGAGCTTTCGCAGCTCCCGGTGGCCTCACCAGGCCCGGAATGGATGCCGCGCCCCCCAGGTTCTAGCCTGGGGGGCGCGGCATCTTCTTATGCCGGCTTGTTCGACGCGTCGATCCGCACGCGTGAGAGGCACAGGAACGAGGACCACATGACCGACCCCGTGACGCTGGACGGCGAGGGTGTGATCGGCGAGTTCGACGAGAAGCGCGCCGAGAACGCCGTACGAGAGCTCCTCATCGCCGTCGGCGAGGACCCGGACCGTGAGGGTCTGCGGGAGACTCCGCGGCGGGTCGCCAGGGCGTACCGGGAGATATTCGCGGGCCTGTGGCAGCAGCCGGAGGACGTCCTGACGACGACGTTCGATCTGGGGCACGACGAGATGGTCCTGGTGAAGGACATCGAGGTTTTCAGTACCTGTGAACATCACCTGGTGCCGTTCCGGGGTGTCGCGCACGTCGGCTACATTCCGGCCACCAGCGGCAAGATCACGGGCCTGTCCAAGCTGGCGCGGCTGGTCGACGTCTACGCGCGGCGGCCGCAGGTGCAGGAGCGGCTGACGACCCAGATCGCCGACTCCCTGATGGAGATCCTGGAGCCGCGCGGGGTCATCGTGGTCGTCGAGTGCGAGCACATGTGCATGTCGATGCGCGGCATACGCAAGCCCGGTGCGAAGACGATCACCTCTGCGGTGCGGGGGCAGCTGCGGGATGCAGCTACGCGTAATGAGGCGATGAGCCTCATCATGGCGCGGTAGCGCTCCGCTTAGTTCCGGGTGGGTTCTGCGGGTGCGTTGGCTGCCGGGGCGTTGCCTGCGGGTGCGTTGCCTGGTGGTGCTTCGGCTGCGGGTGCGTTGTGGCTGGTCGCGCAGTTCCCCGCGCCCCTTTGGGGGCGCTTTCGCCGGCCCGCGGTCACAGTGCGGGGGCCGTGCCGCCGTTCTCGTCGTCGTCCTCCGGGAGTTTGCAGACTCGCTCGAGGAAGAAGGCGGCCGCTATGACGCCTAGGCCGGCGAGGACCGAGAAGCCGGCGTAGATGGCCTGGTCGCGGCGGGCGGGGATGTCCAGGGACTCGAGCAGGAAGACGCCCGTGCCGCCGTACATACCGGCCACCAGGGCGGCGACCAGTGCGCTGGCCTGGCCGAAGACGACGGCGCGGGCCGCCATCAGGGGGTCGACGCCCTTGGCGCCGGGGCGGCGCTCGCGCTGGGCCTTGAGGCGGGCGCGCAGCGAGAGCGCCGTGGACAGCAGGACGACCGTGATCAGGGCGAGGACGATGGGGGCGGCCAGGGGGACCGAGGGGAGTGTGCCCACGGAGTTCCACAGGCGGGCACCTGCCCAGGACAGCACTCCGGCGATGAGGAACACCGCAGCCAGCGTCCTGATGCGCAGCTCTTTCACAATGCCCCTTCGGTCAACCGCCTGATGGTCGTCCTGACCTTAACGACTACTCGGGCAGCCGGAGTTCCAGGTCGGCGCGGGGCGCGACACTGTCTCGCGTGACCGTCGCGAGGAGTTGGGCCACGGGGCCGCGGCCGGGGAGCTGCGCCTCGGGTTCCACGTCGTGCCAGGGGGCGAGGACGAAGGCCCGCTCGTGGGCGCGCGGGTGAGGGAGGGTCAGGACCGGGTCGTCGGAGACCACATCGGCGTACGCCACGATGTCCACGTCGATTGTGCGGGGGCCCCAGTGGTCTTCGCGGACCCGGTGGAAGGCCTCCTCGACCGCGTGTGCCCGCTCCAGGAGCGAGGAGGGGGGCAGGGTCGTTCTGAGGACCACCACCGCGTTGAAGTACGAGGGCTGGCTGTCCGGGGCGACGCCCCAGGGCTCCGTCTCATAGACGGGTGAGACCGCTTTGATCCGGACGCCGGGGGTGTCCTCCAGGGCGTCGATGGCGCCCTGGAGGGTCTCCAGGCGGTTGCCCAGGTTCGAACCGAGGGAGATCACCGCTCGCTTCGGGTTCTGCAGGGTGGTGTCGGCGGCGTCCACCTGTTCCACCACGGAGGCGGGCACCGGCTGTACGGTCGGGTCGCTCTGACCCTCGGTGAAGAAGGCGGTCATACTCGGCTCCGGGTGATGGTGACGGTCACGTCGTCGAAGGGCACCGTGATCGGCGCGTCCGGTTTGTGGACGCAGACCTCGACCTCCTTGACCCCGTCGTGCTTCAGGCACGTCTGGGCGATGCGCTCGGCGAGCGTCTCGATGAGATCGACGGGCTCGCCCTCGACGACGGCCACGACCTCCTCGGCCACGACGCCGTAGTGCACGGTCTTCGCCAGGTCGTCGTCGGCCGCGGCCGCTCGGGTGTCCAGGCCCAGCGTCAGGTCCACGATGAAGGTCTGGCCCTCTTCGCGCTCCCTGGCAAAGACGCCATGGTGCCCGCGGGCCTTGAGGCCGCGCAGCGCGACACGATCCACGCGAATCACTCCTGCAATCGTTGGTAGCGGCTGGTACATACCGAGTGCGGTCGGTACACCGGCCTCAAACGAATCTACCTGCGGGCACTGACAGTCCCTGCCCGCGGAGGCGCGCGCCCTGGCGATGGGCACGAGGCTTCATCGGACGTTTCCCTTGGGGAACACGGCGGCTCACGGGTTGGTAGCCGCCCCTACCCAGGGGTACGTGATTCCAACCACGCCTTGCTGCTCACGGACCGCTAACCCACTCGATCCGGGTGGACTCGCCACTAACCGGGAGTGTCCTCGTCCTCCTCCTCGCCCGATTCGGCGAGGACGGGGGAGGCATGGTGCGACCAGAGCTTCCAGCCGTAGGCCGTGCGACGGAACACATTCGTGGCGACGACCAGCTGGCCGACCAGCGGACCGAGCTCGTCGCTGTCGTCGGGGGCGGGGCCGCCGCTGAGGATGTTCTCGGTGCAGGTGACCAGCGCGGTGTCGCCGACGACGGAGACGTGTACGTCGGTGAGGAAGAACTGGATGTACTCGGTGTTCGCCATGATCAGCGCGTACGAGCGCAGCACCTCGCCGCGGCCGTTGAGGACGGGCCAGCCGGGGTGGACGCAGGAGATCACCGGGCCTTCGTCCTCGCCCTCGCCACCGCTCTCGACGGCGTCGTCGGCCGTGTCCAGTGGCGCCAGCCAGAGCGACGACAGCTCTTCGAAGTCGCCCCGCTCCAAGGCCTCGTAGAAGGCGGTGTTGGCGAGTTCGACCTGCTCGATGTCGGTGCGGGGGGCGCTCACCGGGCTCCCTCTGCGGTCGGGGCTCCGGCGGCTCCGCCTGCGGTCGGGGCTCCGGAGATTCCGGATTCCTCCGCGGTCCGGGCTTCCGCCGCACGGACTCCGGCCGTACGTGCTCCCGCCGCACGCGCTCCTTCTACGGCCCTGGCGACGCGTACGGCGTCGGCCGTGGCCCGCACCTCGTGGACGCGGACCGCCCACGCGCCCTGGTCGGCGGCCAGGGCGGAGACGGCGGCGGTGGCGGCGTCGCGCTCGCGCGCGGGCGGCGGGGCGCCTTCCGCGCCCGCCAGTACGCGGCCCAGGAAGCGCTTGCGGGACGCGGCGACCAGCAGGGGGTGGCCGAGTTCGCGCAGGCGGTCGAGGTGCGCCAGGAGCATCAGGTCGTGCTCGGGGTCCTTGGAGAAGCCGAGGCCCGGGTCGACGACGATCCGGTCGGGGGCGATGCCGCCGGCCAGAACGGCCTCCACGCGTGCGTGCAGCTCGTCGACGACTTCGGAGACGACGTTCTCGTACGTCCCCTTCACGTTGCCGCCCTCCAGGAAGCCGCGCCAGTGCATGACCACGAAGGGGGCGCCCGTCGCCGCGACGGCCGGGATCATCGCGGGGTCGGCGAGGCCGCCGCTGACGTCGTTGACCAGGACGGCGCCCGCGGCGAGCGACTGCTCGGCGACGCTGGCACGCATGGTGTCCACGGAGACGGTGACGCCCTCGGAGGCGAGGCCGCGGACGACGGGGATGACGCGCTTGAGCTCTTCCGCCTCGTCGACGCGGGTGGCGCCGGGGCGGGTGGACTCGCCGCCGACGTCCACCAGGTCGGCGCCCTCGGTGACCAGGCCGAGGCCGTGTTTGACGGCGGCCGTCGTGTCGAACCAGCGGCCTCCGTCGGAGAAGGAATCGGGGGTTACGTTGACGACTCCCATGACCGCGCAGCGGTCCCACGTCGGCAGTCCCGCGACTTGGCCGCGCCCGCGCTCAATGCTCATACGTCCAGCCTAGGCCTCTGGCGGGGAGCCGATTCGCCCCCGCCCACCCGACTCGGTCGGTTCACCAGCCCTACGCCGCCCGCACGCCCCGCTCCGCCACCGCGTGCGCGCAAGGCCGTGGAGCCGTCCTGCGGCGGCGCAGCAGGCGTGGCAGGGCGAGACTCACGAAGCCCTCCGCCTGCATGGCGGCGAGGCCGATGCGGGGGAGGTCGCGGGAGGAGCCGTAGACGACGAAGCGGGGCTCCCAGCGGGGGCGGAACTTGGCGTTGAACTTGTACAAAGACTCGATCTGGAACCAGCGCGAGAGGAAGACCAGCAGGCCCCGCCAGACGCGCAGCACGGGGCCCGCGCCGATCTTCTCGCCGCGCGCGAGCGCCGCGCGGAACATCGCGAAGTTCAAGGAGACCCGCTCGATCCCGAGGCGGGGGGCGGCCTGGAGGGCGGCCACGATGAGAAGTTCGTTCATGCCGGGGTCCGCGGAGCGATCGCGGCGCATGAGGTCCAGTGACACGCCGTCGGTGCCCCACGGGACGAAGTGGAGTACGGCCTTCAGGTCGCCGTAGGGGCCGGGTTCGGCGTAGTGGCCGGGCTCCGCGCCGATGCCGGGCACGTCGGCCTTGTGGGCGGTCGCGATCAGGCAGTCACCGTCGGCCGGGTCGCCGATGCGGCCGAGCGCCATG
The DNA here is from genome assembly GCF_041431135.1 of Streptomyces sp. NBC_00554. NCBI lineage: Bacteria > Bacillati > Actinomycetota > Actinomycetes > Kitasatosporales > Streptomycetaceae > Streptomyces > Streptomyces sp. NBC_00554. The sequence goes on along the minus strand of NZ_CP107799.1, from coordinate 4,480,370 downwards.
GAGAAGCCGCGCTCGGTGTCCGTGCCGCGCCAGTCCTCCGTGGCGCGCCGGATCCGGTCCAGCTCACCCTCGCTCAGATCGCGGACGCGCCGTACCCGGGTCTCGTAACCGGCCCTTTCGATGCGCTTCACCATCTGGCGCACATTCCGCATCGCGCGCCCGGCCAGGGAGAAATCCGCGACGTCCACCACCGCCTCGTCGCCCAGTTCGAGGGCGTCGAGACCGGTCTCGCGGGTCCACACCTCGCCGCCCGTCTCGGAGCAGCCCATGACGGCCGGCGTCCAGGAGTGTGCCTTCGCCTCGTCCATGAAGCGCTCGATGGCGCCGGGCCAGGCCTCCACGTCGCCGACGGGGTCGCCGCTCGCCAGCATCACTCCCGACACGACGCGGTACGTCACCGCCGCCTTGCCGCTGGGCGAGAAGACGACCCCCTTGTCGCGGCGGAGCGCGAAGTGGCCGAGCGAGTCGCGGCCGCCGTGCTTGTCCAGGAGGGCGCGCAGGCGGGCCTCGTCGTCCTCGGTAAGGCGTGCGGCCGGGTGTTCGGGGCGGAAGGCGAGGTAGATCGTGGTGATCGCGGTCAGCAGGCCGAGCGCGCCGAGCGAGACGGCGACCGTCCAGGAGGTGGGTCCCGTGTAGTCGAGAGGCCCTTCGAAGCCGAACAGGCCGTACAGGACGTGGGTGATGCGGTCGGCCAGGCTCGGACTGCCGATCATCCGGTTCGCGTGGACGCTGACGATGACCAGTCCGAGGACGAGGGAACCGGCGCCCATGAGCACGAAGTTGGCGAGCGCGCGCCAGCGGCTGCGCGGATCGGGCAGGGCCTCGAATTCGCTGCGGTGGCGCAGCAGCGGCGCGAGCAGCGCCAGCGAGATGGCGACCCCGATGAGCGAGTGACGGTACGCGAACTGCGCGACGGCGCCCGCCGGGAGCAGGACGACGGCGGCCCGCCACGCCCGGCGCTTGCGGCGCCGCAGCCCGTGCGCGAGCAGCAGCAGGAGTACGCCGGTGCTGAGCGAGAGCGCGGCGGCGAACGGGCCGAGCGCGCCCGGGAGTACCTCGGCGACGGTGTGCATCCGGCTGTGCCGGAAGCGCGGGAAGACTCCTGCGGCGATGTCCAGGAGCCCTACGAGCGTGCAGGCACTGGCGATCAGGGCGGGAACGGCGTCGGGGCGCGGACCACGGACTGCACGCGGACCGCGGACCAAGCGCGGTGCACCGACCAAGCGCGGCGCACGGACGGGGTGCGCACCACGGACTGCGCGCCGTGCACGCCCTGTTCGGTCCGGAACCCCGGCCGACATTTCACCCTCTACCCTGACAGACATCGCATCCCGTGGTTCGGTGAGAGACCTTGAATTCCGGTGCCATTCCGGCATCCGGCGACATTGCGCCCTCTAGGACGGTGTCTTCGGGAGACAGGTTCACTCCCCGCGGGAAAGCCGGTTCAAAAGGCAAGGAAAGTGCCGGGCAAGTGCTCGCGAAGGAGCGGGGCGGTCACGGCACGGAAAGCGCAGGCAGAACAGCCCATGGGTCTCACGAGTAACGAGTTGCTGGTGTCGGCGGTCCTGCTCGCCGTGCTGCTGTTCGTCGGCACGGTGTGGCTGTGGCCGAGGCTGGCACGGCGCGGTTGGCGGGTCGTCAGCGGACGGGTCGGCCTGCTGCTGGCCACCCAGGTCGCGGTCTTCGTCTCGGTCGGCCTCTGCGCCAACCAGACGTTCGGCTTCTACGCGAGCTGGGCCGACCTCTTCGGAAAGGAGCGCGGCGAGGGCGTGGTCGTCGACCACGACTTCGCCGGCGGCGGCCCCCTCCAAGTCGTCGACACCCAGCAGGTGAAGGTGGCGGGCGGTTCACGGCCGAGGGTCGGCGGCCAGATCCAGAAGATCGACATCGTGGGCCGTACGACGCACATCGCCACTCCGGCGTACGTCTATCTGCCCCCGGAGTACTTCCAGTCGCGGTACCGCACCCGTACCTTCCCGGCCGCCGCCGTCCTCACCGGGTATCCGGGCACCGCCGAAGCGCTGATCAAAGGCCTGCATTACCCGCAGACGGCCCATGAGTTGGCCAGGGACGGCAGGATGCAGCCGATGATCCTGGTCATGCTGCGGCCGACCGTCGCGCCCCCGCGGGACACCGAGTGCGTGGACATCCCGGGCGGTCCGCAGACCGAGTCGTTCTTCGCCAAGGACCTCCCCGACGCCGTATCGGCCCACTACAGGGTGGGCGAAAAACCCGGCAGCTGGGGCATCATCGGCGACTCCACAGGCGGTTACTGCGCACTGAAACTCGCTGTCCACCACCCCGAGGTGTACGCCGCGGGGGCGGGCCTGTCGGCGTACTACAAGGCACCGATCGACCCCACGACAGGCGATCTCTTCCACGGGGACGAGGAACTGCGGAACAGCGCCGACCTGAGGTGGTACCTGAAGCACAGGCCCGCGCCCGACACCTCACTGCTCGTCAGCAGCAGCAAGGTGGGCGAGGCCGACTACCAGGACACGTTGAAGTTCATAGAGCTGGTGAAGTCGAGGCGGCACACCAGGATCTCGTCGATCATCCTCGACAGCGGCGGCCACAACTTCAACACCTGGCGGCGTGAGATCCCGGGGACGCTGGAGTGGATGAGCGGGCGGCTGAGCGACTGCTGAGGCTGCGAGGTGGCTGTGTTTTTACCGTGCGGGGCTCCAAGATTCGCCTACGCGCGGTAAGTTTCTGGCCATGCCACGTGGACGTCACCGCCATTCACCGCCTCTGCACAGGCTGCTGCCTCCTTCGGCGATCGCAGGCGTCTCGCTCGTCTGCGCCGTGGGGCCCTGGCTGTTCACCGAGCCGACGGTGCTCCGCGGGCTGGCCGCGGGTGCCGCGCTGACGGCGGTCCTCGGTGCTGTCGTCATGCGCCGCTGGGACTCGTCCGCGGGCAAACAGGTGGCGGACCTTTCGCGCGCGCGTGCGAGCGACGAGTGGCGTTATGAGGAGCGCGTCGCCGAGCTGGAGACCGACCTCGACGAGTCCCGCGAGCTGCGCGTCAAGCTGGAGCACAAGCTGCGCGCGAAGCGGACCGAGCTGGCGGGCCTGCGCAACGAACATGCGGCGCTGCTGAGGCGGTACGCCACGGCGGAGACGGAGCGGGCGAGCGCCCTGGAGGGGCGCCGACTGCTCGCGATAGAGACGACGCCGGCTCGCGCGCTGCCCGCGGCACTGACCGCCGGTTCGGAGGAACCGGAGGTTCCTGAGGAGCCCGAGGCGGTTTCCGCCGGTCCTGACGCGGACGCGGATGCGGACGCCGTCGATGCCGGTGAGGCAGCAGAGACGACCGAGGCGATCGAGGGCCACACGGTTGTGCAGAAGTCTCCCGAGGTCTTCTCCCCGGCCGGGTCGTCGCTCTTCCTGCGGGCCTATGCGGCGCTGAACCGGATCTCGAACGTTGCTCCGGAGCCGCACGAATCCGAACCGAGCGAGCCGGTGAAGACCGAGTCGGTGCAGGCCGGTTCCACGGAGGCCGAGGCGAGTGCGTCCGACGGCGCCGCCGCGGAGGAGGGCGAGGCCGAGGGGAAGCCCGAGGCGGTCGGCGGTCATGAGCGCGCGGCCGCCGAGGCGAAGCCCTCCAAGTCCTCGTCCTCGCAGGAGCCGACGCAGGACCCGGCGCGGGACCCGTCCTCGAAGTCGCTCCAGAGCCCGGACCCCGCGGATCCTGAAGACCCTGAGGACCCGTCGCACCCCTCGCATCCCGCGGATCACTCGCACCCGGCGAAGCCTTCGGCCCACTCGGCCCCGGCGAAGCCCTCGAACCTCCCGGCTCCCGCGAAGCCGCCGAAGCCCGTCAAGCCCGTGAAGCCCTCCCCGTCTTCGGGGCACTTCACCGTGCCGACCGCGGTGGCCGTCGTACCGGCGGCGCCCGTGCGGCGTCCGTCGGTCGAGGGCGGCTTCGACTTCTTCGGTACGCAGCAGGAGTCGTCCGCGACCGCGCTGGAGGCCGTACAGAACGAGGACCTCGCCGATGTGGTCGGTCAGGAGGCGCTCGCCCTCCACAAGGCCGAGGCCGAGGCCGGCTTCAAGCCCGCGGACGAGGAATCCCGCGGCGTCGGCCAGGTCATCGACCTGACGGTCCACGACGAGACCGAGCGGATCGACGTGGCCGAGCTGCGGAGCGCGGTTTCCTGACCCGGCGGTCCCGGAACGCAGAAACGTGAGGGCGGGCGGTGGCGCAAGCCACCGCCCGCCCTCACGTCCTACGCTCCAGGACCACTCACGCCATCCACCGATCCGGCCGGGCCTCCCGCCGCCCCGTGCGCGACCGGTCCGCCTGGGACTCCAGAAGCTCCGCCGCCTCGTCGGCGTCCCGCAGCCGCGCCGTCACCGTCTTGTTGGCCCCCGTGTCCACATGGACGTCGGCGAGCCGCTTGAAGCGGGCCCAGGGCCCCTGCTCCAGACGTACGCTCTGGACCTTCGCGTGCGGGACGAGCGAGAGGCTGCGGCGGAGCAGCCCGTGGCGGGCCACGAAGACGGTGTCGGTTACGGCGAGGCCGTAACCCCGCCACCAGAACGGCACGCACCATCCGGCCCGGCGCGGCGGCCGCGACAGCGGGGTCGGCACCGTCACCCCCGGCAGCACCCGCGCGATCATCGACTCGGCGACCTCGCGCGGAGCGACCGGCACGAGCACGGAGTTGGCGGACCCGGCCACGTCCAGCTCCACCCGTACCCAGCCGCGCCGCCGCCACAGCAGCGGTTCCACGATCCGTACGGTCTGCACGCGCCCGGGCGGCACCGTCTCGTGCGTACGGTCCAGAAGCCCGTGGTCGATCCGGAGACCGTCCGGCGACTCGCCCACCGTCCAGTCGTACTCGCTGACGAACCGCCCCAGGCTGCTCGCACCCGCCGCGCCGAGCAGCGGCAGAGCGGTCGCGAGGACCGTCCACACGCTGTGGGTCGCCCACCACAGCAGCGACGGTACGACGAGCGCGGCGGCCAGCGTCCCCCAGGTGGCGCCGGTGAGCACCAGGGAGACGGCGAGCTTGCCCGCGGGGACGTGCAGCAGCTGCCGTACCGGCGCCTCGCCGACCTCGTGTGCCGTCTCGGGGGCGAAACCGGCCGCGCGGGCGAGGAGTTCGGCGCGCAGGACGCGGGCCTCGTCCTCACCCAGATATGCCAGTTCGTCCTTCTTGTCCGTCCCGATGACATCGAGTTTGAGCTTGGTGACGCCGGCGACGCGCGCCAGCAGCGGCTGGGTGACGTCGACCGCCTGGAGCCGGTCGAGCCGGATGTGCGCGGTGCGCCGGAACAACAGGCCCGTACGGATGCGCAGTTCGGTGTCGGTCACCGCGAAGTGCGTGAACCACCAGGTCAGAAAGCCGTAGAGGGCACCGCCCGTGACGGCCACGGCCAAGGCGAGCAGCAGCGTGGTCGTGGCGAGCTTGGTCAGCTGCTCCTGCGCCTGGTTGGGGTCGTGCACGGCCCATCCGGCGATCACCGCGACCGGCGCCCATGCGCGCCGCAGGGGCGTCACGGGGTGCAGGCGCCGCTCCAGGAGCGGTTTCGGCTCCGGTACGGGGTTGTCGGCGCCCGGAGTCTGTACGGCGTTGTCGGTGCCCGGATCCCGTACGGCGTCGTCGGTGCCCGGGGACGCGTTGTCCGCGCCCGGGGTCGCCGCGGAGGGCGTACTCACAGGCCTGCCGATCGTGCCTCGCCCAGCTCGGTGAGCCGGTCGCGCAGCCGCTCGGCCTCGGCCGGGTCCAGGCCGGGGATGCGTGCGTCGGTCGCCGCCGCCGCCGTGTGCAGCTGCACACTGGCGAGCCCGAAGTGCCGCTCGACGGGCCCGGAGGTCACCTCGACCAGTTGCATCCGCCCGTACGGCACCACGGTCTCCTCACGCCACAGCACACCCTTGCTGATCAGCAGGTCGTCCGCGCGCTCGGCGTACCGCCAGGACTGCCAGTTGCGGCCCAGCATCCGCCAGCCCCACGCCAGCAGGGCCAGCGGCAGCAGGGCGAACGAGGCCCAGGCGAGCCCGGCGAACGTCTCGAGCACCAGCCCCACGACGATCGTCAGCAACCCCAGCCACACCACCAGCAACAGCCGTCGCATCCGCAGCAGCCCACGGGGCAGCCCGTTCCAGACCGGCTCGGTCGCCGAGTTTCCGGTGGTCTCCATGCTCCCCGTCTCCATGTGGCAAGCGTACGTACGAGAGACTGTGCCCATGACTCCCACGACGGAGACCATGGTCGGCATCGGCGGCGCCGCGGAGAGCACCGACATGGTGCTCAACATCGGGCCCCAGCACCCGTCCACGCACGGTGTACTGCGGTTGAAGCTCGTCCTGGACGGCGAGCGGATCCAGCACGCGGAGCCGGTCATCGGCTATATGCACCGCGGGGCGGAAAAGCTCTTCGAGGCGCGCGACTACCGCCAGATCATCATGCTCGCCAACCGCCACGACTGGCTCTCCGCCTTCGCGAACGAGCTGGGCGTCGTCCTCGCCGTGGAGCGGATGCTCGGCATGGAGGTCCCCGAGCGCGCGGTCTGGACGCGCACGCTGCTCGCTGAGCTGAACCGGGTCCTGAACCACCTGATGTTCCTGGGTTCCTACCCCCTGGAGCTGGGCGGGATCACCCCGATCTTCTACGCCTTCACGGAGCGCGAGGAGCTCCAGCACGTCATGGAGGAGGTCTCCGGCGGGCGCATGCACTACATGTTCAACCGGGTCGGCGGCCTCAAGGAGGACCTTCCGGCCGGATGGACCACACGCGCGCGTGCCTCCGTCGCGGCCCTGCGCTCCCGTATGGACCGGTTCGACGACCTGGTGCTCGGCAACGAGATCTTCAGGGGGCGCACGCGGGGTGTGGGGGCGCTCGCGCCGGAGGCCGTGCACGCGTACGGCGTGAGCGGGCCGATCGCGCGCGCCTCCGGGGTCGACTTCGACCTGCGCCGGGACGAGCCGTATCTCGCGTACGGGGAGCTCCAGGACACCCTGAAGGTCGTCACCCGCCAGGAGGGCGACTGCCTGGCCCGCTTCGAGTGCCTCCTCGGGCAGACCCACAACGCGCTCGACCTCGCGGACGCCTGCCTCGACAGGCTCGCGGACCTTCCGCCCGGCCCGATCAACCAGCGGCTGCCCAAGGTCCTGAAGGCGCCCGAGGGCCACACGTACGCCTGGACCGAGAACCCCCTCGGCATCAACGGCTACTACCTGGTCAGCAAGGGCGAGAAGACCCCGTACCGGCTGAAGCTGCGCTCGGCCTCGTTCAACAACATCCAGGCGCTCACCGAACTGCTGCCGGGCACGCTGGTCGCGGACATGGTGGCGATCCTGGGGTCACTGTTCTTCGTGGTCGGGGACATCGACAAGTAGGTCGCCGGCCAGACCGTCCGGAATTCCAACCGGCTGGAGCAGCCAGCCGAAGTCGCCCAGGCCGCCGGGCGCGGTCAGTTCGGCCGCCGCGCCGGCGCTCGCAAGGGCGCGCACGTAGGCCGTGGGGTCTGTGGACGCGAGGGCGAGCGCCGGGCGTGCGCCGCTCACGCCCAGCGCGCGCAGCGCGTTCCGCTGGGTCTCCACGCGCCCCCCGGGCAGCGCGCACGCGTCGAGCGCCACGTGCGCGGTGATGTCGCACGAGCCGTCCGGGACGGGCACCGTCTCCCGGCCCTCCCGGAAGCCGGTGAGCGTCCCGAACGGGGGCCGCGCACCGGCGACGTGCGCGTAGTCGACGGCCACGGCGAGACCGCGTCCGAGCGAGGCGACCGCGGAGGCCCAGGCGGCATCCCTGGGGAGCCCGATTTCCGCACGGTCCCCTTCGGAGGACAGCGGCCACCACTTCCGCAGCCACTCCGCTTCCGCACCCGCGACGGGCTCCCCGAGGCGTTCGGTGCCGTCCCGTCGTACGAGAACTACGCGCGCCACACCCGCCGAGTCCACCTCGGCGACCTCCAGCGGCACGTTGTCCAGCCACTCGTTGGCGAACAGCAGCCCGGTGACGCCCTTCGGGGGCTCCGCGAGCCACTCGATCCGGTGATCAAGACCGGCGGGGCGGGTGGCACGCTCGACGGCGTACCCGCGCGCGCGGGAGGCCACTTCGGCGGGGAGTGCGGCGAGGACCGCGGTCACCAGTTCGCCGCGGCCCGCCGCCATGTCGACGAAGGCGAGCGGGGCCGGGCGGTCGAGGGCCGCGTCGACGCGGCACAGCAGCCGGGCCACGGCATGCGCGAAGAGCGGGGAGGCGTGCACCGAGGTACGGAAGTGACCCGCGGGCCCCTCGGGCCTGCGATAGAAGCCGCGGGGCCCGTACAGCGACTCCTCCGTCGCCTCGCGCCAACCCCGGAACCCGTCCGTTTCCTCGTCTCTCACCGGGCCAGGCTAAGCGGCGCGGAGAAGCGGGCCTCCACCTTGGGGAGTACGCGCGGCGGCCAGGGATCGATCCTCCGGTTGACCCCTGCACACTGCACGCTTCCCTACGCTGGGTTACGTGCAGCGCCTCTATGACTTTCTCCGCAGGCACCCGACATGGGTCGACAGCTTCTGGGCCGTCGTCCTGCTCGGGATCACCGGCGTGAGTCTCAGCAGTGTCACCGGGGGCCAGGAGAACCACGGGTCGTCCGCCGTGGCTCTCCCGATCGCCGTCGTCCTGTGCCTGGTCGTCGCGCTGCGCCGCCGGATGCCCGAGAAGATGCTGCTGCTGGCCGGCCTGATGGGCGTCGTGCAGCTGATCGTCGACGTCGAGGTGATTCCCGCCGACTTCGCGATGATGGTGATCATCTACACCGTCGCCGCGGACGGCGCCCGCTGGGCCTCCCGCCTGGGGCTGATCGGCGGCCTGTGCGCGGGAACCCTCTCGCAGATCCGCTGGCCCCAGACGGAGACGAGCGCACTGGGCGTCGTCCTGATAGCCGTCTTCCAGACGGTGCCTTTCGCGCTCGCCTGGGTGCTCGGCGACTCCATCCGCACCCGTCGCGCCTACCTCGCCCAGCTCGAGGAGCGCGCCGCCCGGCTGGAGAAGGAGCGCGAGGCGCAGTCCAAGGTCGCCGTCGCCGCCGAGCGCGCCCGGATCGCCCGCGAACTGCACGACGTCGTCGCGCACAACGTCTCGGTGATGGTGGTCCAGGCCGACGGCGCCGCCTACGTCATGGACACCGCCCCCGAGCAGGCCAGGAAGGCCCTGGAGACCATCTCGGGAACCGGCCGCCAGGCCCTCGCCGAGATGCGCCGCCTGCTCGGCGTACTGCGCACCGGCGAGCACCAGGAGGTCGGCGAGTACGTGCCGCAGCCCGACGTGGAGCAGCTCGCCGACCTCATCGAGCAGTGCCGCACCTCGGGCCTCCCCGTCGACTTCAAGGTGGAGGGCACCCCGCGCCCCCTCCCCAGCGGCGTGGAACTCACGGCCTACCGCATCGTGCAGGAGGCGCTCACCAACACGCGCAAGCACGGGGGCCCGAACACGGGCGCCAGCGTGCGCCTGGTCTACTTCGACGACGGCCTCGGACTCCTCGTCGAGGACGACGGCAAGGGCGCGCCCCACGAGCTGTACGAGGAGGGGGGCGCCGACGGACAGGGACACGGTCTGATCGGTATGCGCGAGCGCGTTGGCATGGTGGGCGGCACCCTGGACGCGGGGCCGCGTCCGGGCGGAGGCTTCCGCATCAGCGCCCTGCTCCCGCTCAAGCCCGCTCACTGACACCTGTCACGCTCCCCTTAGCGACCCCCTTTTTTTGACTCAGACGGAAACGGAAGAGGCCCCCGATGGCGATCCGCGTGATGCTCGTCGACGACCAGGTGCTGCTGCGCACCGGTTTCCGGATGGTGCTCGACGCCCAGCCGGACATGGAGGTCGTGGCCGAGGCGGGCGACGGCGTGGAGGCCCTCCAGGTGCTGCGTGCGACCGAGGTCGACGTCGTGCTGATGGACGTACGCATGCCGAAGCTGGACGGCGTCGAGACGACCCGCCGCATCTGCTCGGACCCCAACCCGCCCAAGGTGCTGATCCTCACCACCTTCGACCTCGACGAGTACGCCTTCTCCGGGCTGAAGGCCGGCGCCTCCGGCTTCATGCTCAAGGACGTGCCGCCCGCCGAACTCCTCACGGCCATCCGCTCCGTGCACAGCGGCGACGCCGTGGTCGCGCCGTCCACCACCCGGCGCCTGCTCGACCGGTTCGCGCCGCTGCTGCCGCACGCCGGCCAGGAGCCCCAGCACAAGGAGCTGGAGCGGCTCACCGGCCGCGAGCGCGAGGTCATGATCCTGGTCGCGCAGGGCCTTTCCAACGGGGAGATCGCGGCCCGCCTCGTGCTCTCCGAGGCGACCGTGAAGACGCATGTGGGCCGCATCCTGACGAAGCTGGGGCTGCGCGACCGGGTCCAGGTGGTCGTCCTCGCGTACGAGACGGGGCTGGTGCGGGCGGGCGGGCACGGCTGACGGTGCGGCCGCCGGGGGGCGTGACCGGCGCGTGACCGGCGCCCACTAGGGTCTGCGCATGCTCCTGTGGATCAACGGCCCCTTCGGGGGCGGCAAGACACAGACCGCACACGAGATCCAGCGACGGCTGCCCGGCAGCGTCGTCTGCGACCCGGAACACGCCGGTTTCGGTCTGCGCCGGATGCTGCCGCCCGAACTGCGCGGTGACTTCCAGGACTTGAGGTCCTGGCGGCAGGGCGTGGTCGAGGTGCTCGACCTCGCCCTCAGCAAGCAGGACGGTGTCGTGATCGCCCCCATGACGGTCACGAACCCCCTCTACTTCGAGGAGACCGTCGGGCGGCTGCGCGAACTGGGCCACGACGTACGCCACTTCGCGCTCCTCGCCGAACGCGAGACCGTACTGAAGCGGCTGCGCGAGCGCGGCTTCGGGCACCTCCTCCAGTACGTCGCCGGCAAGGACGCCCCGCTGCGCCGCGAGAGTTGGGCCGTGCAGCAGCTCGACCACTGCCTGGAGCGGCTGCGCGAGCCGGAGTTCGCCGAACACCTGTGGACCGACCACACGACGGTCGCCAAGACGGCGGACCGGATCGCGGTCCTGGCGGGCCTCACCCTCACACCGAACCGGGACGGGGTGCTGCGGGGGCGGCTGCGCCGGGCGTGGACGAGCGCGCGGCACATCAGGTTCGACTGAGGGGCAGTGACTGGCGGTGCGACAGTGCCCGCCGCGTGCGCTGAGCGGGTCTGGCGAAGTCCGGTGCGGTTCGGCAGCGCCCCAAAGGGGCGCGGGGCTGTGACATATGCGGCTCCGCCGCGTGGGCGCGACCAGCCACGACGGACCCGCAGACGACGCACCGGAATTCCAGCGAAGCGCTCAGCGCAGGATCCCCTCCAAGAAGTCGCTCCCCAGCCGGGCCACCACAGTGACGTCCAGTTGGTGCAGTACATACCGGCCCCGGCGCCGCGTGGTGATCAAGCCCGCCTTCTTGAGCACGCTCAGGTGCCGGGATATCTCGGGAGCGCTCATCCCGTGCACCTGCGCCAGCTCGCCCGTGGTGTACGCACTGCGGGCCAGGTGGCGGCAGATCCGCATCCGGACCGGGTGGGAGAGCGCGGTCATCCGCAGGGTCAGCTGCTCGACCGAGGGCGGGGCGGCGAGCTCGGGCGAGCTGATCGGGTAGTGCAGCACCGGCTGCCATCGGTATCGGTGCAGCACCAGCAGATGCGGCCAGCCGAGACTGGTGGGCACGAGCAGGAGGCCGCCGTCCGCGGTGACCGTGCGGCCCTCGGACAGTTTGTCGACGGTGAGCCGCCCGGCCGCCTCGTCCAGCGCCAGCGCGGGGGACACGGAGGCCAGCGCCGCGGCCAGGTTCTTGTGCCGGAGCAGGTCCGTCTTGTGTCGGCCGTCCGCCGCGAGCTGGTGGCGCAGGCGGGACCAGGCCTCGGCGAAGAAGGCCTCGTCACAGTCCTCCAGGAACCGCCTCAGCCAGGCCCTGACGCTCGGTGGATCGTCGAGCAGCCGCATGGTGAACTGCACCTGCTGCGGCCCGCGCGAGGCGGCCAGGTCCACCGCGCGGCGGCGCACCTCCGGGTCGGAGAGCGCGTCGGGTCCGTGCGAGTCGTACGCCAGCGCACATGTGAACTCCAGGGCGGCGTCCACGAACTGCTCGTCCGTCAGCTTGTCCAGCAGATCCAGGTCCTCGGCGAGCGTCGCGCCCGGCAGCGTGGTCCCGCCCGGAATCCCCGCGGCGGGCAGGAACAGGTCCGAGAACGTCGTCCGCCACAGGAATTCCGCCTCGCACATCCGGTCCGCGAGATCGGGCTCGAGCCGTGCGGTCACCCCCGTCGCCCAGCCCTGCAGCCCGGGATGGTGCCCCGGCTCGGACAGGGCGTGCAGCGCCATCCCGAGCTCGGCCAGCGGCGACGGCACGACGGCGATGTCCTCCCGCCGCAGCCCGGTGATGTCGATGTGCACGCTCATGACCTCATGGTGCACCCGGCCACTGACAACGCCGTCGTCGATTGACCACGCCCGTCAATCGAGGCGACGTACGGCGTGAGCAGGCGCAGGCTGGGATGACCGGGGCACACCGCGCGGGGCCTACGGATCCCATTCCCCGTCCCGAGAGGCGATCCGCCATGAGCATCACCCAGCAGTACCTCCTCGACACCTACCGGGCCCGGCAGCATGGCGAGCCCGCCCCTCCGGCACCGGGCACGCACGACTGGCAGGCCGTACGCGAACTGCGCGACTACCGGCGGTTCCGCGCGGTCGTGGCGGAGCGCCCGGCCCACGGCCGGATACGGGAAGCCCTGGGCCGGTGGCTGCACGCCGGCTGCTGACCCGCGGCGGGGGAGGCGGTCAGTGGGGCAACCGCTCCACGAAGTCCCGTACGGCCGCCTTGACGTCCTCCGCCGTCCACTCCAGGCCGGGCCCCGCCACCGTGACCTCGGTGTACGCCAGTCCCGGGCCGCCACGCACCCAGCCCTGCGCGAACAGGCCGGTCTTCGTCTCCTCGGTCTGCCGCAGCCCGGTGTCCCCGAGGACGTCGGGGTCGTACGGCAGCCAGATCTGGAACTGGTGGGTGTGCGGTACCTCGGGGTGGACGCGTACCCAGGGGACCCCGGCCTCCGTGAACCCCTCGTGCAGGGCGGCGGCGACCACGCGCGCGTGGGCCACGTATTCCGGCAGCCGGGGCAGCTCCCGCTCCAGACCGATCAGCGCCGCCAGGACGGTCGGGAACTGCTGGAGGACCATGCCGCCGTACCGGTGCCGCCAGGTCTTCGCCTCGTCGATCAGTGTCTGCGGGCCCGCGACCGCCGCTCCGCCGAACCCGCCGAGCGACTTGTAGAACGACACGTAGACGCTGTCTGCGAGGCCCGCGATCTCGTCCAGGGGGCGGCCGAAGTGCGTGGTGCACTCCCAGAGCCGGGCCCCGTCGAAGTGCACCACCGCGTCACGTTCCCGCGCGGCTTCGACGGACTCGGAAAGCTCCTCCCAGGAGGGCAGCAGGAAACCGGCGTCCCTGAGCGGCAGTTCGAGCATCAGCGCGCCGAAGGGCTCCGGGAGGTCGCTTATCTCCTCGGCGGTCGGCAGCCGGGGTTCGTCCGTCACATGGACCGGGCGCAGGCCGCTGACCTGGCTGAACGCATGCCGCTCATGGACCTCTGGATGGCCGAGCGGATGCATCGCGACGGTCGGGTTCCCGGTGCGGCCCGCCCAGCAGCGCAGGGCGATCTGCTGGGCCATGGTGCCGGTGGGGAAGAAGACGGCGGCCTCCTTGCCGAGCAGGCCCGCGACCCGCTCCTCCAGGGTCTCCACCAGCCGGTCGCCGTACATGTCGACCGGCTGGTCGAGGTCGTACACGCCCTCGGCCCCGTCGTTCAGCCACGCCAGCCGGTCGCGGACCGTGTTCTGGTAGCTGGGGCGCCACAACACCCTCCGCGCGGCCCGCCAGGCGGCAACGCGCCGCTCCCGCTTCCGCTCGGCCGTCTCCTCCGGGGCCTGCCCGGCCGCCTCTTCCGCCGTATCGCTCATCCCTGGATGATGCCGCGTGCCCGTTCGCTGTGGCACCCCGGTTTCCGCGCCCCGCGACCTGCGGAAACCCACAGCCTGTGGACAACGAAAACGGCCCTGGAACCAATCGCGTTAACATGACGAGAAATCGTTCGGTACATCGTCCGGTACCCAGAGCGGACTGGAACGGGAAGGCCGCCGTCGAGTGAGTACATTCCAACAGCCGGATCCCAGGGACCGCCCCGCGCGGCTCACCGTCGGCGTCGTCGGCGCGGGCCGGGTGGGCCCTGCCCTCGCCGCGGCTCTCCAGCTCGCCGGGCACCGGCCGGTGGCCGTCTCCGGCGTCTCCGACGCCTCCGTACGGCGGGCCGCGCAGCTGCTGCCCGACGTGCCGCTGGTGACCCCGGCCCAGGTCATGGAGCGCTCGGATCTGGTGCTGCTGACCGTCCCGGACGACGCCCTGCCGGGCCTCGTGGAGGGGCTCGCCGAGACCGGGGCCGTGCGCCCCGGGCAGCTGCTCGTGCACACCTCGGGACGGTACGGCGCGCGCGTGCTCGACCCGGCGCTCAGGGCGGGCGCGCTGCCGCTCGCGCTGCACCCCGCGATGACGTTCACCGGCACCGCCGTGGACGTACAGCGGCTCGTCGGCTGCTCCTTCGGAGTCACCGCGCCCCAGGAGCTGCGGCTCGCCGCCGAGGCCCTGGTCATCGAGATGGGCGGCGAACCCGAGTGGATCGCCGAGGAGAACCGGCCGCTCTACCACGCGGCCCTCGCGCTCGGCGCCAACCACCTGGTGACCCTGGTCGCCGAGTCCATGGAACTGCTGCGCGCCGCGGGCGTGGAGGCCCCCGACCGGATGCTGGGTCCGCTCCTCGGCGCCGCCCTGGACAACGCCCTCAGGTCGGGCGACGCGGCCCTCACCGGGCCCGTCGCGCGCGGGGACGCGGGCACGGTCGCCGCGCACGTCGCGGAGCTGCGCAAACACGCCCCGGGGACCGTCGCCGGCTACCTCGCGATGGCCCGCGCGACCGCCGACCGCGCGCTCGCGCACGGGCTGCTCAAGCCGGAACTCGCCGAGGACCTCCTGGGCGTACTCGCCAACGGCGCGATGCCGGACGACGGGAGCGACCGATGACCACCGCCCTCCTGCGCACCGCCGACGAGCTGCACGCGCGCGTACGGAACGGCCTTCGAGCCGTCGTCATGACCATGGGCGCCCTGCACGAGGGCCACGCCACGCTGATCCGCACCGCCCGCGAGATCGCCGGCGCGGAGGGCGAAGTGGTCGTCACCGTCTTTGTGAACCCCCTCCAGTTCGGCAAGGGCGAGGACCTCGACCGCTATCCGCGCACCCTCGACGCCGACCTCAAGATCGCCGAAGAGGCGGGCGCGGACGCCGTGTTCGCCCCCTCCGTGGACGAGGTCTACCCGGGCGGCGAACCCCAGGTCCGCATCAGCGCGGGCCCCATGGGCGGGCGCCTCGAAGGAGCCACCCGCCCCGGGCACTTCGACGGCATGCTCACCGTCGTCGCCAAGCTGCTGCACCTCACCCGGCCCGACGTGGCGCTGTTCGGGCAGAAGGATGCCCAGCAGCTGGCGCTGATCCGGCGCATGGCGCGCGACCTGAACTTCGGCGTGGAGATCGTCGGCGTACCCACCGTCCGCGAGGAGGACGGGCTCGCCCTCTCCAGCCGCAACCGCTACCTCTCGCCCCAGGAGCGGCGCACCGCGCTCGCGCTCTCGGGGGCGCTGTTCGCCGGCCGCGACCGGCACGCCGCCCAGGAGGCCCTGCGCGCCCGTGCCCGCGAAGTACCCGCCACGCGTGCGCGTGCCGAGGCCCTCAGCGCGATCGGCGAGTCCCGCGCGGCGGCCGACGCGCACGCGGTCGCGAAGTCCGTCCCCGGCGGTCCCGCCGGCGTCCGCGCCGCAGCCCGGCTCGTCCTCGACGAGGCGGCGCGCCTGCAGCCGCCGCTGGCCCTGGACTACCTGGCACTGGTCGATCCGTCCGACTTCACCGAGGTCGGCGAGGACTTCACCGGCGAGGCGGTCCTCGCCGTCGCCGCCCGGGTCGGGACGACCCGCCTGATCGACAACATCCCCCTCATCTTCGGAGCCGCCCCGTGACCGGCAAAGGCACAGGTACGGGTACAGGTGCAGGTACGAGCACCGGTACCGGCATACGACTGCACGCCCCGGCCCCCGGCTGGGCCCTCACCGCCGACGTCGTGGTCGTCGGCTCCGGCGTCGCGGGCCTGACCGCCGCGCTCCGCTGCGAAGCGGCAGGGCTGCGGACCGTCGTCGTCACCAAGGCCCGCCTGGACGACGGCTCCACGCGCTGGGCGCAGGGCGGCATCGCCGCGGCCCTCGGCGAGGGCGACACCCCCGAGCAGCACCTCGACGACACCCTGGTGGCGGGCGCGGGCCTGTGCGACGAGGAGGCCGTACGCATCCTCGTCACCGAGGGCCCCGACGCCGTACGCCGCCTCATCGCGACCGGCGCCCACTTCGACGAGTCCGCCGCGGGCGACCTGGAGCTCACCCGCGAGGGCGGTCACCACCGCCGCCGTATCGCGCACGCCGGCGGCGACGCGACCGGCGCCGAAATCTCCCGGGCGCTCGTCGAGGCGGTACGCGCGCGTGGCCTGCGTACGGTCGAGAACGCGCTCGTCCTGGACCTCCTCACGGACGCCGACGGCCGCACCGCGGGCGTGACCCTGCACGTCATGGGAGAGGGCCAGCACGACGGCGTGGGCGCCGTGCACGCCCCCACCGTGGTCCTCGCGACCGGCGGCATGGGCCAGGTCTTCTCGGCGACCACCAACCCGTCCGTGTCGACGGGGGACGGCGTGGCGCTGGCCCTGCGCGCCGGTGCCGAAGTCTCCGACCTCGAATTCGTGCAGTTCCACCCGACGGTGCTCTTCCTGGGCGCGGACGCGGAGGGCCAGCAGCCGCTCGTCTCCGAGGCGGTACGCGGCGAGGGCGCCCACCTGGTCGACGCGGACGGCGTGCGCTTCATGGTGGGCCAGCACGAACTGGCCGAGCTGGCGCCCCGGGACATCGTCGCCAAGGGCATCATGCGCCGCATGCAGGAGCAGGACGCCGAGCACATGTTCCTCGACGCCCGGCACTTCGGCACCGACATGTGGGAGCACCGCTTCCCGACGATCCTGGCCGCCTGCCGCGCCCACGGCATCGACCCGGTGACCGAGCCCGTGCCGGTGGCCCCGGCCGCCCACTACGCCTCCGGAGGCGTCCGCACGGACGCCCGGGGCCGCACCACGGTGCCGGGCCTCTACGCGTGCGGCGAGGTCGCCTGCACCGGCGTGCACGGCGCGAACCGGCTCGCCTCCAACTCCCTCCTGGAGGGCCTGGTCTACGCCGAGCGCATCGCGGCGGACATAGCGAGCCGCCACGAGGAGAACCGCCTCCACGCGCGCGTGCCCGAACCGGTCCCGCACCCCGAGAAGCCCGCCCACCCGCTGCTCGCCCCGGAGGCCCGGTTCGCGATCCAGCGGATCATGACGGACGGCGCGGGCGTCCTGCGCTCGGCCGCGTCCCTCGCCACCGCTGCCGAGCGGCTCCAGCGGCTGCACACCGACGCCCGCGACGCCCTCGACGAGAACGGCAAGACCGCCGAGCCCGGCGTCGACACCTGGGAGGCCACCAACCTCCTGTGCGTGGCCCGGGTCCTCGTCACCGCCGCCCATCTCCGCGAGGAGACCCGCGGCTGCCACTGGCGCGAGGACCACGCCGACCGGGACGACACGGACTGGCGCCGCCACATCGTCGTACGGCTGAATCCCGACCGGACGCTCGCCGTACACACCACAGACACCGCAGACTTCCCCCCGACCCGGCAGAACCGCCAGGACCGTCAGCCCCGTCCCCAGGAGCAGTGACCGAAGTGAGCACCCCCGACCTTCCCCTCGTCCAGAGCGGCGGCTGCGGCGACGGCTGCGGCTGCGGCGCCGACGCGGACGAGACCTACCTGGAGTGCGGCCTCGACCCCGCGCTCGCCCAGCTCCTCGCCGAGTCGGGACTCGACCCCCTGGAGGTCGAGGACATCGCGAACGTGGCCATCCAGGAGGACCTCGACCACGGCGTGGACGTGACGACCGTGGCGACCGTCCCCGAGGACGCCGTCTCCAGCGCCGACTTCACCGCCCGCGACGCCGGTGTGGTCGCGGGCCTGCGGGTGGCCGAGGCGGTCATCTCCGTGGTCTGCACGGACGAGTTCTCGGTCGAGCGGCACGTCGAGGACGGCGACCGGGTGGAGGCGGGCCAGAAGCTCCTGACCGTCACCACGCTCACCCGTGACCTCCTGACGGCCGAGCGCAGCGCGTTGAACCTCCTGTGCCGCCTGTCCGGCATCGCGACCGCCACGCGCGCGTGGGCGGACGCTCTGGAGGGCACCAAGGCCCGCGTGCGGGACACCCGCAAGACGACGCCGGGCCTGCGCTCCCTGGAGAAGTTCGCGGTGCGCTGCGGCGGTGGCGTCAACCACCGCATGTCCCTCTCGGACGCGGCACTCGTCAAGGACAACCACGTGGTCGCGGCGGGCGGCGTCGCACAGGCCTTCAAGGCCGTACGCGAGGCCTTCCCGGACGTGCCGATCGAGGTCGAGGTCGACACCCTGCACCAGCTCCGCGAGGTCCTGGACTCGGGCGCCGACCTGATCCTTCTGGACAACTTCACCCCCGTCGAGTGCGAGGAGGCCGTCGCGCTCGTCGGCGGTCGCGCGCTCCTGGAGGCCTCCGGCCGCCTCACCCTGGGCAACGCCGAGGCGTATGCCAAGACCGGCGTCGACTTCCTGGCGGTGGGCGCACTCACGCACTCCTCGCCGATCCTGGACATCGGCCTGGACCTGCGCGAGGCCTCGACGGACGAGGCGGCGTAGGACCCATGCTGCTCACGATCGACGTCGGCAACACACACACCGTCCTCGGCCTCTTCGACGGGGAGGAGATCGTCGAGCACTGGCGCATCTCCACGGACGCCCGCCGCACCGCCGACGAGCTCGCCGTGCTCCTCCAGGGCCTGATGGGCATGCACCCGCTGCTCGGCGAGGAACTCGGCGACGGCATCGACGGCATCGCCATCTGTTCCACGGTCCCGTCCGTCCTGCACGAGCTGCGCGAGGTGACGCGCCGCTACTACGGAGACGTGCCCGCCGTGCTGGTCGAACCCGGCATCAAGACCGGCGTCCCGATCCTGATGGACAACCCCAAGGAGGTCGGCGCCGACCGCATCATCAACGCGGTGGCGGCGGTCGAGCTCTACGGGGGCCCGGCGATCGTCGTGGACTTCGGTACGGCGACGACGTTCGACGCGGTGTCCGCGCGCGGCGAGTATGCGGGTGGTGTGATCGCTCCGGGCATCGAGATCTCGGTCGAGGCCCTCGGCGTCAAGGGCGCTCAGCTCCGCAAGATCGAGATCGCCCGCCCGCGGACCGTCATCGGCAAGAACACCGTCGAGGCCATGCAGTCGGGCATCATCTACGGCTTCGCCGGCCAGGTCGACGGTGTCGTCAACCGCATGGCCCGCGAACTCGCCGACGATCCCGACGACGTCACCGTCATCGCCACGGGCGGCCTGGCGCCGATGGTGCTCGGCGAGGCGTCGGTCATCGACGAGCACGAGCCGTGGCTGACGCTGATCGGGCTGCGGCTGGTGTACGAGCGGAACGTGTCGCGTACGTAGTGCCTGCGGCTGAGCCGCTGTCGGGTTTTTCGCCCCCTCCGCCCCTGCCCGTCCCGTTCCTGGGGGCTGCCGCCCCCAGACCCCCGCATCGCGCTGACGCGCTCGTCCTCAAACGCCGGACGGGCTGAAACGGCCGCCCCCGCGGGTGGGTGGGGGATCGGGATGGGCGCCGCCTCGTCCTCAAACGCCGGACGGGCGGAAAGATTTCCCCCGGCCCGGGCTGAAGACTGCAGCCCCGGCCAGGGGAGGCGCGCCGCACCCACGCCTTATGCGCGTTTTGTCTGATTAGCGCGTATCGTCGCCGCATGCCCACGCCATACGGATCCCGCGGCGGCATGGCGTTCGGTGCGGAGGAGCTGCGTGTGCTCCGTCGCGCTCTCGCCCTCGCCCTTCACCCCAGCCCCGTCTCGGCCGAGGACCTCCAGGACTGCCTCCGACTCGCAGAGTCCGTCGACGAGGCGGCCCGCGAGGGAGTCAGGCTCCGGGCCTTCCTGGTGGCCGACCTCGCCCGCTACCGGGCCGCGCTGCCCGGCACAGCGGCCGGCTACCTCCTGCTCCTGGAGGAGGCGCTCGGCAACGGCTACCGCCCGAACCCCGACGATCTCGCCGCGCTCCGGGCCCTGCGCGGCAACCCCGCCGCGGCCACCCTCCTGGACCGCTGCCGCACGCTGGCCGAGCAGGATGTACGCGCCCGCCTGTCCGTCCGCGCCGTCCCGCCGTCCCGCACCCGCCTCCTCGCCCTCCCCGGCGGCCTGGCCTCGGAGGAGGGCGCCAAGAAGCCCGCGGACAAACCGGCCGCCCAGCCACAGCCACGGCCCCCGGCCAAGACCCCGCACCCGGAGCGCCCCATCCCCACCCCGGGCGAGGTCTTCCCCCCGAAGCGCAAACCCGCACCACCACCGGCGAACCCCCCTCAACAGCTCGCGGCCGGGTAGCTACTCTGGGGGGCATGGACTATGTCTCCGCGCTCGTGCCCCCCGTAGTGATGGCCGCGTTCTTCATCGGGCTGATCGTGACGATCGTGAAGAGCCAGGGCGGGGCCAACAAGGCCAAGGAGGACGGGGTCGTCGACGCCGCCCTCGCGCGTGCGGAGAGCGCCCGCCAGACCTCCCGGGACACCGAGAACTGAGCACCCGGCCCACACCGGGACAACTCATCGGCGTACGACTCATACGTTTTTCGAGTCGTACGCCCTTTTTGTTGCCGATCTCCCACTATTGTTCTGAGCTGTGCCTCGCCCATTGGGAGAACTCGAAGACTCGGTCATGACGCGGGTGTGGAAGTGGAACCGCCCGGTGACCGTTCGAGAAGTCCTGGAAGACCTTCAGCAGGAACGGTCCATCGCCTACACCACGGTGATGACCGTTTTGGACAATCTCCATCAGAAGGGCTGGGTGCGCCGCGAAGCCGAAGGCCGGGCCTATCGATATGAGGCGGTCTCCACACGTGCCGCCTACGCGGCCGCGTTGATGAACGACGCCTGGTCGCAGAGCGACAACCCGGCGGCCGCTCTCGTCGCGTTCTTCGGCATGATGAGCGAGGAACAGCGACATGCGCTGCGCGACGCCGTACGTATGGTGCAAGGACCGGAAACGCCGGAGGCGGAGAAGTCGCCCGGCGAGAACCCCGGCTCCGAGCGGGACGACAGCGGGCGATAGCGTCCGCTCATGCCAGCAGAGCATCCCGCGGAGCTTCCGGCGAAGCCTCCGTCAGAACATCCCGTAGCCGCCTCAAAAGCCATCACCGTCCGGCGGGCCAGGACCAGCGATGTCGCGGCCGTGCGCCGGCTCCTTGACGCGAACGTCCGGCGCCGCATCCTGCTCGACAAAGCGACGGTGACGCTTTACGAGGACATCCAGGAGTTCTGGGTCGCGGAACGGGACGACAACGCCGAGGTCGTCGGCTGCGGTGCGCTGCACGTGATGTGGGAAGACCTCGCGGAAGTCCGCACTCTCGCCGTGAACCCCGCGGTCAAGGGCGCCGGTGTCGGTCATCAGTTGCTGGAGAAGTTGCTGCAGACCGCCCGCTGGCTCGGCGTTCGTCGCGTTTTCTGTCTGACCTTCGAAGTGGACTTCTTCGCGAAGCACGGCTTCGTGGAGATCGGCGAGACACCCGTTGACACCGATGTCTACGCCGAGCTACTGCGTTCCTATGACGAGGGCGTGGCGGAGTTCCTCGGTCTCGAACGAGTGAAACCGAACACCTTGGGCAACAGTCGGATGCTTCTGCATCTGTGATCGCCGACAACTATTCCGGTTTGAACGCCCTGCCCAGGTTCCCTATGTCCGAAACGCGCACGTTTCCGGTCTACCACTGCCCTGTCGGTCTCCTCCAGGGGTTTGTGTTTTTCCAGCAAAAGCGGTTTGCTTTCCGACGTACTGCAGTACTGCATATAACAGGGGCCGTGAAACAGCGGCAGACGCTGTAGTCCCTCGGCCCTGAAGTTATCGATGAAAGGAAATCCGGTGGCACAGAAGGTTCAGGTCCTTCTTGTCGACGACCTCGACGGTGGCGAGGCCGACGAGACCGTGACGTTCGCGTTGGACGGCAAGACGTACGAAATCGATCTCACGACCGCCAATGCGGACAAGCTCCGTGGCCTTCTCGACCCCTACGTGAAGGGTGGCCGCCGTACCGGAGGCCGCGCTTCGGGGGCACGCGGAAAGGCCCGCGTCGCTTCCGGTGGCAGCCAGGACACCGCGCAGATCCGCGCGTGGGCGAAGGAGAACGGCTTCGAGGTCAATGACCGTGGCCGAGTTCCCGCGACCATTCGTGAGGCCTACGAGAAGGCCAACGGCTGAGCGCACGCGCGCCGAAGCCGTACCCGGTGGCATTGCGTCGCCAACGTGTCGACGAGTCGTACGAGGTCGGGGGCGCCCCCAACGCCCCCCACGGCCGGCCATGCCGGCAGCGCCGAAAATGCCGACAGTGTCGGCAGCGAGGGTTCGACCTCGCAGCCAGGCTCGGGGGGCCGCAGCCAGACAGCGGCCCCCTGTGGACTGGCCTCTTGTGTGCCGGGCCCCCGTGGACCGGCCTCTTTCATGCCCGGCCCCCATGAATCGGCCTTTTGCGCACCGGGCCTCTGTGAACAACCCGGATCCGGTGAATCCCCCGGCATTCCCGGCGGTCGAACAGCAGGTGGCGGTGGAGCCTCGATGCTCCCGCCCGCGCCGATCGCCCTGAGATCCAGCGTGAGGGCCCCCCACTCCAGCCAGTCGAGCAGCCCCGGCAGCTCGTCCGCGCTCCCCGCGGCCACCAGGAACCGCATCCGCTCCCCACGCGTGCGGCGCCCTCCGTGCAGTGCCACCGGAGACCCGGGGCCCAGGTGCCGCAGCGCCGTGTACCCCGCCTCCGCCGGCACGTCCAGGACGTCGAAGCGCAGGCCGGTGGCGAGCCGTACCGGCGCCCCGGGCACTGTTGCCCAGCCCAGTTCGTTCTCGTACCACTGCTGCACCGCATCGCTCGGATCGTCGAGCGGCCGACGGGGGAGGGGGACGGTGTGAACCATGCCAGGAGCAACCGCCGGAAAGGCTCCGGAGTTACGCTGGGTGTTCCGGTGAACGCACAGAGTGCGGGAAAAAGGGGCGTGCGGGGGTGATCGACGGCGCGAGGGTGTTCGCCCGTAGCGGAGGGAACCGGCGTGCGCGGCATGGAGTGTCAGTGCGTACGGGTAAGACATCCCTAGTGGGAGGGGCGACACGCATGGCTCGGGCATCTCACGTTCGCCATCGGCGTACAGCTGGAGAGGGTATCTGCCTGGCCTGCGGGAACATCGTCTCGCACCATCAGGTTGGAGCAGATGTCGGCGTTCGGGGTCAGGAGGCCAAGGACGGTGTCGGCAGTTGGAATGAGCGGTCCCCGCTTGCGGGACTAAGCTGCGGAAGGACAGGGAGGGGAGCGTCCCCTTACTGCCTGACCGCTCTGAGGAGCGATTAACGATGTTCGAGAGGTTCACCGACCGCGCGCGGCGGGTTGTCGTCCTGGCTCAGGAAGAAGCCCGGATGCTCAACCACAACTACATCGGCACCGAGCACATCCTCCTGGGCCTGATCCACGAGGGTGAGGGTGTCGCCGCTAAGGCCCTGGAGAGCCTCGGGATTTCGCTCGAGGCGGTCCGCCAGCAGGTGGAGGAGATCATCGGGCAGGGTCAGCAGGCCCCGTCCGGGCACATCCCCTTCACCCCCCGTGCCAAGAAGGTCCTGGAGCTCTCGCTCCGCGAGGCCCTTCAGCTGGGCCACAACTACATCGGCACGGAGCACATCCTGCTCGGCCTGATCCGTGAGGGCGAGGGCGTCGCCGCCCAGGTCCTGGTCAAGCTGGGCGCAGACCTCAACCGGGTGCGGCAGCAGGTCATCCAGCTGCTCTCCGGCTACCAGGGCAAGGAGACCGCCGGCGCCAGTGGCGGTCCTGCCGAGGGCACTCCCTCGACGTCCCTGGTCCTCGACCAGTTCGGCCGGAACCTCACCCAGGCCGCTCGTGAGTCCAAGCTCGACCCGGTCATCGGGCGCGAGAAGGAGATCGAGCGGGTCATGCAGGTGCTGTCCCGCCGCACCAAGAACAACCCGGTCCTGATCGGTGAGCCCGGCGTCGGCAAGACCGCCGTCGTCGAGGGCCTCGCCCAGGCCATCGTCAAGGGCGAGGTGCCCGAGACCCTCAAGGACAAGCACCTCTACACCCTGGACCTCGGCGCGCTGGTCGCCGGCTCCCGCTACCGCGGTGACTTCGAGGAGCGCCTGAAGAAGGTGCTCAAGGAGATCCGCACCCGCGGCGACATCATCCTGTTCATCGACGAGCTGCACACGCTGGTCGGCGCGGGTGCCGCCGAGGGCGCCATCGACGCGGCTTCGATCCTGAAGCCGATGCTGGCCCGCGGCGAGCTGCAGACCATCGGTGCGACGACTCTGGACGAGTACCGCAAGCACCTCGAGAAGGACGCGGCCCTCGAGCGCCGCTTCCAGCCGATCCAGGTGGCGGAGCCTTCCCTCCCCCACACGATCGAGATCCTCAAGGGACTGCGGGACCGCTACGAGGCCCACCACCGCGTCTCCATCACGGACGAGGCCCTGGTGCAGGCCGCGACGCTCGCGGACCGCTACATCTCCGACCGGTTCCTCCCCGACAAGGCGATCGACCTGATCGACGAGGCGGGCTCCCGGATGCGTATCCGCCGGATGACCGCTCCGCCGGACCTCCGCGAGTTCGACGAGAAGATCGCGGGCGTGCGCCGCGACAAGGAGTCCGCGATCGATTCGCAGGACTTCGAGAAGGCCGCCTCGCTGCGCGACAAGGAGAAGCAGCTCCTGGCCGCCAAGGCCAAGCGGGAGAAGGAGTGGAAGGCCGGCGACATGGACGTCGTCGCCGAGGTCGACGGCGAGCTGATCGCCGAGGTCCTCGCGACCGCCACCGGCATCCCGGTCTTCAAGCTGACCGAGGAGGAGTCCTCGCGTCTGCTGCGCATGGAGGACGAGCTCCACAAGCGGGTCATCGGCCAGAAGGACGCCATCAAGGCGCTCTCGCAGGCGATCCGTCGTACGCGAGCGGGTCTGAAGGACCCGAAGCGTCCCGGTGGTTCGTTCATCTTCGCGGGCCCGTCGGGTGTCGGTAAGACGGAACTCTCCAAGACCCTGGCCGAGTTCCTCTTCGGTGACGAGGACGCGCTGATCTCCCTCGACATGTCGGAGTTCAGCGAGAAGCACACGGTGTCGCGTCTCTTCGGTTCGCCCCCCGGTTACGTGGGCTACGAAGAGGGTGGCCAGCTGACGGAGAAGGTGCGTCGGAAGCCGTTCTCGGTGGTTCTCTTCGACGAGGTCGAAAAGGCTCACCCGGACATCTTCAACTCGCTTCTCCAGATCCTGGAGGACGGTCGCCTGACCGACTCCCAGGGCCGGGTCGTGGACTTCAAGAACACGGTCATCATCATGACGACCAACCTCGGCACCCGGGACATCTCCAAGGGCTTCAACCTCGGCTTCGCTGCCGTGGGTGACGTCAAGTCCAACTACGACCGGATGAAGGCCAAGGTCAACGAGGAGCTGAAGCAGCACTTCCGCCCCGAGTTCCTGAACCGTGTCGACGACACGGTGGTCTTCCACCAGCTCACCGAGGAAGACATCATCCAGATCGTCGACCTCATGGTCGCCAAGGTGGACGAGCGGCTGAAGGACCGGGACATGGGCCTCGAGCTCAGCCCGACCGCCAAGTCGCTCCTCGCGAAGAAGGGTTACGACCCCGTCATGGGCGCCCGGCCGCTGCGCCGGACGATCCAGCGCGAGATCGAGGACCTGCTCTCCGAGAAGATCCTCTTCGGCGAACTGCGTCCCGGCCAGATCGTGGTCGTCGACACGGAGGGCGAGGGTGACGCGAAGAAGTTCACCTTCCGGGGCGAGGAGAAGTCCGCGCTCCCCGACGTCCCGCCGATCGAGCAGGCGGCCGGCGGCGCCGGCCCGAACCTGAGCAAGGAGGCGTAGGCGCTACGGCGCTCGCCTGAACGGAGGGGCTGCCCTGGGACTTCGGTCCTGGGGCGGCCCCTTTTTTTCGTGTGTCAGCACCCAGTGACGCCGGCCGCGATGCCGAAGCGTTCGCCTCCGATGGCGCGCACGGGGGAGGCCTTTGAGAGGGACAGCTGGAGGTCCGGCAGCGAGTGCAGTGGACGTAGATCCACTACCTCACCGCGCCCCTTCGGAAGAAGGCCGAGCAACAGGGAGGAGAGTGCCGGGAACAGCGAGGGCAGGACGGCGGTGTCGCTCCAGTCCACGATCCCCGTGAGCGAAACGTTTGTGACTCGGGGCAGCGGGCGCAAATGGCGCAGGTCGGACAGAGAGTGAACCGATGTGCTGACGTGGGTGATCCGGTCCATCTCGCGTACGCAGTCCCAGAACCTGGTGAGGTACAGCGGGAAGGGCAGGGTGATGTCGGTCAGCGACTCCCATGCCTCAAGGCCTGTCGTGTCCACCAGTCGTTCGACGTGGAGTTCGAGACGGGTGACGGTCGGGTGGACGGGGATGGAGTCGACCGCGGTGAGGTGGGCGGCGGTGAACGTCAGAGACCTGAGACCAGGGACGGCTTGTACGTACTCCAGTGCCTGGGCGGGGAGGTGCTGGAGCTGGAGATCGATGGAGCTCAGAGCAGACATCCGAGCCAGCAGCGAGATGTCCGTGAGCGATGGGCAGGAAGACAGGCTCAGCATCCTGAGGGACTCTGTCTGATCGCCGAGGAAGGCCAGGTCTTCCAGGACCGGCATTCTGAGCAGGGTCAGCATCTGGATCTCCGGGAGCCGCGCTGCCTGGATCTCCTTGGAGGAGAAGGGGCCGGTGAGCCGGAGGTTGTTGGCGCCGGGCAACAGGTGCAGCAAGGACAGCTGCTCTTTGGTGGTCACGGGCAAGGGGCGAGCGGGCAGCCGATGTACGTGTGCGAGCACCTCGCGCGCGTACTCCTCGGCCGGGAAGTTGTCCCACATGCCGTTGAGCCGGTAGATCGCCGCAGGGCTCGTTTGCGGATTGGCGGCGAAGTGACGCGCATAGGGAATGGCCTCGGATCCCCCGATTCTGCCCACAAGGTTTGCGACCGCGTATTGCTGAGCGGCCTCCATTTCCTCGGCCGGGGGCAGGAGCGGCAGGATGTAGGGCCCCAGCCGGACCAGTTGGCCGCCCTCCACCCCAGCGCTGCCGGAGGTGTAGGACGAGAAGAGGTCGGTGATGTGGTCGCGGATGCGGTCGTGCAGATCCGTCTCCAGCCATGCCGCGTGCTCGGAACAGAGGGCGGAGAGTACGAGGAGCTGGGTGCGCAGGCGATCGGAAGAGGCCAGGGCTTCCGCCTTGGCGAGGAGTCCGGTGAGCAACTCCCGGATTTCGCGGCGGCAATGGCCCGACGCCATGAGGATGACGTCCTGCCAGAGTTCGTCGTCGGCATTGCGGACGAGTTCTCTCAGGGAGCCGCTCTCGACGAGTTCCTTTGCGGCGAGGTAGTCCTGGAAGGTGCGGTGGATGAACTGGTAGGAGTTCTCGGCACGTTCCTGGAGCAGACCCGAGCGGTTGAGGAGGTGCGTGAAGATCGCCTCAACGGTGCCCTGGCCACGTACGCGTTCCATGCCCGCCAGGGCGGCTTCCAGCTGGGGGCGGGCCTGGGCGCGGGTGAACTCGGACTGGCCGCAGCGGACCAGCCATACCGCGATGCGCTGGAGGATCTGGTGATGTTCCTCGACTGACATGGTGATGCCGTCCGGTGCTTCCACCCGGCGGCGCTTGTCGCGGTTGCCGAGGAGCATCTCCAGGGCCGACTGGTACAGCTTGAAGCGGGTTTCCGGCAGAAAGCCTTGGAGACGGCGGTGGAGCGCGCAGATCACCGCGCACAGGAGCGGGGTGCGGGCCAGGTCGCTGAGGGCGGCGTTGTGGCGGAACTGCTGGGACAGGTCCTTCTCCAGCTCGCGCAGCAGCTCGTGGTCGTCCTCGTTCAGGCGGGCGGCGCGGTGCCAGGCCTTGATGAACGTCTGGATGTCGTCGTCGCGCATCGGCAGGAGGCGCAACTCCTCGAACTGCTCCGACTCCAGCCAGTCGGGCTCGACGGCGTGCGGTCGTACGGTGGCGACGCAGCGCGTGCCCGGGTAGCGCCGCAGCAGGCTGGACAGCCAGAGGTGGGCTTCGTCGCGGTCGGCCTGCGGGACCTCGTCGAGTCCGTCGACGAGCAGCAGAGCGCGTCCCGCGTGCAGGACTCGGCCCGCCCATCCGTCCGGCGGCTTGTCGATCACCAGCCGTGCGGCGTGCGGGAGTTGGGACGGGGACGGGAAGTCGGCGCGATGGGCGCGCAGGGTCCGCAGGGGGATGACGAGGGGTACCAGGCCGTTGAGCCCGGCCAGGCTGGGGCCGTGGGTGCCCGCGGCGGCGTGGGCGGCCAGCCACCAGACCAGGGTGGTCTTGCCGGCGCCCGCGTCACCGCGCAGCAGGACGCGGGGGCGGGTGGACAGAAGTGTGTCGACGCGCTGCGGGGTGCGGTCCGTCCGGGACGACCGCTGCCGTGTCGTCGTGGTGCTCAGGTTGCGTGCTTCGGCCTCGGAGATGCGGGTCGCCGCCTCCAGGCTCAGATACGCGGTGTCCAGGTCCCATTCGGATTCGCGGCGAGTGAGATCGTCGAGGCCGAAGATCTTGGTGTTGCGGTAGGCGGCGCCGACGGCCTGCGCGTACTCCGTCTCGTACTGGCGGTCCAGCGGATGGTGGTGACTGATCAGCTCGCTTTCCGGCAGGTCGTACGGCATCCGTGGCAGGTCGCTGATCAGGGTGCCCTCGGCGCGCAGGTGGGCACGGCCCCGGGGGATCGACGTGATGATGCCGAGCAGGACGTCGCCCGCGAAGACGGGCGCCCCGGACAGGCCCGCCAACGGGGAAGGGCCGTCGGGGAGTTCGGCGGCGGGCGGCTGGTCGAAGGCGAAGGTGAGGACGGAGCGGGGGCGGGCCGCGGCCGGCAGCACCGTGCCCGCGTACTGATCCGAGGCGAGGTGACCTTCCTGGCCCCGGCGCTGGATGTCCGGGTAGCCGATGATCTCGCACTGCGGGAGCGGTCGGGTGGTGTCCAGGTGGCCGATGCGGACGTGGGAGGTCCAGGGAAGGTCTGCGTCCGCGCGCAGCAGGGCCGCGTCCAGCCCGGGGTGGTGCCAGATGACGTTGGCGGTGATCCGCTCCGGGCTGCCCGGGTGGGCGATCTCAACGGTGGTGCTGCCGCCGATGACGTGGGCGCAGGTGAGGACCAGGCGGCCGTTGAGCGCGACTCCGGTGCCCTGCGTCTCCCCCAGTACGACCACCGCCCGGTCGGCCGGACCGGAGGCCGGATTCATCGGGCCGTGGGCGGGTTGGGCACCTGGCCGAATGCGGAGGTGCTGCCCTGCCGCTCGTTGCCGACCTGCCACGGGGCGTTGGTGCGCGCGTCTCGTGGTGTGAGGGTGAAGGCGACCCGGTGTGTTCGCCCCGTCGCGCGTGAGGTGTCGGCTCCCGCCTCGACGACCCAGGCTTTGACCTTGCCGCCGCCCGTCGACTCCTTGCGCAGTTCGAGGGTGAACTCCATCTCGATGGGGCCGACTTCGAAGGACACGGGCTGGCCCGATGCCCGTGTCGCGGCTTCCATGAGCTGGTCGCGGACGGAGGCGATGGCGTCGGCGAGTTCGATGCCGTCAAGGTCGTTGGTGGTGCGCGGCGCAGTGGCGGTCATGATCCCCCCGGACCTCTCAGGCATGGCGCAAGTAGACCGATTTTACGGGGTGTTGGGCGAGGGGTGAGTGGCTTTTGGGGGGAGTGGGCGAACCGGTCGAGGTTTCATGGCTGAGCGTCGATGACCCCGTGCCGCGTGGCCCCCATCACATTTCCGTGGTCCCGGATTGCGGCACCCGGTGACATGACC
This sequence comes from Streptomyces sp. NBC_00554, assembly GCF_041431135.1. Lineage (NCBI taxonomy): Bacteria > Bacillati > Actinomycetota > Actinomycetes > Kitasatosporales > Streptomycetaceae > Streptomyces > Streptomyces sp. NBC_00554. The sequence goes on along the minus strand of NZ_CP107799.1, from coordinate 4,450,374 downwards.
CACAGGCGATTTGTCCGTTACTAAGGTGAATAGTGGAGAGGGCTGGGCGGACAAAACGGACCTTTGGGTTAGGGGTCGGGTGGGGCTTCCAAGGCCCCGGGTGGGAGTCGGCGCCCGTGGCCGTTCCCGTGGAGTGCGACCGCTCCAAGTGGGGTTAAACCACCCTTCTGGGAAAAAATGCGGAAGATTCATTACGGGATGGTGCGTCTGTCAAGAACATGGAAGTTTCAGTGTCAAGTACGACCTTCCATCGTAGATCGGCTGTTTGGGGGTCGGTGGGGGCGCGGGTTACCAAGGTGAGGTCCATCCGGTGGGTGTCTGTGCCTCGGGTGGGCTTTCTGTCCCCGTCCCCCGTGAGGTCCTCATGTCGAAGCGCGCTACGTCCCGTCAGTCCCGTACGTCCCTGATCCGCTCGCGGGCGGCCGTCCTGGCCGTCGGTCTCGGCGCCTCGGTCGTGCTGGGCGCCGGGGTCGCGGCCGCCGCGAGCAGCAGCGCCGCCACGGCGGCGAGTGTCACGCAGGTGAAGACCGCTGCCGCCAAGGCCACGGCCGCCACCTGGGTCGACCCGGTGAAGAAGTACACCCTGTCCGCCAGCTTCAACCAGGCCGGCAACATGTGGTCGTCCACCCACTCCGGGCAGGACTTCGCCGTGGCCAGCGGTACCAAGGTTGTCGCCGCGCACGGCGGTACCGTCGTCAAGGCCGGTGCCAACGGCGCCGGTGACGGATCCGCGTACGGCAACGCCATCGTGATCAAGCACGGCAACGGGACCTACTCGCAGTACGCCCACCTGTCGAAGATCAACGTGAAGATCGGCCAGGTCGTAGCCACCGGTCAGCGCATCGCGCTCTCCGGCAACACCGGCAACTCCAGCGGACCCCACCTGCACTTCGAGATCCGTACGACCGCCAACTACGGCTCCGCCGTCGACCCCGTCGCCTTCCTGCGCGCCAAGGGCGTGACCGTCTAAGACGGGGCTACGAAGCGGCAGCGTCTCCGTGCGCCCGCGTCACCAGATCGATCGCGACCTCCAGGACCGCCTTGCGCTTGTCCTCGGGGTCGCCTTCGACGTCCTTGAGGACGAACATCCCGGCGTGCATCGTGAAGAGCGCGCTGACGCAGCGGACCTGGTCGGTCAGCGGTGACTCCGGCTCCCTGATGATGTCGAGCATGCTGTGCATACGGTCCTTGAACGTCTCGCCGATGCTGAGCTCTCGTACCGTCGCCTGGTTCTCCTGCATGAAGCGGAAGAGTGGGGCGGCGCCGGTGAGGGCCTCGCTGTAGCGGCGCAGGACCTCTGTCTTGGTCTCCAGGGTGTGCGGCTGCTGCGCGCCCCACTCGATCAGCTCGTCGAGCGGTCGCGTCAGGTCCTGGAAGAGGCTGATGAGGATCTCTTCCTTGGTCTTGAAGTGGTAGTAGAGCGCCGCCTTCGTGACGTCGAGGTGCTCGGCGATCTCGCGCAGCGAGGTCTTCTCGTAGCCCTGCTCGGAGAAGAGTTCGAGGGCCACGTCCTGGATGCGCTGGCGGGTGTCCCCGCGGCGCTGTCGCTTGATGCCGTCCATGGTGCCGCCCATTCTCGTGGTCCTCGCGCTCCCTGAAAACTTACCGGTCGACCGGCTGGTAAAGCCCAGCAAAACTTACTTGACGACCGGCTAGTTGCGAGGCTACTTTCCCAGTGTAGTCAACTTGCCGGGCGGCAAGTAAGTAGTCGGCGGAGGCAGCTGCATCTGGCGCGGCTGTACCAGGGGAGTGGGAACGATGGCGGACAAGACCGAAGTGGCAGTGGAACCCGAGAAACAACCTCGCAGCGTGCGCGTCGTCCTGTTCGCGCTCATGGTCGCGATGATGCTGGCGATGCTCGACAACATGATCGTGGGCACCGCGATGCCGACGATCGTCGGCGAACTGGGGGGACTTGAACACCTGTCGTGGGTGGTGACGGCGTACACCCTCGCGACCGCGGCCTCCACCCCCATCTGGGGCAAGCTCGGCGACATGTACGGGCGCAAGGGCGCCTTCATGACCTCGATCGTGATCTTCCTGATCGGGTCCGCGCTGAGCGGTATGGCCCAGGACATGGGGCAGTTGATCGGGTTCCGTGCGATTCAGGGCCTCGGCGCCGGCGGTCTGATGGTCGGCGTCATGGCGATCATCGGGGACCTCATTCCGCCGCGGGAGCGCGGTAAGTACCAGGGCATGATGGCCGGCGTGATGGCGCTCGCCATGATCGCCGGACCGCTCGTCGGCGGCACCATCACCGACCACTGGGGCTGGCGCTGGTCCTTCTACATCAACCTGCCGCTCGGCGTCGTCGCGCTCCTCGCGATCAGCGCCGTACTGCACCTGCCGAAGAAGCGGGTCGAGGGGCGGATCGACTATCTGGGCGCGGGGCTGCTGACCGTCGGCATCACGTCCATCGTGCTCGTCACCACCTGGGGCGGCAGCGAGTACGCCTGGGGCTCCGCCCGGATCATGGAGCTCATCGGCATCGGTGTCGCCGCGCTCGTCGGGTTCGTGTTCGTGCAGACCAAGGCCGCCGCGCCGGTCGTACCGCTGCACATCTTCCGCAGCCGCAACTTCACCCTCATGTCGATCATCGCCTTCATCACCGGCTTCGTGATGTTCGGAGCGACGCTCTTCCTCCCGCTCTACCAGCAGTCGGTGCAGGGCGCGTCCGCGACCAACTCCGGTCTGCTGCTGCTCCCGATGCTCGGCGCGATGCTCGTCACCTCGATGGTGGCCGGGCGGGTCACCACCAACTCCGGTCGGTACAAGGTCTTTCCGCTCGTCGGCAGTGTGCTGATGGCGGTGGGTCTCTTCCTGCTCTCGCAGATGGACACCGACACGACCCGACTGACGTCCGGGCTGTACATGGCCGTTCTCGGCGCAGGCATGGGATGCCTGATGCAGATCACCATGCTGGTCGCGCAGAACAGCGTCGAGATGAAGGACATGGGCGTCGCGTCCTCCACGAGCACGCTCGCCCGTACGCTCGGCTCCTCGTTCGGCGTCGCGATCATGGGTGCGCTGTTCAACAACCGGGTGCAGCACGAGATGGCCGAGCGGGCCGGGGCGATCGGGTCCAAGGTGACCGAGCAGTCCGCGCAGCTCGACGCGGCGAGCCTGGCGAAGCTGCCGGCTCCGGCGCGGGAGGCGTATCAGTTCGCGGTGTCCTCCGGGACGCACTCCGCGTTCCTGCTGGGGGCGGTGGTGGCTGTGGTCGCGCTCGCCGCCGCCGTGTTCGTGAAGGAGGTTCCGCTGAAGGGGGCGGGGGCCTCGAAGCCGGCCGAGGAGGGTGCGGCTGGGGACGCCGCGGGGGCGCAGCGGGCGGTTGCAGAGGCCGTCTGAGCCGCGTCCTGGTCCTCCTTGGTCCGAAGGCCCCCGGTGTTGTCCGCCTCGGGGGCCTTCGCCTTTGCGTGTACGGGGGTGGGTGCGGGGTTTCTTCGCCCCCTCCGCCCCTTCCCGTCCCGTTTCTGGGGGCTGCCGCCCCCAGGCCCCCGCATCGCGCTGACGCGCTCGTCCTCAAACGCCGGACGGGCTGAAAGATCTCTCCCCGGCCGGGCTGAAGAGTGCGGCTCCCACGGGTGGGTGGGGGATCGGGATGGTGCTGCCTCGTCGTCGAACGCCGGACGGGCTGAAAGATGTTCCCCGGCTTGGGGTTGAAGAGCGTAGCCCCCACGGGTGGGTGGGGGATCGGGATGGCACTGCCTCGTCCTCAAAGGTCGGACGGGCTGGACGGGTTGAAGGAAGGCTTCCTACGGCAGCATCGGGTAGCTGCCCGTATTCGTCGGTGCGTGTTCCGGTAGCCACAGGACTGCGACTGCGCCCTCGGCGGGGACTTCGTCCGGGGCGCCGGGGGGGCGGATGTTGCGGAAGGTCAGGCGGGCGCCGAGTACTCGGGCCTGGCCTGCTGCGATGGTGAGGCCGAGGCCGTGGCCGTGGCCTGCGCGGTCGGTGCTGCCTGTGCGGAAGCGGCTCGGGCCGTCGGCGAGGAGGGCCGCGGGGAAGCCGGGGCCGTGGTCGCGGACGCGGATGACGCGGCCCTCGACGGTGACCTCGATGGGCGGCTTGCCGTGCCGGGACGCGTTGGCCAGGAGGTTGAACAGGACGCGTTCCAGGCGGCGCGGGTCCGTCGTGACCTCCGACTCGTGCACGACGCGTACCTCGACGCCCGCGTCCTTGGCCGCCACGCGCCGCGACACGAACTCGCCGAGCATGATGTCCTGCAACTCGGCCCGCTCGGAGGCGCCGTCGAGCCGCGCGACCTCCAGGACGTCCTCGACGAGGGTGCGCATGGCCTGGGCGCGGTCGCGGACGAGCTCGGTCGGGCGGCCGGGGGGAAGGAGCTCCGCCGCCGTCAGCAGCCCCGTCACCGGCGTACGCAGCTCGTGCGCGATGTCGGCGGTCACCCGGCGCTCGGCCTCGATGCGCTGCTGGAGCGCGTCCGCCATCGCGTCCACCGCCCGCGCGAGATCGTCGGTCTCGTCGCGTACGACCCCGCTGATGGCGTTACCCACACGTACGTCGGTGTCGCCCTTGGCGACCTGGTTCGCCGCCGCCGCGGCCTTCCGCAGCCGGCGCGACAACTGGCCGCCGATGAGCACGCCGAGCGCGCTGCCGCCGAAGACGACCGCGATCGAACCGATGATCAGCGCCTGGTCGAGGTCGGTCATGACGTCGGTGTTGCGGTCCGTGAAACCGGTGTGGAGCGAGAGGACGCGGCCGTCCTTGAGCGGTACGGCGGCCCAGATGTCGGCCACCCCGCTCGCGTTGTCCGACACGTACGTGGCCCGCCGCCCCTGCGCGACCTTCGCCAGCAGGTCCTTCGGGATGGCCGGGTCGTCGACCTCGACCCCGAAGGCCTGCGTCCGCCCCGACTCGTACATGCGCTGCGCGACCTGGATGCGCTCGTCCGCCAGATCGCGCGAGTTGTCGAGCATCGACACCCGCGCCGCGTTGTGCACGACCAGGCTCAGCGCGATCGCCACCAGCGCACCGACGAACGCGATTGCGGCGCTGAGCTTCCACCGGATGCCCGTACGAATGCCCCCGGCCCTCGCCGTGCCCCCGGCCCTTGCCGTGGCACCACTGGTCCTCGCCGTGCCACCCGCCCTCGCCGTATCGCCGGCCGCGCCCGTTCCTCTGGCGCCGCCCGGTCCCCGGCGTCGAAATATCCCCCGCATACCCCTGCTCAGGCCTTCAACTTGTAGCCGAAGCCGCGGACCGTCTCGATCCGGTCCTGGCCGATCTTCGTACGCAGCCGCTGCACATGGACGTCGACGACGCGGGTGTCACCGCCCCAGCCGTAGTCCCACACGCGTTCGAGCAGCTTGTCACGGCTCAGCACCGTGCCGGGAGCCGACGAGAACTCAAGGAGCAGCCGCATCTCGGTGGGCGTCAGCGCCACCGGCGTACCGCCTCTGCGGACCTCCATGCCTTCGGTGTCGATCTCCAGGTCGCCGTCGCCGAAGACGAGCACGCCGCCGGCTACCGGGGCCTGCCCCTCCGCGGCCGCGCCGTTGGCCGAGCCGCTCGCGTGTCCGAAGCGGCGCAGTACCGCGCGGATACGGGCGACCAGGACGGCGCCGTCGAAGGGTTTGGTCACGTAGTCGTCGGCGCCCGCCTCCAGGCCCAGGACGACGTCGATCGAGTCGGCGCGCGCGGACAGCATGATCACGGGGACGGTCGACTCGTCGCGGATACGGCGGCACAGGCTGACGCCGTCCAGGCCGGGCACCATGACGTCCAGGAGCGCGATGTCGGGGCGGTTCGCGCGGAACGACTCCAGGCCCGACAGGCCGTCGGGCATCGCGGTGACCGCGAAGCCGTCGCGCTCCAGCGCGAGTTGGGTGGCCTCGCGGATGACGTCGTCGTCCTCGACGAACAGGACGTGGGTCTGTTCTGCCATCCGCTGCTCTGCCATCCCTTGCTCTCAGCTCTGGGCCGGGGTGGGCACGTCCGCGCCGCCCACCGCTTTGCTGTAGTCGTTGTGGGTCCGGGACTCCTCGGTGAAGTGGGTCGCGGACCAGGCGTAGGTGATCACTTCTTCGCTGGAGGGATACGACACCGGGTCGCCCTTCGCGTACAGCTGCTGGGTGACCACCAAGTCCCCCCGGTCGATCTCGGCGTAGACCGGAGGCTCCTCGGCCTTGAAGACGTTCTCGAACCTGCCGTCCTTCTCGCGGTACACGTACGAACCGACTCCGACGGCATCGGCACAGGTCATCACGTTGACCACGACGTCGTTCGCGGATCCCCCGGTCAGATTCCCGTAGGACACGTCGACCGGGTACTCGTCGGCGACGCAGGGCTTGAGGGCACTCTTGACCGCGGGACTGACCTCCGGGTCGTCCTGGACGAGCTTGACGGCGTCGACGCGTTGGGGCGCCTTGGTCGCGGAGGCAGCGGCGGAGGCGGCGGAGGAGGTCTGCACCTTGCCGGCCACGGCGTCGCTGCCCGCCGGGCCCTCGTCGCGGGCGCCCGTGCCGCCCGTCGCGCAGGCGGTCAGGAAAAGCCCGAGGGCGGCGAGCGCGGCAACCGCCGCACTCCCCGCCTTGAGGACCTGCTTCAGAACCTGCCCGGTCGTTCTGGCCTGTCCGGTCGTTCTGGGCTGTCCCGCCGTTCTGGGCTGTCCGGCCGACCCAGCCCTCCTGGCCCGATTTTCTAGGCCGCGCAACGCTCCCGCTCCTCACTCGGTTCGAGCGCGCGTGCGCCGCGCTCTTCGTAGTCGCGGTTCTCCAGCTCCTCGCGGAGCCGGGCCAGCGCCCGGTGCAGCGTGCTCTTGACCGTCCCGGCCGACATACCGAGGGCGGCAGCCGTCTCCTCCGTGGACATCTGCTCCCAGTGTCGCAGCACCACGACGCTGCGCTGCTTCGGAGCCAGCACCTTCATGATGTCCATCAGCAGCGCGCGGTCCGCGTGCTGCTCGGTGGAGTCGTCGACGGAGGCGTCCGGCAGCTGCTCGGTCGGCACCTCTTCGAGCTTCCGGGCCCGCCACCACTCGGTCCGCGTGTTGATCATCACGCGCCGCAGGTAGGCATCGGCCAGCCGCTTGTCCGCGATGCCGTCCCAGCGGCCGTACGTCCGTACCAGCGCGGTCTGCAGCAGGTCCTGGGCGTCGACGGGGTCGGGGACCAGGCGGCGGGCACTGCGCAGCAGCGCGTCCTGCCGAGTGCGGACGTACTCCTCGAATTCGAGCACCTCGCCGTGCGCCATGATCAACCGCCTCCATCCCCGTGTCCGACCTGCCTGCTGTCGCCTGCCGCCGGTGGTCCGTTGCCTGAGATGAAGCTACGGAGGGGTTGTCACGGGGTTGTCCGAGACAGCATGCGGGGAACGCTCGGCTGTCCGTCGGTTGTGTAACGGATGTAGGAGGTGGGTAAGACGAGGTGCTGTTATGTCCCGGTTGAAATTGTTTTGCCGTGCCGGTTACGTCAGTTACGTCAACCGGCCACGGCTGTCACGTCAATCGGTCACGGCCGTCGCGTCAACGAGTCACGTCGGTTACGTCAAGGGGAGTCGATACAAACCGCCCGGGAGCGGCTCCACGAGCCCGTCGGCGACGAGGCCGTCCAGCGCGCGGGCCCGCTGAACCGGCTCGTCCCATACGCGGTCCAGGACGGACTGCGGGACCGGGGCTACGGCCTCCCTGAGTACGGCGAGGAGCTTGCCGCGGACCTGGCGGTCCGTACCGGCGTACGTCTGGCCGCGGCGGGGCGGACCCTCGTGCTCGGGCTTGCCCGCCAGCCGCCATGCGCACTGCGCCGCGATCGGACAGCGGTCACAGTTCTCGTTCTTCGCCGTGCAGACGAGTGCGCCCAGCTCCATGGAGGCGGCGGCCCAGCGGGACGCCGTCCGCTCGCTGTCGGGCAGCAGCGCACGGGCGAGCTTGCGCTCCGCCGCGGTCGTCGCGTTCGGGGGGTACCGCACGCCGGTGACCGCGCGGGCGAACACCCGTCGTACGTTCGTGTCCAGTACGGGGTGGCGCTGGCCGTACGCGAACGAGGTCACCGCCGCCGCCGTGTACTCGCCGATGCCGGGCAGCGCCAGGAGCTGTGCGTGCTCCGCGGGTACATCGCCGGCGTGCCGTTCCGTTATGGCCACCGCGGCGCCGTGCAGGCGCAGTGCGCGGCGGGGGTAGCCGAGGCGGCCCCAGGCGCGGACCGCTTCGCCCGGTGCCTCCTTGGCCAGGTCGGCGGGGCGGGGCCAGCGGGCCAGCCACTGCTCGTACACGGGCAGCACGCGGTTCACCGGCGTCTGCTGCAGCATGAACTCGCTGACCATCACGCCCCAGGGGCCGGCGTCCGGGCGGCGCCACGGGAGGTCGCGGGCGTGCGAGTCGAACCAGGCGATGACGGGGGTGTGGAGGGGCTCGCCGGGGGCGGTGGACTGGGCGGTGGGCTTCGTGGGTGCAGTCATGACGGGGTCGATCCTGCCATGTTGGGGGTGTCTGGGGGCGCTTGCCGGTGCCGGGTGGATGGGGTTGGGGTGGGTTTTTTCGCCCCCTCCGCCCCTACCCGTCCCTTGTTCCTGGGGCTCCGCCCCAGACCCCGCTCCTCAAACGCCGGAGGGGCTGGATTGTGCCGGGCGGGGCTAGAAGTTTTTAGCCCGTCCGGCGTTTGAGGACGAGCGCGTCAGCGCGATGCGGGGGTCTGGGGGCGGCAGCCCCCAGGAAGCAAGGGACGGGTAGGGGCGGAGGGGGCGAAAAACCCAACCCCACTGCCGCGTAAGCGCGTCGGCCAGGATGATGATCCGGAAAAGTTGACCCGGGGCGGCGGGTGGGGCAAGCACCGCGACGGATCTCTCGTACAGTTTGCGCCGTGGGATCTATGCGCAATCCGGTCGGGCCGCTCCCCTCCACGATCTACTGGCGTCGGAGGGCCGTTCTGCTGTCTCTGGTCGCTGTGTTGGCGCTGCTCATCGTGTGGGTGGTCGGCACCGGCGGCGGAGGCGGGACGAACAACGGAGACGGGTCCAATGGGAAGAACCCCGTGTCCACGATCACGCCGGGGCCTTCCGGCTCCGGCCCGGCGATCAGCCAAAACCCGGGCGGGCGCGACGAGTCGACCGCCGGCACGGGCGACAGCGGCTCCGGCGACGGATCCGACGGCGGCTCCGGCGATGGTTCCGGTTCCGGGTCCACTTCCGGTTCCGGCGACTCCGGTACGAGCAGCGGCACCGGCTCCGACGACGGTTCCAACGGCGCCGGAGGGTCGGCGGACCAGATCCCGGCCGGATCCACCCTCCCCAACTGCACCGCGAGCGCCGTCAAGTTGACGCTGCGCAGCGTGCGCAACACCTACGCGCCCGGCGAGAAGCCCACGATCGAGTTCACCGCCAAGAACTCCTCCGGCAGCGACTGCAAGGTCGACCTCGGCCCGAAGAACACCGTCCTGACGATCACTCAGGCCGGCAGCGACGACGACATCTGGTCCTCCGACGACTGCCCGACGGGTTCCGGTAGTCTCCTCTACCGCGTCGCGGCCAACGGGCAGGTGACCCACACGGTGGAGTGGGACCGCAAGGCCAGCGCCCCCGAGTGCGCCACACCGCCCGCGCTTTCGGCAACCGCGGGCACGTACCTGGTGGAAGCACAGGCGCCCGGCCTGACGAAGGCACAGACGTCGTTCGTACTGTCCAAGGACTGAGCTCAAGGGCTGAACTCTCCAAGAACCGAACGGCACCAAGCGCGGGCCGAACGGCACTGAGCGCGGGCCGAACGGCAGCAAGCGCGCGCCGTACGTCAGACGTACCGCTCCAGGATCGACGACTCCGCCAGCCGCGACAGACCCTCACGGACGCTGCGCGCCCGCGCCTCGCCCACGCCGTCGACCGTCTGGAGGTCGTCGACGCTGGCGGCGAGGAGCTTCTGCAGGCCCCCGAAGTGCTCCACGAGGCGGTCGATGATCGCGCCGGGCAGGCGGGGCACCTTGGCGAGGAGGCGGTAGCCGCGCGGGGAGACGGCGGAGTCCAGCGCCTCGGGGGAGCCGGTGTAGCCCAACGCCCGTGCCACCGTGGGGAGTTCGAGCAGCTCGGCGTGGGTGAGCGCGTGGAGCTCGGAGAGCGCCTCGTCGACCGTGCGGGAGCGCTTGGCGGTCGGCTCGGGCACGTAGTCCCGTACGACGAGTTCACGCTCGGGTTCGACGCCGGCGATCAACTCGTCGAGCTGGAGCGCGAGAAGGCGCCCGTCGGTGCCGAGCTCCACCACGTACTCGGCGATCTCGGTGGCGATCCGGCGCACCATCTCCAGCCGCTGGGCCACCGCCGAGACATCGCGGACCGTGACCAGGTCCTCGATCTCGAGGGCCGACAGGGTGCCCGCGACCTCGTCGAGGCGGAGTTTGTAGCGCTCCAGGGTCGCCAGGGCCTGGTTGGCGCGGGAGAGGATCGCGGCGGAGTCTTCGAGGACGCGGCGCTGGCCGTCCACGTAGAGGGCGATCAGGCGCATCGACTGGGAGACCGAGACGACCGTGAAGTCGACCTGCTTGCTCACCCGGTCCGCGGTGCGGTGCCGGGTGCCGGTCTCCTCCGTCGGGATGGTCGGGTCGGGCACCAGCTGCACGCCCGCCCGCAGGATCTTGGTGATGTCCTTGTCGATCACGATGCCGCCGTCGAGCTTGCACAGCTCGCGCAGCCGTGTCGCGGTGAACTCGACGTCCAGCACGAAGCCGCCGGTACACATCGCCTCGACGGTCTTGTCGGACCCGAGCACGATGAGTCCTCCGGTGTTGCCGCGGAGGATCCGCTCGAGCCCGTCGCGCAGGGCCGTGCCGGGTGCCACGGCGCTCAGTGCGGCGCGCATCAGGCCATCGGCACCGGAGCTCCCACCGGACTTTCCGGGAGCTGCTGCCCGGTCGTTGGCTGCCACTGCACTCCTCGGGTCGCGGGGGGTTTCCGGCCGCCCTTGGTTCGTACGGATGGGCGAGACCAGGGCAAAGTCTACCGGCGCTCTTCCTCCTCCCGTGGGGCCTCTCGACGACGCGACCTCGGCAGGACGCTCAGCGCGGCTCCCATGTCGGCGACTTCCAGGACCTTCATGCCGGGAGGGATCTTGCCGGGATCGCTCGGGACGAGGGCGTGGGTGAAGCCGAGCCGGTGGGCTTCGGCGAGCCGGCGCTGAACGCCCGTGACCCGTCTGACCTCCCCGGCGAGCCCCACTTCGCCGATCGCCACGAGGTTCTTCGGCAGCGGGGTGTCGCTCGCGGCGGAGGCGAGGGCGAGCGCGATCGCAAGGTCCGCGGCGGGCTCGGAGAGCTTCACTCCGCCGACCGTGGCCGAGTAGATGTCCCGCTTTCCCAGGGCGGTGATCCGGCCGCGCTGCTCCAGGACGGCGAGCATCATCGAGACGCGGGAGGTCTCCAGACCGGAGGTCGTACGCCGCGGGGAGGGGATCTGCGAGTCGACCGTGAGCGCCTGCACTTCGGCGACCAGGGGGCGGCGGCCCTCCAGAGTGACCGTCAGACAGGTGCCGGGGACCGCCTCCGCGCGGCGGGTCAGGAACAGGCCCGAGGGGTCGGCCAGTCCCGTGATGCCCTCGTCGTGCAGCTCGAAGCAGCCGACCTCGTCCGTCGTCCCGTAACGGTTCTTGACCCCTCGTACGAGCCTGAGGCGCGCGTGCCGGTCGCCCTCGAAGCTCAGGACGACGTCCACGAGGTGTTCGAGGAGGCGGGGGCCCGCGATCGCGCCGTCCTTGGTGACATGGCCGACGAGGAGGGTGGACATGCCGCGCTCCTTGGAAGCGCGGATGAGCGCACCGGCGACCTCCCGGACCTGGGCCATGCCGCCCGGCGCACCGTCGATCTCCGGGGAGGCGACGGTCTGTACGGAGTCCACGATGAGCAGGGACGGTTTCACCGCGTCCAAGTGACCGAGAACGGCGGCCAGATCGGTCTCGGCGGCGAGATAGAGATGGTCGTCGATGGCCTTGATGCGGTCGGCGCGGAGCCGCACCTGACTGGCCGACTCCTCCCCGGTCACGTACAACGTGCGGTGCTCGTCGCTCGCCGCCTTGGCCGCCACGTCAAGGAGCAGGGTGGACTTGCCGACGCCGGGCTCGCCCGCGAGCAGGACGACCGCGCCGGGTACGAGACCGCCGCCGAGGACGCGGTCCAGCTCGGGCACTCCGGTGGAGCGCGCGGTGGCCTGGCGGCCGTCGACCTGCCCGATGGGGACCGCGGACGTGGTGACCCGGCCCGGTGCCGTCGTACGGACAGCGGGCACGCCGTACTCCTCGACCGTCCCCCACGCCTGGCACTCGGAGCAACGGCCGAGCCACTTGGCCGTCTGCCAGCCGCACTCGGTGCAGCGGTAGGACGGTCGGTCCTTCGCGGATTTCGTACGGACAGCCATGAACCGAACCGTAGCCGAGGCCACTGACAGCGCTGTCGGCGCTGTGCGCGAGGGGCGCCCGGCATGGCATTGCCATCGCCGCCCGTGCAGGCCCAGGCCATGGAATGGGAGGTTCCTGTCCCCTTTTGAGGGATCGTTTCACCCGTACGGATTAAATGTACTCAAGGGGGAGGAAGGGGCCACCGATTGGCGCCTACGGTCGCACGGGTGATGAGCAGTAGTCCGGAGACCTCCACGCACACCACCGGCGCACACCGGGCGCACGGAGACGCGCGCAAGCGGGCGGCCGCGCCCCGTGGCGCGTCGACCCGCACCACCATGGCTCAGCGCCCACCCGCGCGCTACGAGCCCTATCTGGACGGCCTGTTCACCTACTGCCTGTCTGTCCTGTGCGACCACGACGCGGCGACCGCCGCCCTCGGGGACGTACTCGCGCTGGCCGAGCGCCGGGGCGCGCGCGCCCCGGAGGCCGCGGGCGACCGCAGGGCCTGGCTGTACGCACTGGCCCGCTGGGCCTGTCTGCGCAGGCTCGCCGAGACAAGGCGCAGGCGCCAGGGAGCCCACGCCTCCGTCCGGGGGCGCGCGAGCCACAAAGGCGCCTCCGGGAGCGACCCCACGCCCGCGCGCAAGACCAAGCCGACGGGCAGGACGCGGCACAAGGCGGCGGACAAGGCAGCGGACAAGGACGCCGCCGACCGGCGCGCGGCCGAGGCGCTGAGCGCCCCCGTCTCCGAAGAGGCCCAGGCGCAGCGCCGGAGCGAACTCGCCCTGCTGGCCTGGCCGGAGGCCGCCGGCACCACCCCTGAGCAGCGTGAGGCGCTCGAACTCGCCGTGCGCCACCAGCTCGCCGCCCACGAGGTGGCCGCCGTCCTCGGCATGGACCTCGCCTCCGCGCGCGAGCTGCTCGGCTCCGCCGCCTGCGAGGTCGAACGCACCCGCGCCGCGCTCGCCGTCGTGGAGACCGGCACCTGCCCGAGCGTCGCCCGCCTCACCGGCGACAACCAGCTCGTGCTCGGCACCGCCCTGCGCCGGGAGCTCGTCCGGCATGTCGACGACTGCCCGCGCTGCCGCCGTACCGCCGAGCGCGCGGTCCCCGGCTCCTGGCCCGGCACCAGCGTCACGCCCGCCGCGCTCCCCGTCCTGGAAGCCCCCCGCGCCGCCCTGCACGTCGCGATGGCGCACGTCCCACGCGCGCGGGGCAGCGCTCCGCGCTTCGACCGGCGCGGTTTCCCGATGGACCCCAAGGACCGCGCCGCCCGAAGGGACCGGCTACGCGCGCGTGCCGTCACGACCACCGTCGTCGCCACCGTCGTCGCCGCCCCCGTACTCGCCCTCTGGGCGGCCTACCGGGGCGGGCCCCTCACCGGCGAGGGCACGGACGGCCGCTCGGTCACCGCGAGCGAGGCGCAGGACGCCGACGGGATCGACGGCATCGACGGCGAGGGGGCGGGCGGCTACCAGAACGCGGGCAACGCCAGCACCGACCCCGACGCCCGATTCACCAAGGGCAGCCGCTCGCCCGACGTCTCCGTGGAGGTCATCAGCGCCCCCGGAAGCAGCCAGGCACCCGGCGCGGGACAGCTCTCCGTACTGGCCGGCAACAGCGGCGACACGACCCTCATCACGCTGACAGCGTCCGGGAGTTCACCGGTTCACTGGGCCGCGCACACCGGCGCCCACTGGCTCTACCTGAGCCAGTCCTCGGGAACCCTCGCCCCGGGCGAATCGTTGACGATCAAGGTGTACGTCGACCATCTTCGCGAGCCGGTGGGCCCCTGGAGCGCGCGGGTGTCGATCGCACCGGCGGGCTCCATGGTCACGATCGAGGGTTACGGGACCGCACGCCCGACCAACCCCGGCGGGCCCGGAAACCACCACCCCGGCCCCCGCCCCACCACCCCGACCCCGTCCGACCCCGACCCCACGCCGAGCGACCCGACTCCGTCCGACCCGGATCCCACGCCCAGCGACCCGACCCCTTCCGACCCCGAGCCCACGCCCACCGACTCGGCGCCCTCCGACCCCGGGGGCTCGACCCCGCCGCCCGGCGACAGCGGCGACCCGAGCCCGTCCTCGTAACCCCGGCGTCCGCCGGACCTCAGTGCCGGTGCCTCAGTGGACCGGGTCGGCCGGATGCGGCGCCAGCAGGGGCAGCTGCGAGGACAGCCGCTCCTCGCAGAGCTCGACCAGCCGGTCGTACCCCGCCTTGCCCATCAGCTCGACCAGCTCCGGCCGGTACGAGACGTACACCGGATCGCCCGCGCCGTGCGCCGAGGTCGCCGACGTGCACCACCAGTGCAGGTCGTGGCCGCCAGGACCCCAGCCGCGGCGGTCGTACTCACCGATGGACACCTGGAGCACGCGGGTGTCGTCGGGCCGGTCGATCCACTCGTACGTCCGTCGCACGGGCAGCTGCCAGCAGACGTCCGGCTTGGTCTCCAGCGGCTCGCGGCCCTCCTTCACGGCGAGGATGTGCAGCGAGCAGCCGGCGCCACCCGCGAAGCCGGGCCGGTTCTGGAAGATGCAGGACCCCGTGTACGGACGGGTCTGCCGGTCGCCGTCCTCGTCCTCCGAGACCCAGCCGGTCTTGGTGCCCACGTCATGGTGCTGCCAGACATCCGGCGTGAGCCTCGCCACATGGCCGGCCACCCGCTTCTCGTCGTCCTCGTCCGAGAAATGGGCTCCGAGCGTGCAGCAGCCGTCGTCGGCGCGACCCGCCTGGATGCCCTGGCAGCCGCTTCCGAAGATGCAGTTCCAGCGAGAGGTCAGCCATGTCAGATCGCACCGGAAGAGCTGCTCGTCGTCGGCGGGATCCGGAAACTCCACCCATGCGCGAGCGAAGTCGAGCCCCTTCTCGTCGCTCTTGTCCGGAGACTTCGTGGACTTGGTGGCCTTCGCCTGCGAAGAACCCTTGGCCGATTTGTCGGGCTTCGCCTTTTTCGTCTTTGGCACTTGTCCAGGGTAAGTCGCTCAAGGCCGCTCCGGGGACGGCCGGGGGTCGAACGCGCAGTAGCGTTCCGTATATGAGACTCGGTGTCCTCGACGTGGGTTCGAACACGGTGCATCTGCTGGTGGTGGACGCGCACCCCGGTGCACGACCGCTGCCCGCGCACTCGCACAAGGCCGATTTGCGGCTTGCCCAACTGCTCGACGCGAGCGGGGCGATCGACCCCGAAGGCGTCGACAAACTGATCGAGACGGTCCAGGTCGCCCTGGAAGCCGCCGAGGACAAGGGCGTCGAGGCCCTGTTGCCCTTCGCGACCTCCGCCGTGCGCGAGGCCAGCAACGCCGACGACGTACTCGCCCGCGTCAAGGCCGAGACCGGCGTCGAGCTCCAGGTCCTCACCGGCGCCGAGGAGGCCCGGCTCACCTTCCTCGCCGTCCGCCGCTGGTTCGGCTGGTCGGCGGGCAAGCTGCTCGTCCTCGACATCGGCGGCGGGTCCCTGGAGATCGCGTACGGCATCGACGAGGAGCCGGACGCCGTCGCGTCGCTGCCGCTCGGCGCGGGCCGGCTGACCGCGGGCTGGCTGCCGAACGACCCCGCCGATCCCGCCGACATCAGAGCGCTGCGCCGCCATGTCCGGGCCCAGATCGCCCGTACGGTCGGGGAGTTCAGCCGCTTCGGGGCACCCGACCATGTGGTCGCCACCTCCAAGACCTTCCGCCAGCTCGCCCGCATCGCCGGCGCCGCCCGCTCCGCCGACGGCCTCTACGTGCAGCGCGAGCTCAAGCGCCGCTCCCTCCAGGACTGGGTCCCCCGCCTCGCCGCGATGACCGCCGACGAGCGCGGCGAACTCCCCGGAGTCTCCGAGGGCCGCGCCGGCCAGCTCCTCGCGGGCGCCCTGGTGGCCGAGGGCGCGATGGACCTCTTCGGCGTGGAAACCCTGGAGATCTGCCCCTGGGCACTCCGCGAGGGCGTGATCCTCAGACGCCTGGACCAGATGGCAACGACGTAGGCGGGCCATCGGGGCATCGGGGCCGCGCCCCGATAGGGGCGCGGGGAACTGCGCGACCAGCCACACACGACCGTCAGCCGCGTACAGAGAGCCCCCGCAGCGGCGAACAGGCGGCCAAGGCCGGGGGCTCCAGCGGCCCCCGGCCAAAGCCCACCACCCCCGCCAAACCGCCGGAGGCAACCCGTACGCTGTCCCTCGTGGCAGAACCAGTTGTGCGCATCCCGGATGCGAAGGTCGCGCTGTCCACGGCGTCCGTGTATCCGGAGTCG
The DNA here is from genome assembly GCF_041431135.1 of Streptomyces sp. NBC_00554. Classification (NCBI taxonomy): domain Bacteria; kingdom Bacillati; phylum Actinomycetota; class Actinomycetes; order Kitasatosporales; family Streptomycetaceae; genus Streptomyces; species Streptomyces sp. NBC_00554. Next base: position 4,433,801 of record NZ_CP107799.1, on the reverse strand, counting down.
ACGGCGACGGCCTTCGAGATCGCCGCGCGCCTCGGGTACGACGGCGTCGAGGTCATGGTGTGGACCGACCCCGTCAGCCAGGACATCGAGGCGCTGCGCAGACTCAGCGACTACCACCAGGTTCCGATCCTCGCCGTCCACGCTCCCTGCCTGCTGATCACCCAGCGCGTGTGGTCCACCGACCCGTGGATCAAACTCCAGCGCGCACAGGCGGCGGCCGAGAAGCTCGGCGCAAGCACGGTCGTCGTACATCCGCCCTTCCGCTGGCAGCGCCAGTACGCCCGTGACTTCGTCACCGGGATCTGGCGGATGGCCGACGAGACGGATGTACGGTTCGCTGTCGAAAACATGTACCCCTGGCGCTATCGCGACCGCGAGATGCTCGCGTACGCACCCGACTGGGACGTGACGAAGGAGGACTACCGTCACTTCACGATCGACCTCAGTCACACGGCGACGGCCCGCTCCGACGCCATGCACATGATCGACCGCATGGGCGACCGCCTCGGCCACGTCCACCTCGCCGACGGCAACGGCTCCAACAAGGACGAGCACCTGGTGCCCGGCCGCGGCACCCAGCCCTGCGCCGAACTGCTGGAGCGCCTCGCGCTCACCGGCTTCGACGGCCATGTCGTCATCGAGGTCAACACCCGCCGCGCGATGTCCAGCGCCGAACGCGAGGCCGACCTGGCGGAGGCCCTGGCCTTCACCCGGCTCCACCTCGCCTCCGCGGTGAAGGTGCCACGCCGGTGACGGCCGCCGGCCCGCAGGACGCCGCCGCCCCCCGACGCAGGGGACGCCCTTCCCGTACGGAGACGGAGGCGGCCCCCGCCACCCGTGACCGCATCCTCGACGCGGCCCGCGAGGAGTTCTCCGAGCGGGGGTACGAGAAGACGTCGGTGCGCGGCATCGCCAAGGCCGCGGGTGTGGACTCGGCGCTCGTGCACCACTACTTCGGCACCAAGGAGCAGGTCTTCGAGGCGGCCATCGAGATCGCCGTCGCGCCCGCCCTGGCCGCGTCGACGGCGGTGGGGGACGGCCCGCTGGACGGTGTGGGCGAGCGCCTGACCCGCTTCATGTTCGGGGTCTGGGAGAACCCGACGACCCGTACGCCGTTGCTCGCGATCGTCCGCTCCGCCTTCAACAACGAGGCCGCGGCCGCCGTCTTCCGCCGCCTCCTCGTCGCCCAGCTGATGCGCCGCGTCGCGCAGCAGCTCGACTTCCCCGACGCGGAACTGCGCGCCGAGCTTGCGGCGGCCCAGCTGGTGGGGATCGCGATGCTGCGGTACGTGATCAAGCTGGAGCCGCTGGCCTCGGCGGACGTGGAGCGGATCATCGAGCGGGTGGCGCCGGTGGTGCAGGGGCATCTCACGGCGCCGTGACGGCACCGCAAGCGCCCACGTAAACGCTTACGTAAGCGTTTACGTGACCGCTTGGGCGACCGCTCGCCCGACCGCCTGTTCGCCCGACCGACTACCTGGGCGTGCCCGCCGACCGAGACACCCGTCCCGAATACCGGACACCCTGTCCGGCCCTTGGAGCACCGGCGTACGCTCGAATCAGTCACGACCAGCAGTCACGACTGCCGGCCCGTACGAGCCGGTTTCCCTCCGAAGGAGCGAGCGACGATGCCCGAGCTGAGGTCCCGCACAGTCACCCACGGCCGCAACATGGCGGGCGCACGCGCCCTTATGCGCGCCTCCGGTGTACCGGGCGCGGACATCGGCCGCAAGCCGATCATCGCGGTCGCCAACTCCTTCACGGAGTTCGTGCCGGGTCACACCCACCTCCAGCCGGTCGGCCGGATCGTGAGCGAGGCCATCACCGCCGCCGGAGGCATCGCGCGCGAGTTCAACACCATCGCGGTCGACGACGGCATCGCGATGGGCCACGGCGGAATGCTGTACTCGCTGCCCTCCCGCGACCTGATCGCGGACAGCGTCGAGTACATGGTGGAGGCCCACTGCGCCGACGCCCTGATCTGCATCTCGAACTGCGACAAGATCACCCCCGGCATGCTGATGGCGGCCCTGCGCCTGAACATCCCGACGGTCTTCGTCTCCGGCGGCCCCATGGAGTCCGGCCGCGCGACGCTGGTCGACGGCACGGTCCGTACGCTCGACCTGGTCGACGCGATCTCCGACGCCGTGAACGACAAGATCTCGGACGAGGACATCCTCCGTATCGAGGAGAACGCCTGTCCGACCTGCGGCTCCTGCTCCGGCATGTTCACGGCCAACTCCATGAACTGCCTGACCGAGGCGATCGGCCTGTCCCTCCCCGGCAACGGCTCGGTCCTCGCCACCCACACGGCTCGCAAGGGCCTGTACGAGGACGCGGCCCGCACGGTCGTGGACATCACGCGCCGCTACTACGACCAGGACGACGAGTCGGTCCTGCCCCGCAACATCGCCACCATCGCGGCCTTCGAGAACGCCATGGCCCTGGACATCGCGATGGGCGGCTCCACCAACACGATCCTGCACCTGCTGGCCGCCGCCCAGGAGGCGGGCGTCCCCTTCGGCCTGGACGAGATCAACGAGGTCTCGCGCCGCGTGCCCTGCCTCGCCAAGGTCGCGCCGAACGTCGCCAAGGACCGCACGTACTACATGGAGGACGTGCACCGCGCGGGCGGCATCCCGGCCCTCCTTGGCGAGCTGCACCGCGGCGGCCACCTGAACGAGGACGTCCACTCGGTCCACAGCCCGTCTCTCTCCGACTGGCTGAAGACCTGGGACGTGCGAGCCGGCTCCCCGTCCCCCGAGGCCCTCGAACTCTGGTACGCGGCCCCCGGCGGCGTCCGCTCCTCCGAGGCCTTCTCCCAGTCCGAGCGCTGGGAGGCCCTCGACGAGGACGCGGAGGGCGGCTGCATCCGCTCCGCCGAGCACGCGTACTCCAAGGACGGCGGCCTGGCCGTCCTCAAGGGCAACCTGGCCGTCGACGGCTGCGTCGTGAAGACGGCCGGTGTCGACGAGTCCATCTGGACCTTTGAGGGCCCCGCGGTCGTCTGCGAGTCCCAGGACGAGGCCGTCGACAAGATCCTCCGCAAGGAGATCACCCACGGCGACGTCGTCGTCATCCGCTACGAAGGCCCCAAGGGCGGCCCCGGCATGCAGGAGATGCTCTACCCGACCTCCTTCCTCAAGGGCCGGGGCCTCGGCAAGACCTGCGCCCTCGTCACCGACGGCCGCTTCTCCGGCGGCACCTCCGGCCTGTCCATCGGCCACGCCTCCCCGGAGGCCGCTTCGGGCGGCACGATCGCCCTGGTCAAGGATGGCGACCGCATCCGCATCGACATCCCGAACCGTACGATCGAGCTCCTCGTCTCCGACGACGAACTGGCCTCGCGTCGCGACGCCCTGAACGGCGTCTACGCGCCCGCGAACCGCGACCGCAAGGTCTCCGCCGCGCTCCGTGCGTACGCGGCGATGGCGACCAGTGCGGACAAGGGTGCGGTGCGGGACGTTTCGCTGCTGGGCTGAGGTTTGTGTGCGGGGGCCGCTCCTTCTGGGGCGGCCTCTTCGCTTGTCACCAGGCTGACGGGTTGCGTCCGTCTACTGCGAAGACGGTTCCGTCCGGGGCGGCGGCGTGGACGTGATCGTCGATGATCATGGGCGGGGGCAATTCGGCCACCACGCGATCGGAGTCCGCCCCGAGTCGTGCAGGCGTCTGCCCGACGAGTTTTCCATTGGAGGCGTCCACCGCCAGCAGTCGGCCGTCGGGGGCAGTGAAGTACACGTGTTTGTCGTCGGCGACGGGCGCGGAACCTCGGCTGACGGATGTCTCAAGCCGCCATTTCTCCGCCCGGTCCTCCATGTCCATGGCCACCAGGCCGCCGCCGGCGGCCAGAAGGTAGACGACGCCTTCGTGCGAGGTGGCTACGGCCTGGGGGAGGGCCGTAGCGAGCGCCACGCGCTGCGTCACAGTGCTCTCGGGGTCGTACTGGACCAGCGCGTCAGTCTTGCTGTAGACGTCGACCGATGTGAAGAAGAGTGTGCCGCCGTTCTCGCCGACCGGCTCCAGCAGGCCCTTCAGCTGGGCGTCCCACCGCACGTCACCGGTTTGCGGGTCCACCGCACTCACCCGTGTATGCGAGTCGTCCTCAGTCTTACTCGTGGCGTAGGTCAGTCCGTCCGCGCCGAACGAGGAAAATTTCGGTGCGCTCTGGCCGGCGATCCGATGGCTCCAGACCTGCTTACCCGACGCGCCGTCCACCCCGGTGGCTGTTCCGTCGGTGCGGGTGAGCAGCACCATGCCGCCCGCGTACTGAACTCGCCCGTACGCGGAGATGTCCAGCGTCCAGCGCGTCGCGCCCGAGGCGGGGTCGAGAGCTATCAGCTCCTTTCCCTCGTTCGTCAGAGCGTGCACCAACCCGCCCGCCGCGACCGGCGGGCCGTCCGGAGCATCTCGACCGGCAAGGGTGCGTCGCCACAACACCGTGCCGTCGGCCGGGTCCAGAGCGGAGAGCAGCCCCACCTGGGCGCAGAGCAACTTCCCTCCACCGTACGAGCATTGGGGCATGCCCTGGCTGCCGGAACCGGGCGTGGCGTCCCAGGCGTCGAACCCTGCCGGTGCGGACCGCGTGCTGCTGTCCTCGGGTACGCCGCCGCTGCCGTCGAGCTGTTGAACCGAGGCGAAAGCCGCGCCCGCGGTGAGGAGGAGTGCTCCGGCCGCGAGGACCCCCCGCTTACGGAGGCGGCTCATGGCTCTCGCGGGACGCGGACCGGCTGACCGGGCGCCGCCGCCCGGCTTCGGATCACCAATGGTCCGCTGGGCCGGAATGAACGCCTGGGTGTCGTACGAGGCCGCCACCGACCGCAGTTCCCGCATCAACTCGTCAGGAGTGGGACGGTCGTCGGGCTCCTTGGCGAGACAACGCAGCACCAGTGGCGCGAGATTCTCCGGTACGCCGGTCAAGTCCGGCTCGTCGTGCACGACTTGATAAGCGACGACGTACGGGCTGTCGGAGTCGAACGGCCCGCGCCCGGTGGCGGCGTGCACCATCACCGAACCGAGCGCGAAGATGTCGGCGGCGGGTCCCACCTCGCGCGGCCGGCGGAACTGCTCGGGCGCCATGAACGGCGGCGTACCGATCAATTTGCCTGTCTCGGTGCGCAGTTCGCTGTCTTTTGGCCGGGAAATGCCGAAGTCGATGACCTTCGGGCCGTCCTCGGCGAGCAGGACGTTGCTCGGCTTCAGATCCCGGTGCACGACTCCCACGCGATGTATGTCGCGCAGTGCTTCGGCGAGCCCGGCCATCAGGCGACGCAACTCGCCAGTGGGCATGGCCCCGTTCCGCTTCACCTGGTCGGCGAGAGTTGGTCCCGGAATGAACAACGTCGCCATCCAAGGGCGTTCTGCCTCGGGATCGGCGTCGACGACGGACGCCGTGAAGGCACCGCTCACTCGTCGAGCCGCCGCCACTTCCTGCCGGAAACGGCCCCTGAACTCGGGGTCCCTGGCGTACTGGGCGTGCACGACCTTCACGGCCACCCGCATCCCCGACGTACCCCGGGCAAGATGGACGACGCCCATACCGCCGGAGCCCAGGCATGACTCCAGCCGGTAGTGACCGGCGTACTCGGGAAGTTCCGCTTCCGCGCCCGCTCCGTTGTTCCGCTGTGGCGCCATGGGAACCCCCGTGCTGTTCGTCCGCCGCGCGCGACGCACGGAGCCTAGTCGATGACTCGTACGAGACGGAGGCGGCTTGCTAGCCTCCGAGTGCGAGTTACGTACATGTGTGCGTGGCGCGTTTCAGGGGAATCAAAGGGGCCCCATGGCAGTCATGGGGTTCAACGGGGGAGGCTTTTCATGTCTGTTGACCGAACTGAGGAAGTCGAGAGCAGCGACGAGGAAACCGTCGCAGCGAAGGCGGCTGTGAGCGCAACTGCGACGGCGGCCCAGACCTATTACCCGGTCGCACCCGGCGTCAACTTGAATGTCCGCAGCGGCCCCGGCACCGGCTACCGCATCGTCCGTGTCCTGCCCAAGGGCGCCTTCGTCCCGATCTTCTGCCAGAAGCCGGGGGAGTCGGTCAGCGGCCCATACGGCACGTCGAACATCTGGGACAACATCGGCGTCGGCGAGTACGTCTCGGACGCCTATGTGAAGACGGGCAGCGACGGTTACGTCGCGCCGCGCTGTGCCTGACCCTGCACACGTACTGCTACCGAGAGGACAGAAATGACACTCCGGAGACGCAGATCGATCCTGTTCGCCGGCGCCACAGCAGCCCTTCTCATGGTGATGAGCTCGCCTTCGGCCGAGGCGGCTGTCCGCTACTACCCAGTCGCACCGGGTGTCAGTCTCAACGTCCGCAGCGGCCCGAGCACCACCTACCGCATCGTCCGCGTCCTGCCGGAAGGCTCCCACGTCCCGATCTTCTGCCAGAAGGCGGGCCAGTCGGTCACCGGCCCGTACGGCACGTCGAACATCTGGGACGGCATCGCCAACGGCGAGTACGTCTCAGACGCCTACGTAAACACAGGCAGCGACGGCTACGTAGCCCCGCTCTGCGCCTGACCGACCACCGACAGGGCCCCCGCGCCACCCCAGAGCGATAATCAACCCGTGAGCGACGAAACCACCGGCACCCCCGCGGGGCCCCAGCCCGAACCCATCCGTTTCTTCGGCACGTCCTGGTTGGAACACACCGACGGCTACGCGGCCCGCCGAGCCGCCGTGGCCGTCGGTTCGCTGGCCGCCGCGGTGGCCGCCTGCTTCGTCCTCCGCTTCGCCTACGAGGGCCTGGAGGTCGCAGACGTGGGCGGGCCGGTGACCCTCATGGTCGTCGTGATGTTCGCGGTGTGCAGCGCCCTCGCGTTCCGCCACACCTCGGGCGCGTTCACCAAGCGCCCCGACCCCGACCGGCAGGCCTCCCTCCGCGGCCTCCTCGCGATCGGCTTCATCGGCTCCCTCCTCGCCTACTTCTTCCGCGCCCTGGTCGAGGCCCCGGGCGAGAAGCTGAACCGCGAGGAGTACGAGGCGGCTCGCGAACAGTACGAGCGCCGCAGCAAGCGCCGTACGGGCAACCCTTCGAAGAAGCGCCGCAACTCTTAGACCAGCGGGGATCTTTCAGCCCGTCCGGCGTTTGAGGACGAGGCCGTTCAGGCCGATGCGGGGGTCTGGGGGCGGCAGCCCCCAGGAACAAGGGACGGGTAGGGGCGGAGGGGGCGAAACCCTTTCGGTCACCCACCCCAACCTCTCACCAAACCACCCGCCCCCAGCCCCCACCCCCGCCACCATGACCGTATGGCGCCCCACTCCCACACCACCCGAGCCCACTCCTTCAACACCGCCGCAGCCCAGTACGCCGCGAACCGCCCCTCCTACCCCTCCACCCTCTTCGACGCGATCGAAACCCTCGCCCGCCGCCCCCTCACCGGCGCAAGGGTCGTCGACGTAGGCGCCGGAACCGGCATCGCGACCGCCCTCCTCAAGGCAAGGGGCGCGAACGTGCTGGCCATCGAACCCGGCGACGGCATGACGGCCGAGTTCCGCCGCACACTCCCCGACACCCCCGTCGTCCGAGGCAACGGCAACGCCCTCCCCCTGGCCACCGCCTCCGCCGACTTCCTCACCTACGCCCAGTCCTGGCACTGGACCGACCCGGCCCACTCCATCCCGGAGGCGTTCCGCGTGCTGCGCCCCGACGCCGGCGCACTCGCCCTCTGGTGGAACACCGAAGCCCTGGACATCCCCTGGATCGCGGCGGCAGCCGACCGGGTCGAACGCTTTCTCGGCCTCGACGCGGTCGTAGCGAAGAACGGCAGCGGCGCCAGTGCCGCAGCAACCCTCTCCACCACCCCGGCCGGCCCCCTGCACGTCGACCGCGACCAGGTCCGCTGGAGCCGCCGCGTCCCCGTCGACACCCACCTCGCCAACCTCGGAAGCCACTCGGCCTTCCTGGTCCTCGGTGAGGAGGGCGCGAAGGCCTTCCTCGCCGAGGAGCGCGCGCATCTGCTCGGCGCCTTCCCGGACGGTGTGGTCGAGGAGGTCTACGACGTCGAACTGATCGTCGCCACGCGTTCGTGATCCCGCCCGGCGGCCCACCCCTCAAGGGCCGCCGCACACGCGTGATCCAGGTGCCGCAAGCCACCCAACTCCAGCCGTACGTCCCGGTCGTGAGGCAAGGCCTCCAAGGCGTCCAGCAACTTCGGCAGCCGTAGGAACGTCGCATGCCCGACGACCCGTACGACCATCCCCGCTTCCCCCTGGTCCTCAGTCTCCACATGCACATGACTGATGTCCCACGCGGTCTTGGCGACGGCAAGCGCCAGCCCCACCAGCACCCCCTCGAACAGATTCCCGACCACGATCGCGATCGCCGTCACGACGAGCACCACCAGCTCCCCGCGATGCTCCCGCCAGAGCGGCCCCAACTCCCGTACGGGCACGAGCTTGCAGCCCGCGTGCACCAGCAGCCCGGCCAGCGCGGCCACCGGAATCACCCCGAGCACCCCGGGCAGCAACGCGGTGAAGACCAGCAACCACACCCCGTGCAGCACCCGGGACACCTTCGTACGCGCCCCCGCCTGCACATTTGCCGCACTCCGCACGATCACCGCGGTCATCGGCAGCGCACCCAGCACTCCGCACACGGCATTCCCGGCGCCCTGCGCGATCAACTCCCGGTCGTAGTCGGTACGCCGCCCCCGATGCAGCCGGTCCACCGCCGCCGCGCTGAAGAGCGACTCGGCCGAGGCGATCAGCGCGAACGCCAACACCGTCCCGATCACGCCCACTTCCGTGAGCCGCCCGAAATCCTCCAACCCCGGCGGCCGTACGGCATCCAGCAGCCCGCGCACCTCGACCCGCCGCACGGACAGATCGAACACCCCGGTCACGACCGATGTGAGCCCCACCGCCAGCAGTGGCGCGGGCACCAGCCGCGCCCCCCGCCGCCAACGCGGCCACAGCAGGAGTACGACCACGGTGGCGCCCCCGATCACCAGGGCCACCGGGTCGGCGTCCCCCACCAGAGAGCCGAGCCCGGCGACCTTCCCGACCCCGCTCGCGGGCGCGGCCGCGTCCCCCATCGCGTACACCTGCCCCGCGATCAGCACGAGCCCGATCCCGGCCAGCATCCCCTGCACCACGGCCACGGACACGGCCCGGAACCACCGCCCGAGCCGCAGTGCCCCGAGCGCGAGCTGCACCAGCCCGGCCCCGAGCACCAGCACACCCAGCGCCTGCACCCCGTACGACTGCACCGCCTCGTACACCAGCACCGTCAGCCCCGCCGCGGGCCCGCTCACCTGCAGGCTGCTGCCGGGCATCACTCCAGCCACCAGACCGCCGACGATCCCGGTCACCAACCCCAGCTCGGCGGGCACCCCGGAGGCTATGGCGACCCCCACGCACAGGGGCAGCGCGACGAGAAACACGACGAAGGACGCGAGCAGATCGGCTTTACGCATGACAACAGCACCTCCGGTGACAAGCGGGAGATGCGTGGGCGCCGAGCCGGGGGAGGGCACGGCGGACCAACTGGCGCGGCATATGACCGTGCACTGAAATCCATTGTCAGGAAGGAGAGTTGGACACGCACCCCTTTCGCGTAACCACCACGTGAACGCGGAAGCGCGCAGCCCCGGACCGCACCCCTCCGATCACGCCGCCGCGCGCCTGCGCCCCCGGATGCGACGGGACTTGACGAGTCCACCCCGCGGTAGCAATATTCATCACATGATGAATATTGCTCCCGGCTCACCCGCAGCCGCAGAACCTCCCGGCGCCACGGAGCGGCCCGACTCCACAAGTCAGCCCGCCATCCGGGCCGAAGGCCTCACCGTCGTACGCGGCACCCGCACCGTCCTGCGCGGACTCGACTTCGCCGTACCGCGCGGCCAGATCACCGGGCTGCTCGGCCCCTCCGGCTGCGGCAAGTCGACCCTGATGCGCTCGATCGTCGGCACCCAGGCCAAAGTGACCGGCACGCTCGAAGTCCTCGGCCGCCCCGCCAGCGACGCCGCACTCCGCTCCCGCATCGGCTACGTCACCCAAGCCCCCTCCGTCTACGACGACCTGACCGTCCGCCAGAACCTCGACTACTTCGCCGCGATCCTCGACCCCGGCCACGCCTCCTCCGACCGCCGCCACGCCAACGTCACCCAGGCCATCACCGACGTCGACCTCACCTCCCACGCCGACTCCCTCGCCGGCAACCTCTCCGGCGGCCAGCGCAGCCGCGTCTCCCTCGCCGTCGCCCTCCTCGGCACCCCGGAACTCCTCGTCCTCGACGAACCGACCGTCGGCCTGGACCCGGTCTTGCGCCGCGACCTCTGGAACCTCTTCCACGCCGTCGCCGCCGAACGCGAGGCCACCCTCCTGGTCTCCTCCCACGTCATGGACGAGGCCGAGCGCTGCCACCGCCTCCTCCTGATGCGCGAGGGCGAGATCCTCGCCGACGACACCCCCGACGCCCTGCGCGAACGCACCGACTCCGAAACCGTCGAGGCCGCCTTCCTCCACCTGGTCGACGAGGCGATCGCCGCGCACAACCGTTCCGCGACGGGCGAACCGGCCCACAACGAGTCCCCGTCCGGCGACCAGCCCCGCAAGGAGACCGTCCGATGAGCACGACGACCACACCCACCACCGCACCCCGGCCCACCAGCACCCACACGGGCCCACGCCCGAGCGCGATCAACTTCTCCCGCACCACCGCCACCGCCGCCCGCGTACTGCGCCAGCTCCGCCACGACCCGCGCTCCATCGCGCTGATGATCCTCATCCCGTGCGTGATGCTCGTACTGCTCCGCTACGTCTTCGACGGCAGCCCGCGCACCTTCGACTCCATCGGCGCCTCCCTCCTCGGGATCTTCCCGCTCATCACGATGTTCCTGGTCACCTCCATCGCCACCCTCCGCGAACGCACGTCCGGCACCCTGGAACGCCTCCTCGCCATGCCCCTGGGCAAGGGCGACCTCATCGCCGGCTACGCCCTGGCCTTCGGAGCCCTGGCCATCATCCAGTCGGCCCTGGCCACAGGCCTGGCGATCTGGTTCCTGGGCCTCGACGTCACCGGCTCCCCCTGGCTCCTCCTCCTCGTCGCCCTCCTGGACGCCCTCCTGGGCACAGCCCTCGGCCTCTTCGTCTCGGCCTTCGCGTCCTCGGAATTCCAGGCGGTCCAGTTCATGCCGGCCGTGATCTTCCCCCAACTCCTCCTCTGCGGCCTCTTCACCCCCCGCTCCAACATGCACCCGGTCCTCGAAGCGATCTCCAACGTCCTCCCCATGTCCTACGCGGTCGACGGCATGAACGAAGTCCTCAAACACACCGACATGACAGCCACCTTCGTCCGCGACGCCCTGATCGTCGCGGGCTGCGCACTGCTGGTCCTGACCCTCGGCGCGGCGACCCTGAGGCGCAGGACGGCGTAGAACCTCCGTACCCCTGGGCAGCGTCCCGCCCAACGGACAGCCCGCCCCATCCCGCACCCCCGGTGCGAGGATGGACACCGGACGACGCAACCCCCGGAGGGCACCGCACCATGACCCAGAAAGTCGCAGTCCTCGGCACCGGCAAGATCGGCGAAGCCCTGCTCAGCGGAGTGATCAGGGCAGGCTGGCCACTCGCCGACCTGCTGGTCACCGCCCGCCGCCCCGAACGCGCCAAGGAACTCCAGGAGCGCCACGGAGTCACGGCGGTCACCAACGCCGAGGCCGCCAAGACCGCCGACACCCTGATCCTCACGGTCAAGCCGCAGGACATGGGCACCCTCCTCGACGAACTCGCCCCGCACATCCCCGCCGACCGCCTGGTCATCAGCGGCGCGGCAGGCATCCCCACCTCCTTCATCGAGGAGCGCCTGGCCGCAGGCACCCCCGTCGTCCGTGTCATGACGAACACCCCCGCCCTCGTCGACGAGGCCATGTCCGTCATCTCCGCCGGCAGCCACGCCACCGCCGAGCACCTCGCCCACGCCGAGGAGATCTTCGGCGCCGTCGGCAAGACGCTCCGCGTCCCTGAGTCCCAGCAGGACGCCTGCACCGCCCTCTCCGGCTCGGGACCGGCGTACTTCTTCTACCTCGTAGAGGCCATGACGGACGCGGGCATCCTCCTTGGCCTGCCCCGCGACAAGGCCCACGACCTCATCGTCCAGTCCGCGATCGGCGCCGCAGTGATGCTCCGCGACAGCGGCGAGCACCCCGTGAAGCTCCGCGAGAACGTCACGTCCCCCGCGGGCACCACGATCAATGCCATCCGCGAACTGGAGAACCACGGCGTGCGCGCCGCACTGATCGCCGCACTGGAAGCGGCCCGCGACCGCAGCCGCGAACTCGCCTCCGGCAACAGCTAGAAGAACAGGGGCCGGGCCCGCCCCCGGCCCCACCGTTCGTCAGCCGTCAGCCGTCAGCCGTCAGCCGTCAGCCGTCAGCCGTCAGCCCTGCCTCAGCCCGCGGCCAGCAAACCGATCGCCCGATACGCCGCGTCCACCCTCGGCCGCGCCATCCCTTTGGCCTTCTCCGCACCGTCCCGCAACACCCCCTCCACGTACGCAGGATCCGCGCACAACTCCTTGTGCCTCTCCTGTACGGGCCTGAGGAGCTCGACCACGGCCTCGGCGGTGTCCTTCTTCAAAGCTCCGTACGACTCATATACACCGCCCAAGGCCTCGGGGTTCCCACCCTCGCAAGCCGCGAGAATCTCCAGCAGATTCGAGATCCCCGGCCGGGCCTCCTGGTCGTACACGACGTCCTGCCCGCTGTCGGTCACAGCCCGCATGATCTTCTTCCGCACGACATCCGGCTCGTCGAGCAGATAGACGACCCCGGGCCCGACGTCATCGCTCTTCCCCATCTTCGACGTCGGCTCCTGCAGATTCATGACCCGCGCGGCGACCTCCGGACGCGTGGCCCGAGGCACCATGAACGTGTGCCCGTACCGCTGGTTGAACCGCGTGGCCAGATCCCGAGTCAGCTCCACATGCTGTGTCTGGTCATCACCCACCGGCACCTCATCGGTCCCGTACGCCAGGATGTCCGCCGCCATCAGCACGGGATACGTCAGCAACGACAGCCGAACACTCCCGCCCCGCTCCCGCTCCCGCACGGACTTCTCCTTGTACTGGATCATCCGCCGCATCTCCCCGTCGGTCGCGACGCACTCCAGCAGATACGACAGCCGCGCGTGCTCGTCCACATGACTCTGTACGAACACGGTGCACAACTCCGGATCGAGCCCCGACGCGAGCAACAACGTCGCCGCCTGCCGAGTGAGCCTGCGCACGCGCCCCGGATCGTGGTCCACGGTCAGCGCATGCAGATCGACGATGCAGAACAGGGCATCGGCCCGGTGCTGATCGACATCGGCCCACCGCCGTACGGCCCCCAGATAGTTGCCCAGCGTCAGATGCCCGGTCGGCTTGACCCCACTGAAGATCCGCGTCATCTCTCAACCTCCTGGTCGAGGCCGCCGCACCCGCCGGCCGGCTCTCCAGGAGGGAGATACAGAAACGGCCGCCGAGGGCGGCGGCCGTTGAGTACATACGTATGTACGGCCGCCGTCAGGCGGCCCACCACTGCTGGGTGCACGTATGCGTAGTCACGGCTCCAAGGTACGCCTCCGAGGCGCCTCCTGGAGCGGAGTTGACACACCTCGACCTCGTACGTAATGTTCTCCGAGCTGTCCGACGTGAGTGCCGACTCCGGTCGGTCCCCGGACAGCCATTCCGCAACAAGCACTCAACGAACGACGACCTGTCGTCGGCTCGTTTTCCTGCGCGTTTGTGAAATGAGGAATCCGCGTTCGAAAGGACGCCACCCCGATTAGCTCGGGAGCCGAGATTCCGCTAAAGTCTCACTCGTCGGAACGGCCCAACAGCCGCGAAGACAAGCCCCACTGACTGGGAATCAGGACCGAAAGGATCTGATAGAGTCGGAACCGCCGGAAAGGGAAACGCGAAAGCGGAAACCTGGAAAGCACCGAGGAAATCGGATCGGGAAACGGTCTGATAGAGTCGGAAACGCAAGACCGAAGGGAAACTGCCCGGAGGAAAGCCTGAGAGTCTCTCGGGTGAGTACAAAGGAAGCGTCCGTTCCTTGAGAACTCAACAGCGTGCCAAAAATCAACGCCAAGTTTGTTGATACCCCGTCTCCGGTCATCATGGCTGGGACGAGGTTCCTTTGAAGTAAAACATCAGCGAGGACGCTGTGGACCGTGGGGATTATTCCTCTCCTCGGTTCCGCTCTCGTGGTGTCGTCCCGATTACGGGAAAACATTCACGGAGAGTTTGATCCTGGCTCAGGACGAACGCTGGCGGCGTGCTTAACACATGCAAGTCGAACGATGAAGCCTTTCGGGGTGGATTAGTGGCGAACGGGTGAGTAACACGTGGGCAATCTGCCCTTCACTCTGGGACAAGCCCTGGAAACGGGGTCTAATACCGGATAACACTCCTGCCCGCATGGGTGGGGGTTAAAAGCTCCGGCGGTGAAGGATGAGCCCGCGGCCTATCAGCTTGTTGGTGAGGTAGTGGCTCACCAAGGCGACGACGGGTAGCCGGCCTGAGAGGGCGACCGGCCACACTGGGACTGAGACACGGCCCAGACTCCTACGGGAGGCAGCAGTGGGGAATATTGCACAATGGGCGAAAGCCTGATGCAGCGACGCCGCGTGAGGGATGACGGCCTTCGGGTTGTAAACCTCTTTCAGCAGGGAAGAAGCGAAAGTGACGGTACCTGCAGAAGAAGCGCCGGCTAACTACGTGCCAGCAGCCGCGGTAATACGTAGGGCGCAAGCGTTGTCCGGAATTATTGGGCGTAAAGAGCTCGTAGGCGGCTTGTCGCGTCGGTTGTGAAAGCCCGGGGCTTAACCCCGGGTCTGCAGTCGATACGGGCAGGCTAGAGTGTGGTAGGGGAGATCGGAATTCCTGGTGTAGCGGTGAAATGCGCAGATATCAGGAGGAACACCGGTGGCGAAGGCGGATCTCTGGGCCATTACTGACGCTGAGGAGCGAAAGCGTGGGGAGCGAACAGGATTAGATACCCTGGTAGTCCACGCCGTAAACGGTGGGAACTAGGTGTTGGCGACATTCCACGTCGTCGGTGCCGCAGCTAACGCATTAAGTTCCCCGCCTGGGGAGTACGGCCGCAAGGCTAAAACTCAAAGGAATTGACGGGGGCCCGCACAAGCAGCGGAGCATGTGGCTTAATTCGACGCAACGCGAAGAACCTTACCAAGGCTTGACATACGCCGGAAAGCATCAGAGATGGTGCCCCCCTTGTGGTCGGTGTACAGGTGGTGCATGGCTGTCGTCAGCTCGTGTCGTGAGATGTTGGGTTAAGTCCCGCAACGAGCGCAACCCTTGTTCTGTGTTGCCAGCATGCCCTTCGGGGTGATGGGGACTCACAGGAGACTGCCGGGGTCAACTCGGAGGAAGGTGGGGACGACGTCAAGTCATCATGCCCCTTATGTCTTGGGCTGCACACGTGCTACAATGGCAGGTACAATGAGCTGCGATGCCGCGAGGCGGAGCGAATCTCAAAAAGCCTGTCTCAGTTCGGATTGGGGTCTGCAACTCGACCCCATGAAGTCGGAGTTGCTAGTAATCGCAGATCAGCATTGCTGCGGTGAATACGTTCCCGGGCCTTGTACACACCGCCCGTCACGTCACGAAAGTCGGTAACACCCGAAGCCGGTGGCCCAACCCCCTTGTGGGGAGGGAGCTGTCGAAGGTGGGACTGGCGATTGGGACGAAGTCGTAACAAGGTAGCCGTACCGGAAGGTGCGGCTGGATCACCTCCTTTCTAAGGAGCACTTCTTACCGATCCCTCCGGGGTGAGGTCAGAGGCCAGTACATCGGCGTACGTCCGGTGCTGGTTGCTCATGGGTGGAACGTTGATTATTCGGCCCTCTCAGTCATCTCGGGCTGCAAGTACTGTCCTTCGGGGCGTGGAAAGCTGATCATGAGTGGCGAGGGTGCCGGGCACGCTGTTGGGTGTCTGAAGGCACGGCCGTGAGGTCGTTCTTCAGTGCCGGCCCCAGTGAACTCGCCCGTGAGGGTGGGGTGGTGGGTGGTTGGTCGTTGTTTGAGAACTGCACAGTGGACGCGAGCATCTGTGGCCAAGTTTTTAAGGGCGCACGGTGGATGCCTTGGCACCAGGAACCGATGAAGGACGTGGGAGGCCACGATAGTCCCCGGGGAGCCGTCAACCAGGCTTTGATCCGGGGGTTTCCGAATGGGGAAACCCGGCAGTCGTCATGGGCTGTCACCCATACCTGAACACATAGGGTATGTGGAGGGAACGCGGGGAAGTGAAACATCTCAGTACCCGCAGGAAGAGAAAACAACCGTGATTCCGGGAGTAGTGGCGAGCGAAACTGGATGAGGCTAAACCATATGCGTGTGAGACCCGGCAGGGGTTGCGTATATGGGGTTGTGGGATTTCTCTTTCACGGTCTGCCGATCGTGAGACGAGTCAGAAACCGTTGATGTAGGCGAAGGACATGCGAAAGGTCCGGCGTAGAGGGTAAGACCCCCGTAGTCGAAACGTCAACGGCTCGTTTGAGAAACACCCAAGTAGCACGGGGCCCGAGAAATCCCGTGTGAATCTGGCGGGACCACCCGCTAAGCCTAAATATTCCCTGGTGACCGATAGCGGATAGTACCGTGAGGGAATGGTGAAAAGTACCGCGGGAGCGGAGTGAAATAGTACCTGAAACCGTGTGCCTACAAGCCGTGGGAGCGTCGGAGTGCATGCTTGCATGCACTCTCGTGACTGCGTGCCTTTTGAAGAATGAGCCTGCGAGTTTGCGGTGTGTTGCGAGGTTAACCCGTGTGGGGAAGCCGTAGCGAAAGCGAGTCCGAATAGGGCGATTTAGTAGCGCGCTCAAGACCCGAAGCGGAGTGATCTAGCCATGGGCAGGTTGAAGCGGCTGTAAGAGGTCGTGGAGGACCGAACCCACCAGGGTTGAAAACCTGGGGGATGACCTGTGGTTAGGGGTGAAAGGCCAATCAAACTCCGTGATAGCTGGTTCTCCCCGAAATGCATTTAGGTGCAGCGTCGTGTGTTTCTTGCCGGAGGTAGAGCACTGGATAGGCGATGGGCCCTACCGGGTTACTGACCTTAGCCAAACTCCGAATGCCGGTAAGTGAGAGCACGGCAGTGAGACTGTGGGGGATAAGCTCCATGGTCGAGAGGGAAACAGCCCAGAGCATCGACTAAGGCCCCTAAGCGTACGCTAAGTGGGAAAGGATGTGGAGTCGCACAGACAACCAGGAGGTTGGCTTAGAAGCAGCCACCCTTGAAAGAGTGCGTAATAGCTCACTGGTCTAGTGATTCCGCGCCGACAATGTAGCGGGGCTCAAGCGTACCGCCGAAGTCGTGTCATTCCAGCACATACCCCCAACGGGGGCTGGGATGGGTAGGGGAGCGTCGTGTGCCGGGTGAAGCCGCAGCGGAAGCTAGTGGTGGACGGTTCACGAGTGAGAATGCAGGCATGAGTAGCGATACACACGTGAGAAACGTGTGCGCCGATTGACTAAGGGTTCCTGGGTCAAGCTGATCTGCCCAGGGTAAGTCGGGACCTAAGGCGAGGCCGACAGGCGTAGTCGATGGATAACCGGTTGATATTCCGGTACCCGCTGTGAAGCGTCAAACATTGAATCCAGTAATGCTAAGCCCGTGAAGCCGTCCTGATCTCTTCGGAGTTGAGGGAAGTGGTGGAGCCGGTGACCCGAGCTGGTAGTAGGTGAGTGATGGGGTGACGCAGGAAGGTAGTCCATCCCGGGCGGTGGTTGTCCCGGGGTAAGGGTGTAGGCCGTGTGATAGGTAAATCCGTCGCACATTAAGGCTGAGACCTGATGCCGAGCCGATTGTGGTGAAGTGGATGATCCTATGCTGTCGAGAAAAGCCTCTAGCGAGTTTCATGGCGGCCCGTACCCTAAACCGACTCAGGTGGTCAGGTAGAGAATACCGAGGCGTTCGGGTGAACTATGGTTAAGGAACTCGGCAAAATGCCCCCGTAACTTCGGGAGAAGGGGGGCCATCACCGGTGATAGCACTTGCTGCTTGAGCTGGGGGTGGCCGCAGAGACCAGCGAGAAGCGACTGTTTACTAAAAACACAGGTCCGTGCGAAGCCGTAAGGCGATGTATACGGACTGACGCCTGCCCGGTGCTGGAACGTTAAGGGGACCGGTTAGTGCACTTTCGGGTGTGCAGAAGCTGAGAACTTAAGCGCCAGTAAACGGCGGTGGTAACTATAACCATCCTAAGGTAGCGAAATTCCTTGTCGGGTAAGTTCCGACCTGCACGAATGGCGTAACGACTTCTCGACTGTCTCAACCATAGGCCCGGTGAAATTGCACTACGAGTAAAGATGCTCGTTTCGCGCAGCAGGACGGAAAGACCCCGGGACCTTTACTATAGTTTGATATTGGTGTTCGGTTCGGCTTGTGTAGGATAGCTGGGAGACTGTGAAGCTTGAGCGCCAGCTCAGGTGGAGTCGTCGTTGAAATACCAGTCTGGTCGTGCTGGATGTCTAACCTGGGTCCGTGATCCGGATCAGGGACAGTGTCTGATGGGTAGTTTAACTGGGGCGGTTGCCTCCTAAAGAGTAACGGAGGCGCCCAAAGGTTCCCTCAGCCTGGTTGGTAATCAGGTGTTGAGTGTAAGTGCACAAGGGAGCTTGACTGTGAGACCGACGGGTCGAGCAGGGACGAAAGTCGGGACTAGTGATCCGGCGGTGGCTTGTGGAAGCGCCGTCGCTCAACGGATAAAAGGTACCCCGGGGATAACAGGCTGATCTTCCCCAAGAGTCCATATCGACGGGATGGTTTGGCACCTCGATGTCGGCTCGTCGCATCCTGGGGCTGGAGTCGGTCCCAAGGGTTGGGCTGTTCGCCCATTAAAGCGGTACGCGAGCTGGGTTTAGAACGTCGTGAGACAGTTCGGTCCCTATCCGCTGCGCGCGCAGGAATATTGAGAAGGGCTGTCCCTAGTACGAGAGGACCGGGACGGACGAACCTCTGGTGTGCCAGTTGTCCTGCCAAGGGCATGGCTGGTTGGCTACGTTCGGGAGGGATAACCGCTGAAAGCATCTAAGCGGGAAGCCTGCTTCGAGATGAGTATTCCCACCCCCTTGAGGGGTTAAGGCTCCCAGTAGACGACTGGGTTGATAGGCCAGATGTGGAAGCCCAGTAATGGGCGAAGCTGACTGGTACTAATAGGCCGAGGGCTTGTCCTCAGTTGCTCGCGTCCACTGTGTTGGTTCTGAAACCACGAACAACCGTCGTAGCCATGCCACGGCTCCGGTTGACAAGTTTCACCGTGTTTCGGTGGTCATAGCGTGAGGGAAACGCCCGGTTACATTCCGAACCCGGAAGCTAAGCCTCACAGCGCCGATGGTACTGCAGGGGGGACCCTGTGGGAGAGTAGGACGCCGCCGAACTATCTTTAGAGAAAACCCCTGTACCGGGAAACCGGTACAGGGGTTTTCTGCGTTTAGGGGTCGCTTCGTTTTATTGTCGCAGTATGCGCTACGAATTGATCATCTTCGACAATGACGGTGTCCTCGTGGACAGTGAGCCGATCTCCAACACACTTCTTGCCGCGTATCTCACCGAGCTCGGACATCCCACCTCGTACGAGGAGTCCCTCCGCGACTACATGGGCTCCGCCATGCACCGCGTACACGATCTGGTGGAGGAGCGGACCGGGCAGCGGTTGCCCGCGGACTTCGACGAGGTTTTCCACGCTCGCGTCTTCGCCGCCTTCGAGCGGGAGTTGGAGCCGGTACCCGGTGCTGTGCAGGTGCTGGAGAAGCTGGCTGCGGACGGGGTGCCGTACTGCGTGGCCTCTTCCGGGAGTCATGAGCGGATTCGGGTGGGGCATCGGAAGACCGGGCTCGACCGGTGGTTCGACGAGGGGCGCGTCTTCAGTTCGCAGGATGTGGGGCGGGGGAAGCCGGCGCCGGATCTGTTCCTGTACGCGGCCGAGCGGATGGGCGTAGCGCCGGAGAAGTGTGTTGTCGTGGAGGACAGTCCGCTGGGGGTGCAGGCGGCTGTCGCGGCCGGGATGGATGTGTACGGGTTCACGGCCATGACGCCCGCCGACCGGCTGGCGGGGGCCACTCGGCTCTTCTCCGACATGGGGCAGCTGGCTGACCTGCTCGTATGACCAGGGACGGCTGCGATTCCCGCTCGATCTTCTTGTTCGGCATCGGCCTGGGGTGCGCTGAGTTGGAGAGCTGAGCAAAATTCATCTTCGGCTGGATCTACCCACGGGTAAGCCGGGGCCCTACGCTCGCCGCCATGACAGATGTGCTGCGGCGCGGTAGGGCCTCGCTCGCGTTCAGCTTCTTCGCCCAGGGCGTCGCCTTCGCGCTGCTGGTGACGCGTATCCCCGCGATCCAGGACCGCTACGGGATATCCGACGCGTTGCTGCCCGTGTTCCTCGCCGCCGTGCCGGTCCTGGCCGGGGTGGGGAGCGTGGCCACCGAGAAGTTGGTCAAGCGAATACCCCCCAGCCGCGTGCTGAGGTGGTCTCAACCCGTCGTACTCCTTGCCCTGCTGGGTGTCGGGTCCGGTGACCACGTGGCCGAGGTGGCGGTCTCGCTCGGCGCCTTCGGGCTCGCTGTCGGTGCGCTCGACGCCTCCATGAACATGCTCGGAGTGAGCCTTCAGCGGACGTACGGGCGCAGCATCATGCTCGGGTTCCATGCCGTGTACAGCTTGGGCGGGATCGTGGGTGCGTCGCTCGCGTGGGCGGGGGCGCACTGGCATCTGTCGCTGTTCGTGTCGTATCTGCCGGTCGTGGCGGTGCTGTTGCCGGCGGCTCTTGTCGTGAGTCGGTGGTACGTCGACGGGGGCGCCGGTCCCGGTGTGGCTGAAGCTGCCGATGCGAAGGAGGGGGCGGGCGAGGCCGCGCCTGTCGTCTTCAAGTTGCTGCTGCCGCTGTGTCTGGTGATGACCTTCGCCTACATCGGGGACTCGACGGTCTCCAACTGGAGTGCGAAGTATCTGCAGGACGTGCTGGGCAGTTCGGAGCAGCTCGCGACCGTTCCGTACAACGTCTATATGGTCACGACGCTGCTGGGGCGGGCCATCGGGGACTTCGGGGTGCGTCGGTTCGGGGCCGTGGCGGTTGTGCGGCTGGGGGCGATGGTCGCGGCGCTGGGGTTCGGTGTGGTGGCGGTGGCGCCTGGTCCAGGGGTGGGGATGCTCGGGTTCACCCTGCTGGGGCTGGGGTTGTGTGTGATCGTGCCGCAGACCTTCGCGGCTGCCGGGCGGCTCTTCCCCGGGGCTTCGGATACGGCCATCGCGCGGCTCAATATCTTCAATTACGTGGGGTTCTTGATCGGTTCGCCCTTGGTGGGGGCGCTGGGGGACGCCTGGAACTACCGGGGCGCCATGCTCGTACCCATGGTGCTGGTTCTGCTGATCTTGAGGTACGCCCGGTCGTTCGACGTTGAACCGGACCGATACGGTGATGGTCATGAGCGGCCGCGCACAGCTGATGTGGGACGAGGCAGTAACGGGCTATGACTTCGGTCCGGACCATCCGATGGATCCGGTCCGGCTGGTGTTGACGAGGAAGCTCGTCGACGCGTTCGGGCTCGATCGCGACGTTGATGTGGTCGCGGCGAAGCCGGCCGGCGAGTCGACGTTGCGGCTCGTGCATCGGGAGGACTACGTGGAGGCGGTGAAGGCCGCCTCCGTGGATCCGGAGGCTGCCGACACCTCGTACGGGCTCGGGACCATGGACGATCCCGCCTTCGCCGGGATGCATGAGGTGTCCGCGATGATCGCCGGGCAGTCGGTGGGTGCGGCCGAGGCGGTGTGGCGCGGGGACGCGGTGCACGCGGTGAACTTCGCGGGTGGGCTGCATCATGCGATGCCCGGGGGTGCGTCCGGGTTCTGTATCTACAACGACGCTTCGCTGGCCATCGCTCGGCTGCTTGAGCTGGGCGCCGAGCGGGTCGCCTATATCGATGTGGATGTGCATCACGGGGACGGGGTGCAGGCGGCGTTCTGGGAGGATCCGCGGGTTCTGACGATCTCGCTGCATGAGCATCCGCGGACCTTGTTCCCGCAGACCGGGTGGCCGGAGGAGACCGGGGCCGAGAGCGCGGAGGGGTCCGCCGTCAACGTTGCGCTGCCTGCGGGGACCGGGGATGCGGGGTGGCTGCGGGCGTTTCACTCCGTGGTGCCTGAGCTGATCGCGGACTTTCGGCCGCAGGTGCTGGTGACTCAGCACGGGGCCGACACTCATTTCGAGGATCCGCTCGCGCATCTCGCGGTGTCGCTGGATGCGCAGCGGGCTGTGCAGGTGGCTTGTCATGAGCTGGCGCATGAGTACGCCGAGGGGCGGTGGGTCGCGCTGGGTGGGGGTGGGTACGCGGTGGTGGATGTGGTGCCTCGGTCTTGGACGCACCTGGTTGCCATCGCGGCGGGGCGGGAGATTGCGCCCGAGACGGTGGTTCCTGAGGGGTGGCGGCAGGAAGTGTTCGCTCGTACGCGGCAGTTGGCGCCGGGGCGGATGACTGATGGGCGGTGGCCTGTGTCCTGGAAGGACTGGGAGTCCGGGTACGACCCGGCGGATCGGTTGGATCAGGCGGTTCTGGCTACTCGGCGGGCCGTGTTTCCGTTGCGGGGGTTGTTGCCGTAGGAGTTTTTTCGCCCCCTCCGCCCCTACCCGTCCCGTTACTGGGGGCTGCCGCCCCCAGACCCCCGCATCGCGCTGACGCGCTCGTCCTCAAACGCCGGACGGGCTGAAAGATCTCTCCCCGGCCCGGGGCTGAAGAGCGCAGCCCCCACGGGTGGGTGGGGGATCGGGATGGCAGCGCCTCGTCCTCAAACGCCGGACGGGCTGAAAGGACCTTCCCCGGCCCGGGACACCATCCCGTCCCCAGACGCCGGGCGGGCTCAGAACCTCTGTCGCCGGGCGGAGCCCCATGGCACCCATTACGCCAACTGTGCGGCCTTTTCGGGATTTTCGGGGTGAAGCCCCGGCAAATGCGTCAGCATCGCTGGTGTGTTGAGCACCGGAGCGTTGCGTGCACACCTGTTGGCTGCCCGGTTGGCCGGGCCTGTGGCCACCTCGCGTGAGGAGAGTCTGCGGAGTTATCGGCTCTTCGCTGCTCGTGATCCTCGCGTACTGCTCGGGCTTGATCCCGAATGGAGCTGGCGGCAGCGGGACTTGATCGAGTTGATGGCGGACAAGTGCGGGGTTTCTGCCGACCCGGCGCACACTTCGGGGCATGATGTGATCGACCCCGAGCGGACCCTGGCGGCCCTCGACGCCTTCGCGGCGCGGCTCGGAGAGGCGGCCCGCAACCGCGAACCGGTGCTTCTCGGCACCGGGCACCCGCATCGGCTGATCAGTTTCTACGCCGCTCTGGCGGACGCGCTGTCGGCGGCGGGGTGTGCCGTCCTCACCCCCGCGCAGGGTAGCTCTGTCGACATAACGACCCGGTTCGGTCTACGCACGTACAACCTTGACTACGTACAAGGTGTCGCGCTGGTGCGCGAACCCGGCGCGCGAGCCCCCGGTAGTGCGACCGGCGCACACTCCCACTCACCCCTCCCGGTTCGCACCGTTCTGGCCGCCGCGGCGGAGGCCGGTGGGCCGCTCCCGGAGCTGGTGATCGGAGACCACGGATGGGTCTGCGGGGCAGGTCAGCTGGGGTTCGAGGCGATGGGGCTGGCGGATACGGACGATCCTGCGCTCTTCGTCGGGGAGGCAGAGGGGCGGGTGTCCGTCGTCGTTCCGCTTGATGACGCTGTGCGGTCTGATTACTACCGACCGCTTACTCGCTATGTACTCAATCGAGCGTGTCTGTCACAGTAGGCGGCCGATGACAGCTCCTCTTCCCCACTCGCATCACCCGCCTCTACTCTGGGGAGTGAGCACGCAACGACGAAGTGTCACCGGAAGGGGAAGCCGGTGACCGTCGAGTGCGGAAGGTTCAGGTGTGTCATGGCTGCAGCTGGCGAGAGGCCTCTGAACGAGGTTCAGTTCCTGACCGTGGCGGAAGTCGCCTCGGTGATGCGAGTGTCGAAGATGACCGTGTACCGCTTGGTGCACAGCGGTCATCTGCCGGCGATCCGGGTGGGGAGGTCCTTCCGGGTGCCGGAGCAAGCGGTTCACGAGTACCTCCGCGAGAGCTATGTGGGGGTGGAGACAGCCTGACGGCGGTCCGGGAGACCGTCCGGGGGTCCCGGGAGATCCTTAGGGATCACTCGGGGATCGCCTGGAGATCTCCCGGATCCCCTCGATTACGACCTCAGCGCTCGGACGGGTAGGCTGGCCCCTCATAGTCGTGTGGGCCCATGCAGCCCAGCAGCGAGTAAAGAGAAGTGAGCGAGGGTAGTCGTGGGCTCTGTTATCAAGAAGCGGCGCAAGCGGATGGCGAAGAAGAAGCACCGCAAGCTGCTCAAGCGCACTCGCGTTCAGCGTCGCAACAAGAAGTAAGCGGCGCCGCTAGAAGCGCGTACTGTGGCCCTCCACCGACTGGTGGGGGGCCACAGGCGTATCCGGCCACGAAAGGCTTTGCCATTTCCGGGCCGAATTCGGCCCGTCGCCGGCGACAGAAAGCCTTTTCATCGCTGAGCGTATGTCTGTGCGCCGAATGGCTTGGTCTGGTCGTACGTCTGTGGCTGTCGTCACTTCGTGCATCGGGCGGTCATCACAGCGCAACATCAACCCGCTAGGTTGGCGGCACACGGGGAACACGGCAGGGTACGAGCAGAGCTACGTTGCAGGTCTGGAAGGAAGGCGCTGATCTTGGGGAAGGTCGTGCTCGTGACCGGGGTGGCCCGTCGGCTGGGCGGCCGGTTCGTACGGCGGATCCAGCGTGACCCACAGGTGGACCGGGTGATCGCCGTGGACGCGGTTCCGCCCGAGCACCATCTCGGCGGTGCCGACTTCATCCAGGCCGACATCCGGCACCCGACCATCGCGCGCGTGCTCGCCGAGACGAACGCCGACACGGTCGTGCACATGGATGTGACGGGCACCGCGCTGGGCAGCGGCAGCCGGACGACGGTCAAGGAGACCAACGTCATCGGCACCATGCAGCTCCTGGGCGCCTGCCAGAAGTCCCCGACGGTCAAGCGGCTCGTCGTGAAGTCCAGTACGAACGTGTACGGGTCCGCGCCGCGCGATCCGGCCGTCTTCACCGAGAACACCCCGCCCAAGTCGCTGCCCAGCGGCGGCTTCGCGAAGGACACGGTCGAGGTCGAGGGGTACGTACGAGGGTTCGCGCGCCGGCGGCCCGACGTCGCCGTGTGTGTGCTGCGGTTCGCGAACATCCTGGGGCCGAGCGCGGATTCGCCGCTCGCCTCGTACTTCTCGCTGCCGGTGCTGCCGACCGTTTTCGGCTACGACCCGCGGCTGCAGTTCGTGCACGAGGACGACGTGATCGAGGTGCTGCGGATCGCTTCGCACGAGCCGGAGCGCGGGACGCTCAACAGCGGCACGTTCAACATCGCGGGCGACGGCGTCCTGTTGCTCTCCCAGTGCTCGCGGCGCCTCGGGCGTCCCACGGTGCCGCTGCTGCTGCCCGCGCTCACCTGGGCGGGCACGGCGGTGCGTACCCTGGGCGTGACGGACTTCTCGCCGGAGCAGCTGCGGCTGCTCACACACGGCCGCGTCGTGGCGACGAAGCAGATGCGCGAGACGCTGGGATTCCAGCCGAAGTACACGACGGCGGAGACCTTCGCGGACTTCGCCCGCAGCCGGGGGCCCGGACTCCTGCCCCCCGAGGCCGTTGCGGGAGCCGTCGACCGGATCGCCGCGCTGCCCTACCTGGGCGGCGGCCACCCCCCGACGCAGAGCGCCAACTGAGGAGCGCATCAACGATGGCGGACGCCAAGGTCATTCCGTTCGACGACGACCGGTCGCGCGGGGGTGCGGTGCAGCGCCCGCCGCGTCGCCGGAGCGCGGGTAGCCGGCGCGCGGGCGATCCCGTGGTGGTACGTGAGGTCCAGCCCCTGCCCGGCCGGGCCGTACAGCGGGATGATGTTCCCGTGACGCGTGAGGAACAGCCGCCCCAGGAGCCGCAGGAGAGCGGCGGTCTTGAACGGCGTATCGCCGGGGGCCTGGCCTTCCTGCGCCGGCGGCTCACGGGCGACTACGAGGTCGACGACTTCGGATACGACGCCGAACTCACCGACCAGGTACTGATGTCGCTGGTGCGCCCGCTCTACGAGAATTACTTCCGCGTAGAGGTGAAGGGCATCGAGAACATCCCTGCCGAGGGCGGGGCGCTGATCGTCGCCAACCACTCCGGGACGCTGCCGCTGGACGGCCTGATGATGCAGGTCGCCGTCCACGACAACCATCCCGCGGGCCGCCACCTCCGCCTCCTGGCGGCCGACCTCGTCTTCATGCTGCCGGTCGTCAACGAGCTGGCCCGCAAGGCCGGTCACACCCTCGCCTGCGCCGAGGACGCGGAGCGCCTGCTCGAACGCGGCGAACTGGTCGGTGTGATGCCCGAGGGCTTCAAGGGCATCGGCAAGCCCTTCAGCGAGCGCTACAAGCTCCAGCGCTTCGGCCGCGGCGGCTTCGTCTCCACGGCCCTGAAGCAGGGCACCCCGATCATCCCGTGCTCGATCGTCGGCGCGGAGGAGATCTACCCGATGATCGGCAACGCGAAGACCCTCGCGCGTGTCCTGGGCATTCCGTACTTCCCGATCACTCCGACCTTCCCGTGGCTGGGCCCGCTCGGCGCGGTCCCGCTCCCCACGAAGTGGACGATCCAGTTCGGCGAGCCGATCCGGACGGACGGCTACCCGCCGGAGGCGGCGGAGGATCCGATGCTGATGTTCAACCTGACGGATCAGGTACGGGAGCAGATTCAGCACACGCTGTACAAGCTGCTGGTGCAGCGGCGGTCAGTGTTCTTCTGATCCGGCCGGTGTTCTTCTGAACATGCACATACGTTTCTTCTGATTACGCGCCTGTACGGCGGTGGGGGCGCCCTTCCTGAGAAGGGCGCCCCCACCGCCGTACAGCACCTTCGGTCTAGCTCGCGTCCTCGCTGTCGATGCCCAGGCCCGGGAGCAGGCCCGGGAGGAGCGGCGGCAGGGTGACGTCCGGTTCGCCGGCGGACGGAGTGCCATTGCCGGTGGACGGGGAAGCTGAGCCGGTGGTGTCCTCGGGCGGGTCCAGGAGGCCGCCCGTGTTGCCGCCGAGCAGGCCCTCGTCCTGGCTGTCAGAGGTGGACGGCTTGGGTTTGCCGCTGCTCTGGCTGCCGGTGGAGGAACCGCCGCTGGTGGCGCTGGGCGCCGGACGGTCCGTACCGGAGGAGCCCGTGGAGTCGGAACTGGAGCCGCGGTGGCGGCCCGTGCCCTCCTGCACGGGAGGCTGCGGGAGCAGCGAGCGCAGCGGGTCGACCTCGTCGTCTATGGCGTCGAAGACCGACGAGACCTGGCTGCTCACGTCGCCGAGCTGCACGGGCAGCCGGTCTCGCAGCATGCCCCAGGCTTCTCGGTGGGACTGCGAGAAGGCGGACAGGGCCTGGATGGGGCCCAGTGAGCCGTCCCGCTGGTACGCCTCGTGCAGCAGGCGGTGGCCCTCGGCCGCGTCGTGCTGCATGCCCGACAGGGCGCGGCGGATCTCGCCCAGGGACTCGTGGTCGAGCTGCCCGGAACGGTCGCGCTCCATCAGTCGGCGTGCCTCGCTGAGCCGGGTCGAGGCCTGGTCGAGGTAGAGCTCGCCCCGGTCACTGTCCCCGTGGGCCAGGCCCAGCTTGATGTCCTCCATGCCGCGCTTCAGCCCGTAGAGCGAGTCACCGGGAAGGGCGTCGGAGCTGGCAGCGGCCACGCCGCCGAAGGCTCCCGCGGCCACACTGACGGTGAGCCCGCCCGCGGCGAGCCCCTTCGACAGCCGGGAACGGGGCCGCAACTTCCCCAGCCCTGTCGCCCGGTGCGCGCCCCTGCGGGAGCGCTGCTCGGGCACCGAAGGGCCCAAACCCTCGCCTCCCGAGGCGGTGCCCTCCAGCAGCATCGCCTCCATCGCGGCCACGAGCTGGGCTCGCTGCACGACTTTGACCCCGGGGTCCAGCCCCGGTTTGGGCAGCTCGCCGAGACCGGTGGCGAGGGCCAACAGCAGGCCCTGCTCGGTCTGTTCCGACGCAGCCTGGGACGGTGCCGACCCATCGGGCTGCTCGGCCGCCGTGCCCTGGTCGGACTGCTCCTCCAGGGCCAGGGCGAAGGCGTTCGCCCGCCGGTGTGCCGATACGTTCGCGATCACTGGCGGCACCTCCTCTCATCATGACGGTCGACTCCCCAGGGGGTCCTGAGGGTTGCACTCCCTGACCACATCCACACGATCGAGTGATCGGTGGCGGCCAGGGAGTGACCACAGGGAGCCTGTATCCCGCACAACGAGCGTCGCGGCACTTGGGTTACGGACGACGGATGATCGGACCGCGAAGTCAACAGACTTTTACGGACGGTGAGTTGAGCGTCGCTGAACGTGTGGGATCGCTATGGCGTTTGTGCCGGTGTACGGGCTTCAGCGAGCGTCGTCCGGAAGAAGCCGGGCCAGCGTGCGGACCGCCCGGTACTGGAGGGTCTTGATCGCGCCCTCGTTCTTGCCCATCACGCGGGCGGTCTCGGCGACCGAGAGCCCCTGGAGGAAGCGCAGGGTGACGCACTCCTGCTGCTGGGGATTGAGCCGTCGTACGGCATCCAGCAGTGCCGCGTTCGACAGCGACTCCAGGACGGAGTCCTCGGGGCTGCGCTCGACATCGTTCGAGTCGAGCATGTCGCCGGTGGTCACTTCCAGCCGGAAGCGGCTGGACTTGAAGTGGTCGGCGACCAGGTTCCGGGCGATGGTCACCAGCCAGGCGCCGAAGTCGCGGCCCTGCCAGGTGAAGGTTCCGATGCGGCGCAGGGCGCGCAGGAACGTCTCGCTGGTGAGGTCTTCCGCGGTCGCCTTTCCGCCGACGCGGTAATAGATGTAGCGGTACACGGTGTCGCTGTACTGGTCGTAGAGACGGCCGAAGGCATCGGCCTCGCCCGCTTGGGCGCGCTCCACGAGTTCCATCATCCGGGCGCTGTCGCTGTCTGCGGCCGGGCGGCGTGCGGTGGTGGCCGAGCTCGAGCGGCCCCGTCTGCCGACCGCCGCGCTTCCGTCGGCCAGGGCGTAACAAGGGCCGACGGGCGCGGGGCCGGCGAAGGCGGGGACGGCGTACGCGGTGGGGACGAAGCCGCGCAAGCGGTCCAGAACCGTTGCGCGCAGCGTAGCCAGGCCCGAGGCGTCAACCCCGACGTGTGAGTACACGGGACTCCCAGAGGCAGAGCTTCCATCACGTTCAGTGCGGAACCGTTCACCCGTCGTAGCGACGGAGGGGTGGCGGTTTGCGTCTGAGGAGAATAACGCTTCGTACAGGCAGCGCTACACCGAGTTGCTCAAATCACCGGTTGCGTCGCTTCTGTTGCCTATTGACGCCGATTCAAGTGCCGGACAGTGACCGATTGTTGATCGTTTGGGTCCGGGTTCCGTTTGAGTGCGGGGCGTGTTGTGGTCGTCTGTGGTTAACGGGACTGGCGGGGGCGTTGTGCGGGTAGGAACGTGGGATTGCCGGGTTTGCGTCGTGTCATGAGCATCCGGAAGCGCGTGGGCTGGGGCGTGGGTTTTTCGCCCCCTCCGCCCCTACCCGTCCCTTGCTTCCTGGGGGCTCCGCCCCCAGACCCCCGCATCGCGCTGACGCGCTCGTCCTCAAACGCCGGACGGGCTGGAAGATCTTCCCTGGCCCGGGGATGAAAAGTGCAGCCCCCCATGGGTGGGTGGGGGTTCGGGATGGTGCTGCCTCGTCCTCGAATGCCGGACGGGCTGGAAAGGCCTTCCCCGGCCCGGGGCTGAAGAGCGGAGCCCCACGGGGTGGGTGGGGGGATCGGGATGGCGCTGACTCGTACTCAAAAGTCAGGCGTGCCGGTGTTGCTCGGACGGGGTTGAAGAGCGCAGTTCCCGCGGGTGGGTGGCGGATCGGGGTGGTGTCACCGCACCGTCCTCGTGCGTCGGACGGGACGGCATCGTTTTAGCGGCGGCGGCGGTGCAGGGCGATTGCTGCTGCTGTGCCGCCTGCTACTGCGCCTACTCCTGCTGCGGCTGGGATGCCTACCTTTGCTGCTTTGCGGCCTGTGCGGTAGTCGCGTAGGCGCCATTCCAGGTTGCGGGCGTGTTTGCGGAGCTTGGTGTCGGGGTTGATGGCGTAGGGGTGGCCCACCAGGGAGAGCATGGGGATGTCGTTGTGGGAGTCGCTGTAGGCGGCGCAGCGGGAGAGGTCCAGGCCCTCCGCGGCGGCCAGGGCGCGTACCGCTTCCGCCTTGGCGGGGCCGTGCAGCGGTTCGCCGACGAGCTTGCCCGTGTAGACGCCGTTCACGGATTCCGCGACCGTGCCGAGTGCGCCGGTCAGGCCCAGGCGGCGGGCGATCACCGTCGCGATCTCGACCGGGGCGGCTGTGACCAGCCACACCTTCTGGCCGGCGTCCAGGTGCGCTTCGGCCAGTGCGCGAGTGCCAGGCCAGATGCGCTCGGCCATGTACTCGTCGTAGATCTCCTCGCCGATGGACATCAGCTCGGCGACACGGTGGCCCTTCACGATCGACAGGGCCGAGTCGCGGGCCTCCTGCATGTGCTCCGGGTCCTCGACGCCCGCCAGTCTGAACCACGCCTGCTGCCAGGCGAATTTGGCGAGATCGCGCGTCTCGAAGAACTTCCGCTTGTGCAGGCCGCGGCCGAAGTGGAAGAGCGCGGCGCCCTGCATCACGGTGTTGTCGAGGTCGAAGAAGGCGGCTGCCTTGTCGTCGCCGAGCACCGGGAAGTCCGGTTCGGCGGGGGCGTCGGGCGCGGCTTCGTGCGCGAGTTCCTCCTGCTCCTGGGAGGTTTTGCGCGCTGCCTCCGCCGAGGCCTCGCCTGCCAAGACGCTCCGCGCGGTGGCGGAGCGCCTACGGGGAGTGAGCCATCCGAGAGCGGCCATGTCGTGAGCATAGCCAGTTTGTTCGGTGGTTCCGGAGTCGTGAGGATTCGAGGCTGTGAACTCTCCGCGACCGAGTCGTTAAAGAAGTGATCTGGCCGGTGTGTCGGATGGGGATGGTGGCGCTACCGAGGGGTCCCGCGGGCCGCGGGCGGCGGGAGAATGGCAGGTATGAGTTCCATGTTCCGGCGCGGTGGGCGTCGTACGGAGAAGGTGGAGGCCGGGGTTCCCGGCGAGCAGCGGCTGGTCACGCTGATCAGGAAGCCCGGATGTCATCTGTGCGATGACGCACAGGAAGTGGTCGCGAGGGTCTGCGACGAGCTCGGGGTCGTCTGGGAGCAGAAGGACATCAGCACGGACGAGGAGCTGTACCGCGCGTACTGGGAGCAGATCCCGGTCGTGCTGGTCGACGGTGCTCAGCACACGTTCTGGAGGGTGAACGAGGAGCGCCTTCGCAAAGCCCTCACATAGTGACGGGAGGCGGATCGTGGCCCCATCGTGGCCTGACTGAGTAGTCCAAGTGGTCCGGAAAGTCGCCTAGGATCGACGGCGATTGGTCTCGGGGGCGGGATGCGTTGAGGAGAGTGTGCGGTTTTGCCCCCTTCAGGCGAGGAACGAAAGTGTCCGCGCGCCGGTTCCATAACCGCGCGCCGGGCGTGCGTGACCCCGGTCACGTTGGCCGGGCAAATCGGACACCATCTTTGTGCACGCGTTCACAAAGACATAGCCTGCATTCGACGGGGCGGTCTAGGTAAGTGTGACCGCCTGCAGCCCCGCGCTACCCGCAGGAGCACCGTGGCAACTGGCCGAACTCACCGACCGGCGACCCGCAGCCGAGGGATTCCCGAGGCCACCGTCGCCCGTCTTCCGCTGTACCTCCGCGCCCTCACCGCACTGTCGGAGCGCTCGGTACCCACGGTCTCCTCCGAGGAGCTCGCGGCCGCCGCGGGGGTCAACTCCGCGAAGCTGCGCAAGGATTTCTCCTACCTCGGCTCCTACGGGACGCGTGGTGTGGGGTACGACGTCGAGTATCTCGTGTACCAGATCTCCCGCGAGCTGGGCCTGACCCAGGACTGGCCGGTCGTGATCGTCGGTATCGGTAACCTCGGCGCCGCGCTGGCCAACTACGGCGGGTTCGCCTCCCGTGGGTTCAGGGTCGCCGCGCTGATCGACGCCGATCCCGAGATGTCGGGCAAGCAGGTCGCCGGGATCGCCGTGCAGCACAGCGACGGCCTCGAGAAGATCATCGACGAGAACGGCGTCTCCATCGGCGTCATCACGACCCCGCCGGGCGTCGCCCAGGCAGTGTGCGACCGGCTCGTCGCCGCCGGGGTCACCTCCATCCTCAACTTCGCGCCGACCGTCCTGACCGTCCCGGACGGTGTCGACGTACGCAAGGTCGATCTCTCCATCGAGCTGCAGATCCTCGCCTTCCACGAGCAGCGCAAGGCCGGCGAGGAGGCCGAGGCGCAGGCCGCGGCCGCCGTGCACCCGGCCGCTCAGGAGAACTCCGGCAAAGGACCTGACGGGGACGTCCCCGCCGTGATGCCGGCATGAGTCTCCTCGTCGTGGGGCTGAGTCACCGCAGTGCTCCGGTCAGCGTCCTGGAGCGGGCCGCGCTGTCCGCGGACGCGCAGGTCAAGCTGTTGCAGGACACCCTCGCCGCCGAACCGGCCACCGAGGCCGCGGTGCTCGCGACCTGCAACCGGATCGAGCTGTACGCCGACGTGGACAAGTTCCACGCGGGTGTCGCCGAGCTGTCCACGCTGCTCGCCCAGCACAGCGGGGTCGGGCTCGAGGAGCTCACGCCTCACCTGTACGTGCATTACGAGGACCGGGCCGTCCACCATCTGTTCTCCGTGGCCTGCGGCCTCGACTCGATGGTCGTGGGCGAGGGGCAGATCCTCGGCCAGATCAAGGACGCCCTCGCGACCGGGCAGGAACTGCACAGCGCCGGCCGGCTGCTGAACGACCTGTTCCAGCAGGCGCTGCGGGTCGGCAAGCGCGCCCACTCCGAGACCGGCATCGACCGCGCCGGCCAGTCCCTGGTCACCTTCGGCCTGGAGCAGCTGGCATCCGGCGCTCCGGTCGACGCCTGGCTCAAGGGCAAGCGGGCGCTGGTCCTCGGCGCCGGCTCCATGTCCTCGCTGGCCGCCGCGACGCTCGCGCGCGCCGGGGTCGCCGAGGTCGTCGTCGCCAACCGCACTCTCGACCGTGCCGAGCGCCTCGCCCAGATCCTCACCGACAGCGACGAAACGGACGTGCTGGCCCGCGCGGTACCGATCGACTCGGTGCCGGTCGAGCTGACACGTGCCGACATCGCCATCTCCTGTACGGGTGCGACGGGTCTCGTCCTGTCGGCCGACTCCGTCGCCGCCGCGATCGAGGGGCGTACGGCTCCGGTGGCGGACTCCCGTTCCACGGCTCCGGGCGCAGGATCCGGTCGTACGGCCACCTCCACCGGCGTACGGGACGGCCTCGCGCCGACCAGCGTCGGAAGCGAAGAGGGCTGCCCGCTCGACCTGTCCGCCGTGCAGGGCACCGCCGGCTTCTCGGTCCTCGGCGAGGCGGCGGTGGCCGGAATGGCCGCGGCCGAGCTGGAACAGCACGCGGCGTGGGTGGACAAGGGGACGGGGCGCGCCGCAGGATCCGGTCGTACGGCCGCCCTCGCCGGCTCGCCCGAGACCGCGGCCGCAGCCGAGCAGGCGCAGGGCCTGGACGCCACCGGCTTCGCCGGGGCGCCGGATGCGGCGGGTGCCATTGCCACCGTCCCGCAGGGCGCCACCGCCGCGACCTTCGGAGTCGCGCTCGACGCCGAACTCATCACCGCGCTCGCCGCCACCGCGGCCACCGTCGGCCGGGTTCCCGAGCGCCGCAAGCCCGAGCCCGTCGCCGAGGCCCCCCGGCCCGCTCCCGTACTCGCACTCCTCGACCTGGCGATGCCCCGCGATATCGACGCGGCCGTGCACCGGCTGCTCGGGGTGCGGCTCGTCGACATCGAGTCGCTCGCCGATGCCTCCGCGGATGCGCCGATGGCCGCCGATGTGGACCAGGTGAAACGGATCGTCTCCGACGAGGTGGCCGCCTTCGGCGCCGCCCTGCGGGCCGCGCACATCACCCCCACCGTGGTGGCGCTGCGGACCATGGCCGCCGATGTCGTCGCGAACGAGATCGCTCGCCTTGACGGGCGGCTGCCCGGCCTCGACGAGAAGCAGCGCGGGGAGATCACCCAGACCGTGCGGCGCGTGGTGGACAAGCTGCTGCACGCGCCGACCGTACGGGTCAAGCAGCTCGCCGCCGAACCTGGCGGCGCCGGGTACGCGGACGCGCTGCGGACCCTGTTCGACCTGGACCCCGAGACGGTTGCCTCCGTCTCACGGGCCGAGGACAGCAATACCGATACCACCGAGAACGCCGAGAGCGCCGAGAACCGAGGGCGAGCATGAGTGAGCAGGCTTTGAGACTGGGGACCAGGCGAAGCAAACTCGCCATGGCCCAGTCCGGGCAGGTGGCGGACGCCGTAAGGCAGGTGACCGGACGGCCAGTCGAGCTCGTTGAGATCACGACGTACGGCGACACCTCCCGCGAGAACCTCGCGCAGATCGGCGGCACGGGGGTGTTCGTGACCGCGCTGCGCGACGCACTCCTCGCCGGAGACATCGACTTCGCCGTGCACTCCCTCAAGGATCTGCCGACCGGCCAGCCCGAGGCACTCGCGCTGGCCGCCGTACCGCTGCGTGAGGACCCGCGTGACGTGCTCGTCGCCCGCGACGGGCTCATCTTCGAGCAGCTGCCGAACGGGGCCCGCGTCGGCACCGGTTCGCCGCGCCGCATGGCCCAGTTGAACGCGTACGCGCGCAATCACGGGATGACGATCGAGACGGTCGCGATCCGGGGGAACGTCGACACCCGGATCGGATACGTGCACAAGGGCGAGCTGGACGCTGTCGTGCTCGCCGCCGCCGGACTCAGCCGCCTCGGTCGCATCGAGGAAGTGACGGACTTCCTGTCCGTCGACACTGTTTTGCCCGCCCCCGGCCAGGGGGCACTGGCGATCGAGTGTGCCGCGGACAACGCGGACCTCGTCGCAGCGCTCGGCGAACTCGACGACCCGCTCACCCGGGCCGCCGTGACCGCCGAACGGTCCCTGCTCGCCGCCCTGGAGGCCGGCTGCAGCGCACCTGTGGGTGCACTCGCCGACCTGCTGGCCGACGGGCAGATTGTCAAGGAAATGCGCCTGCGCGGCGTCGTCGGCACGACCGACGGCTCGACGCTGGTGCAGTTGTCCACCACCGGTCCCGTGCCCGAGACGTACGACCAAGCAATGGCGCTCGGCCGTGAACTCGCTGCCGAGATGCTTGCCAAGGGCGCGGCCGGTCTGATGGGGGAGCGAGCACAGTGAGCCCCACCAACCTTCCCGCCGGTCCGGACCACGGGCACGTCACCTTCCTTGGTGCCGGACCCGGGGATCCGGGACTACTGACACTGCGCGCCGTAGAGGCGCTGGCGAACGCGGATGTTCTCGTCGCCGAGCACGAGGTGCTCGACGTCGTCCGCGCACACGCCAGACCAGGCGTCGCCGTACTGAATACGGATACCGAAACTGGTACAGGTAGTAATGCGTCGCCCGTGGGCACGCCTTCATCCGTGAGTGCGTACTCGGGTACGGGCACGCCTCAGCTAACGGTTGTTGACGGTTCGTCAACAACCGTTGGTGACCCCGTGTTGAGGGACGCTGCCAATCTTGTCATGACGGCCGCACGGGGCGGCAAGCGGGTCGTGCGTGCGGTGTCCGGGGACCCCGGACTAGATACGTACGCCGCGGAGGAAATGCTCGCCTGCGTCGCCGCGGGTGTGCCGTTCGAGGTCGTACCCGGTATCGCGGCCGCCGTCGGTGTGCCCGCGTACGCGGGTGTGCCGCTGCGGGACGCGCAGGGCGCGGACGTACGGTTCGTCGACGCGCGGACGGCCTCCGACCGGTGCTGGACCGAGGTCGGTGCATCGGACGGGACGGTCGTCGTCTCCTCGACGCTCGACTCCGTCGGTGCGGCGGCGGGTGAGCTGGTGGCCGCGGGCCGAAAGCCCGATACGCCGATGACCGTCACCATCGCCGGTACGACGACGCGTCAGCGGACCTGGGCCGCCACTCTCGGCACCATCGCGCAGACGCTGAAGCAGGCGAAGGTGCTGCCCTCCCCGGAGGGTCACCGCCCGGTGATAGCCGTGGTCGGTGAGCGTTCCGCCGCCGCCCAGCGCGACCAGTTGTCGTGGTTCGAGTCCAAGCCGCTGTTCGGCTGGAAGGTCCTCGTACCGCGTACGAAGGAGCAGGCGGTTTCGCTCTCCGACCAACTGCGGTCGTACGGGGCCGTGCCGCACGAGGTTCCGACGATCGCCGTCGAGCCGCCGCGGACGCCTCAGCAGATGGAGCGTGCGGTCAAGGGGCTTGTCACCGGCCGCTATGAGTGGATCGCCTTCACCTCGGTGAACGCCGTGAAGGCGGTGCGGGAGAAGTTCGAGGAGTACGGGCTCGATGCGCGCGCATTCGCCGGCATCAAGGTGGCGGCGGTGGGCGAGCAGACGGCCAAGGCGCTGGTCGCCTTCGGTGTGAAGCCGGACCTGGTGCCGAGCGGGGAGCAGTCCGCCGCCGGGTTGCTGGAGGACTGGCCGCCGTACGACCCGGTGTTCGACCCGATCGACCGGGTGTTCCTGCCGCGGGCCGACATCGCCACCGAGACGCTGGTCGCCGGGCTGATCGAGCTGGGCTGGGAGGTCGACGACGTCACGGCCTACCGGACCGTGCGGGCGTCGCCTCCGCCGGTCGAGACGCGTGAGGCGATCAAGGGCGGCGGCTTCGACGCCGTGCTCTTCACCTCGTCCTCCACCGTGCGGAACCTGGTGGGCATCGCGGGCAAGCCGCACAACGTGACGGTGATCGCCTGTATCGGGCCCGCCACCGCCAAGACGGCCGAGGAGCACGGCCTCCGGGTCGATGTGATGGCTCCCGAGCCGTCCGCGCTCAAGCTGGCCGAGGCGCTCGCGGACTTCGGTCTGCGGCGCCGTGCGGCGGCCACGGAGGCGGGGGATCCCGTCACCAGGCCGAGCGAGCGGCGGCCGGGGTCGAGGCGGAGACGTACGACGTAGGTGCCATTGCGTCAGGAGACTCCCGTAGCTGCTTGTGCGGCTGCGGGAGTCACTGCGTTTACGCGGCCGCGGGCGTCACCGCGTGGCCGAAGCGCAGGAGGTTCGCCGGGTCGTAGGTGGCCTTGGCGGCGCGCAGGCGGGTGTAGACCTCGGGGGTCCAGGCGCGGGCGCGGTCGGCCTCGTCGCCCGGGGCGCCATGGATGTTGACCATCGTCCTGCCCGTGCCGTACGGGGCCATCGCGGCGTTCAGTGCGACCGTGGCCGTCTCGACCGCCGCGGCGGCCTCCGGTCCCGCCAGCACACCGACCGTCTCCAGCAGGTACCCCGCGTCGCGGGCGCACACCGCGTCCTCGACGGCGGCCGGGCGTGCCAGCTCGCCGCCCATGTGGCGCAACTCGACGAGCAGCAGCGGGTAGTCGGCGGGGGCCGCCGGGCCCGCATGGTCCAGGAAGGTCCGTACGGCGTCGGGGGTCAGGTCGCGCATCAGGGCGCACGACTCCCTCGCGGGGAGCGGGTCCTGCGGCTCCGCGTACACCTGGTCCACGGCCGTGTAGTCCATCTCCGCCACCGTGTCGACCACCACCGGCGCCGCCTCGCGGATCGGCGCGAGCAGGCGCTCGCCCTCCGCCGGGTTGCCGGTCCAGATCGCCGCCACCCGGGCCCAGAAGCCGCCCCGCAGGGGTTCGGGGATCTGTGGCAGCGGGGGCAGGCGCAGGATCGAGAAGGCCGAGCACATCTGCGGGGGCAGGGTGGGGGTCCACGCCGCGAAGGCGTTCAGCAGGGCCTCCGCGTGCTCGCCGGGGCAGTAGATTCCGCCGCCTAGGACGCGGTCGAGCGGGAGCAGGTCGCAGACCAGTTCCGTCACCACACCGACGTTGCCCTTGCCGCCGCGCAGGGCCCAGAAGAGTTCCGGTTCGTGGTCGGCGTCCGCCTCGTGCAGCGTTCCGTCGGGTGTCACGACCTGGAACGAGCGGACATGGTCCGCCGCGTAGCCGTACGCCCGGCCGAGCACCGGGAGTCCGCCGCCCAGCGTGTAGCCGATGACGCCGACGTCCGTCGACGAGCCGTTGAGGGCGGCGAGCCCGTGTGGTGCGGCCGCCTCCAGGACGTGGCGCCACTTCGCTCCTGCGGCGACCGTCGCGGTGCGCGCGGTCGCGTCGATCCGTACGTCCGTCATGCGCGAGGTGTTGATCAACAGGCCGTTCTCGACGGGGAAGTTCGCACCGTGGCCGGTGGCCTGTACGGCGACGGGGGTGCCGGTGGCGGTCGCCCAGCGCATCGCGGCCACCACGTCGTCGGTACCGGTCGCGCCGACGACCAGCTCAGGGGTGTGGAGGGCGGCCAGGTTGAAGCCGGTGACTTCGGCGGCGTAGTCGGGGTCGTCGGGGCGCAGTACCGGGCCGCGGATGTCGGAGAGGGCGAAGAGATCGGGGGTGGCGTGCGGGTGGTGCGGGGCGGGGGCGGTCATCGCGTCCTCCTTGAGCGCGGGCCGGGCGGGCGGGCCGGGCGGGGTGCGCGGGGGAGGGACGGCGGCGGGTCTGGTCTGGCGTCGGCGTCGGTGCCTGCGGGGTCCTGGTTGCGGCCCGTCGTTGGGGGCCTTATTTCCAGCATGGACCTGTGGTGGTCGGCTCGCATGCGGGGGTGTCGGGGGTGTAGGTGGGGGCTGATGCCCGGTGGGTGGGTCGGGGGCGTGCCGGTACGTCCGCCCGTCGCCGCCGGATCAGACCTTGGCCGAGCAGTGAGACGTCCGGTGACGCGGGCGTACGCGACGGGCTTTGGACGTACCGGCACGCCCCCTCCCGCCGGTGGGCCGCTGCGGGTTGTGTTCGGTGTGGGTGGGTCGGCCCTGCGCTTCGGGGGCGTACGCGGGGGGTGTCGGCCCAGGCTTCCGGGTCACACTTGGGAGGCGTTCGGCCGACGTCGCGTCGGCAAAGGGGGTGTGGGGGCGGGCGTAGCGTATGTGTATGACGACGTACGGATCCTTCCCCGGTACGCGGCCGCGGCGTCTGCGGACCAGCCCCGCCATGCGGCGTATGGTCGCCGAGACCCGGCTGCATCCCGCTGACTTCATCCTTCCGGCCTTTGTGCGCGAGGGCATCGGCGAGCCTGTGCCGATCGCGGCGATGCCTGGCGTCGTGCAGCACACCCGGGACAGCCTGAAGAAGGCGGCCGCGGACGCGGTGGCGGCCGGGGTCTCCGGGATCATGCTCTTCGGGGTGCCGGAGGAGTCCAAGAAGGACGCGGTCGGCACGCCCGGGACCGATCCCGACGGGATCCTCCAGGTGGCGTTGCGCGATGTGCGTGCCGAGGTCGGTGACGAGCTCCTTGTGATGTCCGACTTGTGTCTGGACGAGACCACCGACCACGGTCATTGCGGTGTGCTCGACGAGCAGGGGCGCGTCGACAACGACGCCACGCTCGAGCGGTACGCCGAGATGGCGCAGGTGCAGGCCGACGCGGGCGCGCACGTGGTCGGGCCGAGCGGGATGATGGACGGCCAGATCGGCGTCGTCCGTGACGCCCTCGACCAGATCGGCCGCGAGGACGTCGCGATCCTCGCCTACACCGCCAAGTACTCCTCCGCCTTCTACGGCCCGTTCCGGGAGGCCGTGGGCTCGTCCCTGAAGGGTGACCGCAAGACGTACCAGCAGGACCCGGCGAACGCCCGGGAAGCCATGCGGGAGCTGGCGCTCGACCTCGAAGAGGGCGCCGACATGGTGATGGTGAAGCCGGCGGGGCCGTACCTGGACATCCTCGCGCGGGTTGCGGACGCCGTGGATGTGCCGGTGGCCGCGTACCAGATCTCCGGCGAGTACTCGATGATCGAGGCCGCCGCCGAGAAGGGCTGGATCGACCGCGACCGGGCCATTCTGGAGACGCTGACGGGGATCAAGCGGGCCGGAGCGAGGAACATCCTCACGTACTGGGCGACCGAGGTCGCGCAGAAGCTGCGCTGAGGCGGGCAATGCCGAGGGGGCCACTTGGTCCCGCTCGGTGGCCGCGTCCGTATCCCGGAAACCCGCTTGTAGACGGCACGTACATCCCTAGGCTGCGGCAGGAGTCGCTGTCGCAGCCGAAGGAGCCGAATCATGGCCGTCGTCGAGCCCGCGCCCACCCGTGCCCCCGTGCCGCCGCTCGCCGCGCGGGCCCGTTCGATCGGCGGTTCGCCGGTACGGGACATCCTCGCCGTCACCGCGCGGCCCGAGGTGATCAACTTCGCGGGCGGGCTGCCGGCGCCGGAACTCTTCGACGTCGACGGGATCGCCGCCGCGTACCGGGCGGTCCTCGCCGAGTCGCCCGCGCAGGCGCTGCAGTACTCCACGACGGAGGGCGAGCCGGAGCTGCGGGCCGCGCTCGCCGCGCGGACATCGGCACGCGGGCTGGCCACCGGCCCCGACGACCTGCTCGTCACCACCGGCTCCCAGCAGGCCCTTTCCCTGCTCGCCACCGCGCTGATCGAACCCGGGGACACGGTCCTCGTCGAGAACCCCTGCTACCTGGCGGCCCTCCAGGTCTTCGGCTTCGCGGGCGCGCGGGTGGTGGCCGTACCGGGGGACGGACACGGTGTCGATCCCGAGGCGCTGGAGGAGCTGGTGGTGCGCGAACGCCCCAAGCTGCTCTACACCGTGCCCACCTTCCAGAACCCGACGGGGCGCACCCTGCCCAGGGAGCGGCGGGCCGCCGTCGCCGCGGTCGCCGCCCGGCACGGGCTGTGGATCGTCGAGGACGACCCGTACGGCGAGCTGCGCTTCGAGGGCGAGCGCGTGCCGTGGATCGCGTCGTACCCGGGTGCCGAGGACCGTACGGTCCTGCTCGGCTCCTTCTCCAAGGTCATGGCACCCGGCATGCGGCTCGGCTGGCTGCGCGCCCCGGCCGAGCTGCGCCGCGCGTGCGCCGTGGCCAAACAGGCCGCCGACCTGCACACCCCGACCGTCAACCAGCTCGCCGCGGCCCGCTACCTCGCGGACAGTGACCTGGACGGGCATGTCGCGCGGGTCGCGGCGGTCTACCGCGAGCGCCGGGACGCCATGCTCGCCGGCCTCGCCGAGGCCCTCCCCGAAGGCTCGCACTGGGACCGGCCCGAGGGCGGAATGTTCCTCTGGGCACGGCTTCCGGGGACGTACGACACCACGGCACTGCTGCCCGCGGTGGTGCGGCAGGAGGTGGCGTACGTCCCCGGTGCGCCGTTCTACGCGGCCGAGCCCGATCGGTCGACGCTGCGGCTGTGCTTCGTGACGCAGACGCCGGAGGAGATCGGGGAGGGGTTGCGGCGGTTGGGGGCGGGGATGGGTGTGGCGATGGGCGTGCGGCCGGCGCTTGGCCGGTGAGCCCTCCGAGTCACCAGGTGAGGGCGTCGGCCATGGTCGACTGCCAGTACGAGACGCTGATCGAGTCGTCTACGTACACGCCCTTCGCGGGGAGCGACGGGCGGGCCGCGTCTCCCGTGCTGTTGTTGAGGAGGACCTCGAGGGACTTGGCCGTGTAGCCGTTGGAGCCGCTGCCGTCCGCTGCCGACAGGAGCACGCCGGCATAGCCCGATTCGCCCGGGGCCAGCGTGACCACCGCCTGCGGCTTGGAGTCCTCGAAGGCCGGCGGGACCGACTGGGCCTCGCCGAAGCGGACGGCCGGGTAGCCGATGAGGTTGCAGTTCCCCGCGCCCGTGTTGGTGACGGTGAGGAGCACGTGGTTCAGGGGGCGGGAGACCTCTGTGGCGGTGGTTCGGGTGGTGGTGCTGGAGCAGCGGGTGGAGGTGGGGGCGGAGTCGTTCGAACCCGTGGAGCCGGTGGAGTTCGTGGTGCCGGTGGAGCCCGTGGTGCCCGTCGTGTCGTTGGCGGCCTGGCCGGCTCCCGTGGATGTTCCCTCGTTCGTCTTGTCCGACGGGGACGACGGGGTGGCGGACGTGCTGGGTGACTCCGTGGACGCGGTCACCTTCGACGCGCCCTCCTCGCGGACGCCCCCTCCGTCGTTGCACGCCGCCAGCGTCAGTGTGGCGAACGTGATCGCGGCTGCGGCGAGCATGCGGTTGCGGGTGGTGCGTGCAGACATGGCTGATCCCCCTGGTGTGGAACGGGTGTTGATGCAGGCCGCTCGACCGGGTGCCGGGAGCGGCGTGCTTTGATGGCCACAGCTTGTGCGGTGATCCGTCCCAGCCGCCACAGCTGCCGGAGTTTCCGGGACGCTGGAACGCTCAAAGTGCCTCTGACCTGGTGGAACGATGTTCCCCTGGAACGCGGATCTGGGACGTGGGGATGTGAGGAACGGTGGCGGGGGACGTGGCGGGGGACGAATTCTCGGAGCTCCTGGGACAGCTGAAGCAGCGGTCCGGGCTCAGCTATGGAGTGCTGGGGAAGCGGCTCCACATGAGTGCGTCCACGCTTCACCGGTACGTCAACGGGGACGCCGTACCGACGGATTACGCGCCCGTGGAACGGTTCGCCCGGGTGTGCAAGGCGACCCCCGATGAGCTGGTGGAGCTGCATCGGCGGTGGGTGCTGGCGGATGCGCGGCGGGGGCAGAAGGGGGTCCCTTCGGGGACGGGGGCGGTGACGGAGGGGCCAACAGCATTGGCGCCGGAATCGTCGGCTGCGTCCGAGCCGGAGGACGCACCTGAGGTCGAGCGGGGGTCTGTACCGGAGCCTTTGGTGAAGCGGCGTCGGCGTACCGTCGTGCTCTCCGGTGCCGCCGTGGTCGCCGCCCTTGTGTCCGCGGCCCTCGTCGTGAACCTTGTGCCCGGCGAGGACGACGGTCAGGGCAGGAAGCAGCCTGTGGGTGCTGCCGCGCCGTCAGGTGTCAGCAGCTCTGTTGTCACCGCGTCGGCCGACGGCAAGCATTCCCCGGCCTCGCCGTCCGCCTCGCGCAGTGCCAGTCCTACGAGTCCTGCAAGTCCTACGGTGTCCGCGTCGGTGAGTGGTGGGGCCGCTGAGGTCGTGGCCGGCGCCACGGCGCCCGCGGTCGCCACCAACCCGTACAAGTGGGACGGCCCGTGCAGTCAGCACTACCTGGTGAACCAGAAGGCCGAGTATGTGCCCCCGCCGCCGAGCGAGTCGGAGGCGCGTGGGTGGGTGACCGCGCTCGGCGGTGTCGCCGCCGGGGAGCAGATGGTCGCGCTGACCGTGCAGGGCACCGGGGAGGCCACCGTCGTACTCGACGCACTGCATGTGCGCGTGGTGACGAAGAGTGCGCCGCTCGCCTGGAACGACTTCGCGATGGGCATCGGTTGCGGCGGCGGCGTGGAGACGAAGTCGTTCGCCGTGGACCTGGACGCCGGAAGCCCCGCGGTCGCGGCCAAGGCGGGGCAGCGCGACTTCCCGTACAAGGTCAGTGAGTCCGACCCCGAGGTCTTCTACGTGTTCGCGGACTCGAAGGCCCACGACGTGAGTTGGTACCTGGAGCTCGACTGGTCCAGCGGGACGAAGAAGGGCACGTTGCGCATCGACGACAACGGCAAGCCGTTCCGGACGAGTGGGAACGTGGGGCGGCCCGCGTACGCGTACCCGCTGGGCGACTCCGAGTGGTGGAGGGACGAGTACGAGCCCTACATCAAGGGCTGAGGCCGGCGGGTCGATCAAGGGCTGACACGGGCTGAGGCTTACGGTCCCGGATCGGGTTCCTGCCCTATCAAGTCCCCCTGGGAGTTAGGTTGTTGCCCGTTGAATGACGCGACTCTCCAGGGAGGGCCTTATGCCCGGTGACGCTCTCGGCCAGGACCCCGACGAGTTGAGAAGGAGGATCGACACCAGCAAGGCGCACCCCGCGCGCGTCTACGACGTCTTCCTCGGCGGCAAGGACAACTACGAGGTCGACCGGGCCGCCGCAGCTGCCGCGCTCGCCGCCAATCCGCGCGGCTACCTCGACGTCCGGCACAACCGCGACTTCCTGCGGCGCGCCGTGACCACGCTGGCCCGGGAAGAGGGCATCCGCCAGTTCCTGGACATCGGCACCGGGCTGCCGACGCAGGAGAACGTCCACCAGATCGCCCAGCGGATCATCCCGGACTCGCGGGTCGTGTACGTCGACAACGACCCGGTGGTTCTCGCTCACGCGCGTGCCCTGCTCACCAGCGGGCCCGAGGGCCTCACGGACTACATCGACGCCGACCTGAAGCAGCCCGCGCAGATCCTCGAAGAGGCCGCAAAGACCCTCGACTTCGACCGGCCGATCGCACTCGAACTCGTGGCGATCCTGCACTTCGTCGAGGACGCGGAGGCCTACCCGATCGTGCGCGAGCTCGTCGACGCGCTGCCGTCCGGAAGCCGGCTCGTCCTCAGCCACCTCACCGAGGACCTCAACCCCGAGAACGTCCGCGCGGTCCAACGGACGTACACCGAGCGCGGATTCACCTTCGTGCTGCGCTCCAGGGCGGAGGTCGAGCGCTTCTTCACCGAGAGCGGCCTGGAACTGGACGACCCGGGCGTCGTCCCCGCCCACCAC
This sequence comes from Streptomyces sp. NBC_00554, assembly GCF_041431135.1. NCBI lineage: Bacteria > Bacillati > Actinomycetota > Actinomycetes > Kitasatosporales > Streptomycetaceae > Streptomyces > Streptomyces sp. NBC_00554. The sequence continues at coordinate 4,389,295 of NZ_CP107799.1, read as the reverse complement.
TGGCGTCCCGACGGCGCGGCCCGCTCCCCGAACGGGCCGATCCCGCCTACCTGGCCACCCTCGACGACATCGAGAAGGTCCGCTACCGCGACATCAACGACGTCACGGACGCGGACATCAATGTGTACGTGGCGACGGGGCGGAAGGCTTAGCGGGTGGGGTGCGCCTGGCCGGCCGGTGTCAGTCCCACCAGAAGGACCACACCTGCTGGTCGAGGATCTCGTGCGCCGCGTACGCCCGCAGGGCCTCGTGGTTGCCCTGGGTGATGTTGTCCGGGCAGAACGCGAAGTGCTCGGCCGCGACCGCCTCCGCCTCCGCCGTGGTGGTCGGCGGGGCGGCCACCGACAGGACGAGCTGGTCGAAGGTGAGGGCGACCACGCGTATGCCGAAGCGGTCCTCCCAGGAGCGGAGTACGGCGCACAGGCGCGCGACATCACCCTCGTAGTTCACGGGACCGGACCAGCCGATCGCCGCCGGGATGTCCGCGCTGCGGCGGGCGGGGACCAGGGCGAGGCGCGGGTCCTTGAGCCAAGAGCCGTCGGCCGAGAGGGAGTCGGCGATGTCGGCGGCGCGGGTGTCGGGGTCGGTGGTGGGTGTGGTGGCGGCGGCGAGGCCCGGCCACTCCGGGCCGTACGGGGCGATCGTCTCGTCGTAGGTGTTGGGCTCGCCGAAGACTGCGACGACGGCCTCCTTGCCGGGGTAGTCCTCGTCGGCGCCGAGCTCGTCCGCCGCGTACTCCTCCCAGAACTCCGCCAGCACCTCCTCGGCGTCGTGATCCCCGGGGTACGACACCTCGTCCGGCCTCAACTCCCAGTCCTCCGGCCCGCCTTGGGCGCCGCCGACGTCCACGAGGAGGGGGAGCAGGCCGGAGGTCCGCCGGGCGGGCTCCAGCGCCGACCAGGCTCCGGGGGTCGCCGGTGCGTCGGCGTGCCAGAGCAGCGGCTCGTGGCACGCGGCCTCGCCCTCCCCCACTGCCTTAAGGGCGTGGGAGGTGCCCCCAGCGTCGATCAGTTTCCCGGGCGGGAGTTCAAGCCCGAGCGTGCGCCCGCTCGGGTCGGCCGCCAGCTTCGGCAGCGGGTTGGGGAGTGTCGCCATGGCCCTGACTTTAGGGGGAGCCACTGACAACGGGCCCGGGTGGTCCTGGTTGCTCTAACTCCAGCTCGGTGAAGGCCCTTCGGAGTGGCCGTACGGCACGGGGCGGCCGGTGAACGCGTCCAGGAGGATCCGGTCGGCCAGCGGGCGGTCCAGTTCCACCGTCACCTTCCTGGCGCGCAGATCGCTGGTGCAGGGGCCGTCCTTCGTCCCGACGACCGACGCGGACAGCACCACGCTGCCGTCCGTCTCCAGCACGGCCACGGCAGGGCCGTCGTCGCAGGATCCGTGGTTGGCGACGACGGTGACCGACCGGCCGTCGTCGGCCACTTCGGCCAGCCGGTCGAGCGGCATCAGGTGGTTGGTGGGTGTCTCCCTGGCCGGCTTGATCGGCACCTTGGGGAGCTTCGAGGGGCTGAGGGCGACCTGCTTGAGCGGGGTGTCGTAGCCGTCCAGCGTGAACATCCAGGCCGGTACGGTCGCCGGGCCACGGCTGGTCGCCAACGACATCTCGCCGAGCTTCGCCCCGGTCACGGTCAGGTGCGGTCCGTCGCCGCCGCCGCGGGCCACCGTCTCGTACGCCGCCCGCGCCCCCGTCAGCGGCAGCGTGAGCGAGCCTCCGCTCTTCCACTCCACCTTGCCGTCCTTGGGCGAGGTGTCGGGGAGCTTGCCGCGCAGGACGAAGTTCTGGGTCATGTACGCGAGCTTGTCGCCCTCGTTGCGGAAGGCACCGTCTGGCAACTGGACCGACTCGCCCATCGGGTAGTAGCCCTTGCGCCACACCTCGGCGGCCTGAGAGCCGTCCCAGGCCTCTGCGACCTGGCGGGCGCGGGGGCCCGACTCCGGGGGAGAGCTACCGGGCCATTTGTCGCCGCAGCCGGTGAGCGCTGCGGCCGCGGTGGTGAGCAGGGTCAGGGTGATGAGCAGGTGGGGTGTGCGTGGCGTGGTTCGGGTCGTGTCCATGGGTCCCCCCGGCGGCAGGCAGCTGGGTAGCTGGCGGTGACGGTGACGTCCGTACCGTTCCTGTGACGCGCCGGACTTGGGGCGCGTTCGGTTCGCGGGGGTGGGGGATTGCTTGTTGCCGCATCGTGACCGGGCGCGGTGGCCATGGTGGTGCGGGGGTGCGTTCGCAGGTGCTGGTGGGTGCTCGGGAGGGTGGGACGTATCTGCCAATCGCCCCTGCTGCCCCCGGCTTCACAGCCGGGGGCCACACGAGCCGGCCTGCAAGGGTCGGCGTCGATGAAGGGTCTGGTCAGAGTCGCTCAGGTGTCCTGATGCCCAGCAGGGCCATGCCCTGGTGGAGGGTGCGGGCCGTCAGGTCGCAGAGGAACAGGCGGTTTTCGGCGATCTCCTGTGCCGGGCGCGGCTTGATCACCGGGCACTGGTCGAAGAACGTCGTGTACAGCGACGCCAGCTGGTACAGGTACGCGGTCACCTTGTGCGGTGCGTACTCTGCCGTCGCCTCCGTGAGCAGATCGCCGAACCCGTCCAGGTGCAGGCCCAACGCCCGCTCGGCCGGGGCGAGTTCGAGCTCCGGGTGTGCGAGCGGGGACGCGCCCTCCGCCTTGCGCAGGATCGACCTGTTCCGGGCGTACGCGTACTGCAGGTACACGCTCGTGTCGCCGTTGAGCGAGACCATCTGGTCCAGGTCGAACTTGTAGTCCCGGTTCGCCGACGTCGACAGGTCCGCGTACTTCACGGCGCCGATCCCGACGTACCGGCCGTTCTCGACGATCTCCTCCTCGGTCAGGCCCACCTTCGCGGCCTTCTCGCGTACGACCGCCGTGGCCCGCTCGACGGCCTCGTCGAGGAGGTCCTCGAGCTTCACCGTCTCGCCCTCACGGGTCTTGAACGGCTTGCCGTCCGCGCCGAGCACCGTGCCGTAGCCCATGTTGTGCGCGGTGACCTCGTCGGTCAGCCAGCCCGCCCGGCGTGCCGTCTCGAAGACCATCTTGAAGTGCAGGGACTGGCGGACGTCCACGACGTAGATCAGCGTCGTCGCGTCCAGGTCGGTGACACGGTTGCGGATCGCGGAGAGGTCGGACGCCGCGTAGCCGAAGCCGCCGTCCGCCTTCTGCACGATCAGCGGCACCGGCTGGTCGTCCTTGCCCCGGATCTCGTCGAAGAAGACCACGAGCGCGCCCTCGGAGCGCACGGCGACGCCGGACTCCTCCAGGAGGCGCGCCGTCTCGGGCATCAAGTCGTTGTACGCGGACTCGCCGACGATCTCCTCGTCCCTGATCTCCATGTCGAGCTTCTCGAAGACCGAGTTGAAGTAGACCTTCGACTCGTCCACGAACTGCTGCCACAGGTCGAGGGTCTCCTTGTCGCCGGACTGGAGGGCGACGACCCGCTTGCGGGCCCGCTCCTTGAAGTCCTCGTCGGCGTCGAAGACGGCGCGCGAGGCCTTGTAGACCCGGTTCAGGTTCGACATGGCCTGCTCGCCGTCGACCTCCTCGGCGGGGGCCAGCTCGCCCGGGTTCTCGATCAGGTACTGGATGAGCATGCCGAACTGGGTGCCCCAGTCGCCGATGTGGTGCCGGCCGATCGTCTGCTCGCCGGTGAAGTCGAGCATGCCGCGCAGCGCGTCGCCGATGACGGCCGAGCGCAGATGGCCGACGTGCATCTCCTTCGCCACGTTCGGCTGGGCGTAGTCGATGACCGTGACGCCCGGCTTCTCCTTCAGCGGCACTCCGAGCCGGTCGTCGTCGTACCGGGCGGCGAGGGTCTCGATGATCGCCCTGTCGGTGATCGTGATGTTCAGGAAGCCGGGTCCCGAGACCTCGATGTCCTTGATCACGTCACCGGCCGCCACCTGCGCCACGACCTGCGTCGCCAGCTCCCGCGGGTTCGCCTTCGCCTTCTTCGCGAGGGCCAGGATCCCGTTGGCCTGGAAGTCCGCCCGGTCGCTTCGGCGCAGCAGCGGGTCAGCGGAACCGGCCTCCGGCAGAGCTGCCGAGAGAGCGTCCGCGAGGCGCTGATGGACGGAAGCGGTGAGGGACGTGACCGAGGCCATGGAGTGGCTGCCGTTCTGCTCGGGTTCCGGAACTTGCTTTACTACGGAAACCGAGTATCCCACGCCGTGAAAAGCCGTTTTCGCGGTTCAGGGCCGAGCTGGGAGAATGAGGCCGTCAGCCGTGTGACCGTACCGGCTGCTCCCGAAGGAACTCCAGAAAAAGAGGACGTGCCGATCGTGGCTCAGAGCACCGAGACCACCGACTGGGTCTCCCGTTACGCGGATGAGGTCATCGAGGAGTCGGAGCGTCGGGCCCCGGGCAAACCGGTCGTCGTCGCGTCCGGGCTCTCGCCCTCCGGCCCGATCCACCTCGGGAACCTCCGCGAGGTCATGACGCCGCACCTCGTCGCCGACGAGATCCGGCGGCGCGGCCACGTCGTACGCCACCTGATCTCCTGGGACGACTACGACCGCTACCGCAAGGTCCCGGCCGGCGTCCCCGGCATCGACGACTCCTGGGCCGAGCACATCGGCAAGCCGCTCACCTCGGTCCCCGCGCCCGCCGGCTCCTCGTACCCGAACTGGGCCGAGCACTTCAAGGCCGCGATGACCACCTCGCTCGCCGAGCTGGGCGTGGAGTACGACGGGATCAGCCAGACCGAGCAGTACACCTCCGGTGTGTATCGGGACCAGGTGCTGTTCGCGATGAGGCACCGCGGGGACATCGACGCGATCCTCGAGCAGTACCGGACCAAGAAGAGCCCGGCGAAGAAGCAGGGGCAGAAGCCCCTCGACGAGGCCGAGCTTGAGGCCGCCGAGGGGTCCGGCGCCGCTGCCGAGGACGACGGCAGCACGGACGCCGGGTACTTCCCGTACAAGCCCTACTGCGGGAGTTGCGAGAAGGACCTGACGACCGTCACCGCCTACGACGACGACAGCACCGAGCTGACGTACACCTGCTCGGCCTGCGGTTTCTCCGAGACCGTCCGGCTGAACGAGTTCAACCGCGGCAAGCTGGTCTGGAAGGTCGACTGGCCCATGCGCTGGGCGTACGAAGGGGTCGTCTTCGAGCCGAGCGGTGTCGATCACTCGTCCCCGGGCTCCAGCTTCCAGGTCGGCGGGCAGATCGTCGGCATCTTCGGCGGCAAGCAGCCGATCGGGCCCATGTACGCGTTCGTCGGCATCAGCGGCATGGCCAAGATGTCCAGCAGCAAGGGCGGGGTCCCCACCCCGGCCGACGCCCTCCAGATCATGGAACCGCAGCTGCTGCGCTGGCTCTACGCCCGCCGCCGCCCCAACCAGTCCTTCAAGATCGCCTTCGACCAGGAGATCCAGCGGCTGTACGACGAGTGGGACAAGCTCGAGGGCAAGGTGACCGACGGGTCCGTGCTCCCGGCGGACGCCGCCGCTTACGCGCGAGCCGTGGGTACGGCGGCCGGTGAGCTTCCCAGGACGCCCCGCCCGATGGCGTACCGCACCCTCGCCTCCGTCGCCGACATCACCGCCGGCGCCGAGGACCAGACCCTGCGGATCCTGAGCGAGCTCGACCCCGACAACCCGCTCGGCTCGCTCGACGAGGTCCGGCCGCGGCTCGACAAGGCCGAGACCTGGATCAACACGCAGGTCCCGGCGGAGGAGCGGACCGTCGTCCGTGAGGAGCCCGACACCGAGCTCCTGAAGTCCCTCGACGACCAGGGCCGCGAGTCCCTGCGCCTGCTGCTCGACGGACTCGACGCCAACTGGTCCCTGGACGGCCTGACCCACCTCGTCTACGGCGTCCCCAAGGTCCAGGCCGGCTTCCCCTCCGACGCCACCGCCAAGGAACTGCCCGCCGAGATCAAGGTCGCCCAGCGCACCTTCTTCGCCCTGCTGTACCACCTGCTGGTCGGGCGTGACACGGGCCCGCGCCTGCCCACGCTGCTGCTCGCAGTGGGCCAGGACCGGGTGCGCAAGCTGCTCGGGGCGTAGGGCCGCAGGGCCTTAGGACCTTTGGGCCTTTGGGCCTTCGGCTGTACGAGGATGGGGGCGCCCGGTGATCACCGGGCGCCCCCATCGACGTACGCACTGACCTTCTTACGCGATGTGGTCTTCCTGGAGTTCCGCCGTGTGGCGGTTGGTGAAGCGGTTGACCATCCGGTCGGCCTCGCGCTGCGGGAGCGTGTTGCCGTACGTCGCCTCCACGTCACCCCTGAACTGGCCCGAGGTCGGATAGCTGCCGTCTATCGACTTCTTGAAGACCATGTAGTAGTCGTCCTCGGTCGGCTCCGAGCCGCCGCCCGCACCCATTTCACGCGTCCGGCCCGGGCCCGACGGGATCGGGAAGGTACCGGTGTCCTCCGGAGAGGGCTCCGGGGCGGGGGCCGGCGGCTCCTCGTACTGCTGCGGGAACATCTGCTGCTGCTCGAACTGCTGCTGTTCCTCGAACTGCCGCCGAACCCGGAACTGCTGCTGTTCCTCGAACTGCTCGAACTGCTCGGCCTGCTGCTGCTCCGCGTACCACTGCATGTACGCGGCATCCGGGTCGTACGTCGGGTCGTAGCCGCCCTGATACGCGACGGTCTGGGGATCCCGCGCCTGAAGCCACTGACTCTGCGGCTCGGTGAGGTCCTCCGGCTGCTGCTGCACCGGGGCTGCGGGAGACTCCAGCGCGGGCTGTTCCACGGCCGCGGGCGCCGCCTCGACCGGAGTCGGCGCCGGGGGCAGGAGCGCCGGCTCGATGCCCGCCGCTGCCAGGCCCGCCGGGGCCGTCTGCGCCAGCGGGACGCCGTACTTCGCGAGCCGCAGCGGCATCAGGGACTCGATCGGGGCCTTGCGGCGCCAGGCGCGGCCGAAGCGCGAATTGAGCCGCGCCTGGTAGACGAGGCGGTCCTGCTCCAGCTTGATGACCTGCTCGTAGGAGCGCAGCTCCCACAGCTTCATACGGCGCCACAGGAGGAACGTCGGGATCGGAGAGAGCAGCCAGCGCGTGAGGCGGACACCCTCCATGTGCTTGTCGGCCGTGATGTCCGCTATGCGGCCGATCGCGTGCCGGGCCGCCTCGACCGAGACCACGAAGAGGATCGGGATCACGGCGTGCATGCCGACACCCAGCGGGTCCGGCCAGGCCGCCGCGCCGTTGAACGCGATCGTCGCGACGGTCAGCAGCCACGCCGTCTGGCGCAGCAGCGGGAAGGGGATCCTGATCCACGTCAGGAGAAGGTCAAGGGCGAGCAGGACGCAGATGCCCGCGTCGATGCCGATCGGGAAGACGTAACTGAAGTTCCCGAAGCCCTTCTGGATCGCGAGCTCGCGGACGGCCGCGTACGAACCGGCGAAGCCGATGCCCGCGATGACGACCGCACCGGCGACAACCACGCCGATGAGAATCCGGTGAGTGCGTGTGAGCTGAATGGGCGCGGACACCCGTACTCCCCTCCCCTTACTTGTCGTTGCGCGCAACAGGGTGGCACATGTGTGCGTCGCTCGGATGCCCGGTACGGCACGAGCCCGGTCCCTGTAGGGGCCGGGCTCCTGCAAATGGCCTGGTGGGGCTACGAGTTGAGCAGCAGGACCATCTCGCGACGGGTCAGCTCTTCGTCGCCGACTTGGAAGGTGACGCGCTCTTCGAGGCCGACTTCGACGGGGACGCCGACTTCGTGGCCGACTTGGACGGTGACGCGCTCGCCGTGGCGCCGCCCTCCTTGTTCGCGGCGGTCACAGCCGCCACCGCCTCCTTCGCGGCCTTCTCCGCCGACTTCAGCAGAGTGGCGGCGGACGGGGTCTTCTCGCCCGCCAGACCGGCACCGTTGTAGTCGAGCGTGACGACGACGTTCTCCACGCGCGCCACGATCGTCTGCTGCTTGAAGGCGCCTTCCTTCTTCTTCAGGTCGTAACTCACGGCCGTCGCCTCGTCGCCCGTACCGGACACCGGCGCCGACTTCGTGTTCTTCGCGCCCGTCACCGCCTTCGCGGCCGTGACCTGCTTCTCGAAGTACGTGTGCGCCTGCTCGTCGCCCGAACCACGCGTGTCCGAGTCGAAACGCAGCAGGGCCACGTTCAGCCAGCGGTACTGCGAGCCGTCCACGCCGTTGCTGTCGAGGCTCGTCCAGTAGCAGTTGCCACGCTCGGACGCATCGTCCGATGTGCCCTTCTTGCCGGACTTGGCCGCCTTCGGAACCAGTGAGCCCAGCGTCTTGTCCGACAACACCGAACAGGACTCGGGCAACGTCGCGTACGCGGCCGCCTGCACCGCGTTCGCCGAAGCGCTCGCGGAAGCCTGCGCGTCCGGGCTCGAACCGGAGCTGTTGTTCGCGTCACCGGAACCGGAATCAGAGCCGGAATCCGAGGAACAGCCTGCGGCGACAAGCATCACCGGGACGGCGGCTGCGCTGACAAGGATGCGGGTGAGTCGCGGTACTCGGCCTACTCGCTGTACTGGTCGGTGCATGGTTCCTTCACTCGTGGCGCTCGTGGTCCGGCCGCACATGGAACGTGCGACCGGTCGGGTCCGAGGGGCCACGGTACGCGGTGAGCAAGGTGGACGGTCCCGCTTCGCGGGCTTTGCGCCCACGGCCCGAACCCCCCTCCACACCCCCTAACCGTCGAGCGTGTCAGCCAGCTTCGCCGCCAGATTCCGCGCCCTGTCCTGCATTTCCTTGCTGTCCGGCACCTCGCCCGTGACCGCCGGCTGCTCGTCGTACTCGATCGTCACGATCACATTCGACGTGCGGAACACCACAGTCACCGTGCGCTGCTGAGCCGTCGAGCCGGCGGAGCTGAGGGTGTCGTTCAGGTACGCCTCGTCGCCGAGACCGTCGAGGGTGCGGGGCTGGAGGGAGGTGGGGGTCGCACTCGCGGAGGGCGAGGCGGAGGACGTCGACGAGGGGGTCGCGCTCGCGCTCGCGCTGCCGGAGGCGGAGTCCGACGGGGACGCGGAACTGCTGGCGTCCGGACTCTCCTCGCTCCCCTCACTCTCCGAGCTCGCGGAGGCGGAGGGCTCGGGGAGGTCCGCCTCCGTCTCCTTGCCCGCGTAAAGGCCCGAGGCCTTGCTGTCGTCACTCACCGAGTCGTACGACACCACGCGCTCGAAATCGACGAAGAGGTGATCGGTGGCGTTCGTCGACTCCACCTTCCAACGGCAGCCGACGCGCCGGTCGGTGTCGTACGTGAGCGTGGCCGTGCCCTCGTACGCCGTCTCGCGCTGCTCCTCGTCCGCGATCTGCTTGATGCCGGGCAGCAGCGAGTCGAGGGTGCCGTGGTCGACGGCGGCGCAGGCCTCGGGGAGCGTGCGGTACCTGCCGGGCTGGGCCGCCGGTGCCGTCGAACTGGAGCCGCCCGGCTTCGAGTCGTCCGTCGCGCCGTCGTCGCTCGAACTGCCCGTGCAGCCGGCCAGCAGCGCCGCGAGGAGCACGGCGACGCCGGGTACATACGCCTTCCGCTGCACGGTCAGGCTCCTCTCCTGTGGTTATTCGGTTGCCGCGTGGGGGCGGCCCCTGGAGACAATGTCTATCGCACGCACTGCCGTGAACGCCGGTCCGTTGTCCCATACGTAGACCTTGGCGCTGGTTTTGCGTTTTGAGACTTCTGCTTGTTTCCGGGGGAAAGGGAACGATATGTCGTACGTAGAGGTACCGGGCGCCAAGGTCCCCATCCGCATGTGGACCGACCCGGCGTCGGTCGAGGACGTGGCGCTCCGTCAGCTCCAGAACGTCGCGACCCTGCCGTGGATCAAGGGGCTCGCTGTGATGCCCGACGTCCACTACGGGAAGGGTGCGACGGTCGGGTCCGTCATCGCCATGCGGGATGCGGTGTGTCCTGCGGCGGTGGGGGTGGACATCGGGTGCGGGATGTCTGCCGTCAAGACGTCGCTCACCGCCAATGATCTGCCGGGGGATCTTTCGCGGCTTCGGTCGGAGGTTGAGCGGGCTATTCCGGTGGGGCGGGGGATGCATGAGTCTGCGGTGGAGCCGGGGCGGTTTCATGGGCTTGCCACTGGGGGGTGGGATGACTTTTGGGGGCGGTTTGATGGGGTGGCCGAAGCGGTCAAATTCCGTCAGGAACGCGCCACGAAACAGATGGGGACGCTCGGAAGCGGCAACCACATGATCGAATTGTGCACCGATTCGGTCGGTTCCGTTTGGCTCATGCTTCACTCCGGGTCCCGGAACGTGGGCAAAGAGCTGGCCGAGTACCACATCGGCGTTGCCCAGAAACTCCCGCACAACCAGGGGCTGGTCGACCGTGACCTCGCCGTTTTCGTGGCAGACACACCGCAGATGGCGGCGTACCAGCACGACCTCTACTGGGCGCAGGAGTACGCGAAGTACAACCGGACCATCATGATGGCGCTCCTTAAGGACGTGGTCCGAAAGGAGTTCAAGAAGGCTCGAGTCACTTTCGAGCCGGAGGTCAGCTGCCATCACAACTACGTCAATCGCGAGCGTTATGACGGCATGGACCTGCTTGTTACTCGCAAGGGAGCCATTAGCGCCCGGGCGGGGGAGTTCGGGATCATCCCCGGCTCTATGGGCACCAGCTCGTACATAGTGAAGGGTCTCGGCAACGAGAAGGCCTTCAACTCGGCGTCGCACGGCGCCGGTCGGCGTATGAGCCGCAGTGCGGCGAAGCGTCGCTTCACGACCAAGGATCTGGAAGAGCAGACGCGGGGCGTGGAGTGCCGTAAGGACTCGGGCATCGTGGATGAGATTCCGGGTGCTTACAAGAACATTGAGCAGGTGATGGAGCAGCAGCGCGATCTGGTTGAGGTCGTGGCGAAGCTGAAGCAGTTTGTCTGTGTGAAGGGCTGACGTGAACGCGCGATGGGGCCCCGAGCCGATTCGGCTCGGGGCCCCATCGCACTTGGTCAGTGATCGACAGCAGGCATGGCTACTTGGCCGGTGCGCAGCCGCCAGAGACGGAGGTAGCAGCTCTTCTCGGTTCGGCCCAGTTCCATTGCCGCTGCCGCGTCGTTGTCCAGCCTTAGCAGGACTCGGTCCTCCGCTGCCGTCCAGCGACGGCGTTCGGGCGCGACTCGCATGTTGGCTGGGCGTACCCAGGTGGCGAGCGAGTCAGCGGCGGTCTGCTTACGCGCCAGGGATAGGCAGCCGGGGTAATAAAGATGCGCGCTCAAAGCCTGCGCCGACTCGGTGTGGTACGTGATGTTGAAGATGCCGTCGCGTTGATTACGCCGGAGGCTGCGTTCGGTTCCCGTGATCTTCCCAGCGTAGAAGCACATGTAGGCGGCGATGGCTGTGCTTTGCGTGGTCAGGGAGACGAATGGGTGGCCCTGGCCAGTGCATCCCACCGAGCCGTCGGCGTCGATGACCCCTCGGAGGTAGTCGCACTGCGAGAACTGGCCTCGTGGCAGGGCGACTGTTTTGGACTTGCGGCCGTAGGGCAAGCCGCGGTCGTTGAGCATGGTCCTTGCTTCGAGCGAGCACACGGTCCAGGTGGCCGAATGGTGGGTCTTGGCGAAGTTCGTGGACCGGGTGCGTTCAGTGATGCTGCTGTTGTACGGGGTCATCTGCTGGAACGTGCGCAGGATCCCGATGTCTCGGATGTTGATCTCAACGGTCAACTTGCCCTTCTGCCCGACTCCTTGCTGGAGATGCCCGTCGGCCTGCAAGAAGCCGAACATGTAGGCGTACTCAGGGACCTTCAGGTCCATGAACCTTGCTGGGTCAACGCCGAGAGCGTCGTCCGGCATGAATTGGTGAGCGTTAGGCTCGCGTTCAGCCATGAGGAAGCTAGGCCTTCCTGTGTGGTCAGGCCCCCGGGTCGGGATGGCAGTCCCGGTCGGGGGCCGTCGTTTTTGATGTTGTGGTGCGAGCCTAGATCGCGAGTTCTGGTGCCGTATGGGTGATCTATCCGGTTCACCCTTGTGAGTTAGTGGAGTCGCTTCTCCAGGAGCGTCACCGCGTACGGGTCGCCCAAGCCGCTGTCCTTCGCGGCCTGTTCGCTAACGACCGTGTAGCCCGCCGCCTGGTAGTACTCGCGCAGGCGCGGGTTGCCGGCGAGGCAGTCCAGACGGGAGAAGGTGCGGCCGGTGGCTGTGATGCGGCGCTCCGCCTCTGCCAGCAGGTGGCGGCCGGTGTCGGGTGGGGCTACCCGGCGGTCGGTCATCAGGCGGTGGATGTAGGCGGCGGTGGGGGGCTGGGGGCCCCAGGCCGCCGGGTCGTCCCACCACAACTCCCAGGCGCCCGCTACCTGTTGCTTGTTCGGCTCGTCCGGTGCGTTCGGTGCGTTCGGGATGGCCAGCCAGACTTCGCCCTCTGCCAGACGGGTGCGGAAGTGAGGTTCGGTGAGTTGGCCCGGCTTCCACTGGTCGATTCCCTGGGAGAGCTGCCAGTTGGCCGCGTCGTCGCGGAGGCGGACCAGAGTGGGGATGTCCGCCTCGGTCGCCCTGCGGAAGGTGAGGGGGGCGGCGGGTTCGAGGAGGTTGGCGCGGAGGGCCGAGATGAAGGTGGTGTCCAGGCCCAGGATCTGTGTGACGTAGGACTGGATCGAGCCGTAGCGGGAGTTCAGGTCCGCCAGGAACAGGGCCATGACCTCTGCGGGGGCCTGGCCGTAGCCGGGCCACGTCAGTTCCCGGTCGGGGTTGGCCGCCCGCCAGTCCGCCACCAGACGGGCCGTCGCCAGCCCCGTCAGTGTGAAGTCCTCGACGATCGTCCGTTCCGGGACGCCCAGCAGGGCCAGGACCAAGGCCGCCACCAGGCCCGTACGGTCCTTGCCCGAGGCGCAGTGGAAGACGACGGGGCCTTCGCCCGCTGTCGCTATCAGCTCCAGCGTTTCGCGGATCTCCTTCGTGCCGTCCTTCGCGACCTCCGCGTAGCGGGCCGCCAGGTATGGGCCGGGGGCCACGTCCGGTGCCAGCGCCGACTGGTCGTACGGGCGGTGCTCGATGCTCTGGTTGTGGTAGGCGAGGGACGGGTGTGCCGGGACCCGGCCCTTCGCCTCGATCTCCCAGGGGTATCGGAGGTCGACCACCGTGCGGATGCCGAGGGACAGGAAACGGTCCCAGTCCGCGCCTTCCAGCTTGCTCAGCGAGTCCGACCGGAACAGGCGGCCCCGGCGGACCGTGCTGCCGTCCTCGGCCTGGTATCCGCCCAGGTCACGGAAGTTGTGCAACTGCGCGAAAGGTATGTCTCTGTTCACTCGCGGGAGCGTATGTCGACCCCGCCTCGGGCGAACACCCGTTTTGATCACTTCGCGTGCATCACCGCGTAGATCATTACGAACGCCACGATGTGGATGCCGAAGAGGAAGTACGCGAGGTACCACCAGACGTAGCGTTCGTCCTTTGTTTCCTGGGTCAGGCGGCGTTGTTCCTGGGCCTGGGTCTGGGCCTGTGTCGGCTCCTGGTCCCCGGTGGGGTCGTCCGGCATCACAACTCCCGGTGGACCTTGGCGTTCGAGGCCTGGGCGCGGGGGCGGACTACGAGGAGGTCGATGTTGACGTGGCTGGGGCGGGTGATTGCCCAGGTGATGGTGTCGGCTACGTCCTCGGCGGTGAGGGGCTGGGCGACGCCCGCGTAGACCTTGGCGGCCTTTTCCTCGTCGCCGCCGAAGCGGGTCAGTGCGAACTCGTCCGTCTTGACCATGCCGGGTGCGACCTCGATGACCCGGACCGGGGTGCCGACGATCTCCAGGCGGAGGGTCTCGGCGAGGACGTGTTCGGCGTGCTTGGCGGCGACGTAGCCGCCGCCGCCCTCGTACGTGCTGAATCCGGCGGTCGAGGAGAGGACGACCACCGTTCCGTCGCCGCTTGCCGTCAGGGCGGGGAGCAGGGCCTGGGTGACGTTCAGGGTGCCGATGACGTTCGTCTCGTACATCTGGCGCCAGTCGGCCGGGTCGCCCGTCGCGACGGGGTCGGCGCCGAGCGCGCCGCCGGCGTTGTTGACCAGGACGCCGATCGTCTTGAAGGCGCCGGCGAACTCGTCGACCGCCGCGCGGTCCGTGACGTCGAGGGTGTACGCCGTCGCCTGGTGGCCCGTCGCGTTCAGCTCCTCCGCGAGCGCCTCGATGCGGTCCTTGCGGCGGGCGGTCAGGACGACGCGGTAGCCCGCGGCCGCCAGCTGCCGGGTCGTCGCGGCGCCGATGCCGCTGCTGGCACCGGTGACGACGGCGATACGGGACGCGGCGGCGGGGCTCATACGGCTGCTCCTCAGGGCGGGGCTGGGCGGTGCGTGGTGCGGTGCGTGGTGCGGTGCGGTGGGTGGGGTGGATCGGACCGCCCCCGTCAGGATAGGCGGGGTGGGTGTCCGGGCGGTTGGTGGCCTGGATCTCGGATGGTCCCGGAACTGTCCTGCGTGGGAAACTGGAGTGGGTGATCCCCTGCTCAGGAGGTGGATCATGGGACAGGCACGTGAGGTCATGGACCGGCTCACCGAGGCGCTCACCTCGACCCCGGACCTCAAGGCCGTCGCCGAGCTGTACGCGGTGGACGCGGTCGCCTTCACGCCCGACGCCGGAGAGATCCACGGGCGCGACAACATCGTCGAATACTGGCGTCAGATGACGGACTCCGTCACGGGTGCCAGGTACGAGTCGGTGTACGCGACCGAGGTCGGCGACACCGCCATCGACGAGGGGTACTACAACGGGACGAACACGGGTCCGCTGCCGTTGCCCTCCGGGGAGTCGCTGCCCGCGACGGGGAAGGGTGTCAGGATTCGTGGCTGCGACATCGCGACCGTCGAGGACGGGCGGATCGTCAGCTATCGGCTCTACTTCGACCAGATGGATTTCCTGGGGCAGTTGGGGTTGTTGCCCGAGCTGACGTCTTCGTCCTGAGGATCGCGGGTGCCCCTGAACACCTGGATTCGTGAAGGGGCGCCCCCTCAGTTGCCCCGCGGCGCGTACATGATCACTGCCATGCCCGCGAGGCAGATCAGCGCGCCCGTGACATCCCAGCGGTCCGGCCGGTAGCCGTCTGCCACCATCCCCCACGCGATGGACCCCGCTACGAAGATGCCGCCGTACGCGGCGAGGATGCGTCCGAACTCGGCGTCCGGCTGGAGCGTGGCCACGAAGCCGTACACGCCGAGGGCCATCACGCCCGCGCCGATCCACAGCCAGCCGCGGTGCTCGCGTACGCCCTGCCAGACCAGCCAGGCGCCGCCGATCTCGAAGAGTGCGGCGAGGACGAAGAGGGCGGCGGAGCGGGCGATCAGCATGCGGTCACTTTTGCATGCGCGGTCAGGAGGGTTTGCGTCGCTGTTCGCTGTCACCTGATGGACGGCGCCTGGCTGCGGGCGGAGGTGGGATACATCCCGTGACGGTGACCGGCCGAGTGAAGGGAATGACCTCATGGGGATGCGAACGCGAACGCTGGTGCGGGTGCTGTGTGCGACGAGTGTCGGGGCGGGGCTGGTGGTGGGGGCGGTCTGGCCTGCTGTCGGCGCCGCGGCTCTCGCTCCGGAGGCGGATCTCGCCTACCACGGGGACGTGTCCATGGCGGAGGGCCGTGTCGACGTACGGCTGACTCCTCGGAACCACGGGCCGGGTGCCGTTCCGGACGCGACGGTTCGGCTGCGCTGGTCGGTTGCCCTGGCGGATCGGCAGAGTCTGCCGGACGGGTGTGCGCGGGCGGAGGCGCGGGCTGTGGTGTGCCGGACGGGGGCGTTGGCGGCGGATGGGGTGGGGGAGGAGATCAGGCTTGGGGTGCGGCTGAGGGGGGCGCCGGCCGAGGTGACGGTGTCGTTCGACACGGTTTGGGGTGGGGGTGCGGTGGATCGTAATTCCGGCAATGACCGGCAGCGGGTGCTGGTGCTGGATACGGGGGACTCGTATGCCTTCTAGTGGGGGGCGCCTGCGGGTCGGTGGGGGGTCGGGGTCGTGCCGGTACATCCGCCCGTCGCTTGATGGACACTTCTGTTTCTTGGATGGCTGGGTTGGCTGTGACCACGTATGCGACGGGCATGTGATGTACCGGCACGACCCCTTCCGTCGTGTTGCCGGTGCGGGGCCGTGGGACCGGGGGCCGGGGGGCCGGGGGTACGGCTGCGGGGGGTCAGGACGGTGTTGTGTCGTAGTGGTCTCTGGCCTTGTTGACCTGCTCTATGTGTAGTTCTGCCCAGTCCTTCACTGCGGCCAGGAGGTGGCTGAGGCTGGTGCCCAGGGGGGTTAGTTCGTAGTCGACTCGGACTGGGACGGATGGGGTGACCGTGCGGGTCACGATTCCGTCGCGTTCCAGTGAGCGGAGTGTCTGGGTGAGCATTTTGGGGCTGACGCCCGCGATTTTGCGGGTGAGGTCGCTGTAGCGCATCGAGCCGGTGGTGAGCGCGCAGACTACGAGGCTGACCCACTTGTCGCTGATGCGGTCGAGGAGCTGGTTGGTGGGGCAGCTCCTGATGAACGCGTCGTACTCGACGCGTGCCTGTTCGCGCCGCTGGGCCGCGGTCGTGGTCGCCATGGGCTCACCTCCGGGTGACGTACGCACCTTGAGGTGCCTACTTACTGGAAGAGAGTAACTCTTCCTAGGGTTGTTGGTGCCGGGTGGATATCGGAATCCACCGGGGTAAATGGCCTGCCGGTAGGGAGAGTTGTCATGCGTGCAGCAGTTGTTACGGCGTTCGGTGGTCCGGAGGCCGTGGAGATCGTCGAGACGGCCGTGCCGGAGCCGGGTGCCGGCCAGATACGGATCAAGGTCGCGGCCGCCGCGCTCAACCCGGCGGACGCGGGGGTGCGCGCGGGCGTTTTCGGGGGTGCGGGCAAGCGGCTCGGGCTCGGCTGGGATGTCGCCGGGACCGTCGACGCGGCGGGTGTCGCGGTGGGGTGGACGGTTGGCGAGCAGGTGGTCGGGATTTCGTACGGGGTCGCCAAGTCCCTTGGTACGCATGCCGATTACGTCGTCGTCGACGCGGACGCCGTGGCTGTCGCGCCTGCCTCCGTCGACGCGGTGCACGCGGCGACCGTGCCCTTGAACGCCCTCACTGCCGCGCAGGCGCTCGATCTGCTGGCGCTGGAGGCGGGGCAGAGCCTGCTCGTCACGGGTGCCGCGGGGGCGGTGGGTGCTTACGCCGTTCAGCTCGCCGTCCAGCGGGGGCTGGCCGTGACCGCGCTGGCCCGGGAGGGCGATGAGGAGTTCGTACGGTCGTTGGGGGCGGGCCGTTTCGTGTCGGGCGAGGTTGCGCCCGGGAGCGTGGACGCGGTGCTGGACGCGGCGGTTCTGGGGGAGCGGGCGTTGGAGTGGGTGCGGGACGGGGGCGTGTTCGTGGGCGTCATTCCGCATGCTCAGCCGGCGTCCGTGCGGGGGGTGCGGACCGATGCCGTCGAGGTGGCCCCCGATGGGGCTCGGCTCGCGGAGCTGGTGGCGCTCGTGGATGAGGGGGTGCTGACGACTCGGGTCGCGGAGACGTTTCCGCTGGAGGACGCGGCGAAGGCGCATGCGCGGTTGGGGGAGGGTGGGGTGCGGGGGCGCTTGGTTCTCGTGCCGTAGGAGCCCCGCACTTCCGGCCGGGGGAGATCTTTCAGCCCGTCCGGCGTCCGAGGACGAGGCGCTGCCATCCCCATCCCCCACCCACCCACCCACCCGTGGGGGCTGCGCTCTTCGACCCCGGGCCGGGGAAGGAATCTTCAGCCTGTCCGGCGTTTGAGGACGAGGCGCTGCCATCCCGATCCCCCACCCACCCGTGGGGGCTGCGCTCTTCGACCCCGGGCCGGGGAAGGAATCTTCAGCCTGTCCGGCGTTTGAGGACGAGCGCGTCAGCGCGATGCGGGGGTCTGGGGGCGGCAGCCCCCAGGAACGGGACGGGTAGGGGCGGAGGGGGCGAAAAACTACCCTCAGCGCACCCCCCGCGCATACGCCGTCGGTGGCACCCCCACCGTCGACGTGAAGTCCCTGACCAGGTGGGCCTGGTCGGCGTAGCCGAGGTCGGCGGCCAGGCCTGCCCAGTCGACCGGGTGGGAGGTCTCCGCCTGTTCCAGCGCTTCGTGGATGCGGTAGCGCAGGATGATCCACTTCGGGCCGACCCCGACGTACGCGGCGAAGAGGCGTTGCAGGCTGCGTACGGTCATGCCCTGGGCGTGGGCGAAGTCGCCGACCTGGCGGATCGTGCGGTCGCCGCGGATCTGGTCGACCAGGGTCATCGCGAGGTCGGCCTGGGGGTCCGGCCGGGGGTTGAGGCTCAGGAGGAACGCGTCCAGTGCGGCCACCCTTGCTTCCTCGTCGTCCGGGGTGAGTACCGCCTCGATGGCGCCCGTGGAGCCGGGGAGCACCTCCGGGAGGCGGATCCGCTGTCCCGTGAGCGACGTCACCGGCCGTTCCGGCGCGAAGGGGCGGAATCCGCCCGGCCTGAACTGGATTCCGCACACCCGTCCGCGCCCCTCCAGTTTCTGTGTGAACAGGTCGAGGCCGATCCCGGCGACTTCGGAGAAGGGGTCCTGACCTGCGTACTTCTGGAAGACGATGTTCACGGACGGGTGCGGGACGACGTGCGAGGCGTACGGCTGGGGCAGGTCCCAGTCGATCAGCCAGTAGTGCTCCAGGTATGGGCGCAGGGGTGGTGCGGGTTCGCGGCGCCGGAAGTGGACCCGGGAGAAGAGCTCCGTGGCGTCGACGATGCCTCTGGTGTCGCGGCGTGGGGCGGCCATGTTCGGATCGTAGGGCCGGGTACTGACAATCGGGCACTGACAATCGGGCGGGTGCGGGGAGAAGGGGGGAGGGTGGGAATAGGGCGGTGGTGGGTGCCGTTAGCAGGTATAGTTGAATCGTAAACAACCTGCGGAGGGTGAGCGACCATGCAGTTCGGGATCTTCAGCGTCGGCGATGTGACACCGGACCCGACGACGGGACGGACGCCGACCGAGCACGAGCGCATCAAGGCCATGGTCGCCATCGCGCAGAAGGCCGAGGAGGTCGGCCTTGACGTCTTCGCGACCGGCGAGCACCACAACCCGCCCTTCGTGCCGTCGTCCCCGACCACCATGCTCGGCTGGATCGCGGCCAAGACCGAGAAGCTGATCCTCTCCACCTCCACCACCCTCATCACCACCAACGACCCGGTGAAGATCGCCGAGGACTTCGCGATGCTTCAGCACCTCGCGGACGGCCGGGTCGACCTGATGATGGGGCGCGGCAACACCGGACCGGTCTACCCCTGGTTCGGGCAGGACATCCGCCAGGGCATCAACCTCGCCATCGAGAACTACGCGCTGCTGCACAGGCTCTGGCGCGAGGACGTGGTGACCTGGGAGGGCAAGTTCCGTACGCCGCTGCAGTCCTTCACCGCGACCCCGCGGCCGCTGGACGGCGTACCGCCGTTCGTCTGGCACGGTTCCATCCGCTCGCCGGAGATCGCCGAGCAGGCCGCGTACTACGGCGACGGCTTCTTCCACAACAACATCTTCTGGCCGGCCGACCACACGAAGAAGATGGTCGAGCTGTACCGGGAGCGGTACGCGCACTACGGGCACGGGACGGCCGAGCAGGCCATCGTCGGGCTCGGCGGCCAGGTGTTCATGCGGCACAACTCGCAGGACGCGGTACGGGAGTTCCGGCCGTACTTCGACAACGCGCCGGTGTACGGGCACGGGCCGTCCCTCGAGGACTTCACCGACCAGACGCCGCTGACCGTCGGTTCGCCGCAGCAGGTGATCGAGAAGACGCTGGCCTTCCGGGAGTACGCCGGTGACTACCAGCGGCAGTTGTTCCTGGTGGACCACGCGGGGCTGCCCCTGAAGTCCGTGCTTGAGCAGCTCGACATGCTGGGCGAGGAGGTCGTGCCCGTGCTGCGCGAGGAGTTCGCGAAGGGCCGCCCGGCCGGGGTGCCGGACGCGCCGACCCACCAGTCTCTGCTGGCCGCTGCCACGGAGAGTTCGGAAGGAGTGAACGTCGCATGAAGCTCGTCGTCGTCTCGGCGGGGCTGAGTGTCCCGTCGTCCACCCGGCTGCTCGCCGACCGGCTGGCCGCCGCCACGGTCGGGGAGACCTCCGCCGACGTCCAGGTCGTCGAACTGCGCGACCTGGCCGTCGAGATCGCCCACAACTTCACGAGTGGGTTCCCTGGGCCGGCGCTGGCATCCGCCATCGACGCGGTGCGGGCGGCGGACGGGCTCGTCGTCGTCACGCCGGTCTTCTCCGCCTCCTACAGCGGGCTTTTCAAGTCCTTCTTCGACGTGCTGAGCGTCAGCGACCAGGACGCTCTCGCCGGGAAGCCGGCGCTGATCGCCGCTACCGGGGGTTCGGCGCGGCACTCGCTCGTGCTGGAGCACGCGCTCCGTCCGCTCTTCTCCTATCTGCGGGCCGTGGTCGTGCCGACCGCTGTGTACGCGGCGTCGGAGGACTGGGGTGCGGAGGGGCTTGCCTCGCGGATCGACAGGGCCGCGGGGGAGTTGGCGGGGCTGATGAAGGGGGCTTTGGGTGCGGGGCGGGGGGAGGCTGCGCGCGAGCACGAGTCCGCGTCCGCGTCCGTTCCGGAACTGCCCGCCCAGGGCGGGGGCGTTCGGTCTGTGGCCCTCGACTCGAGCAGGAGTGGGTTCGAGGTCGTTCCCTTCGCGCAGCAACTGGCCGCGCTTCAGCCGTAGTTGGGATTTCGATGGGCCATCTTCCCTGAAGGTGGTCCGTCCTCCTCTGGCGCCATACCCTCGGCCAGGCTCTAGGCTGCTCCGGTCGATCAGCTTGGCTTGCGGTGTCCTTGGGGGGATGGATGAAGCTGGTGCCGGGGCGGGGGGACGCGGGGCTGGACCCGGGACCGCTCGAACGCGTTGACAGCGATGGGCACTTGGCCGTGCGGTGGACGCTGCGACTGGGCGTGCTCGTCGTCTTCGCCGTCGCCGGGGCCTGCGGAGTCTGCGCGCTGATGTACGGGGTGCTGGCCGTCAAGTTGATGATCGTCGACATGCCGGCCAATGAGTGCAGTGGTTCGCAGTGCCCCCGCGGCATGACCCCGGTGTTCCTGCTCGCGTTCGCCTTCGGGTTCGTCTCGGTGTGGGTCGCCCGCCTGGGCGGGAAGACAGCGGGAACGGTGTCCGCCCGCACCCTGGCCGCGGTCCTTGTGTTCGGTGTGCTGGCCGGTGTCTGGCCGGCCTGGCTCGGCTACGCCTGGTTGCGCGGACCGCACATGGATGTGGCGTGGGAGGTCGGACGCGACCGACCGTCGTCGGTGGAGGTGCTCGGTTACTGGGCGTCCGACCCCTCCACCGCAATACGCGTCCGTACCGACGGCCTGTACGCCTACGACACGGCGGGGGGCGATGTTCGCTGGAGAGCCGCCGCGCCCGCCGGGACCTCGGTGTGTGCGGTGAGCCGGAGCACGCCGGCGGGGGTCGGCATCGTCGGGTTCCAGGGCGGTGAGGGATCGTGCGGGGCGTCCGTCGGCGCGGTGGATCTGGACTCCGGGCGCCTGCTGTGGCGAAAGTCCGTCCCGCAGGGTGAGGAGGGCGGCGATACGGCGGTCATGACGGCGGCCGATTCCGTCGCCGTCGTCCAGGGCAACGGCGCCTTGATCGGTCTTGGACTGCGCGACGGCTCCCAGCGGTGGAGTGCGAAGGTGTCGCCGAGCTGCCGGATTCAGGAGCTGGACGCCGCAGGCGACCGTGTTCTGGTCGCCGAGGGGTGCACGAACGAGTCCGGCACCGGCGTGACGACGCGCCTGTCGGCCTTGGATGCGTCGTCGGGTGAACGTGCCTGGCAGAGCGTGCTGGCCACGGGCGGCGGTATGCGGTCCGTCGGCGTGCTGTCCGCCGATCCGATCGTGGTCCATGTCGACGAAGGGGATCAGCGGGAGGCCGGCGTCGTCGTCCTCTTTGATGACGCGGGTCGCCGCAAGGCCACCATCCCCGTCTCCGGGCCGGACGGCGACCTGGTGGTCACCGCATGGCCCGTGGCGCCCGGGAGCATGCCCGCGTTCCAAGTGGTGGTGAGCGGCGGGTTGTTCATCAGCGTGGTCAACGAGTCGACCCAGGGCCGCCGGCAGGAGGTGTCCGCGTACTCCCTCACGGACGGCCGGCGCGTGTGGCACACCGCCTTCGAGGACGCTATCGACAGGTTGGCTCCGGGGAGCGATGGCCGGATCAACGTCGTCACGTCGTCCCCCTGGTGGCACCATCTCTGGCGGGTGGACGCCCGCAGCGGGCAGCGCACGGGAGCATCGGTCGTACTCCGCGACGCGCCGCTGAGCTACCAGTTCGACGTACGCCCCCGGCCGGAGGGCGGCTATGTCTTCGTCAATCTGCAGAGCGACAGCGACCAGCCCGCGCTGTTCGCCGCGGACTGAGCGGACTGAACAGATTGCGCGGACTGAGCGGACCGACTTGATCCGGCCGTGGTGAGAGGCCGGTAAGAAGCCCGCCCGTACCCCCGCTCATCAGGTGGTGCGTGGCCGGGCGCCAGGCAGACTGGTGGGGTGCCCCAGAATGTGCTGCTTGCCGAGGACGATCGTGCCATCCGTCATGCGCTGGAGAGGGCGCTCACGCTGGAGGGGTACGAGGTGACGGCCGTCGCCGATGGGGTGGCCGCGCTGGCGCAGGCCCATCGGACGCCGCCGGACGTACTGGTTCTTGACGTGATGATGCCCGGGATCGACGGACTGCAGGTGTGCCGGGTGCTGCGCGCGGAGGGGAACCGGACGCCGATTCTGATGCTCACCGCGCTCGTGGAGACCGCGGACCGTATCGCGGGACTGGACGCGGGGGCCGACGACTACGTGGTCAAGCCGTTCGACGTGGAGGAGGTCTTCGCCCGGCTGCGGGCGCTGCTGCGCCGTACGCGTGGCGGAGACGGCCCCCTCGTCGACGTACCGGCGGCGAAGGCACCCCAGGAGCAGCAGGTCGCTTCGGCGCAGGTCGCCGCGGCCGGGCTGCGGATGGACGTCCAGGCGCGGCGTGTCTGGCGCGGGGCGCGGGAGGTGGAGCTGACTCGGACCGAGTTCGAGCTGCTTGAGCTGCTCGTTCGTAACGCGGGGATCGTCCTTGACCACTCCACGATCTACGACCGGATCTGGGGGTACGACTTCGGGCCCGGCTCGAAGAATCTCGCCGTGTACGTGGGCTATCTGCGGCGCAAGCTGGAAGAGCCCGGGGCGCCCGGGCTGATTCACACGGTGCGGGGTGTGGGGTACGTCCTGAGGGAGGACTGAGAGTGCCTCTGAGACTCCCCGAGGGATTCCCCGGGCGGCTCCTCGATCGGCCGGCCCGGCTTCGCCTTCGGCGGGTGTCCTCTCTGCGGGCCACCTTCACGCTGTCCTTCGCGGCCGTGGCCGCCGTCGTCACCGTTCTCGTCGGGTTTCTGAGTTACGACGCCGCCGCCCGGCTCGTACGCGTGGATCAGCAGACGGTCTTCGCCGGGGTCGTGCAGGACCTGCGGGGCGAGGTGCGCGAGCAGGCCTTGGAGCCGGAGGACTTCGCTCAGTCCGACCCCGGTCATGCCGGGGCGCTCGACAAGATCGTGCGGCCCAGCCGTACGGACGTACAGGTGCTCGGGCCGGGTGGTGCGGTCGTCGACCGCGGGCATCCTCCGCTGCCCGTCGCCGCCGTCGACCGGCAGGCCGCCGACGCCTCGGCCGCGGGGACGCTGGCCGAGCACAAGGAGGTCGAGGTCGGCGGCAACTGGTACCGGGTGGCGACCGTCGCACTCGGGGACGGGCGCGGGGCCGTCCAGGTCGCGCAGGAGTTCAGTGACACGGAGGACCTGCTGAACGAGCTTCAGCAGCGGACCGTGCTGCTTGTCGCCGCCGTCGTGATCGCCTCCGGGCTGTTCGGGTGGTGGCTGGCCCGGCGGATCACCCGGCGGCTGGTGCGGCTCGCCGGGGCCGCGGAGGACGTGGCGCGGACCGGGCGGCTGGGGATTCAGGTGCCGGTCGCCGGGTACGACGAGGTGGCTCGGCTCGGGCGGTCCTTCGACCGGATGCTCGGGCGGCTCGCGCAGTCCGAGGAGGACCAGCGGCGGCTGGTGCAGGACGCGGGGCATGAGCTTCGTACGCCGCTGACCTCGCTGCGTACGAACATCTCCATGCTCCGGCGTATCGACGAGCTGCCGCCTGCCGCGCGTGAGGAGCTCGTGGCCGACCTGGCCCTTGAGTCCCGTGAACTGACCGATCTTGTCAATGAGTTGGTGGCTCTTGCGGCGGGGCGGTCCGATACCGAGCCGGTGCGGCGGGTGGATCTGGGGGAGGTTGCCGAGGATGTTGCGGTCGTTGCTCGGCGGCGTAGTGGGCGGGACATCGTTGTGCGGGTGAGTGGGGACGTGGGGGTGGATGGGCGGCCCACCGCGTTGCAGCGGGCCGTGTCCAACCTGGTGGAGAACGCGGTCAAGTTTGACCGGGGTGGGGCTGCGGCGATTGAGGTTGTCGTTGTGGGGGGCGTGGGGGGCGTGGGGGGTGGTGGGTCTGGGGATGTTCGGGTCGAGGTTCTCGACCGGGGGCCCGGGATCGGTGAGGGGGATCTGGAGCGGGTTTTCGACCGGTTCTACCGGGCTGCCGATGCTCGGAGTCTGCCTGGGTCGGGGTTGGGGCTTTCCATCGTGCGGGAGGTTGCTGTGGGGCATGGGGGAGCGCCGTTCGCGCGGCGGCGGGACGGGGGCGGGGTCGTTATTGGGTTCACGGTGGGTGGGGAGGGCCGGGAGGGTGCGGGGGGTGGGGGGTGACGGGGGTGTTTTTCGCCCCCTCCGCCCCTTCCCGTCCCGTTCCTGGGGGCTGCGCCCCCAGACCCCCCTGTCGCGCTTGCGCGCTCGTCCTCAAACGCCGGACGGGCTGAAAGATCTGCCCTAGCCGACGTGGACCTTCGGCCGTCGCGCCCGGTCCCGTTCTGCCTCCCTCAGGACCTCTCTCGTTACCGGGGCCACCTCGCCCTGGCCGAAGAGGAAGAAGCGGAGGAAGTTGGTGAAGGGGTTGCCCTCGGTCCATTCGAAGTAGATGTGGGGGGTCTGGCCGGTGGTGTCGCGGACGTAGAGGAGGAGGGCCGCGAGGGCGTTGGGGATGGAGGAGGACTCCAGGGTCAGGACGCGGTAGCGGCCGTGCATGACTTCGCCCCGTACGTTCAGGCCCGCCTCGAACTCCGAGGCGTCGAGGACGGTGACCTCGACGAAGACGAAGTCCTCCTGGGCGGGGAGGTCGTTGTCGGCGCGGATCTGCTCGATCTTCTCGCGGTACTCGGTGATGTCGCGGTTGTCGGGCTCGTTGGCGATGAAGCGGGCCCGGCGGCTCGCGATGTCCCGTACGAACCGTTCCGCAATGGGGTCCATGGTCAGGCTGGTGACGCGCAGTTCGAAGGCGCGGGCGAGCCGGGAGAGGAGCGAGACGAGGATGATCGCGGCGATGAAGCAGGCGCCGATCTTGACGCCGTCGGGGCGCTCGATGACGTTCACGACGGTCGTGTAGAGGAAGACCGCCGAGATGACGGCGAAGGCGATCGTCCAGTTGCGCTGGCCGGCCTTGCGGGCGGCGATGGTGACCGCGACGGCGGCGGAGCTGATGAGGACGAGGACACCGGTGGCGTACGCGCCGCCCTGGGCGTCGACGTCGGCGTCGAAGATCCAGGTGACCAGGAACGCGACGAGGGTGAAGACGATGACCATGGGGCGGACCGCGCGGGCCCAGTGCGGGGCCATGCCGTAGCGGGGGAGGTAGCGCGGCATGAGGTTGAGCAGGCCGGCCATGGCGGAGGCGCCGGCGAACCACAGGATGGCGATGGTCGAGACGTCGTAGACCGTGCCGAAGACGTTGCCGAGGTACTCGTGCGCGAGATACGCCAGCGCGCGGCCGTTGGCCTCGCCGCCCGACTCGAACTCCTTCTCCGGGATGAGCAGCGTGGTGATGAAGCTGGTCGCGATCAGGAACACGCTCATGATCACGGCGGCGACCGTGAGCAGCTTCTTCGTGCCCCGGATGCGGCCGGTCGGCTTCTCCTCGGTGTCGCCGGGCTCGCCCTCCACGTGCGGCATGACCGCGACGCCCGTCTCGAAGCCGGAGAGGCCGAGGGCCAGCTTCGGGAAGACCAGCAGGGCCACGCCGATCATCGCGAAGACGTTGCCGTGTTCGGCGGTCAGGGCGGTGGACCAGTCGGTGATGACGTGGCCCTCGGTGACCACGTGCCAGAGGCCGGCGATCGTCACCACGACGTTGAGGCCCAGGTAGATGCCCACCAGGACGACCGCGACGCCGATCGCCTCCAGGAAGCCCTTGAGGAACACCGCGCCGAGCAGGGCGACGAGGATGAGGGTGATCAACACCTGTTTGCCGTGCAGGGCTTCGGTGAGGTGCGGGTTCTCCACCAGGTGGGTGGAGGCGTCCGCCGCCGACAGGGTGATGGTGATCAGGAAGTCGGTCGCGGCGAAGCCCAGCAGGGTGAGGACGAACAGCTTGCCCTTCCAGAACGTCAGCAGCCGTTCCAGCATTGCGATCGAGCCCTGGCCGTGGGGGCTTTCCTCGGCCACTCGGCGGTAGACGGGGAGTGCGCCCGCAAGGGTGACGATGACGAGCACGATGGTGGCCACGGGGGACAGC
Source organism: Streptomyces sp. NBC_00554 (assembly GCF_041431135.1). NCBI lineage: Bacteria > Bacillati > Actinomycetota > Actinomycetes > Kitasatosporales > Streptomycetaceae > Streptomyces > Streptomyces sp. NBC_00554. Next base: position 4,362,831 of record NZ_CP107799.1, on the reverse strand, counting down.
AGGCCGGCCGCAAGGGCCGCGATGCCGGGCTGGTAGCCCAGCGTGGAGAAGTAGTCGACGCCGGTCAGGCACATCACCCGCCACCAGGGCTGGCCCTTGTGCACGGGCTCCGGCTCGGCCTCCTTCCGCTGCGTGCCCTTGCCCATGTCGGACAGGCCCTGCAGCATCCACGCACGCAGACGGCTCGTGCGAGGGGGGCTCGTACGGGCGACTTTGTCGGCGGTGGCCATCGGCGTGCTCCTGACGTACTGGCAAGCGAAGGGTTCCGGCCATTGCGCGGACGACCGGGCCAGCGTATGCAACCAGTGATCCACAGGCCCAGGGTCCGGCGCATGTTGAGAGGAACGTTTCCGTCAAGACCCCGGAACGTCTCCGCCTGTTCGTGCGGCCTGTCCTTGCCCGCGCTCCCGTCACTCCACCTCCGCCCCCACGACCGCGATGGGCCCTGTCCTCCCCCGCTCGTCAAGGGGCTCGCTCTGTCCCGGGGGCCGGCCGAGGCGATGGACGGCACGCTGGTGCCGGAGGACACGCCGGGTGGGGGCGCTGACGCTGGTGATGTCGCCCGGTTTTGAGGGCACTTGACGTCTTGCGGTGGGACGATGAACGGCGGGACTACAGGACCGCAGCTGGAATGGTGCGACGCCCGTATGCATCGGAGATTGCCATGGAAGATCCCGCCTCTTTCCTTGCGCGAAAAGCCGTCAAAGGCATGGTCGGAGCGATCGGTTCGCAATACAAGAAGAGCCGTCGCGAGAAGACGAATGCAGTCGATCTAGGTGAAATTCGATTCGAGCTCTTAATGAGCTTCCGGGGTCACGCGAAGGGGCCGGGCAAGTATCAGACTGCCGCAGTTTGTAGCCTGGATTATGATTCGTCGCGAGAAATCCTCGCCACTGCCGGGGCGGACGGAACGGTAAGGATCTGGTCGAAGGATCGGCCTGACGGTCGTGTCATTCACTCCATGCCCGGGCAATCGGCTCGTTCAGTCGCGTTTGCTTCCGATGGCAGGCTGGCAATCGGTGGAGCCACCAAACGATTGATTGTCATGGAGCCGGTGTCCGCGAATGATGTGGGGCCGGAGGTGGTTCGGTCATGGGATTACAAGCACGCCCTGAGTCGCGTTGCCTGGGCGCCGCACGGCAGCGTCCTGGCTGCCTACACGTCATCGGGAGATGTTGTGACCTGCGACGCGTCCGGTGGACCACTGCAGGTCCTGTTTCATCGACGATTCGGTGACTTCGTCGGCGCGCCGTGCCTCAGATTCACTCCCGACGGCACGAGGATCGCTCGGTCCACGTACGAATCCGTCGCGGCTCACACGACGGCCGGAGATCAGGCGGAGAGCATTCGCGTGGCGAAAAGTCGCACGTGTGGATTCGACTTCTCTGTCGACGGAAGGCAGATCGCGGTAGGCGTGGATGACGGGTTGATTCACGTGTTCCAATGGCCTGGCGGAGAACCGGTACGAGTCCTGAGATCGCATGCCCCTTTGAGCGGTCTGGGGGCCACGGTTCCGGCTGTCGAGTACAGTCCGGACGGACAAATGATCGCCACGGCCGGCTACGACGGCGTATTGCAGATCTGGCGGGCGAATGACGGTGCACTCCTCGGCAGAAAGGACTGCCAGGGGGGGAATCATCTATGCGCTGAAGTGGATTTCCGGCGGCAAGGAGATGGCCGTGGCCACTGGGTTCGGAGCAGTCCAGGTCTGGGCACTGGCTCGGCCGGGTGACTGGTGAGGATCCGACTCCGTCGTGGTACGCGGAGGGCGTGCCCCGCCTTCTGTGAAGGCGGGGCCTCGTCGTTTCCTCCGTCTGCCGGGTCTGGATCACGGTGACGACGGAGTGGCCGTCAGCGCGGGCCAGGACAGCAGGTGTTAGAGAACGCCGCTGCTCTCGATGACGATGCTCGTGCTCGGCGTGCCGCTCCTGCTGCCGTAGCCCTCGATCTTCTTGACGAGGTCGAGACCCTCGACGACCTCGCCGAAGACGACGTGCTTGCCGTCCAGCCAGTCCGTCACCACGGTGGTGATGAAGAACTGGGAGCCGTTGGTGTTCGGTCCCGCGTTGGCCATCGACAGCAGGCCGGGCTTGGTGTGCTTGAGCTGGAAGTTCTCGTCGGCGAACTTCTCGCCGTAGATGCTCTTGCCGCCGGTGCCGTCACCCCTGGTGAAGTCACCGCCCTGGAGCATGAACTGGGGGATGATCCGGTGGAACCCGGAACCGGCGTAGCCGAAGCCCTTCTCGCCGGTCGCCAGCGCGCGGAAGTTCTCCACGGTCTTGGGCACCACGTCGTCGTACAGATCGAAGACGATCCGCCCCGCGGACTCGTTGCCGATACGGATGTCGAAGTAAACCTTTGTCGTCATGCCGTCAGTCTGGCATTTCCCCCGTGGGCTGCTTACCCATGGGCCCCTATACGGCCCCTATACGGCCCTAATCCATCCCCGAGACCTTGAACACGGTCATCGCCGTCTCCCGGTCGATCCGTTCCGAAACCCGGCGCAGCGCCGTCGCCCCGCAGGTCAGCGAGCCGCGCAGAGCGGAGACGCGGGCGTCCTCGTCCAGGCGGTGCCACAGCGGGGGGTTGGCGACCAGGACCCGGGGGTCGATCTCGACCGAGGCGCCGGAGGTGTCGCTCAGGACGAGGCGCTGGGCGACGCCGTCCAGGCAGCGGACCGAGACCAGGTGGTCGGTGCGGACGCGGCGGGTGCGCAGCAGGCCGCGGGAGGTGAGCCAGCCCTCGCCGGCGGCGACGCGGGTGGGGTGGAGCACGAGGAACAGCAGCAGCGCGAGCGTCACCCACAGGGCGGCCCGCGATGGTGTGAGGGTGCCCGCTCCCCAGTCGATCACCAGGAGCAGGGCGAGGAGTGCGGCGGAGCAGCGGATCGAGCTGCGCAGATCCTGGGCCCAGAGGCGGTCGTGGGCCACCTCGGTGGGGCGTGTTGCGGGTGCGTCGACCGCGGCGCGCGTGTCGTGGCGGCGTTCCGTACGGCGTTCCATACGACCGACGGTAGGGACCCGGAAGGCCGGGTGCAGCACCCCTTGACGGGACTCTGATGGGCGGGCGCGTCAAGGATCCGACAGGGGCCGGGGAGCTCTGCCGCCTGGACACGGAGGACCGCGTCCAGGTTTCCGCCGCCCCACGGGCCGGACGGTGCACTGTGGAAAACCCCGGGGTCCCCACTCGTTCGGCTTGCCTCCGAGCGCCGCGGCCCGGGCCGCCCCATAGCGTCGTACGTACGTGAGACCGCCGGGCCCGGAATCGCGTCATCGTGCGGATCCGCGAGGTCGAGGCCTACCGACCGTGGCGGCGGCTGCCGCGGAACGAGCGGGGCGCGGTCGTCGCCCACGCGGTGCGCCGGGACCCGGATCCGGTGGTCTGCCGGCTCCGCTTCCGCCTCATCCGAAACATCGCCGTAAGGGATGCGTCAAAGCCGTACCGCGCCCCGTATGGGAGCCGTCAACGGTGGCCGAATCCGGTCGGGGAGGAGCTTTCCTCTACTAGTCCGTTCAATTCCGAACCTCATCTAGGAGCTCACGATGGCCGACGTGGCCTTCGTCGTCACCACGATCGCGGTGTTCGCGCTGGTGGCCCTCGTCGCCAAGGGGGTGACGAAGCTGTGACCGCCGAGAACATCGTCGGCCTGATCGTGGCCGTCGCCCTGCTGGGCTATCTCATCCTCGCCCTCGTCTTCCCGGAGAGGTTCTGAGCACTGTTATGGGACCCGTCCTCGCCGGCGTGCTCCAGATGGTCGCTCTCATAGCGGCTCTGGCACTCGCCTACCGTCCCCTCGGCGACTACATGGCCAAGGTCTACTCCTCCGACAAGCACCTGCGCGTCGAGAAGTGGATCTACAAGGGCATCGGCGCCAACCCGAACACCGAGATGCGCTGGCCCGCGTACCTGCGCAGCGTCCTCGCCTTCTCGGCGGTCGGTGTCCTCTTCCTGTACGTCCTCCAGCGCGTCCAGGGCATCCTGCCCGGCTCGCTCGGCTTCTCCTCCATCGACCCGGACCAGGCGTTCAACACCGCCGCGTCCTTCGTGTCGAACACCAACTGGCAGTCGTACTACGGCGAGCAGGCCATGGGCCACGTCGTGCAGACCGGCGGCCTGGCGGTGCAGAACTTCGTCTCCGCCGCGGTCGGTATCGCCGTAGCGGTGGCGCTCGTACGGGGCTTCGCGCGCTCGCGCACCGGTGAACTCGGCAACTTCTGGGCCGACATGGTGCGCGGTGTCATCCGCATCCTGCTGCCCATCGCGGTGATCGCCGCGATCGTCCTGGTCGCGTGCGGCGCCATCCAGAACTTCGCCGGCATCCACGAGGTCGGCCAGTTCGTGGGCGGCTCGCAGCAGTGGAACGGCGGCGCGGTCGCCTCCCAGGAGGCCATCAAGGAGCTGGGCACCAACGGCGGCGGCTACTTCAACGCCAACTCGGCCCACCCCTTCGAGAACCCCACGCCGTTCTCCAACCTCTTCGAGATCTTCCTGCTCCTGGTGATCCCGTTCGCGCTCACCCGGACCTTCGGCCGGATGGTCGGCTCGCTCAAGCAGGGCTACGCGATCCTCGCCACGATGGTCACCATCTGGATCGGCTTCACGGCCCTCATGATGTGGACCGAGTTCGCCCACCACGGCCCCGCCTTCGACATCGCCGGCGGTGCGATGGAGGGCAAGGAGACCCGCTTCGGCGTCGGCGGTTCGTCGATCTTCGCGGTGGCGACCACGCTGACCTCGACCGGCGCGGTGAACTCCTTCCACTCCTCGTTCACCGGCCTCGGCGGCGGCATCACCATGCTGGGCATGCAGCTCGGCGAGATCGCACCCGGTGGTACCGGCTCCGGCCTCTACGGAATCCTGATCATGGCGATCATCGCGGTGTTCATCGCCGGTCTGATGGTCGGCCGTACGCCCGAGTACCTGGGCAAGAAGATCGGCACCCGCCAGATCAAGTTCGCCGCCTGCTACATCCTCATCACCCCGGCGCTGGTCCTCATCTTCGCCGCCGCCGCGATGGCCCTGCCCACCCCGGGCAACTCGATGACCAACAGCGGGGCGCACGGCTTCTCCGAGATCCTGTACGCCTACACCTCGGCCGCCAACAACAACGGCTCGGCCTTCGCCGGTCTGAACGCGGACACCCAGTGGTTCAACAGCACCCTCGGCCTCTGCATGCTCCTCGGCCGCTTCCTGCCGATGGTGTTCGTGCTGGCCCTCGCCGGTTCGCTCGCCGAGCAGAAGCCGGTGCCCGCGACCGCGGGCACGCTGCGCACCGAGAAACCGCTGTTCACCGGCCTGTTGGTGGGCGCGATCCTGATCATCACCGGTCTGACCTACTTCCCGGCGCTCGCGCTGGGCCCGCTGGCCGAGGGGCTGGCGTCATGAGCACCCGCACAGACAAACAAGAGGACGCCGTGTCCACAACCACCCCGACCCGGGCGCCGCACAGCGATGTGCCGACCGGCCACAAGCCCGACCAAAGTCGTGTCGGCGCCGGGCTCTTCGACCCGAAGCAGCTGCTCAAGTCGCTGCCGGACGCCTGCCGCAAGCTCGACCCGCGGGTGATGGTCAAGTCCCCCGTGATGTTCGTGGTCCTCGTCGGCTCGGTGCTGACGACCGTCTTCTCCTTCAAGGACCCGGGCGACTGGTTCGGCTGGGCGATCAGCGCCTGGCTGTGGCTGACCGTCATCTTCGCCAACCTGGCGGAGGCGGTGGCCGAGGGCCGCGGCAAGGCGCAGGCGGACACCCTGCGCAAGGCCAAGACCGACACGGTGGCCCGGCGGCTCAACGGCGCTACGGAAGAGCAGGTGCCCGGCACCGAGCTGCGCGTCGGCGACCTGGTCGTCTGCGAGGCGGGCGACATCATCCCCGGCGACGGTGACGTCGTCGAGGGCGTTGCTTCGGTCGACGAGTCGGCCATCACCGGTGAGTCGGCCCCCGTCATCCGTGAGTCCGGCGGCGACCGCAGTGCCGTCACCGGCGGTACGAAGGTCCTCTCCGACCGCATCGTCATCAGGATCACGACGAAGCCGGGCGAGACCTTCATCGACCGCATGATCGCCCTGGTCGAGGGCGCCGCACGGCAGAAGACGCCCAACGAGATCGCGCTGAACATCCTGCTCGCGTCCCTCACCATCGTCTTCCTGCTCGCCGTCGCCACGCTGCCGCCGTTCGCGGACTACGCGGGTACGCATCTGACGATGGTCGTGCTGGTGGCGTTGCTCGTCTGCCTGATCCCGACCACCATCGGCGCGCTGCTCTCCGCGATCGGTATCGCGGGCATGGACCGACTCGTCCAGCGCAACGTACTGGCCATGTCCGGAAGGGCGGTTGAGGCCGCGGGCGACGTATCGACCCTGCTCCTCGACAAGACCGGCACCATCACCCTCGGCAACCGCCAGGCCTCCGAGTTCGTGCCGGTGACCGGCACCACCGACGCCGAGGTCGCCGACGCCGCCCAGCTCTCCTCGCTGGCCGACGAGACGCCCGAGGGCCGCTCCATCGTCGTACTGGCGAAGGAGAAGTACGGGCTGCGCGAGCGGCACCAGGGCGAGTTGGCCGGTGCTGAGTGGATCGCCTTCACCGCCCAGACCCGGATGTCGGGTGTGGACGTCGACGGGCGCAGGATCCGCAAGGGCGCGGCAGGTTCGGTCATCTCCTGGGTGCGCGAGCGGGGCGGCACGGTGTCCCAGGACGCCGACACGCTCTCCAACCGGATCTCGGAGGCCGGCGGCACGCCGCTGCTCGTGGCCGTCGAGGACACGCAGGGCGCCCGCGTCCTTGGCGTCATCCACCTCAAGGACGTCGTCAAGGAAGGCATGCGGGAGCGGTTCGACGAGCTGCGCCGCATGGGCATCAAGACCGTCATGATCACGGGCGACAACCCGCTGACGGCCAAGGCGATCGCGGACGAGGCGGGCGTCGACGACTTCCTCGCGGAGGCGACTCCCGAGGACAAGATGGCGCTCATCAAGCGGGAGCAGGCGGGCGGCAAGCTCGTCGCGATGACCGGTGACGGTACGAACGACGCCCCGGCGCTGGCGCAGGCCGACGTGGGCGTGGCCATGAACACTGGTACCTCGGCCGCCAAGGAGGCCGGGAACATGGTGGACCTGGACTCCAACCCCACCAAGCTCATCGAGATCGTGGAGATCGGCAAGCAACTGCTGATCACCCGGGGCGCGTTGACGACGTTCTCCATCGCCAACGACGTCGCGAAGTACTTCGCGATCATCCCGGCGCTGTTCGCGGCGGTCTACCCGGGCCTGGACAAGCTCAACATCATGGACCTGTCCTCGCCCGACTCCGCGATCCTGTCCGCGGTCATCTTCAACGCGCTGATCATCATCGCGCTGGTCCCGCTCGCTCTACGGGGTGTGCAGTACCGGCCGGTGAGCGCGGACCGCCTGCTGCGGCGCAACTTGGGGATCTACGGGCTCGGCGGGCTCATCGCGCCCTTCATCGGCATCAAGATCATCGACCTGATCATCTCCCTCATTCCCGGAATCGGCTGATCGGCTATGAACAACTCGGTTACGAACACTGCCCGGTTGCTCTGGGCCGGCCTGCGAGCCCTGCTCGTACTCACGGTGGTGACGGGCGTCATCTACCCGCTCGCCGTCACCGGTGTCGCCCAGGGCCTGTTCAACGACAAGGCGAACGGCTCGGAGATCAAGGCGAACGGCCAGGTCGTCGGCTCCTCGCTGATCGGCCAACAGGGCTACAGCCTCGACTACTTCCAGCCGCGGCCCGCCAACGGTCTGGGCACGAACTCCGTCAACACCCAGTACAAGCTGATCCTGTCCGGCGCGACCAACCGTTCGGGTGACAACGCCGACCTCATCAAGTGGGTCACGGAGGCGAAGGCCAAGGTCATCAAGGACAACTCGGTGCCCGGCTACACGGTCAAGCCCTCCGACGTACCCGCCGACGCGGTGACGTCCTCCGGCTCCGGCCTGGACCCGGCGATCTCCCCGCAGTACGCGGACATCCAGGTGCACCGCGTCGCGGAGAAGAACAACCTCCCCGTCGCCGAGGTGCAGAAGCTCGTCGACGAGCACACCGACGGCCGCACGCTCGGCTTCATCGGCGAGCCGACCGTCAACGTCCTCGAACTCAACATCGCGCTCAAGGAACTTGTGGCCAAAAGCTGATGGACTTACGTGCGTTACGCGGGAGTTGGCGCCGGGGGAAAACTTCCGGACACGCCAACTCCCGCACCATTTACGACAGTCGCTGTCCGGCGTACGACGTGAAAGGCACACACCGATGACCCGGGTGCTGGTGGTGGAGGACGACCCACAGCTTGTACGGGCGCTCGTGATCAACATGCAGGCACGTGGGTACGGGGTCGACGCGGCCCCCGACGGTGCCACCGCGCTCCGGCTCGCGGCCGGGCGCCAGCCCGACGTGGTCGTACTGGACCTGGGGCTGCCCGACATGGACGGCACGGACGTCATCAAGGCCCTGCGCGGCTGGACGCGCGTGCCGATCCTGGTGCTCTCCGCGCGCCGCGCCTCCGACGAGAAGGTCGCCGCGCTGGACGCGGGCGCCGACGACTACATCACCAAACCGTTCAGCATGAACGAACTCCTGGCCCGGCTGCGCGCCGCGGTCCGTCGCACGGACTCCGTGCCCGTCGCTCCCGAGACCGTCCTCGTCACCACGGACGAGTTCACCGTCGACCTGGTCGCGAAGAAGGCCGGCCGCGCGGGCCGCGACGTACGCCTCACCCCCACCGAATGGCACCTGCTGGAGATCCTGGTCTGCAACCCCGGCCGGCTCATCACACAGCGCCAGCTCCTCCAGGAGGTGTGGGGCGCCTCCCAGAGCAACAAGACCAACTACCTGCGGGTCTACATGGCCCAACTACGGCGCAAACTCGAAGCGGATCCCTCGCACCCGCGCCATCTGATCACCGAGCCCGGGATGGGGTACCGCTTCGATCCCTGAGCGGGCGCGGGTGGTGCCCGGTTCGCTGCAGTTGGATTCGCCCCCTCCGCCCCTTCCCGTCCCGTTCCTGGGGGCTGCCGCCCCCAGACCCCCGCTTTCGGCCTGGACGGCCTCGTCCTCAAACGCCGGACGGGCTAAAAGATCTCTAGCGCCGGCCGGGGAAGGATTCAGCCCCTCCGGCGTTTGAGGAGCGGGGGTTTGGGGGCGGAGCCCCCAAGGGACGGGAATGGGTAGGGGCGGAGGGGGCGAAAAAACCCCTCACGCCCGCCCCGACCCCGGCAGCACCAGCCGGAACGTGCAGCCCTCCCCGGGCGCGGTGTCCAGCTCGAGCCGGCCCCCGTGCCCTTGGGCGATGGCCGCGGCGATGGCGAGGCCGAGGCCGCTGCCGCCCTGGTCGTGGGCTCGGGAGCGGGAGCGGTCGACGCGGTAGAAGCGTTCGAAGACGCGTTGGGCGTCTTCGGGGGCGAGGCCCGGGCCGGCGTCGGCGACTTCCAGGATGCCGACGGGGGTGCCGTGGGGGAGGGGAGGGGACGCGCTGGTGCGGCCCGGGCGGTCCGCGCCGCCGGTGTCCGGGGCGACCCGGGCGGTTCCGACGCGGACGTGCACGGGGGTACCTGGGGGAGTGTGGGTGCGTGCGTTGGAGAGGAGGTTCTCGACGACCTGGCGGAGCCGGTGCGGGTCGCCGAGGGCCTCCACCAGCTCGAGTTCCTCCTCGTCCCGGGAGCCACGGAGCGGCCCCAGATCGATCCGCCGCCCGGAGTCCCCCAGCGCCGCCGCGCTCACCGCGTCGGCGGCCAGGGACAGCAGGTCGACGGATTCACGCCCGTGCGAGGGCCCGTACGACGGCTCCTGGTCGAGCTTGGCGAGGAGCTGGAGGTCGTCGACGAGGAGGCCCATGCGTTCGGCGTTCTGGGCGATGAGCCGGTTCGCCTCGCGGCGGCCCGCGGGGGACTGCTGCTCGTGGCGGAGCGCGAGCTCGGCGAAGCCCTGGATCGCGGTGAGCGGCGTACGCAGTTCGTGTCCGGCGTCGGCGACGAAGCGCCGCAGCCGGGCCTCGGAGGTCTCGCGCTCGCGCAGGGCGCCCTGGAGCCGTTCGAGCATGGTGTTGAGGACCCGGCCGAGCCGTCCGGTCTCGGTGCGGGTGTCGGTGTGGGGCAGCCGCAGGTCGAGGTCGCCGTCGGTGATGTCCTGGGCGGTGCGTTCCATGCGGGTGAGGGGGAGCAGCCCGAGGCGTACGACCCAGCGGCCGAGGAGTACGACGCCGGTGACGGTGAGGGCGAGCAGCGCGCCGTCCACGTAGAGGATCTTGGAGGTGGCGCCGTCGATGGTGGCCAGAGGCAGCGCGACGACCGCCTTCATGTCGTCGGGGCCCTCGCGCAGGACGACCCGCCAGCGCCCGCCGCCCGTGTCGGCGGACACCGTGGCGAGCTGCCCCACGGACAGGCCGAGGCCGTCGACGGTGGACGCCAGCTCGGGCTTGGTCGGCTGGTGGTAGTCGCCGAGCGAGGCGCTGAGGAGGCGGCCGTCGGAGTCGTAGAAGAAGACCCGGAAGTCGGAGGGCAGCGCCCCGGGGGTGGTGAACCTGTCCGGGAACCCCTCGTCGCTCACCGCGTCCTGGTACGCCTTCCTGGGCGTGCTGAAGTGGGCGAGCTGCTCGTCGAGCCCGTCCATCAGCCAGGAACGCATCACGACGAAGCCGACGATCTCGGCGGCCAGCACCGCGGTGGTGGCGAGGACGGCGAGCCCGAGGACGAGCCTGCCCCGCAGGGAGACGGGCCGTTTCACCGCTCGGCGGCCTCGGTGGCGTCGGCGGCCTGCGGGGCGGGCTCGCGCGGCAGCCGCAGCGAGTAGCCGATCCCGCGCACCGTGTGGATCAGCGGCGGCTCGGCGCAGTCGATCTTCTTGCGCAGGTACTTCACGTACGTCTCGACGATGCGTACGTCCCCGGCGAAGTCGTACCCCCACACGTGCTGCACGATCTGCGCCCTGGTCAGCACCCGGTTGGCGTTCGCCATCAGGTAGGCGAGCAGATGGAATTCGGTCGGCGACAGCGGCACGTACCGCTCCGCGCGGTGCACCTCGTACGCCCGCTCGTCGAGCCGCAGGTCGGCGAAGAGCAGGATGCTCTCGTCGTCCTCGTCCGCCTCGCCGGACGGCGGTTCCTCCGCGCCGGTGCGGCGCAGGATCGCCTGGATCCGCAGCAGCACCTCGTCGAGGCTGAAGGGCTTGGTGACGTAGTCGTCTCCGCCGGCCCGCAGCCCGTCGATACGGTCGGACAGGTCGGTGCGCGCGGTCAGGAAGAGCACGGGGGTGTTCTTGCCGCCCGCCCGCATCGCCCGGGTCACCTCGAAGCCGTCCAGGTCGGGCAGCATCACGTCGAGCAGCACCAGATCGGGGCCGAACCTCTCGATCTCCAGGAGCGCGGCACCGCCGGACATCACGCTGCTCACCTCGTAGCCGCTGAGCCTCAGCGTGGACTCCAGCAGGGCCCGGATGCTCGGCTCGTCCTCGACGACAAGGAGCCTGTGGGGGGTGTGGGGCTCGGTGTGCTCGGCCATGGCGCCGACTCTCCACCCTCTTCATGAGCGTTTGATGGGGGAAGCCTGTTGGTTGGCTGAGAGTGGCCCATGTGGAGGCCCCGGCCGCGTGAGCCCCGTATATGCGGAGGCCCCGGACTCCTCCACTGAGGGAGTCCGGGGGCCGCCCCGTGTCTGACTGAGACCCGGCTCCTGATGAGACCTGGCTCCACGAGGTGCTCCGCAGGTTAGGTGCGGTATGTGGGAGATCCCGGGATGTGTGCTGGGAGGTCCTTGTGTAACCGGCCCGTGCAACCGGCCCGGTCGCTCACGTGATGCTGAGCGCCAGGCAGAAGTCCACCCGGTCGCGCAGGGTGGCCAGGCTGTGGCCGGTGAGCTGTTCGACCCGTTGGAGCCGGTATCGCAGGGTGTTGACGTGCACGTGGAGCTGCTCGGCGCAGCGGTGCCAGGAGCCCGAGGCGTCGAGGAAGGCGGCCAGGGTGCCCACGAGGTCGCTGCCGTGCTCGGCGTCGTACCGCTCCACAACCCCGATGAGCCGCTCGCGGTAGAGCCTGCGTACGTCCTCGGGGACGGAGGCGAGCAGCAACAGGTACGAGGACAGGTCGTCGCCCGTCGCCGTGCGCACGGTGCCCGTGCCCAGGCAGGCGATGCGGTGGGCGTGCCGCGCCTCGTCGAGGGAGCGGCGCAGCCCGGCCGCCCCGGTGGCGGGTCCGCCGGTGCCGAGGGCGGCCCAGCCGGGGGCGAGGAGCGGGGTCAGGCGGGTGGCGGCCTTTTCGAGGTGCTCTTCGAGGTGGTCTTCGAGTTGGTCACTCGGGTGGTCTTCGAGGTGGTCGTCAAGGCGGGTCGAGACGGCGCCCGGCACCAGCATCACGTAACCGTCGTCCTCGGCGACCGGCGTGGAGCAGCCGGGTATCTGGTCGAAGACGTCCTCCAGGACGACCGCCGCGAGCTCGGCGCCGTACGGGCTGCCGGTCGTGGTGACGTAGACGCAGGTCAGCGGGGTGTCCGGGTCGAGGCCGAGGCTGCGCAGGCGCCCCTCGGCCGCCTCGGCCCGCCCCTCCCGTACGAGGGTGAGGGACTCGCGCAGGAAGCGTTCCTCGATGCGGCGGCGTTCCTGGCGGGCCACCCGGTCCATCGCGAGGAGCGCGCACACCTCGGTGGCGGCGTCCGCGACGCCCGGCGCCCAGTCGCGGAAGTCGCCGGCGGCGGCGAGGTAGGCGGCGGGCGGGCGCCTGGCGACCGGCGACTGCACCGGGAAGAAGGTCAAGTGGCCGCCGCCGGGCACCGGTTGTACGGAGGGGAAGGCGCCCGCGGCGAGCGCCTCGCGGTGCGCCCGGTCCAGGTGGTGGCCGGTCACTTCGGGTACGCCGCCCGCGGTGGCGCGACCGGTCGCGGACAGCACCGCGCACCACACGCCGGTGGCCCGCGCGAACACCTCGACAAGACCCTCGGGCCCGGCCCCCGACGCCATGCTCGCGACCAGGCCGCGGTGCAGGTCCGCGCCCGGTGAGCGGCGGGCCGGTCCGGCGAGCGCGGCGAGGACGGTCTCGGTCAGTGCCGCGTACGACACGTCGTCGCCGACCGTGAAGAGGGCGAGCCCGTGCCGCTCACAGGCCTGCGCGAGCGCGACCGGCAACATGCCGATGCCCGCGGTCCCGGCGACCAGCGCGGCGGCGCCCGCACCCGCGAGCGCGGCGACGAACGTGTCGGCGTCCCGCGGCTCCCGGTACCAGGTGGTGGAGGTGAGGACGAGTTCCCCGCCGTCGAGGTAGCGGCCCGGGTCGGGGAGGTCGGTCGTGTAGACGCCGCGGATGCGCGGGGTGCGGGGGGTGCCGGGCACGACGGGGACGAGGCCGAGGCGGGGGATGGCGAGGAGTTCGGTCAGCAGCATCGGTGGTCGTCCTCCCTGCTGCCGAGGCGGGCCGAGGCGCTTGCACGCCCTTGCCGGTCTCTTCGACGCATCGGCGCTTGTTACGGGCGTGCACACCGGCGGGCACGGGGTTTGGAGAACAGTACAGGCGGAGGGGGCCAGGGATGCCTGTCGTCTGTAGGGCGGTGCAGGTCCGCGCGGGCCGCGCGACGAGTTCACTGATGGTCACCCGCCCGAACCGCATGCTCCGCTCCCTCGCACCCTGGACGCTCCCGCGCCTCGTCCGGTGCGCTCCCGTCGTCCCATGAGGAGACCGCCGTGCAAACCGAAACCCTGGCCGGCGCCGAGAAGTCCTTCGGCGCCGAGAAGCCCTTCGGCGTCGAGCGAGCCGGAGCCGAACCGGTACTGCCCGACCACCGCCACGGCCGCCCCTGGTCCCTGTTCACGCTCTGGTTCGGCGCGAACGTGCAGTTCGCGACGCTCAGCGTCGGCGCCCTGTCAACGTCCGTCTTCGGCCTCGACCTGCTCCCGGCCGTCCTCGCCATCACCCTCGGCACGCTGCTGAGCTCGGCGCTCGTGGGCCTGTTCTCGACCCGGGGCCCGCTCACCGGAGTGCTCCAACTCATCCAGTCCCGGGGCCCGTTCGGCCGCCTCGGCAATCTGCCGTCCGCCGCGTTCACCGTCGTCAACGGCGTCGGCTGGTGCGTGGTCGACACCCTGCTCGGCATCTTCATCCTGCGCGACCTGACGGGGATGGGCTTCGCCCCGGCCCTGCTGCTCATGGCGGCGGCCCAGCTGGCGATCGCGGTCATCGGCTACCGGATGATCCACTACGTGGAGCGCGCCCTCGCCGTCCTCCTGGTCGTCGTCTTCGCGGTCGTGTCGGTGTACGGCTTCGGCGACGCGCACGCCGCCGCCCCGGTCGAGCCCTTCGACGGGACCACCGCCGCGTTCCTGCTCGTCGTCGCGGTCACCGCGGCCCGCGTCATCGGCTGGTCCGCGTACGCCTCCGACTACAGCCGCTATCTGCCGGCCACCTCCGCGCCGAAGCGGGTCTTCCTCGCGGCGGGCGGCGGCAGTGCGGTCGCCGGTGTGTGGATCGGCGCCCTGGGCGCGGCGATCGGCACGGCGGGCGCGCTCGACAACCCCAGCTCGATGGTGAGCGGCCTGCTGCCGGACGCCCTCGGCACCGTCGTACTCCTGTCTCTCCTCCTGTCCACGCTCGCCTCGACCGTCATCGACCTGTACTCGGGCGCGATGGCCGCGCTGGTCGCCGGGTTCACGATCCCGCGCTGGGTGTCGGTCCTGGTGGTCGGCGGGCTAGGCACGGCGATCTCCTGGTACGCCGGACACGGGGACTTCGCCCAGCAGTTGCAGGACTTCATGCTGATGACCGGCTACTGGCTGGCGCCTTGGGCGGCGGTGATCGTGGTGGCGTACTGGGGACGGCAGCGGGGGACGTACGACATCTCGCGGCTGTACGACACCGGGCACCGCCTCGGCTGGGGGCTGCCGTCGGTCCTGCTCGCCCTGCTCGTCGAGATCCCGTTCATGAACCAGTCCTTCTACACCGGGCCGCTCGCCGAGGCGCATCCCGCGCTCGGTCCGCTGGGGCTGTTCGTCGGGTTCGTGGTGGCGGGGGCGGCGTACGGGGGGCTGTCGGCGTGGCGGCCGGTGAGGGTCGTTGACGCGCCGGAGCCCCGGGTACCCGTGATCGCCGAATAACCCCTTCCCGTACGTCAGTTGAGGAGTCAGCCACTGTGAACGACACCCCCACCGCCGCCGACGAGAAGTTCCTTCTCACGGCGATCGAACTCGCTGCCCGCGCCCGCCGGGACGGCAACCATCCCTTCGGTTCCCTGCTCGTCCTCGACGGCTCGGCGGTGCTGGAGGCGGGCAACACGGTGGTGACGGAGCGGGACGCGACCGGGCACGCCGAGACCAATCTCGTACGCCTGGCGACCCGGACGTACACGGGTGCGGAGCTGGCCCGCGCCACCCTCTACACCAGCACCGAACCCTGCGCGATGTGCGCGGGCGCCGTGTACTGGAGCGGGATCGGGCGGGTCGTCTACGCCCTCGGTGAGGACGAACTCCTCGCCCTCACCGGCGCGAACGACGAGAACCCGACGATGGCGCTGCCCTGCCGCGAGGTGTTCGCGGCCGGGCAGCGGACGGTCGAGGTGGCCGGGCCGTGCCTGCGGGAGCGGGCCGAAGCCGTGCACGCCGACTTCTGGAACCGACCCCGCGAGGAGACACCCGAATGACCCGCACCCGTACGTTGATCCGCAACGGCATCGTCATCCCCTGCGAGGGCCGCAAGACGGTGTACGACCCCGGTTCGGTCCTCGTCGAGGACGGCAGGATCGCCGCCGTGGGAACGGTGGCGGAGCTGGACGCGGCCGCCGCCGACGCGCAGGTCGTGGACGCCACCGGGCACGCAGTGATCCCCGGCCTGCACAACACCCACCTCCACTCGGGCCTGTTGCGCGGCACGGCCGAGTCCAAGTCCCTGTGGGACTGGCTGCGCGATTACGTCGACCCGGCCCACAAGGCGCTCACCCCCGAGATCGCGGAAGCCGCATCCCTCCTCTGCTACACGGAGTCGCTGCGCGCGGGCACGACGTCGGTGATGGACATGTGGCGCCACATGGAGGGTTCGGCACACGCGGCGGAGCGGGTGGGCATCCGCGCGACGCTCGTCCCGTACGTGGCCGACCTCCCGGGCTACGACTACTTCGAGACCCTGGAAACGAACCGCCGGCTGCTTGAGCACTACCGCACGTACGCGAACGACCGAGTCCGCTCCTGGGTCGGCCTGGAGCACCTCTTCTACTGCAGCCCGGAGGCGTTCAAGGCCGCCGCGGCGCTCGCGGACGAGTTCGACACGGGGCTGCACACCCACTCCTCCGAGACCATCTGGGAAGTGGAGGAATCCCTGCGGCAGTTCGGGCGCCGCCCGATCGAGGAGTTCTACAACCGGGGGATCCTCGGCCCCCGCACGGTCGTGGCCCACTGCGTCTGGCTCGACGACCGTGAGATCGAACTCCTCGCCGGGACGGGTACGAGCGTCGCCCACTGCCCCTGCTCCAACATGAAGCTCTCCTCCGGCCCGGCCCGCGTCATCGACATGCGCCGCAAGGGCATCGCGGTCGGCCTGGGCAGCGACGGCGAGAAGGAGAACAACAACCTGGACCTGCTGGAGGAGATGAAGTTCGCGTCGCTGTTGCAGAAGGTCTCCACGCTGGACCCGACGACGGGTGACCCGTGGGACATCCTGACGATGGCGACGTTGGAGGGCGCACGAGCCCTGGGCCTGGACGGCGAGACAGGCTCCCTGGAACCGGGCAAGAAGGCCGACATCGTCACCGTCGACCTCCGCAAGCTCCACACCACCCCACTCCTCCACGGCGAGGACTTCAACGCGGTGGCCCACCTGGTGTTCTCGGCGGGCTCGGCGGACGTCGACCACGTGTGGGTGGACGGACGCCAACTGGTCGCGGGCGGACGGGTGTTGAGCGTCGACGCCGAGCAGGTCCGGCTGCGCGCGCAGACAGCGGCCGAGGAACTCTTCCGGCGCAGGGCGGCTCTTGTGTCCCCGTCCCGCCCCTGAGCCAATGGTTGCCGTGCGTCGCTGCCGGTGATCGACGTACCGCGTGTCCGGGCGGCTGGGTAGCGTGACGCGCGTGCCGGATGAGGAAGTGATGCAGGACGGGGCCCATCGCCGGGTGGTGCGGATCGGTGACACCGTCCGCAGGCCCGTGCAGCCGTGGACACCCACCGTCCACGCACTGCTGCGACACCTGGAGGAGGTCGGGTTCGCCTACGCACCCCGGCCGCTGGGGATCGACGAGGAGGGCCGGGAAGTCCTCACCTATTTCGAGGGTGACTCCGGGGCGTCGGGCTGGGCCAAGGTCGTCGAAGACCAGGGCCTGGCCAACTTCGCCCGGCTGCTGCGCGATTACCACGACGCCTGCGAGGGCTTCTCGCCTCCACCGGACGCGACATGGTCCACGGGCACGGGCGGCCCCGGCCACGAAGAGGTCGTCTGCCATGGGGACTTCGGCCCCTGGAACGTGGTCTGGCAGGGCAACCGCCCGGTGGGAATCATCGACTGGGACTTCGCCCGACCGGCGCCTCCCCTGCACGACGTGGCCTACGCACTGGAGTACGTCGCCCCGTTCCGCGACGACGCCGAGTGCCTGCGCTGGCTGCGGTACCCGGCGCCGCCCGACCGCCGCCTCCGGCTGGAGCGCTTCTGCCGCGCGTACGGTCTCGACTCGACCGAGGGGGTCGTCGACGCCGTCATCGCCCGACAGCGGGAGAACGCCGCGCTCGTACGGCAGTTGGCCGAGCGGGGGCACGAGCCCCAGGCCACCTGGGCCGCCGACGGGCTCCTCGCCGAACTCGACGACCGGATCGGCTGGAGCGAGGCGCATCGGCACCTGGTCGAGTAGGCGGCGTCCGCGCGGGTCAGGACCTCAGGGTGGTGAGGAGGGCGCGGAGGGCGGTGGGGGTGGGGGTGAGGATGGTGGTGGGGTGGTCGCTTTCTCGGAGGTGGAGGGTGGTGGGGGAGGTGGCTATCTCCAGGCAGTCTGTGTCCCCGGCCCCTCCCGAGAACGACGACTTCTGCCAGTGGAGGGCTTCAGACACGGGAGGCCTTTCACAGGTTCTGGGCGATACGGCGGATGAGGTCGAGGGAAGCATCCTGCGGGAGGGCGGTGCTGTCCACGCGTTCGAGCAGGGCTCGGTAGCGGTTCAGTTGGGCCTTGGCATCGATGAACTCGGCGCCGTGCGTGGTGTCGATCTGCACGGTGTCCAGTTGGGGGACGACTCCGCCAACGTACTGCATGGGAAAACCGGCGCCCGCGAAACCGTCGGCCGCGAACGGGATCACGCGAAGGGTGACGTTCGTCCTCTCGGACGCCTGGAGGAGGTGTTCGAGCTGAGCGCGGGCAACCTTGGGACCGCCGACACGCATGCGTAGCGCGGCCTCGTGGATGATCGCGTCGTACGGCATCCCGGATTCGAGTACCTCCCGGCGCCGCATCCGGAAGGAGACGCGAGCCTCGTGCTCGGCTTCTGGACGCTCCGGTTCGACGAAGGTCGAGGCTGCGCGTACGTAATCCTCGGTCTGAAAGATCCCGGGGATGTGCACGACCTGGAACGTGCGGACGTACGACGCATGGTGCTCCAACTCGGCAAGGTCAAGGCCCTTGGGCGGTAGGACACCGCGGTACTCCTCCCACCAGCCCTTTCCTCGTTCGTTCACCATCTCGACCAGTACGTCGACGAGTTGGGTGTCGTCGCAGGCGTACAACCCGGCGAGTCTGCGCAGTCGCTCCTCACTGATCCCGAACCGCCCGGACTCCACATGGCTGACCTGGGTCGGGTTGGAGTTCAGGAATTCGGCAGCGGCTCGATTCGATACACCGGCGGCCTCGCGCAACTTGCGTAGCTCGGCCCCCAATCGCACCTGGCGTGCCGTGGGATTGGGCCTCGGCGGCATGTCGTCCTCCATGTGATCGGTTCCGAGTCTGACGGAACAGGTTGTTACGGCACAACCTGTTCCGCTATCGTCGCAACGTACCTCACGGAGAGTGTCGGACTGACTACTCATCCGCAACTCTCCCCTGCGTACTGCCAGTTGGAAGTGCCACCACGGGCCGTCGACACCCGAGGCGAGGCCACTAGCGCGGCAGGGAACTGACCACCCCTCGTGCCCCCTCACCGCAACGGAGTTGACGGAACCCCATGCCCGAATACGCCCTCTTCTGCCCGCCCTCGGACACGTCCCCCCACGTCGCCCGCGACTTCGTCGCCTCGGTCCTCCGCGCCTTAAGACTCGACGCCCTCGTGGACACGGCAACCCTCTGCACCTCCGAACTCGTCACGAACGCCTGCGTCCACGCGAAGGGCGGGGGCTCGGCGCTGTGGCTCTCAGTGGATCCCGCACGCGTACGAGTCACCGTGTTCGACGGGGACGAGAACCCGCCGGTGATAAGGGAGTTGACCCCCGACGGCGGGGAACTGGGCGGCCGGGGCCTCCACCTGGTGGACGCCCTCACGGACGGCTGCTGGGGCACCGCCCCCGCCGCCCCGGAGGGCAAGGCGGTGTGGTTCTACCTGCCCGCACCGAGGTGAGCGAGATGCCGGGCTCAGCCGATGAGGGCCCCCGTGATCTGACGGGTGGTCTGCGCGGCGACCCGGGGGCTGATGGCGGCGTAGGAGGTGTAGGCGTTCAGGCCGGTGGTCAGGGCCCAGCCGCGGCCCCGGGTCCAAGTGGCGTCGTCCACGTCGAGGGCGGTGCGGAAGGCGGCCCGGGTGTCGGCCGACATCAGGGTGAAGGCGATGATCAGGTCGCGGGCCGGGTCGCCGATGCCGAGTTCGCCGAAGTCGATGACCGCGCTGAGGCGGCCGTCGACGGTCAGCAGGTTGCCGGTGTGGAAGTCACCGTGGAACCAGACCGGAGGGCGGTCCCATCCGGGGGCGTCGAGGGCCGCCGTCCACAGTTCGGTCATGGCCGCGGCGTCGAACACGTCACCGACCTCCGCGATGGCGGCCCGCGTCGCCCGGTCCCGGTCGGCCAGCGATCCGGCGGTGAGGTCCTCGCGGGCGCCCTGGGCCGGGATGTCCTCGGGCGCGAACCGCTGAAGGGCGGTCAGGAACTCTGCCAGTCCGACGGCGGCCACGGACGATTCGGCCAGTAGCTCGACGGTCGCCACCTCGCCCTCCAGCCATCGGGACACCGCCCACGGCCACGGATAGCCGAAGCCGGGCTCACCCACGCCCACCGGCACCGGGACGGGCAGCGGCAGATGCGGGGCGAGCCGGGGCAGCCACTCGGACTCCTTCCTGGCCTGCCCGATGGCCCCGGAGTGACGGGGCAGCCGGACCGACAACTCCGGGCCCAGCCGGTGGATCACATGGTCCGAGCCGGCCGGGTCGACCAACTCCAGCGGCAGTTCGGCCCATTGCGGGAACTGCGCATCGACCAGACGCCCGACCAGGGCACCGTCGATCGAGGGACGGGTGTCCGCGGTTCTCTCGGTCGTCAACAGCAGCTCCTGCGGTCGGTCCGCTCCGGCGCGGCGGACAGCCGGGGCCATCACAGTGCGTCGGGGGCCCGCATGTCGACCGGGTTTTCGCCCCGTGGACCTGCGTAGGGCATGGTGCGATGCTGATGCGCCTGGCGGAACAGTTGGGGGGCTGTCGATGAGCGCGCAGGACGTGGTGACTGTTTCCGTGGCGGTGCTGGTCCCCGTGGTGACCGCGGCCGCCGGTGTGGTGAGCCTGCGGGCGCAGGATCGGCGCGTGCGCCGCTCGCGAGCGGGCCGCCGCCGACTGGCCTTCGAGGACGCGACCCGGCAGGTGGCCTTCGCGGCCGAGTGGTGGAAGGCGAAGCAACTGGTCGCCGCGACTCCGGAAGCACTCCAAGGCCCGACCGCAGTGGCGAACGACTGGCTGGACGAGGCGTCCGCGCGGGTGACCGCGGCGGAGCAGGCGGACATCGACGAGGAAACCCGTGTCTCGGTCAGCAGACTGCTGCTGCTCTACCGATTCCACCGCTGGTCCGCGAAGGCCATCCGGATCGGCTTCTACGCGGCCCTGGCCTTCATGGCCACCGTGATCACAGTCGTCCTGAACGACGCCGAGTCCCGCGAGGCCGTCGGGTTCAACGTATGGGCGCTGACCTCCTCCGCGATGCTCGCGCTGTTCCTGCGCTTCTGGGCCGTCTCGGCGGATACCCCGGACCAGCGCTGAGGCCGCCGGATCCCTCACTGATTCACCTATCTTTGAATTCAGGAGATCCTGTACTCTCAAGTTCATGCTGACCCTGGCCACCGACCTCGACGCCCTCACCCGCTTCGGCCGCGCCCTGGCCGACCCCATCCGCTGCCGCATCCTGCTCATGCTGCGGGAGGCGCCGGCACATCCGGCCGACATGGCTGAGGAGTTGGGGATCTCGCGGACCCGGTTGTCGAACCATCTCGCCTGTCTACGCGACTGCGGTCTGGTCGTCGCCGTCCCGGTCGGGCGGCGTACGCGGTACGAGCTGGCGGATCCGCGGCTCGGACACGCGCTGGACGACCTGCGGAACGCCGTGGTGGCCGTCGAGACCGACCGCAACTGCCCCGACGCCGACGAGAAGGGCTGCTGCTGATGGTCTCCATATCCCTGGGGCCTTCGCCGGTCCGCCGGGACGCGCTGGCCCGGCGGATACGGCTCCTGGTCGCCGCGACGATCGCGTACAACGTCGTCGAGGCCGTCGTGGCGATCACCGCGGGGAAGCTCGCCTCCTCCAGCGCGCTCATCGGGTTCGGGCTCGACTCCGTCATCGAGGTGTCGTCCGCCGCGGCCGTCGCCTGGCAGTTCTCCGCGCGGGAGCACGCGGTTCGGGAGGCCCGGGAGAGGGTGACGCTGCGGATCATCGCCGGGTCGTTCTTCGTGCTTGCCGCGTACGTCGCTGTCGACGCCGTACGCGGTCTGGTGGGGGGTGGGGAAGCGGAGCCCTCCGTGCCAGGGATCGTGCTGGCGGCGCTGTCACTGCTGGTCATGCCGTTCCTGTCGGCGGCGCAGCGGCGTGCCGGGCGTGAACTCGGGTCGGCCTCGGCGGTGGCCGACTCCAAGCAGACCCTGCTGTGCACCTACCTGTCGGGGGTGCTGCTGGTCGGTCTCGTCGTCAACGCCACGCTCGGCTGGTCGTGGGCCGACCCGGTCGCCGCTCTCGTGATCGCGGCCGTCGCGGTCAAGGAGGGGCGGGACGCCTGGCGCGGGGAGGGGTGCTGCGCTCCGGCGTCACCTGCCGTGCCGCCGACGCCCGTTGAAGCCGGGGCGCCGGACGCCTGCGGCTGCAAGCCCGGCTGCGATTGCTGCGCCTGACCCCGCGCCTCTCCCGAGATCCCCCGATCCCCCGATCCCCCGATCCCTCGATCCCTCGATCCCCCGATCTCCAGAAGGACTGTTTGCCGAAGGGCACCCGCCCGTGGCGCGTCCTTGACCCCTCGCGGTGCCCCGGGCCGGTCACACTGACCTCGAACCGCCCCCCAGTCCCCGGCACCGCGAGGTCCCCATGGCATACGGTCTGGCCCGCCGCCAACTGAAGCCGAGAGTTCCATTGCGGCACGGGGAGGGCGACCGGTCCCATCTGACCAGCCTCGAAGGGCTCGCCGCGCTGTCGCTGGACGCGCTGAGTTCGGTGGCGTACGGACCCGAGGCGATCGTGCTGGTGCTGATCGTGGCCGGCACCGGGGCGCTGACCGCGACGCTGCCGGTGACGCTGGTCATCGCGGCGCTGCTCGCGGTGCTCGTGGTGTCGTACGGGCAGGTGATCGCCGTACATCCGGACGGCGGTGGCGCGTATGCCGTGGCCAAGAAGGACCTCGGGCCCCGGATCAGCCTGCTCGCGGCGGCCAGTCTCGTCGTCGACTACGTGCTGACCGTGACCGTCAGCCTGGCCGCGGGCGCCGCCAGTCTCGCGTCGGCCTTCCCCTCCCTCACCCCGTATCTGCTCGAGATCTGCCTGATCGGACTGGCCCTCCTCACGATCACGAACCTGCGGGGCGTCGCCGAGAGCGCGCGGGTGCTGATGCTGCCCACCGTGTTGTTCGTCGTGAGCATCTTCGGCATCGTCGTGCTCGGTCTGCTGCGCGGCCACCCGCTCGCGACCGTCGGGACCGCCCAACCCGTGCACGCCACCGAGGCGTTGGGAGTGGTACTGCTCCTCAAGGCGTTCTCCTCCGGCTGCTCCGCGCTGACCGGAGTGGAGGCCATCGCCAACGGCGTACCCGCGTTCCGCGAACCGCGCGTCAAGCGGGCCCAGCGCACCGAGTTGATGCTCGGCGGGCTGCTCGGGCTGATGCTGATCGGCCTCGCCGTGCTCATCCAGCGCGACGACGTGGTCCCGCGCGGCGGCGTCACCGTGCTCGCCCAGCTCACCGCGGGCTCGTACGGGACGGGATGGGCGTACTACGCGACCAATCTCATCGTCACGGCGGTCCTGCTCTTCGCCGCCAACACCAGTTTCGGCGGCCTGCCCGTGCTGATGAGCCTGCTCGCCAAGGACCACCGGCTGCCGCATCTGTTCGCGCTGCGCACCGAACGCCCCGTGTACCGCTGGGGAGTTGTGGCCCTCGCCCTGCTCGCCGCGCTGCTGCTGATCGCCGTGAACGCCGACACCCACCGCATGCTCCCCCTCTTCGCGATCGGTGTCTTCATCGGCTTCACCATCAGCCAGACCGGGCTGGTGCGGCACTGGGCGAAGGAGCGGCCGCCCGGCTGGCTGCGGCGCGCGGTGCTCAACGGATTCGGCGCGGTGCTGACGAGTGTGGCGTGCGTGGTGCTGCTGGCCTCCAAGTTCCTCGAGGGCGCCTGGGTGGTCGTCCTCGCGATTCCGCTGCTGATGCTGCTCTTCGCCCGCATCCAGCGTTACTACGCCGAAGTCGCCCGGGAGTTGGGGCTCGGCGAGATCCCGCCCCCGGTCCGCGTCACCGCCGACTCCCTCGTCATCGTGCCGGTCGGCGAGGTCAGCAAACTCACGCAGTACGCGCTGACGGCCGCCCGCGCCCTCGGCTCGGCGGAGGTCGTCGCGGTCGCCGTACACGGAAACCAGGCAAGGGCCCAGGCACTGAAGGCGAGTTGGGCCAGCTGGAATCCCGGCGTACGGCTGGACATCGTCGACAGCCCGCGACGCTCCCTCGTCGAGCCCATCGTCGACTACGTCCAGCGGGCGGCGGCGGGCGGACGACAGATCGCCGTCCTCATCCCCGAGGTGGAACCCCTCCACCGCCGCTACCAGATCCTCCAGAACCAGCGCGGCCTGCTGCTCGCGGCCGCGCTGAGGGCTCGTACCGATGTGGTCGTGTGCGTGGTGCCGTACCGGCTGAGCATCTAGCCGACCGCGGGTGCTAGATGTACGAGGCCATGACGTTGACCGCGGAGTGTAGGTACACGCACCCTCCACGGCCGGTCTTCTTCTTGTTCCGGCTGACTGCCCGGGAGTGGTCGCTGTCGGCGCATCTGCTCGATCCGCTCCACTACCTCGCCCGGTGTGGCGGTGGGTTGGCGGTGGGGTGTGGAGGACCGGTCGTGCAGGCCGAGCTCACCGTGACGGCGGTACCGGTTGACCCACTTGGTGGCGCATGCCCTGGAGATGCCCATCTCCG
Organism: Streptomyces sp. NBC_00554; assembly: GCF_041431135.1. Classification (NCBI taxonomy): domain Bacteria; kingdom Bacillati; phylum Actinomycetota; class Actinomycetes; order Kitasatosporales; family Streptomycetaceae; genus Streptomyces; species Streptomyces sp. NBC_00554. Next base: position 4,338,307 of record NZ_CP107799.1, on the reverse strand, counting down.
CGGCAACGTGGGCGATCGGACGTGACTGGCATCGCTCGACGAGTCGCCTGCGGCCCTCAACGGAGAGCGGTGCGTTGGCGTGGGTGCCCATCAGATGGCGGCGAGGTTGTTGAGCAGGTGGCCCAGCTCTGCCGACGCCTGAATGTGGGCCAGGTGGCCCTGGCCAGGGAGTTCGTGGACTTCGGCGTGCGCGACGTGCTGCCGCACGTGATCGAACGACGTTCCGTAGGGGGCTGTTCCGCGGTTGCACTGGCCGATGATCAGGTCCACTTGATCTGCCTGTCGCGCCATCACATCCGGAGGCGGCGCCGCGTTGAGCGCGCCGAGTTCGGCGTACAGCGGTTCGCTCAAGCGACGCAAGATCGCCCAACCGTGCTGATCGGCCTGAAGATCCTCGACATGTGCTGCGGAGAAGCCGGAGATCTGCCGATTGACGATCTCGACGCAGCGATCCCAGTCCGCCGTCTCCGCTGCGCTCTTCAGGTCCGGCACTGCATGGCGTCCGAATGGCTGCATCACCGGCTCGTAGGCGATCACATGGGGAATCGGGCGATCGTTGGCGGCCAGCAAGGTGATCAAGCCGCCGTAGCTCCAGCCGAAGAGCGCCCTCGTGCTGTCGAACTCGTCAAGGACCACGCCGAGGTCCTCGACCTCTGTCCGCAGCGAGTAGGAATTGGTCAAGGGCCCCGAGGGAGTGCGTCCCCGACGGTTTACGACTACCACTGAGGGCCAGGCCGCGATGGCGCCCACGACCCGGCGCCACGTGTGCGCATCGCTCATGACGCCCGGGACGATGACGAGGCCCGGAGCATCCCGCTCCCCGTACACATCGACCGTCACCCAACTGTCCCCGCCGACCGGCAGCCTCTTCTGAATCGTTCGCTCCATAAATCTATTATGGAGCGAACGATCTACAATGCAAGCGTGACCGAACGCAACCGTGGACGCCCCCGAGCCTTCGACCGCGACCGTGCGGTCCTCGAAGCCGCTCGCCTCTTCTGGCGACGCGGCTACTCCGGCACCTCGACCCGCGCCCTGACCGCGGCCCTCGGGCTCTCCACGTCCAGCCTCTACGCCGCCTTCGGCAGCAAGGCCGGACTGTTCGAGGAAGCGGTGCGGACCTACGCCGAGCGGTACCGCGAGATCTATCAGCAGGCTGTCGCCGAGAACGTCATCCAGACCGTCATCGAACGCATCCTGACCGACTCGGTGCACGAGTTCACCCAGCCAAGCGGCACGCACCCGGGGTGTCTCATCAGCAGTGCCGTGATGAGCGACAGCACGGGCACGCTCGATACCAGCGCCTACGTCGCCGAACTGCACAGCTCGAACGAGCAGGCCCTCCTTGTGCGCATCGAGCGAGCGATCCAGGACGGGGAACTGACCGCGGGCACCAACGCAGCGGTCCTGACCGGGCTCATCCAATGCGTCTGGCACGGATTGTCAGTGCGATCCAACGGCGACACATCTCGCGAGGACCTGCTCGCGACGGCGCAACTCGCTCACCAACTGATCTGCCAACAACTCACGTCATCAACGTCCTGACCCGCAACAGCTAGAGGCCGACGTCCCGGCGGCTCATGTCGTCCAGCGACTCACGGCGTACGAGGATCCGCGCGATGCCGTCGGCCGCCGCAACGACCGGGGGCCGGCCGACCAGGTTGTAACCGGAGGCCATGGACAGGTGATAGGCCCCCGCCGCCGGTACGGCGAGGAGATCGCCGGGGTGTACGTCGCCGGGGAGCGCCACCTCGTCCGCGAGGATGTCGCCCGCCTCGCAGTGTCGGCCCACGACCGTGACGAGGCGGGGCGGCGCGGTGGAGGCGCGGCCGATGAGCCGGGGTGCGTACCGGACGCCGTACAGCGCGGGCCTCGGGTTGTCGCTCATGCCGCCGTCGACGGCGACGAAGGTGTGCTCCCCGGTGCGCTTGACGGACAGGACCCGGTAGACGGCGACCCCGGCGGGTCCGACGACCGCACGGCCCGGCTCCAACGTCAGCCGGGGGACGGGCAGTTGGGCCCGGGCGCAGCCGTCCGCCAGCTCGGCGCGGACGCGGCCGGCCAGGACGGACACGTCGAGGCTGTCCTCGCCGGGCCGGTAGGCGATGGCGTGTCCGCCGCCGATGTTCAGCTGCGGCAGGGTGACGCCGTGCTGGTCGCGGATCCGGGCCATCAGCCCGACCATGCGGCGCACGGCGGCGACGTACGGCTTCACGGTGGTGACCTGCGAGCCGATGTGGCAGTGCAGGCCGACCAGTTCGAGGTGCGGCTGGTCGAGTATCCGGGTGACGGCGTGCTGCGCGGAACCGTCCGTGATCGACAGGCCGAACTTCTGGTCCTCGGTACCGGTACGGATCTTGGCGTGCCCGCCGGCCGCGATGCCGGGCACCACCCGCACCATGACCTTCTGGCGGGTACCGGCGGGCGTGATCGCGGCCAGCCGGGCGATCTCCGAGGTGCTGTCCACGACGATGCGGCCGACTCCGAGGCGCAGCGCGGTGCGCAGGTCCTCGGGGCTCTTCGCGTTGCCGTGCATCACGATCCGCTCCGGCGGGAACCCGGTGGTGACGGCGAGCGCCAACTCCCCGGCGGAGCACACGTCCAGGCCGAGGCCCTCCTCCTGCACCCAGTGCGCCATCGCACGGCACAGGAATGCCTTGGCCGCGTAGACGATGTCGGCCTCGGGAAACGCCGTGCGGTACGTACGGCAGCGCTCCCGGACCTCCTGCTCGTCCAGCACGTACACGGGGGTGCCGAATCGGTCGGCCGCCTCGGCGAGGGAGACGCCGCCTACGGTGACGTCTCCGTCGGGCTGGGGGCGGGCGGAGCGGGGCCAGACGGACAGGGCGTCCGTGTCGGAGGGGTCGCTCTCGTTGGCGGGTGGGAGGGAGGTGACTGAGATGGTCATGGCGTTTCCTCAGCTCCTCAGCCGATGAGCGGGGTCGGATGCGCGATGGCGACCGGGTGCGGCCACGGGTCGGTCGAGGGCGCGGCTGCAGGCGCGGAGAGCTGCGGGTCGACGGTGAGGGCGCTGACGCCCAGAGGCGCGGCGAGCGCGCGCAGCGCGGGTTCGGACAGTCTGATGCAGACCTGTTCCGTGCCGAGGGTGGCGGTGAGCTTCGCCGCCGAGGTGAATCCGACGGCCGTACGACCGCCCAGGGGGGTGCGGAAGAACCGGGCCGTGCAGCCCGCGGGCCCCGACCGGACGGGTACGTAGAGGCGTCCGGCCGGGATGCGTTCGGAAGGCTCGGGGTCCGGGTCCTCGGGACGGTCCAGTGGGGACATCGTGCAGCTCCTTGACGCAGGTGACGTGCGCCGCTCTGCCGATGCTCTTCTGTATCGACCGGACGCTCCGGTGACGCTATGCCCGGGTGACGGGGTACGGAGCGGGCTGCTGACGGATGCTTGACGTCCAGCCCGGCAGCCGTAACGCGCTGCTTACGGGGGTGTGGCCGGAACGGGGTTCGGCTGGGTGTGTACCTGGCGTTCCCGTCCCGGAGGCCGGACACTGGTGCGGCCACAAGCGACATGCCACACGCCACGGGGGAGGCGGCATGACGGAGCCGGGAGGCGCGTCGGCGGAGCGCTCGGAGCCCGCGGGACCTGCGGGAGCCGCGTCCGGCCGGCGCACGGAGCTGGACGCGATCCGCACACTCGTCGTCGTCGGGCTCGTCTTCTTCCACTCGGCGCTGGTGTTCGCCACGGACACCGACTTCTACGTCCAGAACCGCGACACCACCGACGCGATCCTGGTCATCGCCGGGTTCGGTGTGGTGTGGGCGATGCCGATGCTGTTCTTCGTCGCGGGCCTCGGCTCCTGGCACTCGCTGCACCGCCGCGGCCCCGGCGGCTTCGCGAGGGAACGGCTGCTGCGCCTCGGCGTACCCCTGCTGTTCGCGACGGCCGTACTGCTGCCGGTGCCGCAATGGCTGCGGGAGCGGTCCGCCGACCCCGGCTACGACGAGTCCTACCTCCGCTTCCTGCCCCGCTTCTTCGACGTCCACCTCGACCTCTCCGCGTTCCCCTTCGTCGTACAGGGCAAGTACTTCGAGACGGGCCACCTGTGGTTCGTGGTGCTGCTGCTCACGTTCTCGCTGTTCCTGGTGCCGCTGACCCGGTGGTTCCCCGAGGCACGCGCGCGTCGGCTCCGCGATGCTCTCGCCAGGGCGTGCGAGCGGCGCGGCGTGGTGCTGCTCCCTGCTCTTCCGCTGGCCGCGATGAGCGCGCTGATCGGCCTGGAGGAGGACTACGGAGGCTGGGGCCGATGGGCGTACCTCCTCTTCTTCCTCTACGGCTTCATCCTGGCCACCGATGACCGCCTACGCGCGGCGATGCGCCGGGATGCGGTGGTGGGCGCTGTCCTCGGACCACTCCTCTTCGCCGCCTGCGCGCCCGGCTTCATGACGGCGGACGACGCCTTCACGGACCAGACCGCGCTCGCGGTGGTCTCGCGTGCGCTGTTCGGCGCGGCGGGGTGGTGCTGGATCGTGGGGATCGTGGGGCTGCTGGACCGACGCGGGCGGCGTGACCGGCGTGACCGGCCTGTGCCTGGGGCCGGTGACGATGCGGGTCGTCGCCGCCGCTTCTTCGGCTATCTGGCCGTCGGCGCACTGCCGTTGTACGTCCTCCACCAGCCGATCGTCGTGGCGGTCGCGTACGGAGTGGTCGGCCTGGACGCCCCGATCCCGGTCAAGTACGTCCTGATCGTGGCGGCTTCGCTCGCCCTGACCCTGGCTTCGTACGAACTCCTCGTACGGCGGACGAGGTTGACGCGCTTCCTGTTCGGGATGCGTCCGCGCTGAGCTCAGTTCTGCTTCTGCTTGCCGTCGGTCAACTCCCGTGCGTCGAGGGGCAGTCGCAGGCCGATACGGCGGTGCACGGAGGCAAGCTCGCTCTCCAGGGGTGAGGGCGGGACGGCCAGGACGGGACAGTCGGCGTGGGCGAGGCAGTACCGGGCGGTGGACGGGGAGAACGCCCGGTGGACCCAGCCACGACACCCCGCACCGACCACCAGCAGATCCCCGTCCCGGTCCGCACACTCCACCAGCGCGCGCCCCGGCGTACCCCGTACGACCAGCCCCCGGAACGGAACCCCGGGCCCCGCATCACCGAACGCCGTGCGCAGAGCCCCGAGCAGCCGCTCGCCCGCCGCCCGCCGGAGCTCGTCCACAGGCGACGGGAACACCGCACGCCGGGAGGCGAGTTCACCCCCGGGCAGCTCCCAGGCGAGCACGGCCAGCAACTCGGCACCCCCACGCCGAGCCTCCCCCACGGCCCGATGCAGAGCCACCAGACTCCCCAGCGAACCACTCACCCCGACCACGATGCGCCGCCCCGCGTCCTCACCCATTGCCTGCTCCTGTCCGCACGGATGTCCGCGTCCCATGGAAGGGGCCGGGGAGCCGGTGGAGCGCCGTGTTGGCGGTTACCTGACGCCAGGGGGCCGGTTCGTAACACGCTCCTGACGCCACGCTCCTCGTCAGCCCCAGGACCGGTCCGGGCGTCAGCGACTCGCGGCCAGGAACCGCTCGACGTCCCGCCGGATGAAGGGCGGCAGGTCGGCCAACCCGGAGACGATCATGCGGAGCTCGTGCCTGAGTTCGGCTGACTCACCCCAAACCGAGGGGTTCCTGGTGATGACCGCGGACAGCAGATCACCCGCGTACATGTAGCCCTCGGCCATCGGGTTGTCCCGCAGTACCTCCAGCGCCATCGGCAGCAGGTACTGCAGCCCCACGTCCTGTCCGATCAACAAGCGCATGTCCTCGACGGCCAGCTCTCCGATCGGCCGACGCCGAAGGGCATGCGCGGTCATGACAAGACGGGTCGCGCCGGTAGGAGGCGCCGGCCAGCGGCCGCGTTCAAGTTCCTCAAGAGAGCGGTCACGGTTCACGGGTCGAGCGGTGCACGGCAGCCGCCCCCACAGCGTCAGTAGGAGGTTCTCCTCCGTACCGGCGAGCACGGCGACCGGGGTGCCCGGACCGCACGGAATTGTGTCGATGAGGCTCGGCTGACGCTTTGACGAAACTCGCGAGTCCTTGCACGTTCCTCTCGGTTCTGAAGATCACCCCGGGTCTTGTGCTGAAATCGAGACATGTCTCTGGGCGAACTTCGCGACCTGCTGGAACGGCATGTGCGTCCCGATTTGACCACTGCCATCGACGACGTCCGGATCTGCAAGGCCGACCACGCCGTGCCGCCGGAGTCCGCGATGTCCGGCACGGTCCTGGCGGTTATCGCTCAGGGCCGAAAGCGTCTGGCACTGGGAGACCGCGTCTACGAGTACGGCGCTGGTCAGTACCTCATCACCTCGGTCGACCTCCCGGTGACGGGGCATTTCATCGACGCCGCCCCGGGCCGCCCCACGCTCGGTTTCGGGATGACTCTGGAACCTGCTGCCATCGCGGAGCTGCTGCTGCAGTCCGGGTCGGGGGATCTGCCGAGGTCCCCCGGCACCGTACGCCCGGGAATCGCAGTCAGTGACGCCCCGGACGAGTTGCTCGACGCCATCGTGCGGCTGCTGCGCCTGCTTGACCGGCCACGGGACCGGAAGGCACTGGTCCCGCTGGTCAAGCGCGAGATCCTCTGGTGGTTGATGACGGGGGAACAAGGTGACGCCGTGCGTCAGCTCGGCCTGGCCGACAGCAGCCTGAGCCACATCAGACGTGCGGTGCAGTGGATCCGGGAGAACTACGCCCAGCCTTTCCGGGTCGAGGAAGTGGCACAGCTTTCGGGGATGAGCGTCTCCGCTTTCCACCGGAATTTCCAGGCGGTAACTGCGATGACCCCGATCCAGTTCCAGAAACACATCCGGCTGCAGGCGGCGAGATTGCTGCTGGCGAACCATCCGAACGACATCACCGGCGTCGGGCACCGCGTCGGATACGACAGTCCGGCCCAGTTCAGCCGGGAATACCGGCGCCAGTTCGGTGCCCCGCCCAGCATTGATGCGATGCGCATGCGTGGCGGAGCCGGTCCCGCTGCTGCGGCGCTCCCATAAGAGCCGCTTGGGCGAAGAGGATTGTGCAACCACGCGGGAGGATCTTGCTGGCTTGGCGCCCGCGGCATTGCTTCCATGGAGGTACCGGAACGTTCCATGAATTTCGGGACGAAGCAGAAGGCGGGTAATGAAGGTCGCCGACCACTCACCGAATGCTCTCCGATCACCTCCGAGGGAGAGAATCATGAAGTACCGCACAGTGGGCTGGTTCCGAACCGAGAACTGCGACGTGCCCCTCGGCGATGAAGGGCAGGCCGGGCGGTGATCTTGGACGACGCCGTCGCCCGCGCCCTTGCCATTGGGCCGGACTCCTCGGCGGCCGAGCACACGATCGACATCACGACACGGGGTGCACGCAGCGGCATCGCGCGGCGCATCGAGATCTGGTTCCACCGCGTCGACGGTCGCTGGTACCTGACCGGCGTGCCCGGCCCTCGTAACTGGTACGCGAACCTGCGGGCCAATCCGCGGTTCGTCGTGCATCTCAAACACGGGGTTACGGCTGACCTGCCCGCGACCGCGGCACTGGTCGACGGGCCGACACGGCGGCGAGTGATCACCGAAGTCCTCGAATTGCAGAACCGGCCCGAGATCGCGGCGCGGGTCAGTCGACGCCAGAACTTCGACGAATGGTTCGCGCGCAGCCCGCTGGTCGAGATCGTCTTCGACGACGAGCAGTTGCGGACAGCCTCCTCGGAGTCGGCCCGATAGTCCTCAGCGATCAGCGATCAGCGATCAGCGACGCCGGGCCCGGTCGCCCATGCTGCACGGGCTGGTCCGCGACATGCGCCCAACTGCGCGCGGCGGCCACCGATCAGACAACCGCCGCCCCACTCCGTGGTTTCGGCGGCGAACAAGTCCAGGAGACCACCATGCAAGAGAACGTGATCAACAAGATCTACATAGACGGCGAATTCGTCACCCCGCACGGCACGGAACTCGCCGACCTGTTCAACCCCGCAACCGGGAAAGTGATCGGGCAGGTCCAACTCGCCGACGAGGTGGACACGGACGCGGCTGTCGCAGCGGCGAAGCGCGCGCTACCGGCCTGGTCCGCGACATCGAAGGAGGAGCGGCTCGACGCGCTCCGCCGGCTCCAGGCCGCCGTCGCCGCGCGGACGAGCGAAATCCAGGAGGCCGTCCTCCTGGAGTACGGCGGGCCGGTGCGCAACGCGTGGATGGTCGGTTCGGCCGTCGGTGCGTTCGCCGACATGATCACGACCTTGGAAGGTTTCGACTTCACACGGCAAATCGGCAACGCGACCGTGGAGTTGGAGCCGGTCGGCGTCGCAGGCGTGATCACGCCGTGGAACTCCGATCCGTTCTTCATCTCCAACAACGTCGCGACCGCCTTGGCGGCCGGTTGCACCGTCGTCATCAAGCCGAGCGAGATGAGCGCGATGCAGACCTATGCGCTGACCCGAGCACTTCACGAGGCCGGACTGCCGCGGGGCGTCTTCAACATCGTGACGGGGCTCGGCAATGTCGTCGGGAGCGCGATCACACGTCACCCCGATATCTCCAAGATCACCTTCACCGGTTCGACCCCGGTCGGCAAGGTCATCCTTCGCGACGCGGCCGAGACCTTGAAGCGCGTGACGCTCGAACTCGGGGGCAAGTCGCCGTCGATCATTCTCGACGACGCCGATCTCGATCAGGCCGTTACCGGCGCGCTCATGGCCGGGTTCGCCAACAGCAGCCAGGCGTGTGTCGCCGGCACCCGCATCCTCGTCCCGGAGAGCCGACTGGACGAGATCATCGCTGTCGCCACGGCGAAGATGGCCGACTTCCCGGTCGGCGATCCCAGCGACCCGGCAACGGCCATCGGTCCGATGGTCAGCGAACGGCAGTGGGAGCGTGTCCAGGGCTACATCCGTCGCGGTGTCGAGGAAGGCGCCCGGATCGTCGCCGGCGGACCCGGCCGTCCCGAGGGACTGGCGGACGGATACTTCGTGCGACCGACCCTGTTCGCGGACGTCACCAACGACATGACGATCGCGCGTGAGGAGATCTTCGGGCCGGTGCTTTCGATCCTCACCTACCGTGACGAGGACCACGCGGTGGAGATCGCCAACGACACCGACTACGGCCTGCACGCCTATGTGTTCTCCTCCGACCCCACGCGGGCGCATCGCATCGCGTCGCGGCTCCAGGCGGGCCGGGTGGCGATCAACGGCGGTTTCGAGTCGCTGTCTCCGTTCGGAGGGTTCAAGCAGTCAGGCATTGGGCGGGAGTACGGCACCTTCGGTCTTGAGGAGTTCCTCGAGGCGCGGTCGGTGATGGTCTGACCGCCATGCCAGGGCCGCGTGACTGATTCGCGAACCTGCCGTCCACCGGCGGTCCATCGGCGGTCCCAGAGCGCCTCGGTCAGCCATGACGGCAGCGGCGGTCGGAGATCAAGGTGCCACTCGGTGACACCAGTCGGCGCGGGCTGTCATGGCCAGGTGCGGTCGAGGCCGTTCTGTCGTACGGCGTACGCGGCCGGACCGCCTTTCTCGACGGCTCGGTGGATCGCGCTGCGATGTGTGTCCAGCCGATCCACCATCTCCAGACTGCGGAGTTGTTGGTTGTCGAGGTAGAAGAGCACCGCGCAACGGTCAAGGACGGGCTGGATCTCCAGGTCCCGTGAACGGTCCCTCAGTTCCTCCGTCACACGGCGCCCCAGATTCCGGTCGAGGAAGAACTCAGGCGGCAAGGCGCACCACTGCGTGGCAGAGTTCGTCGACCTGCTCGGGGGTCATGCCGTACTCGTAGGCGATGTCCTCGACGCTTTCCCCGGCCTCCCACAGGTCTGTGACCGCCTTGACCGAGACACGGTTGGCGGCGATGACCGGCAGTCCGTGGCCGAACCGCGGGTCGATGACGACAGGGACGGAGTCCCCGTACTGCCTCAGCCGCAGGCTCGCCGGGTAGTCGTCGTCGCCCTCCCAGTTCAGGTACCGGAGGTAACGGGCCACCACCTCGTGAATGGGGGCCTGACCGTCCCGGGCCCGGCGCAGATCCCCGAAACCGTGCTCGACGAAGATGTCCACCCCGTCGGTCGCGATGCGCTTCGAGACCAGGCCGTAGGGGGTGTCGAACGCCTTTCGTACGGCCGCCGCCTCCCGGATCTCGCTCATGCGCAGACCGAGCGAGCGAAGAGAACGCAGGACGTGAGCCTCGGCCACGGCGATGAAGGGGACCGACGGCTGTCCGTTGCGTACCGGCTCGACCCGGTGCACGAGCGGTGCGCCGGCCGCCGTCCCCTTGAGCCAGCTGGTGAGCGTCGACAAGGGGACCTCCAGGTGGGAAGCCGTCTCCGTGGGCGTCAGAAGCCCGTCGTTGAACCGGTCGACCATGACCCTCCTCCCGCTGATCCCAGGTTTCGCATGCTCGCATACGCGACTCCGTGCCTGCCTCAGGAACATCAGGCCGCCTCCCGACAGTCGCGGCAGGAGGACGGTTCCGGGGCCCGGAAGGCGCGTTCGCAGCCGTCGCAGGTCTGCCAGGGCAGGACGGCCCGTTGCGTGGGCGGAGTGTTTGGGGCCGGTGGCGCCGCGAGTGGGACCTCGCCGAGCCGGTAGGCGAGAATCCGCGCCGGGCGGGACTGGAAGTGCCCGGGGAGTCCGGCGGTGAGCAGGCCGGTGATCTCCTCGGGCCGGAGGCCCCGCGCGAGCCACTTGGCGACGGCCGGGGCCAGCTCGGCGACCTCGCGGCGGGACAGGATCAGTCTGCGGTCGACGATCCGGAGGGAGGCGAGGATGACGACGGCTTGGGGGTCGGCGTTGTCGAGGCGGAGTGGGGGCGGGGTCTCGGATGCGGTGCCTGTCCCGTGTGACGGTGATGGTGGGGCGGCGGGTGAAGGGGCTGGCGCGGCCTCGTCGTTGGCAGTCGTGTCCCCGAGCGGCCGTGGTGGTGGGCCGCCCTCGGCGGACTTCCGTGGCCGGACAGGCCTGTTGGGCGGCGGAGTGGGCTGCCCCTGCCCACGCGGTACGTCGTAGAAGAACGTCCGCGTGCGCACCTGACCGTCGGGCCCGCGCTCGCGCCGCCGCTCCAGGTAACCGGCGGCCTCCAACTCCCGTAGCGCACGGGAGATCAGGATCTCGCCCTCGGTGAAGTGCCTGCAGAGCGCGGCGATGCTGACGATCGCACCGTCCGGCAACGAGAGGATGTAGGCCGCGACGCCGATGGTGACCGCGCTACCGCGCCGCTGCGTAAGGGCGTTGGCGATCACGGTGAAGTCGGCGGTGAGGCGGGTGCGGACGTGGATGACGCCGGAGGTGGGAGCTCCGGCGGTGGCGCGCGAGGGCGCGTTAGACTGCGAATCAGCCATCGGGAAGTCGTTCTCTTCCTGAGCGGTCAGGCCCTCGTTCAGGATTGCCGTCCTGGCGGGGGCCGTCGTTTGTGTGGAGTTGTCGCCGGGAACGTAACCTCCCGCCCACACTCTCCGCAACCGGATCACTCCTGAGGGTGAACGATTCGGTGGGGGAGGGTAGTTGGTTCTTTCCTCATTTGGTTCTTGGGGGAGGGTCGTGGCCCGCCGTCCCCCCGCGCGCGAGGGATCGGCGGGACGGGAACGCAGTTCGGGGCCGGTACCCGGCCGACTCAGACGCGGTGGCGGGCTTCCTTCAACTCGCTTATGAACGCGGCCCAGGAGCCTGCCGCGAAGGCGAGTGCTGGACCGTCGGGGGCTTTGCTGTCACGGACGGGGACGACGCCGGGGATTCCGGCCGCCACCTCCACGCAGTTGCCGCCCTCCTGATTGCTGTGACTGCTCTTGCGCCAGGCGGCGCCGTTCAGTTCGGGACGGGATGTTCGCGTCACGGTGGATGCCCTCCATCGCTGATCGGATCATGTCGAGCGACATGAGCGGGGGCAGGGCTGCCGCCCGGAGCCGATCGTAAAACAGACCGAACCGCTTGACCTCGTCCGGATCCTCGATGAGTTGGCCGTAGTGGGCGCCTTCCGTGTAGGCGACCTCGCGGCCGTCCGGCAGCTCCAGGATGGTCAGCGACCCGCCCATCACGTCGTGCTCGCCCTGTTCGAACGGCAGCACCTGCACCGTGATGTGACGATCGGAGGCGGCATCCAGTAGCCGCGCGAATTGGGCTCGCATGACTGCCCATCCGCCGACCGGCCGCCGTAGCACCGCCTCGTCCAGTACGACCCACAGCTCGGGCCTGTCGGAGGCGGTCAGTCGCCCTTGCCGGCCGAGTCGCGCCGCGACCCGCTCCTCCAGGTGTTCCTCGCCCTGGAGGGAAAGCCCAACGCTGAGCACCGCCCGCGCGTAATCCTCCGTTTGCAAGAGGCCGGGCACGAGGTGCGCCCCGTACTCGCGAATGGAGACCGCCCTCTCCGAGTACGCCATGAACGCCCGCGACCAGTCCGGGAACGCCTCCCGATAGACGTACGGCCACAGCTCCACCAACAGCCCGTCCGTGCCCAGGACTTCATCAAGAACACCGGCCAGTTCCAGGGTCGGCTTCGCCCCCGAGCAGCGTTCGACCTGGGTGATCCGGGAGGCGACCACATGCGTCTTCGCGCCCAGCTCCGCCTGGGTCAGCCCCGCCGCCGTACGGAGTCTGCGTACGCGCGAACCGAAGAGCGCCGCCATCGATGATTCCGGGTCAATTTCCTTGGCCAAGACGCCACTTCCATTCCTTACGGTCCGCACGGTAAGGCTCGATCCCCTTTTGAGCGTAGGTCCGTTTGACGACTCTTGTGTACGGAACGTCACGACTCGCACACGCTGCGGGTCGCGCTCGCGGCTACGAAAGGGATGCGATGGACCACGGCACTGTGTCGAAGGAATCTGCCGCGAAGGAACCTGCGTCGACCGAAAGCCCCGTGTTCTCCATGCAGTTCACGTCGTCGCCCCGAGGCGCCCGGCTCGCCCGGCATCTGACGGTGTGCCGTGTGGCCGAGTGGGGATACCCGTCGACCTCGGACACGTCCGTCACGGTCTCGCTCCTGGTCGCCGAACTCGCCGCCAACGCCGTACAGCACGGCCGGACGCCCGGTCGGGACTTCCACCTCCGGCTCGCCCTCGACGAACGAACGCGCCTGATCCGTATCGAGGTCGCGGACGCTTCCACGCGCCTGCCCCGGTTCGGTTCCGAAACCGTCGCCGGGCCGGAGGACGAGTCCGGCCGTGGACTGCTCCTCGTGGCACTGCTCGCCGCGCGCTGGGGGACGGTGCCCCGAAAGCCGGTTGGGAAGACGGTGTGGGCTGAAGTCGTGGCAGACGCTCCGGAAGGTGCATAACGCTGCCCGGTGCGGTTATGTCCAGCCGTGCAGCGAGACTTCGGGAGCATCAGCAGCGAGGTATCGGCGGAGGGCACAGGCGCTGGACTTCACGAAGTCGTCGGGGATGGCTGCGATGTCGGTCCAGCGCACCTGGGCGTGCTTGAGCGGTTCGCGGTTCTCGGGCTCGCCACTCCATTCGTGGGCGGCGAAGACGACGGTGAGGAAGCCGCTCGGGGCTTCGACGCCCCACGCCCCGTGGATGACGTGCACGAACTTCAGCGACTCCGCCTTCACCGTCAGGCCCGTCTCCTCGTACAGCTCGCGTACGGCGGTCCCGGTGATCGGCTCGCCGGGTTCGCTCTTGCCGAGGGGGAGGTCCCACATGCCCCGGCCGAACTTGGCGTTCTCACCGCGCTGGAGGAGGACGACGCGGTTGGTGGCCCGGTCGTGGACGATGACGGCGGCGACCAGGACGGTCATGGAATCGAGGGCGGGCTTGAGGGCTTCGGGCTGGGCGTTGGAATTCGGCTGAGCCACGGTGATCCGTTCGTCGGGCGTGGGACGGGCGACGCTGCGGTGTCGGAGTAGGCCCAGAGCGGACCGCACTCGGTGACGAGAAGCCGACCGTCAGCGTGCCGACTTCGCTTGGCATAGTTGACCTTGCCAAAGTGGCAGGGAAGGAAGGGACATGGACGAGGAACCGGAGCGCTTCCGGGTCGAGTTCGCGAGTGGTACGGCCGCCTCGGTGGAGAAGCGGCGCTCCTTTCGCGACCACGAGCGCAACGACATAGAACCCGACCTGCCCGGCTGGCCCCCTGGACAGACCTTCGCGGTGAGGGGGTTCTTCGGCAGGCTCGGCCGGTACGTCCTTACTGTCGTCACCCGGCTCCTGATGCTGCCGCTCTACATCCTCGCCAGCGCCCTCGGCAGCCCCGCTTCTCCCGACCAGCGAGGCAAGTTGGAGGAGCGTGAGAACGAGGTCGACGACTTCCCCGTCATGTGGGCGGGCGTGGGCGAGACGGCTCGTACGCTGCCCTGGCAACTCGACCCCTCCCGGCGGTCCTGGCGAACGGTGACCGAGATCGAACTGGCCGAGCCTGAGGGGCTCGTACGCATCACCTCGTACGAGGACACGGCGCGAGGCAGTCGGTTCCTCGAATGGGGCGGCGGCGAGAAGGTCCCGGGATCCGAGGCCGTCCTCTGGACGCTGCCCCGCAAGGAAATCGCCGGCGTGGAACTCAAGCGATTCAGCATGGCCGAGTCCGACTTCAAAATCTCCTTCCGGGACGGGTCGTGGGCCCGGCTGACGACGACTTCGTCGGAGCGTGCGCTGAGGATCGCGGCTCTCCTTGGCTAGCTGATCGATTCCAAGGGGGCAGTGGTCGGCAATCAGGGATTGGGGGGTTGGGTCGGCCGGTGGCGAAGGAGCCCCGCCACGCACAGGTGGGTCGTGGGCATGGCTGCGCCACCCGCCGGGGCGCGTGACCGGATCATCTTGACCTGAAGTGTGGTTCAGGTTTCACGATGGTGTGGTGACTGATGACGGAATCACGCTGATCGACGCGTGGGAACTGCCCGAGGACCGGATCGACGAGTCTGTCGCACGCTGGCGGGAGCGCGTCGGGCTCATTCACGCCGCCCCCGGTTTCCGGGATGCGCGGCTGCACCGCAGGCTGTTGCCGGAGTCCCGGCTAGGCCTGGTCAATGTGGCGCACTGGGACAGCATCGAGGCCCGGGACGAGGCTCTGGCGAATCCCGGCTTCACCGCGTCGGCAGCCACCGCCGCGGACTATGCCACCGTGCACGGCGGATGGTACGAGGTGGCGGCCGAATACCGCGCGGCGGGAAACGGTTCGGGCGTGGGGCCGGGAGTAACCTTCGTCAATGCCTTCGAGCTGCCCGCCGAGCGGATCAATGAATTCCTGCCGTACTGGCTCGGCCACGCAGAGCTGATGAGCAAGGCGCCCGGCTTCCGGGACAACCGGCTGCACCGTGCGGTGGACCCGGACACTCGCTTCCAACTGGTCGACATCGCGCACTGGGACAGCCCCGACGCATGGCGCACAGCAGACAACGACCCCCGCTTCCAACAGCACCCGTCCGCCTCCCCTGACTTCGCCATCGCCGACCCCGCACTCTTCCGGGTTGTCGTCGAGTTCTGAGCGCGGGTCGTAGGCTCTCGAGCCGTTCGCCCCGGTGGTCGGGTCGGCACCGGAAGGCGGGCGATGAGCGGCAACTACCTGACGGTGATTCCGACTGATCCGTACTGGCAGCCCAGTCGGGATGCGGCGGATCGTGCCGCGGGCGTGCTGTCGGGGATGCTTCCCGACGACGACGCCCGCCAGGGCCTGGAAGCCAAGTGGCACGAGTGCGTCGAGGTGGTCTTCTGCGGCGCCAACCTGGAGAAGATCTCCTGCCCGCGCTGCGGTGCGGAGCTCACCCCCGGCTGGTGGGGGGAGGCCGTCTCGGAGCGTTACGACGAAGGCTTTTCGACGCTCATGGTGACGGTTCCCTGCTGTGACGCCGAGACGTCGCTCAACGAGCTGGTGTACGACTGGCCGATGGGCTTCGCGCGGTTCAGGATCGAGGTCCTGTATCCGAACCGGGCATGGCTGACCGACGAGGAACTGGCCTCCGTCACGGACGTGCTCGGACATCCCCTACGACAGATCCTCATCCACATCTAGCACCGTGACCGCATGAGTCCGCCTGGTCCCGCTGCAGTTGTGCAAGCCGCCAGTCGCTCGGGCTGCTCTCGGATCACGCGCGGATCCGGTACAGCACGTTCCGGCGCAGTGGGCCCTCGGGCTCGTTGGGGTCGTCGAAGTCGTCGGCGGGGTCTCGGGTCATTCCGATCCGGCTCATCACGGCCTGGGAACGGAGGTTGGTGGCGGTCGTCACCGCAAGGATTTCGGGGAGTTCGAGGGTCTCGAGGCCGAAAGCCAGGCAGGCCCGGGCGGCCTCGGTGGCGTAGCCGTGCCCCCAGGCCGAACGGGCGAGTCGCCAGCCGGCTTCCACTCCGGTGAACGGCATTCCGTCATCCACCCGGTCCAGGCCGGCGAAGCCGATGAACTCGCCGGTGGCGAGCACCTCGACGGCCCACCACCCGTAGCCCCGCTCGTCGAATTCGGCCTGGAAGCCCGCCACCGAGGCGTCGGTCTGCTCACGGGTGAGGAGAGCCCCGAGGTGTTCCCGGACCTCTGGATCGGCGTTCATCGCCGCCCATGGTCCAAGGTCGGAATCCTGCCATCGACGGAGCGTGAGGCGTTCGGTACGCAGTTCAGGCATGCCGCCCAGCCAACATGACCTGCGGGCAGCGAGTCGATCCCTTTTCCGGCGGGACGGCCAACGTCCGCCCGCCCCGCTTCGAGAGACCCGAGGTCAGGGCACCAACGGCCCGTCCAACACCCGCTCCCCGGTGTGCCGATCGCCCTCCCACGTCAGTGCGTCACCCGTACGCGGCAGCCGTCCCCACAGTGTCAGCAGGAGGCTCTCCGCCGTCCCGGCGAGGACCGCGACCGGGGTGCCCGGGCCGTACGTCCAGGTCGCCCCGGTGTCCGTGGCTTCGAGGCGCAGTGCGACCTGAGGAGGGGCCGCGCGGCCGCGTGCGGTCTGGCGAGGGGCCATGGTGTCGAAGACCTCCGACACGCCGTCGTGGACCAGGCCCGCGTCGAGCGGCGGCGCGGGTATCCCGAGGGCGTGTTCGGCGTCCCAGCCGTGGACGAGAGTTTCCAGGCAGCGGCGTCGTTGCCAGAAGCCGACCGTGTGCGGGGGGTAGAAGGTCCAGGCCGCGGTGGACGGGTCGTTGTCCAGGGCGGCGAGCAAGGTCTCGGACGTGGCGTCGAACCACCGCCCCAGCGCCGCCGGGTCCCGTGGCGCCGCCGCCGGTTTGAGGCCGCCGTGTCCCTCGGTCACAGCGGTGGCCGCCCAGAGGTTCCCGCTGCCCAGATGGTCGGCCAGGTCGTACAGCGTCCAGTCGCCGCAATGCTCGACCGGTGCGGCCAGGTCGCCGTCCAGACAGGCCCGGAAGCGGTCCAACTCGCGGCGCAGATGGAGGAGTAGGGATGCGGAGTCCATGCCGGGAACGTATCCCGATCGGCGCCGGGTGACGACGTCACGCTCACGGCCGCGCGGGGCCGCATCCCGGCGCGCCGCAGGCTGAACGTCGGCTGGGACAAGCTGTTCGTCAGGCGGGAGTCTCGGCGGTGGCGGTCAGGACCGCGCGGCCGAGGATGTGGCCGGCGATGTTGAAGCCGAGGTAGGCCGGGGTGGTGTCGGCCGGGACGCCGATGGACTCGACGTCGAGGGCGTGCACCACGATGAAGTAGCGGTGAGGGCCGTGCCCGGCCGGCGGGGCGGCGCCGATGAAGCGGGCCGCGCGGGCGTCGTTGGGCAGCTGGAAGGCACCTTCCGGCAGGCCCGAACCGGTGTCGTCGCCGGCTCCCTCGGGCAGCTCGGTGACGGCGGCGGGGATGTCGGCGACCGCCCAGTGCCAGAACCCGGACCCGGTGGGGGCGTCGGGGTCGTAGACGGTGACGGCGTAGCTCTTGGTGCCTTCCGGGGCGCCGCTCCAGGACAGCTGGGGCGAGACGTCCTTCCCGCCGGGGACGCCGGAGATACCGGAGAACTGCTCGGGCGACCAGGCGGCGCCGTCGGTGACGGTGGTGCTGGTAACGGTGAAGGAGGGCGCCTCGGGGAGGCGGGCGAAGGGATCGTTGGCGCTCATCGCGTCGTTCCTTTCAGGCCGTGCTGTGGGGTGACGGTGATGCGGCCGGAGGAGGGCCCGCAGCGTCTCGTAGAGACACCGCCGTCATCCTTCATCGACCACTGAATCGACGATAACACGAATAATCGATTATTCACTGGATCGTCTATGATGGGGACATGACTCGGACGGCCGACACCTCAGCCTCCTCGGGGAAGCAGATGCTCTCCGAGCAGGTCTACGCACACCTGCGGGACGCGATCATGCGCGGGGGTTACGCCCCCGGTGACGCCCTCAAACCGCAGGACCTCGCCAGGGAACAGGGCGTGAGCCTGGCCGTCGTACGCGAGGCGCTCGTGCGGGTGGTCGGCGAGGGCCTCGCCGACCGGCTGCCCAATCGCGGCTTCGCCGTCCCGGCCTTCTCCGACAGCCGCTGGCAGGAGATCGCGGAGGCCCGCCGGACCGTCGAACCGGTCGTGCTGCGCATGTCCATCGAGCGCGGCGACGTCGACTGGGAGGCCCGGG
This sequence comes from Streptomyces sp. NBC_00554, assembly GCF_041431135.1. NCBI lineage: Bacteria > Bacillati > Actinomycetota > Actinomycetes > Kitasatosporales > Streptomycetaceae > Streptomyces > Streptomyces sp. NBC_00554. The sequence continues at coordinate 4,319,852 of NZ_CP107799.1, read as the reverse complement.
TACGAGCCGCCCACCACCGGCTGTCCCGCACCCCGGCGTACGCGCCGGAGGAGAGCGAGTACTACAGCGACGCATGGTCCGAGGCCCACCGGGTCTTCCACCGCACCCTGCTGGAGGGCTGCGGCAACCCCGTCCTCCTTGAGACCTTCGACCGGATGTGGACCGCGAGCGAGTTGGCTCGCCGCTGGTCGGCGCACCGCAACCCCGACCGTGACCACGTCGGTGAGCATCGCCGGCTGGAGGAGGCGGCGCTGGCCCGCGACGCCGACACCGCGGCCGAGGTGCTGGCCCGCCACTTCACCCTGACCGCGGCCGAACTGACCGGCCCCACCCACCATGAATCCGCGAAGGAAACCTGACGCGCCAGCCCGACAGGGCCGGTCAAATGACGTACAGCACAAGCCTGTTGGGGAACTCGCCGGAACTCGCCCATCGGCGCGTCCGACTCCTGACTCGGTACGGCTCCCACCCCACGGACGCCGTACGAGGCGATCCGGAGTCCGTGTGCGCGTACCCGGTGGGTTTCCGTACTGCCCTGGTGACAGCGGAGACGCTGGTGCGAAGATGAGCCGCTATGACGGCTGGACGGTGTTCGCGTGCGTTGAGGGCCGCTGTGTTCGCGGCCGTCTGCGTGCTGTCCGCCGTGCAGGGACACGCGATGGCGTCCGGCTTCGAGGTGCCCTGGTGGGCGCTGGTCGCCGGAGCCGTGGCGACGGGCGGGACGGCGTGGGCGCTGGCCGGCCGCGAACGCGGGCTGTTCGCCGTCGGCTCCGTCACGGTCGCCGCCCAAGTCCTCCTCCACGCGCTGTTCTCGCTCGCTCAGGCGGTCGTACGGCCGGAAGGGGCCGATGGAGCGTCCCTCGCCGGGCGATGGGCGTCGTACCTGCTGTGCTCGCCGGCGGGAACCGGCACGGACACCCACGGCGGGCAGGCGACGGCTGCGCACTCCATGAGCCATGACATGGCGGACATGTCATCGATGTCATCGTCCATGGATTCCTCGGGATCGATGATCTCGATGAGTGGCATGGACGGTATGGGCTCCATGGGCTCGATGGCCCACGCGGGTCATGTCATGGACGGCATGTCCCCGATGGGCATGCTCGCCGCCCACCTGGTCACCGCCCTGCTCTGCGGCTTGTGGCTCGCCCACGGCGAGCGCGCCGCGTTCCGCATCCTGCGGGTCCTCGCCGGCTGGCTCGTCGCCCCGCTGCGGCTGCTGCTCCGGCTGCCCACGCCGCCGCACCGCCCACGTGTCCGCGCCCGCCGGAACCACTCGGTCCAAGCGCTGCGGCAGCTCCTCCTCGTCCATGCCATCACTTCTCGGGGTCCACCCGTCGGGACCGCTGTCATCTGACGACAGCCGGTTCCCCGAGGCCGCCCACGGAGTCCGTCACCGACACTCCGCACTTCGCCTCGGGTATCGGTCGCGCCTGCGCGGCCGGACGTCAACAACCGCCGGAACCGCCGTGCCCGCTGGGCCGGCCCGTTCCCGGACCCCGAGAAGGACACCAGGTGCTCACTACCGCCCTGCCCAACTCACAAGCCGTACCGACCTCTTCCACCTCACCCGCCTCACGCGACGAGTCGATAACCTCCTGGGCGCTCGCCGCCCGAGGCGGTGACCTCGACGCGGTCGAGAAGTTCGTCCGCGCCCTGCACCGGGACGTCATCCGCTACGTGACCCACCTCGGCGCCGACCCGCAGAACGCCGACGACCTGGCCCAGGACATCTTCCTGCGGGCCCTCGGCAGCCTGCACCGCTTCGAAGGCCGTTGCTCGGCGCGCAGCTGGCTGTTGTCCATCGCGCGCCGCGCCGTGGTCGACAGCATCCGGTACGCCGCCGCCCGGCCCCGCCTGTCGCACACCGACGACTGGCAGTCGGCGGCCGAACGCGCACAGCCGCGCGGCCTCCCCGGCTTCGACGACGGCATCGCCCTCGCCGAACTCCTGGCCGCACTGCCCGACGAACGCCGGGAGGCGTTCGTGCTGACCCAACTGCTCGGGCTGCCCTACGCGGAAGCGGCACTCGTCAGCGGCTGCCCGGTGGGCACGGTGCGCTCGCGGGTGGCGCGCGCACGCAGCGCCCTCATCGAGTCGCTGTACGAGGCCGAAGGCCCCCGCCGTGAGGCCGCGTCAGCCGCTTGAGGTGCCGTACGTCGATGCCGCCCGGCGCGTTGGCCGGGCGGCCTACTTCGGTGCGAGAACGGCCTCGATGGCCGGGGCGAGGCCGTCTTCGACCTCGTCCCGGGTGAGGGCGGTCACCGCCGGGAGACGCAGCAGGTAGCGGGTCAGGCCCAGGCCGAGGAGTTGGGCGGAGACCAGTCCGGCCTTGCGTCTGGCTGTTTCCGGGCCCAGCGCGGCGGCCAGCGTCGGGGCGACCTGGGTCGCGAAGATCTCGTGCATCCGCGTCGCGGCGTGCTCGTTGGTGACCGCCGAGCGGAGCAGGACCAGCAGCGCTTCGTCGGCCGGGTTGCCTTCCCAGCGGTCGAGGAAGTGCCGCACCAGCACCCGTGCCAGCTTCTCCGCCGGAACGTCGGTGAGGTCCGGCAGACGCAGGTCGATGGCGAGCGCCGCGTCGAAGAGGTGTGCCTTGTTGCCGAAGTAGCGCATGACCATCGACGGGTCGATGTCGGCGTCGGAGGCCACGGCGCGGATGGTGGTGCGTTCGTAGCCCTGAGCCGCGAACCGCTCACGCGCGGCGCGCAGGATCGCGGCCTTGGTGCGGTCGGAGCGCTTGTCCGTGCCGGTGGTGTCCGTGCTGCCGGTGTCTGTGCTGCTGGTGTCTGTCCTGGTGTCTGTGCTGGTGGGCTCGGCGTCCTGGTTCATGCCAACGATTGTAGGCCAACGCGTGTTGACTTTCCAGCGTGGATCCGGGCATCCTGTCAACAGGCGTTGGCCAACACTCGTTGACCAACATGTGTTGACCTGTTTCCCGGACCAGAACGGAAGGCTCCGCCATGAACACCACCGCACTGCCCGCCCGCACCGAGGTCGCCGTCGTCGGTGCCGGCCCGGCCGGTCTCGCTCTCGCCGTCACGCTCGCCGCCTCCGGCGTCGACTTCGTCGTCCTGGACAAGCTGGCGGAGGGCGCCAACACCTCACGTGCCGCCGTCGTACACGCCCGCACCCTGGAGGTCCTCGACGAACTGGGAGCCTCCGAGGAGCTGATCGCACGCGGCATCCAGGTCACCCGGTTCGCCGTCCGCGAGGGCTCCCGCCGGCTGCTGACCGTGCCGTTCGAAAAGCTCCCCACGGCGCACCCGTACACGCTGATGGTTCCCCAGTACGAGACCGAGAGCGTGCTGCTTGACCGGCTGCGGGCGCTCGGCGGCGATGTGCACCGCCCGTACGAGGTCGCCTCCGTCGTCCAGGACGAGGACGGCGTGACGCTCACCATGAGCACCGGAGAAACGCTGCGCGCCGCATACGCCGTCGGCGCCGACGGCATGCACAGCACCGTCCGCGAAGCCGCGGGCATCGGATTCACCGGCAGCGCCTACGGCGAGTCCTTCGTGCTCGCCGACGCGGTGATGGACTGGGCCCCGGGCCCCGGCGAGGTGTCGCTCACCTTCGGCACCGACGGTCTCACCGTCGTCGCGCCGCTCCCCGGCGGCCACTACCGGGTCGTCGCCACCGTGGACGACGCGCCGCCCACCCCCGACCTCGCCTTCGTCCAGCGGCTGCTCGACGAGCGCGCCCCCGGCCAGGCCAAGGTCACGGGCATTGCGTGGTCCTCACGGTTCCGGGTGCACCACCGGGTCGCCGACCGCTACCGGGCCGGCCGGCTGTTCCTGGCCGGCGACGCCGCGCACGTGCACAGCCCCGCCGGCGGCCAGGGGATGAACACCGGCATCCAGGACGGCTACGCCCTCGGCCAGGCGCTCGCCACCGGGCGGCTCGACGGCTACGAGGCCCGGCGCCGCCCCGTCGCCCAGCGAGTCGTCGCCTTCACCGACCGGATGACCCGCATGGCCACCACCCGCAACCCAATGGCGCGCGTCGTGCGCAACATAGCGCTGCCCCTGCTCGGCCACACCGCCATACCCAAGAAGCTTGCCACCGAGCTCGCCGAGCTCAACTACCGCTGAAATCCCACAGACTGATGCGCGGGTCCTCCGCGCCGCCGGCGCTACGGCACGAACAGCGGAAATCAGGGGGAGGCGATGAGAGGAAGCGAAGACATGGAGACCGCGAGGCTGTTGCTCCGGAAGTTCACCCCGGCAGATGCACCGGCATTGGCGGCGTATCGGTCGGATCCCGAGGTGAGCCGGTATCAGTCCTGGGAATCGCCGGTGTCGATGGAGGAGGCCGAGCGGCTGGCGGCCACGTTCTCCGCCGGGGATCCCCGCGATCCGGGGTGGTTCCAGTACGCCGTCGAGCGGCGGGACACTCCGGGGCTGATCGGCGATGTCGGGGTGTGCCGGAACGAGGACGGACGGCAGGCGGAGCTGGGCTTCACGTTCGCGCCGGAGTTCCAGGGGCGCGGGTACGCCACCGAGGCGGTCGCGCGGATGGTGGAGTTCCTGCTGGTGGAGGAGAGGCTGCACAGGGTCTCGGCCGCCTGCGACGGGCGCAACGCCCGCTCGGCGAAGTTGCTGGAGCGCGTCGGCTTCCGCCGCGAGGGCCACCTCGTGCAGAGCACCTGGATCAAGGGGGAGTGGACCGACGACGTCCTCTTCGGTCTCCTCGCCTCGGAATACCGGGCCGTGCGTGGCGGCCGCGGCCGTTAGCGTCGCGAACCCGGTGTGTTTTCGCCGTCGCCGTAGCGGCACATGACGAGGGCGGGGCCCGAAAACCCCGCCCGCACTTTATGGAACCCCGGCTCACGCAACCTCAGGTCACGGCCAAACCAGGCAGTAGGGCTGATGCCCGGCCTCATGCAACCGGTGGCTGAAGTCCTGCCACTCGTGCAGCAGTTGATACACGTTGAACGCGTCCCGCGGCCCGCCGCGGTCCGGCACCGTCGACCAGATGAAGGCCGCGGCGCCCACCGCTTCCTCACCGATCCCCCGGAGTGGGTCGACGACGGTCATGGGGAGCTTGACCACGGCGTAGTCGGGGTGGAGGACGACGAGCTCGAGCGGCGGCACCTTGTTGAGGGGGACGCCTTCTATGCCGGTGAGGACCATCGCGGCCATCGTTTCCGGCTTGATCTTGGTGAACATGCCGTTCATGCCGAGTTCGTCGCCGCCGAGTTCTTCGGGGCGCATCGAGATCGGGACGCGGGCTGCCGTCGCGCCGTCGGGCGCGCCGAAGTATTTGTACGTCACCCCCACCCGGCCACCATTCCCGCTCCCTGCCCCCAGCCTCTCGACCCTCCGGTCGGCACGCTCGGGCTCATGGCCGGCTCTGGCCTCGGCCGCTTCCTCCGCCTCGCGTCGGTGCTTTCCCCCGCGGGCACGCCGAGGACCGAGGTCATCGGTCCCCTCGCCCAGTCCGCCACCGCGATGCATATCTCCACCCGACTGCTTTTCTAAGGCGCGCGACCCCCGTCACGCAACCCGATCATCGTGACAGTGACCTCCCCCACGGCCGCACGCCGAAACGTGCGCTGAAACACCTGTCCGCAGGATCTTCGCGGCCTCTGAACACCATCGTTCATGTGAGCTGTCCGTACCAGGCCCCAGTTTCGCAGATGGCCGGCGGCCGCAGCCCGTTTGTCGTACCGAGAACGGGCCCGCCGGACGTGCGATGGCTGGGATCTTCCGTACGTGAAGCCGGGCGCCCGCGTTCAAGCGGGTCCGATCCGACGCCCGCGCCGCCGCGCTCTCTCGCCCGCGGTGGCCCGAAGCCGCTGGCCTACCCTGAGTAGGTCACTAGCCCCCCGGAGTCGGAGACGTCGCAGGTCATGACCGAACTGCCTTATTCCTATGAAGCCCCAGTCTCGCAGTCGCTATTCGACCGTGCGTCCATCGTCACACCAGGTGGCGTGAACTCTCCCGTGCGCGCGTTCCGCGCCGTGGGCGGTACGCCCCGGTTCATGGTGTCCGGTAACGGTCCCTACCTGACCGATGCCGACGGGAGGGAGTACGTCGACCTCGTTTGTTCCTGGGGGCCGATGATTCTCGGGCATTCTCAGCCCGACGTCATCGCCGCGATCCAGGACGCCGTATCCCGCGGTACGTCCTTCGGTACGCCCGGCGAGGGAGAGGTCGCCCTCGCCGAGGAGATCGTCGCCCGTGTCGAGCCCGTCGAGCAGGTCCGGCTGGTCTCCAGCGGGACCGAGGCGACCATGTCCGCGATCCGGCTCGCCCGGGGGTTCACCCGGCGCGCGAAGGTGATCAAGTTCGCCGGGTGTTACCACGGTCACGTCGACTCGCTGCTCGCCGCCGCGGGGAGCGGGGTGGCGACGTTCGCGCTGCCCGACACCCCCGGCGTCACCGGGGCCCAGGCCGCCGACACCATCGTCCTCCCCTACAACGACCTCGAAGCCGTGAACGCCGCCTTCCACGCGCACCCCGGTGAGATCGCCTGCGTGATCACCGAGGCCTCGCCCGGGAACATGGGCGTCGTGCCGCCGCGGCCCGGGTTCAACCAGGGACTGAAGGACGCCTGCGCCAAGAACGGTGCCCTGTTCATCTCCGACGAGGTCATGACGGGGTTCCGGACCAGCAAGGCCGGCTGGTACGGCATCGACGGGGTCAAGCCCGACCTCATGACCTTCGGCAAGGTCATGGGCGGCGGCTTCCCGGCCGCCGCTTTCGGTGGACGGGCCGACATCATGGGGCACCTCGCGCCTGCCGGGCCGGTGTACCAGGCGGGCACCCTGTCCGGGAACCCCGTCGCCACCGCCGCCGGGCTCGCGCAGCTGCGGCTGCTCGACGACGCCGCGTACGAGAAGGTCGACGCGGTCTCCGAGCAGATCCGCAATCTCGTCACCGACGCGCTCAGCAAGGAAGGCGTGGCCCACCGGCTGCAGAACGCCTCCAACATGTTCTCCGTCTTCTTCACCGGGCGTGAGGTGCGCGACTACGAGGGCGCGAAGGCGCAGGAGTCCTTCCGGTTCACCGCGTTCTTCCAGTCGATGCTGGCGCAGGGCGTGTATCTGCCGCCGTCGTCGTTCGAGTCCTGGTTCGTCTCCACCGCCCACGACGAACGGGCGATTCAGCGGATCGCCGACGCCCTTCCGGCGGCGGCGCGGGCAGCAGCGGAGGCCACGGCATGAGCGAGCGTAACGACGACAGCGCCATCACCGTCGTACATGTGATGCGGCACGGTGAGGTCGCCAACCCGGACGGCGTTCTGTACGGGCGGCTGCCCGGCTACCACCTCTCCGAGCTCGGGCGGCAGATGGCCGACCGGGTCGCCGAGCACCTCTCGTCGCGGGACGTCACGCATGTCGTCGCCTCGCCGCTGGAGCGGGCGCAGGAGACCGCGACGCCCATCGCCAAGGCGCACGGGCTGGACCTGGCGACCGACGGCCGGCTCATCGAGGCGGACAACGTCTTCCAGGGCAAGACCTTCGGTGTGGGGGACGGCGCGCTGCGGCGGCCCGAGAACTGGAAGCACCTCGTCAACCCCTTCAAGCCGTCCTGGGGTGAGCCGTACGTGGATCAGGTCGTGCGGATGATGGGGGCGCTGGACGCTGCCAAGGACGCCGCCCGCGGGCATGAAGCGGTGTGTGTCTCGCACCAGTTGCCCATCTGGATCGTGCGCTCGTACGTGGAGCGGCGGCGGCTGTGGCACGACCCGCGCAAGCGGCAGTGCACGCTGGCGTCCCTGACGACCTTCACCTATCGCGGCGACAAGATCGTCTCCGTGGGCTACACCGAGCCGGCCCGCGATCTCGTCCCCGCCCATCTCCTCGCGGGCGCCAAGCCGGTGAAGGGGAAGGACAAGGCGTTCGGCGCGTAATTGCCCGTAACGGGCGCAGTGCGTACGTCTCTCCGCAAGGCGTACGCGTCGTCACGTAGCGTATGGATTCCTGCCATCCGAGCGTATCTTCGTAAAAACAGCTAAATATGCGCGAGTTTGGCGGAACCCCCGTCTTCCTCGCGCCCTCTCATGGGATGCCGGCTGACCGCCGGCCGAGAGGGTGCGAGGAACGGGGATGGAATGCGGGACATCAGTCGCAGGGGAATGATCGGCCTCGGGGCGGGTGCCGCGGCCGCGCTGGGACTCACGGCGTGCGGTACCGCACTGCAAGAGGGCGCGGGGCAGGGCGGCGGTTCCAGCAGCGGGCAGCCGGGTGCTCCGAAGCACCCGGTCAGGCCCCTCGGGGACGGCTCCACCGCCTTCACGGGCAAGCAGCCCGGCCGGCCCGGGGAGCCGGTGCCGCTCGAACCCGGCGAGACTCCGCCGCAGTTCGTGATCTTCTCCTGGGACGGTGCGGGAGAGGTCGGGACCGGTCTCTTCTCCCGCTTTCTCGAACTCGCCAAAGACCACGACGCCCACATGACCTTCTTTCTCTCCGGGCTGTATCTGCTGCCCGAGTCGAAAAAGCGCATGTACTCGCCGCCCAACAATCCCAAGGGCGCCTCGGACATCGGTTATCTCACCGACGACCACATCAGGACGACGCTGAAACTCGTCCGCCAGGCCTGGCTCGAGGGCCATGAGATCGGCACCCACTTCAACGGCCACTTCTGCGCCGGCACCGGCACCGTCGCCAACTGGACGCCCGCGCAATGGCGCAGCGAGATCGACCAGGCGAAGTCCTTCGTCAAGGAGTGGCGGACCAACAGCGGCTGGACCGATCTGCCCGCGCTGCCCTTCGACTACGACAAGGAACTCATCGGCGCCCGCACCCCGTGCCTGCTCGGCCAGAGCAACCTGCTGCCCACCGCTCGCGAGCTCGGCTGGCGCTACGACGCCTCCTCGCCCGGCGGCGTCCAGCGCTGGCCGCGGAAGAACCAGGGGCTGTGGGACCTGCCGCTCCAGGCGATGCCCTTCCCGGGGCACAGCTTCGAGGTGCTCTCGATGGACTACAACATCCTCGCCAACCAGTCGATCAACACGACCAGGGCACCCGCGTACAACTACCCGGCCTGGCGCACCCAGGCGACCCAGTCCTACATCGCGGGCTTCAAGCGGGCATACGAGACAAACCGCGCCCCCTTCTTCATCGGCAACCACTTCGAGGACTGGAACGGCGGCATCTACATGGACGCCGTCGAGAACGCCTTCAAGCACATCGCGCGGGAGAAGGAGAAGGGCGAGGACGTACGCCTCGTCTCCTTCCGGGAGTTCGTGGACTGGCTGGACGTGCAGAAGCCCGAGGTGCTGGCCAAGCTGCAGTCGCTGGACGTGGGGCAGGAGCCGGCCGGCAGCTGGAAGGGCTTCCTCGGCGATGTCGGTACACAGTCCTCCAAGGGGTCCGAAAAGGCCGCCTGATATGCGGGTTTCCGCCCGCAAGGGGGGTGCGCAAGATCCCCGGAACGGACATGCGAAACTTTTCACATGAGTGCTGCCTGCCGCACCGACCAGCGTTCGAACCGCACCCGTAGCCGTTCTCGTAGTCGTACCGCCCTGCTGACCGCCGGGGCCGCCGTCGCGGCGCTCGCCCTGTCCGCGTGTGGTTCCGGGGGTACGTCCGGGGGCTCGGGCAACACCAACTTCGTCGCGGGCAAGGACGGCATCGCCACCGTCGCCAAGGGCGAGCGGGCCGACGCGCCCGACCTCTCCGGCAAGACCGTCGACGGCAAGCAGCTCGATGTCGCCGACTACAAGGGCAAGGTCGTCGTCCTCAACGTGTGGGGCTCCTGGTGCCCGCCGTGCCGCGCCGAGGCGCCGAACTTCGTCAAGGTCGCCAAGGACACGGCGGACCAGGGCGTGCAGTTCGTCGGCATCAACACACGCGACGCCAGCACAAGTCTTGCCAAGGCGTTCGAGGAGGAGCAGGGCGTCACGTACCCCAGCCTCTACGACCCGACGGGCAAGCTGATGCTCCGCTTCAAGAAGGGCACGCTGAACCCGCAGGCCATCCCGTCCACGCTCATCATCGACCGGGACGGCAAGATCGCGGCCCGTACGCTGCAGGCGCTCAGCGAAGCGAACCTGCGCAAGATGCTCGCGCCCGTCATCGCGGAGAAGTGACCTGACGTGTCTCTTCTCGCCACGTCCGCCGACCTCGCCGCAACACCCGGGATGAACTCCACGGTCTACAGCGGGGCCCTGCTCCTCGCACTGCCGATCGCGGTGCTCGGCGGCCTCGTCTCCTTCTTCTCGCCCTGCGTACTTCCGCTCGTGCCCGGCTATCTCTCCTACGTCACCGGGGTCACCGGCACGGATCTGGCCGAGGCCCGGCGCGGCCGGATGGTCGCGGGCGCCTCTCTCTTCGTGCTCGGCTTCACCGTGGTGTTCGTCTCCGGCGGGGCGCTGTTCGGGTACTTCGGGCAGACGCTGCAGGAGCACCAGAGCACCCTGTCCAAGGTGCTCGGTGCGCTGATGATCCTGATGGGCATCTTCTTCATGGGGATGATGCCCTGGCTCACCCAGCGCGAGTTCCGCTTCCACACCCGCCCGTCGACCGGGCTCGTCGGCGCCCCCGTCCTCGGCGCGCTCTTCGGCATCGGCTGGACACCCTGCATCGGGCCGACCCTGGCCTCCGTGCAGGCGCTGGCCTTCAACGAGGCGAGCGCGGGCCGCGCCGCCATACTGACTGTCGCGTACTGCGCCGGTCTCGGCATCCCGTTCGTCCTCGCCGCTGTCGCCTTCCGCAAGGCGCTCGGCGCCTTCGGCTGGGTCAAGCGGCACTATGCGTGGGTGATGCGCATCGGCGGCGGCATGATGATCGCGACCGGACTGCTGCTGCTGACCGGGGTGTGGGACAGCCTCGTGTACGACATGCAGGGCTGGACCCAAGGCTTCACGGTAGGGATCTGATCCATGAGCACGACTGACACCGGCAAGACGGCGGCGGACGGCGCCGAAGAGGCGACGGCTCCAGCGCCCGCCAAGCGCCACGTGGGCGTGAGCGCCGACGGTGAACTCGGCGCGGCCGGATCCCAGCTCTCCACCGCCCCGGTCGAGACCGTCGTCCCCGGTTCCTTCGGCGGCGTACGGAAGCCGGGCGCCGCCGGGTGGCTGGCGTGGACCGGGCGTGAGATCACCGGCTGGGCCCGCTGGTTCTGGCGGCAGCTGACCTCGATGCGGGTCGCGCTGCTCCTGCTGTTCATGCTGTCGCTCGGGGCGATCCCCGGCTCGCTGATCCCCCAGTCCGGGACCGACGCGGTGAAGGTGCAGGACTTCAAGGACGCGCACAGCGTGCTGGGGACCGTCTACGACAAGCTCGGGCTGTTCCACGTCTACAGCTCGGTGTGGTTCTCGTCGATCTACATCCTTCTCTTCGTCTCGCTCATCGGCTGCATCGTGCCGCGCACCTGGCAGTTCGTGGGGCAGCTGCGCGGCCGTCCGCCGGGCGCGCCCAAGCGGCTGAACCGGCTGCCCGCGTACGCGACCTGGCGCACGGACGCCGAGCCGGAGCAGGTCCGCGAGGTCGCCCTCAAGGTGCTGAAGAAGCGGCGGTTCCGGGCGCACATCGACGGGAACGCCGTGGCCGCCGAGAAGGGCTACCTGCGCGAGACCGGCAACCTGCTCTTCCACCTCGCGCTGATCGTGATGCTGATCGCCTTCGCCTGGGGCCAGCTCTTCAAGTCCGAGGGCAACAAGCTGATCGTCGAGGGCGACGGCTTCTCCAACACGCTCCTGTCGTACGACGACTTCAAGTCCGGCAACCTCTTCTCCACCGACGACCTCACGCCGTTCAGCTTCGACCTGAAGAAGTTCACCGGCACGTACGAGGAGACGGGCCCCAACAAGGGCACCCCCCGCACCTACCAGGCGGACATCACCTACAGCGTGGGCGCCGAAGGCAAGGAGCAGAAGACCACGGTCAAGGTCAACGAGCCGCTGGAGATCGGCGACTCGAAGGTCTACCTGGTCAGCCACGGCTACGCGCCCGTCGTCACCGTCCGGGACGGCAAGGGCAAGGTCGTCTACTCCGAGCCCGTGCCGATGCTGCCGCTCGACTCGAACGTCACCTCGCAGGGTGCGATCAAGGTCATGGACGGCTACCGGAACGGCAAGGGCGAGAAGGAGCAGCTCGGCTTCTCCGCCTTCTTCGTGCCGACCTTCGCGGGCGCCGGCGAGGGCGACATGTTCTCCCAGTTCCCCGCGCTCAACTACCCGGTGCTCGCGCTGAGCGGGTACCACGGCAGCCTGGGTGTCGACTCGGGTCTTCCGCAGAACGTGTACCAACTGGACACCTCCGAGATGAAGCAGTTCAAGGACTCCAAGGGCGACATCCTCAAGAAGAGGCTGCTGCCCGGCGAGACCATGACGCTGCCGAACGGCGCCGGCTCGATCACCTTCGAGAAGGACATCAAGGAGTGGGCCGGCTTCCAGGTCACTCAGCAGCCCGGCAGTGACTGGGCGCTGGTCGGAGCCTTCACCGCGATCTTCGGTCTCGCCGGGTCGCTCTTCATCCAGCGCCGCCGCGTCTGGGTGCGGGCCGCCACCGGCGCCGACGGTGTCACCGTCGTCGAGATGGCGGGCCTGGGCCGCAGCGAGTCCTCGAAGCTCCCCGAGGAACTCGGCGACCTGGCCGCGCTCGTGCACGAACAGGCGCCCACCAAGCCCGACGAAGACGAACCCGCCGCCCCCGATCCCGACGCCGAACCCCCCGTACCTGCCGCCGGAAAGGCTGAGAAGCGATGACTCTCGCCACCGCAACCAACGAACACCTCGCCAACGTCAGCAACACGCTGATCTACTCCGCGATGGCCGTCTACATGCTGGCCTTCTTCACGTACATCGCCGAGTGGATCTTCGGCAGCCGCAGCAAGGTCGCCCGCACCGCCGCGGCGCTGACCTCTCCGCAGAAAGCGGCTGCACCCGCGGTCACGGTGAAGAAGGCGGGCGGCACCGCGGTACTGGAGCGGCCCAAGGTCGTCACCCGGGCCGCGGCCGGTGCCCGTGATGTGCCCGACGGGCCCGGTGCGCACGGCGGGGACGTGCAGGGCGACCTCTACGGCCGTATCGCGGTGTCCCTCACCGTGGTCGCCTGGGCCGTCGAGACGGCCGGTGTGATCGCCCGCGCTCTGTCGGTGCAGCGGGCGCCGTGGGGCAACATGTACGAGTTCAACATCACCTTCTCCACCGTCGCCGTCACGGTGTACCTGGTGATGCTCGCGCTGAAGAAGAACATCCGCTGGCTCGGCCTCCCCCTGGTCACCACGGTCCTCCTCGATCTCGGTCTCGCCGTCACTGTCTTGTACACCGCCAGTGACCAATTGGTTCCCGCGCTCCACTCGTACTGGCTGTACATCCACGTCTCGACCGCGATCCTCTGCGGCGCCGTCTTCTACGTGGCCGCGGTCGCCACCCTGATGTACCTCTTCAAGGACTCGTACGAGAACAAGCTCGCCTCGGGCGGCAAGCCCGGCCGCTTCGCGACCTCCGTCATGGAGCGGCTGCCCGCCTCCGCCTCGCTCGACAAGTTCTCCTACCGCGTGAACGCCGCAGTCTTCCCGCTGTGGACCTTCACGATCATCGCGGGCGCGATCTGGGCGGGCGACGCCTGGGGCCGCTACTGGGGCTGGGACCCCAAGGAGACCTGGGCGTTCATCACCTGGGTCGCCTACGCCTGCTATCTGCACGCCCGCGCCACGGCCGGCTGGAAGGGCCGCAAGGCCGCGTACATCGCGCTGATCGCCTTCGCCTGCTTCCTCTTCAACTACTACGGGGTGAACATCTTCGTCACCGGCAAGCACTCGTACGCCGGGGTCTGACCCCCATACGACACCAAGAGGCCGGTCTCTCCCCCGTCTGTGACGCGGAGAGGCCGGCCTTTGTCATGCAGGACGACAATCGCGTGACTCGAACGGTCGGTGATCGTTAGTTCGATCGGCGGCTGTTTCCTGCGGCTGTGCGAACGCGGCACCGCAGGACGAAGGCCGGTTCCTGTCACTCGCTCTCCGGCCCCAGGGTCGGGGCCGCCCTGGAACGCAGAGCGGCTCTGAGTGACCAGCCCAAGTCATCACGCGCGAAAAGGGGTGCATTTGATGGCTACGTTTCACGTGGGTGAGCAGACCCACCCTGCCGTGCTTCCTCAGCGGCAGGCTCTGGAATCCGTGGGAGCAGACACCCCTGTGAGCAGGGACGAAACGGCTCACGGACATCCCGTGCACATGCGGGACACCGGCGTGGAACATGGGCGAGAGGAGACTTCGCGGACCCGTACCCGGCCTGCGAAGCGTCACCCTGAGGTCACCACAGTGGTGGCCGAGGGCGCGGGTCGTGAGGCCCACCCTGTTGTGTTCGTCCTGGACAAACGTGGTCGCCCCCTGCAACCCACCACTCCAGTACGGGCGCGCAAGCTCCTCAAGCAGGGCCGGGCGGTTGTCGCCCGGCACACCCCGTTCGTCATCCGGCTGAAAGACCGTGTTGTCGAGAGGTCAGCCGTGGACGGTGTTGCGCTGCGCATCGACCCGGGCTCCAAGGGAACTGGAATCGCGGTTACTTGCGATATCGACAACGTCGACGCAGCCACGGGCGAGACCGTCACGGATCGGCGAGGCCTGTACGCAGTCGAACTCACCCATCGCGGCTCGCTGATCCACAAGAAGATGGGGCAGCGAGCCGCTTACCGGCGTGGCCGCCGGACGCGGAACCTGCGCTATCGCGCCCCTCGTTTCTGTAACCGCACCAAGCGAGAGGGGTGGCTTGCACCGTCCCTCAGACATCGGGTGGACACCACCCTTTCGTGGGTGAGCCGTCTTCAGAAGTTCGCCCCAGTCACCGAACTGCATGTCGAGCTGGTGTCCTTCGACACTCACCAGCTCAGCGCTGGAGGACCCCTGGAAGGTGCCGAGTATCAGCAGGGCGCCCTTGCTGGGTATGAGAGTCGCCAGTACTTGCTGGAGAAGTGGGGGCGAGTCTGTGCGTACTGCGGAGCGACCGGCGTTCCGCTACAGGTGGAGCACATCCGTCCCCGGTGCCGAGGCGGCAGTGACCGCATTTCGAACCTGACCCTCGCCTGTGAGCCCTGCAACCAAGCCAAGGGCAGTCGGCCGATCGAGGAATTCCTTGCAGGGCGACCAGCGCGGCTGGTGAAGGTCCTTGCCCAGGCGCAGAGACCGCTGCGCCATGCCGCAGTTATGAACAGCACTCGCTGGGCGCTGCGAGGCGCCCTCGCATTGCGAGGTCTGCCGCTCCGCGCCTGGTCTGGGGGGCGTACGAAGTACAACCGGGCACGTAGTGACTTGGCCAAGACGCACACCATGGATGCACTTGCCGTCGGCGACCTCCCCGACGGCACCCGTATCACGCGGTTCCCGGCAACGGTGCTCGTCGCAGCGGCTGCCGGACGTGGTGCTCACGCTCGGACCAGCGCAGACAAGTACGGCTTTCCCCGCTTGTACCTGCCTCGGCAGAAGCAGTTCTTCGGCTATCAGACCGGAGATCTCGTACGGGCCGTTCTTCCCGCCAGCAGGTATGTCGGGACGCACATCGGTCGAGTCGCTGTACGGGCTACGGGCAGATTCAACATCCGCACAGCCGACCGCCTCGTTCAAGGCATCCACTGTCGTTATATCCAGTTACTCCAGCGATCCGACGGCTATGGCTACAGCATCCGGAAGGAAGAGGTCGTGTGCGGAACCGGCACGCCTGAGTGAGGCTGGTGTCATGACCCGACCCGTCCCGTCCATCGAAGAGGGCGCCACCGAGACCCGCGAGGACACGCGCACCCTGCACTATCTGCTGCGTCTTCCCCAGCCTGTGGACAAGGTCTGGGCGGCGGTGGCCACCCCCGAGGGCCTGCGGGGGTGGCTGGCCGCCGTCGAGGTGTTCGAGCCGCGGCTCGGCGGAGCGGTCACGCTGAGTGGGCTGGGCAGCGGGCGGATCACCGCCTGGGACGTGGAGCGGGTCGCCGAGTACACGGTCGAGGGGCGGGTCAGGTTCCACCTGGAGCCCGGGGTGCCGGACGGGACCACGGTCCGGTTCACCCACGCGTACGAGGGGGAGCGGAAGCCGCCCGGATGGCGGTCACGCTTCGAGCGGCTCCTCGAAGCGCTTACAGCGAGCTAGGAGCCAGGCGGCAGGCACTCCTTCGCCGGTGGCTTCCCCTCCGGCCAGGCGATCTCCACGAAGCGGGCCTTGCCCTCGGGGGTCAGTTCCACGATCGGTACGGCCTTGTCGTACGGGTTGCCGTGGACGTCCAGGCAGATCCAGCCGCTCGCGCCGCTCACCCGCTGGGAGCCCTTGGTCAGCGTCCACTGGTTGGCGACGTCCGCGATGGGCGGGACCGTCTTCCCGTCGGCCGTGGCCTCGCGGATGCCCTGGACGGCGAGCGTCATGGCGTCGTACGCGATGATCGTCTGGCCGTCTTCGAGGGAGACCTCGCCGATGGGACCGACCGGCTTGCGCTCGCTGCTGCCGAGCAGCTCGTCGAGCACCTTCGCGTCGGCGGCGCTGCCCCCGCTCTTCGGCGCGTCCTTTGCGGCCCAGGCGTCCGGGTGCGCCAGTGCCGTGTAGCGCACCGAGATGCGGTGCTGGAGCGCGGTGCGGTCGAGGTCCTTGTCACCGGTGAGGTACGAACCCTCGTCGCCGGTGAGCAGGGTGAAGCTGCGGTCCTGGCAGCCTCGGTCGCCCAACGCGTTGATGAACTGCCGCAGTTGGGTGTGGCGGCCCGCGAACAGGATGGTGTCCGTGGAGCGTGCCGTGTCGCAGACGAGGTGGGTGATCTGCCGGAAGGTGTTGGCGGTGGTGCCCTCCTGGCTACGGTCGGCGGGCGGGGTGAACGGCTGCGGCTGGTAGGGCGAGCCCTCGAGCAGCTTCTCGAAGGACTGCTGGAGCGTGCGCGAGTAGGGGTCGCCCGGCTTGTCGTAGACCAGGAGCGCCTTGCCGGCCGAGACGTCGGCGAAGGAGGCGAGCGCGCGGGCCTCGTCGGTGTTGGTGGGGGAGACCCGGGCAAGGCCGGGGTAAGGGTCCTTGCCCGACTGCCCGTTGGCGAGGTCGTCGGCCGTGATGGAGGAGCCGATCACCGGGATGCCGAGGCGGGTGAGTTCCTTGACGGCCAGCTTGTTGTTCTCGGTGCTCAGGCCGACGCCGGTCACCGCACGCAGCCGGTCGGGCCCGGTCGTCATCCCCGCCAGTTGGTCGACCGTGTGCTGCCACTGCTCGCCGGTGGCACCGGGGTTGGCAAGCACGAGCCGGATCTTCGGCGTCTGGTCGTTGGAGTCGTGGTTGGCCCGGTACTGGGCGAGATAGGCGCCCTGGAGCTCGTGCAGCGCGTCGCCCAGGTTGTCCGCGTCGGTCGCCGTGAAGGGTTCGAGCAGGGCGACGGTGACCCAACTGCCGGGCTTGAGGCGCTTGTTCTCCGCGTCGATGGCCCGTACGGCCTCGGTGAACTGGGAGCGGCCCCAGTTGTACGAGGTCGCCGAGACGCCCACGCATTCGTCGCTGTCCTCGGGACGCTCGACGCCGGGCGCGCAGGAACGGTCCTCCTTCGCGAGCGTCGTACCACCCCAGACACCGAGGGCGATGAGGACGGCCGCCAGCAGCAGGGCGATGTACCGCCGGAACCGGATCTCCCAGACGTCCTCGCGCAACCACACCCACAAGCGCGCCATCTATCCGCCCCCGTCCTGCGTCATGAGTCGGCTTCGTCCTGCGTCACGGGCCGCCCTCGCCCTCGTCGTCCTCGTCGCCCGGGATACGGAACGGGCGGCCCGCCAGCGCGTCCGCCGGCCAGTCCCTGGAGGCCCGCCACAGCAGCGCGTTGCCCGCGGGCCGCAGATTCGACAGCTGCTCCAGCTCGAACCGCAGCCGGTCGGTCACCTTCGGGTCCGGCAACACCAGCGGATCGGTCAACTGCCAGACGGCGTGCAGGAGTCGGCGTACCCGCAGATGCAGTACGGCATCCACGCCCTCCGGCGGGGACTGCGCGGCGTCCGTGTGGCCGAGCGCTACGGAAGCCCGGTGGTCGTGGCCGTCGAAGTCGCGGCCGTCCGGATCGTGTGCGTGGTAGTAGGGCGCGGAGGCGATGAAGACCAGCGCGGACAGCCACGCGCGGGTCTCGGCCTCGTGGAAGGTGTCGCGCAGGTACGCGATCGCGAAGTCGGCCTTCCCCAGGGCGAGTTCGTGATGCAGGCGGTACTGGGCGCGGCCGGGGTTGTCGTCGCTGCCGGGCACGTCGGCGTAGTGGTCGATGAGGGTGCGGTGCGCGGCCCTCCACCGCTCGTGGCCGGGGTCGTGGTGGTGCAGGCGCAGCAGCAGGAGCGCGCGCAGGAACGGGTCGCCGACGAACTGGTCCGCCGCCACCGGCCAGCCCTCCGCGGCGAGCCGCGCCTCCAGGTCCAGTACGCCCGACGCGCCGAAGTCGTCCGGGAGTTGGGCCTCGGCCAGTGCGCGCGCCGAGTCGGGATCATGGGCGGCGGCGAGCACGGTCAGCTCGTCCAGGCCCCCGCCGGGCACCAGCCGGTCCAGGAGCTCCCGGTAGGTGGCCCGCCCGTCGTGGTCGTCCCGCAGGGCGACATCGGCGGTGAGCAGCGCGCCCAGGGTGGTGGCCTGAGGAAGGTTCTGGTGCGCCGACTCGGCGAACAGGGTGATGCCGAGCGGGCTGCCGCCGGTCAACCGGTGGGTGGCGTGCGGGAGTTGGGGCGGGACCGGGACGTCGAGGCAGGTGGCGCCCACGATGTGCAGGGTGTCGTCCGGGGTGAGCGGCGGCAGCGACACGAGCAGCGCGCGCGAGGAGGGCGAGGTGTCCGGCGTCCAGTCGCAGCGCCTGGCCACGTCGGGCAGCGTGCGGCGGACCGCGTTGCGGAGCGCCGGATGGCTGTATCCCCGCAGCGAGGTGAAGAAGACGACCTGGTCGGCGATGCCGTCGGCGCGGTCCCGCAGCACCGACTCCATGAGGCCCCGACCCGCGGGCTCCTGCACATTGTCGATGAGCACGACCGGGCGGCCGAGCCGGTGCGAGCGCTGCAACGCCCCCGTGTACGCGTCGTCGAGGTCCGCGAGCAGGGCCCGTACGAGATAACGCTCCGCGTGCGTACGGGAGTTGCCGCCCGCCCTGAAGTGCCGGGAGAGCAGGATGAGCCCGAGCTTCGGGTTGCCGCCCGCGTTGGGATAGTCGCGGTACCAGGACGCCGCCCGGCGCAGCCGGTGGTGGGTGGGGGAGACGCCCTCCGAGAACGCCTCCAGGGTCGCCTCGATGATCGGCTCAAGGACCGGTCCCGTACCCGACATGGAGGCGACCAGCTTGGCGACGACCCTGTTCACCCAGCGGTTCGCGAACCCGGAGAGCCAGGAACCCGACTCGTTCAGCAGCAGGATCCGCTCCGCCTCCTGCCGGATGCGCGGCAGGTCACGGTCGCTCCAGCCGCTCGCCGCGACGGCCAGGAGCCCCGCCGCGAGCCGCGGGAAACTGATCCGCCTGGCCCCCGTCACCGGCTCCGCGAGCTGCTCGGCGACCGTGGTGAGCGCCTGCGCGACCGCCGACCAGGACTCCGCGGGCCGCTCCGGCGGCGGCCCCGCGAACTGCGTCTCCTCGCCGTCGATCAGCGCGACCGGCGTATGCCCCTTGCAGGCCTTGCGCAACTCGGCGAGCAGCGCGCTCTTGCCGAGACCCCGGCCGCCCGCGAACACCACGAAGGGCAGTTCCTTCGGATGTTCGTACGGCGTCGAGCGGTGCTGGTACGGACGCAGGCCGATGAGCCGTGGAGCGAGACCGGGCGGATCGGTGTCGAACAGTGCCCCCCGGCCGTGCAGCCCTCTGTGCACCGCATCTCCCCCCGGGGCGGTCCGTTCCGATGTGCTGCTGTGAGGTGTATCAACACCAGTGTAAAAAGGGGGACTTGATTCGGGATAGGGCGCCTGGTGACCGTTGGGTTACGAAAGTTTTCCGCCCCGGGCCCGAGTTTGTCCGGGAAGGCGCCGCCCGTACGGGGCCCGAGGCCGCGGCTACCAGGTCACGGGCAGCTCGTGGACGCCGTAGACGATCCCGTCCTTGAAGGGGACCTTCTCCAGCCCGACGGCCAGGCGGAGTTCGGGAATGCGGCGGAAAAGGGTGCGGTAGGCGATCTGGAGCTCGAGGCGGGCCAGCGGCTGCCCCAGGCACTGGTGGATGCCGAATCCGAACGCCATGTGGCGGCGGGCGTCGCGGGTGACGTCGAGCCGTTCGGGGCCGGGGAAGTGGCCGGCCTCCCAGTTGCCGGTGGCGCCCGGGATGATGACGCCCTCCCCGGCGCGGACGATCTGGCCGCCGATCTCGATGTCCTCCAGGGCGAGACGGCGTTGGCCGCTGTGCACGACGGTCAGGTAACGCAGCAGCTCCTCCGTCGCGTTGGCGATCACCTTCGGGTCGTCGGTGTCGCGGACGACGGCGAGCTGGTCGGGGTGTTCCAGGAGCGCGAGGACCCCCAGGGCGATCATGTTGGCGGAGGTCTCGTGCCCGGCGCCGAGCAGCAGGACGCCGAGCAGGGAGGCCTCTCCGCGTGCAGCGTCGCTGATGAACTGAGGTTTCCTCGGTGATCCTGGGTTCACCTGGATTCCGGGAAAGCGGTCCGTGGTGCGTGGCAGGGTGTGGACGCCTGCGGATGGGCCGCGTGCCGCCGCCGCTGGTTGCGGTGCGGGTGCTCATCGTGTGCGGTGCCCGCCGCCTGTGACGCCGCTGGTCGCGGGGGTTCGGAAGCTGGGGCATCCGCCCCGCCGGACGCTTTCCGCCCGGTGTGGACCCGGGCCGGGCGGGGACCCCGCGTCGCTTTCCTGGGCACGGGGCGGATTCTCAAGGAGACCGGAACCTGATTACTGCTCTCACCGGCCTCGCAGTGACACACACGCTACGACAGCCGACACCTCACGCTCCAGCCTCAAAGGGCACACCCACTCGAATGTGCCACGGAAAGCCGATCCGACCACACCGCATGCGCCAACGTGTTACGTATCAACACCCAGGATTCCCAGGCCACGTCAGGCACTGTGCATACCCTCCGCAGCTCCGGGGGCGGCGTGAACGGGCACGCGGAGTCGCGGGGGAACGGGAACTCGGGGAGAGCCTCGGTCCGGGCGTCGGCAACGGTGTCGGTCATTGCACTCCTCGCGGTGGGGCGCGGTGGGGGATCGTGCGGGAGCATCGAATCCCACGTTCCTGACGGTCCCCTGCCAGAAAACTGACACACCGCTGACGCACCCCACCTCAAGCTCACCTTTGCCAACTCCCAGGCCCCGGCGAGCCGTTCAGTCGACGGTGATCGAGTCCAGCTTCTCGCGCAGGTACACGTGCGAGTCCACCGGCTCGTAGGCCACCCGTCCCACCGGAGCCGGCACCGACTCCACGACCGTCCCCGGTGTGCACTCGCCGAAGTAGACGAGCGACATCAGCTCCTCGGCGGGGACGTCGGCGGGCGGGGGCAGCACGCGGTGCCGGCCCGAGCGCCACCTGTCGCCCGTCCAACGGGCCATCAGATCACCGATGTTGATGGTGAACGCCTCCGCGTCGAAGGGCGCGTCCTCCCAGCCGCCCTCGTCCGTGAAGACCTGCAGCCCGCCCTTGCCCGCCTGCCGGTCGAGGATGGTGACGGTCCCGAAGTCGGTGTGCGGGCCGATGCGGAACTGGCCCGGCTCGGGCTCGCCCACGACCTCCGTACCCGGATACCAGTTGATGTTGAAGCCGTACGTCGGGTGGTCCATGTGCTTCGTGAAGAAGCCCGGCTCCAGACCGAGGGCCTCGCCGAGCAGCGCGAGGAGATGGTTCTCCAGCTCGCCCATCCTCGTCAGGTACTCCTCGCAGAGCTTCTGCAGCTCGGGCGCCTCCGCGGGCCACACGTTCGGCGCGTACCACTCCGCGTTGGTCTCCGGGTCCTCGAACTCCTCGTGCGTCGCGAACGTCAGCGACTCCTTGAGGTCCGGCGGGGTCTCCGTACCCTCCGAGTAGCCGTTCGCCTCGGCACCCGGGCCGAGCCAGCCGCGGCCGCCGACCGTGGCGGCGTACGGCTGCTTCGTCTCCACGGAGAGGGCGAAGAACGCGCGGGCGGCCTCGCGGATGCTCCTGCGGAGTGACGGGTCCACGCCGTGCCCGGTGACGAGCAGGAACCCGGCCGTCTGGAGCGCCTGGTCGACGGTGCGGGCGATGCCGGCGCGGGCGTCCGGGTCGCCGGAGAGCCAGGGGCGCAGGTCGATGGTGGGGATGCGGGGGGTCTTGGGGTCACTCACCGATGTCCTCATTCCACAGTGCCGGGTTCTTCTCGATGAAGTCGCGCATCAGGGCGGTGCACTCGGGGTCGTCGAGCTGCACGATCTGCACGCCGTGCTCGGCGAGCCAGTCGTGGCCGCCGTGGAAGGTCTCCGACTCGCCGACGACGACCCGGGAGATGCCGAACTGGCGCACCAGACCGCTGCAGTACCAGCAGGGGGAGAGGGTGGTCACCATCGTCGTCCCGCGGTACGAGCGCTGCCGGCCGGCGTTCCGGAAAGCGGCGGTCTCCGCGTGCATCGACGCGTCGTCGTCCTGGACACGGAGGTTGTGGCCGCGGCCGAGGAGGGTGCCGTCCGCGCCGTACAGCGCGGCCCCGATGGGGATGCCGCCCTCCGCGAGTCCGGTGCGGGCCTCCTCGACGGCGGTGGCGAGCCACGCGCGTGCCTGTGCCTGATCGATGGGCTTCATACCTCTCACTCTCCTGTGGCCGAAACACCAGGGCAACGTGCGGAAAGTACTCTCCCGGCAACCCGCATCCGGACGAACTGTCAGCGCCTGAAGGAGGTTCCCGTGCCCGCACTCACCCTCCGCGAGATCCTGGCCCTCGACCCCGTACGTGGCAGTGCACCCGAACTCCTCGCGGGCGAGGGTTCCTTGGACCGCCCCGTCCGCTGGGTGCATTCGAGCGAGGTGTACGAGGGCGCGAACTTCCTCGACGGCGGCGAACTGCTGCTGACCAACGGCTTCGGGTTGACCGGTGCCGACGAGGGGACACGGCGGCAGTACGTCCGTGAGCTGGCCGCGCGCGGTGCGGCGGGGCTGGCCGTGGAGGTCGGGCGGTCGCTGGTGCGGATGCCGGAGGAAGTGGTCGACGAGGCCCGGCGGCTGGGGCTGCCGCTGCTCGCCCTGCACCGCGTGGTCCCCTTCGTGCGCATCACCGAGGCGGCGAACCGGGCGATCGTGGCGCGCGGCCTTTCGGGGCGTTCGGCCGGGCGCCCCTGGGGCGGCGACCACACCGCCGCCCTGCTGGCCGACCTCGCCGACGGACAGGCGCTCAACCAGCCCGAGGTGGAGGCGCGAGCGGCGCTCGCCGGGTTCCACCCGGGCTCGGGGGCGCGGCTGGTCGGGGTGTCGGCGCACGGGGCACGGGCGGATCTGGGCGTGATCGACCGCGCCGCGCGGTCCCTCGGCGGGGTCGCGGTGCTGCGGGCGGCGTTCCCGGGGGACGTACTGGCGCTGGTGGCGATGCCCGGGAACGCCGGGGCGGGTGCGCGGGATGTCGTACGGACTGTGCAACGGGATGTCGTACGGGCCGTGCAGGAGGCCTTCCGGGCGGTCGCCGAGGCCGGAGCGACCGTGGCGGTCGGGCACGCGGTCGCGGCGGGCGGCGGCTGGCTGCGCTGGAGCGAGACCCTGCGGGCGGCCCGGACCACCCTGGAGCTGGCCCTCACCGTGCCGTCGGCCGAACCCGGTCCGTCCGGCGGCCCGGTCGTCACCTCCTCGCGCGCCCTCACGCTGGAACGCGAGCTCACCCGCGGCGGTGTGGACGCCAACCGCGACCGCCTCGCCCGTCTCGTCCAGCACACCCTGGGCCCCCTGCTGGCCTGGGAGGCGGCCCACCCCAGCGACCTCGTCCGCACCCTGGAGGTCCACCTCCGCCACGGCTGCTCACCCACCCGCACGGCCGCGCTCCTGCACATCGGCCGCCAGTCCCTCTACCAGCGCCTCGAACGCATCGAGACCCTGCTTGGCCTGGAGATCGACGACCCCGATCTGCTGGGGGAGTTGCTCGCGGCGGCTTGTGCGCACCGGGTGGTGCGAGGGATGGGTGAGGCTTCGGTACGGGGGCTTCGGACGGTGGCCTGAGACCGGGAGGTCTGGGACACTCCGGACAGCGGCATCCGGGGGGCACGACACGGTGGCCCGGGGGACGGGGGGAGTCGCGATGAAGAAGCGGTATGGGTTCTTGATCGCCGGGGGAGCGGTCCCCCTTGTCCTGGGGACGTGCATCCGGCGCCTTAGCAGCGCCAACGCCGTCGTGGTCGAGCGCTTCGGCCGCTACACGCGGACGCTCAACGCCGGCCTCAACATCGTGGTGCCGTTCGCCGACGCCATACGGAACCGGATCGACCTCCGTGAGCAGGTCGTGCCGTTCCCTCCGCAGGAAGTCCTCACCGTGGACGCCCTGGCCCTCAAGATCGACACCGTCGTCTACTTCCAGGTGACCGACGCCCGGGCCGCCACCTACGAAGTCACCAGCTACCTGCAGGCCATCGAGCACCTCACGGTCGTCTCCCTGCGCGACATCTGCGGCTACATGGACCTGGAACGCATTCTGAGCTCTCGCCAGGAGATCAGCGCGGCCCTGCGCGGCATCCTCGACGAGGCCACCGGCAAGTGGGGTATCCGGGTCAACCGCCTCGTCATCAACACGATCGACCTGCCCGCCGCCGCCCGTGAGGCGATGGAGCGGGCGACGCACGCCAGGAGCGACGGACACGTCGCCCACCTGCCGGCCGAAGGCGAAGCCGGCGAGCGGTAAGGGGAGCAGGGGCCACGCTCGCGGTCACTTCAGGTAGCGGGGTGCGGGTGGGTAGAAGTCGCCGTATCCGCCCAGCCACCGTTCGTGCAGGGTACGGAGTCCGCCCGAGGTGCGCAGCCGGGCGAGGACGCCGTTGACGAAGCGGACGAGTTCCGGTGAACCCTTCGCGACGGCGATGCCGTGCGGCTCGTAGGTGAACCGGGGTCCGGAGATGCGGGTGGTGGGGTCCTGGGCGCGCAGCCCGGCGAGGACGTTGTCGGTGGTCGACACGGCGGCCACGTCGCCCAGTTGGAGACGTACCAGGCAGTCGGTCCAGTCGGCGACGGCAACCAGCCGCACCTTCGGACGGGCCCGGCGCAGCGCGGTCAGCGAGGTGGTGCCCTCGGCCGTGCACACTCTCTGTCCGGCGAGGTCGGCCAGGGTCTGCGCAGGGGAGGCGTTGGGGACCAGGACGCGCTGGCCGGAATCGAGGTAGTCGCTGCTGAACAGCACCTGCTCCATGCGCTCGCAGGTGATGGTCATCGAGTGGGCGACCAGGTCGACTTCGCCGCGTTCCAGGACCTCGATGCGCCGCCGGGACGGCACGGTCTTGAACTGCACCCGGTCAGGCTTTCCGAACAGGGCCCTGGAGATCTCCCGCACCAGGTCGATGTCGAGTCCGTCCAACTGCCCGGTGGTGGGGTTGCGGTAGCCGAAGAGGTACGTGTTCTGGTCCACGCCCACGATCAGTCGGCCGCGTTCGACGATCCGTTCCATCGCCGTACCGCTCGGCATCCGGCCGCCTGGCTCCGGCATCCGGGCCGGCGGCTTCAGCGACCGCAGCGGGTCACAGTCCTCGGCCTCGGCCCGCGTGACCACGGATGCGGTGTCGGCGGGCCGGTCCGCCCCGAGGGGCGAGTGGCGGACCGGGGGGCGTACGTCCGCGGAAGACGCCGTCAGTGCCAGGGCGACCAGCGGCGCCATGATCACAGGCAGCACGCGAAGACGTAACGGGACCCGGCCGGACATCTCTTGTCCAGGTGTGTGCCTCCAGCGCCCGCTGTCCGCCACGCACTGCCCCCCGCTGCCGTGGTGCGACGACGCGGGCCCCGCCCGCAGACTCGTTACAGAGTGAGGTGTGAAGGGGCTTCTCCGCCACCGTTCCTGCCCATCAACTCGAAGACCTCGCGTGGCAGTCGGTGGCCTGAAGGGGTCAGCAGCCCCGGGCCGCCCGCCCGTACTGCCGGGCCAGCGCGCGGAACGACTCCTTCGGCTCCCAGTGCCAGTCGGACGCGGGGTCGCCGGGCCGGTCCTTGATCGGCTTCACGATGCTGTAGCTCGCCATGTCGAGGTCGTGGCGCGGGTCTTGGGAGAGGTGCGGGGAGTCCGGGGTGACGAAGGTGAACGCCATCGCCGAGTACAGGCCCATCGACTCGAACACCGAGAGCACGTCCATGAGATACGCGGCCTGGGTGCGCTCGCTCCGCACCAGCTCGCCCTTGATCTCGGGCGGCTCCTTCGTGTAGTCGACGACGTCCCAGCCCATACCGCCCTGCTCCGGCGCCCCTTCGAAGGTGCAGCAGCCGAACTCCGTGATGGCGACCGGCTTCCCGAAGCGCCGGAACCGGTCGAGGTCGCGGACGTACTCGTTGCGGCTCCGGAAGTACGAGTAGTAGTCGATGCCGACCAGGTCGAAGAGGCCCCAGTCGACGTCGTCGTCCTGGGCTGCGGCGTACGTCAGCCGCCCGCCGAAGACCGACCGGCCGACCCGGGCCGCCTTCGCGGTGAAACGGCTCAGGCGGCGCGCCATCAGCACCGGATCGAAGTTGCCGCTCATCAGGTTCTCGATCCGCTCCAGGACATTGTCGCCGGGCACGATGCCGGGCACGAAGAGCCAGAACTCGCAGCCGACGCTGAGGTGCACCCCGGCCCCCTGCCGCCGCAGCCGCTCGGCGAACCGCCCCGTCTCCGCGAGGTGTTCGAGGATCTCCTTCTCCGGTACGTCCCCCAGCGTCGGTTCGAGCCAGACGTTCAGCCCCCGCTCCGCCGCCTCACCCGCCGTCGCGGTGAGCCGCTCGACGCCGTAGCCCGTGACCTTGACGGAGTTGGCGTGCAGATCGCGATCGATGGCCCGCACGTCGGCCCGCATCCGCGCCGGGTTCCACGCGGTACCCGGCGTCTCCCCCTCACCGACCTCGTAGACGACACCCCGGTACGTCAGCCCGTGCCCGCCCCCGCCGCCGCTCGCGCCTGCCCCGCCCCCGGTCGCCGAAGCCCGCCCCGCCGCCGGCAGCACCGCCGCACCCCCGACCCCCGCGGCCATCCCCAGGAACCGTGCCCGAGTGATCTCCTGCATCGCGTCTCCCCATGTCGTCGTCCCGACCCCAGTCTGGGAAACGGCCATGGCCCCCGCCGTCCGCCGATGGTCTACGCAGGGCCGTCGAAGGGATGAACTCGGGCGCGACTTATGGCGCCGCCCCGTCAAGGTGGAGGTTTCGGAAAGCTTCTTCGGCGCGGCTGCCCGTTGGCCACACTGGCGCGGTGGAACTCTCCATATCCCTCACGCCGCAGCAGGCTGCTTCCGGTGCCGTCGTCACCGTTCCTCTGCCGTCCGGCACCACCCGTGTCCGTGTCCCGCCCGTACGGGACGGCGACCTCGTGCGGGTCCGTGCCGGTGAGAGCGAGGTGCTGCTGCGCATACGGGTCACGAACCCGGCGACCCCGTCGCGCGGCCTCCAATGGCTGGGCGTGCTCGCGGTCGCCGCCGTGCTCGTGTTCCTGGTGGTGCTGGCCAACGAGGGCGACGGCAGCGGCAGCGACAGCGCTTCCGGCGTGGACTCGACCAGCTCCCCGTACGCCGAGGAACCGTATTCGGAGGACCCCTACACCGCGGATCCGTACACGGAGGACCCGTACACCGAGGACCCGTACTCGGAGGACCCGTATTCGGAAGAGCCCTACACGGAGGACCCGTACAGCGAAGAGCCGTACACCGAGGACCCGTACGGCACCGAGAGTGAGGCTCCCGACCCATACGAATCCGGCACCTGCCTCAACGGAACCCTGCCGGACTCCACGACCGCCCAGGAGGTCAGCGGCGTCGAGGAGGTCTCGTGCTCGGCGTCCGACGCCCACTACAAGGTGATCGAGACGATCCCGCTGACGTCGGAACTGAGTCGCTGCAACGCCAACCCCCAGACGCAGTACGCGTTTTCCTACAGCTACACCCGCAACGGGATGCCCTACTACGAGTACGTGTACTGCCTGGTCGGCCTCGGATCGTACGGGTACTGACCGGGGGTGAAGGCTAGTCCTGGTGTCCGACAGGGGCGGAAGGCCCACGTTCCGCGAGGACCGTCTCGCGGAACGACGCCACCACCGGGCGGAGATCGACACGGTGCCAGGCCGCCCACAGCTGCACCGAGCCGCCGTACCAAGGGAGTTCGCGCACCACGATGCCCTCGGTCGTGCCCCGCACCATGCTCCGCTGGACGAGGGCGAGGCCGAGGCCGGAGGCGACCAGGCCGAGCGCGGTGAGCGGATCGGCGGCGTCGAGGAGGATGTCGGGGGTGAAGCCGGAGTTCACGCAGGACGCGACGAACGTGTCGCGCCAGGCCGGGTCCGGTGAGTCGGCCACCGCGATCCACGGCTGCCCGTCGAGGTCCTCGGGCGTCAACTCCGCCTGTTCCGCGAGGGGATGGTGCGCGGGCAGGGCGAGCAGCAGCGGGTCCCGCAGCAAGGGGGACGCCTGGAGATCCGGGTCGTCCTCGGACGGCGGTGTGCGGACCAGCGCGATGTCCAGGCTGCGCTGGCGCAGGCCCTCGAACTGCTCGGTGGACTCCTGGTCGTACAGCGCCACGTGAATACCGGGGCGTTCCCCGCGCAGGGCCCGAAGGGCGGTGGGCAGGACGCCCGTGTGCATGGCGTCGGCGACGTACCCGATGCACAGGCCGCCCTCCTCGCCGCGGCCCAGCCGCCGGCCGAGGTTCTCCAGCCTGTCCGCGTGCCGCAGCAGGGCGCGGGCCTCGGTCAGGAAGACCCGGCCGTCGGAGGTCAGCCGGATGCGCTGCTGGCTGCGCTCGAAGAGGGTGAGGTCCAGGTTCTTCTCGAGCTGGGCGATCTGCCGGCTCAGGGGTGACTGGGAGATGTGCAGCTGCTCGGCGGCGCGCCCGACGTGCTCGGACTCGGCGACGGCCACGAAATAGCGGAGTTGTCGCAGGTCAAGCATGTGGGACCTCGGGGGACTCAAGTGAGTCGAAGTAAGTCTTGGACAGTCTCATGCAGGGATCATAACCTCGAAGACACAAGCCCGGCGGATCGCTCATTCAGCAACAGGTCCGCCGAAAACGATCGAAATAGATCGAAATCTATTCGAAGAGGATCTCTCATGACCATCAAGTCCCTCCTTCCCGGTGCGCTCGGATTCGGCACCGCCCCGCTCGGCAACATGTTCCGCGCCATCCCCGACGAAGAGGCGGCGGCCACCGTGGAAGCCGCCTGGGACCAGGGCATCCGCTACTTCGACACCGCGCCCTTCTACGGCGCGGGCCTCTCCGAGATCCGGCTCGGCGACGTACTGGCCCAGCACCCGCGCGACGAGTACGTGCTCAGCACCAAGGTCGGCCGGGTCGTCCTCGACGAGACCGAGGACCCCGCCGCGCGTGACCTCGGCGAAAAGGGCGGCCTCTTCGAGCACGGCCGTCCGAACAAGATGATCAACGACTACACCGCCGACGCCACCCTGCGCTCCATCGAGGACAGCCTCAAGCGCCTCAGGACCGACCGTCTCGACATCGTGTGGGTGCATGACGTCGCGCAGGACTTCTACGGGGACGAGTGGCTGGCCGCCTACGAGACGGCCCGCACGGGTGCCTTCCGCGTCCTGCAGAAGCTGCGCGAGGAGGGCGTCATCAAGGCCTGGGGCCTGGGCGTCAACCGCGTCGAGCCCCTGGAGCTCACCCTCGACCTGGACGAGCCGAAGCCCGACGCCTTCCTCCTCGCCGGCCGCTACACCCTTCTCGACCACGACCGTGCCCTGCAGCGCCTGCTGCCGGCCGCCTCCGCCCAGGACGTGGACATCGTCGTCGGCGGTCCCTACAGCTCGGGAATCCTCGCCGGCGGTACGCACTTCGAGTACCAGAAGGCGCCCGCCGCCATCGTCGACAAGGTGGCGCGGATCAAGGCGATCGCCGAGCGGTACGGGGTCGGCATCAAGGCCGCCGCGCTGCAGTTCTCCCTCGCCCACCCGGCGACGGTCGCAGCGATCCCCGGCGCCACGAAGCCCAGCCGCATCGCGGAGGACGTGGCCGCACTCGGCGAGACGATCCCGGCCGCGTTCTGGACGGCCCTGCGCGAGGAGAAGCTGATCGCCGACTCCGCACCGGTACCGACCGCCTGACCTCTCAGCCCGTAACTCAGCTCCAAGTCCCTCAGGAGACCCCCGTGGCCACCACCACCGCATCCATCGACGTGCCCGCATCCCCCGCCCGCATCTGGCAGCTCATAGGCGGCTTCGACTCGCTCCCCGACTGGCTGCCCTACATCCCCACCAGCGAACTCAGCGAGGGCGGCCGCGTCCGCTCCCTCCGGGACGAGGACGGCGGCGTCATCATCGAGCGCCTCGAAGCCTTCGACAACACGGCCCGCACGTACACGTACTCCATCCTCCAGGCCCCCTTCCCGGTCACCGGCTACCTCTCCACCCTCACCGTGCACACCGTCCCGGGACAGGACACGGCCCGCGTCGAGTGGTCCGGCACCTTCACCCCGACAGGCGTGAGCGACGAAGAGGCCATCGCCATCTTCCACGGCATCTACACCGACGGCCTGACCGCCCTGCACCGGACACTCACCCCGGAAGCCGCCTGAGACCCTGCCCTAGGCCGACCGGCGCCGCAGCCCCGCATACAGCCCCGCGCTCACCACGAACCCGACGAGACAGGTGATGTCTCCGAAGGCCGGCCACTGCTCGGGCACCCACCCCACGTACTTCTCCTGGTTGGAGAAGAGTGGGACGGACACCGCGATGCCGGTCAACAGGGCGGCCATGCCGGGCCAGTTGGTGTAGGAGCGGTCGCCCAGCCTGGGGGTCAGTTCCTCGGCCGGGGTGTGCGAGCGCATCCAGCGCTCGACCAGCACCACGCCCAGCCACGGGCCCACCCAGTACGCGATGACCAGCAGGAACGCCTCGTACGCGTGCCCCGCGTCGGCGAGTGACGCCCAGGCCGCCGCCGTACCCGCCAGGCCCGACAGGACCACCAGCGCGCTGCGGCCCAGCCAGGCCGGCAGCCGCAGGCCCAGTGAGGTGACCGACATGGCGGAGGAGTAGACGTTGAGGGCGTTCGCCGAGACCGCGCCCAGGATGATGGCGAGGAGCACCAAGTTGCTGAGCCAGGACGGGAGATGGCCGGTGAAGGCGGCCGTCGGGGTCGCGCCCTCGGGGGCCACGATCGTCGCCGAGGCCGCGCCGATCAGGGAGACGACCGCGATCGACACGAAGAGGCCCACGGCGGGGTAGAGCGCGGTCTTGAAGCGGTTTGCCGTGCGCGGGAGGTAGCGCGAGTAGTCGGAGGCGCCCGGGTTCCAGCCGGCCGTGTAACCCCAGGCCGTGCTGAAGGCGAGCAGGAAGCCGCCGATGCCGCCGCCCGCGCCGGCCCCGCGGAGGTCGGCCTCCTTGAAGGTCCAGGCGCCGGCCAGCAGGAAGACGACCGCGAGCACGGGGAACGCGTACTTCTCGAAGGCGTGCACGAAGTTGTGGCCGATGAAGCCGATCACGATCTCGGCCGCCACCACTATCAACAGCGAGGGAAGCGGACGCAGGTCCGTCAGCGTGTTCAGCGCGAAAGCCGCGCTCACACTGTTCACGGCGAACCAGCCGACACCCGCGACCAGCGCGTTCACACCCGACGGCAGCAGGTTGCCCCGGTAACCGAAGGCGAAGCGGCCGATCGCCATCTGCGGTACGCCGAACCGCGGCCCGTCCAGCGACAGGATCCCCTGCGTCAGCGAGCCCAGCGCGGTGCCGAGCAGCAGCGCCGCGGCCGCCTGCCAGAAGTTCAGGCCGAAGAAGAGGACGGAGATCACGCCGATGTAGACGGTCGCGAACTCGATGTTCGGGGAGGCCCACGTCCACAGCAACTGGAGCGGGTTGCCGTGCCGTTCGGAGTCGGGGATCGGTTCCGAGCCCGCCGTCTCGACGGCGATGACTTTGTCGCCGTACTCGGGGGCGAGGGCTGGTGCTGAACTGGCGGGAGCGGTCGTCATGCACCGTAAGTGTCCGGGGCCGGGCCGCCGCGGGGCAGAGGCGCATTGTCCGTTTCGGGGGGCATGCGGGCGTACACCTTGTACCGGACCCGGTGCCGTATCGGCCACGGCGGCCCCGCGCTCGATCATGCGCGGGGCCATCGCCATATTGGATTCTGTATGCCATCCTGTGGCGATGACCTATGGCGACGACGCGACGATCAGGGACATCCTCACAAGCGCCGGAGATATCTGGGCTGTGGTCGGTCTGTCCGGCAACCCCGACCGGGCCGCCTACCGCGTGGCCGAGAAGCTGCAGCGCATCGGCAAGAAGGTGGTGCCCGTGCACCCCAAGGCCGAGGCGGTGCACGGCGAGCAGGGCTACGCCTCACTCGCGGACATCCCTTTCCCGGTGGACGTGGTGAACGTGTTCGTCAACTCCGCCCTGGCCGGCGACATCGCCGACCAGGCTGTGACGATCGGCGCCAAAGCGGTCTGGTTCCAGCTCGGCGTCGTGGACGTGGCCGCCTACGACAGGACCCGTGGGGCCGGCCTGCGGATGGTGATGGACCGCTCCGCGGGACGGGAGATCACCCGGCTGGGTCTTGCCTGATCCGACGCGCCATCGGTCCTGCCGATCCCCCCATCGGCAGGACGCCCCACTGGCTCGTGGACCGGCCGGGACCCCCGCTCGTACGTTCAGCCCATGACCTCGAAAAGCACCCTCGAGAACAAGGGCACCGCCCAACTGACCGCCGCCATGGTCCTCTCCGGCACCCTCGGCATCTTCGTCGTCGAGTCCGGCGCCTCCCCCTTCAACGTCGTCTTCTTCCGCGTCCTCTTCGGCGCCCTGGCGCTGGGCGCGTATGTCGTCGCCCGCGGCTGGTTCCGCGGACACGGCTTCACCCCTCGAAAGCTCGGACTCGCCGTACTCGGCGGGGTGTTCATCGTCTTCAACTGGGTCCTGCTCTTCCAGTCGTACGAGAACACCTCGATCTCGGTCGCGACCGTCGTCTACCACACCCAGCCGTTCTACGTGGTCCTGCTGGGCGCCCTCCTCTTCCGCGAGCGCCTCACCACGGCGAAGGCGGGCTGGATCGTCGTCGCCTTCGCCGGCCTGATCCTGGTCTCGGGAATCCGCCCCGCGGACTTCACCGGCGGAGACACCACCTACCTCCTCGGCATCGGCCAGGCGCTCCTCGCCGCCCTCCTCTACGGCCTCTCCACCCTCGTGACCAAGCGCATCACCGGCGTACGCCCCCACCTCATCGCCCTCGTCCAAGTCCTCGTAGGAATCCCGCTGTTGCTCCCCTTCGCCGACTTCGGCGCGATGAGCGGGACCGGCGCCGGATGGGGCTGGCTGGTCGGACTCGGACTCATCCACACGGGCCTGATGTACGTCCTCATGTACTCCGCGTACGCCAAACTGCCGACCGCGAAGATCGCCGTACTCGCCTTCACCTACCCGGCGGTCGCGATGGTCGCCGACTGGGCGGTGTACGGCCACCACATCGGCCTCGTCCAGGCGTTGGGCGTCCCGCTGATCGTGGCGGCCAGCCTGAAGGTCACGCTTACCAAGCCCGTGCAGGTCACGCGCCCGACGACTGCTCCCGCACCAGCCGCCGTGCCTGCTCCACGAACAGCCGCACATGCGCCGGAAGCCGCTTCCCGGCCCGCCACGCCAGCTGCGTCCGAAGTGTGAACGGCACCTCCCACGGCAGCCGGACAAGACTGCCGTCCGCCAGCTCCGCGGCGACCGTCACCTCGGGCAGGAGTGCGATCCCGAGGCCGGCCGCCGCGGCACGCTTGGTCGCCTCGATCGTGCCGAACTCCGTGAAGGCGACCTGCCCAAGGGAGTTGAGCTCCAGCTCGAACAAGTCCCGGTAGGCGCAGCCCGGTTCGGTGGCGAGCAGGGACTCCCGTACGAGATCCGCGGTGACCACAGGCGTGTTGGCGAGCCGATGGCCCGGCGCCGCGACGAGCGTCAGCGGCTCGACCGCGAGCACCGCCGTCTCGAGGCCCGCATGCTCGGTCTCCCGCTCCATCAGGAAGCCCACGTCGTACGTGCCCTGCCGGAGCGCCTGCCGCGTCTCGTCGCCGATGGTCGTGCGCAGCGAGAGCCGGACGCCCGGATAGCGGTGGTGGAACAGTTCGAGGAGGGGCAGCAGCCGGTACGCGGTCAGCGACTCCATCGTGCCGACGGTGAGCGCGCCGCTCGGCTCCCCGGCGCCGACGACCGCCGCCCGCGCCTCCTCGGCCAGCTCGATGATCTGACGGGCGTACGGGAGGAGCCGTTCACCCGCCTCGGTCAGCCGGATCCTGCTCCCCAGCCGGTCGAAGAGCTCGGCCCCGAGCGAGGACTCCAGGGCACGGACCTGACTGGTCACGCTGGACTGCGCGTACTTCAGCTCGGCGGCGGCCTGCGTGAAACTCAGCCCGGTCGCGACCTTCTCGAAGGTGACGAGCAGCCGCAGTTCCATGTCGGCCACGGTGGACTCAGACCTCGTCGTCGCGCTCGCGCCGCTTCAGCTCCTCCTCGCGGCGCTGGAGGTCTGCCTCCCACTTCTTGAGGAGCGCCTCGTCGTCCTCGCCACCGTCCTTGTCGGACTTGAGGGACTTGAGGAACTCGGGGTTGTCGTCGGGCGCGACGAACCCCGTGCGCTGGTCGCGGCGCCACGTGGAGGGCGCGGCGCCGTTCGCGGGCGTCTTACGCGGCCTGCCCGCCACCAGCCAGGCGACCGGGCCGACCAGCACCTCGCCGAAGAGCAGGATGATGATCACCCACACCACCTTCGGCAGGCCCCGGACTTCCTTCTCCGGGGTGTTCAGGCAGTCGATGAAGGCGTAGATCCACAGCGCCAGGACCAGCAGGAAGGGCAGATACCTGAGCATGGGCGGGCGATCCCTCAGTGAGCGGCGGCGGGGCGGCGAAAGGGCCCCGGTGACGGGCACAGGTTAGCGGGTGGCCGATACTTGGAGACATGGCTTATGACGATCTTCGCTCCCTGTTGCGGGCCCTGGAGCGTGAGGGCGACCTCAAGCGCATCAAGGCCGAGGTGGATCCGTATCTGGAAGTCGGGGAGATCGTCGACCGGGTGCAGAAGGCGCAGGGCCCGGCGCTGCTCTTCGAGAACGTGCGCGGGTCCGCGATGCCGCTCGCGATGAACGTGTTCGGGACCGACCGGCGACTGCTGAAGGCCCTGGGGCTGAAGTCGTACGGCGACATCTCCGAGAAGATCGGCGGGCTGCTCAAGCCCGAGCTGCCGCACGGCTTCGTCGGGGTGCGCGAGGCCTTCGGGAAGCTCGGCGCGATGACCCACGTACCGCCGAAGAAGGTCAAGGAGGCGCCGGTTCAGGAGGTCGTGCTCCGGGGTGAGGACGTGGACCTGGACCAGCTTCCGGCGCTGTTCACCTGGCCGCAGGACGGCGGGTCCTTCTTCAACCTGGGCCTCACCCACACCAAGGACCCCGAGTCCGGCATCCGCAACCTCGGGCTCTACCGCCTCCAGCGCCACGACAAGCGCACGATCGGCATGCACTGGCAGATCCACAAGGACAGCCGGAACCACTACCAGGTGGCGGCCCGCAAGGGTGAGCGGCTGCCGGTCGCCATCGCCTTCGGGTGTCCGCCCGCCGTGACGTACGCCTCGACCGCCCCGCTGCCCGGTGACATCGACGAGTACCTCTTCGCCGGGTTCATCCAGGGCAAGCGCATCGAGATGGTCGACTGCAAGACGGTGCCGCTGCAGGTGCCCGCCAACGCCGAGGTCGTACTCGAAGGGTGGCTGGAGCCGGGCGAGATGCTCCCGGAGGGGCCGTTCGGCGACCACACCGGGTTCTACACGCCGCAGGAGCCGTTCCCGGCGCTGACCATCGACTGCGTGACGATGCGGAAGCGACCGCTGATCCAGTCGATCGTCGTAGGCCGCCCTCCGACGGAGGACGGACCCCTGGGCCGGGCGACGGAGCGGTTCTTCCTCCCCCTCCTCAAGATCATCGTGCCGGACATCGTGGACTACCACCTCCCCGAAGCAGGGGGTTTCCACAACTGCGCGATCGTCGCGATCGACAAGAAATACCCCAAGCACGCCCAGAAGGTGATGCACGCTGTGTGGGGGGCGCACATGATGTCCCTCACCAAGCTGATCGTGGTGGTCGACTCCGACTGCGACGTCCACGATCTGCACGAGGTCGCGTGGCGGGCCCTCGGCAACACGGACTACGCCCGCGACCTCACCGTCGTCGAAGGCCCGGTCGACCACCTCGACCACGCCTCCTACCAGCAGTTCTGGGGAGGCAAGGCGGGCATCGACGCGACGAGGAAGTGGCCCGAGGAGGGCTACACCCGGGACGGGGGCTGGCCCGAGATGGTGCTCTCCGACCCGGAGACGGCGGCGACGGTCGACCGCCGCTGGAAGGAGTACGGCTTGTGAGGGGCTTGAACAGCGTGAACAGGTGCGGCTTGTGAGGTGCTTGAGCAAGTGTGAACAGGCGCGGCTTGTGAGGGTGCTTGAACAGCGTGAAGGGGTACGGCTCGTGAGGTCTCTGAACAGCGTGAGGGAGAACGGACTGTGAGTTCAGCTTCCGCAGCGCTCCCGCAGCCGGGCCGCACCAAGGCGTTCCTGCGCCTCGTCATGATCGAGCACTCGGTCTTCGCGCTGCCCTTCGCCTACATCGCCGCGCTGACCGCGATGTTCCAGCTGGACGAGAACATCCACTGGGGACGGCTGCTGCTCGTCACCATCGCGATGGTCGGGCTGCGTACGTTCGCCATGGCCGCGAACCGGATCATCGACCGCGAGATCGACGCCCGCAATCCCCGTACGGCCCATCGCGAGCTGGTCACCGGCGCGATGACCGTGAAGCACGCCTGGACCGGGGCGCTGGTCGCCCTCGTCTTCTTCCTCGGCGCCGCGGCCCTGCTCAACCCCCTGTGCCTGGCCCTCGCGCCCATCGCGGTCATCCCGATGGTCGTCTACCCGTACGGCAAGCGGTTCACTAACTTCCCGCAGGCCATCCTCGGTCTCGCCCAGGCGATGGGCCCGATCGGCGGCTGGCTGGCGATCACCGGCGAGTGGTCCTGGGACGCGGTCATCCTCGGGCTCGCCGTCGGCATCTGGATCGGCGGCTTCGACCTGATCTACGCCTGCCAGGACGTCGAGACGGACCGCGAGGTCGGTGTGATGTCGGTGCCGGCGCGGTTCGGGATCCCCGCGGCCGTCTGGGGCGCGCGCGTCTGCCACACCGTCACCACGGCGCTGTTCGTCTGGTACGCCCTGGCCACCGACGCCGGAACGTTTTTCTGGGTCGGCCTGGTGGTCGTCGCGGGTGCCTTCCTCTACGAGCACTCCATCGTCAAACCGCACGACCTGTCCCGCCTGAACCGCGCGTTCTTCAGCGTCAACGGGTTCATCGGCATCGCGCTGTTCGCCTGCGCCCTGCTCGATCTGCTGGTGCGCGGGCTCACCGTATAGGCGCGGGCGCGGTGGTGGCCCGGCGGCGGAACAGGAACGCCGCCGCCACCCCCGATATCAGGCCGATGAGATGGCCCTGCCAGCTGACGCCCGTCTGTGTCGGGGCGAGGCCCATCAGCATCGAGCTGCCCCAGACCGCGCCGACCAGCAGGCCGACGAGGATGCCCAGCGGGCGGCGCTCGATGAAGCCGGTGACCAGAAGGAAGCCGAAAAGGCCGAAGATCAGCCCGGAGGCGCCCGCCGTGTTGCTGTTCGCCGGGGCTATGAGCCACACGCCCAGACCGTCCGCGACGATGATCATCGCGCAGACCGCGGCGAACCGGCGCAGCCCGCCGAGGGCCGCGAGGAAGCCGAGGACAAGCAGCGGCACGCTGTTGGCGGCGACATGGGCGAAGCCGAAATGGATGAAGGCGGCGGGCACGATGTCGACCAGCTCGGAGGCCTGGCGCGGCATGATCCCGAGGCCGTCAAGGGCGTGGCCGCTGACCACGTCCACGACTTCGAGCAGCCACAGCAGGGCCACCCAGCCCACCATCAGCTTGGCGGCGGCCTGCGCCCGGCCGCCCCGCGTCCACGCGAGTTCCGCACCCTGCCTCGTGCCCGACCCTGTACCCGACATGGCGACCCCCACGGTCAACTCGTCCCCTCCGGGGAACGCTCCGGCCCCCTTGGCCGGTTCCCACCCCACCATGCCGGATAGGCTCGGCACCATGAACCCAGGACAGACGCAGCGCCGGCCTTGGATCGTGGGGGTGTCGGGCGCGTCCGGTACCCCGTACGCCGCTGCCGTCCTGCGTGCGCTTCTGGATGCGGGGGAGAGCGTGGACCTCGTGGTCTCCCGCGCCTCCCGGCTCACCCTGCTCGACGAGACGGGGATCGCCTTCCGGGACGCCCACTGGCAGCAGGACCTGCGCGAGTGGCTGGCCAGGGGCGCCGACGGCAAGCCGGGCGCCTTCAGCGCTTTCGAGGGACGGATGGACGCCGTACGTCACTGGAGTGCCGGGGACCTGGCGGCGGGGCCGTCCTCCGGCTCGTACCCCGTGAAGGGCATGCTCATCGTGCCCGCCTCCACCGCCTGCGTGGCCGGGGTCGCCCTCGGGCTCTCCAAGGACCTGCTCCAGCGCGCCGCGAGCGTCACGCTCAAGGAGGGCCGCAAGCTGGTCGTCGCCGTCCGTGAGACCCCGCTGAACGGGCAGACGCTGCGGCACCTGGTCGCCCTCGACGACGCGGGCGCGACCGTACTGCCCGCCTCACCGGCGTTCTACGCGGGCGCCACGCACATCCAGGACCTGGTGGACTTCGTCGCCGGGCGGATCCTCGACGCGGCGGGCGTCGAGCACGGCCTGTACCGGCGATGGGAAGGCGAACTCGGCGGGGGTTCGCGCACCGTCTGAGCACCGAGCAGTACCCGACATGTCGGGCATTCATCACTTTCAGGAACTCTTCAGCGGAAGGCTATCGATCGCATGGACGCGGTGGACAGGCAGCTCATCCAGGCCCTGAGAGAGAACGGCCGGGCTTCCTACGCGGAACTGGGGCGCCTCGTCGGTCTGTCGGGACCCAGTGTCACCGACCGCATCAACAGGCTGGAGGCGGCCGGTGTCATCACGGGCTACCGCGCCACAGTCGACTCGGCCTCACTCGGTCTCGGTGTCATCGCCCTGATCGGCATCTCGCTCTCCGACGCCGCCGACCACGAGGACGTGGCGCGCCGGATGAAGGACCTCAGCGAGATCGAGGACTGCTGGTTCATCGCCGGCGACGACTCGTTCATGCTCAAGGTGCGGGCGAGCGACGTGGACGGCCTGGAGAAGACCATCCGGCGGCTGTCCGGAACGAAGGGCGTCTCCAGGACCCGTACGACCATCGTGCTCTCCACGAAGTGGGAGAACCGGGTGGGAGAGCTGCCCGAAGAGGAGTAGCCGCCTGCTTCAAAAGGGCGGAGCAGTTAGGCGTACGGTTGACACGGATCGTCATTAGGGAGAGGTACACGCATGGATGTCGGGCTCAAGCGCGAGCTGGAGGACAAGGTCCGGGCCGGTGAGCGGCTGACCCGCGAGGACGGCATCGCGCTGTACGAGTCGGACGACCTGGCCTGGCTGGGCGGGCTCGCCCACGAGGTGCGGATGCGGAAGAACGGCGACGTCGTCCACTTCAACGTCAACCGCCACCTCAACATGACGAACGTGTGCACCGCGTCCTGCGCGTACTGCTCGTTCCAGCGCAAGCCGGGTGAGAAGGACGCGTACACGATGCGCATCGAGGAGGCCGTCCGCCTCGCCAAGACGATGGAGGGCGAGAACCTCACCGAGCTGCACATCGTCAACGGCCTGCACCCGAACCTGCCGTGGCGGTACTACCCGCGCTCGCTCAGCGAACTGAAGAAGGCCCTCCCGAACGTCTCCCTGAAGGCCTTCACGGCGACGGAGATCCACCACTTCGAGACGATCTCCGGGCTCAGCGCCTCCGAGATCCTCGACGAGCTGATCGACGCCGGGCTCGAGTCCCTCACCGGTGGCGGCGCCGAGATCTTCGACTGGGAGGTCCGGCAGCACATTGTCGACCACCGCACCCACTGGGAGGACTGGTCGCGCATCCACCGGCTCGCGCACGAAAAGGGTTTCAAGACCCCGTGCACGATGCTGTACGGCCACATCGAGGAGCCCCGCCACCGCGTGGACCACGTGCTGCGGCTGCGCGAACTCCAGGACGAGACCGGCGGTTTCCAGGTCTTCATCCCGCTGCGCTACCAGCACGACTTCGTGGACGTGAAGGACGGCAAGGTCCGTAACCGCCTCCAGGCGCGTACGCAGATGGCGACCGGCGCCGAGGCCCTGAAGACCTTCGCGGTCTCCCGGCTGCTCTTCGACAACGTCCCGCACGTCAAGGTCTTCTGGGTCATGCACGGCGTCCAGACCGCGCAGCTCGCCCTCCAGCACGGCGCCGACGACATGGACGGCTCGGTCGTCGAGTACAAGATCACGCACGACGCGGACAACTACGGCACCCCGAACAAGCTGACCCGCGAGGACCTGCTCGACCTGATCCGCGACGCCGGCTTCCGCCCGGTCGAGCGGAACACGCGGTACGAGATCATCCGCGAGTACGACGGTCCCGACCCGGCGCGCCGCGAGTCCCCCCAGCCGATGCGGGTCTGAGCGAGCGCGCACGATGGCACTGATCTTCCAACTGGACCCGCCCATAGGTCCGGAGCTCCGTGACGGAGTGATCGGCCTGTGGGCGGACGTCTCCAACGCGGGCGGCTCCGTCGGTTTCGTACCGCCGGTGGACGCCGAGGACATCCGGCCCGAGTGGCTCAAGCACCTCACGGCGATATCGGACGGCCGCACCCGGCTGCTCGTGGGGTACGACGAGGACGGCGCCGTCGCCGCCACCGCGTTCTTCAGCTTCAACACGCACCGGCTGATGAAGCACTGGGTGTGGCTGTACACGGTGATGGTGCATCCCAGGCACCAGGGCAAGGGGTACGGGCGCGAGCTGCTGGCCGCCGCGGAGGAGGCCGGAGCCGGCTTCGAGGGGATCGGGGCGATACGGCTCACCTGCCGGGGCGGCGAGGGCCTTGAGCGGTTCTACGCCTCCTGCGGATACAAGGAGGTCGGCCGCGTGCCCGGCGCGATCCGGGTCGCTCCCGGCGAGGACCGCGACGACATCACGATGCTGCTGCCGCTCGCGTCCCGTGCCTGAGGCGCCTCCTCGCCTTGAGGCCCCCCTGCAAGATCGCCGCCCCGTCGTGCTTCACTGGACGGTGCCCTTTGGGGTGTTCCAAACGGATTCGGATCGGAAGAGTGGATTGACATGGGCCGCTACACGCTGATGCGTCTGGGGATCTTCGCGGGCTGCCTCCTGGTCGTCTGGGGCCTTGTCTCCCTCGGTTTCGCCCCGCGCGGCTTCGGCGACTCCAACTACATGTGGATCGTCCTGCTCTCCCTGGTGATCTCCGCCCCGATCAGCTTCGTCGTCCTGCGCAAGGAGCGCGACCGCGCCTCCGCCCAGGTCGTCGCCCGCGTCGACCGCATCAAGACCAACCTGGACCAGAACCGCACCCAGGAGGACAGCGCAGACGACGCGGCCCGCGGCGGCGCGCAGGGCCAGGCTTCGTAGAGATCTTTCAGCCCGTCCGGCGTTTGAGGACGAGGCCGTTCAGGCCGACAGGGGGGTCTGGGGGCGCAGCCCCCAGGAACGGCACCCCGGCCCAGGACTCAGAATCAGCGAACCGTATCCCCGCCCAGCCGCCGGCAGGCAAACCGTACGCTTGCGCGCATGGGTGCTGTGAAGAGCAAGCGGATGCCGCGCGCGGTACGGGAACAGCAGATGCTGGACGCCGCCGTGCGGACCTTCGGGCAGTTGGGGTACCGGGCCGCGTCGATGGACGAGATCGCCGAACTGGCGGGCGTGTCCAAGCCGTT
This sequence comes from Streptomyces sp. NBC_00554, assembly GCF_041431135.1. Taxonomy (NCBI): domain Bacteria; kingdom Bacillati; phylum Actinomycetota; class Actinomycetes; order Kitasatosporales; family Streptomycetaceae; genus Streptomyces; species Streptomyces sp. NBC_00554. The sequence goes on along the minus strand of NZ_CP107799.1, from coordinate 4,278,047 downwards.
GGTGTACCTGTACCTGAACTCGAAGGAAGACCTCTTCACCGCCTGCATCCGGCGCGAGGCCCAGGCGCTCACCGGCGCCGTCATGGCGGGCGTACAGCCGGACCTGCCCGCCGACCGCCAACTCTGGGACGGACTGCGGGCGTTCTTCACGCACACCGCGCAGAACCCCGACGGCTGGTCGGTGCTGCACCTCCAGGCGCGTACGCACGGCGAACCGTTCGCCGCCGAGGCCGGCGCGATGCGCGAGGAACTCGTCGCGTTCGTCACGCGGTTGATCGTCGTCGCGGCCCGTGAGGCACACCACGACCCGTCCCTGCCCGAGACGGAGGTCGCCGGGCTCGCTGAGGCCCTGGTCGGCGCGGCCGAGTCGCTCGCGGCCTGGGCCAACGCCACGCCGGGCGTCTCGGCGAAACAGGCGGCAGCGACCTTGATGAACTTCGCCTGGGCAGGCCTCGGCGACCTCATGGAGGGACGCCCCTGGTCACCGCCCGCCAAGGACGCTCAGTCCAGGTAGCCCCAGGCCTTCGCCATCGGCCGCAGGCCCTCCGGGATCTCGCCCGGCTCCGGCAGCGGGCGCCCCGCCTGGACGCTGCCGCTCTTGATCTTGTCCGTCCAGTCGCCGATGCCCTTGGTGAACTCGCCGTGGTCGTGGCGCCCGTACTCCGTCATCGTGGGCTCCCAGCGGATGCCGAAACGTTCGCAGAGCGCGCGGGTCGCCGATTCGGGGTCGGCGGTCAGGTCCTCGTAGCGGATGGTGTGGCCGGGCAGGTGCTGCCTCGCCTGTTCCAGGGTCCGCATGTACTCGCGGGTGTGACGCACCGCCTCCTCCATGGGCCGCGCCTCGGGGGCACCCTCGTGCCAGGAGCGGGCGATCGAGTACGGATGCCGGATCAGGAACACGAAGCGCGCGTCCGGCCAGCAGGTGGCGAGCCGGTTCCAGACGAACACGTTGCTCGGTGTCTTCTCGACGAGGAACTCCTTGCCGCTGAGCGCGAGTTCGCGGTGCAGCAGCCGGTCCCAGAGGATGTGCTCGACGTCGGCGAGATTGTGGCCCGCGGCCTGCATCGCCTGGTTCGCGGGCTCGGTGGTGAAGCGGACCGTGATGCGGCGGAAGTGCGTCTCGTGCGGGGAGTGCAGCTGCGAGTGGCTGTTCAGCAGGACGCGCAGGAGAGTCGAGCCGGAGCGCGGCGCGGAGAGCACGAACACGGGTGCGCGCAGCAGCCGGTCGGTCTCGGGGCGGGCTGGCGGCCGGGCGCTCGCGGCGACCTGGCCGGCCGGAGGTCTGACGAGCGTGGCCTCGGTGGTGCGGGGGAGGGGCCTGCGCGCACGGGTGACGCGCAGGCCGGTACAGCTCTCGAAGGCGGACTTCGCCGTCCGCTTCAGATCGTTGTTCCAGGTCACCTGTGCACTACCTCTTCCAGGTCATTTGCGGATCACTTCTTCCAGGAAGGCTGTCGCCCGCTCGGACGCGTCCGGTTCGAGCCAGTCGGTGACGTCCCCGCAGACGGTGATCTCCACGCCCGTACCGGCGAGCACGAGGGGCAGGGTGTGCAGCACCGTGGAGGGCATGCTGACCAGGGTGTCGGCGACCGGACCCTTCAACAGTTCGAGTTCCAGGGGGAGTTCGGGCCGTACGACTTCCAGCTCGGCGTACTCCGCGATGAGCCGCAGCTTGTCCGGGTCCTCGCGGCGGTGCGCGAAGTAGCGTTCCGCGTTCACCTCGTCGGCGAGGGAGATGATCTCCCGCACATACCGCTCGGGGTCGATCAGGCCGGTCTCGGCGAGCGAGGTGCCGATCACGTCGACGCCGGGGCGGACCTGCGGCGGCCCGTACCGCTGCCGCGCCCAGCTGTAGGTGTTGGCCGAGGCGATACCGCCGGGCGGCAGCCTGAGGTCGGCCGTCAGGCAGGAGAAGACCTCAAGTTGCCGCCCGTGTCCGGGGGTTATCCGGCGCGAGGCGCGGGCGGCCGCCGCCGGTGCGGAGCCCGTGCGGTGCCAGCGGACGAGCGGGCGCCCCGCGAGCAGCTCGCGGGAGAGCTCCAGGGTCGCCGTGCCGTCGTCCACCAGAACCAGGTCCCGCGTCCTGGCAAGCGGCAGCAGCCACTGGATCAGCCCCGAGAACGGGTCGCCGATCACCAGACGCCCCGCCCCGGCCAGCTTCGGCGCGAGCGCCGCCAGGGCGCGCGGAAGGCCGACAGGAACCCTGCGGATGTCGTGCAGAGCGACCCGGATGCCCTCCGCGCGGGCCAACTCCGCCATCACGCCCAGCTGGTGGCGCGTGGTCGCGTCGCGGGGCAGCAGGACCGCCACCTCGCACCGGGCGGGATCCGGCGCGCCGTCGCGCTCGCCCAGCGCCCACTCAAGGAGGTTGAGGAGCTGGGCGGGGCTCTCGACGAGTGCGAGGGTGCGGGTCATGGTCTTCCCCCGGGGTTGTGGATCATTGAGGTCGCGGGCTTCTGGCAGAGGCGGCGCGGGGCACTGGGGATCCCGGTGTTCTGCCGGAGACGGCGCGGGTCATGTCTGTCGCACCGCCGGAGCGTTGCGGGTCACGTCTGCCCCCAGCGCCGGAGCGCGGGTGCGACCCGCTGATAGCCCATGCGGTAGAGCCGCTTGGCGCCGCGGCGCGTGACGCCCCGGACGGCCGATTTCAGGGAGCCGTCGCCCGCTCCCGACGACACGGGCAGCGGCCTGCCCTTCTCGTCGAACCCGTTGCGCTCCAGCACGCCGCCCAGATAGGCGCCGGCCCGCTGGGGCGAGTAGTACGGCCGCAACTGCGGCAGCGGACCCGAGGCGCGCAGCGCGGCGATGCGGGCGCGGGTCGCGGCGTACGGGTCGCTCTTGCCGATGCCCTGCGCGGCCGTCCACGCCGGGTCCGGCCGCGGGCGTGCACCGGCGTCGAGCTCGTCCCAGGAGGTGAGGCAGCCGGATTCCACGAAGTAGTGATTGCCGTGCGCCTCGCGGACACCGAAGTCGGTGAGGATCGCGGTAGGGATGTTCCGGTGCATCGACTCCAGCGCCGCCGTCGAGCTGACCGTCACCAACAGGTCCGTACGGTCGAGGACTTCACCCATGTTTCCGTACACGAGCTGGAGGTTGGACGGGGCCGGCTCGGCCAGCTTCCCGATGAGTTCCTGGTACGGGTTGGCCTCGACGTGGGTCGTGTGCTCGCCTGGCAGGCTGCGCAGCTTCATCAGGACGAGGCGTTCGGGGTGCCGTCGGGCGTGTGCGGCCGCGCGCTCCAGGAGCGAGAGCCGTTCGTCCCTGCTCTTGGGCACCGACGGCTGCACGGCGAAGGTGAGCGTGAAGGGGCGGTCGCCGGAGGGCGCGTACGGGTCGCCGCCGAGGAACGGCAGCGCGCACTCGACGACGGAGTCCGGGTCGACGCCCACGTTCGCGAAGACATCGCGGAACCGGCCCGTGTCGTAGGCGCTGTTGGCGAGGACGACATCGGCGCCGGCGCGGGTGAGCAGGCCGTCGACCATCTTCTCGTAGACGACTCCGACATAGCCGGTGACGGTGACGGGCCGCTCGGCGCGCGCCTCCCACGCCAGACCGAGGCTGTGCACAAGCGCGAGCGCGGTACCGCCGACGATCGCCAGGACCACGATGTCGGCGCTCGCGAACTCCTCGTCGTCGACCAACTCGGCCGCCGTGACCTCGCGTTGGGTGTCCGGCACGATGCCGACCTCGGCGAGCTGGCGCTCGGTCGGGGTGGCCCGGGTGCGCAGGAAGTACGCGTCGAGTGCGTGGTCCGGAGCGATCTGTCGTGCGACGGAGGCGCCCCACTTCCAGCGGGTGTCCGAATCGGCGAGTACGGCGATACGTCTGGGGGTGGAGGGCATGGCTCGGGAGCCTTCCTGGCGCGGTTCCAGCAGGTGGACCGAGGCTAGGAAGGGTGTCTGAGCGTGGAATGAGCGGAGGCTTGAAAGAACCTTGGGGAAGCTAGGGGTTTACTGTGAACGATTTCTTAACTTAGGTGACTCACCTGCGAGTTTGCCCCCCAGGACGTGGGGTGCGCGAGATCGGCAAGTCGCGATTCCCGCTGATTGTTAGCCTGTTGTTCACATGGGGGCGGGCTGGACCTCGCCTGTGAGATGGAGCCGCTGCATCGCACCCCGGAGCTCGAAACGGTTGCCTTCGGCCGCGTAGGTCACCGTTCCCGGGAGTCGTACGGGTGCCTTGAACTCCGCCCGTACGGTGAGGGATTCACCGCCGGCCGGGAGTTCGGCGAGGCAGCGCGCGACGGTCCACATGCCGTGGGCGATGGGACGGGCGAAGCCGAACAGGCGGGCCGTGAGCGGATACAGGTGGATGGGGTTGCGGTCCCGGGACACGGCGCCGTACCGCCGCCCGACGTCCCCGGCGAACCGCCACTCGGCGACGGCGGGCAACGGCGTGCGTTCCGCGACGTCGTCTCGGGGCCCGGGAGCGGCCGCCGTCGTATGCCGCGCCAGATAGGTGTTCCTCGACTCCCATACGAGGGTGCCCGCGAGCCGCGCCTCGGTCACCACGGTCGCCTCCGTACCGCGCCTGTGAGCCGCCAACCCCTCGACGCACACACTGATCTCGTACTCCCCGTCGGCGGGCAGCCCCCGCCGCTGCGTCATCTCCGTCGACGTATGAACAAGCCCGAGCACCGGCAGCGGAAACGCCCGACTGGCCATGACCCGCACGGTCATCGGAAACGCCAGCACATGCGGATACGTGACCGGCATGGCCACCGCCCCGGTGGCGAACCCACACACCCGCTCATAGGCGGCAAGACGGGCAAGATCGACACGAACACGCTTCTGCACGGGGGCTCCGGGGAGAGATCTTTCAGCCCGTCCTGCGGTGCTTGAGGACGGGCCCTTCGATTTCAGCCCGTCCGGCGTTTGAGGACGAGCCCTTCGGGCGAACGGGGGTCTGGGGGCGGAGCCCCCAGGTACGGGACGGGCAGGGGCGGAGGGGGCGAAGAAAGTCCTGGCCCAGCACAGGTGGACGCCACCTCGCCCCGACGCAAGGTTACCCGCGGTAAGCCCAAGTTGAGGCCAAGACCGAAGAGGGCCGAACCGGCACCGAATCAGCCGCCCCCCACCCCCCGGAAGTACCGCCGGTAACCCGCACGCCGCCCGCCCTCCAACCCCACAAACCCCACACTCCGGCGCCGTACGATCCCCACCTCAGCCGGTTTACACGATCCCCACCTCGGCAGGACTACGATCCCGCCCCACCGAACCCCCACACCTGAACTCCCCACCCCCCAGGCCCGTATGAGGATTCGCGCCCTCACCCCGCCCCGGCCCCCGGCCGACAAGGAGCACCCCGTGTCCAGCCAGTACTCCTCCGAACCTCCACACATGGAGCCCGAGATCAAACGGCTGGACGGGGTCGTGCGCGAGGTGGCCCTGCCACCGCTGGTCGCCCCGATGACGCACGGCTCCCTCGCGGACATACCGTTCGACAACGAGGCCGCGGCCCCGCACGAGCCGGCCCTCAGCCGCAAGGGCCCGGACGGCGAGTGGACGGACGTGACCGCGGCCGAATTCGCGGCGCAGGTACAGGCGGTGGCGAAGGGCCTGATCGCGGAGGGACTCGTCCCCGGTGACCGCATAGCCATCATGGCGCGGACGACGTACGAGTGGACCCTCCTCGACTTCGCCGCCTGGGCGGCAGGCCTGGTCACCGTCCCCGTCTATCCCACCTCGTCCCCCTTCCAGGTCCGCTGGATCCTCCAGGACTCGGGAGCCGTCGCACTCGCCACCGAGACCGTCGCGCAGGCCGCCGCACTCGGCCCGGAACGCGACCGGATCCCCGACCTGCGGCACATGTGGGTCTTCGAGAAGGGGCACGTGGAGCGGCTGGCCGAGCTGGGCCAGAACGTCCCGGACTCGGAAGTAGCGGTACGGCGTGGGGTGTTGGGCCCCGACACACTCGCCACCCTCATCTACACCTCGGGCACGACGGGCCGCCCCAAGGGCTGCGCGATCACCCACGGCAACTTCTTCGCCGAGATCGACAACGCGATCGAACTGCTCTACCCGATCTTCAGGGCCCGCACCCAGGACGCGCCCTCCATGCTTCTCTTCCTGCCCCTCTCGCACGTCTTCGGCCGGATGGTCGCGGTCGCCTGCCTGCGCGCCCGAGTGAAACTGGGCCACAGTCCGAGCCTCCAGACCCAGGACCTGCTCGCCGACCTGGGCTCCTTCAAACCGACCTTCCTCCTGGCCATCCCGTACGTCCTGGAGAAGGTCTTCAACACGGGCCGCGCGACCGCCGAGCGGATGCGCCGCGGCTCGTCCTTCGACCGCGCGGCGCGCATCGCGCAGCGGTACGGCGAGGCGCTGGAGGCCCGCCAGCACGGCACAGGCCCGGGCCCGGGACCGGGCCTGCGCGCCGCCCGTGCGCTCTACGACCCGCTGGTCTACCGCCGTATCCGCAACGCCCTCGGCGGCAGGGTCCGTTACGCGATCTGCGGCGGCTCTCCGCTCGGCCGCCGTCTGGCCGCGTTCTACGCAGGCGCCGGCATCGACGTCTACGAGGGGTACGGCCTGACGGAGTCGACCGCGGCCGCCACGGTCACGCCTCCGGACAAACCCCGTCTGGGAACCGTGGGTTGGCCCCTCCCGGGCACCCGGGTGCGGATAGCCGCCGACGGGGAGATCCTGCTGAGCGGCGCGCAGGTCTTCCGCGGCTACTGGGACCCGCACGCGGGCGGAGTCGTCGACGCGTCCCCGGACGGCTGGTTCGCGACCGGCGACATCGGCGAACTCGACGACGGCGGTTACCTGTCCATCACCGGCCGCAAGAAGGAGATCCTGATCACCGCGGGCGGCAAGAACGTCGCCCCGGCCCCCATGGAGGACTGGCTCCGCGCCCACCCCCTCATCGCCCACGTCATGATCCTGGGCGACCGCCGCCCCTACGTCACCGCCCTCATCACCCTCGACCCCGACGGCATCACCCACTGGCGCCAGATGAACGGCAAGCACCCGGTCCCCGCCGAACTCCTCGTCGACGACCCGGAGTTGCTCGCGATCCTCCAGCGCGCCATCGACGAGGCGAACAAACTCGTCTCCCGCCCCGAATCCATCCGCCGCTTCACCGTCCTCCCGGGCGCCTTCACCGAGTACGCGGGCCATCTGACGCCCACCATGAAGCTGAAACGGGACGAGATCGCCCGCGACTTCAGCCGGGAGATCGAGGGCCTGTACGCGGACTACGAGCAGCAGTAGGCGGCCCCACTAGCCCACCCCGACCGCCCGCAGCACCGCCGTCGCCCCGGCCGCCCCCAACACCACCACCACGAACGGCGCCCTCCGCCAGGCCAGCACCCCACCCACCAGCACCCCGAGCGGCCGTGCCCACCCCGCGAACCCCCGCGCCTCGGTGAGTGCCCCGGTGGCGAGCAGGGCGACGAGCAGGACCACCGCTCCGGCGGACAGCAACTCCCGTACCCGTACGGGAATTTCGACCCGCCCGTGCAGGACAGGGCCCACCAGCCGGAAGGCGTACGTCCCCACCGCGAGCGCGAGGATGGCGACGACCAGCGGGGTGGTCATGCCGTCCTCCCTACGACGAGCAGCCCGGCCAGCGCCAGCAGCACCGGCACCCCCGCGGGCACGACCGGTGTGGCCGCCAGCGCCACGACCGCACCGGCGAGCGCGGCCCGCCGTACGCCCGAGTCCTTTCGCAGTGCGGGCAGTACCAGCGCCAACAGCACCGCTGGGAAGGCGGCGTCCAGGCCGAACGTGCCCGTGTCCCCGATCGCCCCGCCCGCCAGCGCGCCCCCCAGCACGCACAGGTTCCAGGCCGCGTACAGACCGAGCCCGGAGAACCAGAAGGCGGCCCGGCGACGGGCGGGGGTGGGCTGGGCGAGTGCGAACGCCACCGTCTCGTCGGTGACGAGGTGTGCCCCGAGCAGCCGTACCGGCCAGGGGCCCCGGCCGAGTACGTCCGCGACGGCGAGGCTGAAGGCCGCCGTCCGGGTGTTGAGCAGCAGCCCCGTCGCCGCCGCCGCGAACGGGCCGCCGCCGGCCAGCAGAATCCCCACCGCGCTGAACTGGGCGGAGCCCGCGTACACGACCAGCGACATCACCACCGGCACCCACACGGGCAGCCCGCCCGCGACGGAGATCGCGCCGAACGAGATGCCGACGACTCCGCTGGCGAGACAGACCAGGGCCACGTCACGGAGGAGGCCGGAATCGAGTGCCCCGGTTGTTCGGAGTAGCGAACGCATGTTTTCTACAATGAACAGTGACCCTGCTGTTCGTCAAGCAGAACGATCGTACCGACGGAGCGAACGACATATGACCGACGACGGCCCCCCGTCCCGCCTCCCGCTCGACTGGATCGCCGCCTCCCTGCGGCGCGAGCGCACCCGCGCCGGGCTCTCCCTCTCCGAGCTGGCCAAGCGCGCCGGCATCGCGAAGTCCACGCTCTCCCAGCTGGAGGCGGCGAGCGGCAATCCGAGCGTGGAGACGCTGTGGGCGCTGGGGGTGGCGCTCGGCGTACCGTTCAGCGCGCTGGTGGAGCCGCCCGCCCCGGCCGTCCAGGTGATCCGCGCGGGCGAGGGGCCGACCGTCCACTCCGAGCAGGCGGCGTACGCGGCCACCCTGCTGTCGGCGAGCCCGCCGGGAGCGCGGCGCGACATCTACCACGTGCGCGTGGAGCCGGGCGCCGCCCGGGAGTCGGACCCGCACATCCCGGGGACGGTGGAGCAACTGATCGTCAGCACCGGGCGGCTGGCGGCGGGCCCGCGGGGCGAGACGGTGGAGCTCGGGCCCGGCGACTACGTGTCGTACCGCGGAGATGTGCCGCACGCGTACGAGGCGCTGGCGCCGGGGACGACGTTCGTACTGGTCATGCAGCACATCTAGGTGCACATGCGCGTAAAGGCAGGAGCCCCACGCCAGGCCGGCGCGGGGCTCCTTGGGTACTGCTAATCGATCCTGTTCAAAGCACTGGGCTCATGGAGCCGCAGGCTTAGAGCGGGGTTACGTTCTCCGCCTGCGGGCCCTTCGGACCCTGCGTCACGTCGAAGGAGACCGACTGGTTCTCCTCGAGTGAACGGAAACCGTTGGCGTTGATCGCAGAGTAGTGGACGAAGACGTCCGGTCCTCCGCCTTCCTGGGCGATGAAACCAAAGCCCTTTTCGGCGTTGAACCACTTCACGGTTCCGGTAGCCATAAGCCCTCCTTGGGCCCAAAGGGTTGCCCTGCTCCAGAACCTGCAAGGTGTAAACAACTGCGTGTAAACAACTGCATTCATCTGAAAACGACGAGAGCCCGCGGTCACATGCTCCGCAGGCTCTGTACTGCAAGGGAAACCAAACTGCAACTTGCGGGCGAGCTTAGCCACCCGGGCAGCTGAAAGCAATAGAGGGCAAGATCACGTCACCCGGAGGTTTGACCAGCAAGGCGTCTGGGTTGACGTCGTAGTGGATCAGTGTCTGTCACGGGGGTTGACACGAGGGGTCCGGGTGGTTTCGAAACCACTCGGGGACCCGAAGCCTGCACCGTACCTCACTGGGGCTAGCCTCGCGATGTGGACAATTCTCGCAACCGGCCGCGCGTCGGCCACATCCAGTTCCTGAACTGCCTGCCCCTCTACTGGGGGCTCGCGAGAACGGGCACGCTCCTCGACTTCGAGCTCACCAAGGACACCCCCGAGAAGCTCAGCGAGAAGCTGGTGCAGGGCGACCTCGACATCGGGCCCATCACGCTCGTCGAGTTCCTCAAGCACGCCGACGAGCTGGTCGCCTTCCCCGACATCGCGGTCGGCTGCGACGGCCCGGTGATGTCCTGCGTGATCGTCTCGCAGGTCCCCCTCGACCAGCTGGACGGCGCCCGCGTCGCCCTCGGCTCGACCTCTCGTACGTCCGTACGCCTGGCGCAGCTGCTCCTCGCCGAGCAGATCGGTGTCCAGCCGTCGTACTACACCTGCCCGCCCGACCTCCCGCTGATGATGCAGGAGGCCGACGCCGCCGTACTCATCGGTGACGCGGCCCTGCGTGCCAACCTGAGCGAGGGCCCCAAGCTCGGCCTCGAGGTGCACGACCTCGGCGCCATGTGGAAGGAGTGGACGGGCCTGCCGTTCGTCTTCGCCGTCTGGGCGGCCCGCCGCGACTACCTGGAGCGCGAGCCGGCCGTCACCCGCAAGGTCCACGAGGCGTTCCTGGCGTCCAGGGACCTGTCCCTGGACGAGGTCGGCAAGGTCGCCGAGCAGGCGGCACGCTGGGAGGCCTTCGACGAGAAGGTCCTGGAGCAGTACTTCACGACGCTCGACTTCCGCTTCGGCGGCCCGCAGTTGGCGGCCGTACGGGAGTTCGCCCGCCGGGTCGGCTCGACCACCGGGTTCCCGGCGGACGTGAGCGTGCGGCTGCTGGAGTCCTGAGGCCCGGGACGCCTCGTACGGCACTACTCTGCTGAGCAGTGCGTGCGGTACGTACGGGGGAGGGTTGAGCTGTGAGCGCCATGCAGCCGCTGGGAGTTGACGAACCCACGGTCGTGGGGCCCTACCGGCTGCTCGGCCGGCTGGGCTCCGGCGGCATGGGGCGCGTGTATCTGGGCCGAAGCACGGGCGGACGTACGGTCGCGGTCAAGATCGTGCACCCGCACTTCGCGCTCGACGAGGAGTTCCGCGCCCGTTTCCGCCGCGAGGTCGAGGCCGCGCGGCGGGTGGGCGGCGCGTGGACGGCCCCGGTCCTGGACGCGGACCCGGAGGCGCCGGTGCCGTGGGTCGCGACGGGATACGCGGCCGGTCCCTCGCTGGCGGCCGCCGTCGCGGACGCCGGCGCGCTTCCGGCCCATTCCGTACGAGTCCTGGGCGCCGGCCTCGCCGAAGCGCTCTCGGCGGTCCACGCGCTGGGCCTCGTCCACCGCGACGTCAAGCCCTCCAACGTCCTGCTCACCCTCGACGGCCCCCTGCTCATCGACTTCGGCATCGCGCGCGCCACGGACGGCACGGCGTCACTGACCTCGACCGGCGTCTCGGTCGGTTCCCCCGGCTACATGTCGCCCGAACAGATCCTCGGCAAGACGGTCGCGGGCCCCGCGGACATCTTCTCGCTGGGCGCGCTGCTGGTGTACGCGGCGACCGGGGAACCGCCGTTCCCCGGCGACTCCTCCGCCTCCCTCCTCTACAAGGTGGTGCACGAGGAACCCCGACTCGGCTCGCTGGAGGGCGAGTTGCGGCAACTGGTCGCTGAGTGCCTGGCGAAGGATCCGGGCGAGCGGCCGGCTCCGGGTGACGTGGCCCGGCGCCTCGCCCCGGAGGGAGCGGCCAGGCTGGTCGCGGCGGGATGGCTGCCGGGGCCGATGGTGGAGCAGGTCAGCCGCAGCGCGGTGCGGCTGCTGAACCTGGAGGCCGGGCTGCCTTCGGGGCCGGTGGAGTTCAGCAACCCTTCCGTGGGCGGGGAGTTCGGCCCGCCGCCGGTCATGACGCCCACACCTACTTATGTGCCCGAGCCGCGCGATGCGCCGCCGCCCCCTGCCGACCGCCCCGGCAAGCTCTCCGTCAGCGTGGCCGCCACCTCCGCGACTGGGGTGAACGGCCGTGGCCGCAGGCTCAGTTGCACGGTAGCCCTGGCGGTCGCGGGGGCGCTGGCGGCGGTGACGGTGGGCTCGGCGTTCCTGTTCGACCTGATGCCGGGCGGGGACAAGTCGACCGGCTCGGGCGACACCTCGGCAGCGGACTCCGCCTACGCGACACCGAGCGCGTCGGCCACCGGGGAACAGTCCATCCCCGCCTCCTACCTGGGCACCTGGGAGGGCCCCGGCCTCGCACTCAGCGGCACCCTCCCCATGGGCACCATCCGCGTCACCGTCCACCAGGCCGCCGTGGGCAAGGAGTTGGGCACCTTCCGCCAGACCGACCAGATCGGCGGCATCTGCGACGACGTACTCATCCTGAAACAGGTCACGTCCAAGCAACTCATCGTCACAAGCATCGCCGACGAGTCCAACCGAGACGTATGCACAACAGGCGAACACGAGGTACGCCTCACCCCCGTCGGAGACGACCTCAAGTACGAGACGGACAACCCGGAGGCGGGGGATCCGGTGGCTCGGATGTCGAAGGTCGGGTAGCGGACGGTTCTCCGGCGGCCCGTCACTCTGACCGGGCCGCCGTCCCTCTGTCGGGCGGTGACCGTCACATCGGCGTGGTGATCGTGATGTGTTCCCCGGTGCCGAGGTGCAGCATTCCCTTTCCGGGGGCGATGGGGCCGCCGACCATGCTGCGGGTCGTGCGGATGCCGATCAGGTCGCCTGCGGAGGAATCCTGTGGGGAGAGCAGGATTCCGCGGCGGGCCTTCTTGGCGTCGACCTGCCAGCCGGAGAAGCCGTCGCAGATCTCTTCCTCGTCGCCGGCGATGACGAGGGCGATCCCGTCCTCGACGCCGCTTTGGAGGATCTTCTTGAAGATGTCCTCGGCGTCGCAGTCGTCCAGTACTTCGGCGTCGTCGACCAGGACGGCGATGGGCTGCTCCGGTGTCGCCGAGGCGATGGCCTCCTCGAGGTCGTCGTCCTCGATGTCGCGGCCGGTGAAGACCTTCAGGACGCCTTCCTGGCCCTCCAGTTCACGCAGGGGCGACTGGCGCGGCGCGGCGACGACCAGGCGTACTCCCTGTGCGAGGTAGGAGCGCGCGAAGTTCAACAGCACCGTGCTGCGACCGGACTTGGCCGGGCCGCCGATCACGAAGGCCGGAACCCCCTCGGCGAGGTCGGGGCCGAACGCGGTGAGTTCGTCGCCGCCGACGCCCACGAGCGCCCACAGCGGGGACGTGCTCGTCTCCGGGTCGCGCATCCCCCAGGCGTCCGCGAAGGAGATCCGGCTCGGCAGCACGTCGACCTTGAAGGGCCGGCGGGAACGCGGGATGGCCGTGTCACGGGCGGCCGCGGCGTCGCCGATGGCGATCAGCGCGGCGGCCTGCCCCTGCCCGGTCGTGTCCTCGGAGAGCAGGGCGAACTGCGTCTCCGTCGCCGTCTCGTTCCTGAAGGCCCGGCCCGGCGGGATCTCCTCGGGAACCTTGCGGGAGTTGATGTCCAGCATCGAGAAGTCGCCGCGGTCGGCAAGGCGCAGGCCGTACTTGTCCTCGGTCAGCGAGCCGATCCGCCCGGACAGGATCTGCCGGTCACCCGTGATCACCACGTGGATGCCGACGCTCGCGCCCTCGCGCATCATGGCCATGAGCTGGTCGGTCAGGTCACCGTGGTCGTACTCGCCGAGCGTGGGCAGCCAGCCCTCCCAGCGGTCGAGCAACAGCACGATGTGCGGCAGCCGCTCGTCCTCGCCCGCGGCGGCCCGCTGCTCGCCGATGTCGGCGTACCCCTGGTCGGCGAACAGGTCCTGGCGACGGGTGAGTTCACCCTTCAGCCGGGCGAAGAGCCGGACAACCCGCTCCAGTTGGTTGCGTCCGACGACCGCTCCGCAGTGCGGCAGCCGGGTCAGCGCGTTGAGGGCGCCGTTGCCGCAGTCGATCCCGTACAGGTGGACGTCGGCCACCGAGTGCGTACGGGCCAGTGAGCCGGCGATCGTCCGCAGCAGCTGCGAGCGACCGGTCCGCGGAGCGCCGCCCACGAGCAGGTGCCCGAACGTGGCGAAGTCCACGGCCACCGGGCGGCGGTCCTGTGCGGCAGGCAGGTCCTCGACGCCGTACGGGGCGGCGGGCAGCGCACCCGCGCTGCGGACCGGCGGAATGGCGTCCAGCAGGAGGGTCTCCTCCAGAGCGGGCAGCCACGGGCTGTGCTGTGCCGGAATCCCCAGTGCCCGGTTGGCCTCCTGCACCGCGTCCACCAGGACCTTGAGGTCGGTGATCTCCTCTTCCTGGCGGGCCTCGGCCTTCGGCTTCACCAGCGCGGCCCGTCCGAGGTCCTCCCACTGCAGCGGTCCCGCCCACGGCGCGAGCGTCTGCGGGTCGGCCGCCCCCGGCCGGCGCCCGCCGACGCGGCCGGACTGGAAGGGGACGAGGGAGGCGTGTCCCAGACGCACATACGCGCGACCGGGTGTGCTCTTGGAGATGTGACCGGCCTCGGGCGAGTCGATGACGTCGCTGGACTCGCTGCCGTCCGTCACGCGCAGCGCGATCCGCAGGTTGGTGTTGGCCCGGATCTCGGGCGAGACGACACCGCTGGGCCGCTGGGTGGCGAGCAGCAGATGGATGCCGAGCGAACGGCCTCGCTGGGCGATGTTGACCAGACCGGTGACGAAGTCGGGCAGGTCACGCACCATCGAGGCGAACTCGTCGATGACGATGAGGAGTCGGGGAACCGGCGGGTTCGAGGGATCCCTGCGTACCAGGTCCTGGTAGTCCTCGATGTCCTTGGCGTCGGCGGCGGCGAGGATGTGCTCGCGCCGCTTCAGCTCCGCGCCGAGCGATTCCAGGGCACGCTCGACGAGGTGGGCGTCGAGGTCGGTCACCATGCCGACGGTGTGCGGGAGCTTCACACAGTCCTTGAACGCCGAGCCACCCTTGTAGTCGACGAGGACGAAGGTCATGTTCTCGGGGGTGTTGGCGACGGCGAGCGCGGCCACGATGGTCTGCAGCAGCTCCGACTTACCGGAACCGGTCGTGCCGGCGATCAGGCCGTGCGGCCCGTCCCGCCGGATGTCGATACCGAAGGGACCGTCGTACGACTCACCGACGACGGCCATCGTCGACTGCCCGCCCATGCGCCAGCGGGCGGCGATCGCGTCCCGCGTCGGCGGTTCCAGCTGCAGTACGTCGAGCAGCCGGCTGGAACCCGGCAGCGCCGAGTCCTCCGTCTCACCGCTGATGTCGCGCAGCGCGGAGAGCGACCGGGCCAGCCGCGCGCACCAGGCGGGCGAGACGAAGTCGGGCCGTACGTCGGTCATACGGCGGTGGCCGCTCTGCTCGACCCGCAGCCTCAGTTCGAGCACCTTCTCCGCGCCCTCGGAGTCCTGCTCGGCCGTCTGGTGCCAGGCGTGGAAGGACGGGAACCCGCCCGCGGAGGGCGGCGCCGCAGCCGCGAAGCCAGCGGCCTGGCCAGGGGTTTCCTCGGTCCGCCTGGGTTCGGCGACGACCACGGCCTGGCACTCTCCGGGCAGGAACCGCTCCTCCTCGTCCAGGCAGATCGCGTACATGGAGACGCCCGGTCCCTCACGCAGCAGACGTACGACACCCGGCATCGAACGCAGCCGACGGGATCCGTCCCATACGACGACGATATCGGCGTCGATGAGGCCGGCACCGGAGCCTCCGGCCTCCTTCACGGCCTTCTGGCGCGCGTCGAGGAGCTGCGTGAGTTCACCGACGCGGGCACCCACGGTCTCGGAGTCCGTGCCGATCAGCACGTTGGCGTCCTGACCGCCCGACGGACGCGCGTGCGGCAGCCAGCGCGTCCAGTCCCAGCGGGTGTGCGCCTCGTTCTCGGTCAGCACGTAGAACTGGACGTCCATGGGGCTGTGCAGGACCGCGGCCTGGGCGACGGCCCAACGGCCCAGCGCATGGGCCGAGTCGCCGGGCCCGGCGATGCCGATGACACCGAGATCCTTGAGCGGCAGCGCCACCGGCGCGTCCTCGATGTCCCAGGTGACCTGGCGCTTGTGGTCGTCCTGCTCCGGGTCGTCGAGCACGACCACGGACGGGACCCGGCCGGTACCGACCCGCATCACCAGGTGGTCCGCATCGGTGCGCCGCCGCTCCCACAGCCGGGTACGGGGGCCGGTCCCGAAGTTGAGTACGGCGGCAGGGTCGGGGATGGCGTTCCGCCGGTCCAGTCGCTCGGTGCGCAGCGCGTCCTGGGCGTCCTTCTCGATCCGCTCCTTGTGTTCCTTGTACTCCTTCAGCTGCTTGGCATGTGACTTCCGGCCGTGCTTCTTGTCCATGAAGTAGTTGCCGAAGAGCATGATCGGGCTCAGCCCGGCCATGATCAGGTAGTACCAGCGCTGGAAGATCATGGCCGCGACCACGGCGCCGACCAGCGGGAACAGTGCCATCAGCCAGGGCAGCGGCCGGGCTTCGAAGTCTCCGGGCGGCGAGGGCAGCCGAAAGTGGGTCTGGCGCTCGGCCGGACGCAGCCGAGGGGGCCGGTTGTAGTCGAGGCCGGATCCGTCGTCCGACCACTTCAGGGCCGCGTTCGGCGGCGTGTAACCGACGATTTCCAGCAGGGTGTTGCCGAGGGCGAGCTGGGAGCCGAGGGGCCAGGAGTCGCCGTCGAGTTCCTCACCGTCGAGGCGGACGCCCTGCTTGTCTCCCTTGTCGTTCTTGTCGCCGTGCACGGCGATCTGGCAGGTTCCGTCGATTGCGATCGACAACGTGGCCGCACGCGCGGCCAGTTCGGGATCGTCGACACGGAGGGGCGCGGCCGAGCCGCTGCCGATGTCGTACCGCCCGACTCCGAGCCGGTGCACCGCACCGGCCGCCGGACCGCCGGCCACCCGCAGTTCCACCACTCCGGTCGGCTCCCCGAGCAGGCAGCCGGCCGGATCGTGGAGGCTGACGACGGCACCCTCCCGCAGCGGCGACCCGACGACGGTCGCGCTCGGGTCCAGGGCGTATCCGTCGACGTACGCCTGCGCTATCCCGCCGCCGGGGCCGCGTTGGGCTCCAATGGGGATGATCTGCGCACTGTCGCCCAGACCGACATGTCGCGCCAGCTCCCGGGTGATGTCGCCGACGGACGACTCGGGATCGGCATCAAGCACCACATCGGCACTCGCACCGCCGATGGGGTCGACGACGGTCAGACTCAGGCGCACGTTCGTCCTCCTCGCTGGGCAGAGGCCGCCCCCGGAACGCTGAACACAGTTGAAGCGACCTTAGCCGCCCCTTCCTTCCCCGTAGCAACGGGATGTGCGCCCGCTCACGATCCTGTTACGGAACAGCCATGTGACCCCAACAGCCCCACCCGTAGGATCTTTGCTCATGCGGACAGGTCGGCGGATGCCCGAGCGATCCGCACAACGCAGCCACGGGGGTAGGCCCTGCGGCGATCTGAACGGGAGGGAGCCGTCATGGGCAAGAAGGATGCAGATCTCACATATGCCGAGATGGAGAAGGAGGCCGGCAAGCTTCTGAAGGACATGGACCGTCTGCACACGGAACTCGACACCATCGACGACCGCATCAAGACGCTCGTGGACAACGGCGGCTACACGACCCAGAAGGGTTCGTCGGCTTTTGAGGAGTCCTTCAAGGACTTCACCAAGGGTGCGAAGAAGGCCATGGAGGGACTTGAGGGCATGTCCAAGTTCCTGACCTCGGCCAAGCAGGCCTACGAGGACCTGGACGACCAGCTGGCGCGCAGCGCCAAGGGCTGACCCGGGATCGCGGGCCGACTCGGGTGCGACAGGGCGTGATCGGCGTCCTGTCGCACCCGCTGTTTCGCTGCCTGGTGTGAAGTAGCCTCACTCGACCGTTGGACAGGAAGCCCGACCGTGGCGGACAAGACTCGATACGACCTCGACATGATCAAGGACTGCTCGGACTCGCTCTACCGCATCCACCGCGAGTTCAAGGAGAACGGCAACCCCGCCGACGGCTATGGCGACGACCTCGGCAGCGACAAACTGCGGGACGTCTTCGACGACTTCTCCGAGACGTGGAAGAAGAACCGCAAGAAGCTGATGAAGGACATCGAGAACCTGGCCAAGTACACCGACAACGCGGCCAAGGCCTACGAGGACATCGACCACGAGCTCGCGCAAGCGCTCCGGGACGCCAAGAAGAGCGACAAGAAGGGGAAGTAGCAGTGACACCCCGTCCAAAGGACTGGACCCCGATGTACGACTCCGACCCGGTGCCCGGTGATCCGTACGAGGTGGCACGGCTCGGCAAGAAGCTCCGTGGCATGGCCGAAGAGATCGACAAACAGGCCCGGAACATCAAGGCGTTGGCATCGGTCGACGGCTGGGACAGCGACGCGGGCCGCGCCTTCCACGAGATCGCGGGCGACGCGTCCGGGCGCCTGAAGAAGGCGTACGACCGCTACGACGAGGCTGCGACGGCGCTCGGTACGAAGGTCAAGGACGGGGAGTCGGAGGAGTACGCCAGTGAGCTGAGCCGGGCGCAGCGGGTCGCCGACAAGGCGCTGGAGGACTTCCGCGCCGCGGAGGTCGATCACAAGGCGGCCCTCAAGATCCTGGAGCCGACCGTCGGCACGGTCCCGTCCAAGGACGACCACGTGGAGCGCACGAAGCAGGAGAAGAAGCGGGACGACGCCGCGCATCTCATGGCTGTGGCGCGCAGCCAGATCGAGGGCGCCAAGGAGATCCGCGACGACGCGGCGAAGCGGGCTGCCAGGAGGATCAAGAACGTGATCCACCACGACGGGGTCCGGGACCCTGGCGGGATCATGAACTGGATTGCCGACAACGCGGACTGGATATCGACCGCGGCCACGGTTCTGGCGGTGGCTGCGCTGATCGCGGCGGTCGTGCTGTCGGGTGGCACACTCGCCGTCTTCCTTGTCGTCGCGGCGGGCGCACTCAGTGCCACCGCTCTGTCGGGCCGTCTGTACGACTACTTCGCGCGCGGCGGGAAGTTCGACTGGTTGAAGATCACCTTCGATGTGCTCGGAATCATCCCGGGACTCGGGGCGGTGAGGGGGCTCACCGCGGCGGCCAAGGGGTCACGGCTGCTGGTCGCGAGCGACGCCGTCTGGGCGGGCTTCACCAACGGCTTCGCCGTGAAGAGCATCAACAGGGGCGTCGGCCTCGCCTCCAAGTTCCTCACCAAACGAGGCATCACCAAGGTCAGACTTCCTGAAGGAGGGTTCGACCCGGTGACCATCACGCGCTACATCAAGGGCGCCGCACTCGGCAACGCATACGTACAGAGCCTGCTGAGGCTGAGGCGCTACTTCCCCCAGGACGACACAGCGAACCCGGTGAGTCCTGCGCCCGGTACCGCCCGGCCCACCACTCCGCCCGACCCGACCCCCAGTCCGTCCGGCGGGGCGAGAACCCCCTCGCCGACGCCGCAACCGAGCCCGTCGCCGACCTCGTTCCACGGCGCGTTGGCGCCCGTCGGGTAAGGAGAACCGATTCATGGGTGACTACCAAGCACTTGAGTTCGGAAAGTTCGTCGATGACCAAGGGGCCGTGCACAACATGGTCTCCTCGTCGGTCATCGCGGCCGTTCCCGCCGCGAAGGCGGCAGCGGAGCGCTACGGACGCGAGGTGCGCTTCGACTTTCTCGATGACCGGGCCGTGCACTGGATGCTGTTCCAGCGGCGCGAGGACACGGAGAAGGCCAGCGTCCTCGGCTGTCTCCTCGCACTGCCGATTTTCGTCTTCGGGTTCGGTGCGTGGCCGTTCTGGGATCTGGTCGCATCACAGAAGTCCCAGCAGTTCCAGATCGCGTTCATCGTCGTGGACGCGCTGATCGTCTGCGGCGCTCTGGTGGGGACCTACCTCGTGCGGCGCCGCACCCTGCTCGACCAGACCATCCGAAACGTTCGCTGCAGGGCACGCCTCTACCGCCAGATCGCCGGCATCGCCCGCCAGGGCGGCGCCGACATCCCGCGTCTCTACCCCTACTACGGGATGTATGCCACCTCCCGGAAGTTCTTCCCCGAGGCTCCCGAGCGCCCCATCCCCGAAAAGGACCAGACTCCCTGATGGCCGAGCTCAATGTGTCGGCGTTCGTCCCCACACACACCGCACCGCCCGTGCTCCGCTCCGACGACGTCCAGGTCCGCTGGGTGATGCCGGAGATCTACCACGACCTCCCCATCCACGAGGCGGACGACGACGAGGCGATACGGCTGCTGGAAGAACTCGTGGACAAGGCCCTCCCGGGGGCGGGGGAGGACGAGAAGACCCAGTTCGGGGTCGTCTGCGCACTCGGCTTCGACGACCTGCTGGCCGCCGGAGCCGAGTACGCCGCGATCGGTGTGACCGCGGTCGACGAAACCCCCTGTACCGCCACGGTGTTCGCGGCTCTGGTGGACAGCCCGGAAGTCGATGGTGGTGTTCCGGGAGCGGTGAGGGAGATCTCATCGAGCCTCCGCCGCCTGGACGCGGGTGACGTTTCCCGGATAGAGCTCCCCTGCGGACCCGCCGTGTCGTACATCGGCGCCCGGGAGTCCCAGTTCACCGGCGAACTGACCGAGTCCGGCGAAGGCTTCACGTTCCCGACCTCGTTCATACGCGTCTACATACCCCTCCCGAACGGCACCACCATGATCATGGAGATGTCCACCCCCACCGCGGCCGGCTGGGACACCTTCTCCACGATGTTCGGCAACACGGTCAGCAGCATCCGCCTCTTCAACGCGGACGGCTCGCCGCTGATCACCTCCGGGACGACGGGGACGACCGGGGCGACCGGGGCGACCGGGGCGTGAGCGCGACCACCGCTGAGACTCCGCCCTCGGACTACCGGCTCCTCGTCCCCCGCGACTGGTTTCGCGTCGACCTCACCCACGAGCGCTGGCGCCGCCAGTTGAAGACCTTCGTGGACAAGGAGTCCGCGGGAAGCGGTGTCTCCGCGGAGGTGGCCCGAACCGTCTGGACCACCCTGCGCAACACCGCCGAACACGGCCTCTCCCAGGGCGCGTTGGAGTTCTTCCTCAAGACGGAGTCGCCCGGCGAGTCGGCCCTGCCCGCCTCCCTCCTCATCTCGCTGGCACAGACCCCCCGCGGATCGGCCCCGACACCGGGCGACTTCGCCCAGGCACTGGCTCAGCGCACCGCCCGGAACGCCGAGGTGGACGTCGTCGAACTACCGGCCGGCCCGACGGTCCGCGCCACCACCGACACGACCATCGACTTCCACGTACACATGCCTGCCGGCGTGGGCTACCTGCACCTGGCCTTCTCCATGCCGCTGAGCGGCACGGAGGGTTCGATGGGGGAACTGTGTGACGCCATGGCGTATTCGCTGCGGTGGGTGTGATCTGCGTTTCACGGCTCGGTGGTCACTTCCGAAGGCGCCGTCGGGGAGACCTGTCGGTGGTGCGGAGGAGTAGGTCTTCGTCGGCGGCGGGGTACCAGTCCATTAGTTCGTCATCTCGCCTGCGTCAGCTTCGGCGTTCGTATCCGCGGCCGGATCTGTGAAGGACAGGGTCTGGAGAATGCCCACGGTCATGTCGCAGAACTCGGCCCAGTAGTTCATGGACGCCGTGTGGAGTGTGAAGACCGCGGTGAACGGGCCCGTGGGGAAGGGGATATGGACCTGGACCTGCCCCGTGAGGAGATCGACCTGCTCGCCGTTCTCCGTCATTTCTGGCTTGATCTTGTACTCGCGCAACGTGACGCAGGAGACCGCGGGTCCGCACGGCAGGTCGAGCCATCGCGCGTCGTTGTACGGGTCGCTGGAGAGGATCGCGAGGATGCCTTGGGCCACGATGTCGGTGTCGTCGCGGTCCTGGTCGGTCGGGACGGCCGCTACGGTGAAGGCGCACTGGGCGACACCGTCGGCACCTTCGTGCCTGACTGCGCTCCCGTCTTCCCCGTCTTCTTCTTCCGCCGTGGAGAACAGTCCCATCGCCGAGTACGAGACCCCGGAGTCCGCCATGAGCTCGGCTATCGCCGCGTAGTACGGGGCGGCGGGCTCCCAGATGTTCTCATCGCCGCGGGAGTAGAGCTCCCGTACGAAGGACTGGGCGCGCTCGGCGCGTTCATCGGGGGTGGCGGCGAGGGGGAGGGCGAAGAAGCCCTCGGGGACATTGAACGAGAGGGGCGGGGGCTCCCCGGCGGTGGACGTGGGTGGGAGCACACTCGTGGAGTCGGCGGGCGTTGTCATGTCGGGTGATGCCGTCCTGGTGGGGTTCAGCGCATTTCGGGGTCAGAAGTCGTCTGGGTGGTAGGCGGTGATCTCCACCTCAACTCCTTCAGAGTCCATGAGCGTGGAGTGTTCGGAGAGCCCGAAGAACGAGTCGACTTGATTCAGCTTCAGAAAATCGATCCGGTAGTGACCGCAGGGGTTGCGACTGACGACCGGCTTTCCGATCTCTTCGGGCGGGGCGGACGAGGCGACGAAGCCCTCGACGGTGCTCCGCTGTGCCGGTGTCAGGGTTTCCAGAGGGATCAAATCGCGAGGGTGGATCAGGTAGCGAGTGAACTTCTCCCGTGTGATGGCCCGAAGCCTGCACCATGAGCCATCGCTGAAGACGATCTTGACGTCATTCCCGTCCTTGAAGGCCTTTGGTTCGACCCGGCTGATCTGCGATCGGGGGATCTCCCAAAGGACTTCGTCCTCGATGAGCTCGTCGTTCTTTTTGGAGTACGGAAACCCCACGATGACCAGTCGCCGGTCGGTGACGATCGCGTGTGTGCGGTAGTGCTCCTCGGGGGAGCGCACGGGATCCAGCTGCCAGGGCAAGGTGCGGGCGATCGTACTGGGTGCGGCCCACACGACGGGGAAGTCCTCGACTTCGTCCGCGCGGTCGTCCGATGTGTCCTTGCCGGAGCCGGGGCCGGAGGAGCCGCCGACACTGCCGCCCTGCGAGGAGAGGATGCCCATGACGGCGACACCCACCGCAATCGCCGCGCCCTTTACGGTGTTTCGCGCGACTGAGTCACCTGTCGAACGGGCCGTGTAAACCGGCCCTTCGGGCCAGCCCGGAAGTTCGTTCTGGATGTCGTTGCGTTCGGTGTCGCGGAACCAGCGCATGCCTCTGACGCGCATGGCCGCGCCTGTAGCGAGGGTGACAAAGGAACGGGTGAGAAGCGTCTCGCCCGGTTCGGGCTGCCAGATGGTCATGGCCTTATCCATCTTCCTGGGTACGAATCCGAATCCGCTGTCCTGCGCGACCACTCTGCCATTACGTTCCGGACCTTCAGTTGCCCGAGGCCGACTTCGCGAACTGGTCGCCGGGGAAGAGGGCCTCTCCCACGTGATCGTGAATACTCGTGATCTTGGGGAGGATCTTGAATCCGGCGTCCATGGCGATGCCGGCTCCCAGTGGATTGATATTCACACCCGGTATGAGGTTGGCTCCCTTGGAGCCGAGCCATTGGCCCGCGTGGTAGCCCTGGTTGGCGATCCCTCCCATCCGCGACGCCAGGCCACTGGTCGCGTGTGAGACGTCGTAGACGTTGTCGGCCATACCACCGAGTACTACCTTGCCGGGCAGCAACTTGATCCCACCCTTGACAAACCCCGCCTGCTCGCCTGTGGACAGCAGCATGCGCGCCCTGCCGATATTGGTTGCCTGGAATCCCTTGCCGAGCGCTCCGGCCTTGCTGGCCGCAGCGGCACTGGCCAGCGCCGGAGTCTTGCCAGCCACCTTGATCCCCTTGCTGAACGCTCCGATCCCTGGCATCAGCCCCACAGCGTCCAACCCGATCTGCATCCAGCTCACGTCGGCGCCGGCAGCCTTGGCGATTCCGTGCGCCACCAGAGCGAGCCCACTGGTGATGAGCGCGGCCGTACCGAAGATCGCCGCGAGAGGCGGAAATGGAAGTGTGACGATGGCCAGCAGGGCCAGAACCGCGGTCAGGTCACTCAGCAGGTCGCCGATCAACTTGATCATGTCGGCGTGGTCCTTGATCCACTGACCAGTGGCGTCCCACGCGTCCGCGACGCCCTTGGTGAGCTTGTCCCAGAAGCCGGGCTCGTCCGGGGCGATGTCGCCGGCCTTGTCGAGCTCCTTGCTGATCTTCCCCGCGGCTTCCTTGTATCGCTCCTCAAGGTCGTGGACCTTGCCGGTGACCTCGTCCACCGCGCCGGAGGCCTTGCCGAGTTCCTCGCTGCCTTTGCCCTCGGCCTTCTGCTCGGCCTTCTCCCGGGCCTCGAGCTTCTCACCGGCGGACTTCTCGAGGCGGTTCGCTTCATCCTGGAAGTCGTGAAGTTCGTTGGCCCACCGGTGCAGGGCGCGCGAGGCCTTGTCGAAGGAGTCGTGGCTCTTGCGAATGAGGGGGGTGACGTCCTGACCGATGTACTCGGTGAAGGCGAGCGCGGTCTTGCCCTGCCACGCCCCGCATTCGATCCGTTCCAGCTCCCGCAGAGCCGTCCCCAACTCGCTTGCCAGTCCGCCGAGTTTCTTGGCGAGGTCCCGGGTGTCTTCCACGTCTCCGGGGGTGGGGTCCCAACCTATGTGCAGAAATGCGGGGCGCTTGCCGGCCACGTCACTTGCCCTTCTTCTTCGGGGCCTTGAGCGATTCGGCGAGGTCCAGGTCGAGCTGGTTGAAGGACTCGCCGATCTTGTTGATCATCTTGACCGCACCCTGAGTGTGCTTGCCGAGCTGCTTGATTCCGTACCCCCACTCGTCGGCGAAGTCCTGTACGTCCTCGACGAGTTGGCTCTGCCCGACTGCCGAGGCGTCCGTGCCTCGCAGGGTGCGGCGCGTTGCATCCATGCGGTCGCTGATGGTGGAGAAGGTCTTCTTCAGATCCTGGAAGATGGTGTCTTCGAGGCGCAGGTCACTCATGTCGTGTCCGGGTTCCTGACGGGTCGACGGCGGCTTCGAGCTCCGGGGTGGTGGCTCTGATCAGCGGTTGACGGACTGGATTTCCTGGACGGTAATGTCCTGGGTTGTCCCGAAGGTGCCGTCAGGAAGATCGCCGCCCGCACCACCTGTGCCGGTCCAGTCGATCTCCCAGGTGATGGTCGCCTTGAGATTGAATGTCCCGCTGCCCGACGACCGGAGGTACTTGATGCCGCAGGGTGGGGTCTCGTCGGACTTGCCCTTGGCGTAGGGCTCGCCGATGGAGCCATCGCCGTTGATCCTGCAGACGCTGGAGGTCGGGTAGGTCTCGGCATCGCCGGTGCCTGGCTCGAGTTCGAGGGAGACGGGCTTCGCCGTGGTCGTCGCCTGGATGTTGAGGCCGGCGACATTGAGAGCCGCGGTCACCGCGACCTCCTTGAACTGGGTCTTGTCGAGCCAAGCCCAGGTGGAGAGGTTGACCTTGGTGATGTCCTCGGGGGCGAGGGTGACCTTGGTACCCGGGAGCTGAATCGCGTTGTAGGCGGCTTCGGCGAGCATCTTTGGCGTGACCGCTTGGTCGACGCCGGGATCATCGTTGTTCTCCACCCAGAACGGCAGCTTGCTGCACTCCCAGCTGGCGGGGTCGTCGACGCGGTCAGGATTCTGGACGGCGACCCACCAGTTGCCCTCGTCGGCCTTGTCGCCGTTGTAATCCTTGTACTCGCCGTCCTTATAGATGTCGCGGAACTGACCAACCGCAGCCTTGGCGTAGTTGGCCTGACCGGGGGTGTTGATCGTCTCCTCGTACATCGTCTCGACGTACTTCTCGAAGTCCGCGACCGAACGAGGCTCGTACCAGCATGCAGGTGGGGTCCAGTTGCCCACAGGCTGGATGGCGCTCTTGCTGCCACCAGAGCGTACGGAGCCGGAATAGGTGACCTTCGAGACCAAGGTGC
Organism: Streptomyces sp. NBC_00554; assembly: GCF_041431135.1. Taxonomy (NCBI): domain Bacteria; kingdom Bacillati; phylum Actinomycetota; class Actinomycetes; order Kitasatosporales; family Streptomycetaceae; genus Streptomyces; species Streptomyces sp. NBC_00554. The sequence goes on along the minus strand of NZ_CP107799.1, from coordinate 4,252,770 downwards.
CGGCGTCGGCGCTGGCGGTCTGCTTGGTGTTGCCCTGGGTGCCCGCGCTTGGCGGCCAGTCCGCGAAGGCGGTTCCCGGTACCAGGACAAGTGCTCCCGAGAGAATGCCGACCACGACGAGGCGACTGCGGGCTGCTACGGCGTGCACGACTTGTGTCCCCTCTCCGAAGTGAGCTTCGTTGTCTGCCAGACGCCCTGCTTGTTCTTCTCGAGCCGTGATGTGTAGAGGACGTACGACTTGTCGGTCGCAGCAGTCTTGTAGACCTTCTCCGACTTGCGGTCCTTCGCGTAGGCCTTCGACTGGTCCTCGCAGTACACGACCCCCGCCGATGAAGCGTCGAAGACGTCAACCTTGGGGTTGTAGTAGCGGTTTGCGCCCGTGATCGAGTAGCCGTCCTTCACGATGGACTGGACCCAGTCTTTGGCGTCGGCCAGCGCCGTTCCGCTGTAGTAGAAGCTGAGGGCGGGCAGCTCGGCGTTGCCCTCGGTGATGGCGTAGTTCGTCGTGTCGACCCTCTTTGCGACATCCGCAAGGACGGCGTCCTGGGTCGCGTCGCCGGTCTTCCAGTTTTCGAAGGTGTCGGTGAGGTCGTCCGGCAGGGTGACCTGGGGGCGGCTCGCAGCGCCCGTTGCGCTCGGCGAAGCCGAAGTCGTCGTGTCGCTGGTGTCGGCCCCTGCGATCTTGTCGTTGTCCTTCGAGCTGTCGTCCCCGCTGCCGCATGCGGTCAGCAGCAGGGCTGCGGTCGCGGCGAGCGCGGCAGCAACGGGCAAAGAGCGGCGCTTCACAGTGGACTCCCCGTGAGACAGATGTTCAGTCAAGAGCACTGACGGTATCTGCGCGGCGATTGGTTTCGCCACAGCGAACTTCCTTGCACGACCGGGCAGACGGGGAGGAATGAGGGCAGGTTGGCTGCGCTTTTGGCGTGATCGTGTCCAGGCGCACAGCGGCCCCGAACGCCTGGTGGGCGTTCGGCGCCGTTATCGAGAGGGTGTTGCCTGTCGGGTTCGTGGATTGCTCGAGCGATGAGAAGGAGCGGTCGCGGTGCCGTCAGAGGATCGCTCTGCGCCCGGGCGCCCGATAGAGCCGCTCGACTGCTTCCCACGCTCGAAGACGCACGGGACCTCGTCGCGGCTCGGAGCCGGGCTGGGCCCCCGAATCGTATGTGCGTCGTCGGAAAGGTCAGGCACTGCGGAACCTCTCCGTGATCGCGGAGCCAGCCACCATCAGCGGGGTGACGAAGGCGCCGAAGACAGCCGGCCAGAAGCCGGTCACGACCGCCGGCAGGACGAGGAGGCAGGAGACGGCGAGGTCGTGGGTGAGGCCTGCGGGCCGACGGCTGTGCCATGGGTGGCGCGTGAAGATCCACAGCACGCCGAGAATGCCCGCGGACACCACCGCACGCTCCGTCCAGACCCAGACCGGGACGAAGGAACGCGGGGTCACGATGGCCAGCAGGAAGTACACGACGATGAAGACCGCCGGAACGATGACACACAGGCGTGCCGCTGCAACGACTCCGCCGCCGAGACGGGCCACCACCGCCGAGTCGGCCAGTGATCTGTTGGGGGACATCAGTTCATGACCTTCAAGAGCGGCGCTTCACAGTGGACTCCCCGTGAGGCCAGGATGAAGCCAAGAGTAATGGCGATATTGGCGGGTCTGGTCCCGGACGCTTGGGGTGGCGCCTGGGGCCAGACCTGTCTGTGTGTCTTCGCGGGAGTTATTCAGGCTGTCCCGCATCTTGGGCAGTTGCACGGAGGGAAAGCCGCGGTCTGCGGGGTGGGGTCGATGCGGCTGCCGGTCCAGGTGCGGATCTCGCCGCGCTCCTGGGCGACGGCACCCTCGGGCGTGACCTTGTAGATACGGATGGTCATCCGGGACGGTCTTGGGGGCTCGGCTTCGAGGAGTTCCAGGGGATCCGTCAACGGCGGGTAATGGTCGGCGCAGTCCGGGCAGGCGTAGACGTTGAAGCCGGGGCCGGTGGCCGCGTGTACCTCGTGGACCAGGACCGGTTCGCTCGTTGTGCGTTGGCAGCGGGCGCACATGCGGACCGGTGGGCGGGCGGTCATCGGGTGGCTCCCACGGGGATGCCGTGGATGCGGTTCGGGCCGATGTCGATGCCCAGGGTCGCGAGGTAGAGGGCGCGGCGGCGTTCGCGTTGGCGGCGGGCTTCCAGGTGTGACTCGGCGTCGCCCAGGAGGTACGGGCGTACGAGGGGTGACGCAGCGCCGTCAAGTGGGCTGGCGTGGTGGGGGAGTTGGGGAGCGCGTGGGTCCGGGAGGTGCCAGGTGAGGTGTGGTGCTCGGTGTCGGCCGCTCGGGCGCGGGGTTAAGGCGGTGAGGGTCCATCCGAGGAGTCGGAGGATAGGGTTTTGCATGCTGGCGCTCCTTCGAAGCGTTCGGCCACGCCCCGGGACGGCTTCCATCCGTCGCCGGGGTCTGTCATCAGAACCGTAGGGGTGCCTGCTGGGGGTTGTCTACCCATATGGGGGGTGAGAGGTCTCTATGACTTCCTGCTGGGTGCTACGTACAGTTTGCCTGTGTTCGAATTTGATCCGACAAGGCCGAAGTGGCAGCAGATCGCCGAGGTGGTTCGGCAGCGAATCGCCAGCGGTGAGTACCCAGTTCGGGGCCTGATCTCCGAAGTGAAGCTGGAGCAGGAATTCGGAGTGGCCCGCGAGACGGTTCGTAAGGCCACCGCGGCCCTGCGGGCGGAGGGCCTGATCACCACCACCCGGGGCATGGGCTCCTTCGTCGCCGACCGGTGACCGGAGGCCAGGCGGCATACTCTGAGCCCCGTCCGCACCCTCTGGGAGAGTCGTGACAAGTAGGTTCACCGAGTTGGTCGTTGACTGCCATGATCCGGAGAGGCTCGCGGCCTTCTGGTGCGAGGTCTTGGATTTCAAGGTGATCGACCGGAGCGAGGGCAAGGTCGAGATCGGCTCGTGGGTGCCGACCGTCGAGGATGTTCGGGCCCGTCAGATGCCGCCCACCCTGATGTTCATCCAGGTGCCCGAGGGCAAGGCCGTGAAGAACCGGCTTCACCTCGACGTGAGCCCAATCGACGGCAGCACCGAGGACGAGGTGACCAGATTGCTCGGCCTAGGCGCCACCAGGACGGACGTTGGCCAGGGCTCGGACCGGAACTGGGTGGTCATGGCAGACCCCGAGGGCAACGAGTTCGACGTCGTACGAAGCCTGGCACCGCAGAACTAGGCCGCGAGCGGGCACCCGCACCCCGTCACGCACCGCAACTTTCGCGTTGCGGTAATGGAGGCTGTGCGGTCGCGGCATGCGGATGCTGTGGAGTCGTGTGGGTGAAACGTTCTTTGCCGCGTTGCGCCACGACTCGGCGCTTTAGCCTGGCGGATCACTCGGGGGAACACGTCTACCAGGAGTTTCTTTGCTTTACAGGAAGACCGCGCTGCGAGTCGCCGCGCCCGTTGCCGTACTCGCTCTCTCGCTGACCGCTTGCGGTGGCGGGGGTGACGACGCGGACGCGAAGCCGCAGCAGTCGGCGGCCGAGGCGTCTCCGTCTCCGTCCGAGGCGGCCTCCGGTGGCGAGCTCGGCACCGGTGAGAGCGCCACGGGGAAGGTCATGGAAGGCGACGCCGAGGTCACGTACGACATCACGGCGCAGAAGGTCGACCTCGGTACGGAGGCCGAGGCGCAGAAGCTGGTGCAGGACCCGGCGGAGGCCAAGGGGATGGTGCTCGCCGTCGCGCACGTGAAGTTCACGCACAAGGTCGGCGCGGCCCTCACGGATTCGTCCGATGCGAACGATGAAACCGAGATCTACGCCGACGGACAGCGCGGTGCGCTGCTGATCGGGGCCTCCGACGACGCGGCCGGCTGCGAGGACCCGTACGACATCGAGGGCTGGAAGCAGGGCGAGAGCCATGTCCTGTGCGAGTCCTACCTGATCCCCGCGAACGCGAAGTCCGTGGAGGTCCACTGGGCGGAGGAGGACGGCGAGCCGTACATCTGGACGTTCGCCGGAAAGTAGCCCGCCGAGGCTGTCGCCGACGCCGTACGTCTGCTGAACACGATCACCTGGCCCCGGACGCCCTCCACGGTGTCCGGGGCCAGGTGTCTCATGCCGCGTGTCCCGGCCGGCCCGTCGGTTCAGGCCCGGAGGTCGACGTGGTTGTCCGCACGGTTCTGCAGTGCCCGGCGTATACGCCACGTATACTCGCCGCATGTCTGACGTCATGATCCGTGTCCCCGCCGAAGTCCGTGACCAGCTCGCCGCCGTGGCCGAAGCGCGTGGCACCAGCCTGCGGGCTCTCATGCAGGAGATAGCGGCTCAGACGCTCACGCCGGATCAGATCAGGGAACGGGCCGATCGCACGCGTTCCCTTCTCTCTGAGCGGTTCGGGCACTACGTGACGGACGAGGAGTCCGCCGAGATGCGCCGCAAGATGCGTGAGGCCACCGCCGCGCATCGGGCCGCCCTCGCCGAGACGGAGTCGTCCCGTTGAGCGAGACCGAGCACTACGTCCTGGATGCTCCGACTCTCCTCGCCCTGGGAGGCAATAAGCAGGTCTCCGGTCTCGTTCATGCGGCAGCGGCCAGCGGGGATGTGCGCCTGTGGGTGCCGGTCCTGTGTCTGCTGGAGGCGGAGCGGGAGCGTGCGGGGATTGTTGGTCATGTCGGTGTGCTGGTGGACGTGATGCACCTGATCGACGATGACTACGCGATGGCTGTGACCATCGCTGAACTGTGCCGCGACGGCGTTTCCTTCGGTGTCGGCGCAGCTGTGCACGCCGCGCGGCCGAATCAGATGCTTCCCGAGGGAGCGCTCGTCGCCACCGTTGCGCCCGAGGCTTACGAGGGCCTCGGAGTCGGGGTCATGGACCTGAATCGCTGAGGAAGCGACCCGGGGAGGGAGGAGGGGCGGGGCAGGGAGAGGAAGCCGGGGGCGGCGAGGTCGGGTCTTCGAGCCGGCCAATGGCCCAGCTCGCGCCGCCCGATTGACTCCACCCACGGCCCCCGGAGCAACGGCTCAGCCCCGCCCCAAATGCCCCTCCATCACCCCGGCCAACCGCTCCAACGCCCCCATGACCCACGTCCGGTCCTCCCCGAGTCCCGCCAACAGCTCAACCTCCGCGGCGAGTTGGCGCGGGAACAAGCCGTCCACGGCCTCCGCGCCCGCCGTTGTGATGGTGACCAGCGCCGTGCGCCGGTCGGCGGGGTTGGGGGTTCGTTGGATGAAGCCGCGCTTTTCCAGTTTGGCGAGGGTTTTGCTGACGCCTGCGCGGGAGAGGCCCATCGTCTGGGCGAGGCGGCGGGCGATGGCCGGTTCGGTCGCGTGGCGGAGCGGGATGAGCATGTCGACTTCCGGTGGGGTGAGCGGGGCACCGTCGTAGAGGGGCTCGATGGCGCGGTCGAGCATCGCGGTGACGCGCTTGAGCAGGACGATGAGTTCCATCGGGGACGTGTCGAGGCCCGGGTTGTGCGCGGCCCACTGGGCGCGGACGTCGGTGGTCGAGAGTGACATGCGGATCGCCCTTTGTTGGCCAGTTGTTTTACCGGTGAAATTCGTTAACCGGTGAACCATCGGTTACCTTTAAGTCCATGGTAGCCCCGTCCCCCGGTCAGAACGCTGTCCCCCACGACGCCGACACTCACGCTGACACGCGCATCCACGCCGAGCCGTCGAAACGCGAGGCCGCGCTCCTCGTGGCGGTCCTCGCGGCGCTCACCGCCGTCGCTCCCCTCGCCACCGACATGTACGTCCCCGGCTTCCCCTCGATGGGCGACTCGCTGCACGCGAGCAGTTCGGCCGTGCAGCTGACGATGACCGCGTTCCTGGCCGGGCTCGTGGTCGGACAGCTGCTGATCGGCCCGATCAGTGACGGCCTCGGACGCCGCACGCTCCTCATATCGGGCACCGCGGGCTTCGCCGTCTTCTCCCTCGCCTGCGCCATCGCCCCGAACGTCACCGTCCTGACCGGCACCCGCTTCCTGCAGGGCGTCGCGGGAGCGGCGGGCATGGTCCTGGCGCGAGCGGTGCTCACGGACCGCTTCCACGGCGCGGACATCCCCCGCTACTTCGCGCTGCTCTCGCAGATCCTCGGCGTGGCGCCCATCGCCGGACCGGTACTCGGCGGCGCGATCCTCTCCGTATCCACCTGGCGCGCGGTGTTCGTCGCGCTCACCGTCATGGGCGGCGCGATGCTGCTCGCCGTACTGCGGAAGGTGCCGGAGACACTGCCGCCCGAGCGTCGGCAGGCCGGCGGCCTCGCGAGCACCTTCCGTGCGATGGGGGAACTGTTCGGCCGCCGGACCTTCCTGGGGTACGTCCTTGTCCTGGCCCTCTGCTCGGCGGCGATGTTCGCGTACATCAGCGGATCGAGTTTCGTCTTCGAGAACCTGCACGGGGTCTCGTCGACGACCTACTCGCTGATCTTCGCCTCCAACGCCGTCGGCATGCTCATCGCCGGTGCCCTCTTCGCCAAGCTGGCGGCGCGCGGCGTACGCCTGAACACCCTCCTCACGGCGGGCGTCTGCACGGCCGCGCTCGGAACACTCGCCCAGGTCGTCCTGGTCACCACCGCCGGCGAGACCCTCGCGGGCACCTGGGCCACGCTGTTCGTGACCATGACGGGCATCGGCATGGTCTTCCCGTCGACCATGAGCCTCGGCCAGACCCTGGGCCGCACCGCCCCGGGCGCCGCCTCCGCACTCCTCGGCGGCTGCCAGTTCCTGTTCGGCGCGCTCGCCTCCCCACTCGTCGGCCTGTTCGGCGAGGACAGCTCGCTGCCGATGGCGCTCATCATGCTGATTGCAGTTGCGGGGGCGGGAGTCGCACTGGTGGGGCTTGCTCGGCCTTGGGAGGGCCGGGGAGAGGTGGACGGCTCGGCGGGCGGGCACTAGACCTGTCCGGCGGATCAGGCCGCAGACGCGGGGAGTGAGGACAGGGTGGGGCTCGCGCGAGCAGTGCGGAGGGTTCGCTCGTACCAGGTCGTCGCGAGTGGGGGTCTCAGGCCGCGTGGCCCTCGAAACGGAACTCGGGGGTCGTACGCGGGTCGATCCGTGCACCCGATTCAAGGGCGGCGGCAAGTCGCTCGATCAACTCAAGAGTCGGATCGACACCGCTCTCCTCGATGGACTCGATGTCCTCCTCGGACATATCTGCCCGGCGAGCCAGCTCGGCCGTGCTCCAGCCCAGGGCGGCACGCCGGTCGTAGACCGCCTGGGCGAAGTCCATCCGCCGTCCCGCGGCGCGGTACTCCGGGTCTTCGCGGTGCTCCGGCGGGACCTTCCAGCTGGTGTGGTATCCGCTGCTCATCAGGCCTCCTCGCCTCTACTGTAGACGTCGTGCTCACTGGCCGGAGGGTGCTCGGACTCGCACCGCTTCCGAGCCCGATGTGCCTTCAGGACCTCGTCGGTCTCACGCATCCTTGTCTTGCGGAACACGGTGAGCAGCACCGCTCTCCTTCCAGGAGCCAGCCAGTACGTCACCCGGATTGCGCCGATACGCAACTCCCGAAGACCGTCGCCCAGATGACTGGCCAGGGGAAAAGGCAGCGCCGGACCCTCGGCCGCGAGCCGATCTGCAAAGCGCTCGACGGCACGGTGGTCCTGCAACGCGAGAGTTTCCAGCCAGGCGCGCACCTCCGGCTCGACTTCGATCGTGTAAGGGGCTGGTGGCTCCGGCATTCGCTGTTCCGCTCGCCTCGGGTGTCGTGGATCTTCACCCAAGGGGCATGAAGCGTCGGCCGGGCCCATTTCCGTCGCAATTCACCGGATCGAGGCGACGGTCCTCTTCGGCGCCTCCGTCGGCGCCGTGTCGAGGGCGCCCGCACCGGGGCCCGGCACCGCCACCTCGTAGGCTGACCCGAGTCGAACAGGCGAGCAGGCGTACGCAGGGGTACGCGCGCACGCAGGGGTAGAGGAACGGAAAGGGGAACACACCATGGCCCGCTACATGGAGACGCTCACCATCGAGCGCGGCGGCTTTCGGATCAAGGTGCCGGAGTCGTGGTGGGAGTTCGACGTGCGGCCCGAGTCGCGTGACGACTCCATCCGGCGGATGGTGAACGAACGGGTGGAGCAGCACCCGGAGTTGGCCAAGTACCGCGACACGTATGCCGCGTTCCTCCAGAAGGCCGCGGCCGACGCCTGGAAGTCCGGTGCCCTGTACTGCGGTTGCATGGCAGAAGCCTTCGGCGGTGACACCCCGATCACCGGCTCGGTCACCGTCTCGATCGTCGGCGGCCGTTCACAGACCGGCGAGCCTCTCTCCACCGACCCCCAGACGATGGCCGGCCAGCTCTCCGTGCGCGAGGCCAAGAAGGAGGGCGACGCCTGGCGCAAGGTCACCACCGTCGACATCCCCGGCGTTGGTCCCGCCGCGCGGACGTACGGCATCGAGGACATCGTCGTACCCGACGACGCGCTGAACCGCACCATCCGCGCGGTACTCATGCAAACCTTCATCCCCGTGCCGGGCCAGGAGGGCAAGGTCGCCCTCGTCGCCGGGAGCAGCCAGGTCCTGGATCTCGCGGACTCCTTCTTCGACATCTTCGACGCGATCACGTCGACGTTCCGGTTCGCGGAGTAGCCGGAGTAGCCCCGGCGGGCTTCTGGCCGGGCGACGGCGGACTGCTTCCGGCCGGGGCGGGCACTAGACCCACCACCGCCCGTCCGGTTCCGTCCCGGCCGCGCACAACTGCTCCGGGAGTCCCTTTGCCGATCAGCCTGTTCGTCGCCCGCCGTCTCCGCAGAGCCGCGCGGGAGGTCTTCGGATGGGACTCGTTGCGTCCCGGCCAGCTCACCGCGATGAAAGCGGTCATGGGCCGTCGGGACGCCATGGTGGTGATGCCTACCGGCTCGGGCAAATCGGCGGTGTACCAGGTGCCGGGCATGCTGCTCGCCGGGCCGACGCTCGTCGTGTCACCGCTGATCGCTCTCCAGCGGGACCAGATCGCCGGACTGCTGCGGAACAGCGGCCGGACCGCCGCCGTCGCGGTCAACTCGTCCATGTCCAAGGCTCAGAACCAGCAGGCATGGGAAAGCGTGAGTGACGGAACGGCCCGGTTCCTGTTCCTGGCCCCGGAGCAACTGGCCAAGCAGGACGTGGTCGAGCGGCTGTCCGCGCTGAGACCGTCTCTCTTCGTCGTGGACGAGGCGCAGTGCGTGTCCTCCTGGGGCCACGACTTCCGCCCGGACTACCTGAGGCTCCGGCAGGCGGCGGAGAGCATCGGGCGTCCTCCGATCCTCGCCCTCACCGCCAGCGCCGCGGCGCCGGTGCGCGCCGACATCGTCGAACAGCTCGGCATGCGCAAGGTCCGCGAAGTGGTGGCCGGGTTCGACCGGCCCAACATCCGCCTGGAGGTCATCCGTTTCCAGGACGACTCGGCGAAGCGGCGAGCTGTGGTGGAGCGGGCGGCGGCCGAGCCCAAGCCGGGCATCGTGTACGTCGCCACCCGCAAGGACGCCGATGCGTACGCCGCCGAGCTGGGCGAACTCGGCCTGAGCGCCGCCGCCTACCACGCGGGCAGCCGGTCGGCCGACCGCAGCGTGGTCCATGACCGCTTTCTCGGCGGGGAGTTGGACGTCGTGGTGGCCACGTCGGCGTTCGGCATGGGCATCGACAAGCCCGACGTACGGTTCGTGCTGCACGCCTCGGTGCCGGGGTCGCTCGACGCCTACTACCAGGAGATAGGCCGGGCGGGCCGGGACGGCGCGGCCTCCAGGGCGATCCTGCACTACCGCACGGAGGATCTGGGCCTCCAGAAGTTCTTCTCCACCGGCCGCCCGGACGCGGACACCATCGCGGACGTCGCCCGCCGGGTGCGGGACCACGCGACCGCGGTGACACCGACGGAACTCCAGCAGGAGACCGGCCTGTCCGCCGGCAGGCTGACCGCCGTCCTCAACCTCCTGGAGAGCGCCGGAGCCCTCACCACCGAGCGCGGAAAGGTGGCCACGGTGCCCGGGGCCGACGCCGATGAAGTCGCCGCGCGGGCGGTGGAGTTGGGCATCGCCCACGAGAGCATGGAACGCTCCCGGGTCGACATGATGCGCGGCCTGGCCGAGACCACCGGCTGCCGACGGCGGTTCCTGCTCGGCTACTTCGGCGAGCGGCTGCCCGGCCCCTGCGGCAACTGCGACAGGTGCGAGCAGCGGCCCACGGGCGCCGGCGGCGTCCCGGGCCTGCACCATCCCCGGACCGCCTCACCCACGCGCCGCGACCACCCGTTTCCGCCGGGCACCAGGGTCCACCACCCCCAGTGGGGTGACGGCGAAGTCCTCAGCGGCGAGGAGAGCCGGATCACCGTTCTGTTCGCCTCGGTGGGCTACCGGACTCTGTCGCTGCCGGTGATCCTGGAGAAGAACCTGCTCACGGCCGTTTCCTGAGGCGAACTCGTCGGCTGCCGGGGACCGTCCCGCGCACGAGAAGGGTCCCCGGGGCCCGTTCCTCACCCTCATGGCTGAAAGATCACCCCGCCCCGCCGACCCGCCCGTGAGCACCTCGTGCAGGCCTCGTGCACACCCCGTAACGATCCCCCCGCGGCAGCACGGCAGCGAATTCGCTGCCGCACAGCATCCCCGCCTCCCGGATCCCCGTGCTCAACAAGGCGTGTCCTGCCCCTCATTGCAGCTGTATAACGCCGAGCCCCCTGAGGTCCGCGAGCTGTAACGCGCCTTGAGGGGCCTATGTGCGGCTGATACGGTGCCATGGCTTGACACTCGCTTCAGCGCTGGCTATTTGGCCAGGTCGGGCGGTACGTCCGGCAAGGGCGGACCGGGGTGGAGTGCCCCAGTTGGCGCGGAAATTGGTAGAAATCACCTTGGGTGTACGGGGAGCGGTTGCGTGAAGATCCAAGAGCGTACGGGGGCGGGCAACCACCGTTCTGCGGCGCCGGTTCAGCCGGCGATGGGCGAGCGCCTTCCCGCGCCGCCTCGCGAGCGCAAACCCGCGCTTGCCGCTCTCGCGGTGCTCCTGATCCTGGTGGGCGCGCTGGGCGCGACCATGCTGGTGCTGCGTGCCGGGGACCGTATCGAGGTCATCAAGGTGACGCAGCAGATCGAGGCCGGGGAGTCCGTCAACAGCACCAACACGACCTCGGTCATGGTCGCGGCAGACACCGGTATCAACTATGTCGAGTGGTCCCAGCTGAACGCCCTCAAGAAGCTCAAGGCCAAGTCCACGATCTACAAGGACACGGTCGTCATGGGCCAGATGTTCGCCGTGGGCGAGTCCATCCCCGCAGGCAAGGCCTCCGTAGGCGTCGCCCTCAAGGAAGGCACCTACCCCGACGGCATCAAGGCGGGTGACACCGTGGCCGTCTACCGCGTCGGCAGCGACAGCGGCACCACCGACAGCTCGTCGAGCACGACAGGCGCCGGAAACACGCTGATCGTCGACAGGGCTGAGATCAGCAAGGTCAAGTACGAGTCGGACAGCACCATCAGCAGCACCAACCTCCCGGTAACCCTCACCGTGGACAGCGCAGACGCCGCCGCCGTCACTCAGGCCTCCGCAGCCGGCGAAGTCGCCCTCGTTCTCATCCCCGGCAACTAAAGGCGAGTGAGTTAAGAGACATGGCGCTCATCGCCCTCGCCGCCGACAAGGGTTCCCCCGGAGTCACCACTGCCGCGGTAGCCCTGTCGGCCGTCTGGCCCCGCCGGGTCCTGCTCGCCGAGACGGACCCCGCCGGCGGCGACCTCGTGTACCGCAGCGCCGCCGCGCACGGTGGGCCGCTCAACCCCAACACCGGCATGCTGTCGATAGCGGCGACGGCCCGCCGCGGCCTCGTACCGGATCAACTCTGGGACCACGTGCAGCCGTTGAGCGGCGGGCTCGAAGTCCTCGTCGGGCTCGGTGTCGCCGAGCAGGCCGCCGGGCTCGCCGGACTGTGGCCCACCCTGGGCCGCGCCTTCGCGCAGCTCGCCGACTCCCCGCACGCGCCCGCCGACGTCATCGCCGACTGCGGCCGGATCAGCGGGGACACCCCCGCCGTCGAACTCTTCCCGCACGCCGCCCTCGTACTGCTGCTGTCGCGGACGGAGCCGGAGGCGATCGCGCGTGTCCGGGACCGGGCCGCGGCCCTCTCCGCCAAGCTGCACGGCGGCCAGCGCGGCGCCGCCACCCTCGCCAACCCCCTCATCGGCGTCATCCTGATCGCCGATCCGAGCGACTCCGCCAAGCTCGTCCACCAGGTCAACGACATGCTCGTAGCGGCGCAGACCGGTGCACGGGTCGTCGGGACGCTGGCCGAAGACCCCTCCGGCGCCGACCAGTTGGCCGGGCGCAAGCGCGGGCGGCTCGACAAGTCGCTGCTCATCCGCTCTGCCCGCAAGGTCACCGCGGACCTGTACCAGCAGTACGGCGCCGCCTGGGCCGTACCCGCGCACGGCCAGGTCCCCGGACCGCACGGACAGCCCGCCGCCGGAGCCGGCCGATGACCGCCGTCGACCACCAGCTGGTCAAGCGGTTCCGGCAGGACGCCGGTGACCGTATCTCCGAACAGCGCCGCGAGGACCAGGTCCGCGGCGTCACGCCGATGTCCAACGAGGACGAACGGCACTACGCGCGCGCCGTCATCGCTCAGATACTCGAGGACTACGCGCGCACCGAGATCAACCTCGGCCGTACGCCCCTCGACGCCGAGACCGAGGAGCAGTACGCGGCCGCCGTGCACGCCGCGCTCTTCGGCGTCGGGCGCCTGCAGCCGCTGCTCGACAACCCCGAGGTCGAGAACATCGACATCAACGGGTTCGACCAGGTCTTCGTCGGTTACGCGGACGGCAGCGAGGTCAAGGGCGACCCCGTCGCCGAGAGCGACGACGAGCTGGTCGAGCTCATCCAGATCCTCGGTGCGTACTCCGGTCTCTCCTCCCGGCCCTTCGACTCCGCCAACCCCCAGCTCGACCTGCGGCTTCCGGACGGTTCGCGACTGTCCGCCGTCATGGACGTGACGCGTCGGCCCGCGCTGTCCATCCGTCGCGCGCGCATGGGCAAGGTGTTCGTGTCCGACCTGGTCGGCAACGGGACGATCTCGCCCGAGGTCGCGCACTTCCTCGCGTGCGCGGTCCGCGCGCGCAAGAACATCATGATCGCGGGCGCCACGAACTCCGGTAAGACGACCCTCCTGCGCGCTCTCGCCAACGAGATCCCGCCGCACGAGCGCCTCATCACCGTCGAACGCGCCCTGGAACTTGGGCTCGACACCTTCGCCGAGCTCCACCCCAATGTGGTGGCCTTCGAAGAGCGCCTCCCCAACTCCGAGGGCCAAGGCACCATCTCCATGGCCGAGTTGGTGCGGCGGTCGCTGCGTATGAACCCCTCACGCGTCATCGTCGGTGAGGTCCTCGGCGACGAGATCGTGACGATGCTCAACGCGATGTCGCAGGGCAACGACGGTTCGCTGTCCACGATCCACGCGAACAGCTCCAGCGAGGTCTTCAACCGCATCTCCACGTACGCCCTCCAGGCCAAGGAAGGGCTGCCGATCGAGGCCAGCCAGATGCTCATCGCGGGCGCGGTGAACTTCGTCGTCTTCATCCAGCGGCGCAACGACTACGAGACCGGCGGCCGCCTCCAGCGCATGGTGACCTCCGTCCGCGAGGTCAACGGCGTCGACGGACGCGTGCTGTCCAGCGAGGTGTTCGCCGAGGCCCCGGACGGCCGGATCGTCCCGCACGCGCCCATAGCGTGCCTCGACGACCTCATCGCGCAGGGCTATCGGCTTCCGGGCAGCGGGAGTTGGGGATGACCATGACCCAGGACACCACCTCACTCGCCGCGCTCGACTCGCTCGGTTCCATGGGCGGGCTGTTCTCCACGACCGTCCTGTACGCGCTCGTGTCCGGGATCGCCGTCGGCGGCGGCCTCGCGCTGTTCGCCGTGGCCGTACGCGGACTTCCCGTCAAGCCCGAGCACGAGAAACAGAAGGCGAGTGAACGGGCGAGCGAGTTGATCCGGTTCGCCGGACAGCGCGGTTCGATCGCCGCCATCGTCGGCCTTGTCGTCCTCCTCCTCACCCGCTGGGCCGTCGCCGGAATCGCGGCCGCAGTCCTCGTCTTCTTCTGGGACAAGCTCTTCGGCGGTGCCGGGGAGGAGAAGGCCGCCATGCGCCGCGTGGAGGCCCTCGCGTCCTGGACCGAGTCACTGCGCGACACGATCGCGGGCGCGGTCGGCCTGGAGCAGGCGATCCCGTCCGCGGCTCGCGCGGCGGCACCCGTACTGCGGCCGCACCTGGAAGCGATGGTCGACCGCCTTCGCTCCCGTACGCCGCTTCCCGAAGCCCTGCAGCACCTCGCCGACGAGATCAACGACGCGTCCGCGGACATCATCGTCGCCGCGCTCATCCTCAACGCGAAGCTGCGCGGACCGGGTCTGCGCCAAGTCCTGGGCGCGCTGGCCAAGTCGGCGCGCGAAGAGGTCGACATGCGGCAGCGGGTGATGGCGCAGCGCGCGTCGACCCGTCGTTCGGTGCAGATCGTCGTGGCCGTGTCGATCGCCTTCGTACTCGGTCTCTCCATCTTCAACCGTGACTTCGTCGAGCCGTACGGCACGGCGGTCGGGCAGGTCGTACTCGCCTGTGTCTGCGGCCTGTTCGCGCTCGGCTTCTGGTGGCTGCGCAAGCTGTCGACGATCGAGACGCCGGACCGGTTCCTGGTGCGCGACGAGGCGTCGGTGCAGTTCGTACGTCCTCGTACGCCTGCCCAGCCCGGCGGACAGACTCCCGGTCAGACCGCCGGGCAGTCCCCGGCCCAGTCCGCTGCTCAGTCCCTTCCGGACGAGGGGGTACGGCGATGAACCTGACCATGCCGATCGTGATCGGTGCCGTCCTGGGCCTGGGCATCTTTGCCCTCGTACGCGCCCTCATGCCGTCCAAGCGCAGCGCTGTCGCCCAGGTCGCGCGCATCGACGCGATGCGGGCGCGGGGAGCGGCGTACGAGTCCGCACACCACGGCGGCAGCAAGGACGACGCCGGGCGGCTCGGCAGCCTGCGGGCCCAAGTGGGCGCCCGGGTGTCCGAGTTCTATATGCAGCAGGGCTGGGAACAGCGCTCTCTCCGTGCCGACCTGGCTGTCCTGGAACGGAGTTGGGAGAACTTCCTCGCCACGAAGGTGCTGCTCGCCGCCGGGGGAGTCTTCTTCGGCCCGCTCATCTTCGCCGTCGTCTGGACGATCGGGTTCAGCCGCAGCCCGATCATCCCGGTCTGGCTGGCCCTGCTCTTCGCCGCCGTCTTCTTCTTCCTCCCGGATCTGGAAGTACGGCGGGACGCGGCCGACAAGCGGCGTGACCTGCGGCGGGTGATCGGCGCGTATCTGGACCTGGTGTCGATGAGCCTGGCCGGCGGCCGGGGTCTCCCCGAGGCGCTGATGGCCGCCGCCGAGATCTCCGACGGCTGGGCGACGCGCCGCATCCGCAGCGCACTGGCCGACGCCCGGATCACCGGCATCAGCCAGTGGCAGGCCCTCGGTTCGCTCGGCGAGGAGCTGGGCGTCGAGGAACTGAAGGATCTGTCCGCCTCGCTTGCGCTGGTCGCGGACGACGGCGCGAAGGTGCGTGACTCGCTGGCCTCACGCGCCGAGACGATGCGGCACCGCGAACTCTCCGACATCGAGGGCAGCGCGGGCGAGAAGTCGCAGTCGATGCTCGTGGCGCAACTGCTGCTGTGCGCCGGGTTCCTGGTCTTCCTGATCTTCCCGGCCGCGATGCGTGTGTTCCAGGTCTGACGTCCATTCCCGCATTCCCTACCGCTTGAACTCGAGAGGACAACTCACCATGAACGGACGGAACTTCAGCACCGGGATCCCGGGGGTGGACTTCCTGATCACCTTCCTCCAGGGCCGGGTGCAGCGTGCCCGCTCCGGCGAACTCGACCGTGGTGCGTCCGCGGTGGAATGGGTCATCATCTCGGCGGTCGTCGTCGCGATCGTCGGCGTGGTCGCCGCGATCATCAACGCCGCGCTGAGCGAGGGCGCCAACAAGGTCGGCGACTGCATCAAGGGCGCGGACGCGGGCAGCACCTGCTGACGTCCGACCGCTGACCTTATTTCTTCTACAACTACGGGGTTACTGGTGCGCGTACGTCGCTGGGTCCACCGCAGGGTGGAGGCCGCCAGAGGTGCCGCCTCCACCCGCGGTGACTCCGGCATGACCGCGATCGAGTTCGTGCTGCTCACGCCGGTGCTGTTCTTCATGATCTTCGCGACGGTGCAGTTCGCGCTGTACTTCTTCGCGGATCACGTGGCCCAGGCGGCGGCCCAGGCGGGCGCGCGCAAGGCCCGCGCCACGGCCGACGAGCAGCCCGGCGCATGGCGCGGCGAGGCCCGCGACGTCGTCGACAGCTACATCCAGCAGCTCGGCCCGCAGCTCGTGCTGTCCCCGAACGTGACGATGCTCCAGCCGGAGCCGAACACGGTCGGGGTGGAGATCACGGCGAAGGTGCCCACGGTGTTCCCCGGGTTCGACCTGACGGTGCATGCGCAGTCCTCGGGGCCGGTGGAGAGGTTCGTACAGGAGGGGGAGAACCCGTGAGTTCGGCTCTCGTCGCCTTCGTATGCGCGCGGGTGGCCGCGGGGCGTGACCGGGGACTGTCCACGATCGAGGTGGTGATCCTCGCTCCCGTGATGATCCTCTTCATCCTCGTCCTGGTGGCCTTCGGTCAACTGGTGGACGGGCGCGGAGCGTTGGACGGCGCCGCACGGGATGCCGCGCGCGCCGGATCGATCCAGAAGGACCACGCCACGGCCATGGCCGAGGCGAGGAAGGCGGCCGAAGCGGATCTCGATGACGTCTGCTCGGGCCCGGTGACCGTGACCCAGACCAGCGCGGGCTTCGAGCCCGACACCATCTTCACCGTCGAGGTGAGCTGCGAGGTGCGAGGTCTGGCGATGCTCGGCCTCGACGTACCGACGACGCTGACAGCCACCTTCAGCTCGCCCCTCGACCCGTTCCGGAGGACGGCGTGACACTTCCTCCGGCTGTACGGAACTGGCTCGACGCCCGGCGAGAACTGCTGGACGACCAGGGCTCGGGCGCCGGCGCGGTCATCATCTTCGCGCTCGTCTTCCTCTCCCTCTCGGCCTTCGTCATCGACGGCGGCATGTCCATCTCCAAGCGCGAACGCGCCGCCGACATAGCCGAACAGGCCGCGCGCTACGCCGCCCAGGACATCGACAAGGAAGCCCTGTACGACAACGAGGGCGGCCCCGCACCCATCAACTTCGAGAACTGCGGCGCCCGTGTAAAGGCCTTCGCCCGCGAAATGGGCATGTCCGGCGCCGACATAGCGGCAACCCACTGCGTCGCCGCCAACGCCGACCAGGTCGAGGTCGAGGTCCGGCTCACCTACTCCCCGATCTTCACCGGGATGTTCTACGACGGCGATGTGGTCGTCCATGGACAGGCGGTCGCGGAGAACGAGGTGGGCTGAGGCGGCGCCCTGGGCTCCGAGCGCCTGGCTCCGGGCGGAGGCCTACTTGCCGGCCCCGCCGTCCTCCTGCTTCACACCCTCCGACACGTCCTTGGCGAGCTGGTCGTCGAGCTTCTTGAACTCGCGGACGACGGCGTCGGACATGTCGGCGAGGGCGTCGAGGGCCTGGGTGATGTCCTCGCGGCCGTCCTCCCAGCCGGACTCGAAGTCGTCGAGGGCGTCGTAGACGGTGTTGTCGCCGAGGTCGTCCTTGTAGGACTCGAAGAGCTTCTTGGTGCGGTTCATACGGGTCTTGATGGACCGCAGCCGCCCGCCGTACTCCTCCAGCTCGCTCAACGGGAGCGCGAGGTCGCTCTTGCCGTTGCCCATGGCAGGTCCCCCCAAGTGTCGTCGTCAGTGCAGTGTCACAGGAATGTACGTGGCACACACACCGCCTGTGAACAGTCGCCCGGTCAGCGGTTGACCGACTGGATCTCCTGGACGTTCATGTCCTGGGTCGTCTCGAAGGTGCCGTCGGGGAGGTCGCCGCCGGTGCCGCCCGTTCCCTGCCAGGTGATCTGCCAGGTGATGGAGGCCTTCAGCTGGTACGGCTTTCCGTTCGTGGCGCGGAGGTAAGTCAGGCCGCAGGGTGGGGTCTTGCCGGCGTCGCCCGTCGTGTACGGGGTGCCGATGGAGCCGTCGGCGTTGATCTCGCAGTCGCCGGAGGCGGGGTAGGTGGTCGCGTCGGCCGTGCCCGGCTCCAGGTGGAGGGCGACCGGCTTGGCGGTCGTCTCCGCCCACAGGCCGGTGTTGGGGAGTTCCGCGCGGACCTTGACCTCCTGGAAGGTGCCCTGGTCCAGCCACACCCAAGTGGGCAGGTTCACCGTGGACTTGGTGGCCGGCTTCAGCTCGATCTCGGTGTCGGGGACCTCGACCTTGTCGTAGGCGTACTCGGCGAGGGTCTCGGCGGTGGGGGCGTGGGGGACCTTCGGGATCTGGCCCGCGTCCTGCCAGAACATGATGAGGCCGCAGTCCCAGGACCTGGGGTCGGTGTCGTCGGGGGCGACGCTCCGCCAGAAGTAGCCGTCCTTGCCGATGTTGTAGTTCTCGTAGCCCGGCGCGGACGTCACGTTCTCGTCCATGTTCGTTTCGGGCTTGCCGTGCTGGTAGTGGTCGGTCCACAGCCCCTTGCCGAACCACGACTGGTGGATGCCGACGTCTCCGTTGCCGTCCGACTCGTCGACGAACGTCCTGAGTCGCTCGGGGGTGAAGACGGGCTCGTACCAGCAGGCGGGGGACTCCCAATTGGGGTCGACCGAGCCGAGGTTGCCCTTCTTGCCGCTGCCGCTGCCCTTCACGTAGGTGACCTTGATCCGGGAGTGGGTGGCGGAGGCGTACAGCGTCTTGTCGTCGGCGCCGCCACCCGCCTCGCCCTCGTGCCCCGGGGTGCCGAGGGCGAGAGCCGGGGACGGAGTCAGAGCGATCGCGAGTACCAGTGGGGCGAGAAGGTTTCCGAGGACCCTGCGGTTCGTTCCCATCGTCAGCAGCCTCCCGGCTCCGTCTCGACCGTCAGGGTCTTCCAGACGCCGTTCGCCTGCTTCCCGAGGCTCGTCCGGTACTGCACCTTCGGGGACTCGCCCGCGGGGGTTCCGGCGGTCTCACCCGTCTTGAGGTCCTTGCTGAAGCCCTTGCTCTCGTCGACGCAGTAGAAGAGCGTGGCGCGTGACTTCGCGTCTCCGAGGTAGCTGATCTCGGGGTCGTAGGCCTTGACCTCGCCGATGATCGTCAGACCCTTGTAGCCCTTGACCCACGCGGAACCGGTGCTCAGCGCCGATGTGTCGCTGTAGTACGCGAGATAGCTCGCCTCGGGATCGCCGTCGATGATCGCGGCGTACGAGGCCCGGAGCCGCTCCTTGCCGTCGTCGAGGGCGGTCTGGAGCTCGGGGTCGCCGTTCGTCCAGCCCTCGAAGTCCGCCTGGAAACTGTCGGGGAGTTCGATGTCCGGGCGGTCCGCGTCCGACGCGGCCGAGGCGGAGACCGAGGCCGACGGGCTGCTCGACCCCGAGTCCGCCCCCTTGATGTCGTCCGAGGACGAGTCGTCGCTTCCGCCGCAAGCGGTGAGCAGCAGTGCCGCGCTCGCGGCGAACGCGACGGCGGCGGTGGTCAAGTTGCGGCGGGCCACGATCGTTTTCCCCCTGTGGTAAGGCGTATGTGCAGCAGAGAACGAAGCTATCAGCGGCAAGTAGAGGGCTTTGGGGTGGCAACGGGGGATTGTGTGGGGACTGTGAGAAGTGTGACGTGACGACTGCGAATGTTCGTGGGGCCCGGGCGTCGCGAGGGCGGCAACGGGGTGGGCAACTCAGGCTTAGGGGGCGGAAGGTGAGGAACCGGGCGCGGTGGCGGCCGGTGCCCCCTGTCTGACCTTCGACACCCTCCTTAGACTCTCAGTAGGCTCAGCACACCCCCCTTTCCCCACCACTCCACACACGACCCCAGGACACCCGACATGGCCCGACGCACCACCTCAAGCTCCACGGGAAGCCCGCCGGGTCCGAGGAATCGGACGCCGCAGCCCCTGCCCCGGCGTCGTCGGACGTTCGGGGACTTCCTGAAGGCGTTCGGGGCGTTTCTCGCTCTGGTCGTGCTGCTCGTCGGGGTGCCCGGTGCGCTGGCGACGCAGATCGGGTGGCCGCTGCCGACCGGAGCGCCGTCGCTGGACTGGCTGCAGCAGGAGATCACCGTCGACACGTTCATCAACGTGCTGACCGTCCTCGTCTGGTTCGCCTGGGCCCAGTTCACCGCCTGTGTGCTCGTCGAGATAAAGGCCGCGCTGTCGGGCGTGGGGATGCCGAACCGGGTCCCCGGCGCCGGGCCCAGCCAGTTGCTGGCGCGGCAGCTCGTCGCCGCGCTGCTGCTCGTCGGCGCCACCGCGGCCAGCTTCACGCCGGGGCTCTCGCAGCTCGGGCACAGCATCGAGGGGAACCAGCGGGGGACCGTCGCCGCCGCGCAGCAGACGCCGGGCGGGCTGTTCGGGCAGCAGCAGGAGCAGGCCGCCTCGAACGCGGCCGCCGCCATCGCCGAGCAGGCCGCCAACGCCGCGTCGCACGCCGAAAGCGGGAGCGGGAGCACGGCCGAGGAAGGCGCCACCAAGTACTACCGGATTCAGCCGCCAGAGGGGCGACACCACGACTCGCTGTGGGAGGTCGCCGAGCGGCACCTCGGCGACGGGCGCCGGTACAAGGAGATCTACCAGCTCAACAAGGACCGTACGCAGCCCGACGGTTCGAAGCTTTCGGAAGCCAGTCTGATCCGGCCCGGCTGGATCCTCGAGATGCCCGCGGACGCCCGCGGCGGCGACCTCGTCGAGATGCCCGACGAGGCGCCCAAGGCCTCGGAGCAGGTTCAGCGGCAGATCCACGAGTACGCCAAGACCGGCGACCAGCAGCAGGGCAGTGGCGGTGAGCAGGGCAGCGGCGGTCAGCAGGGCGCGGGCGCCGGCGACCGGGACACCGCGCACATCAGCGTGCCCCAGCAGCGGCCCGACAGCGACGGGAGCGGCGCGCGCGATCAGCAGGCGCAGGCGCCGCATGCCTCGGGGGCCTCTTCCGAGGAGAGCGGCTTCTCCTTCGGGCTGCCCGAAGCCCTCGTCGGCGCGCCCTTGTTGGCCGCAGGACTGCTCGGCGCTCTCGGGCGCCGCCGCCGTCAGGCGCTGTGGCAGTCGGCGCTCGGTGCCGTCGGCGGGCGGCGCGGTATGGAGCCGCCGATCCCGACCGGCACCGCCGCGGACGCGCAGGACGCGCTGCTCGTGGGGGCCGACCCCGAGGGCGTACGGCTGCTCGACCTGTCGCTGCGCGGGCTCGCGGCGGCACTCGCCGCCGAGTCGCGGCCGCTGCCGACCGTCTACGCGGCCTGGCTCAGCGGCAACGGCGATCTGCACCTCCAGCTCGCCCAGCCGGCCGGAAAGCCGCCCGCGCCGTGGCAGCTCGGCCAGGACCAGACGTTCTGGATGCTCGCGCGGACCGACGCGGAGAGTTACGAGGATGTCGACACCGCCGCTCCCTACCCGGGCCTCGTCAGCCTCGGCACCATGGACGACTCCCGGCTGCTGCTCAACCTCGAGTCCGTCCCGGGCATCGTTTCCCTGAGCGGCAGTGAGCGCGACCGCGCCGGTGTCTTCGCCTCCGTCGCCGCCGAGTTGGCCACCAACGGCTGGTCCGACCGCATGACGATCACGCTCGTCGGATTCGGGCAGGACCTCACGCCGCTCGCGCCCAACCGGCTGCGCCACCTCGACGACATCGAGGCGCTGGTGGAGACCATGGAGGCGGAGACCCGGCAGCGGCGCGGTGCGCTGGGCGCCGCCGGGCAGGACTCCGTCCTCACCGGGCGTACGGGCCCCGCCCAGCACACCCGTTGGGCCCCGCACCTGGTGCTGCTCGCGGCCGAGCCGCAGGGCGAGGACGCGGTCAAGCTCGCCGAACTCGCCGCCGACGCCAGCCGGTTGGGCATCGGATACCTCGTCGGTACCGAGAGCGGTGACCTGCCCGGCGCCGCCTGGGAGATGGAGATCACCGGCGAGGGCAAACTGCTCGCTCCGCTGCTCGGGCTCGAACTCGACGCGCAGACACTGCCGTTGGCCCTGCAGCAGGCGGTCGTCGAGCTGTTCGTCGAGGCGGACCCCGAGCGGGCGAGCACCAACACCGCGACGCCGCCGTTCCTCGTCGACATCAGCGAGCAGGGCCGGCCGGCCGTGTACGCGCGGCTCGTGGGCCCGTACGAGATCATCGGTCTCGAGACGCCCGACGGTGAGCGCAGCCCGCTGATGCACGAGGCGTTGGCGCTGCTGCTGCTGCACCGCGAGGGTGTGCACCCGCGGGTGCTGTCCTCCGCGCTGTGGCCGCGCGGGGTCACCGACGACGTACGTGACGCGCTCGTCGAGCGGCTGCGGGCCTGGCTGGGCGGCGACCCGGACGGCACGCCGCGGCTCGGCACCGACGCGAGCGGGCGGCTCACGCTCGCCAAGTCGGTCGTCTCCGATCTGGATGTGCTGCGGTCGCTGTACCACGAGGCGACCCAGGGGCAGGGCGTCAACAGCCGTGCGGTGCGCGGGCGGCTGCTCACGGACGCGCTCGTGCTGGTACGCGGTCCGCTGCTCGCCGACCGTCCGCAGGGCCGGTACGGCTGGCTCACCCACGAGATCATCGACGCCCAACTCCCGCTGCTCGTCGCGGACATCGGGCTCGCGCTCTCCGCGTTCCACCTGGAGAAGGGGCGCGCGGAGAAGGCCATCGAGGCCCTCAACGCCTCCCTCAACTCCGCCCCCGCCGACGAGCGGCTCTGGAACGAGCTGCTGCGCGCGACGCACGCGACCGGCGACACCGACCGCCTGCAGCGCCTCGCCGCCGACCTCGTCTCCCGCAGCGGCGCGCGCGGGGTGCCGCCTCGTACCGAGGCGCTCCTCGACGAACTGCTGCCGACCTGGCGCAGCGGCGTGGCAGCGGTGGGATGAGCGACCTGCTGCTGACCGCCGTCGCCGCCCTGTGGGGCGCGGCGGCGGGCCTGCTGGTACCCCAGGCCGCGTACCGCTTCGCAGTCGACCCGGACGAGACATGGCGGGACAGCTGCCCCACCGGGCACCCGATCACGGGCACCGCGAGAGGCTGGCTCGGCCTCGCGAGGTGCGGCGACTGTACGGCGGGGGTGGCGCCCGGCAGCACCGGGGCAGCCTCCGCGAGCGGGCCCTCGTACGGCCCCAGCACCCCCCTCGTCTCCCTGGCCACCGCCCTCCTCTGTGCCGTCCTCGCCCTCGCCACCGGCACCCGGCCCGAACTCGGTGTCTGGCTGCTGCTCGCGCCCCTCGCGGTGCTGTTGGCGGTGGTGGACTTCAAGGTGCAGCGGCTGCCGGACGTGCTGACCCTGTCGCTCGCGGCGGCGGCCCTGGTGCTGCTCGGGGTGGCCGCGGCCGTTCCCGAGCACGCGGGGGACTGGCTGACGGCGCTGTTCGGGGCGCTCGCGCTCGGGGGCGGGTACTTCGTGCTCTTCCTCATCAACCCGAACGGGATGGGGTTCGGGGACGTGAAGCTCGCGCTCGGGCTCGGGGCGGTGCTCGGCTGGTACGGGTGGAGCGTGGTGTTCCTGGGGACCTTCGCCGGTTTCCTGCTCGGGGCGCTGTACGGGGCCGGACTTGTCGTGATCCGGCGCGCCGGGCGGAAGTCGTCGATCCCGTTCGGGCCGTTTCTGATCGCGGGGGCGTACGCCGGGCTGCTGGTCGGGGCGTACGCGGCCTGACGTCGGGCCTGTCACATGGCTGGCGTAGGCTGGCCGGGTCTGTCCACACCCTGATGAAAGGGACACTCCCGGTGACCGAGAAGGCCGACCTTCAGTCCGTCCTCGACCGTGCCGCCGAGGGTGGGCGGATCACCCCGGAAGAGGCGCTCGACCTCTACCGGGACGCCCCGCTGCACGCGCTGGGCGTCGCCGCCGACGCCGTACGCAAGCAGCGGTACGCGGGCACCGAGCACATCGCGACGTACATCATCGAGCGCAACATCAACTACACGAACGTGTGCGTCACGGCGTGCAAGTTCTGCGCCTTCTACGCGCCCCCCAAGGACACCGCCAAGGGCTGGACGCGCGACCTCGACGACATCCTGCGCCGCTGCGCGGAGACCGTCGAGCTGGGCGGTACGCAGATCATGTTCCAGGGCGGGCACCACCCGGACTTCGGCGTCGAGTACTACGAGGAGCACTTCGCCGCGATCAAGGCCGCGTACCCGCAGCTGGTCATCCACTCCCTCGGCGCGTCCGAGGTCGAGCACATGGCCCGTATCTCCAAGGTGTCGGCGGAAGAGGCCATCGCGCGGATCCACGCCGCGGGCCTCGACTCCTTCGCCGGGGCCGGTGCCGAGCTGCTGCCCGCGCGGCCGCGCAAGGCCATCGCCCCGCTGAAGGAGAGCGGCGAGCGCTGGCTGGAGATCATGGAGATCGCGCACGGGCTGGGCGTCGAGTCGACGTCCACGATGCTGATGGGCACCGGCGAGACCAACGCCGAGCGCATCGAGCACCTGCGGATGATCCGTGACGTACAGGACCGGACGGGCGGCTTCCGCGCCTTCATCCCGTACACCTACCAGCCCGAGAACAACCACCTCAAGGGCCGCACCCACGCCACGATCTTCGAGTACCTGCGAATGATCGCGATCGCCCGGCTCTTCATGGACAACATCGCCCACATCCAGGGCTCGTGGCTCACCACCGGCAAGGAAGCGGGCCAACTCTCCCTGCACTACGGCGCGGACGACCTCGGCTCGATCATGCTGGAGGAGAACGTCGTCTCCTCTGCCGGGGCCAAGCACCGCTCCAATCGCATGGAGATCATCGACCTGATCCGCAAGGCCGGGCGGGTGCCCGCCCAGCGGACCACGACGTACGAGCACATCGTCGTCCACGACGACCCGGCGAACGACCCCGTCGACGAGCGGGTCATGTCGCACATCTCGTCCACGGCGATCGAGGGCGGCACGGCCCACCCCGAGCTGAAGCTGCTCGCGTCGAACTGACCTCGCTGTGCTGACGATTCACGCCGCCGACGAGGTGCGGCGCACGTGGGATGCCGAACCGCTCAAGGACGCCGGAGTCGTCGTCGAGGGCGACCGGGTCGCGGGAGTCGGGCCGCTCGACGAGCTCCGCGAGCGGTTCCCGGGGGCGCGGGTCCGGCGCTGGCCCGGGGTCCTCGGGCCGGCCCTCGTCCACGAGGGGCCGCTGCCCGAGGCACCGTCACCCCGTGAACGCGTCCACGCCGTACTGAAGTCGGGCGCCACCGCCGTACTGGAGGAGCACGCCGGCGAGCCCGGCCTGCGCGCCGCAGCCTCCCGCAACGACGTCGCCGTACTCCCGCGTACGAAGAAGACCGCGATCGCCGACACGGAACGTGCCGACCTCGCGGTCTTCGACGCGGACGGGGCGTGCATCGCCACCGTGTGCGCGGGGCGCCTGGTGCACCGGCGCCGTTGAATCATCTGGGGCCCGATTCGTCCGGGCCTCAAGTCATCCGGCCAGCGCCTCCGCGAACGCCCCCGCGCTCTGCTCGACCCCACTGCAATCCGTGGCCGCGTCGTCGTTCGCGGTGTCGTCCTCACACTGCTGGTCGCGGAAGGTCGACCACAGTGAGACCCAGGCGACCCCCTGTTCCTCCGCGAACGTGCGGACCTGCGCCGCGTCGGAGAGCGTGAACGTCTCGTTGTCGACGTCGTTGACGCCGATCATCGAGGTGAGGGCGAGGCCCTGCCAGGCGCTCTCGGAGGAGAGCCCGAAGACGTCCTCCAGCTGGGTGTGCGCGGCCTTTGCGGAGGCGATCGCGTAGTCGCCCATGTCACCGTCGTACGAACTGCCGTAGTTCATGGTCATGATGTTGACGGTGGAGACCGCCACGGAGTTGTCGTTGGCGGACTCCAGCAGCGCCAGGCTGTCGGCGTCGAGGCCGGACGGCATGACGGGCAGCGTGAAGGAGACCTTGAGGTCGGTGCGGTCCTTCTGGAGCAGCGCGATCGCCTCGGAGCGCAGCGCGACCGAGGCGGAGTCGGTCAGCGCGTCGCCCTCGACGTCGAAGTCCGCCTGTGTCGAACCGGCGGCGTCGAGCGCGGCACCGTAGGCCGCGGCCAGCTCGGACGCGCTGTCGCAGGTCTCGGCGAGCTCCGTGCCGGACGCCCCGCCGAAGGAGACCCGCACGCTCGCGCCGGACTCGGTGAGGGCGGAGATCCGGGACTTCACGGCCGAGTCGTCGATGGCGGTCGTGCCGTTCCACTTCGGCGTGCAGTCGCTGCCGTCGGAGATCACGAAAGCCAGGTTGTACGTCGTCGGGGACCCGGTGGAGTCCGTGTCGGAGGCGGTGGTGGCGCTCACGTACGGGGCGTACGAGGTGGACGACGCCGTCTCGGTCGGTGAGGGGGTCGAGCCGGCCTGCGAGGGCTCCGAAGTCGCCGTGTCGGAGCCGTCGTCACCGCCCGAAGAGCACCCCGCACAGGCCAGAGTCATCAGGCAGACGAGCCCGGCGGCCGGCTTCAGGAAACTCCTCATTGCGCATGCACCCGCTCTCGTGATTTCCGTCTCAGGATGGAAACAAAGTGCGTTTCCGCAGTGGAAAGGTGTCACATCCGTCCCTGAATCATGAATACAGGAAGGGCACAGGCAGCTCATGGGAAAGGGCTGGCGAATCGGATGAATCGGACGCGAAAATGGTACATAAGGTCTATATCTGTCTGCCCTGAGCTGCGAAGATGGTCATGGATTCTCTCAGGGAAAAGACAGGTTAAGGCGTTTCTCATTGGCGCCTCACATGGGAACCAGAGTTTTTGACACATAAAGGTCTCCTAATGTCTGGGGAATGCAATCCGAGTCCGCCATCGAAAACCGCGCCACCGAGCGCGGCCGCCGCAAGAAACGTGGCAACGGGGCCGCGGACGGTCCCGTGTTCGTTGACAACTCCGGGCGCAGATCACGTCTGCTGCGCCGAATCGGCACCCTCGTCGGTGTCGTCTGCCTCGGGTACGCGGTCGTACTCGGCATGGCCTTCATGGGCTGGGGCATCTCGGTGACCCCTTCCTCGCTGCTCCCCTTCGGGGGCGGCCAGGCGGCCGGTGCACCCGGCGGCGGGGGTTCCGGGCAGTTGCCGGGCGGCGTCGCTCCCACCGGCACCCCGCCCACCGGAGCCCCGCCCACCGGCGCAGCCCCGTCCCCCTCCGCGTCCGCCTCCACCGGCGCCAACTGACCGGGACACACCGACACTTATGACTACGACGTCCTCGCGCGGTCGCCGGCGCGCCCCCTCCAAGATGGGGCGGGCCGCCAGCAGGGCCGCGGCGCTGCAGAAGCCGCGCGTGATCCTCGCGCTGCTGCTTCTGCTGGCGCTCACCAGCGTGATGCTCCTCGACGGCTACCTGCGCTCCGAGGTCGGCAACGACCAGCGCGTGCGCGATGGCGCGGCCTACGACAAGGTCCCGGAGAAGATCCTTGACGGCGGCCCCATCCTGACGTTCAACAACGGCACGTCCAAGACACAGTCCGTGCCGGACAAGACCATCGTGCTCACCTTCGACGACGGTCCCAACCCGACCTGGACTCCCCAGATCCTCAAGGTGCTCGAGGAGAACGACGTCCAGGCCACGTTCTTCGTGGTGGGCTCGATGGTCAGCCGCTCCCCGAGCGTGGTGAAGGACCTGGTGGACCAGGGCAACGAGGTCGGCATCCACACCTTCACGCACGTCGACCTCTCCTACCAGAGCACGGCACGGCTCAAGCGCGAACTGGTGCAGACGCAGCTGGCCCTCGCGGGCGCCGCGGGGATCCAGACGACGCTGTTCCGTGCCCCGTACTCCTCCGAGATCAACGCCGTCGACAACTACAGCTGGCCCGTCTACAAGGAGATCGGCGGCCTGGGCTACACCAGCGTCTTCGTCGACACCGACAGCGACGACTGGAAGCAGCCGGGCGTCTCGAAGATCATCAAGTGGGCCACGCCGGAGGACAACGAGGGCGCCGTCGTCCTCATGCACGACGCGGGCGGCAACCGCGCGCAGACGGTCAAGGCGCTCGGCACGTACATCAAGACGATGAAGGCGAAGGGGTACTCCTTCACCACGGTCAGCGGCGCCGAGGCCAAGCTGCGCAGCGAGGAGTCGGGCAACGCGGAGGCCGTCGGGGTCGCTCAGCAGCCCGGTCAGTCCACCGAGTCCGGCCAGACCGGTCAGTCCGCGGAGTCCGGCCAGCAGCCGCCCGGGGCGCAGGGCACCGGCCGGAACACCGAGCAGGCCGCCCACTCCGAGGCCACCGGCGCCACCCTCTACGAGGGCAAGGCCCTCATCGTGGCGGTCACGGTCGCCGAATGGGTCGTACCGGCGCTCGCCTGGTTCCTTGCCGTCGTCGGCGTCGCCGTCATGGGCAGGTTCGGGATGATGCTGATCCTCGCCCGCCGCCACTACAGACAGCGCAACAAGAAACGCGGCAAGCGCGGCCAGTTCAGCTGGGGGCCGACGGTCACCAGGCCGGTGACCGTGATCGTGCCCGCGTACAACGAGAAGGAGTGCATCGCCAACACCCTGGAGTCGCTGGCGAAGAGCACCCATCCGATCGAGATCATCGTGGTCGACGACGGCTCCACGGACGGCACGTCCGAGATCTCGCGCAGCGCGGCGGAGTCCCTCGGCATGACGAACGTCCGCGTCATCCGCCAGGAGAACGCGGGCAAGCCGGCCGCGCTCAACAACGGTGTGCGCAACGCGAGTTACGACATCGTCGTGATGATGGACGGCGACACCGTCTTCGAGCCGGACGCCGTGCACCAGCTGGTGCAGCCCTTCGCCGACCCGGAGATCGGCGCGGTCGCGGGCAACGCCAAGGTCGGCAACCGCAACACCATCATCGGCGCGTGGCAGCACATCGAGTACGTGATGGGCTTCAACCTCGACCGCCGCATGTACGACCTGCTGCGCTGCATGCCCACCATCCCGGGCGCCATCGGCGCGTTCCGCCGGGACGCCGTCCTCGAGGTCGGCGGCATGAGCGAGGACACGCTCGCCGAGGACACCGACATCACCATCGCCATGCACCGCGGCGGCTGGCGGGTCGTCTACCAGGAGCACGCCATCGCCTGGACGGAGGCCCCCGGCTCCCTCAAGCAGCTGTGGTCGCAGCGCTACCGCTGGTCGTACGGCACCATGCAGGCGCTCTGGAAGCACCGCAAGTCCCTGACGGACAAGGGTCCTTCGGGCCGCTTCGGCCGAGTCGGCATGCCCCTGGTCGTGATCTTCCAGATCATCACGCCGGTCTTCGCGCCGCTCATCGACGTGTTCACCATCTACTCGATGATCTTCGTGGACTTCCAGGCGGCACTGCTCGCCTGGCTGGCCGTCCTCGGCATCCAACTGGTCTGCGCGGCCTACGCGTTCCACCTCGACAAGGAGAAGTACCGCTACCTCGCGATGATGCCGCTCCAGCAACTCGCGTACCGCCAGATGATGTACCTGGTCCTGATCCACTCCAGCGTCACGGCCCTGACCGGCGGACGCCTCCGCTGGCAGAAGCTCAAGCGCACGGGTGAGGTCGGGACTCCGGCAGGGGTGAGCTAGATGAGCTGGGGGTCCGAGCAACAGGGACAGCAGGGGTACGGGTACGGGCAGCAGCCCCAGCCGTACCCGCAGCAGCCCCAGCCGTACGCACAGGGGTACCCCCAGCAGTACGACCAGGGGTACGCGCAGCCGGTGCAGCAGCCGTACGCGCAGCCCGGACAGCAGCCGTACGCGCAGCCCGTTGAGTACGAACAGCCCGCGCAGTACGAGCAGCAGCCTTGGAGTTACGTTCCCGAGGAACCGGAAGCGGTCTCGACCACCGCCCAGTTGGACCCGGTGCAGTCCGAGCCGCCGGCTCCTCCTGAGGAGGAGCTACCGGACTCGGCGCCGGAGGAGCCCGCGCCCAAGCCGAAGGCCGGCGGCCGTGACCGCTACTTCGACGCGCTGCGCGCCGTAGCGCTCGTCCGCGTGGTGACGTACCACACCTTCGGCTGGGCCTGGGCGGGCATGGTCTTCCCGTCGATGGGCGTGATGTTCGCGCTCGCCGGCACGCTGATGGCCAAGTCCCTGGAGCGCCCCGCGTTCAAGGTGGTCAAGAGCCGGATGCGGCGGCTGCTGCCGCCCTTCTGGTTCTGGGGTGCCTTCGTCGTGGTGGCGATGTTGATCCACGACTGGATGCCGGGCTGGCAGATCGTCTTCTGGATCGTGCCGGTCGGTGACCCGCCGGGCAACCAGTGGGGCGTGCAGGCCTGGGAGATTCTCTGGTACCTGCGGACGTACCTCTGGTTCGTGCTGCTGTCGCCGCTGCTCCTGTGGATCTTCCGGAAGGCGCCGATTCCGGTCCTGCTCCTCTCCCTCGTCCCGATCGTGGTGTTCCAGTACGGGTGGACGCCGCCGTGGAACCGCTTCGGCAGCGCGCTCACGGACCTGGCCACCTATCTGTTCTGCTGGCTCGTCGGCTTCGCGCACCGCGAGGGCGTGCTCCAGCGGCTGAAGCCGCCGCTGGTGGTCGTGGCCTCGCTGGCCGCGCTGGCGTTCGGCGGCTGGTACGCCTTCGGCCACCAGGCGGAGTTCGGGACGTACGACCTGGACGAGATCCCGCTCGCCCAGGCCTTCTTCTCGGCCGGCTTCGTGACGCTGCTGATGTACTTCAAGGCGTACTACGAAGTCGACTTCGCCTGGCTCGCCCGCTTCAAACGGCTCGACAGGATCGTGACGATCTTCAACGGGCGAGCCGTGACGATCTATCTCTGGCACGAGATCGCACTGGTACTGGCGGTTCCACTGATCGACCAGTTCTGGAAGGTTCCCGCGTTCGAGAGGTGGCTGCCGCTGGAGAGCCAGTGGTTCATGTTCGGCATCGGCTGGGTGCTGATCTGGATCGCGATCCCGCTCTTCGGCTGGGTCGAGGACGTCGCGGCGAAGAAGAAGCCGAAGCTGCTGCCGTAGGGCGGTAAGGCCCTTTTTATGAAGACCGGCGTACGGGCCGGGTGCTGGAGAGTCGCCCGGTCCGTACTGCCACAATGGGGGCGTGACCCGCGCATCCCTGAACAAGCAGCCGCACGAAGTCGCCTCGATGTTCGACGACGTCGCGGAACGCTACGACCTGACGAACGACGTGCTCTCCCTCGGCCAGGACCGGGTGTGGCGCAAGGAGGTCGCGAAGGCGGTCGACGCGCGGCCCGCACAGAAGATCCTGGACCTGGCGGCGGGCACGGCCACCTCCTCCCTCCCCTTCGCACGCACCGGCGCCTACGTCGTCCCCTGCGACTTCTCCCTCGGGATGCTCCGCGTCGGCAAGAAGAACCACCCCTGGCTCCCGCTGACGGCGGGCGACGCGACGAAGCTGCCCTTCAAGGACGACACCTTCGACGCGGTCACGATCTCCTTCGGGCTGCGCAACGTGCAGGACACCGACACCGCGCTGCGCGAGCTGTACCGGGTGACGAAGCCCGGCGGCCGGGTCGTGATCTGCGAGTTCTCGCACCCGACGTGGGCGCCCTTCCGCACGGTGTACACCGAGTACCTGATGCGCGCGCTGCCGCCGGTCGCCCGCGCGGTCTCCTCCAACCCCGACGCGTACGTCTATCTCGCCGAGTCCATCCGCGAGTGGCCCGACCAGCCCGCGCTGGCCGAGCGTCTGCGCAAGGCGGGCTGGTCCAAGGTGGCGTGGCGGAACCTGACGGGCGGCGTCGTGGCGCTGCACCGGGGCTTCAAGGCCTGACCCGGCCCGACTCGGCCCGAGCCGGTCTGGCCTGATTCGGTCCGATCCGGGGCACCGGTCAGTACCTGAGCACCTCGAACGGGTCGCCCGGCGCGTCGAGTTCGCGGTGCACACCGCCCGGCGGCGGACCGGTCCTGCGCGGCTCGCGCACCCCCGCGCCCCCGCCGCCCTCCGAGTCACCGAAGTCGAACCACACCGTCACCACGGCGCCGCGCGGCACCTCGGCGTCGGGCGGCGGATATTGCCGTACGACGTAATCGACGACGGTGAGATGGAAGTCGGGCCGGTCGGGCGCGGCGAGCAGCACACCTCGCGCCTCGGCCGTCTCACGCGCGTCCACGGCCATCAGCCCCACGAGCCGCGGTACGCGCACTTCGGGTGTCTTGGGTGTTATGCGCACAGACGTCACCCCCAGCGGTACCGGCAGAGTAAGCCCCTGCCGTGCCCTTCCGGAAGCCGTCGGGTGGCTTGCCGACAGCGGTCAGAGGGCCAGCCGGTAGCAGTGCGCGGGCTGCTCCAGGTCGGGGTGGGGGAAGCGTTCGCCCAGTTCCATGCCGAGGCGCCGGGTCACGGCGATGGACCGCTCGTTGTCGGCTCTGACGATGGCGACGACGTGGGAGACGCCCGCCGCTCGCAGCCTCTCCAGGGTGGTCAGGGCGGCCGCCGTGGCGTACCCCTTGCCCCAGTACGCCCGCCCGAGCCGCCAGCCGATCTCGATCTCACCCGTGGGCCCCCATTCCCGCTGCCACGGCTGCGCTCCGGTGAACCCCAGCACCTCATCCGCCGGGCCGACCATCGTCCACAGACAGAACCCCAGCTCCGCGTCGTGCCTGCGCTGGCGAGCGGTGAGCTCCTCGTACACGGACAGTTCGGCCGCCCTGCCCCCGTGGAACTCCATGACCTCCGGGTCGGCGAATACGCGGTGCCAGGCGAAGGCGTCCTCGTCGGTGGGGACACGGAGCGTCACGTCGGGGAGAGCTCGGTTCACGGGGGCAGCCCTTCAGCCAGGTGATCAGTACCGCTGCATAGACTGCCCATGTCCAGTGCCCGTCGGCACGTTGATTGCGAATCTTGGGGAGAACCCGCCGTGACCGAGCCCCAGCCCCTCTCCGAAAACACCGCCGATGTCATCGTCGTCGGGGCCGGGCCAGCCGGTTCGACCACCGCGTACTACCTGGCCAAGGCCGGACTGGATGTCCTGCTCCTGGAGAAGACCGCGTTCCCGCGGGAGAAGGTGTGCGGCGACGGGCTGACCCCGCGCGCCACCAAACAGCTCGTCTCCATGGGCATCGACATCTCGGAGGAGGCCGGCTGGCTCCGCAACAAGGGCCTGCGCATCATCGGCGGCGGCGTCCGCCTCCAGCTGGACTGGCCGGATCTCGCCTCCTTCCCCGACTACGGACTCGTCCGCAAGCGCGACGACTTCGACGAGCAACTCGCACGCCAGGCGCAGAAGGCCGGCGCGCGCCTCTACGAGCGCTGCAACGTCGGCGCCCCGATCATCGACGACCGCACGGGCCGCATCACCGGCGTCCACGCCAAACTCGGCGACACCGGTGAGAAGCGGGAAGTCACCTTCCACGCCCCGCTGGTCGTCGCGGCCGACGGCAACTCCACCCGCCTCTCCCTGGCGATGGGCCTGCACCGCCGCGAGGACCGCCCGATGGGCGTCGCGGTCCGTACGTACTTCACCTCGCCGCGCCACGAGGACGACTACCTGGAGTCCTGGCTGGAACTCTGGGACCGCCGGGGAGCCGAGGACCGGCTCCTCCCCGGCTACGGCTGGATCTTCGGCATGGGCGACGGCACGTCGAACGTCGGTCTCGGTGTCCTGAACACCTCCGACTCCTTCAAGGAACTGGACTGGCGGGAAGTCCTCAAGGCCTGGTGTGCCTCGATGCCGGAGGACTGGGGCTACACGCCGGAGAACATGACGGGCCCGATCCGCGGCGCCGCCCTCCCCATGGCCTTCAACCGCCAACCGCACTACACCAAGGGGCTGTTGCTGGTCGGCGACGCCGGCGGCCTGGTGAACCCCTTCAACGGCGAGGGCATCGCCTACGCCATGGAATCCGGCCAGATCGCCGCCGACGTCATCGTCCAGGCGCACGCGCGGGCGACCGACGGCCAGCGCGAACTGGCCCTCCAGCGCTACCCGCGCGTGCTCAAGGACACCTACGGCGGCTACTACACCCTCGGCCGCGCCTTCGTGAAGCTCATCGGCAACCCGAGGGTCATGAAGATCGCGGCGGAGCGCGGCCTGACCCACCCGCTGCTGATGAAGTTCACCCTGAAGATGCTCGCCAACCTGACGGACCCGACGGGCGGCGACGCGATGGACCGCATCATCAACGGGCTGTCGAAGGTGGCTCCGAAGGCCTGATCAGCCTGGTTTCGAAACCAACCTGGTCTCGAAACCAACCTGCTCTCGAGATCAACCTGCTCTCGAAGGCCTGATCAGCGGCCGAGTTCCGCTGTCCTGACGGCGCGGCGGGCGAAGACCCGCTCGCGCCGGTCTTCCATCTGCCGCAGCGCGTCCCGCCGTTCCCGCTTGGAGAGCCGGTCCAGGTAGACGTGACCGTTGACGTGGTCGGTCTCGTGCTGCAGGCAGCGGGCGAAATACCCCGTTCCCTCGATGGTGAAGGCGTTCCCGTCCTGGTCGAAGCCGCGCACCACGGCACGGTCGGGGCGGGGTACGTCCACGACGGCGCCCGGCACCGACAGGCACCCTTCCCCCTCTTCGAGGAGACGCCGGCCGGCCGGATCGAGCTGATCCAGGACCGGGTTGGCGATATGACCGACATGCCGGACTCCGTCGTCGTCCGGGCAGTCGTACACGAACAGCCGCAGATCCACGCCCACCTGATTGGCGGCGAGACCCGCTCCGTCCGCGACGCGCATCGTCAGGAACATGTCGCCGATGAGCGCGGCGAGATCGGGGCCGAACTCGGTGACGTCCCGGCACGGCCGGTGCAGCACCTCTTCCCCGACCTCGGTGATCCGGCGCACCATCCCGCGCCGTGCTTCCGGCGAGAGCGCCGGATACGAGTCGACGGGCTTTCCCTGCACGAACACTCGTGGCATCGCTGTGTCTCCTTCAGGCGTGAGGCTGTTGTGGACCCTCGCGGGCCCTCATGGACCCTCCTGGGGCCCGCGAG
This sequence comes from Streptomyces sp. NBC_00554, assembly GCF_041431135.1. NCBI lineage: Bacteria > Bacillati > Actinomycetota > Actinomycetes > Kitasatosporales > Streptomycetaceae > Streptomyces > Streptomyces sp. NBC_00554. The sequence continues at coordinate 4,217,942 of NZ_CP107799.1, read as the reverse complement.
GGCCCTTGCGGGCTCCACGACAACAGAACACCTGGCACAGCGCCAGCAGCACACCGGACATGGCACCAGCACCACGCCGGACATGGCGAAGGGACCGCCGCTCTCCCGAGCGACGGCCCTCAACCCTGACGATTCGTGCGACTCAGCTCAGAGAACGCGCACCGCACCGGTGGCCGGGTAGCCCGAAAGGTCCTGAATCACCACACCCTTGGAGGGGTTGGCCGCGTCCAGGTACTGGCCGTCACCGATGTAGACACCCACGTGGTACGCCGAACCGGCCGAACCCCAGTACAGGATGTCCCCGACCGCGAGGTTGGACAGCGACACCGGCGTACCGGCCGTCGACTGGTCCCCCGAGACGCGCGGCAGGTCCACGCCGGCCTGCTTGAACGCGGCCTGCACGAGACCGGAGCAGTCCCACGAGTTGGGGCCGGTGCCGCCCATCACGTACGCGTCGCCGACCTGCGCCTTGAGGAAGGCGATCACGGTCGCGACACTGCCGCTGGCCGGGGCGGAGACGGACGTGGAGGCGGAATCGGAGGAGGACAGGGTGGTCCGCTCCGCGGAACGCGAGGCGGCCTCCTCCGCGGCGGCCTTGCGCGCGGCTTCGTCGGCAGCCTTCTTCTTGGCAGCCGCCTTCGCCTTGGCGTCCGCGAGGTCCGCCTTGGCCTGCTGTGCGGCCTTGGCGGCGGCAGCGTCACGCTCCGCCTGCAGCTCGTAGTTCGCCGCGGCCTGCTGGGTGGCGTCCGCCGACTGCGCGACCTGGGTGGCCAGATCGGCCGTCAGGGCGGACAGGTCGAGCGTCTGCGTCGTCTCGGCAGCGTTCGCCGAACCGGACGCCCCGGCCACTGCCAGGGTGCTGAGAACGCCACCGGCAACTCCGGCACGCATCGCGAGTGTCGACGCGTTGCGGCGGGGTTTCCGGTGGCTGCGTATGTGAGCGGTGTGGGACATGAGTACAACCGGTACCAGGGACTCCCTCATACCTTCAAGAAACGTGTGCTGCGCCACAGTTGTTCAATCCCTGTGCCGAATTCACCTGGCGTCACTCTTTATTGACGCCGTAACGGGCATTGCGGACACGACCAATCAAGCCCGTGATCATGGGCTTTCCGTATTACGTCCGGATTGCCCGGCACCTACCACCGGTTGGAGCCGATGGCCAAGCCCGGCTTATTCGACCCATAGGTGGATGTGGCGCAGGTCACGGAACGGTCACCGCGGCGACGGCGTCCCGCGCGGGAATCCCGAGCTCCCCCGCTCGTGAATGTGTGCACGCGTCCACATCCCTCCGTCCGTCTCCCCCTGACGTGTGAACGCGTCCTCTATCAAGGCCTCGCGTCCAGCACCAATTTGCATGCATAGGAAGCCTCTTGATATGGAGACGCCGTCCTGGACCTGCGGTGACGAGCGGAAATATCACCTCTGGTGACCGTCCGGACGCTTCACGTGCGAAGATCACCGGTCTTCCGACTTCATGATCGTCCGCCGGGTGGTGGAGATCACAAAGTCGTTGTCGTACCCCGTGTCGCAGATCACAGACCGGCGGGCATAAGATGCGGGGCAGTTGGGCTTGTGACCTGCTTCACATGTGCGCGATCTTCGCCGGGACGGGTGGAGCTCGTGAGGCATGCGGGGCAGGAGTGCTTGCCCGACGCAACCGCCAGCAGTCAACGCCGACTGAGAGGAGCGAGGAGCGTGAACGCGTATGCGCCGATCCTCGTACTGGGAGCCCTCGGGGCAGGCTTTGCGATCTTCTCCGTGGTCATGGCCACGCTTATCGGTCCAAAGCGTTACAACCGGGCCAAGCTCGAGGCCTACGAGTGCGGTATCGAGCCGACCCCCACGCCGGCAGGCGGCGGGCGATTCCCCATCAAGTACTACCTGACGGCGATGCTCTTCATCGTCTTCGACATCGAGATCGTCTTCCTCTACCCCTGGGCCGTCACCTTCGACGCCCTGGGTGTTTTCGGGCTCGTGGAGATGTTGCTCTTCGTGCTCACCGTCTTCGTGGCGTACGCGTACGTATGGCGGCGCGGCGGCCTGGAATGGGACTGAGGGGCCTTTAAGACATGGGACTCGAAGAAAAACTGCCGAGCGGATTCCTGCTGACCACCGTCGAGCAGGCCGCGGGCTGGGTGCGTAAGTCGTCCGTCTTCCCCGCCACGTTCGGACTCGCCTGCTGCGCCATCGAGATGATGACGACCGGCGCCGGGCGTTACGACCTGGCGCGCTTCGGTATGGAGGTCTTCCGCGGATCACCACGCCAGGCGGACCTGATGATCGTCGCCGGCCGGGTCAGCCAGAAGATGGCGCCGGTTCTGCGGCAGGTCTATGACCAGATGCCCAACCCCAAGTGGGTGATCTCCATGGGGGTTTGTGCCTCGTCGGGCGGAATGTTCAACAACTACGCAATTGTGCAGGGAGTCGACCACATCGTCCCGGTCGACATCTATTTGCCCGGCTGTCCGCCGCGGCCCGAGATGCTGATCGACGCGATTCTCAAGCTGCACCAGAAGATCCAGAGCTCCAAGCTCGGCGTGAACGCCGAGGAGGCGGCCCGTGAGGCGGAGGAAGCGGCGCTCAAGGCGCTGCCCACCATCGAGATGAAGGGTCTGCTGCGGTGAGCGACGCGAGCAACGGGGTCAACCCCGAGAAGGACCTCGGCGCCTCCAACCTCCCCGGCCAGCGTGGCGATGGCGGCGAGGAGATCCGCGTCCAGCGCGGCATGTTCGGCGCCAACAACGGCGGCGACACCACCGGCTACGGCGGCCTGGTCCGCTCGATCCGGCTCCCCGGCGAGGCCGCCCGCCCGTACGGCGGCTGGTTCGACGAAGTCGCCGACGAACTGGAAGGCGCCCTGGAGGAACAGGGACTCGTCCCCGAGAACGTCATCGAGAAGACGGTCGTCGACCGCGACGAGCTCACCTTCCACATCGAACGCGAACACCTGGTCCGCGTCGCCCAGACCCTGCGCGACGACCCGGCCCTCCGCTTCGAACTGTGCACCGGCGTCTCGGGCGTCCACTACCTGCACGACAAGGGCCGCGAACTGCACGCCGTCTACCACCTGCGCTCGATCACCCACAACCGGCTGATCCGCCTGGAGGTCAGCGCCCCCGACGCCGACCCGCACGTCCCCTCGCTCGTCCCCGTGTACCCGACGAACGACTGGCACGAGCGCGAGACGTACGACTTCTTCGGGCTGATCTTCGACGGTCACCCGGCGCTGACGCGGATCATGATGCCGGACGACTGGCAGGGCCACCCGCAGCGCAAGGACTACCCCCTCGGCGGCATCCCCGTCGAATACAAGGGCGCCCAGATCCCGGCTCCGGACCAGCGGAGGTCGTACTCATGAGCACACAGACCCCTTCTCCCGAGGCGTCCGCCGCCTCGGCCCGCGAGACGACCGAGGGCACCGTATATACGGTCACCGGTGGGGACTGGGACGAGGTCGCCCAGTCCGCGGTGAAGTCCGACGATGAGCGCATCATCGTCAACATGGGCCCGCAGCACCCGTCCACGCACGGCGTGCTCCGGCTCATCCTGGAGATCGACGGCGAGACGGTCACCGAGGCCCGCTGCGGCATCGGCTACCTCCACACCGGCATCGAGAAGAACCTCGAGTTCCGCACGTGGACGCAGGGCACCACGTTCGTGACGCGCATGGACTATCTGACGCCGTTCTTCAACGAGACGGCCTACTGTCTCGCCGTCGAGAAGCTCCTCGGCATCGAGGACCAGATCCCCGACCGCGCCACGATCATCCGCGTGCTCCTGATGGAGCTGAACCGGCTCTCCTCCCACCTGGTGTGCATCGCCACCGGCGGTATGGAGCTGGGCGCCACCACGATCATGATCTACGGCTTCCGCGATCGTGAACTCATTCTCGACATCTACGAACTGATCACCGGCCTGCGGATGAACCACGCGTACATCCGCCCCGGCGGACTCGCCCAGGACCTGCCGCCCGGCGCGGTGGACCAGATCCGCGAGTTCGTGAAGAAGATGACGAAGAACCTTCCCGAGTACGACAAGCTCGCCACCGGGAACCCCATCTTCAAGGCCCGTATGCAGGACGTCGGCTACCTCGACCTGGCCGGCTGCATGGCCCTCGGCGCCACCGGCCCGGTCCTGCGCTCCGCGGGCCTGCCGCACGACCTGCGCAAGTCGCAGCCCTACTGCGGCTACGAGACCTACGACTTCGAGGTCCCGACCGCCGACACCTGTGACTCCTACGGACGCTTCCTGATCCGCCTGGAGGAGATGCGCCAGTCCCTGCGCATCGTCGAGCAGTGCCTGGACCGGCTGCAGCCCGGCCCGGTCATGGTCACCGACAAGAAGATCGCCTGGCCCGCGCAGCTCGCGCTCGGTCCCGACGGTCTCGGTAACTCCCTCGACCACATCAAGAAGATCATGGGCACCTCCATGGAGGCCCTGATCCACCACTTCAAGCTGGTGACCGAGGGCTTCCGCGTCCCGCCGGGACAGACGTACGCGGCGGTCGAGTCGCCCAAGGGCGAACTCGGGGTGCACGCCGTGTCCGACGGAGGCACCCGCCCCTTCAGGGTCCACTTCCGCGACCCGTCCTTCACCAACCTTCAGGCCATGGCGGCGATGTGCGAGGGCGGCCAGGTCGCCGACGTCATCGTCGCTGTCGCGTCCATCGACCCCGTGATGGGAGGCGTCGACCGGTGACCACCACTCCCTCCCAGGGTGTAGGCCTGGGCATGCCCCAACTGCCCGCGCCCGCATACCCGGACGACGTTCGAGCCCGGCTCGAAACGGACGCGCGCGAGATCATCGCCCGCTACCCGGACTCCCGCTCCGCGCTCCTGCCGATGCTGCACCTCGTGCAGTCGGAAGAGGGCCATGTCACGCGCACGGGACAGCGGTTCTGCGCGGAGCTGCTGGACCTGACCACGGCCGAGGTCGCCGCGGTCGCGACCTTCTACTCCATGTACCGGCGCGGGCCGAGCGGCGACTACCAAGTGGGTGTGTGCACCAACACCCTGTGCGCGGTCATGGGCGGCGACGCCATCTTCGAGGCCCTCCAGGACCACCTGGGCGTCGGCAACGGTGGGACCACCGACGACGGCAAGGTCACCTTGGAGCACATCGAGTGCAACGCGGCCTGCGACTTCGCGCCGGTCGTGATGGTCAACTGGGAGTTCTTCGACAACCAGACCGTGGCCTCCGCGAAGCGCCTCGTCGACGACCTGCGCAGCGGTGTTCAGGTCGATCCCACCCGGGGTGCCCCCTTGTGCACCTTCAAGGACACCGCCCGGATCCTGGCCGGCTTCCCCGACGAACGCGAGGGGGCCGTCGAGGCGGGCGGCAGTGCGGGGCCGGCATCACTGATCGGGCTGCGTCTGGCCAAGGGCGAGACGCAGCCTGTGCGCGTAGTACATCCGCGTGGTGGGGGTCCTAAGGATCAGCCGTCCGCCGAGCGCTCGAGCTCTGCCGAGCACTTGAGCTCACATGACGCGCCGCAGGACACGTCGGCATCCGACCCGTCCCACCCGGCGGGCCCTGTCGCCGAGGAGGGGGAGTGATGACGTTGGCACCCGAAATCAACGAGACGAGCCCCGAGAAGCTGCTCGCACCCGTGCTGTCGGCCTTCTGGGACGAGGAGAAGTCCTGGACTCTCGACGTCTACCGGAGGCACGAGGGGTACGAGGGCCTGCGCAAGGCGCTCGCGATGTCGCCGGACGACCTGATCGCGTACGTCAAGGACTCAGGTCTGCGCGGCCGGGGTGGTGCGGGATTCCCTACCGGAATGAAGTGGCAGTTCATTCCCCAGGGCGATGGCAAACCACACTATCTAGTTGTCAACGCCGACGAGTCGGAGCCGGGAACCTGCAAGGACATCCCGCTCCTCTTCGCGAACCCGCATAGCCTCATCGAGGGCATTGTGATCGCGTGTTATGCCATCCGGTCTTCGCATGCGTTCATCTATCTGCGCGGTGAAGTGGTCCCCGTATTGCGGCGGTTGCACGAGGCCGTACGTGAGGCCTACGCGGCGGGCTACCTCGGCGAGAACATCCTGGGCAGCGGACTCGACCTGCAGCTCACCGTGCACGCGGGCGCGGGCGCGTACATCTGCGGTGAGGAGACCGCACTGCTCGACTCGCTCGAAGGCCGCCGTGGTCAACCGCGGCTCCGTCCCCCTTTCCCTGCCGTCGCGGGCCTCTATGCGTGCCCAACTGTTGTAAATAACGTCGAATCGATCGCGTCAGTTCCCGCAATTCTCCAAAAGGGCAAGGAATGGTTCCGGTCGATGGGCAGCGAGAAGTCTCCGGGCTTCACGCTCTACTCGCTCTCCGGCCACGTCACCAATCCGGGTCAGTACGAGGCCCCGCTGGGCATCACGCTCCGCCAACTCCTCGACATGAGCGGCGGGATCCGCCCCGGTCACCGGCTGAAGTTCTGGACACCCGGCGGCTCCTCGACGCCGATGTTCACCGACGAGCACCTCGACGTCCCTCTTGACTACGAAGGAGTGGGCGCCGCGGGTTCCATGCTCGGCACCAAAGCACTCCAGTGCTTCGACGAGACGACCTGCGTCGTACGAGCGGTCACACGCTGGACCGAGTTCTACGCCCACGAGTCCTGCGGCAAGTGCACGCCGTGCCGCGAAGGGACGTACTGGCTCGTGCAGTTGCTGCGCGACATCGAGGCCGGCAAGGGCGTCATGTCCGACCTCGACAAGCTGAACGACATCGCCGACAACATCAACGGCAAGTCGTTCTGCGCCCTCGGTGACGGCGCCGCCTCACCGATCTTCTCCTCGCTCAAGTACTTCCGTGAGGAGTACGAGCAGCACATCACGGGCCGCGGCTGCCCCTTCGACCCCGCCAAGTCGACCGTCTGGGCGGACAAGCACACGGAGGTGAACGCATGACAGTGACCACCAGCGCTCCCTCCGGAGGCGGGGAGGCGGCCGTCCCGCCGGAGGACCTCGTCTCGCTGACGATCGACGGCGTCGAGATCAGCGTGCCCAAGGGCACTCTGGTCATCAGGGCCGCCGAACAGCTCGGCATCGAGATCCCCCGCTTCTGCGACCACCCGCTCCTCGACCCGGTCGGCGCCTGCCGCCAGTGCATCGTCGAGGTCGAGGGCCAGCGCAAGCCCATGGCGTCCTGCACGATCACCTGTACGGACGGGATGGTCGTCAAGACCCACCTCACCTCGCCCGTCGCCGAAAAGGCCCAGCACGGTGTGATGGAGCTGCTGCTCATCAACCACCCGCTGGACTGCCCGGTCTGCGACAAGGGCGGCGAGTGCCCCCTGCAGAACCAGGCGATGTCGCACGGCAACGCGGAGTCCCGCTTCGAGGGCAAGAAGAGGACGTACGAGAAGCCGGTCCCGATCTCCACACAGGTGCTGCTCGACCGTGAGCGGTGCGTGCTCTGCGCCCGCTGCACCCGCTTCTCCAACCAGATCGCGGGCGACCCGATGATCGAGATGGTCGAGCGGGGCGCTCTCCAGCAGATCGGCACCGGGGAGGGCGATCCCTTCGAGTCGTACTTCTCCGGGAACACCATCCAGATCTGCCCGGTGGGCGCCCTGACGTCGGCGGCGTACCGCTTCCGCTCGCGCCCCTTCGACCTCATCTCCTCGCACTCCGTCTGCGAGCACTGCTCCGGCGGCTGCGCCACCCGCACCGACCACCGGCGCGGCAAGGTCATGCGGCGCCTGGCGTCCCCGGACCCCGAGGTCAACGAGGAGTGGCTCTGCGACAAGGGGCGGTTCGGCTTCCGGTACGCGCAGCAGCGGGACCGTCTGGACACGCCTCTCGTACGGGGCGAGTCGGGAGAGCTGGAGCCCGCTTCCTGGCCCGAGGCCCTGGAGGCCGCCGCTCAGGGCCTGCTGGCGGCCCGCGGCAGGACAGGCGTCCTGACCGGCGGCCGTCTCACCGTCGAAGACGCCTACGCGTACAGCAAGTTCGCGCGCGTGGCCCTCGACACGAACGACATCGACTTCCGCGCGCGCGTGCACAGCGGCGAGGAGGCCGACTTCCTGGCCGCCAAGGTCGCCGGACGCGGACGCGATCTCGACGGTACGGGGGTCACGTACACCGCACTGGAGAAGGCACCCGCCGTCCTGCTCGTCGGCTTCGAGGCCGAGGAGGAGGCGCCCGGAGTCTTCCTGCGGCTGCGCAAGGCGTGGCGCGGGCACGGGCAGAAGACCTTCTCGCTCGCCACGCACGCGACGCGCGGTCTGGAGAAAGCGGGCGGCACGCTGCTGCCCGCCGCGCCCGGCACCGAGACCGAGTGGCTGGACGCGCTCGCCAGTGGCTTCGGCCTGGAGGGCGACGGCGCGAAGGCCGCCGAGGCGCTGCGCGGCGAAGGCGCGGTGATCGTCGTGGGTGAGCGCCTCGCCGCCGTGGCGGGCGGGCTCACCGCCGCCGTACGGGCCGCGTCCGCGACCGGCGCCCAGCTGGTGTGGATTCCGCGCCGGGCCGGGGAGCGCGGCGCGATCGAGGCGGGTGCGCTGCCGTCACTGCTGCCAGGCGGACGTCCGGCCACCGACCCGCGCGCGCGGGCCGAGGTCGCGGTGGCCTGGGGTGTCTCCGAACTCCCGCACCGCTACGGCCGCGACACCGGCCAGATCGTCGAAGCGGCCGTCGGTGGCGAGCTGCAGGCCCTGGTCGTCGCCGGTGTGGAGGTCGCCGACCTCCCCGATCCGGCACGCGCGCGTGAAGCACTTTCCGAAGTGGGCTTCCTGGTGTCGCTCGAACTGCGTCCCAGCGAGGTCACCGAGCACGCGGATGTCGTTCTTCCGGTGGCCGCGGTCGTCGAGAAGGCGGGCACCTTCCTCAACTGGGAGGGCCGGGCACGCCTCTTCGAGTCCGCGCTCAAGCCCGACCAGATGACACGCCGGCTGGCGCCCACCGACGCGCGTGTCCTGCAGATGCTGGCCGACGCCATGGACGTACACCTCGGTCTGCCGGATCTGCAGACCGTGCGCGGGGAGCTGGACCGGCTCGGCGCCTGGGACGGGCCGCGGGCCACCGATCCGCTGGAGACCGCGGTGGGGCTGCCGCGGCCCGCCGCCGGGGAGGCCGTGCTCGCGGGCCACCGGCTGCTGCTCGACCAGGGCCGACTCCAGGAGGGCGACGACGCGCTCGCCGGGACCCGGCACGCGGCACACGCGCGCGTGTCGGCCGCCACGGCCGCCGAGGCGGGCGTCAAGGAGGGCGACCTCCTCGCCGTGACCGGCCTCTTCGGAGTGGTCGAACTTCCGCTGCAGATCACCGAGATGCCCGACCGGGTGGTCTGGCTCCCGCTGAACTCCACCGGAGGGGGCGTCGCCTCCGACACCGGGGCGCTGCCCGGCGCACTCGTCCGCATCGGTCCGGCGACGCTCGCCACCGAGGCCCCCAAGGAGGTGGAGGCATGACGCCGTACCTCGCCGCTGAAGACCTCTCCATGTTCGGCACCGACCCCTGGTGGCTGGTCGTCGTCAAGGCGGTCTTCTGCTTCGCCTTCCTGATGGTGACTGTGCTCTTCTCCATCGTGTGGGAGCGCAAGGTCGTCGCCTGGATGCAGCTGCGCATCGGCCCCAACCGGCACGGCCCCTGGGGCATGCTCCAGTCGCTCGCCGACGGCGTGAAGCTGATGCTCAAGGAAGACCTCATCGTCAAACGCGCGGACAAGGTGGTCTACGTCCTCGCACCGATCATCGCGGCCATCCCGGCCTTCATGGCGATCGCGGTGATCCCCTTCGGGCCGGCCGGCAACGAGGTCTCGATCTTCGGCCACCGCACCACGATGCAGCTCACGGACCTGCCGATCGCGATGCTCTACATCCTCGCGGTCGCCTCGGTGGGCATCTACGGGATCGTGCTCGCGGGCTGGAGTTCCGGATCCACCTACCCGCTCCTCGGCGGTCTGCGGTCCTGCGCGCAGATGATCTCGTACGAGATCGCCATGGGCGCCGCGTTCGCCTCGGTGTTCCTCTACTCGGGGTCGATGTCGACCTCGACGATCGTCGAGGCGCAGCAGGACCGCTGGTACGTCATCCTGCTGCCGGTCTCGTTTCTGATCTACATCGTGACGATGATCGGCGAGACCAACCGCGCGCCCTTCGACATGCCGGAGTCCGAGGGTGACCTGGTCGGCGGCTTCAACACCGAGTACTCGTCGATCAAGTTCGCGCTCTTCATGCTCGCCGAGTACGTGAACATGGTGACGGTCTCGGCCGTGGCGACCACGCTCTTCCTGGGCGGCTGGCGGGCCCCGTGGCCCATCAGCACCTTCTGGGAGGGCGCCAACCACGGCTGGTGGCCGATGCTCTGGTTCGTGGTGAAGGTGCAGTTGCTGCTGTTCTTCTTCATCTGGCTGCGCGGCACGCTTCCGCGCGTCCGCTACGACCAGTTGATGAAGCTCGGCTGGAAGGTCCTCATCCCGGTCTCCGTGGTCTGGCTGATGCTCGTCGCGACGGTCCGGACGCTCAGGAACGAGAACTACGACTTCGCCGACATCGCGTTGTACGTCGGCGCGGGTGTCCTCGCCCTGCTGCTGCTCTCGTTCCTCGTGGACATCTTCCGCGAGAAGCAGGGAGCCGAGGATGCACCGCCCGCCGAGCCCGCGGCATTCGACCCGATGGCCGGTGGATTCCCCGTGCCGCCGCTGCCGGGACAGACGCTTCCACCGGTGCCACGGCGCCGCCCGCGCCGCGAGCGGGAGTTGATTGTCAGTGGTGGGTCCGATACTGCGAGTGACGGATCGATCGGCGGATCACGTGACGGAAAGGAGGGGTCCGATGGCTGAGGAGCCGAAGGAGGCCGGGCAGACGAAGCCAGGCTTCCAGAACCCCGTCGCCGGCTTCGGCGTGACCTTCAAGGCCATGTTCAAGAAGCGGCTGACCGAGCAGTACCCGGAGCAGCAGAAGACCACGGCCCCGCGGTTCCACGGCCGGCACCAGCTCAACCGTCACCCGGACGGCCTGGAGAAGTGCATCGGCTGCGAGCTGTGCGCCTGGGCCTGCCCCGCCGACGCCATCTATGTGGAGGGCGCCGACAACACCGATGAGGAGCGCTACTCGCCGGGCGAGCGGTACGGCGTCGTCTACCAGATCAACTACGCCCGCTGCATCCTGTGCGGCCTGTGCATCGAGGCGTGCCCCACGCGCGCGTTGACGATGACGAACGAGTTCGAGCTCGCCGACAGCAGCCGCGCCAACCTCATCTACACCAAGGAGCAGCTGCTCGCCGGGCTCGAAGAGGGCATGGTCGACAGCCCGCACTCGATCTTCCCCGGGACGGACGAGCAGGACTACTACCGGGGACTGGTCACGGAGGCCGCACCCGGGACGGTGCGTCAAGTCGCCGTCTCCAGGGGCGAGAAGCCCCATGAAGAGGGGGTGGAGGCATGAGCGCGCAGCTCGCCGCCTACTCCACCTCCACCGGAGAGGCCTTCCAGTTCTGGGTCCTCGGCACCGTCGCCGTGATCGGGGCCCTGTGCACCGTCTTCATGAAGAAGGCCGTGCACAGCGCGCTCTGTCTCGCCGGGACCATGATCATCCTGGCGGTGTTCTACCTGGCCAACGGCGCGTACTTCCTGGGCGTCGTGCAGATCGTCGTCTACACCGGCGCGATCATGATGCTGTTCCTCTTCGTGGTCATGCTCGTCGGTGTCACCGCGGCGGACTCCCTGAAGGAGACCATCAAGGGCCAGCGCTGGCTGGCCCTGATGTGCGGACTCGGCTTCGGCATCCTGCTGTTCGCGGGCATCGGCAACGCGTCCATCTCGGAGTTCAACGGCCTGGCCGCGGCCAACGCGGGCGGGAACGTGGAGGGTCTCGCGGCCCTCATCTTCACGAAGTACGTGTTCGCCTTCGAAATCACCGGCGCCCTGCTCATCACGGCCACCATCGGCGCCATGGTGCTCACGCACCGAGAGCGCACCGAACGGGCGCTGACCCAGCGCGAGATGTCCGAGAAGCGTGTGCGCGAGGGCAAGCACCTGCCGCCGCTGCCGGCACCCGGTGTGTACGCCCGGCACAACGCGGTGGACATCGCGGGCCTCCTCCCGGACGGCACCCCGTCCGAGCTGACCGTCAACCAGACGCTGCGGGAGCGCGGCCAGATCCGTGACGTGTCGACCGAGGCGCTGAGTGACCTGAAGGCCCTGGAGCAGCGCGCCGAGGAACGCCTGGAGCGCACGAAGACAGAGGAGGCGTCGAAGTGAATCCCGTCAACTACCTCTACCTCGCCGCCCTCTTGTTCACGATCGGCGCCACCGGTGTGCTGATCAGAAGGAACGCGATCGTGGTGTTCATGTGCGTCGAGCTCATGCTCAACGCCTGCAACCTCGCCTTCGTCGCCTTCTCCCGTATGCACGGCAATCTCGACGGCCAGATCATCGCCTTCTTCACGATGGTCGTCGCCGCCGCGGAGGTCGTGGTCGGGCTCGCGATCATCGTGTCGCTGTTCCGTTCCCGCCACTCGGCCTCGGTCGACGACGCCAGCCTGATGAAGCTGTAAGGGGTCGCTGAATCGTGGAGAACCTGATTGCGCTGCTTGTAGCGGCGCCTCTGCTCGGAGCGGCCGTACTGCTGTGCGGCGGGCGGCGGCTCGATGCCGTCGGCCACTGGATCGGTACCGCCCTCGCGGCCTCCTCCTTCGTGATCGGCGCGATCCTCTTCGCCGACATGCTGGGCAAGGACGCCGAGCACCGGGCCATCGGCCAGCACCTGTTCAGCTGGATCCCGGTCGAGGGCTTCCAGGCGGACGTCGCCTTCCAGCTCGACCAGTTGTCGATGACGTTCGTGCTGCTGATCTCCGGCGTCGGCTCGCTGATCCACCTGTACTCGATCGGGTACATGGAGCACGACGAGCGGCGCCGCCGCTTCTTCGGCTATCTGAACCTGTTCCTGGCGGCGATGCTGCTGCTCGTCCTCGCCGACAACTACCTGCTGCTGTACGTCGGCTGGGAGGGCGTGGGCCTCGCCTCGTACCTCCTGATCGGCTTCTGGCAGCACAAGCCCAGCGCCGCCACCGCCGCGAAGAAGGCCTTCCTGGTCAACCGCGTCGGTGACATGGGCCTGTCGATCGCCATCATGCTGATGTTCACCACCTTCGGGACCTTCGCCTTCGGACCGGTGCTCGGCACCCACGAGGAACCGGGTCTCGTCGGCGACGCGACCGAGGGCAAGCTCACGGCCGTCGCCCTGATGCTGCTGCTCGCCGCCTGCGGCAAGTCCGCCCAGGTGCCGCTGCAGTCCTGGCTCGGGGACGCGATGGAGGGCCCGACCCCGGTCTCGGCCCTCATCCACGCCGCGACCATGGTGACCGCGGGCGTGTACCTGATCGTCCGCTCCGGCGCGATCTTCAACGCGGCTCCGGACGCGCAGCTGGTCGTCACGGTGGTCGGTGCCGTCACGCTCCTCTTCGGTGCGATCGTCGGTTGCGCGAAGGACGACATCAAGAAGGCCCTCGCCGGGTCGACGATGTCGCAGATCGGCTACATGGTGCTGGCCGCAGGGCTCGGCCCCATCGGCTACGTCTTTGCGATCATGCACCTGGTGACGCACGGCTTCTTCAAGGCCGGCCTCTTCCTCGGCGCCGGTTCGGTCATGCACGGCATGAACGACGAGGTCGACATGAGGAAGTACGGCGGCCTGCGGAAGTACATGCCGGTCACCTTCGTCACCTTCGGCCTCGGCTACCTCGCCATCATCGGCTTCCCCGGTCTGTCCGGCTTCTTCTCCAAGGACAAGATCATCGAGGCGGCCTTCGCCAAGGGCGGCACCGAGGGCTGGATCCTCGGCGGCGCGGCCCTGCTGGGCGCGGCCATCACGGCGTTCTACATGACGCGCGTGATGCTGATGACCTTCTTCGGCGAGAAGCGCTGGCAGCCGGACGCCGAGGGCCATGAGCCGCACCCGCACGAGTCGCCCAAGTCGATGACGATCCCGATGATCGTGCTCGCCTTCGGGTCGGTCTTCGCGGGCGGCCTGTTCAGCATCGGCGACCGGTTCCTGCACTGGCTGGAGCCGATCACCGGGCACGACCACGGTGACGCACCGATCAGCGCCACGACGGTCACCCTGGCCACCATGGTGGTGCTCGTCATCGGCGTCGGAATCGCGTACGCCCAGTACGGGCGCCGTCCCGTCCCGGCCGTCGCCCCGCGCGGTTCGCTGCTCACCCGGGCCGCCCGGCGCGACCTGCTCCAGGACGACTTCAACCACGTCGTCCTTGTGCGCGGCGGGGAGCACCTCACGCGCTCCCTGGTGTACGTCGACCACACCCTGGTCGACGGGGTCGTCAACGGCACGGCGGCCTCGATGGGCGGCCTCTCCGGCCGGCTCCGCAAACTGCAGAACGGGTACGCGCGGTCGTACGCGGTCTCGATGTTCGGCGGTGCGGCGATCCTCATTGCCGCGACCCTGCTGATGAGGGCGGTCTGATACCGATGTCCTTTCCTCTGCTGACAGCGACGGCGGCGCTCCCGGCCCTCGGGGCGATCGCCACGGCCGCGGTGCCGGCCGCGCAAAGAGTCGCCGCCAAGTGGCTGGCGCTGCTCGTCTCGCTCGCCACGCTGGTGCTGGCGATCGTGGTCCTGGTCCGCTTCGAACCAGACGGCGACCGCTACCAGCTCACCGAATCCCACGCCTGGATCGCGGACTTCGGGGTGCGCTACGAACTGGGCGTGGACGGCATCGGGGTGGCGCTCGTCGCGCTGACCGCGCTGCTGATCCCGTTCATCATCCTGGCGGGCTGGCACGACGCCGATCCGCACGAGACCGGCAACACGCGCTGGCGTCCGACGCAGGGCTTCTTCGCCCTGATCCTGGCCGTCGAGGCGATGGTGATCATCTCCTTCGAGGCCACCGACGTCTTCCTCTTCTACATCTTCTTCGAAGCCATGCTCATCCCGATGTACTTCCTCATCGGCGGCTTCGGGGACAAGGCCCACGAGCACGGCGACGAGGTGGCGGCCACCCAACGGTCTTACGCCGCCGTGAAGTTCCTCCTCTACAACCTGGTCGGCGGCCTGATCATGCTGGCCGCCGTGATCGGTCTCTACGTAGTGGCCGGGAACTTCTCGCTCCAGGCGATCGCCGAGGCCCGCGCCAACGGCTCGCTGGAGATGGCGACCAATACGGAGCGGTGGCTGTTCCTGGGCTTCTTCTTCGCGTTCGCCGTCAAGGCGCCGCTGTGGCCGCTGCACACCTGGCTGCCCAATGCCATGGGGGAGGCCACGACCCCGGTCGCCGTACTGATCACGGCAGTTGTCGACAAGGTCGGCACCTTCGCGATGCTCCGCTTCTGCCTCCAGCTCTTCCCGGAGGCCTCGAAGTGGGCGACGCCCGTCATCCTCGTACTGGCGCTCATCAGCATCATCTACGGGGCGCTGCTCGCGGTCGGCCAGCGGGACATCAAACGCCTTGTGGCGTACGCGTCGATCTCGCACTTCGGGTTCATCATCCTGGGCATCTTCGCGATGACCAGCCAGGGTCAGTCGGGCGCCACGCTCTACATGGTCAACCACGGGATCTCGACGGCCGCCCTGATGCTGGTGGCGGGCTTCCTGATCTCGCGGCGCGGTTCGCGTCTGATCGCCGACTACGGAGGGGTGCAGAAAGTCGCCCCGGTGCTCGCGGGCACCTTCCTGATCGGCGGCCTGGCGACCCTCTCGCTCCCCGGGCTCGCGCCCTTCGTGAGTGAATTCCTGGTCCTGGTCGGCGTGTTCGCGCGCTACCCGGCCGTCGGCATCATCGCCACCTTCGGCATCGTCCTCGCCGCGCTGTACACGCTCGTCCTCTACCAGCGGACGATGACCGGCCCGGTGAAGCCACAGGTGGCGGCGTTGCCCGACCTCAGGGTGCGTGAGCTTCTGGTCGTCACCCCGCTGATCGCCCTGCTGATCTTCCTGGGCGTCTACCCGAAGCCGCTCACCGACATCGTCAACCCGGCGGTCAAGCAGACCATGTCAGACGTCCATAAAACGGACCCCCAGCCCGAGGTGGAGGCGGCCAAGTGAGCGCAACAGCCGTCCACAGCCTGTGGACAACCGCGGCCGACCCGATCTCCAAGATCGACGCGCCGAAGATCGAATACGGGCAATTGTCGCCCACCTTGATCGTCATCGGGGCGGCGGTCATCGGGGTGTTGATCGAGGCGTTCGTCCCGCGCAAGTCCCGTTACTACGCCCAGGTGTTTGTGTCCGCCGTCGCACTCGCCGCCGCGTTCGCCGCGGTCGTGGCGCTCGCGGCAGGCGGATACGGCACCACGAAGGCGCACATCGCGGCCATGGGCGCGATCGCCGTCGACGGGCCCGCGCTGTTCCTCCAGGGCACGATCCTGCTTGCCGGTCTGCTCGGCGTGTTCACCTTCGCCGAGCGGCGGCTCGACCCGGAGGCGCACGGCAACCGGGTCGACTCGTTCGCCGCGCAGGCCGCGTCCGTACCCGGAAGCGACAGCGAAAAGGCCGCCGTGAAGGCCGGGTTCACCACCACCGAGGTGTTCCCGCTCCTGCTCTTCGCGGTCGGCGGCATGCTGATCTTCCCGGCGGCCAACGACCTGCTGACGCTGTTCATCGCGCTGGAAGTCTTCTCGCTCCCGCTGTACCTCCTGTGCGCCGTAGCCCGCCGCAAGCGGCTCATGTCACAGGAAGCGGCAGTCAAGTACTTCCTGCTCGGCGCCTTCGCCTCCGCGTTCACGCTCTTCGGCATCGCCCTGCTGTACGGCTACGCGGGCTCGGTGTCGTACGCCACGATCGCGCAGGTCGTCGACGGCACCATCCAGAACATCGACCCGGCACTCGCCGACACCATGGGCAACGACGCGCTGCTGCTCATCGGCGCCGCGATGGTCGTCATGGGCCTGCTGTTCAAGGTCGGCGCGGTGCCGTTCCACATGTGGACGCCGGACGTCTACCAGGGCGCGCCGACACCGGTCACCGGCTTCATGGCCGCCGCGACGAAGGTGGCCGCCTTCGGCGCCCTGCTGCGACTGCTGTACGTCGTCCTGCCCGGCCTGCGCTGGGACTGGCGGCCGGTCATGATGGCCGTCGCGATCGTCACCATGCTGGGCGGTGCGATCGTCGCGATCACACAGACCGACATCAAACGGCTCCTGGCGTACTCGTCGATCGCGCACGCGGGCTTCATCCTCGCGGGTGTCATCGCGACCTCGCCGGACGGTGTCTCGTCGGTGCTCTTCTACCTCGGCGCGTACTCGTTCGTCACGATCGGCGCCTTCGCCGTGGTGACCTTGGTGAGGGACGCGGGCGGGGAGGCGACCCACCTGTCCAAGTGGGCCGGGCTCGGACGCAGGTCTCCGCTGGTGGCGGCCGTGTTCGCGGTCTTCCTGCTGGCCTTCGCGGGCATCCCGCTGACCTCCGGCTTCGCCGGAAAGTTCGCCGTGTTCAAGGCGGCGGCGGAGGGCGGCGCGGGCGCGCTGGTCGTGGTCGGTGTGATCTCGTCGGCGATCGCTGCGTTCTTCTACATCCGGGTGATCGTGCTCATGTTCTTCAGTGAGCCGCGGCCGGACGGGCCTACGGTCGCCGTGCCGTCGCCGTTGACCATGACGGCGATTGGGGTGGGTGTGGCGGTCACGCTGGTATTGGGTGTGGCGCCGCAGTACTTCCTGGACCTGGCCGGTCAGGCCGGGGTGTTCGTGCGCTGAGTCGCGCCGAGTTTCGTGCGCTGAGTCGCGCCGAGTGCGGATCGGGACCCGCTCCCCTGGGGGAGCGGGTCCCGACGCGTTTTCAAGGGCACTTCACCTTCGGGTTCCACGGCTCGAACAGGCCGCTGGGGTTGGGCTTGTAGATCCAGGCGTGGAGTGTGTAGAAGCCTGGGAGCACCGTGTTGTCGAGGTCCTTGCCGAACAACGTCGGCGGTTTGGCCTGGCCGGTGTCCTCGACGACCCACTCCACCGCGACCAGCTTGCGCTTGCCGTATGCCCCGGTCTCGTACAGGAGGGCCGCGGGCGTGGCCGGGTCGAGCGAGTTCAGGTACTCCTTGTTGAGGTAGTGGTAGCCCATGCCGCCTGCCGCGCTGGAGGCGCACGTCTCGGTGCGGGCGTATCCCGCCTTGATGCCGAACGGCTCGTACGCGTACGCCCCGGTCGCCGTGTACGTGTCGTTGAGCTCGGTCCAGACGTCGGGGTGTTCGTCGGCGGCGTGGGCCGGGGCGGCGGCCAGGGACAGGGCGGTGGCCAGCGCGAGGGCGCAGGCGGCCTTGAGGGGGGACATGTCGGGGGCTCCTAGGGGAGAGGGGCGCGTGGGGCGCCCGTGAGCGGAGCGGGCCTCCCCCGTCCCGCACGAGCAGAATGTCCCGTTCTGCCTGGTGGCCGCCATCCGGCGAACCCATTGGGCTGACAGGGAGCGGGGTGGTCCATGGGCCGGCCTGTGGATAACTCCGAGGCTGTCGGCGCGGAGCCCTATGGTGGACGCAGTGGTCGAGGCGCGACGTACGGGGGACGGGACGATGGGCGGGACGGGTGTGATGACCGAAGCGGATGCGACGGAGACGCTGGGTGAGAGCGAGGCGCTGGCCACGCTCCACCGGGTCTTCGGGTACGACGCCTTCCGCGGCGAGCAGGAAGCGATCATCGAACATGTGGTGACGGGCGGTGACTCCGTCGTCCTGATGCCGACGGGTGGCGGCAAGTCGCTCTGCTACCAGATTCCGGCCCTGGTCAGACCCGGTACGGGCGTCGTGGTCTCCCCGCTCATCGCGCTGATGCAGGACCAGGTGGACGCGCTGCGGGCGCTGGGCGTCCGCGCCGGCTTCATGAACTCGACGCAGGACTTCGACGAGCGGCGGACGGTCGAGGCGGAGTTCCTGGCGGGGGAGCTGGACCTGATCTACCTGGCTCCGGAGCGGCTGCGTCTGGACAACACGCTGGACCTGTTGTCACGCGGGAAGATCTCGGTCTTCGCGATCGACGAGGCGCACTGCGTGGCCCAGTGGGGGCACGACTTCCGCCCCGACTACCTGGCGCTCTCGGTGCTGGGCGAGCGCTGGCCGGACGTGCCGCGGATCGCGCTGACGGCCACCGCCACGCGCGCCACGCACAAGGAGATCACCCAGCGCCTGGGCATGCCGGACGCCCGGCACTTCGAGGCGAGCTTCGACCGGCCCAACATCCAGTACCGGATAGTCCCGAAGGCCGATCCCAAGAAGCAGCTGCTGGCCTTCCTGCGCGAGGAGCACGCGGGCGACGCGGGCATCGTGTACTGCCTCTCGCGCAAGTCGGTGGATGCGACTGCCGAGTTCCTCGCCCGCAACGGCATCGAGGCGGTGCCGTACCACGCGGGCCTGGACTCTGGCACCCGCGCGCGTCACCAGTCGAGGTTCCTGCGCGAAGACGGCCTTGTCGTGGTCGCCACCATCGCGTTCGGCATGGGCATCGACAAGCCGGACGTACGGTTCGTCGCCCACCTCGACCTGCCGAAGTCGGTCGAGGGCTACTACCAGGAGACGGGCCGCGCGGGGCGTGACGGACTGCCGTCCACGGCCTGGATGGCGTACGGGCTCCAGGACGTGGTCCAGCAGCGCAAAATGATCCAGAGCTCGGAGGGCGACGAGGCGTTCCGCCGCCGGGCGGCCGCCCACCTGGACTCGATGCTGGCCCTGTGCGAGACCGCCCAGTGCCGGCGCTCCCAGCTCCTGGCCTACTTCGGCCAGGACCCGCACACGCCCGCGTGCGGCAACTGCGACACGTGCCTTACGCCGCCCGAGACCTGGGACGGCACGGTCGCTGCGCAGAAGCTTCTCTCCACAGTGGTGCGCTTGCAGCGCGAGCGGGGGCAGAAGTTCGGCGCGGTCCAGATCGTCGACATCCTGCTCGGGCGCCGGACCGCCAAGGTGATCCAGTTCGACCACGACCAGCTGTCCGTGTTCGGCATCGGTGAGGATCTGGCCGAGTCCGAATGGCGTGGTGTCGTGCGGCAGTTGCTGGCGCAGGGGCTGCTCACGGTTGAGGGCGAGTACGGGACGCTGGTGCTGACCGAGGCGAGTGGGACGGTGCTGCGGCGCGAGCGGGAGGTGCCGTTGCGCAAGGAGGCGCCGAAGCCGGTGACTGCGCGCTCGTCGTCCTCTCGGGGCGAGAAGAAGGCCAAGGCCGCCGTGGCCGAGCTGGCGCCGGAGCTTGTGCCCGCCTTCGAGGCCTTGCGGGCCTGGCGTGCCGAGCAGGCTCGTGAGCAGGGTGTTCCGGCGTACGTCATCTTCCATGACGCCACGCTGCGGGAGATCGCCACGGTGTGGCCCGGGTCGGTGGCTGAACTGGGCACCATCAGTGGTGTCGGTGAGAAGAAGCTGGCTACGTACGGGGAAGGGGTGCTGGGGGTGCTTGGCTCGCTGGGCGGCGGTTCTGGGGAGGCGGCGGCTCCGGCCGTCGGTGAGGCGCCGGATCCGGACTGGCCGGAGATGGGTGAGGAGCCGGAACCGGAGCCGGAGGACTGGGGCTAGGCCGCCGGGGCGAGGGCCAGTACCGGGCGGGGTGGCCTCCGCTACCGGGTGGTGGGTGGGTCGGGGCCGTGCCGGTACGTCCCGCCCGTCGCCGCCGGATCAGACGTTGGCCAAGAGGCGTGGCGTCCGGTGACGCGAACGTACGCGACGGGCTTTTGGACGTACCGGCACGGCCCCTTCCGTGGGTGGTGGCTGCGGGTGCGTGGGGGCTCGTGTGCTCTCTGCCGGACGCGGAAGTCCCTCAGGCGGTTGGTTTGATCCGGCCTGTTACCTCGCCCAGGCCTACCCGTGTTTCGCCTGGGCCCGGGGCCCAGGCTGTCAGGGTCACCTCGTCGCCGTCCTCCAGGAATGTGCGCTTGCCGGTGGGGAGGTCGAGGGTGTTTCGGCCGTTCCAGGTGAGTTCGAGTAGGGAGCCGCGTTCGGACTCGGTGGGGCCGCTGACCGTTCC
This sequence comes from Streptomyces sp. NBC_00554, assembly GCF_041431135.1. Classification (NCBI taxonomy): domain Bacteria; kingdom Bacillati; phylum Actinomycetota; class Actinomycetes; order Kitasatosporales; family Streptomycetaceae; genus Streptomyces; species Streptomyces sp. NBC_00554. Next base: position 4,197,058 of record NZ_CP107799.1, on the reverse strand, counting down.
GGAGCCGTAGAGGTCGCCTGTGCGGAGCGAGGCGCCGTTGACCGTCATGTGGGCCAGTTGCTGGGCGGCCGTCCAGTACATGGTGGAGAACGGGGGCTCGGAGACGACGTGGCCGTTGATGGCTACGGAGATGCGGAGGTCGTAGCCGCCCGGCTCGTCGTCGGAGTCGTCCAGGTAGGGGAGGAGGGGGTGTGTGCGCGAAGGCGGTGCGACCCGGGCGTCGGTCAGGGCGTCGAGCGGGGTGATCCACGCCGACACTGATGTGGCGAAGGACTTGCCTAGGAAGGGGCCGAGAGGGACGTACTCCCAGGCCTGGATGTCGCGCGCCGACCAGTCGTTGAGGAGGCAGAGGCCGAAGACGTGGTCGCGGAAGGCGGAGAGCGGGACCGGCGTGCCCATGGCCGAGGGGGCGCCGACCACGAAGCCGACCTCCGCCTCGATGTCCAGCCGGACGGACGGGCCGAAGACGGGGGCCGTGTCGGTGGGGGCCTTGCGCTGGCCCGACGGGCGTACCACCTCCGTTCCCGACACCACGACCGTGCCGGACCTGCCGTGATAACCGATGGGCAGGTGCTTCCAGTTGGGGGTGAGGGAGTCGGCGGCGTCGGGGCGGAAGATCTGGCCGACGTTCCGGGCGTGGTTCTCGGAGGCGTAGAAGTCGACGTAGTCCGCCACCTCGAAGGGGAGGTGCAGGGTCACCTCGGAGAGGGGGTGGAGGTGGGGTTCGAGCGTCTCGCGGTGGGCCGGGACCGTCACCCATGCCGTGAGGGCGCGGCGGACGTCGGACCAGGCCGTGCGGCCGGCTGAGAGGAGGGGGTTCAGGGTTGGCCGGGCGAGTAGTTCGGCGTACGGGGAGCCGAGGGCCCTTGCTGCCGCGCCCGCGTCGAGCACGTGGTCGCCGAGGCGGACACCGACGGTTCGTTGTCGGGAAGATCCCCTGGTTCGCTCACCGGTTCGCTCACCGGTTCGTTCTCCGGGGGTGGGCGGGGGGTTCAGGGAGAACACGCCGTACGGCAGGTTGTGCGGGCCGAAGGGATCGCCCTCGGGGACGTCGAAGGGGGGCATCGGGTGGTGCCTCGCTCTCGTGGCTTGCGGGTGCGTACTCACTACTCACTCACCACGTGGTTCACGTGGTTCACGTGGTTCACGTGGTTCACGTGGTTCACGTGGTTCACGTGGTTCACGTGGTTCACGTGGTTCACGTGGTTCACGTGGTTCACGTGGTTCATACGGTCCGGGCGGTCCGGGCGGTCTTGGGGTTCCACATGTTCCATGTGTTCTACGTGGTCGCGGCACACGTTACGGGGGAGTGAACCTGCTGCGGCAGTGCCTGAAGAGTTCGGAATGTCCAGATGAGTGATATTTCGATAAGTCTTGTTCGGTTACGTCGACTTCTGCCAGGGCAGGCGGTCGGGGATCAGTTCGGGCGGGTTGGCGGGCGGTCCATGTCGAAGACGTGTGTCTCCCCGTACTCTCTGGTCCAAATCGGTTCAGGGGCAGTATCTGTACGGCGGCGATTGCACAACTGCCCTGCGTCCCAAAGGGGTTCGCTGCGGGGCCGCATGGCCGTCAGGGTCGGCGGCGGGTGAAACCCGTATGGGCTGAAGTGAACCTCGTGCTGGCCGTGCGGTGAACGGCGTTGCTGACGGGATACCGGACGTCGTCCGGTTCACGCCGGGCCGATGAGTCGTTCGATCCGTATTCTTCGGATCATGGCCGCTCCGACTGCATATTCACTTATCGCCACTGACCTGGACGGAACGCTGCTGCGCGGCGACGACACCCTCTCCGACCGGTCGCGGGCCGCGTTGGCGAAGGCCACGGCCGAGGGTGCCCGGCATCTGGTGGTGACGGGACGGCCGGCGCCGAGAGTGCGACCGCTCCTCGACGAACTCGGCAGCCAGGGGCTGGCGGTGTGCGGGCAGGGGGCGCAGTTGTACGACGCCGGCGCGGACCGTCTGCTGTGGTCGGTGACCCTGGACAGGGAGCTGGCCGAGACGGCGCTCGGCAAGATCGAGGCGGAGGTCGGGCAGGTCTACGCGGCCGTGGACCAGGATGGTGTGGACGGGCTCACGCTCATCGAGCCGGGGTATGTGATGCCGCATCCGACGCTTCCGGCGATGCGGGTGTACCGGCGTGACGACCTGTGGACGGAACCGATCAGCAAGGTGTTGCTCCGTCACCCCTCTTTGTCCGACGACGAGTTGGCGATGACTGCGCGTGCGGTGGTGGGTTCGCTGGCGACCGTCACCATGTCGGGGCCGGGGACCGTCGAACTCCAGCCATGCGGCGTGACCAAGGCGACGGGCCTGGCCCTCGCAGCCCGCCACCTCGGTCTCGCCTCCTCCGACACCATCGCTTTCGGTGACATGCCCAACGACATCCCGATGTTCGACTGGGCCGCTCGGGGCGTGGCGATGGACAACGCCCATCCGGAACTCAAGGCGGTCGCGGATGAGGTGACGCTGTCGAACGAGGAGGACGGGATCGCGGTGGTGTTGGAGCGACTGTTCGGCTAACCCCGGGCCTTCACGCTGTAGTCGTGAGTGGGGGCGTGGCCTGACTGATCCTCGGCGGCCAACGTGGGCTTGTGGTGCGCCAGTTTCTCTCCTTCGATGTCGACGTTGGGCAGGATGCGATCGATCCGCGCAGGCAGGGACCATGCGCGGTCGCCGAGAAGGGCGAGTACGGCGGGGACGATCGTCATGCGGACGATGAAGGCGTCGAAGGCGACGGCGACGGCGAGTCCGAAGCCCAGCGACTTGATCATGGGGTCGTGGGCACCCATGAAACCGGAGAATACGGTGATCATGATGAGGGCCGCGACGGTGACAACCGTGGCGCTCTGCTTGAATCCCGCCTCGATCGCCGTGCGGGCGTCGGCGCCGTGGACGTACGCCTCGCGCATGCGGGAGACCAGGAACACCTGGTAGTCCATGGCCAGGCCGAACACGATGCCGACCATCAGGACGGGCATCAGGCTCATGATGGGGCCGGTCTGCTCCAGGCCGATCAGATCCTTCAGCCAGCCCCACTGGAACACCGCGACGAGCGCTCCCAGAGCGGCCAGTACGGAGAGCAGGAAGCCGAGGGCGGCCTTGACGGGCACCAGGATCGAACGGAACACCAGGATCAGTACGAGAATGGCCAGTCCGACGACGACCGCCAGGTAGGGCGCGATCGCCTTGCTGAACTTGGCGGAGACGTCGATGTTGAGGGCCGTCGTACCGGTCACCAGGGAGCGGGCTCCCGTTTGGGCGCCGGTGCTGTCGGCCAGGGAGCGGATGTCGCCGACGAGTTCCTTGGTGGAGTCGCTGGCCGGTGGGCTCTTGGGGATGACGGTGATGATGGCGGTGTCGCCCGCTTCGTTGAAGACGGCCGGGGTCACGGCGGCCACATCGGGCAGACCGGTGAGGGACTTGCCCAGCTCCTCCGAGCCGGTGCGTGTGACGGCGGGGTCCTGGTTGTCGACGGTTACCGTGAGCGGGCCGTTGAAGCCGGGGCCGAAGGACTGCGACAGCATGTCGTAGGCCTTGCGCTGGGTGGAGGAGGCAGCCTTGGAGCCGTCGTCCTGCAGGCCGAGTTTGAGCTTCGTGGCGGGCAGGGCGACCACACCGAGACCGACCACTGCCAGGAGCAGGACCTTCGCCGGCTTGCGCAGGACGTAGGAGATCCACCGCTGTGCCAGTCCCGTGCGGCCGGACCGGAGTCGGAGTGCGGCGAGTCGGGTGGTGGACTGCTTGCGGGCCTTGCCGCCGATGCGTTCGCCGGCGAAGCCCAGGAGCGCGGGGATCAGCGTGACGGCGACGAGAACGGCGACGACGACGGCACCGGCTGCGCCCAGACCCATCATGGTCAGGATCGGCAGGTTCACCACGGCCAGGCCCACGAGCGCGATCACCACGGTCAGTCCGGCGAAGACGACGGCTGATCCGGCGGTGCCGTTGGCGCGGGCGGCGGCTTCCCTGGCGTCATGGCCGGCGGCGCGTTCGGAGCGGTAGCGGGAGACGATGAACAGGGCGTAGTCGATGCCGACGGCGATGCCCAGCATCGTGGCCAGGGACGAGGTGCTGCTGCTGAGATTGAGCGGCCCGCTGAGCGCCGTGATGGCGGACATGGTCACGCCCACACCGACCAGCGCGGTGACCAGGGGCAGGCCGGCGGCGATCAGCGAGCCGAAGGTGATGAAGAGGATGACCGCGGCCAGAGCGAAGCCGATGGCCTCGGCCATGGAGCTCTCCGCGGCTTCCGCCACCGCGTTGCCGGACGCCTCCACCGTCAGTCCCTGATCGCGGCCCGACTCGAGTGCCTTGTCGAAGCCGGTGTGGTCACGGTCGGTCAGGTCCGAATCCTTGACGGTGTAGGTGACCTGCGCGTAAGCGGTCGTGCCGTCCGCGCTGATCGTCTTCGCCGTGAACGGGTCGCTGACCTGGGCGACATGCGGCGAGGAGTTCTTCACCTCGGCCAGCGTCGCTTCGAGTGCTTCCTTGTTCTCGGTACCGCTGATCTTCCCCCCGTCGTGGGCCCGTATGACGACGCGGGCGCTGGCGCCTTCGGCATTGGCGGACGGGAACTTCTCCGCCAGCAGGTCATTGGCGCGCTGTGCTTCCGTACCGGGCAGGGAGACGGTTGAGCTCTGCGGGCCCGAACCGCTCGCGGCGGCGGCGCCCATGACGCCCAGGACGAGCGCCCACAGAAGTACGACCAGTCGGCGCCGCTGGAAGGCGGCCAGGCCGATTCGGTGCAGGAAGGTGGCCATGAGGGTGCGAGAACTCTCTGTCTGTCGATGGTCTGTCGAAGGTCTGGCGACGGTCTGTTGATGGTTTGGCGGTGGTTTGGCGGTGCGAACGGGCACTGCGCGGCTACTGGGGTCCAGCGGGAGGGTTCAGCGGGAGGCCGGCACGGCGGAGGCTTCGCCGTCGACGCCCTGGCCGTCATCGCGAGCCGTGCTGGCCGGCGGCCGGGCCTCGGAGGTGGGTCGCCGGCCGCCGTGATCACCATGGTTCCGCCGGGGCGGTGCGTGCTGTGTCGGCCGTTCGGACGCCACGCTCACCGGCCTGTCGGTCATTCGGCCGACACCGATCCAGGCCTGCGCTCCTACGCTGATCCGCGTGGACTGGAAACTCCCGCTCAACCCGGCAGGCGGCAGGCTCATCAAGATCAGCAGCCTGATCGCCTTCACGCTCACCTGGTTCGCGGACTTCGCACTGCTCGGCCGGGGCCCCGATCCGTTCGGATCACCCACGACATGGTTGCCCGTGATCGTCACCGGTCCGCTGATCGGGCTGCTCGCACTCGGCGTGCCGCGCTCGGCGGACCTGGCCAAGCGCGTCATCGGCGCCGTGACGATCTCCCTCGCGGTGACCGTCTGGAGCCTGATCGAACCCCCCACCCTGCATTGGTGGGGAGCGCTGGAGACCTGCGGGCTGCTCTTCCTCACCGTTCACACCACGGCGCACGCCTGGCGGCCCGGTCGCGCGACCGCCTACACCCTCGCGCTGGTCGTCGCGATCCTCGCACTGCCGCTGCGCAGTGGATCATGGGGCGCTTTCCTCGCCGGCGGCTACGTCCTGACCATCGCCCTGGCGATCTGCATCGTCATCGGCTGTGCCATCCGCGCCCTGGAGGTCCGCCGGGAACGCGCCGTGCACGACGTACGCCAGGCGGAACGCCTTGCCCTCGCCCGGGACCTGCACGACCTGATCGCCCACCACATGACCGGCATCATCGTCCAGGCCAACGCCGCGCTGACCATCCAGGCCACCGCTCCCGACAAAGTGGATCCCATCCTGCGCACCATCGCCCGGTCCGGCACGGAAACCCTGGAGTCGATGCGCCGTCTCGTACACGTCCTGCGGGAGGACAAGCACCCCGCCCTGCGTCCCGGCGACCTGCTGACCGAACTGGCCGACCTCGTCTCCGCCCACTCCGCCGCCGGCGGCGACACACCCGCCCGGCTCGAAGTCACGGCAGCCGCCCGAACCACCCTCTTCAGCCCCGAGATCGAGCTCACCGTGCAGCGGCTGGTCCAGGAAGCCCTCACCAACATCCGCCGCCATGCCCCCGGCGCCCGCTCCACCGTCCACCTGGACGCGGACCGCGCGTGGCTGCATGTGACGGTCACCAACACCGCGCCCCCTCACAAGGCCGCGACGCCCGCCGGCGGGCGCGGCGGCTTCGGCCTGCTGGGCCTGCGCGAACGCGTCGAAGCGCTCGATGGAACGGTCCGTGCCGGCGCACTCCCGCACGGAGGCTGGGAGGTCCACGCTGCCGTCCCGCTGGCAGCACCCGCCGCCAATGCCTTCCAGGACGACCAGCCCAAGCGTTGACGGGCGTGGCGTCAGCGGTCCGTGTGCACCGCGCCGTGCTCCCACGCCCACGCCGCGACTTCCACCCGGTTACGGGCCTTCAACTTGGCCTGGATCCGGGCCAGATACGTCTTCACCGTCGACAACGACAGGAATAGCTCGTCGCAGATCTCCTGATTCGTACGTCCCACAGCCACCAGACGCACGATGTCCAGCTCGCGCTCACTGAGCCCGGCAGCCCCCGAGTCACCCGACGTCGAGCCCCGCTCGGTCTCCTCCAGCCGACGCAGCAGGCGGACCGTCACCGCCGGTGACACCAAGGCATCCCCACGGGCCGCCGCCTGCACCGCCTCCACGAGCAGCCCCGGAGAGGCGTCCTTCAGCAGGAATCCGCACGCCCCGTTCCGCAGTCCGGTCCGTACGTAGTCGTCCTGGTCGAACGTGGTGATCAACACGACGTTCATCGGATCGGCCACGCCCGGCCCGGCCAGCTGCCGCACCACGTCCAGACCGTCCAACCGCGGCATACGGATGTCGGTCAGCACCACATCCGGGCGCAGCCGGCGTGCCAGATCGATGCACTCGACACCGTCGGCCGCTTCCCCGACCACGGTGATGCCTGGCTGCGCCCCCAGAATCAGGCTGAATCCGGTCCGCACCAACTGCTGGTCGTCGGCGATCACCACATCGATCTGTGTATCGGCCACTACTTGTTCCTACCACAGTGCGTGTCGGTCGGCCGGGGGCATCTGGCTGCAGGCCTTCCGGTTCCTCGGGGTGAGACACCGGTCGCCATGGTCACCACGATTGCGCCGGGCGAGACCCGTCGCGTCGGCCGTACGTACCGGTTCCACGCGAACCTGTCGGTCATTCGGCCGACACCGCCGCCGGAGATCAGTGAGCCGACCCGATGTCCACCACTCGTGCCCACTCGGGCGGCGACTCCGGTACGTAGTCGGGATCGTCCTCGTCCCAAGACGGGGCCATGTGCTGCCGGGGGAACAGGCCCACCACCGTCCGGCACGGTGGTCGGGTGGCAGGCCAGGGTGTCTGGCCGTCGGTCAGGGCCACGATGACATCCGGCCGGGATCCGGCTCGTAGCGCCTTGGCGAAGCCCGTGCGCAGATCCGTACCCCCGCCGCCCACCAGCGGGATCCCCTCGGCACGGCACAGCGGGTGTGCGATCCGGGCCGCCGCGTCGCACGGCACCACGGTGATCAGGTCGCGACGGCCGCCCAGGGCACGGGAGATCGCGGCAACTTCCAGGAGCGCGCTGCCCAGTTCGGCGTCACTGACCGAACCGGATGTGTCGATGACCACGGAGACCCGGGGCGGTCTGCGTCGGAGGCTCGGCAGGATCGCGCCGGGCACCCCGGCCGAGCGCCGCGACGGCCGGCCGTACGTGTAGTCCTCGCCCGCTCCGGAGCCGGAGGCCGCCGAGCGGACCGCCGCTCCGAGCAACTCCCGCCACGGCTGCGGCGGGTGGAACACCTCCTCCGCCCATCGTCGCCATCCCTGCGGGGAGTGACCCTGGCGGGCCTTGATGCCCTGCGCCACCCGGAACCGGACCGCGTCCCGTTCCTGCGCGCTGAGGCCGTGCGCACCGTCCGGTCCCAGCTCCCACTCCCGGTCGAGTCCGTCGGCGCCGCTGCCGCAGTCCAGCCAGGCCGCGTGCTGTGCGTACAGGCTGAGCCGTATGTGGCCCAGATAGGTCTCCATGAGCTGGCCGTCGGGCAGCCCCAAGGTCCCCGGTACGACGGCGTCCTCGGGCTGGATCAGCCCGTCGCCGAACGCGTCGTCGTTGATCTCGCAGTCGGCGGCGATGTTCATCCGGAGTCGTTCCCCGGGGCCGGTCAGCTCGTGTTCCCGGGCGTATCGGTCGCTGCGCCCGTGGTGGTCGCGGAGCAGGTGGGAGACCTCGTGGACCCATACCGCGGCCAGTTCCTCCACCGGGGTCCGGTCCACGAAGGCCGGCGAGACGTAGCACCGCCAGTGCCGGTCGACGGCCATCGTCGGCACCCGGCGCGACTCCACGGTGTGCAGGGCGAACAGGGCTGTCGCCAAGTAGGGCCGGGCGCGGGCGGCGTGCAGTCGGGCGGCGAAGAGCTTGTCGAGGTCGAGGTCGAGGCCGACGTCGTGGCTGGGGCTGGGGCCGGGGCTCAGCGTCCCCGATGCGTCCGGGTCCGGGTCCGGGTCCGGGGCCAGGCCCGGGTTCGAGGTCGTCATCGTCCGGCCTTCGCGGTGACCGCGGCACGGGTGGCGGCCTGTGTCGCCGCGTGGTCCGCGCGCCGGGACAGGGACACCGCTCCGGCGAGCTGCTCGATCGTTGCCGGAACGTCCCAGTCCTCCTGGCGCAGTGTGGCGAGCGTGGTCGCGGGGACGACCACCAGGTCCGGGGCTCCGGTCTCCACCGCCCGGACCAGGAGCGCCCACGCCGCGTCCCACCGGGACTTCTCCGGACGCTTGCGGACCGCCGCCACCACACCGTCGAGCACTGCTTGGCGCAGGTCTCCCCTCTCGGGCAGGGCGGCACCCGTCGGGTCGGCGAGAAGCGATTCGGGGTCCGGGAGGTCCATCCGGTCCAGGCTTGCCAGCAGTTCCAGGCCCGGACCGTCCCCGACCGTGCCTCTGACCAGCATGGAAAGCACCTCCCGGGAGGAGCCGGCCGCGGTCGCGAAGGCGATCAGGCACAGGGTCATCTCCCAGCTCCGGGGTGAGGGCCAGGGGCCGCCCCGGCGGGTTTCGTTGCTGGGCAGTTGGTGTACGAGTTTGGGCCGGCCGGTGAGGAGTCCGCACACCGCGCGGCGGGCGAAGTCCACGGCCTCCGGCAACCTCTCCGGGGCGAGCAGCGGCAGTGTCGCCCGGGGCCAGGTCCCGCCGAGGCCGCGTACGACGACGTCGTGGTCGTGGGTCCACTGGAGATGGACGAACCGGTTGGCCAGCGGCGGGCTCAGTTCCCAGCCGTCGGCAGCCGAGGATCGCGGATTGGCGGCGGCCACGATCCGTACGCCGGGCGGCAGTTGAAGTGAGCCGATGCGCCGCTCGAGCACGAGGCGGAGCAGGGCGGCTTGAACGGCCGGCGGCGCGGTGGACAGCTCGTCCAGGAAGAGCAGCCCCCGACCGGCCCGTACCAGGCGAACTGCCCAGTCCGGCGGGGCCATTGGGACGCCCTGTTCCGCGGGATCGTCTCCGATGATGGGCAGCCCCGAGAAGTCGGACGGTTCGTGGACGCTGGCGATCACCGTGGTCAGCGGAAGATCGAGGGCCGCGGCGAGCTGTGTCAGGGCAGCGGTCTTGCCGATCCCCGGCTCACCCCACAGGAGTACCGGCAGGTCGGCGGCCACGGCCAGTGTCAGGGCCTCCAGTTGGACGTCGGGGCGCGGTTCGGTGGTGGCGTTGCGCAGCAGGGTCAGCAGGTCGCCGGCTACGTCGAGTTGGGAGGTGGGAGTGGTGGCTGCGGCGGACGGGGTGCAAGTGGGCATGTTTGATCACCTTTGGGTTCGTGGTGGGTACGGGGACGAAGGCCCCTCCGGGAGCGGGGGACGAAGGTCCCTCCGGGGTCGCGAGGTCTCCCCGCGTCAGCGCAAGGTCGCCCGGCGCGGGCGCGGGCGCGAGCGCCCGCGTTCACGGGGACGGTGACAAGCCGGGTGGCAGCTGATGCCGTCGGGCCCGGGTCCCGGCGCGGGTCCGATCAGGCCCGCCCTGAACAACCCGTACGTGATCCGCCGTGCCGCGGCCGCCTCCAGCTCGTCCCGCAGGGCGCCGCCGCGCAGCACCGCGTCGGGGCCGAGCAGGCCTTCGACGACGGCCAGCGCGCCGGCGGTGTCGCCGTGGACCAGGCGTTCGCGGACGCCGGCGAGACAGTCCGGACGCCGGTGTGCCTCGTCGATGGCCTGCAGACAGGGGAGCGGAGTGCCGGTGAGCGCGACCAGCAGTTCCTCCCGGCGGACCTCGGCGGGGTCGTGGTCCAGCGCCGCCAGTACCCCGTCGACCAGGCCGATCCGGTGCTCGGCCCCACGGCACTCCACGAGTCGCGGTTGGCCCGCGGCCCGGTCCGGAACGGGGGAGGAGCGGGTCGGCGAGCGACCCGTCATCAGTGCCGAGGCGACCAGTGGATGCAGCCGGTCGACCTCGAGCGAACCGGTGCGGATCAGCTCCAGGTCGGGCAGCACCCAGGTCGCCGCGTCGGGCAGTACCGGCAGTGCGGAGGCGCTGCCGTCCGTGGGCGCCGCGGCGATCCGCATGACGGGTGGCGCGAGGCCGTCCCTGTCCGCGGTCAGCTTCAGGGCCAGCCGATGCCGGGCCCCGATCCGCACGGCGACGGTACCGGTGCCGTCCGTACGCCCTTCGGCGTGCAGCAGGATCCCCGCCTCGGCCGCCCATCGGTCGACAGCACACCGGCGTTCCTGCGGCACCATCCCCAGCGGATCCGGATCCGGATCCGGGTCGGCGGAGGGGGCGCGCGGCCGATCGGCCCCGGACCGGACCCTCAGCTCGTCGGCCCTGCGCGCGTCCCACAGGTGCCGGTGCAGGTCGAGCCGGTACCGCCGGTTGGGATGAGGATGAGGGTGAGGATGCGGATGCCGGTATGAGCCGGACTCGAAGCCGGGGCCGCCCCACAGCGCGAGGCTGATCCGCTGGCCGGCGTCCGCCCAGGCGGGCGGAGTCCGGACCACGAGGTACACCGGGTGCGCGCCCTCACGCCCCGCGGCCACGTACTCGTACCGTGCCAGGGCGATGGTCAGCCCCGGGCGCAGCAGCCCGTCAGGAGCGACCCTCGGCAGGTGCCAGCGCAACAGGTCGGGAGCCAGATGGCGGAGATCGGCCCGGATCCGGGCCGCGAGGTCGTGGCCATGCGTGCGCGCCACGGAACGCAGATTGAAATCGACGTCGATACCTGCGGCGGCACACGCCCCCGCCCAGTCCCCGGCGGAGCGGCGGGCGGTCGCAGTCTCGATCATGGAGGGCGGCACGGCGAACTCGCGCACGCGCAGCCAGAAGGAAAGGCGGGAATCCCCATTCGCGGTCCGAGTGAGCATCAGCACTCACCTTGCGCGGATGGGACCCCCAATCTGCCTACGGATTGAGTCATCATCGCTGCGAGCATAACGCTCCCGACCGCGATCCGGCAGGTGCATTTTTGTGGCGCATGGAGAGGCGCATGGATCTGCCGGTTCCATGCGCCAGCTGTCCGCCGGCGGTCGTACGGAGATGAACTGCCTGCTCAGTAGGCCCCGTTGACGTTGTCGATCGAACCGTACTTCGCCGCGGCGTAGTTGCAGGCCGCCGTGATGTTCGCGACCGGGTCGTAGGGGTCCATCGAGGTGCCGGCCACGTGGTAGGCGGCGAAGGTCGGGTCGATGACCTGGAGGAGGCCCTTGGAGGGGGTGCCGGCGGCGGCGTTGGAGTCCCAGTTGTTGATGGCCAGGGGGTTCCCCGCGGACTCGCGAATGATGTTGCGGTGGATGCCGTCGTAGGTGCCGGGGATTCCGGCCTTGGCCATGACGTCCAGGGACTCCTTGATCCAGCCGTCGAGGTCGTCCGTGTAGGTCGTGGTGGTGGCGGGGGCCGCCGCGGATTCCGTGGTGGAGCCGGTCGACTTCGTGGACGTTTGGGCAGTTTTCGTGCCAACCGTCAGGGTGGTGCCCGGACGCAGCGCCGCCGGGTCGCTGCCGATGACCGCGGCGTTGGCCTTGTAGAGCGTCTGCCAGCTGCCGTCCTTGGTGTGTTCCCGCGCGATCTTGGACAAGGTGTCGCCCGCGGCGACCTTGTACGTGACGAGCTTGACGTCGGGCACGGCGGCGGGAGCGGACTTCGCCGCCGCGGTCACCTGGGCGGGCACGGACGCCTGGGTGGCGGCGTGGGCGCCGGTCGCGCTCACCAGGGGGAGTGCGAGCGCGGCTCCGCCCGTTCCCGCCGCGACCATGCCGCGGGTGAGGTGGTTGGTCCTGGGGCGGCGGTGCTTGCCTCGTGCGGGCATGACGAATTCCTCTCCGGCGCCTGCGAGGTGAGCTGTCGGGTTCGGGCGGGAGCTGCCCGGCCGCGTGGTGGGTGCGGCTTCACCCCTAGCCGTTCCGGTGTCCGGATCGGCGGCTTACCTGGGTCCCCCGCTCCTGCCGTGAGCGCGTGGGTGGGTGGGTTTCCGGGCGGCGGCAGGATTCGGCGTTCCGCCTGGATCGACGCGAACGTATGCGAGAGCACATGTCGGGAACAAGGCCCGATTTCGCGGCGTAGATCGCTTTTGCCTCGGTGGATTGCAGCGAGAATCGCCCGATTCCACCGGAATGTGAAACTCAACTTGCCTTTCGCGAATGGGCAATTGTGAACCGGGGTCAGATGTCGATCTTGTCCGGACGTGACCCATTTCACGCGACCAAGCATGAACAAAGCGGCGACGCGGGCAATCTAGGTGCAATACGGGCAATCGCTGGACGCTCGAAGGCACGATGACCGGCGGCCGCCTAGGGCCTGTCCGGCGGATCAGGCCCTAGCCCGCAGTCCGCGGAATTCGCCGCTCCCACGTCCGGTGGAACACCACTTCGTCCCCGTCCTTGCAGATCAGCTCGTTCAAGGTGATGAAGTCATCGGCATCGCAGGTGATTTCGGAGGTTGTGGAGACCCGCGCATCCCAAGGCAAATCCGGCCGATGCAGCCGGATCGACCAGGTCGACCGCGTCCGGGCCGACAGCGGATCCGACTCATTGATCGTGTACGTCTCCACCGCGTCCTCCGTGAATTCGAGGCCGTCGGGATAGACGCGGGTGCCGCCGTAGCGGGGGTCGACTTCGAGGCGCCACTCGCCCTTGGCGACGTCGCGTACGACGAGGCGTTCGGGGCGTGGTTCGTCGAGGGTCGCCGGTACGACGACGCCCAGGGGTTCGGACTCCTCCGGCTCCTCGAAGGTGATCGGGGACGACGACTGCCTTGCCCGTACGGGGAGTTCGAGGGCGCTGCCCGCCGGGTCCAGGGTGAAGCCCGCCTCCGAGCCGGGCTGGGGCCAGATCCACGGCCAGTACGCGGAGGAGACCGCGAGGCGGATGCGGTGACCGGACGGGAAGGCGTGGCCGATGCCGTTCAGGTCGAAAAGCACGTCCTCCGTAGAGCCCGGTTTCCAGGGAACCGCCTGGTCACGGCCATGGCGTGCTGACAGGTTCAGGACGCCACGGGTGACGAGTGTGGAGGAGCCGTCGGGGGCCACGTCGCAGACCCGGGCGATCACCTGGCCGCGCTCGGCCCAGGACGTCAGCCGCAACCGCACCTTCGGGCGGCCCAACACCCAGGTCTCCTGCGGGACTTCGAACTCGAAGCAGGCCGAACGCCCGTCCTCCTCCCGCTGGTCCGGCGGCAGGTCCGCGTCGTTCCCGAAGGGGAAGAAGCGGCCCGCGTCCACGCCCGTGTGCTGCGGGGAGCGCACCAGTACCGGCGCGCCCTGGAGGCCGTACGAGACCGGTGTCACGGAGGGGGACGGCCAGGCCTCGTCGCCCACCCACCGGCCCGGCAACACGTCGTACACCGTTGCCGGGCGGTGCGAGTCCATGACGTACGAGCGGAGGAGCGGTTCCGACATCACGCCCGTGTCCCCGTCGCGCAGCCAGTGGTCCCACCAGCGCAGCGTCTCCTGGAGGAAGCCGATCGCCGGTCCCGGCGGCAGGCCCCGGTCCGGGTACTGGTGGGACCAGGGGCCGATCAGGCCTCGTACGCGATCCGGTGGCAGGTTCTCGACCAGGCGCAACACCGTGTCCCGGTACGGGTCGTGCCAGCCGCCCACCGCGAGGACGGCGGCCTGGATCGCGCCGTAGTCCTCGCAGACGCTGCCGTGGCGCCAGTACGCGTCCCGCGTCTGGTGCTCGAGCCAGGTGTGGATGAAGGGGTCCACCGCCTCCAGCCGCTTCACCCACATGTCGTGCCACATCACCTCGCCCACGTGCACCGGGTCCGGCGGGCGGGCGACGAAGGCGAGCATGGTGGCGGCCCAGGCGTGCATGTCGACGGCGAGGACGGAACCTCCCATGTAGTGCACGTCGCTGTCGTAGCGGTCGTCCGCCGAGCAGACCGTGACGATCGCCTTGAGCGGTTCGGGCGCGAGGGCCGCGATCTGGAGCGAGTTGAAGCCGCCCCAGGAGATGCCGAACATGCCGACCCTGCCCGAGCACCAGGGCTGGGACGCCAGCCAGTTGACCACCTCAACCCCGTCGGCCAGCTCCACCGCCGAGTACTCGTCCGTCGGCATGCCCTCCGAGTTGCCGTGGCCGCGGACGTCCACGCGGACGGAGGCGTAGCCGTGACCGGCGTACCAGGGATGGCGTTGCCAGTCGCGCGGCGCGGTCCAGTCCGTGAGCCGGTACGGGAGGTACTCGAGGAGCGCAGGTACGGGCTCGTCGGTCAGCGGGCGCCAGATGCGGGCGTACAGGCGGGTGCCGTCCGGGAGCGGGATGAGGACGTCCTCGTGAGCCGTCTCGTAGGGGAAGGACGTACGGATGCGCATGATGGGATCCCAGTGGCTTCAGTGGACGGGGTGCATCGTGCGGCGCAGCCACGGCGCGAGTGCCATCACGGCGAGGCCCGCGGCCACCGCGATCGCGCCGTTGACGCCGAAGTAGGCCGGCTTGGAGACGTCGTCGTAGAGCTTCACGGTCTGGGCCTGGATGCCGTTGGCGAGCGCGAGGGACAGGAACCAGAGGGACATCGTCTGGCTGGTGAAGGCGGCCGGGGCGAGCTTCGTGGTGGCCGACATGCCGGAGGTCTCCAGGAGGATGTCGCCGAGGCCGAGCAGGAAGTAGGAGCCGACGATCCACCACGCGGACATCAGATAGTCGTCGCTGCTGTGGCCGCTGGTCGGCAGCACCATCAGGAGGAACGACAGACCGCCGAGCACGACCCCGATCGCGATCTTGTTGGAGGCGTGCGGCTGGCGGTGGCCCATCCGGACCCACAGCGCGGCGACCACGGGCGCGAGGGCGACCTCGAAGGCGCCGAGCGCGGAGGCGTACCAGCTGGCCGGGAAGTCGTAACCGAGGATCGTGGTCTCGGCGTTCGACGCCGCGAGCAGCATCATCGTCGAGTACGCCTGGAAGAGGATGAAGTTGAAGACCGTCGAGGCGAGGAAGAGGACGATGTACGGGCGGAGGCGGCCGCGTTCGGCGTCCGTCACCCGGGGGCTCTTGAACATCACTACGAAGTAGACGACCGGCGCGATCACCGAGATGAGGGTGAGCAGGTCGACGAAGCGGTCCATCGTCAGGTAGCCGACCACCGCGAGGAGAGTCGCGAGCACGGCCGCCGCGAGGATGCCGAGGACGATCAGCAGGACCGCGCGGCGCATCGCGTCGGGAGCGAGCGCGAATTCCGCCGCGCGCTTGCGTCCGGCCAGGTGACGGCGGCCCATGACGTACTGGATCAGGCCGAAGGTCATGCCGACCGCCGCCGCCGAGAAACCCCAGTGCCAGCCCCGGTGGTCGCCGAGCCAGCCGGTGATGAGCGGGCCCGCGAAGGCGCCGATGTTGATCGCCATGTAGTAGAGGGCGAAGCCGGCGTCGCGGCGGTCGTCGTCGGTGCGGTAGAGCTTGCCGACCATGGTGGCGACGTTGGGCTTGAGCAGGCCGGTGCCCGCGCTGATCAGGCCCAGGCCGACCCAGGTCATGGTGGCCGTCGGCACCGCCATGGAGTAGTGGCCGCAGGCGATCAGGATGCCGCCCCACAGGACCGCGCGGTACGAGCCGAGCATCCGGTCGGCGAGCCAGCCGCCGGCGACCGAGACCAGATAGACGAGCGTTCCGTACGCGGCCGACACCGAGGCGGCCGTGCCCGACGACATGCCCAAACCGCCGTGGGCGACGGTGTCGGCGAAGTAGAGGACGAGGATCGCCTGCATGCCGAGGAACGAGAAGCGTTCCCAGACCTCCAGGCCGGAGAGGGTGAGCAGGCCCCTGGGCTGGCCGAAGAAGGCGTGGTCGTCACCCGGAGGCGGCGGCGGCTCGCCGCCGGGCTCGGTTTCGACGGTGCTTCGGGACACGGCGGCCGGTCTCCTTGCTGGTCGCTGCGGGGCACGGGGTGACGGGGGCGTTGGGCACGCTGCGGGGCACGGGGTGACGGGGCGCGCCGGGGACGCTGCGGGTCACCGGGGAGTGTGGCAAGTAGGCGGATATCGGCTCGTATTAGTTGATCAAGAACATACCTCTCGTGATCGGATACCGCCCGGGCTGTGCCCCGTCCCTCCCGCCCGGGGGAACTCGTGAGGGAAGTCGGCTACAGGGACGGTGGGCGCTCGTGGTGATCGAAACGTGACCGGATACGCTGACTTGAGTGATGGCAGCGACACATCGACAAACCGCGTCACCGACCGAATGATCGACCGAGTTCGCCATGTGATCGTCAGCAGACAGGAGAACCTCTCGTGACCGTCGTCGGGCCGTTCGGGCTGAGCGTGCGGGACCAGGCTCTCGAAGCCGATGTCCAGGCCGGATTGGCGGCTGTCGAGGAGGGTTTGCTCGAAGCCACCAAGAGCGAGGTCCCCTTCATCACGGAAGCCGCCCAGCACCTCGTGCGTGCGGGTGGAAAGCGGTTCAGGCCGCTGCTCGTGACGCTCGCCTCGCAGTTCGGCGATCCCTACGCGCCGGGTGTCGTGCCCTCGGCCGTGGTCGTCGAGCTGACGCATCTCGCCACGCTGTACCACGACGACGTCATGGACGAGGCGGACGTACGGCGCGGGGTGCCCAGCGCCAACACCCGCTGGGGCAACTCGGTGGCCGTCCTCACCGGAGACTTCCTCTTCGCGCGCGCCTCCTACATCCTGGCGGACCTCGGTCCCGACGCCGTGCGGATCCAGGCCGAGGCGTTCGAACGGCTCGTCACCGGACAGATTCTGGAGACCGCGGGCCCGCGCGACGGGCGTGACCCGGTCGACCACTACCTCGATGTGCTGAGCGGCAAGACCGGCTCCCTGGTCGCCGTCGCGTGCCGGTTCGGCGCGATGATGTCCGGGGCCGACGAGACGGTCGTGGACGTGCTGACCCAGTACGGGGAGCGGCTGGGCGTCGCCTTCCAGCTCGCGGACGATGTGCTGGACATCGCGTCCGACCCGCACGAGTCGGGTAAGACGCCCGGGACGGATCTCCGCGAGGGGATTCCCACGATGCCGGTGCTGCGCCTGCGTGAGCGGGTGGCACGGCTCGGTCTCGCCGAGGACATCGCGCTGTGCGAGTTGCTGGACTCCGACATGACGGACGACGCCCGGCACGCCGAGGCGCTGGCCCGGCTGCGGGAGCACCCGGCTCTTGAGCAGGCTCGCAGGGACACCGTTCGGTACGCGGAGGACGCGCGGGCCGCGCTGGCTCCGTTGCCGGAGTGCGACGCGAAGGCCGCGCTGGTCGAGCTGTGCGACCTGGTGGTGCACCGGGCGGGGTGACCTGCCCCCGTAGCCCCGTAGCCCCTCAGGAACCCGCCGGACTTGTTGTGGCGTACGTCACATACTTGGATTGAGTCCAGTCTGAGATCGAGTCCGTATGTCCTCCCAGAAGCTGACGCAGGGGGCGTCAGCTGAGATACGGGGAGAAAACAGAATCATGGGATCGAACGCCACGTTCACGACGCGTCGCAAGAGCCTGATCCTGACCGGTGTCGCGGTGGCCACCGCGGCCGGAGTCGCCGCCGCCGTCATCCCGGCGGTCGCCGCCGGCGGAAGCGACAACAAGAGCCACGCCGGGCACGGCGACCAGACCATCGCCGTGCAGAGCGGAGTCCTTGGCGGCAAGGGCGGCACTATCCTCGCCACCAGCCTCAACGGCGCCAACGAGGTCCCCGTCCAGGGCGGCCCCGCCGTCGGCGACAAGGACGGCGCGGCCCTGGAGTTCGTCAAGGTCGAGGGCAGCAAGGTGTCCGTCGCCGTGAAGTGGCGCGGCACCGGCAAGCCGACCCTGCTGCACATCCACCAGGGCGCCAAGGGCACCAACGGCGGCGTCAAGGTCGACTTCACCAAGCTGCTGGCCAAGAGCAAGGGCCGCACCGTCACCGGGACCGTGACGGTCAAGGACGCCGCCCTCCTCGATCAGTTGAAGAGCGACCCGGGCGCCTTCTACGCCAATCTGCACACCGCCGAGTTCCCGGGCGGCGCCGTCCGCGGCCAGCTCCACAAGGTCACCGGATCCTTCGACTTCCGCAACGCCCTGAAGAACTTCCAGGCGTCTGTCGTCAAGGGCAAGCAGATCTACGAGTGCAAGGCGGTCGAGGGTGGCGGGTACGCCTTCGCCCAGCGTGATGTCTCGGCCGTACTGGGCGGCAACATCGCACACTCGTTCGTGAAGCCCAACTCCGGAACCCCGCAGTGGATCGCGCCCGACCGCAGCGCGGTCACCGGCGCCGTGATCAGCAAGACCCCGAACGGCGACAAGAACATCCCCGAGCTCGACCTCAAGGCCACCCAGTCCGGCAAGCACCGCGGCCTTCTCGCCGGTACGCAGGAGATCCTGCGCCTCAACACCGTGGGCGGAGTCGCCCCGGCCGGCTCCTGCTCACCGGGCGCCATCGTGGGCGTGCCCTACCAGGCCGATTACGTGTTCGTGCAGCGCTGACGGCCCGATCGACGAGGTGGCGCCTCCTCCGACCCCTACGGGTTGGGGGAGGCGCCACCTCGTGACGTCATACCGCAGGAGTACGTGGAGTTGAGTCCGGGGTCTGACGCTTCTCTCTTGCCGATTTGGTCAGATTGAGAACACCACTCCTCACCGGTTCGGGTGAGAATGGCGGCTAAGAGTGGACCAGTGCAGGACGACGAGCCGCCGCCGACGACGGAGGTAAGGCACACATGGCACCGTACGAATCCGACGACAGCAGCACGAACGCCGGCGAGGCCGAGGATGTGCGCGCAGGCCGGCGGAAGGCGGCGCGTTACGTCGTCCCGGTCGCGGTGATGGGCGTGGCGGCGGCGACGATCGGGCTGGTCCCGGCGCTCGCCGACTCCGGTGACCCCGACCTGCCGAAGATCAGCGCCCAGCAGCTCATCGAGAAGATCGCCAAATCGGACGTCGAGCAGCTGTCCGGCACCGTCAAGATCAGCACCGACCTGGGGCTGCCCGACCTCGGCGGCCTGGAGAGCAGCTTCGCTTCCGGCGCCGTACAGGGCCCCGACGGCGGTTCGTCCGCCGATCCGTCGTCCAAGCTCATGGAGCTGGCCTCCGGCACGCACACCCTGCGGATCGCGGCCGACGGCCCGGACAAGTCCAAGATCTCCCTCCTGGACAGCGCCGCCGAGTACAGCCTCATCCACAACGGCACGGACGTGTGGGGCTACGACAGCGAGTCGAACGAGGTCTA
This sequence comes from Streptomyces sp. NBC_00554, assembly GCF_041431135.1. NCBI lineage: Bacteria > Bacillati > Actinomycetota > Actinomycetes > Kitasatosporales > Streptomycetaceae > Streptomyces > Streptomyces sp. NBC_00554. The sequence continues at coordinate 4,177,442 of NZ_CP107799.1, read as the reverse complement.
CCACGCGACCACCTCCAAGTCCGGGGCGCAGAAGGAGCAGGAGGACGTCCCGGCCACTCCCAAGGAGCTCGCCGACGAGGCCCTCAAGGCCGTCGACGACACCACCTCCGTGACCGTCGACGGCACCGCGCAGGTCGCGGGCCGAGACGCGTACAAGCTGCTCATCAAGCCCAAGCAGTCCGGCTCCACGGTCGGCGCGATCACCATCGCGGTCGACTCGAAGACGGGGCTGCCGCTGAAGTTCACGCTCACCCCGGCGAGCGGCGGCGCGGCCGTCGTGGACGCGGGCTTCACCAAGGTCGACTTCTCCAAGCCGGCCGCGTCGACCTTCGACTTCACCCCGCCCAAGGGTGCGAAGGTCACCGAGGGCGACGAGGTGCAGGCGCCGGAGTCCTCCCAGAAGTCCGACGAGGACCTGGGCGCGGGACTCGACGGACTCGAAGGGCTCAAGACCATCGGCGAGGGCTGGAACGCCATCGCCGAGTTCGACACCGGCGGCGAGGGCGTACCGTCCGGCTCCTCCGGCAACAGCGACGTCGATGGATTCCTGAACTCCCTCGGCGACCAGGTCAGCGGTAAGTTCGGCTCGGGCACGGTCTTCTCGACCCGCCTGGTCAACGCGCTGATCACGGACGACGGCAAGGTGTACGCCGGTGCCGTCACCAAGGACGCGCTGGTCAAGGCGGCCAACGCGGCCCAGTAGGACTCGTAGGGACGCGTCGCGCGAAGTCCCGTACACGCGCGGCGAATCGAGATTGAGGGAGCCCATGGAGGAACTGTCCGCCGCGGAGCCCGACCCGGTGGGCGACACGGGAGGAGCGGTGAGCACGGTCACGGCGAACACGGTTGAGGAAGCCGACGCCGACACCGTGATCGTCACCCGTGCGCTCACCAAGCGCTTCCGCGGCGGACAGCTCGCCGTCGACGGCCTGGACCTGACCGTCCCGGCGGGCAGCGTCTTCGGCTTCCTGGGGCCGAACGGCTCGGGCAAGACCACCACCATCCGCATGCTGATGGGCCTGATCGAGCCGACCTCGGGCACGGCGCGCGTCCTGGGGCAGCCCATGCCCCGGGCCACCCGCGCCGTGCTCCCGCACGTCGGCGCACTCATCGAGGGCCCCGCGCTGTACGGCTTCCTCTCCGGGCGCGACAACCTCCTCCGGTACGACGCCGCAGACCCGACCGCCGACCCGCGCACCCGGCGTACGCGCGTCGCGGCCACCCTCGACCGGGTCGGACTCGCCGCCGCCGCGGGCAAGAAGGCGAAGGCTTACTCACTCGGCATGAAGCAGCGGCTCGGGCTCGCGGCCGCGCTGCTCCAGCCCCGCCGCCTGCTCGTCCTGGACGAACCGACCAACGGCCTCGATCCGCAGGGCATGCGCGAAATCCGTTCCCTGATAAGGGAGTTGGCCTCGGACGGCACGACCGTCTTCCTCTCCTCGCACCTGCTCGACGAGATCGAGCAGGTGTGCACCCACGCGGCCGTGATGGCGCAGGGCCGGCTCATCACCCAGGGTGCGGTGGCCGACCTCGCGGCGGGTGCGCGCGGACGTCTCGTCGTGACGACTCCCGACCCGGCGGACGCGGCGCGCGTACTGAAGGAACAAGGAGTCGGAGATCTCGTCGTGACGGACACAGGGGTGAGCGCCGAGCCTCCGGACCGCGAACTCGCCGAGCTGAACGCCGCGTTGGTCACGGCGGGCGTCCGGGTCCGCGGCTTCGGGGTCGAACGGGCCTCGCTGGAGGACGCGTTCGTGGCGCTGACGGGGGAGGGCTTCGATGTCGCGGGCTGAGGTCGTAGACGTAGGTGTGCGGACGCCACGTACGCCAAGCCCGCTGTGGACGTTCGGACTGTTCCGCAGCGAGCTGGTCACCACCTTCCGGCGGTGGCGGACCATCGCGCTGCTCGGCGTGCTCGCGGCGGTGCCCGTCCTCATCGGTATCGCCATCAAGATCGAGACGGGCGACGGATCCGGGGGCGGCGAAGGCGGCGGCGGTGGGCCGGCGTTCATCTCGCAGATCACCAACAACGGCCTGTTCCTGGTGTTCACGGCGCTCGCCGCGACGCTCCCCTTCTTCCTGCCGATGGCGATCGGCGTCATCGCGGGCGACGCGATCGCGGGCGAGGCGAACGCGGGAACCCTGCGCTACCTCCTGGTCGCACCCGCGGGCCGAACCCGCCTCCTCCTCACCAAGTACGCGACCACCATGACGTTCTGCCTGGTCGCGACCCTCGTAGTGGCGACCTCGGCGCTCGCGATGGGCGCGCTGCTGTTCCCACTCGGCGAGCTGACGACGATCTCCGGGACCCGGATCAGCTTCGCGGAGGGACTTGGCAGAGCCCTGCTCATCGCGCTGGTCGTCGCCGCGTCACTGATCGGCGTCGCGGCGCTCGGCCTGTTCATCTCGACGCTGACCGGCAGTGGCATCGCGGCGATGGCGACGACCGTCGGACTCCTCATCACCATCCAGATCCTCGACCAGATCCCCCAACTCCACGCGCTCCAGCCGTACTTCTTCTCCCACTACTGGCTGTCCTTCGCCGACCTCATGCGCGACCCGGTGTACTGGGACGACCTGGTCCGCAACCTCGGCCTGCAGGCCCTGTACGCGGCGGTGTTCGGGTCGGCGGCCTGGGCGCGGTTCACGACGAAGGACATCACGGCCTGAGGCCCGGCCTGCCCCACTCAGCTCTCGTACGGGAACCGCGCGAGCGGCGGCTGCTGCGCGAAGAACGTCTTCGCGCGGGCCAGGGCCTCGGTGTCATTGAGTACGTCACCGGGCTTGCTGCCGTTGCCGAGCAGGACGCCACCGAAGCGCATGCCCATGTACGCGGCCGAGTGGTTCAGGGTGCCGACCAGCGGATCGGCGACCTCCTGCTCCTCGTGCGCCAGCACGGTGACGCCCCACAGGTTGCGCCCCGCCAGCGTGGCCTTGAAGTCGACGCCGGGGGTGCGCAGCCAGCCCGACCAGTAGTCGAGGTAGCGCTTGGTGAGGGAGGAGACCGAGTACCAGTACAGCGGCGACGCGATGACGATGTCCGTCGCGGCGAGCGTCGCGTCGAAGAGCAGGCCCGTGTTGCCCTCGGTCGGCCGGACATGGTCGCTGTCGTGGCGCAGGTCCGGGAAGTCCGGCAGCGGATGCTCGGCGAGGCGCAGCCAGCGCTGCCCGACCTCCGAGGGCAACTGCTCGGCGGCCTTGCGGGCCAGCATCTCGGTGTTGCTGTCCGAGCGGCTGCTGCCGAGCAGGAACAGGAACTGGCGGGTCATGGGTCCCCCTGGAGTGCGCGTGCCAACGGCGACTGCCGCGACTACATGCGTGCACAATATATGCGTACGCATGTAGCAGTCCAGTCGAGCGGCCACGGAAACCATGCGGTCGGTGATCGGCGTCAGTCTCGGTCAGAAGGCCTGAAGGTCAGAAGGCCAGAAGGCCGGAGGCGGTGCGAACGTGGATCCGGCACCCCGGCCTGGGCCGGGACGAGGAGAGGGGCGAGGATGCGTACGAGGATGATCGCCACCGGGGTCGTGTCCGTCACGGGACTGCCCACGTTGACGGGCTGTGGTCTGCGGGACCAGGGTGAGTCAGTGGGCGCTACCGGTTCGTCACCCTCGGATCTCTCCGCTCCGTCCTCCCCTTCCTCCCCCGATCACCCCGAGTGAGGGCACGATGTCTCGACTCAGCCGCGAACAGAAGCGGGAACTCAAGCGGCGGCGCGCCGAGCAGGATGCCGTCGCCGGGGAGCACCCGGCCGCCGGGGTGACGCCGATCGAGGTACGGGTGCCGGCCCCGGCGGGAGGCGCCGCTCCGGTCGGGGGAGCCGTCCCGGTCGGCGGCGAGGCCACGGTCGGCGGCATGCCGGTCGTCGCCGCCCCCGGCGAGACGGTTCAGGACGCCGTCCTCAACCACCTCCACCGCATCGCCCTCTCCATCGGCCAACCCGTCCTCGCCTCGATCCACGACGAACGCACCGGCTTCGTCGTACCCATTCAGGTGTACGTGGACGGGTCGAGCCACCACATGGGGGAGCCGCAACGGTTCGAGCCGCAGCAGCAGCCGCCCGAGCCCCGGCAGATGCAACAGGCGCCACAGAATGAACAACCGCCGGTGAGGCCGAGGCCCTCGCTGCCCGTGACGCCCACCGCCCCGCCGGCCGAACCGGTGTGGCCCCCGCCGGCCGAACCCGTGTGGCCCCCCGCAGCCACCGGCCCCGAGCCGAGGGACGCCTCGTACGGTGTGGCCGCACCCCCGACGGGTGTGTTCGGCCCGGCACCGGGCCAGGCTCCCGCTCGGGAGACCGCCATGTCCCTGATGCGCCTGGGTCTGGAGCCGGACCCCGAGCCGGATCCGAAGCCCACACCTCCGCGGGGCTTCGACGCCGTCGCCGAATCGGTACTGGCGCCGGTGTCGGAAGCACCGGGCGAGGCGGCCTTTCTCGCGGAACCCCTGACGCGGATCAACGAGGCCGTGAAGGAGGGCAGGATCGAAGAGGCCGCGGGCATGGCGGAGCGGGCCGTTGCAGAGGCGGCGCAGGCGCTGGGCCCGGAGCACCCCGAGGTGCTCCGGCTGCGCGAACTGTCCGCGTACATCGCCTACTTGGCCGGCGACGCGGTCCGGTCCTTCCACCTGTCGCTCGACCTGGCCAGGGTCCTCCGCCGGCACCGGGACCTGGACGCCGCGTACGGCAACGTACAGAGCGCGGCCACGGCCTGGCGCGCCGTCCGCGACCCCTTGCAGGGGCTGAACCTCGGGCGCGATCTGATCGAGGTGTGGACCGAGCTCGTGGCGGGCGAAGGCCCCGCCGCCGACGACATCGAACAACTCGAAAAGGCCCGCACCCGCATGGGCCGCCTGACCGAACGGGCCCGCGACCACTGACGAGCCCGGAACCGAACAGGCCCCGGCGGAACGAGATGTGCTCCGCCGAGGCCGAGTTCAGGCGCGTGCCGCGAATCGCCTACCGCACAGCGCTACCGCCAGCTGCCTATGAGGACAGCTCCCACACCGCGTAGGCCAGTGCGTCCCCGTTCCGGTCCAGCGCCGTGTCGTTGATGTTCGACGTCGTGTCGCACGAGGAGTGGTAGCAGGCGTCGAAGGCTCTGCCCGACGTACCGCCCCACTTCGCAGCCTGGGCCGCCGTCTTGATGTAGTCCGCGCCGCTGAAGAGGCCGCCGACGGGGATGCCCGCGTTCTTGAAGGGGGCGTGGTCGGAGCGGCCGTCGCCCTCGGTCTCGATCTCCGTCGCGATGCCGATGCCCGCGAAGTAGTTCTGGAAGGTCTTCTCGATGGCGGGGTCGTCGTCGTAGACGAAGTAGCCGGGGTTCGGCGAGCCGATCATGTCGAAGTTGAGATAGCCGCTGATCTTCGAACGGTTCGCGGTGGTCAGGCTGTTCACGTAGTACCGCGAACCGACCATGCCCAGTTCCTCCGCACCCCACCAGGCGAACCGCAGATGCTTGGTGGGCTGGTACTGCGTACGGGAGACGGTGAGCGCGGCCTCGAGGACCGCGGCCGATCCGGACCCGTTGTCGTTGATGCCGGCCCCCGCCGTCACGCTGTCGAGGTGGGACCCCGACATGACGACCTGATTGGTGTCGCCGCCGGGCCAGTCGGCGATCAGGTTGTAGCCGGTGCGTCCGCCAGACGTGAACTGCTGGACGGTCGTGGTGAATCCGGCCGCGTCCAGCTTGGCCTTCGCGTAGTCGAGGGACGCCTTGTAGCCGGTGCGGCCGTGGGCGCGGTTGCCGCCGTTGGCGGTGGCGATGGACTGGAGCTGTGCGAGATGGGCCTTGACGTTGGCCACGGGGAGATCGGGCGCGGCAACCGCGAGCGGGGATGCGGGTGCCGCGCCGGTTATCGCGCCGGTGGTGAGGAGCGTGACGGCGGTGACCATGGCAGCCGTACCTGCACGCCCGGGAATGGAGAGCTTCATGTGGGGGGCTCCGAATTCCGTGGGAATCCACAGGGATTCCACAGTGAATGGGGTGCCTGATGGTGAAGCTGAGCCTGAAGCTCCGTCAAGAGCGCAATCCGGTCACGGCTGTTCAGATAGCGGATGCGATCAGTTCGCGCCAGGATCCCCGGCCGTACGACGAACCGCTAAGCCGTGGGACGAACCGCCTTGGCAGTACGGCGAACCGTCTACTGAACGCAGAACTCGTTCCCCTCAGGGTCGGTCATCACCACCCACTCACCCCCGGGCTCCTTCACCTGCCGCAGCACACTCGCGCCGAGCCCCTCCAGCCGCGCGACCTCCGCCTCGCGCCGCTCCGCCCCCGCGTGCAGGTCCAGATGCAGCCGGTTCTTGACCGTCTTCGGCTCCGGCACCCGCTGGAAGAGCAGCCGCCGCCCGAGCCCGGTCCCGCTCGCCTCCTCGTACGGATCGTCCGGATGCCGTACGGCGATCAGGTCCCGGAAGGCCCGGCGGCCGTGGGACTCGACGGTGAGCTCGGCCGGTACGGCACCGGCGCCCAGCAGTTGTTCGACGAGCGCGCTGTTGTCCTCGACCTCGTAGCCGAGCGCGGCGGCCCAGAAGTCGGCCTGGGAGTGCGGGTCGGCAGAGTCGATGACGAGCTTCCAGTGCAGGGTCGCGTGTGTCATGGTAACCACTTATAGTGGTTACGTGAGCGAGCGCGCAATGGAATCGCCAGGGATGACCCTCGTGTCGCACGGCGGAAAGGCCTTCCGCTTCGACCCGGGAGCGCTCTGCCTGGAGCTGCTGACGACCGGCGGTCCGGGCGAGTTCGCCCGCTACGAGGTGCTGCACGAGCCGTCCGACCTGGCGCGCTGGGCGGACCGCAGCCGCCTGTCACCCGGACTCGAACTGTCCATAACCCAGCGGGAGTTGGAGCGCACACGGTCGGTTCGTGACGCCCTGTTCCTGCTGACGGCCGACCGCGCGCACGGCCGCCCCCCGAACCCCCGCGACCTGGCCGTCGTCAACGCGGCCGCGGCCGAACCCCCGCTCGCCGCCCGCATCGAGCCGGACGGCACCCGCGCCTGGGCCCCCGGAGCCACGGGCACGCAGCTTCTCTCCACGGTCGCGCGCGACGCGGTGGACCTCTTCACCGGCCCGCACGCCGACCGCATTCGCGAATGCGGATCCCACAACTGCTACCTGCTCTTCGTGGACACATCCCGCCCCGGCCGCCGCCGCTGGTGCGCCATGGAACACTGCGGCAACCTCAACAAGGTCCGCGCACACCGGGCTCGCTCCAGCACGCCGGACGCTTGAGGGCGAGCCTTTCGGTTCCAGCCCGTCCGGCGTTTGAGGACGAGCCCTTCGGGCGAACGGGGGTCTGGGGGCGGAGCCCCCAGAAACAAGGGACGGGAAGGGGCGGAGGGGGCGAAAAACCCGCCGTCACCCACCCCCCACCGCGGCCCCCCGCGAGTCATAAGCCACCCGAGCCGAAGCAATCTCCCCCCGATGGACCTCCGTCCACGTCACCAGCGACTGGATGGTCGCATGCAACGTCCCACCCAACGGCGTGAGTTCGTACTCCACCCGAGGCGGCACCACCGCATGAACCGTCCGCTTCACCAGCCCGTCCCGCTCAAGCTGCCGCAAGGTAACCGTGAGCATCCGCTGACTGACCCCGTCGATCTCCCGCCGCAACTCCGTGAACCGGAGCACGCGTTGCTCGAGCAGAGCGATCACAAGCAGGGACCACTTGTCGGCGATCCGGTCGAGGATCTGCCGCACCTCGCAGTCCTCCCGGGTGTCCCACTGGAAGGGGTCCGCATCCCCGTAGTCGACGGTACTTTCGCAGTTACTCAGTGACTTTGAAGTGCCTTCTTCCATGCCTGTCGATGCTGCCGCAGGCTGGCGTTGGTTACAAGAGGGAACCGACCCTCACCCGAGTAACCGCCCCCAGTCCAAAAGGAGTTCACCGTGGGTAAACGAGCGTGGGCCCTGCTCCTCGTCCTCTGCGGAACGATCTTCTTGGAGGGCGCAGACGTCGCGATGCTCGCGGTCGCGATCCCCTCCATCAGATCCGACCTCGACCTGACCACAGGCAGCGCGGCCTGGGTGATGAGCGCCTACGTCCTCGGCTACGCCGGCTTCACCCTCCTCGGCGGACGCGCCGCCGACCTGCTCGGCCGCCGCCGGATGTTCCTCCTCTGGCTGACGGTCTTCATCGCCTTCTCCGGACTCGGCGGCTTCGCCACGGAGGGCTGGATGCTGATCGTCGCCCGCTTCGTCACGGGAGTCTCCGCCGCGTTCATGACCCCGGCGGCACTGTCCCTGATCACGACGTCGTACGAGGAGGGTCCCCAGCGCAACAAGGCCCTGCTGGTCTTCGCGGGCACGGGGGCCGGCGGCTTCTCCCTCGGCCTCGTCATCGGCGGCCTGCTCACCGAACTCGACTGGCGCTGGGTGTTCTTCGCGCCGGTCTTGCTGGCGGGCGCGCTCCTGGCCGCGGCGGTCCGGCTGATCCCCGTACAGGAAGGGCGCCCCCAACCCCGTACGACAGAACGGCGATTCGACCTCACCGGCGCCGTCACCGCCGCCGGAGCCATGCTTCTCGCCGCCTACACCGTCCTCCGTCTCGAACACGGCCTGCACGAATGGCAGTTGACGGCGGCAGCGGCACTCGCGGCGCTGCTCCTGGCCACCACCTTCGTCGTCGTCGAACGCCGCGCCGCGACCCCCCTCGTACGCCTCGGCATCCTCCGTACCGGCTCGGTGGTCCGTGCCGACCTCGGTGCGCTGCTCTTCGTGGGCGCCTTCTTCGGCTTCCAGTTCGTGCTGACGCTCTACCTGCAGGAACTGCGCGGCTGGTCGGCGCTCCAGACGGCGATCGCGCTCATCGTGATGGGCTGCGACGCGGTGCTCGCGCCGACGCTCACGCCGAAACTGGTCGAGTGGTTCGGCCACGCGCGGGTGATCCTCGGCGGCTTCGTGCTTGCCGTGATCGCGTACGGGCTGTTCCTGCCCGTCGGCGCGGACTGGTCGTACGCGGCGATGTTCCCGACTCTGATCATCGCGGGGACCGCGTTCGCACTCGCCTACGGGCCGCTGACGATCGCGGCGACGGACGGCGTGGCCGAGTCGGAGCAGGGGCTTGCGAGCGGGCTGCTGCACACGGCGACGCAGTTCGGCTCGGCGATCGGGATCTCGGCGGTGACCGCGGTCTACGGCTTGGCGTCGACGGGATCGGGTTCTGCCGCCAATGATCCGGATGCGATGCTGTCCGCCTTCCGGGCGGCGCTGACGGTGCCGGTGGCGATGGTGGTCCTGGGCGCGCTGGTCTCGGCCCTGAGCGTGCGAGCCGCTCGGCGGGCGGTGCGCAGCGCGTCGAAGGTGAGTAGCGACAGCGCGAGCCAGACCAGTGCGAACCCGGCCCAGCGCTCGGGCGGCATGGCTTCGTGGAAGTAGAGGATGCCCAGGAGGAACTGGAAGACCGGGGCGAGGTATTGGAGGAGTCCCAGCGTGGACAGCGGGACCCTGATCGCGGCCGCGCCGAAGCAGACGAGCGGAAGCGCGGTCACCACGCCCGTCGCGGCTAGGAGCGCCATGTGGCCCACGCCCTCCGTGCCGAAGGTCGCCTTGCCGGACGACCCCAGCCACAGCAGAAAGCCCAGGGCGGGCAGGAACTGGATGGCCGTCTCGGCGGCGAGCGACTCGATGCCGCCGATGTTGACCTTCTTCTTCACCAGCCCGTAGGTGGCGAAGGAGAAGGCGAGGATGAGGGAGATCCACGGCGGGCTGCCGTATCCGAGGGTGAGCACGACCACCGCTGCGAAGGCGACGCCGACCGCGGTCCACTGGAGGGGGCGCATCCGCTCCTTGAGGATCAGCACGCCCATCGCGATGGTGACCAGCGGGTTGATGAAGTAGCCCAGCGAGGCCTCGACCACGTGACCCGAGTTCACAGCCCAGATGTAGACGCCCCAGTTCACGGTGATGACGGCCGCGGCCACCGTGATCAGTCCGAGCTTGCGCGGCTGTCGTATCAGCTCACCGGCCCAGGCCCAGCGCCGCATCACGACGAGCGCGATCCCGACGAAGGCCAGCGACCACACCATCCGGTGGGCGAGGATCTCGACCGCCCCGGCGGGCTGCAGGAGTGGCCAGAACAGGGGGACGAGCCCCCACATGCCGTATGCAGCGATGCCGTTCAGCAGACCTATGTGCTGTTCGCCCCTGGCCTTCGCCGCCACCGCGTCCTCCTTGCCCCTTCGGCCGTATCCGTACGGCCTTCAAGAAGGTAACGCCGAGCGCCCCCGCCTGTCATGCCCGTATCGCCATACGGTCGTTACAGGCGGGGGTTCGGAGAGCGGCACCGAGGGCCCGAGGGGGAGTCAGCCCTTCAGTGCCGCCGCGATGGACTCGGCGATCGGCGTGGTCGGGCGGCCGGTCAGCCGGGACAGGTCGCCGGTCGTGACCGCCAGCTCGCCCTTCGCGATGGACCCGTCGACACCCGCCAGGATCGCGGCGAGGGCCTCGGGCAGCCCGGCGCCGGTGAGGATGCCGGTGTAGACCTCGGCGGGAACGGCGCTGTAGGCGATCTCCTTGCCGGACTGCTTCGCCACTTCGGCGGCGTACTCGGCGAAGCCGAACGTGGTGTCGCCGCTCAGCTCGTACGTCGTGTTCTCATGGCCCTCGCCGGTCAGCACCGCCACGGCGGCGGCCGCGTAGTCGGCGCGCGTGGCGGCGGCGATCCGGCCCTCGCCGGCGGCCTGGACGACGGCGCCGTGCTCCAGGACGGGGGCGAGGTTCTCGGTGTAGTTCTCGTTGTACCAGCCGTTGCGCAGCAGGGAGTACGGCAGACCCGACGCGAGGATCGCCTCCTCGGTGGCCCGGTGGTCGTCGGCCAGGGCGGCCGTGAGGCTGCCGGGAGCGCTGGTGTACGCGAGGAGCGCGGCCCCGGCGGTCTTGGCGGCGTCGAGGACCACCTGGTGCTGGCCCACGCGGCCGAGGTGGAACTCGTTGCCGGAGATCAGCAGCACCGTGTCACCGGCGGAGATGACGCCCTCGAAGGTCTCGGGGGTGTTGTAGTCGGCTACCGCGATCCGCACGCCGCGGGCCGCGAAACCGGCGGCCTTCTCCGTGTCGCGGACGACGGCGGTGATCTGGTCGGCCGGGACCTTCTCCAGCAGGCCCTCGATGACGTGGCGGCCGAGGTTTCCGGTGGCTCCGGTGACGACGATGCTCATGACTGATATCTCCTAGCGGGTGGCTTGGCACTCACCCTAGGAGCTGCACTAACTTCTCGAAAGTACCCACTTTGAAGTAAGGTACTGGCATGTCCGTAAGTATCTGGAGCCTCGAGGGCGAGGCCATGTGCCCGCACCGCCTCGTCCTGGAGCACGTCACCAGTCGCTGGGGCGTCCTCGTTCTGATCGAGCTGAACGAACGCTCGTACCGCTTCAGCGAGCTGCGTCGCGCGATCGGCCGGGTCAGCGAGAAGATGCTGACCCAGACCCTCCAGACCCTGGAGCGTGACGGTCTCGTCCATCGCGACGCCAAGCCGGTGATCCCGCCCCGGGTCGACTACTCCCTCACCGATCTGGGACGCGAGGCCGCCCAGCTGGTGAGCGCGCTGGGGACCTGGACGAACGAGCGGATGGACGACGTGCTGAAGGCGCGCGAGACGTACGACAGGGCCCGCACCTGATGGTCCGGGCCCGGTAGGACGTACGGGACGAACTAGCCGACGACCGTCCAGGTGTCGCCGCCCGCGAGCAGCGCCGCGAGGTCGCCCTTGCCGTTCTGCTCGATGGCCGAGTCGAGCTGGTCCGACATCTGGGTGTCGTAGACCGGCCGGTCCACGGAACGGAACACGCCGATGGGGGTGTGGTGCAGGGTGTCCGGGTCGGCGAGCCGCGAGAGCGCGAACGCGGTGGTCGGGGACGCGGAGTGCGCGTCGTGGACCAGGATCTGCGCCTCGTTCTCCGGGGTGACGGTGACGGCCTTGAGGTCGCCGGTCCGCTCATCGCGTACGACACCGCGGTTGCCGTCGGCGCCGAAGCGGATGGGCTGCCCGTGCTCCAGCCGGATCACCGCCTCCTCGGCCTGCTGCCTGTCCTTCAGTACCTCGAAGGCGCCGTCGTTGAAGATGTTGCAGTTCTGGTAGATCTCGACGAGCGCGGTGCCGGGGTGGGCGGCGGCCTGGCGCAGCACCTCGGTGAGGTGCTTGCGGTCGGAGTCGACCGTGCGGGCCACGAAGGAGGCCTCCGCGCCGATCGCCAGGGACACCGGGTTGAAGGGCGCGTCCAGGGAGCCCATCGGCGTCGACTTGGTGATCTTGCCGACCTCGGAGGTGGGCGAGTACTGGCCCTTGGTCAGGCCGTAGATCCGGTTGTTGAAGAGCAGGATCTTCAGGTTCACATTGCGGCGCAGGGCGTGGATGAGGTGGTTGCCGCCGATGGACAGCGCGTCGCCGTCACCGGTCACCACCCACACGCTCAAGTCCCGTCGGCTGGAGGCGAGTCCGGTGGCGATGGCGGGGGCCCGGCCGTGGATGGAGTGCATCCCGTACGTGTTCATGTAGTACGGGAAGCGGGACGAACAGCCGATGCCCGAGACGAAGACGATGTTCTCCTTCGCCAGGCCCAGTTCGGGCATGAAGCCCTGCACCGCGGCGAGGACCGCGTAGTCACCGCAGCCGGGGCACCAGCGCACTTCCTGATCGGACTTGAAGTCCTTCATGGACTGCCTGGCCTCGGCCTTGGGGACGAGAGAAAGCGCCTCGATCGAGCCCGTGCCTTCCGTGGTCGTCTCAGCCATCGATGGCCTCCTTGAGAGCCGTGGCGAGCTGCTCAGCCTTGAACGGCATGCCGTTCACCTGGTTGTACGAGTGGGCGTCCACCAGGTACTTCGCCCGGATGAGTGTGGCGAGCTGGCCGAGGTTCATCTCGGGGATCACCACCTTGTCGTAACGCTTCAACACCGCGCCCAGATTCCGCGGGAACGGGTTCAGGTGCCGCAAGTGGGCCTGCGCGATGGAGTCCCCGGCCGCGCGCAGCCGCCGTACCGCCGCCGTGATCGGTCCGTAGGTCGAACCCCAGCCCAGGACAAGGGTGTTGGCCGTGCCGGACAGGTCGTCGACTTCCACGTCCGGTACGTCGATACCGTCGACCTTGGCCTGGCGGGTGCGGACCATGAAGTCGTGGTTGGCGGGGTCGTAGGAGATGTTGCCCGTGCCGTCCTGCTTCTCGATGCCGCCGATGCGGTGCTCCAGACCCGGCGTTCCCGGGATCGCCCACGGGCGGGCGAGGGTCTGGGGGTCGCGCTTGTAGGGCCAGAAGACTTCGGTGCCGTCGTCCAGGGTGTGGTTGGGCCCCTGGGCGAACTGCACACGCAGGTCGGGGAGTTGGTCGGTGTCCGGGACCCGCCACGGTTCGCTGCCGTTGGCCAGATAGCCGTCGCTCAGCAGGAACACCGGGGTGCGATAGGTGACGGCGATGCGGGCGGCCTCGATCGCGGCGTCGAAGCAGTCGGCGGGGGTCCGGGGGGCGACGATCGGGACCGGGGCCTCGCCGTTGCGGCCGAACATGGCCTGCAGCAGATCGGCCTGTTCCGTCTTCGTCGGCAGACCGGTCGAAGGGCCGCCGCGCTGGATGTCGATGACCAGCAGGGGCAGTTCGAGGGAGACGGCGAGGCCGATGGTCTCGGACTTGAGGGCGACACCGGGGCCGGAGGTGGTGGTGACGCCCAGCGAGCCGCCGAAGGCGGCGCCCAGCGCGGCGCCGATGCCGGCGATCTCGTCCTCGGCCTGGAAGGTGCGGACGCCGAAGTTCTTGTGCTTGGACAGCTCGTGCAGGATGTCGGAGGCCGGGGTGATCGGGTACGAGCCGAGGTAGAGCGGCAGGTCCGCCTGCTGGGAGGCGGCGATCAGGCCGTACGACAGGGCCAGGTTCCCGGAGATGTTGCGGTAGGTGCCGGTCGGGAAGGTGTGGGAGGCGGGGGCGACCTCGTAGGAGACCGCGAAGTCCTCCGTGGTCTCGCCGAAGTTCCAACCGGCCCTGAACGCCGCGATGTTGGCGGCGGCGATCTCCGGCTTCTTCGCGAACTTGGTCTTCAGGAACTTCTCGGTGCCCTCGGTGGGCCGGTGGTACATCCAGGAGAGCAGTCCGAGGGCGAACATGTTCTTGCTGCGCTCGGCCTCCTTGCGGGAGAGGTCGAACTCCTTGAGCGCCTCGACGGTCATCGTGGTGAGCGGGACGGGGTGGACGCTGTAGCCGTCCAGGGAGCCGTCCTCAAGGGGGTTCGTCGGGTAACCGACCTTCGACATCGCCCGTTTGGTGAACTCGTCGGTGTTGACGATGATCTCCGCGCCACGCGGTACGTCGGCGATGTTCGCCTTCAGGGCGGCGGGGTTCATGGCGACGAGGACGTTGGGCGCGTCGCCGGGGGTGAGGATGTCGTGGTCCGCGAAGTGCAGCTGGAAAGACGAAACGCCCGGCAGGGTGCCTGCGGGCGCTCGGATTTCGGCGGGGAAGTTCGGAAGGGTCGAGAGGTCGTTGCCGAAGGACGCCGTCTCGGAGGTGAAGCGGTCACCGGTGAGCTGCATACCGTCACCCGAGTCACCCGCGAACCGGATGATCACCCGGTCCAGCCGGCGGAGCTCTTTCGCCCCTGCCGGTTTGCGCTGTTCTCCTACGACGGCTCCGTCGGCCTGTTCCGCTGCGCTACTGACCTGGCTGGTCACTGAACTGGACCTCCCTCGAGGCGGGTGTCTGGGAGCGGCCTTCCCGCAGGCCTTCCCAGGATCAACCCTACGTCTGTAAGGGTCGCCTTCTCGGGGTCATTCGCACAGTGGACACCTTTTTGAGACTGCTTGACGGTCTGACTTGTCATGATTTACCCGCCCCCCGACGCTTCCCTTGAAGACGCTCCCACTCTTCGTTCGGTTCTCGTGCCGCACGGCTGTGGTGGTTCTTGTGTCGCCTGGCCGGTTCTCGCGTTCCATGGCGTGTTCCATGGCGTGCCCGCAATCACCTGACACAGTGTCAGATGGTCAGGAGTTCAGATAGGTGAGAACCGCGAGAACACGCCGGTGGTCCCCGTCGCTCTGGGACAGGCCCAGTTTCAGGAAGATGTTGCTGACGTGCTTCTCGACCGCGCCGTCACTCACGACGAGCTGGCGGGCGACGGCCGAGTTGGTCCGCCCCTCGGCCATCAGACCCAGGACCTCCCGCTCCCTGGGGGTGAGCCCCGCGAGCACATGCTGCTTGCGGCTCCGCCCGAGCAGCTGCGCGACCACCTCCGGGTCCAGCGCGGTACCCCCCTGGGCCACCCGTACCACCGCGTCCACGAACTCGCGCACCTCGGCCACCCGGTCCTTGAGCAGATAGCCGACGCCCCGGCTCGAACCGGCCAGCAGTTCGGTGGCGTACTGCTCCTCCACGTACTGCGACAGCACGAGCACACCGAGTCCCGGGTACGCCTTCCGCAGTTGTACGGCGGCCCTGACCCCCTCGTCGGTGTGCGTCGGCGGCATCCGCACATCGGCGACGACGACGTCCGGCAGCGCGTCCCGGTCCGCGAACTCGGTGATCGTCTTGATCAGCGCTTCCCCGTCCCCGACCCCCGCCACCACGTCGTGTCCGCGATCGGTCAACAACCGGGTCAGGCCCTCCCTGAGCAGCACTGAATCCTCGGCGATGACGACCCGCACCCTGTCCTCCACGATTTTCGGCCCCCCAGAGCCCTGCTCCCGGCCGGTGCCGGGTTAGTCCCCACTCGTACGACAGACCCCAGCATTCCAGCATTGGGACCGGAGGGGAGCTGTTCAGCCCGTCCGGCGTTTGAGGACGAGCGCGTCAGCGCGATATGGGGGTCTGGGGGCGCAGCCCCCAGGGGGCGGGAATGGGTAGGGGCGGCGGGGGCGAAAAACACCCACGCCGCCCGGGTCCCGGACCACTCACCCCCGCCAGGGCAGCTCCGCGGTGATCCGAGTGGGCCCGCCCACCGGCGAATCCACCACCAGAATCCCGTCCACCGCCCCGAGCCGCTCCGCGAGCCCCGCAAGCCCGGACCCGCCGGAGCCATCGGCCCCGCCCACCCCGTTGTCCACGACCTGGAGCATCAGCCGGTTCTCGACCCGCCAGACATCCACCGTGGCCCGCGTGGCCCGCGAGTGCTTGCTGATGTTCTGCAGCAGCTCGGAGACCGTGAAGTACGCGATCCCCTCTATCGCGGGCGCGGGCCGCGTCGGCAGATCCACGTCGACCTGCACCGGCACGGTGCACCGCGACGACACCGCGGACAGCGCCGCGTCCAGGCCACGGTCGGTGAGGACCGCCGGGTGGATGCCGCGGGCCAGATCCCGCAGCTCCTGCAACGCCGTCTTGACCTCGCCGTGCGCCTCGCCCACCATCCGCGCGGCCGCCTCCGGATCCTCCGTCAGCTTCTCCTTGGCCAGCCCCAGATCCATCGCCAGGGCGACCAGCCGGGCCTGCGCCCCGTCGTGCAGATCCCGCTCGATGCGCCGCAGATCGGCGGCGGCGGTGTCGACCACGACCCCCCGGTCCGACTCCAGCTCGACCACCCGCGTCGCCAGCTTCGACGGCCCGAGCAGCCCGCGCACCATCACCGCGTCCACCGTCGTCAGCCCGCGCACGATCCACGGCGAGGCCATGGTGAACAGCAGCCCCACCATCGCGGTCACGGCGATCTCGAAGGGGTTGTTCAGGTAGACGCTGTGCGTGTCGTCGCCGTAGAGCTGGAGCCCGTCCTGCCCCCCGTACATCGGGAAGACCCAGAACCACAGCGGATACGTCAGCAGCGCCCACCCGTACGCCCAGATGTTCAGCGCCACCACGAACGAGAACACCGACCACGGGAACTGCACCACCGTGTACAGCAGATGCCGCCAGGACGCACCGCTCTTGAGCATGGCGCCCATCCACGCCCACGCCCCGCGCGTCCGCATCCGCAGCGGCTCCGGCTCGGCCACCTCGACCCCGAGCAGCCCGCGCGCCCGGGCCCGTTCCAGCGAGCCGAACCCGCGACTGCCGGCCAGGGCGGCGGCGAGCACCGGGACCCCGAGGAAGGTGATCAGCAGTCCCGCGCCGAGCGAGAACATCGTGACCGCGTACGTGAACATGAGGATGCCGAGCGGCAGGCTCAGCATCACATAGCCGAACTCGCGCCAGCTGCGGGCCTCGATCGGCGCCCGCAACGGGGCCGGCAGACGGAACCGCCGCTCCTCGACACCCGCCCCGCGGAGTCCGGGCCCGTCGTGCTGCCCGTACCCCTGTCCGTAATCCGTGGCCATCGGTCCCGTCCGTTCTACTCGTCCTGCTCGTCGGCTCGTACCTCAACCCTGCTGTCCACGGCGTCCACCGACCATGGAGCGGGTCGGCGTCTTGGAGCGGGGGTTTTCCCTACCTTGGCGGGGCGGCGGGGGCTCCGCCGGGCTCGGCGGGCGAGGATCGCAGAGGTACTTGCCGATCCGGTCGTATGCCCTGGGCTGAGGCCGCCGTACGCGTAGGTACGGGAGCGCAGTCGGGCGGGTACGGGCGGCGACGGGCGATTGCCGCCAGTGGTTCAGCGGTCGCCGTCCCGGTCCCGGTCCCGGTCCCGCCACGGCAGCTCCGCCGTGATGACGGTCGGACCGCCGGGCGGTGAGTCGATGACGAACAGGCCGTCGACCGCGCCGAGGCGGTCCGCGAGGCCCGCCATCCCCGTACCGCCGTCGAGGCTGGCCCCGCCGCGCCCGTCGTCCCACACCTGGATGAGCAGTCGCTGGTCCGTCTGCCATACGTCGACGGACGCGGACCGCGCACCGCTGTGCTTGCTCACGTTCTGCAGCAGCTCGGAAACCGTGAAGTACGCGATGCCCTCGATCGCCGCGGCCGGTCTCGACTCCAGGTCGGCCGTCACCTTCACCGGCACGGTGCAGCGCGAGGCGACCGCGGACAGCGCCGCGTCGAGGCCGCGGTCGGTGAGGACCGCCGGGTGGATGCCGCGGGCCAGATCGCGCAGCTCCTGCAACGCGAGCTTCACCTCGCCGTGCGCCTCGTCGACCATGGCCGCGACGGTCTCGTCGGCCTGGCCCTCCAGGAGCTTCTCCTTGGCCAGGCCGAGCCCCATCGCCAGGTTGACCAGCCGGGCCTGCGCCCCGTCGTGCAGATCTCGTTCGATGCGCCGCAGGTCGGCGGCGGCCGTGTCGACCACGACCCCCCGGTCCGACTCCAGCTCCGCGATACGCCGCTCCAGGTCCTCGGAGGGCGACAGCAGCCCGCGCACCATGGCCCGGTCGGCGTTCGTCAGCCCCCGCGCGATGAACGGCAGCACCGGCCAGGCCACGAACAGCGATGTGAGCGTGATCGTGAAGGTGGCGATACCCCAGGGCAGCCGTATGAGGTCGTACAGGACCGTGCGCCAGCCCACCGGGTCTTTCAGTGACATCCACAGCTGGGCGAAGAACCCGCCCCGGCCGCGCAACGGCAGCGGACTCGGCTCGTCAACCCGCACCCCGAGCAGCACCCTGGCACGGGCCCGCTCCATCTTGCCCAGCTGGCGGGCGCCCAGCAGACCGGCAGCGAGCAGCGGGAAGCCGATCACCGTCACGGTCAGCCCCAGGCCCGTGAGCATCACCGTCATCACGTAGGTGAAACCGAACAGTGCCACCGGCAGATTGGCCAGCAGATGCGCGATCTCCTTCCACGTCTGCGGGTCGAAGGCGAAGCGCGCGGGAGGCAGCCGGTCGGCGTCGGACGTTCTGTCCGACGGTCCGCTGAGCGTGATGCGTTCGGTCATATCCGCTAGCCTGCCCGGCGGCGAGCCGCCGCGCCATGAGGTGGACCGCCGGGATCCACTGGGGAAAACCCCACCCCCGGGACGGACAGGGGCAGCACATCAGCCCATGCCGAGGCGTGACGGGCTGCTTACCGTTTCTTTAGCAGGCCCTAGACTCCCGTCCGTACAGATCGTCGAACGAGGCGCATCACAGAGGGAGCGAGGGGCTGACGTGCCGGAACCGACCGTGCTCACGGCGACCGGGGCCGCGGCCGGGCCCGTCGTCGCCGCGGACTACTTCCAGTCGTACTCGGTGGTCGGACTGCTCGCCGTCGTCGGCGTACTGTTCGTCGCCGTCGCGTTCGGGGCGGGACGCCTGTTGCGGCCCATGGTCCCCACCCCCGAGAAACTCATGACGTACGAGTGCGGAGTCGACCCCGTCGGCGAGGGCTGGGCCCACACCCAGGTCCGCTACTACGTCTACGCCTTCCTCTACGTGATCTTCGCCGTCGACTCGATCTTCCTCTTCCCCTGGGCGACGATCTTCGCCGCGCCCGGCTACGGAGCGGCGACGCTCGTGGAGATGTTCATCTTCCTCGGCTTCCTGGCCGTGGGCCTGCTCTACGCCTACAAGAAGGGCGTCCTGGAATGGACGTGACCCCCGAGACCCCCGGGCAGCCGGTTTTCGTGCCCGAGCCCAAACGCCTCGGCGCGCTCTCCCGCCTGGCCCCCGAGCCGATGAAGGTGGTCCTCAACTGGGGCCGCCGCTACTCGCTCTGGGTCTTCAACTTCGGCCTCGCCTGCTGCGCCATCGAGTTCATCGCCGCGTCCATGGCCCGGCACGACTTCATTCGGCTCGGCGTGATCCCCTTCGCGCCCGGCCCGCGTCAGGCCGACCTGATGGTGGTGTCGGGCACGGTCACGGACAAGATGGCGCCCGCCGTGAAGCGCCTGTACGAGCAGATGCCCGAGCCCAAGTACGTCATCTCCTTCGGCGCCTGCTCCAACTGCGGTGGCCCGTACTGGGATTCGTACTCCGTCACCAAGGGCGTCGACCAGATCATCCCGGTGGACGTCTATGTGCCGGGCTGCCCGCCCCGCCCCGAGGCTCTCCTCCAGGGCATCCTGAAACTCCAGGAGAAGATCGCGCGCGAGTCCCTGGGCGAGCGGTACGGCGCCACGCCGCGACCGTCGGTGGCCGCCCTCCAGAGCGGTCTGGTCCAGCCCCCGGCCCCGGGAGCCGCCCGATGACCGGCTGGCTCCCCGCCCCCGTCGAGGAACTCTTCGGCCCGGACGCCACGGCCGAGGAGTCGTACGAGGTCCTGACGGTCGACGTCCCGCCGACTTCCTGGATCGCGGCCCTGGAGACCTCGCGCGAGGTGCTGGGCTGCACGTACTTCGACTGGCTGAGCGCGGTCGACGAACCCGGCACGCAACCCGGCGGGGGCTTCCGCGTCATGGCGCATGTGGCGGCGCTCGGTCCGCTACGGCGCCTGCTCGTCCGTACGACGGTTCCGCACTCCGCGCCCGTCCTCCCGTCGGCCGTCTCCGTGTACGCCGGCGCCGGCTGGCACGAGCGCGAGACCCACGAGATGTTCGGCGTCACCTTCGAAGGCCACCCGGGTCTTGCCCCCCTGCTGCTCCCGGAGGGCTTCGAAGGCCACCCCCTCCGCAAGGACTTCGTCCTCGCCGCACGCGTCGCCAAGGCCTGGCCCGGCGCGAAGGAACCCGGCGAGTCCGAGCACGGCGGCCCCAAGCGCCGCCAGATGCTCCCGCCCGGCGTCCCCGACCCCAACGAGTGGGGCCCCCTCAAGGGCCAACTCCCTCCGGCCCCGGCCCGCCCGGCCCGCGGCGCCGCCCGCCCGGCCGGCGACCGCCCGGCGCGCCGTGCCCGCACGGCGGGGGAGGGCTCGGCGAGCCAGACGACGGACGCGGGTCCTGCGGGTACGGGTTCCGTGGCGGCCACGGGTTCCGTGGAGGCGGGCTCGGTGGGCGCGGACTCGGTGGGGGCTGGGGCTGGGGTCGACACCGGCGCTGGTTCCGGCACCGGTGCTCCTGCGTCGCCGCGTCGGGCGCGGAGTGCGAGCCAGGGATCGGCAAGCCAGCAGGCGGCCGCGGCTCCGGCCGCCGAGCAGCAGGGGGCGACATCTGCCCCGGCGACGCCTGCGGATCCGGAAGCTCCTGAGGCTCCGGCTGGCACTGGGCCGACGGCTCCCACCGCGCCGCGCGGTTCGGACGCGCCCTGGCACCACGCCCGCCCTGCCTTCGACGAGGCGGAAGCGGAACCGGAGCAGGAGCGACGCCCTGAGGCCGCGCCGGAGCCGGAGGTCACTCCGGAACCCGAAGCCACCCCGAAGCCGCCGACCGTGCCCCCCGACCGCGACACGCCCACCCCCGACCCCGACGCCCCCTCCGGAGGCCCGCAGTGAACGACGCTCTCGACGTCGCCCTGCGACTTGTCGTCGTCTTCGTCGTGTTCCTGACGTTCCCCCTGATCGTCGGTCAGACCGAGCACAAGGTGATGGCCCACATGCAGGGCCGCCTCGGCCCGATGTACGCGGGCGGCTTCCACGGCTGGGCCCAACTCGTCGCGGACGGAGTCAAGTTCGCGCAGAAGGAAGACATCGTCCCCGCGGGCGCGGACCGCCGTATCTTCCAGCTCGCCCCTGCCGTAGCCCTCCTCCCGTACCTCCTGGTCCTCCTCGCCATCCCCATCGGGCCGGGCGAGGGCGCCGTCGGCGAGGTCGTCGACGCGGGAATCTTCTTCGTACTCGCCGTCATGGGCGTGGGCGTCCTCGGCTCGCTCATGGCGGGCTGGGCCTCGGCCAACAAGTTCTCCCTCCTCGGCGGCCTCCGCACCGCCGCCCAGCTCCTCGCGTACGAACTCCCGATGCTCCTCACCGCCGCCTCCGTCGCGATGGCGGCCGGCACCGTCTCCCTCCCCGGCATCGTGGACGCCTTCGAGTGGTGGTGGCTGCCCTGGCAGATCGTCGGCGCGATCGTCTTCTTCGTAGCCGGCCTCGCAGAGTTGCAACGACCTCCCTTCGACATGCCCGTCGCCGACTCGGAGATCATCTTCGGCGCGTACACCGAGTACACCGGCCTGCGCTTCGCCCTGTTCCTCCTCGCCGAGTACGCCGGAATCGTCGTCCTGTGCGGCCTGACCACCGTCCTCTTCCTGGGCGGCTGGCACGGCCCCTGGGGCGCCGACGGCCTCGGCTGGGTCTGGACCCTGCTCAAGGCGGCCGTCCTGGCCTTCGTCGTCATCTGGCTGCGCGTGACCTACCCCCGTCTCCGCGAGGACCAGCTCCAGAAACTGGCCTGGACCCTCCTCGTCCCGCTCGCCCTCGCCCAGATCGCCCTCACCGGCATCGTCAAGGTGGTGATCTCGTAACCATGGCCCCCATCCCCGGCTCCGGCCTCGCCAAGGGCCTGGCCGTCACCCTCCGCACGATGACGAAGAAGACCGTCACCGCGCAGTACCCGGACGCCCAGCCCGAACTCCCGCCCCGCACCCGCGGCGTCATCGGCCTCTTCGAGGAGAACTGCACGGTCTGCATGCTGTGCGCCCGCGAGTGCCCGGACTGGTGCATCTACATCGACTCCCACAAGGAGACGGTCCCGCCCGCCGCCCCCGGTGGCCGCGAGCGCAGCCGCAACGTCCTCGACCGCTTCGCCATCGACTTCGCCCTGTGCATGTACTGCGGTATCTGCATCGAGGTCTGTCCTTTCGACGCGCTGTTCTGGTCCCCGGAGTTCGAGTACGCCGAGACCGACATCCACGAACTCACCCACGAACGCGACAAGCTCCGCGAGTGGATGTGGACCGTCCCGGCTCCACCCGCCCTGGACCCCGCCGCCGAGGAGCCGAAGGAACTGTCCGCCGCCCGCAAGACAGCCGAGAAGCTCGCGGCAGCCCAGGCCGAACCCGCACCCCAGGCCGAACCCGCACCCCAGGCCGAGCCCTCCCCCCAGGCCGAGCCCGCCGGCCGGCCCGATTCCGCCCAGGCGGACTCCGCCGATCCACAGGAGGGCGAGTCGTGAGCGCCGCAGCAGCCACGGCCACGGCGGCGCACGCCATGACCACCGCTACCGCCGCCGACAACCACGGCTTCCTCTCCCCGACCGGCGTCGAGATCGCCTTCCTCCTCGTCGGCCTGGTCACCCTCGGCGCCGCGATCGTCACCGTCACCACCAAGCAGCTGGTGCACGCAGCCCTGTGGCTGGTGGTGGCGCTCGGCGGCCTCGCCGTCGAATACCTCCTGCTCACCGCGGAGTTCATCGCCTGGGTACAGGTCCTCATCTACGTCGGCTCCGTCGTCGTCCTCCTCCTGTTCGGTCTGATGCTCACCAAGGCTCCCATCGGCCGCTCCCCGGACGCCGACTCCGGCAACCGCTGGGTCGCCCTGACCGTGGCCGTCGCCTCCGCGGCCGCCCTGATCTGGGTCGTCGTCGACGCCTTCCGTACGACGTGGATGGATCTGGACGGCGCCGCCGCCGGCTCCACCGAGGTGACCGGCAAGGCCCTCTTCCAGAACTGGGTGCTCCCCTTCGAGGCCCTCTCCGTACTCCTCCTCGCCGCCCTGGTCGGCGCGATCGTCCTCTCCCGCAAGGCGAAGCCGGACACGGCGATCACCACCGGCGCCCCGGCCCCCGGGAGCCTCCCAGTCACCGGGACCGCCCCGACTCCCCGGAGCGAGAAGGAAGGCACCCGCTGATGCACCTCGCCTATCCCGCCGTGCTCTCCGCCCTCCTCTTCTGCACGGGCCTGTACGGAGTCCTCGCGCGCCGCAACGCGATCCTGGTCCTGATGTCCGTCGAGCTGATGCTCAACGCCGTCAACCTCAACCTCGTCGCCTTCGACGTGTGGCTCAGCAAGACCGCCCAGGACACCCTGCACTCCGGCCAGGCCCTGACCCTGTTCACCATCGCCATCGCCGCCGCCGAGATCGGCATCGGCCTGGCGATCGTCCTCGCCGTCCACCGCAACCGCGGAACCTCGGACATCGACAAGCTCCGCGACACCGCCGAAGGCCCGGACACCGACGGCCCCGACAACGGCGGAGGCTCCGACGAAGCCACCGCCACGCCAGTCGAGAAGGCTGAGGCCACCGCGTGACCACGACCACCCTCGCCGTCCTCGTCCCCCTCCTTCCCTTCCTGGGCGCCGCGGCCGGCCTCCTCCTCGGCCGCACGGCCCCCGGTTTCGTACGCCCCCTCGCCGTACTCCCCACTCTCACGGCGCTCGTCCTCGCCGTCCTCGTCGCCGTACGCCAGGGCGGTAACCAGGCCGTCGACGCCGCCACCGAGCTGACACCCACCGGCTCGGTCCCCATCGAACTCGCCCTGCACATCGACGGCTTCGCCGCCCTCGTAGCCGTCCTGGTCGGCCTGGTCGCCTCCTGCGTGCAGATCTACTCGACGGGCTACCTGCGCGACGACCCGCGCTACCCCTCGTACGCCGCCCTCGTCTCCCTCTTCACCTCCGCGATGCTGCTCGTCGTCTACTCCGGCGACCTGATCGTGCTCCTGGTCGGCTGGGAGATCATGGGCATCTGCTCGTACTTCCTGGTCGGCCACTACTGGGAGACCCCCGAGGCCCGCGCAGCCTCGATCAAGGCCTTCCTGGTCACCAAACTCGGCGATGTCCCCTTCCTGATCGGCCTGTTCGCCCTCGCCACCGACGCCGGGTCCTTCCGCATCACCAAGGTCCTCGGCACCGTCGCGAGCGGCGGCCTCGACCATCCGACGCTGATCGCGCTGCTGCTCCTCGCCGGTGTGGCGGGCAAGTCGGCGCAGTTCCCGCTGCACACCTGGCTGCCCGACGCGATGGCGGGCCCAACCCCCGTCTCCGCGCTCATCCACGCCGCGACGATGGTCGCCGCCGGTGTCTACTTCATCGCCCGACTCCTTCCCGTCTTCCAGGCCTCCTCGGCCGCGATGGTCGTCCTCGCCGTCATGGCCGCCGTCACGATGGCCGGTTCGGGGCTCGCCGCGCTCGCGCAGGACGACATCAAACGCGTCCTCGCGTACTCGACGATCGGCCAGCTCGGCTACATGACCGGCGCCCTCGCCGTCGGCGACCGCGGTGCCGCCGTCTTCCACCTCCTGTCCCACGGCGCCTTCAAGGCGCTGCTGTTCCTCGCCGCCGGCGTGATCATCCACGCCTCCGGCACCAACTCGCTCGCCGCCATGTCCCGTATGAAGGACCTGCGCACCCGCGTCCCCGACGCCTACTGGACGATGACCGTGGCGCTGCTCGCACTCACCGCGATCCCCCCGTTCAGCGGCTTCTTCTCCAAGGAAGCCGTCCTCGGCGCCGCCGAGCACGTCGCCACCGGCCACACCGAACACGCCCCCGGCGCCGCGGGCTGGATCGTCCTCGTCGCCGGCCTTGTCAGCGCCGTGCTCACCGCCGCGTACGCCACTCGCCTGTGGCTGCTCGCCTTCCGCGGCCGGGGCGTCGAGGCCCCTGACCACGGCAGGCAGCCGCTCACCATGACGGTCGTGCTGTGGGTGCTCGCCGTCCCGTCGCTGGCTTTCGGTCTGGCGTACGGCCCGCTGCCCGACTGGTTCGACGACCGTGACCTGACGCCGGTCCTCACCACTTCCGTCCTCGGCACGGGGCTCGCCCTGGTCGGCGTGATCGTCACCTATGGCGCCTGGAAGCACACCAGCGCGATGGCTGCTCAGGTTCCCGTGGGTGCGGTCGCGGCCCATCCCGACGCCGATGCCGGACTGGTCGAGGCCGAGGCGATCGCCAGCCACGCACCCGCCTACGGAGACGTGGCCTACACCCCCGACCCGGCGGACCCCGGCCGATTGCTCCTTGGCCCGCTGCACCGCCACGCGGCCGTCGGCTTCCACCTTGACGCCGTGTACGCGGCGCTGTTCGTCCGCCCGGTCCAGGCCGGAGCCACCCTCGTGCGGTTCCTCGACCGGGAGGTCGTCGACACCTACGTACGCGGCGCGGGCGCCCTGCCCCGCTGGCTCGGCGAGGCCGTCCGGCGTGCCCAGACCGGCAATCTGCAGACCTATGTGAGCGCGCTGCTCGCCGGCACCGTCGTCCTGGTGGTCGCCGCCCTCCTAGTCGCCACGGGAGCGTGAGCAGGCGTGATCGATATCAGTGAATCCGTGATGCAGATCCTTCTGGCATTCATCGTCGTCGGCCCGCTCATCGGCGCGGCGGCGGCTCTTCTGCCGGCCCCGCCCGGGCTGAAGGGGAAGTCGCCCGAGCAGGCCGTGCTGCGGCACGGCGTGACCGTCACCGGCGCGGTCCTCATCGCCGCGATCGTCCTCGTAGTCGGCTTCGACCACGACCACCCGTCGAGGATGCAGGCCACGACGGACATCAGCTGGATCCCCGCACTCGACGTGCGGATCCACCTCGGCATCGACGGCATTTCCCTCCCCCTTCTGGTCCTTACCGCGCTGCTGACCTTCCTCTGCGCGCTGTACAGCTACTTCAAGATGCCCGCGGGCCCGACCCCGAAGGCATTCGTCGCACTCGTCCTCGTCCTCGAGTCCGGCACCCTCGCCACCTTCGCCGTCCTCGATCTCCTGCTGTTCTTCCTCGCGTTCGAGATGGTCCTCATCCCGATGTACTTCCTCATCGCCCGCTGGGGCGGTGAGCAACGGACCCAGGCCGCTTGGAAGTTCATCCTCTACACACTGCTCGGCTCCGTCGTCATGCTGCTGGGCCTGCTCCTGATCGGAATCAAGTCCGGCACATTCGACATGGTGGCACTCGCCACTGACAACGGCCGGTCGCTGACCACATCCGTGCAGGTCATCGCCGTTTTGGCGATCGGGATCGGGCTCGCGGTCAAGACGCCGATGTGGCCGCTGCACAGCTGGCTGCCGGACGCCCACACCGCCGCGCCCACCGTCGGCTCGGTCCTGCTGGCCGGCGTCCTGCTGAAGATGGGTACGTACGGGTTCGTCCGCATTCTGCTGCCGATCGCACCCGAGGGCATGCGCACCTTCGCCCCGTACCTCGCCGCCTTCGCCGTGGTCGGAATCATCTACGGATCCCTGGCCTGCCTCGCCCTCGCCAAACAGGGCGCGAAGGGCGATCTCAAGCGGCTCATCGCGTACTCGTCGGTCGGCCACATGGGCTTCGTACTGCTCGGCATCGCGACAATGACGCCGACCGGTGTGAACGGCGCGCTGTTCGCCAACATCGCCCACGGCCTCATCACCGGCCTTCTCTTCTTCCTGGTCGGCGCGCTCAAGGACCGCACGGGCACCACCGACCTCGACGCCCTCGCCGAGGAGACGGGCGCCGCCCTCTACGGCAAAGCCCCCCGCTTCGGCGGCCTCCTCGCCTTCGCGGCGGTCGCCTCCCTCGGGCTTCCGGGCCTCGCCGGATTCTGGGGCGAGATGCTGGCGCTGTTCGGCGCGTTCAATCCCGCCGATGACCTCAGCCGCCCCGCGTTCCTGACGTTCATGGCGATCGCCGCCTTCGGCACACTGCTCACCGCCGCGTACATGCTCGTCGTCGTACGCCGCGTCTGCATGGGCGCCGCCCCGCGGCCCGACAGCCCGAAGCTCGCCGACGTCCAGAGCTACGAGTTCGCGGCCTGGGCGCCGCTGGTCGCCCTCACCGTCGTCGCCGGACTCTGGCCCAAGGCCCTCCTCGGCCTGACCGACCCGGCCGTACAGCAGCTCCTCGCAGGAGGCACCCGATGAGCGCCCTGGCCGCCCAGTCCGTGGTCCAGTCCGTCGACTGGCTCGCGATCGCGCCGCCCACCATCGCCGCGGTCGTGGGGCTCGTCGTGCTCGTGGCCGACCTCTTCCTCGGCGACTCCAAGAAGGCGCTGCTCGGCTGGCTGTCGGTCGCGGGACTCGCCGCGTCCGCGCTCATGCTGCTGCCCCTCCTGGACGGTGACCGTGCCACCTTCTGCCTGACCGGTGACGCGGACGTCTGCAGCTACACGGCCGACCGCTTCACACTCGTCATCCAGCTCCTGGTCCTCGGCGGCGCGCTCCTTACGGCACTGCTCTCGGTCACGGCCCTCAAGGACTCCAACAAGGAACTCCCCGAAGGGGAGTACTGGTTCCTGCTGCTCTCCTCCGCCGCGGGCGCCGCCCTGCTCCCCGCCTCGCGCGACCTGGCGACCCTCATCGTCGCCCTGGAAGTCGCCTCCCTGCCCGCCTTCGCCCTGGTCGGCATCAAGCGCGGCGACAGGAAGTCCTCCGAAGCGGCCCTGAAGTTCTTCCTGTCCTCAGTCACCGCGACCGCCGTGAGCCTGATGGGCGTCAGCTTCGTCTACGCCACGACCGGCACCCTCTACCTCACCGAGATCGCGGACAAGATCCAGCAGGTCGACGGACAGTTCCACACGCTCGCGCAGGCGGGCGTCGCCCTCACCCTCATCGGCTTCGCCTTCAAGACGGCCGCCGTGCCCTTCCACTTCTGGGTGCCCGACACCTACGTAGGGGCGCCTTTGCCGATCGCCGCCTACTTGTCGGTCGTCGGCAAGGCGGTCGGCTTCTCCGGGCTGATCCTCGTCACCGTCGTCGCCTTCCCGTCGTACGCGGACGTCTGGGGCCCGGCGCTCGCCGCACTGGCAGCCCTCACCATGACGGTCGGCAACGTCGGCGCCCTGAGGCAGCAGTCCACGCGCGCGTACAGCGCGGTACGGCTGCTCGCCTGGTCATCCGTCGGCCAGGCCGGCTACCTCCTGGTGCCGATCGCGGCCGCCGCCTACTCCAAGGACGCCGAAAGGGCCATCGGCTCCACCGTCGCGTACGCCCTGATGTACGCCTCCGTGAACCTCGGCGCCTTCGCGGTGGCCGCCCTCGTCGCCCGTACGAGCCCCCTGAACCGCATCAGCGACTACCGGGGCCTGTACGCGGCGAGCCCCCTGTCGGCGCTGCTCCTCGGCTTCTTCCTGCTCTGCCTCGCGGGCCTGCCGCCGGGCATCATCGGCCTCTTCGCCAAGGTCACCGTCTTCTCGGCGGCCGTCGATGCCGGCCTCGGCTGGCTCGCCGTCGTCATGGCGGTCAACGTGGTGATCGCGCTCTTCTACTACCTCCAGTGGACGACGCTGCTGTTCCGCGCCCCCGAGGGTGAACCCGGCAAACACCGCGTCCCGGCCCCGCTCACGGCGGCGATCGCCCTGACGGCCGTCCTCGGCATCGCCCTCTCAGGAGCACCCCAGTTGGCCCTGCGCTTCTCGGCGACAGGCCTTTTCTGACACCTACTGAGGCACACGCGCGCGTGGACCGTCACCCGGACGGCCCACCCCCGCAGGTGCGCGCACAAGGGAACTAGTGCCTCTCGTCTGGCGTTGACCAGTACGGGAGGGTCCACTGAAGAGTGGAAGCAGAGCATCAGTAGGCAAAGGGTTCCCCTGCCGCACCACTTGGAGGGCGTACCGTGCACCGCCGGCACAACGGGCTCAGGACCGCCGTACTCCTCGGGGGACTGTCCGCACTCATCATCGTCATCGGCAGCTTCTTCGGGCGTACCGGCCTCATCATCGCGCTGTTCATCGCGATCGGCACGAACGCGTACGCGTACTGGAACAGCGACAAACTGGCTCTACGCGCGATGCGCGCGCGCCCGGTGAGCGAATTCGAGGCCCCGGCGCTGTACCGCATGGTCCGCGACCTCTCCACGCAGGCCCGCCAGCCCATGCCGCGCCTGTACATCTCCCCGACGGAGGCGCCGAACGCGTTCGCGACGGGCCGCAACCCGCGCAACGCGGCCGTGTGCTGCACCGAAGGCATCCTGCGCATCCTCGACGAGCGCGAGTTGCGCGGGGTCATCGGCCACGAACTGAGCCACGTCTACAACCGGGACATCCTGATCTCGTCGGTCGCCGGAGCCCTCGCCTCCGTGATCATGTTCCTGGTCAACTTCGCCTGGCTGATCCCGATCGGCCGCTCGAACGATGATGACGGACCCGGCATTCTGGGCATGCTGCTGGTTATGATCCTGGGCCCGCTCGCCGCGTCCCTCATCCAGCTCGCCATCAGCCGCTCCAGGGAGTACGAGGCGGACGCGTCCGGCGCCGCGCTCACCGGTGACCCCCTCGCCCTCGCCAGCGCCCTGCGCAAGCTCGACGCGGGCACCAAACAGCTGCCGCTGCCCCCCGAGCCGCGCATCGAGACCGCAAGCCACATGATGATCGCGAACCCCTTCCGCCCCGGACAGGGCATGTCGAAGATGTTCTCCACGCACCCGCCCATGGCGGAGCGCATCGCCCGGCTCGAGAAGATGGCAGGTCGACACCAGTGAAGACAATCCTGAACGTCATTTGGCTCATCCTGAGCGGCTTCTGGCTGTTCCTCGGGTATCTGTTCGCGGGCTTGCTGCTGTGCATCACGATCATCGGCATCCCGTTCGGTATCGCCGCGTTCCGCATCGCCGTCTACGCCTTGTGGCCCTTCGGCTATACGACGGTGGAGAAACCCGACGCGGGCGCACCGTCCTGCATCGGCAACGTTCTGTGGCTGGTGCTCGCGGGCTGGTGGCTCGCCCTCGCCCACATCGTCACCGGCATCGCCCTGTGCCTCACGATCATCGGCATCCCGTTCGGTATCGCCAACTTCAAGCTCATTCCCGTCTCGCTGCTCCCCTTCGGACGCGAAATCGTGCGCACCGACCAGCCGTTCGCGACGCGCTGACGGGGTGGCCCCGGGGGTGGAGCCGCCGAAGTACCTACTGCTGTCCTACGACGCCGAAGCCGAGTTCAAGGGCGAGGACGGGTACGAGGAGACATGGGCGTCGTGCGCGGACGCCGAGGGTCTCTTCGGTGATCCACCCCGTCCCGCGCGAGGGACGTACGAGCTGCTCGGCTGCGCCCTGGAGGGCGAGCTGAGCACCGCCCTCACGCGCGCGCGTGCCGAGGGTTCGGCGCCGCTCGGTCTTCTCACCCTGGAAGTCCTGGACAAGACAGGCGAGTTCGTCGTCGAGTGGGAGCTGGACGACGCGCGTGTCATCGACGACCGCCCGTGCGCGCGTGACCTGTCACTCCGCGACATCACCGTGGAGGCGTCGGAGTCGATCGACAACGCGTCCGACTATCCGCACTGCCCACCGCTCTCCCCGGGCTACCGGCTGTCCGGCGCGGAGAACCACCCCTGGGGCACCTGCAAGGACCTGGCACACGTCCGCCACGAAACGCTCGAACCGCTGGAGCCGGCACTGCGGCTGCTCGGCTGCTCCCCGAGCGGAGCCCTGCGCGCGGCGCTGGACGCGGGCGAGGAGGACCTGGGGCACGCCAAGGTGCTGCGCCTCGACGCGCACGGCCGCACCGTCCAGCCGGCCGTCGAGGGCGAACTCACCGCGTGGATCCCGTCGGCACGCGGCCGAGGCCTGGTCGACCTCACCCTCGAACCCTGGTCGGAAAGGCCGCCGACCGCGGCCCCCGAGGTCTGGGACCTGTGGTGGGACGGACGACCGTCCGAGCCCAACCTCTGGGCTCAATGCGGTGCCGAAGGCCGCGAGTTCTGGCTCCGCACCGCTCTCACGAACCGCGCACATGGCGAGCCGGACAGACCGCCCGGCACCACCTACCACCTCGACGGCCGCCACATCACCGATGAGCGGGGCTTCTTCTGCGCGATCGGTGAAGCGGTGAACGGGCCAGGCGGATACTTCGGCTGGGCCCTCGGCGCCCTGAACGACTGCCTCCGCGGACGCTGGGGCGCCGAGGGGCCCTTCATTCTCGTCTGGCACGACGCGGACGTCGCCCGCACCTGCCTCGGCGTCACCCCGCATACCGGCTACCGCCCCGCGACCTTCGAGGAACTGCTCGACTTCCTCGCCGAAAGACGCATCGACGTCCGTCTCGCCTGACGGCACGAGAGGGCACCTGACGGCACGGGACAGTGTCGGACGGCACCGGACAGTGTCGGACGGTGCCGAGGGTTATCCACAGGCTGCCCGATTGTCAGTGCTGCGCTGCATCATGAACCCATGACCGAAATCGAGCAGTTGCTGGAGAAAGTGGCGGAAGAGGCCCGCAACACCCGCCCATGGGGCTGGCCTTCGCTGCCGGAGCCCGTGGACACGGCCGCACTCTCCCGCGCCGAAGCCACCCTCGGCTTCCCGCTGCCCGCGCTGCTCGCCGCGCTCTATGTGCGTATAGGGGACGGCGGATTCGGCCCCGAGTACGGTCTGCTGCCTCTGCTCGAAGGCTCTGCGTCCGGTGAACCTGCCGCCGTGCCGCAGTACCTCGCGAATAGAAAGAGCGGCCGCAAGGACCCCGACTGGCCGTGGCCCGAGGGCGTACTGCCGATATCCCACTGGGGCTGCGGAATGTACGCGTGCGTGGACTGCCAGAGCTTGGACGGCACGGTCCTGTTCTTCGAA
The DNA here is from genome assembly GCF_041431135.1 of Streptomyces sp. NBC_00554. Classification (NCBI taxonomy): domain Bacteria; kingdom Bacillati; phylum Actinomycetota; class Actinomycetes; order Kitasatosporales; family Streptomycetaceae; genus Streptomyces; species Streptomyces sp. NBC_00554. The sequence continues at coordinate 4,145,421 of NZ_CP107799.1, read as the reverse complement.
CCGAACGCGGACGAGGCCGACCACGCCTGGTACGTGGACGCACCCGACCTCGCGACCTGGCTGCGCACATGGCTGGACCGCACCGGTTGGTACGAGGAGTCCCACGACGATACGGACATGGCCCCTTGGCCCGAATTCCGCATACGCACGGCGGCGCCACGGGCCTCATAGCCGTTCGCGGAGCTACGGGCGGCCACGTGCCGTCGCCGTCTCCCGCGGCGTCTTCGGCCACCGCCTCCGGCGGCCGTCTTCCGCAGCGGTCTCCCGCTGGAGGCGACCGCACCTCCGTCAGCCGGGCCCGTACGCCCCACCCCCACACCACCCGCGCCCACCGCAACGCAGCGCCTCCGTCCCAGCCCGCGGCCGCTACTGCGAAGCGGCTGCCCACCGCCGTACGCCGTACGCCGCCGCCCCCACCGTCAGCACAGCCGCCCCCAACACCACCGAGACCCCCGGCAGCGCGAACGCCAACGTGACGCACCCGATGAGCCCCACCACCGGCGCGACGCGCGACACGGGAGCCGAACTCAACGTCCAGGCCGAGGCGTTCGCCACCGCGTAGTACGCCAGCACGCCGAAGGAGGAGAAGCCGATCGCGCCCCGCACATCCACCGTCGCGGCCAGCACGGCGACCACCGCGCCCACGGCCAGCTCCGCCCGGTGCGGCACCTGGAAGCGCGGATGTACGGCGGCCAGGGCGCCCGGCAGATGACGGTCGCGGGCCATGGCCAGCGTCGTCCGCGAAACGCCCAGGATCAGGGCGAGGAGTGAGCCGAGCGCGGCCACGGCCGCACCCACCCGCACCACCGGCACGAGCCCCGGCACCCCGGCCGCACGCACCGCGTCGGCCAGTGGCGCCGAGGCGTCCCCGAGCCCACCCGGCCCCAGCACGGAAAGGACAGCCACCGCCACTGCCGCGTACACCACGAGCGCGATGCCCAGAGCCAACGGGATCGCGCGCGGGATGGTGCGCGCAGGATCCCGTACCTCCTCACCGAGCGTCGCGATCCGCGCGTACCCGGCGAACGCGAAGAACAGCAGCCCAGCCGCCTGAAGCACCCCGCCCGCCCCGGCGGAGAGCCCGACGTCCAGCCGCCCGGCGTCGGAGGCGCCCGAGCCGAGGCACACGACGACCACGGAAGTGAGGACCGCGAGGACCACTGCCACGATCGCCCGCGTCAGCCAGGCCGACTTCTGTACGCCGCCGTAGTTCACCGCGGTCAGGGCCACCACGGCCGCGACCGCCACCACGTGCGCCTGCTCCGGCCAGACGTACGCGCCCACGGTGAGCGCCATCGCCGCACAGGAGGCCGTCTTGCCGACGACGAACGACCAGCCCGCCAGGTACCCCCAGAAGTCCCCGAGCCGCTCGCGCCCGTACACGTAGGTGCCGCCCGAGGCGGGATACAGGGCGGCGAGCCGTGCCGAGGACATCGCGTTGCAGTAGGCGACCACGGCGGCGACCGCGAGCCCGAGCAAAAGCCCGGACCCGGCGGCGTGTGCTGCGGGGCCCAGCGCCGCGAAGATCCCGGCACCGACCATCGACCCGAGACCGATGACCACCGCGTCCCCGACCCCGAGCGTCCGCCGCAGCTCCGCCCCGCCCTGCGAGCCGCCGCCCTCCTGCCCGCCTGAACCTCGCCCACCGGGCTGTGCCGCACCGGACTGTGTCATGTGCCGCACCCTACTGATCAGTGCAACCGAGCAGCGCCAACGAGGCGTCCTCCCCACCAACAACCCACGAACACAAGCGCGACCAGCGGTTTGAAGGTCTTCAAGCTCCTTCAATCTCCTTCAAGTCATCACGGCATCAAGGCATGAGCACAGCCTGGCCGGAGCAGGTGCACAGCGCAGGCACAGTGCGGAGAGGCAGGTTCAGGGCATGGGCATCATCAGCTGGATCATTCTGGGGCTGTTGGCCGGAGCCATCGCCAAATTCCTGCTGCCGGGCCGCGACCCGGGCGGCTTCATCGGAACGACCGTCATCGGTGTCGCGGGCGCCTTCATAGGCGGATGGGTATCCGCGCGCTGGCTGGACCACCCGATCACCAAGCAGTTCTACGACGGTGCCACCTGGGCCGCGGCGATCGGTGGGTCGCTCGTCCTGCTGGTCCTCTACCGCATCCTGTTCGGCGACTCGCGCCGCTGAGCGCATACCCCCGAGGCCGCGGCCAGCAGGCGAGAAGGGTGGGCACCCCAGGATCCCGGGTGCTCACCCTTCCTCGTACGCGCAACGACCGACCACTGCCGCCGGATGACGAGGCAGCCGCTGCCGCTGGTTGGCGCAGCAAGGGCAGCATGGGCTACCGGTAGTTCACGAACTGCAGGGCGAAGTCGAAGTCCTTGCCCTTGAGAAGCGCCTGAACGGCCTGCAGGTCGTCACGGCTCTTGGAGCTGACGCGCAGTTCCTCGCCCTGCACCTGAGCCTTCACGCCCTTCGGGCCCTCGTCGCGAATGATCTTCGCGACCTTCTTCGCGTTGTCCTGGGAGATGCCCTCCTCGATCGACGCGAAGATCTTGTACTCCTTGCCGGAGAGCTGCGGCTCACCGGCGTCCAGCGTCTTCAGCGAGATACCGCGCTTGATCAGCTTGGTCTCGAACACATCGAGGATGGCCTTGACCCGCTCCTCGGAGTTCGCCTCCATGAGGATCTTCTCGCCGGACCAGGAAATGGAGGCGCCGACGTTCTTGAAGTCGTAGCGCTGCGAGATCTCCTTGGCGGTCTGGTTGAGGGCGTTGTCGACTTCCTGCCGCTCGACCTTCGAGACGATGTCGAAACTGGAGTCGGCCATGTCCTGTGGCTCCTTGTATCGGGGTGCGTAGGGGCGGCCGTCGAGCCCGGCGTGGTCCCCGGCCGCATCCGCATAAGCCTAGCCACCCCCTACCCCCCGAGCGCAGATCAATCGGGTGGCGAAGCACCCCCGGTCATCAGGTATCGTTTACGTCGTTGCCACAGAGCACCGCCAAAACGGTCCTCACGGCAGCAAACCCTGGCGGTGTGCCCGAGCGGCCAAAGGGAGCAGACTGTAAATCTGCCGGCTTCGCCTTCCGTGGTTCGAATCCACGCGCCGCCACATGAGGGAAACCCCCTCCGAACTGCGATCAAGCAGTTCGGAGGGGGTTTCTTCGTGTTCGGGGCCGGGGGAATCGTCGGTTGCTCGGGCACACTGATCCCATGTCGTCGCGTCGCAGGAACTGCCCCGAGTGCCGTCGGGAGATTGCCGTCGTCGCGGGGCGGTTCGCTCGGCATGATCCGCCGGGCGCGCGGGGTAGCGGGGAGCTGGTCTCGTGCCCGGGATCGCGCAGGCAGGCGCCACTCGGAGCGGCTCAGCCGGCGCTGGACGGGTACGCCGTTCCCGAGTTCCCCGGTCAGATTCCGTTGTTCTGACCGGCGTTTGTTCCGACCGGTGCTCCGACCGGTGCTCCGACCGGTGCTCCGACCGGTGCTCCGACCGGTGCTCCGACCGGTCTTCTGACGCAGGCCCGCAGCGCCTGGCTCCGCGCCCCTGGCCCCCCGCCCTAGTTCCCCGCCACCGACTTCACCGCCACCGAAACCGGCGTAGAACCGCTGATCAATTCCAGCGTCAGGCCGGCCGTCGCAGGGGTGTCGACCATTTCCGCGAGGACCGCGGCGACGTCGTCGCGGGGGATCGTGCCGCGGCCGGTGGAGGCCTCCAGGCGTACAAGGCCGGTGCCGGCGTCGTCGATCAGGCCGCCGGGGCGCAGGATCGTCCAGTCCAGGGCCGTACGACCGCGTACGTACTCGTCGGCCTCGCCCTTGGCGCGCAGATAGGCGTCGAAGATGTCGTCGCCCGGGTGTGCCGGGTCCGCGCCCATGGAGGAGACGACGATGTGACGGCGTACGCCGGCGCGTTCCGCCGCGTCCGCGAACAGCACGGCGGCGCCCCGGTCCACGGTGCTCTTGCGGTCCACGCCGCTGCCCGGGCCCGCGCCCGCCGCGAAGACGGCCGCGTCCGCGCCCTGCAGATGTGCGGCGACCTCCTCCACCGTGGCGGACTCCAGGTCGCACAGGACGGGCTCGGCGCCAGCTGTCCGCAGGTCGTCGCCCTGTTCGGCGCGGCGGATGATCCCCGCGACCTCGTCACCGCGCGCGGCGAGCAGGCGCTCCAGCCGCAGCGCGATCTGACCATGACCTCCAGCGATAACAATGCGCATGTTTCCGACCGTACGCCCGGATGGACGCGTTCGCCGCACAACCCTGTGGATGACTCACGGGTCACATGAGTGATCACTGTGAACGAGGGGATGTCGTGCGTGCCGTGCGGCGTCGTTAGGAGAACACCATCACCGCCATACGCAAGACCGTCATCGCCGCCGGCTGCTCCGCCGTGCTGCTCGCCACCGCGGCCGCCTGCGGCACGGTTCAGAATCTCACCGCAGGTCAGAAGGTCGACCAGGCCGTCGACCGGCTCGGCGAACAGAAGTCGCTCGCCTTCGAGTTGGACCTGGACGCCGACTCCGACGCGCTCACGGCGCTGGCCGGCGAAGCGGGTTCCGAGGAGGACCTGCCGCCGGAGTTCGCGAAACTCCTCGCGGGACTGCGCGTCGAGGTCTCCGTCAAGTCCAAGAAGCCGCTGGCTGATTCGGGTGAGAAAGATCTCGTCGGTATGAGTGCCAGGGTCGAGGGCCCCGAAGGCGTCCTGGTCGAGTACCGGGTCGTCGGCGACTTCACGTACTACCGCGCCGACTTCAAGGCGATGGGCGAGACCATGGGCGTTCCCATGCCTACGGCCGATCAGATCCCGGAGAGCGAGAAGGAGTTCAGGAAGGTACTTGAGGGCGAGTGGGTCAAGATCGACACCAGCGCTCTGGAGAAGGCCCAGAAGTCTGAGTCCTCCTCGGGCGGCGCCGACGGGATCGACGCCAAGACTCAGCAGAAGATCATCGATGCCGTACGTGGTGTCATCGCCCACGAGGTCACCTTCAGCGCCAAGGACGGCAGCGACGGCACCGAACACGTCATCGCCCAGGGCAACTTCCGTGATCTGCTCACAGGAATCCTCGACAAGCTCGGACCGTTGGAGGGAGACCTCCCGCCGGGCGCCGAACTCCCCACGGCCAAGGACCTCAAGGACGCTCCGAACAAGAAGGTCGCGGTCGACTTCACGCTGAAGAACGGCGACCTGACCCAGGTCGAGGTCGACCTCGCCGTCCTCGCCGACGCCCCGAAGGGCACCCAGCTGCCGCTGGTCCTGAAGTTCACCGACGCGGGCGACGTCAGCGCGCCGTCAGGTGCCACGGAGATCCCCACGGACATGGTGCCCGGAGACAGCCTCTTCTCCGGTGGCTTGTTGGGCGGCGGCGAGTTCTGAGTTCCCGGTGCGCCGACCGGCGAGCGCGCCGGTTGTCGCCGGGCACGCGCGCGTGGATGCAAATAGCCCTCCACGCGCGCGTGCGCTCACACAAGCCAGCCACGCGCGCGTGCCCTCACAAAAGCCGGGCCCCGTCCCGTCCGACCCCGTCCCGCCCGCCCCCGTTCAAGACGGCTCCCCCCGCCCCTGCCGGGGCAGATCCAGTCCCGTAGCCGCCGAGTTGCAGTACTCCCGCACCGCGCTGGTCCGCGCCACCACGCGCCCCCGGTGCACCACGATGCGGCTGTACGCCAGTGACAGCACCCCCGCGAGCCGGTCCCCGCGTACGGCGAGCAACTCGGCCGGAAATCCCGCCTCCACGCGTACCTCGGGCAGCCCGAGGGCGGCCCGGGCGACGGAACTCACGGCGTCGTACGCGTCCTCGGGGCGCAGCCCGTGCCGCGAGGCCAGCAGATACGCGGCCTCCAGCGGGTCGCCGCGGCCCACCGGGTTCGCTACGTCGCGCAGGGCGCCGCTGCCCGCGGCGACCCGTACGCCGGCCGCCCGCAACAGCCGTACCGGAGCGGTTCCGCGCCGGTCCACGGCCCCGCACCCGCCCTGCGGCAGGCAGACGACGGTCACCCCGGCCGCGGCGAGCTGGTCCGCCGCGCGGGAGGCGACCTCGGCGGGCAGCCGGCCGAGTCCGCCGCACGGGCCGAGCGTCACTCCGGGGCGCAGCCCGCCCGCCATCGCCGCGAGCCGCCCGAGCCGTGCGGGGTCGGCGGCGTCCGTGTGCAGGTCGACCGGGCAGCCGTGCTCGGAGGCGAGCTCCAGGACCGCCTCCACGTAACCCGTCGGATCGGGGTCGGCGTCCGGGCAACCGCCCACTACGGAGGCGCCCATTTTCACCGCGTCCCGCAGCATCGCGAGCCCGTCCGCCCCGGCGACACCGGTCAGCACCCGGGGCATTGCCACCGTCGTCAGCTCGGCGAGCCCCCGCAGTGACCGCCGCGCCTGGAGCACCGCGGCCAGCGCGTCGAGCCCCTGGACATCGCCGACGCGCACGTGTGAGCGCAACGCCGTGGCCCCGTGCCCTAGTTGCAGCAACGCGGCCTCAGTGGCCCGTCGCTGGACCTCCTCGGCGTCGTACGAGAGGGGGCCGTCGTCCTCCGCCGTCAGCGCCGTTTCGCCGTGGGCGTGCGGCTCGGCAGGGGCCGGCAGGAGGAGGTAGCCGCTCACATCGACGCGCGCGCCGTGGGCGCTGAGGCTCCCGGCGGTGCCGACCGCCTCGATGCGCCCGCCGCCCAGCCGTACGTCCACGGTCCGGCCGTCGGTGAGCCGTGCCCCGCACAGCAGGAGGGTGGCCGTGTCGGTCTGGCCCGACGGTCCCGACTGTCCCGACGAGGAGTGGGGCGGCTGCGGCTGGCTCTCGGGCATCTGACTGTCGGGCATCGCGCTCCTGGGGCTCGGGGGCGGCTGCGGGGCGGGGCGACTGCGGGGAGTGAAGACACAAGATCACACAGCGTGAGCCGAGCCTAGGGCGGCGACCTGTCCGCATCGGGGAGGAGCGCAATAGTCGTACTGGTGTGGTCCGTCGGGGAGAATCCCGGTCCTCCGCCGGGGAGCGGAGGCCGAGGACACGGAAGGCGCGATGGGGTTCGACCACGGGGTCACGGCTGTGGTTCGCGGTGCGTGAGAGGGCCGTGGGAACGCCCGGGAATCGGTGGGGAACAGGCCGGGGCGGTTGCCGCGAAACGGATTTGGGCGATCGGCGGCCGACCGTGTAATGTCTTCATCGCTCGCCCCAATAGCTCAGTCGGTAGAGCGTCTCCATGGTAAGGAGAAGGTCTACGGTTCGATTCCGTATTGGGGCTCTGGTGTGGGAGGTTCCCGTCGCAAGGCGGGAACCGATCGCATCTCAGCGGTGTAGCTCAGTCGGTAGAGCAAGCGGCTCATAATCGCTGTGTCACCGGTTCAAGTCCGGTCACCGCTACTGACAGTAGCCGATTGTGGGGTCGGTCCTTCGATCGGCTACTCTTTCATGCGTCAATAGTCCTACTTTCCGTTCGTCAAGGAGCACTCCTGTGGCTGCCACCGACGTCCGCCCCAAGATCACGCTGGCCTGCGTGGAGTGCAAGGAGCGGAACTACATCACCAAGAAGAACCGGCGTAACGACCCGGACCGACTGGAGATGAAGAAGCACTGCCCGCGTTGCAATGCGCACACTGCGCACCGCGAAACGCGATAAGTTTCAGGCTCGTACACGAGGCCGTCCCCTTCGCGGGGGGCGGCCTCGCGTCGTTGCATCTGCACATCTGTGCATCTGCCTTCGCCACACCCGCGTTCGATTCACCGGCTGAAAGCCAGGAGGTGCCGAGCCCATGGCGCTCGACCAGTCCTTCGTGGGGCGGTCCTACCCGCCCACCGACCCCTATGAGGTCGGGCGCGAGAAGATTCGCGAGTTCGCCGAGGCCGTGGGGGACACCCACCCGGCCTACACGGACCCGGAGGCCGCCAAGGCCCTCGGATACCCCGATGTGATCGCCCCGCCGACGTTCGTCTTCGCGATCTCCTTCAAGGCCGCGGGGCAGGTCATCGAGGATCCCCAACTGGGTCTCGACTACAGCCGCGTGGTGCACGGCGACCAGAAGTTCGCCTACAGCCGCCCGGTGCGCGCGGGGGACCGGCTCACGGTCACCTCGACCATCGAGGCGATCAAGTCCATGGCGGGCAACGACATCCTGGACATCCGCGGCGAGGTCCACGACGAAGCGGGCGAGCACGTGGTGACCGCGATCACCAAGCTCGTGGCGCGGGCGGAGGGCTGACCATGACGGCGAAGATCGCATACGACGACGTCGAGGTCGGCACCGAGCTGCCGGCCCAGTCCTTCCCCGTGACCCGGGCCACGGTGGTGCGGTACGCGGGTGCTTCCGGGGACTTCAACCCGATCCACTGGAACGAGAAGTTCGCGGTCGAGGTCGGCCTCCCCGACGTCATCGCCCACGGCATGTTCACCATGGCCGAGGCGATCCGCGTCGTCACGGACTGGGCCGGCGACCCGGGCGCGGTCGTCGAGTACGGCGTCCGCTTCACCAAGCCCGTCGTTGTCCCGAACGACGACAAGGGTGCGACCGTCGAGGTCAGCGCCAAGATCGGCGCCAAGCTCGACGACAACACCGTCCGCGTCGATCTCACCGCGACCAGCGCGGGCCAGAAGGTCCTGGGCATGTCACGAGCGGTTGTGCGACTGGCCTGAAGGTGTCGTGGGTGACCTAGGTGACTCAGGTAAGGGGCGTCCGCCATTGCGGACGCCCCTTACGCGTTGCGCCTACCTGTTGACGTAGTTAGTGATTGAGTACTAACTTACTTACATGGTCAGGATGAGCGCAGAAGAGAGGCGCGAGAGCGTCATCCGTGCGGCGATGAGCGAGTTCGCCCGCGGTGGCTACAGCGGCACCTCCACCGAGGCGATCGCCAAGCGTGTGGGTGTCTCACAGCCGTACCTCTTCCGGCTCTTCCCGGGCAAGAGGGCGATCTTCCTCGCGGCGGCCGAGCGCTGCATGGAGCTCTTCCGGCAGACGTTCGAGGAGGCCTCCAAGGGGCTGGAGGGCGAAGAGGCCCTGCACTCCATGGCCAACGCCTACACCCGGGTCATCGCGGAGGAGCCCGAGCGGCTGCTCATGCAGATGCAGACGTACGTGGCGGTGGCGGCGGCCGAGGAGGCCGGCGACCACGAACTCGGCGAGTTGGTACGGGACCGCTGGATGCGGCTCTGGGACGCCGCCCACATCCCGCTCGGGGCCGACGCGAACGAAACCACCACCTTCATGGCGTACGGAATGCTTATCAACTGCCTCGTGGCCATGGGTTTCCCGGCGGAGCACCGGGTCTGGGAAGGGCTCTACCCGTCGGCGCGGACCAAGGGGCGGCTCGAAGCCGATCCCCCTGAAGCCGCTCCTGGCGAAGGCTGAACAAGTAAGCCGGATGAAGAGGGCGGAGATCAGTGCCTCTTCATGCCCGTGAAAGTTAGTCAGCAATAACTAACCATCGTTGGTAACCGTCCAACCGTCCACAGTGATCACCCTCTGGGGGAGCGATGTCACAGCAGACAGCACGTCGCGGGGGAGCCGTCTGGGCCCTCGTCATCACCAGCGTCGCCGGATTCATGGCGGCCCTCGACAACCTCGTCGTCACCACTGCCCTGCCCTCCATCCGCGAGGACCTCGGGGGAGGGCTGGACGACCTGGAATGGACCGTGAGCGCGTACACGCTCACCTTCGCCGTGCTGCTGATGTTCGGCGCGGCTCTGGGCGACCGGTTCGGCCGCCGACGGCTCTTCCTCGTCGGGCTCACCGTCTTCACCGGTGCGTCCGCCGCCGCGGCCATGGCGCCCGGCATCGACTCGCTGATCGCCGCCCGCGCGGTCCAGGGCGTCGGCGCGGCGATCATGATGCCGCTGACACTGACCCTGCTGACGGCCGCGGTCCCGGCGGCCAAGCGCGGGATGGCGTTCGGGATCTGGGGTGCCGTCAACGGACTCGCGGTCGCCTCCGGGCCCCTCATCGGCGGCAGCCTCACCGAACACGTGTCCTGGCACTGGATCTTCTGGCTGAACGTTCCGCTGGGCATCGCCCTGCTGCCGCTCGCCCGGCTGCGCCTCTCCGAGTCGTACGGCACCGGCGCCCCGCTCGACATCACCGGCACCGTGCTCGCCAGCGGTGGTCTCTTCGGAGTCGTGTACGCCCTGATCCGCGGCAACATCGACGGCTGGAGCAGCGCCCCCGTACTCACCGGCCTGATCGGGGGCGGCTTGCTCCTCGCCGGCTTCGTATGGCACGGGATCCGTGCCAAGAACCCGATGCTGCCGATGCGGCTCTTCCGTAGCCGCGCCTTCTCCGCGATCAACACCGCCAGCCTGCTGATGTTCGTCGGGATGTTCGGCTCGATCTTCCTGCTGAGCCAGTTCCTGCAGGGTGTCCTCGGTTACTCGCCGACCGAGGCGGGCCTGCGGATGCTCCCGTGGACGGGCATGCCGATGATCGTCGCGCCCATCGCCGGGTATCTGTCGGACCGGATCGGCGGACGCCCGGTGGTCACTGTGGGCCTCGCACTGCAGGCCGTCGGGCTCGGCTGGTTCGCCCTGGTCGTCTCGCCCGAGGTGTCGTACGCGGCCCAGTTGCCCGCCCTGATCATCAGCGGCATCGGCATGGGCCTGTACTTCGCCCCGTCCGCCGCCCTGGTGATGTCCAGCGTCCTCCCGTCCGAGCAGGGCATCGCCTCCGGCGCCAACAACGCCCTCCGCGAGGTCGGCGGCGCACTCGGGATAGCGGTCCTAGCCTCGGTCTTCTCCGCCCAGGGCGGCTACGAGTCCGCGCAGCGCTTCGCCGACGGCCTCTCGCCCGCACTGTGGGTGGGCGCCGTGGTGGTCGGCGCGGGTGCGGTGGCCGCGGCGCTGCTGCCCGGCCGGCACCGGGTGACCGGGACTCCGGTGGCGGCCTCGGATCCGGCGCCCGCCCTGGAAACCGTCTCCTACTGAAGCTGCGGTTCTTCGCGCGGACGCCGAGCGAGGGACGCCAAGTTCCTCTCCTGGACGGCCATGGTCGACGAGCCGTCTCTTGACCGGGTGCAGGTGCTGCGGCGCTTCGACTGAGTCGCTCCTGATGTACGACACGGAAAGGCCCCGCGCGCTTGTGGCGGGGCCCTTTTCGCGCCCGCGCACCAGGAGAGCGCGTTCTGCGGCTGTGCACTGGATCTGCGCACCCCGCGCCCCGGCGCCGAGCGTGCACCTTTCCCGCCCGCGTGCACCGATGACCGGGCGCCCCCGCTCCTTCTCGTACTCTTGGGCCCGTGCAGGTACTCCACGACGCCCCGCTCGCCCCGCTGACCACCTTCAGGCTTGGGGGCCCGGCGACCCGGCTGATCACCGCCACGACCGACGCCGAGGTGATCGCCGCCGTTCGCGAGGCCGACGACGCCGGTACGCCGCTGCTGGTGATCGGTGGCGGATCCAACCTGGTCATCGGTGACAAGGGCTTCGCCGGGACCGCCCTGCGCATCGCGACGAACGGCTTCGAACTCGACGGCGGGAAGCTGGAGCTGGCGGCGGGCGAGGTGTGGACCGACGCGGTCGCCCGCACCGTCGAGGCGGGGCTCGCCGGCATCGAGTGCCTCGCGGGGATCCCCGGCTCCGCGGGCGCGACACCGATCCAGAACGTGGGCGCGTACGGACAGGAAGTGTCCTCGACGATCACCGAAGTGATCGCGTACGACCGGAAGACGCGTGAGACGGTCACGCTGACGAACGCCGACTGCGCCTTCTCGTACCGCCACAGCCGCTTCAAGGCCGACCCCGAGCGCCATGTCGTGCTGCGGGTCCGCTTCGCGCTGGAGGACGCGGAGGGGCTGAGCGCGCCGATCAAGTACGCCGAGACGGCTCGCGCGCTGGGTGTCGAGCCCGGTGACCGTGTGCCGCTCGAGAAGGCCCGGGAGACCGTGCTGAAGCTGCGCTCCGGCAAGGGCATGGTGCTCGATCCCGAGGACCACGACACCTGGTCGGCCGGGTCGTTCTTCACCAACCCGATCCTCACGGACAAGGAGTTCGCCGCGTTCCACGCGCGCGTGGAGGAGCGGCTCGGCTCCGCTGCCGCACCGCCCGCGTACCCGGCGGGCGACGGCCACACCAAGACCTCCGCGGCCTGGCTGATCGACAAGTCGGGCTTCACCAAGGGCTACGGCAGCGGGCCCGCCCGGATCTCCACCAAGCACACACTGGCCCTCACCAACCGGGGCGAGGCCACCACCGAGGATCTCCTCGCGCTGGCCCGAGAGGTCGTCGCCGGAGTACGTGACGCGTTCGGGATCACGCTGGTCAACGAGCCAGTGACGGTCGGCGTGGAGCTCTAGTACGAGCCCTGGCGCTCCAGTACGAGCTCCGGTGCGTCCAGTACGAGCCCTGGTGTGAACCCTCGTTCGGGTCCTAGTAGGCGACTCCGACGCCCTGCTTCACCGTTCCCGGGTCGTCCGTCATCGCCAGCATCGCGTGAGCCACATCGGCGCGTGAGATGAACCTGCCCTTGAGTGGGAAGCCCCCGACAACCGTCCGGTACGAACCGGTCAGCGGCTTGTCCTGGAGGCGGGGCGGGCGTACGGCCGTCCAGTCCGTCCCGCTGCTGGCCAGCTCGTCCTCCATCTCCCTGAGGTCGGCGTAGACGTCCTTCAGGATCCCCGAGATCACACTCCGCATGGCGCGGTCGACGAGCGTGGCGCCCTCGGGATCGGGACCGATCGGACTCGCGCTCACCACGAGCAGCCTCCGTACCGCCTCCGCCTCCATGGCGGCCAGCACCCTGCGGGTCAGCTTCGCCGTGACCCCGGCGTCCTTGCGGCTGCGGGCGCCGAGGCCGGAGAGGACCGCGTCCCGGCCCGCGACCGCGGGGCGCAGCGCCTCCGGGTCGGTGAGGTCGGCGCGGAACACCTCCAGATCCGCGCCGGTGACGGTGAACCGTGCGGGATCCCGCACGACGGCCGTGACCTGATGGCCCGATGCCAGGGCCTGCCGGACGATCTCCTGCCCGATGCCCCCGGTGGCACCGAAAACGGTGAGCTTCATGACGTGCTCTCCTCAGCTGGTCCGTCGGTGGGTGAGTATTCACTCACCGATGCTTACCCCTAGAGTGAGTAAGCACTCACCCACCCGTCAAGTCTGATTGGCTCCTCCATGGAATCCTTGGGCCCCATGCAGCAGAAACCGGCTCGGATCCGTCTCCTCGACGCGGCGCACGAGCTCATGCTCACCGTCGGCCTCGCCCGCACCACCACCAAGGAGATCGCCAAGGCGGCGGGCTGCTCCGAAGCGGCGCTCTACAAGTACTTCGCGAGCAAGGAAGAGCTCTTCATCCGCGTCCTGGAGGAGCGCCTCCCCACGCTGGGCCCCCTCCTGGGCAGACTCACGGCCGAGCCGGGGGAGCACACCGTCGAGGAGAACCTCACGGAGATCGCCCGCCAGGCCGCCCTCTTCTATGAGCAGAGTTTCCCGATAGCCGCCTCCTTGTACGCGGAGAAGCAGCTCAAGCGGCGCCACGAGGAGGCCATGCGGGCGATGGGAGCGGGCCCGCACATGCCCATCCGAGGGGTCGCCGAGTACCTGCGCGCGGAACAGAAGGCGGGTCGCATCCACCTCTGCGCCGACACCTTCGCGGCCGCGTCCCTGCTCCTCGGCGCCTGCGCCCAGCGCGCCTTCGCCTACGACATGACGGAGGACGGCAAGCCCCCGCCCCTGGACACCTTCGCCCCGGCACTCGCCCGCACGCTCCTGCGCGGTATCTCCGTTGCCCAAGGCCCTTACTGACCCGCACGCTTGCCCCATGAGGCACCCCATATGCGGCTGAAGCTCCGCCAGTTCAGACCGCGCACCGGCCCGCACGAACACCGGGTCGTCCAGCCCTGGTCCCCCCTGCGCCACACCTCACTCCGCGACCCGGACCCGTACGGCATGCTCACGGGCGACCACGACGGCCTGAACCGGCTGGCAGGCCTGTGGCGCTCAGCGCTGATCACCGCGATCGGCGGCCTGAAAGCGGACCGTGGCGACAGCTGGCGCGCGCCCGAGGTTCTCATCTGCTTCAAGGCGTATCCGCCGTACGCGCACTTCAGGCGACCGGGCCGCTGAGCCATTCGTCGACTCCGGACAGGAGCTTTTCCCGTACGTCCTCAGGGGCGGCCGAGGCGCGGATGGACTGGCGTGCCAGTTCGGCCAGTTCGGGGTCGGTGAAGTCGTGGTATCGGCGGGCGATCTCGTACTGGGCTGCCAGCCGGGACCCGAAGAGCAGTGGGTCGTCGGCGCCGAGGGCCATGGGGACCCCGGCTTCGAAGAGTGTGCGCAGGGGGACGTCCTCCGGCTTCTCGTAGACGCCCAGGGCGACGTTCGAGGCCGGGCAGACCTCGCAGGTCACCCCGCGGTCCGCGAGGCGTTTCATCAGCCGGGGGTCCTCCGCAGCGCGCACCCCGTGGCCGATCCGCGACGCGTGCAGGTCGTCCAGGCAGTCGCGGACCGAGGCCGGCCCGGTCAGCTCGCCGCCGTGCGGCGCGGCCAGCAGACCGCCCTCACGCGCGATCTCGAAGGCCCGGTCGAAGTCCCGCGCCATGCCCCGCCGTTCGTCGTTCGAGAGCCCGAAACCGACGATGCCCCGGTCCGCGTACCGCACGGCCAGGCGGGCCAGCGTACGGGCGTCCAGCGGGTGCTTCATACGGTTCGCCGCCACCAGGACGCGCATCCCGAGCCCTGTCTCCCGCGAGGCCGAGTCCACCGCGTCCAGGATGACTTCGAGGGCCGGGATCAGACCGCCGAGCCGAGGTGCGTACGACGTCGGGTCGACCTGGATCTCCAGCCACCCGGAGCCGTCCTTCACGTCCTCCTCGGCGGCCTCGCGCACCAGCCGCCGGATGTCCTCGGGCTCTCTGAGGCACGACCGCGCCGCGTCGTACAACCGCTGGAACCGGAACCAACCCCGCTCGTCGGTCGCCCGCAGCTTCGGCGGCTCCCCGCTGGTCAGTGCGTCGGGCAGCCGTACGCCGTACTTGTCGGCCAGCTCCAGCAGGGTCGTGGACCGCATCGACCCGGTGAAGTGCAGGTGCAGATGGGCCTTCGGCAACTGTCCGATATCACGAACCACACCCATCAACGCTCCGTAATCGCTAGGCTCTGCTCCGTACCGGAAGGTGCCGGGCAGGGCTTGTCCGTCATGAGGCCGTCACACGGCCGAGTGAGAAGCCCCCTCGGGGGAGGAGTCACCCCAGGATCTTGCCGTAGAAATCCTGGACCAGGCAGCCGAGTTCACCGAACGAGCGCGTGCCTGAACGCACAAGCGGGCCCCCGGTCCGACCGGAGGCCCGCTTGTGCGTCGTACACGTCAGTCCGTGGCCTCGGCCAGCAGCTTCTGGATGCGCGAGACGCCCTCGACGAGGTCCTCGTCACCCAGCGCGTACGACAGACGCAGGTACCCCGGTGTGCCGAAGGCCTCACCCGGGACCACCGCGACCTCGGCCTCTTCCAGGATGAGCGCGGCCAGCTCGACCGTGTCCTGGGGGCGCTTGCCGCGGATCTCCTTGCCGATCAGGGCCTTCACCGAGGGGTACGCGTAGAAGGCGCCCTCCGGCTCGGGGCAGAGCACGCCGTCGATCTCGTTGAGCATGCGCACGATGGTCTTGCGGCGGCGGTCGAAGGCCTCGCGCATCTTCGCGACGGCCGTCAGGTCGCCGGAGACGGCGGCGAGCGCGGCGACCTGGGCCACGTTCGAGACGTTCGAGGTGGCGTGCGACTGGAGGTTGGTCGCGGCCTTGACGACGTCCTTGGGGCCGATGACCCAGCCCACCCGCCAGCCGGTCATGGCGTACGTCTTGGCGACGCCGTTCACGACGATGCACTTGTCGCGCAGCTCGGGCACCACGACGGGCAGGGAGTGGAACTCGGCGTCCCCGTAGACCAGGTGCTCGTAGATCTCGTCGGTCAGGACCCACAGGCCCTTCTCGGCGGCCCAGCGGCCGATCTCCTCGATCTGCTCGCGGGTGTAGACCGCGCCCGTCGGGTTGGACGGGGAGACGAAGAGCAGCACCTTGGTGTTCTCGGTGCGGGCGGCTTCCAGCTGCTCGACCGAGACGCGGTAGCCGGTGGTCTCGTCGGCGACGACGTCGACGGGGACACCGCCGGCGAGGCGGATCGACTCCGGGTAGGTCGTCCAGTACGGCGCCGGGACGATGACCTCGTCGCCCGGGTCGAGGATCGCGGCGAAGGCCTCGTAGATGGCCTGCTTGCCGCCGTTGGTGACCAGGACCTGGGTGGCATCCACCTCGTAGCCGGAGTCGCGCAGCGTCTTCGCGGCGATCGCGGCCTTCAGCTCGGGCAGTCCGCCGGCCGGGGTGTAGCGGTGGTACTTCGGGTTCGAGCAGGCCTCGATGGCGGCCTGGACGATGTAGTCCGGGGTCGGGAAGTCCGGTTCACCGGCGCCGAAGCCGATCACCGGACGCCCCGCGGCCTTGAGGGCCTTGGCCTTGGCGTCCACGGCGAGGGTGGCGGACTCGGAGATCGCGCCGACTCGGGCGGAGACGCGGCGCTCGGTGGGAGGGGTTGCAGGGCTCATGGCCCCATCGTTTCAGACCGGAAACCTCCCCGGCACGCGGGTTTCACAGACTGAACAGCGACTGAACAACCGTCCGGATCGAGGCGGTGGGCTGGACGATCTTCCGGGATCAAAGCCCGTACGGACACTTTCTGTTCGACGACCGGCCCCGGAGCACGTACACTCATCCCTCGTTGGCCTTCACCGGCCGCACTCACCCGGTGCACACCGTGCACTCGGGCGGATGCGGTACGTTGGGGGAAATCAAAGGGTCGTAGCTCAATTGGTAGAGCACTGGTCTCCAAAACCAGCGGTTGGGGGTTCAAGTCCCTCCGGCCCTGCTACACAATCCTTCGCCAGGATGTGTGCGCATGTACGTACTGCAATGCACCGCCGTGCGGCCTGGCCGGGCACGGCGTAGCCACGACCCGGAATCAGGTGAGGACGAGTGACGGACGCCGTGGGCTCCATCGACATGCCTGATGCCGAGGCACCGGAGTCCAATAAGAAGACTCGCAAGGGCGGCAAGCGTGGCAAGAAGGGCCCTCTGAGGCGCCTTGCCACCTTCTACCGCCAGATCGTCGCGGAGCTCCGCAAGGTCGTCTGGCCGACGCGCAATCAGCTGACGACGTACACCTCAGTGGTAATTGTCTTCGTCGTCATCATGATCGCTCTGGTGACCGTGATTGACTATGGACTCGACCACGCCGCCAAGTACGTATTTGGCTGAGCCAAACGCGAAGGGCGCCGACACCGGCGCCCCTTTCGTGTGTTCCACCCCCATGTATCCAGGAAGAAGCAGCCACCGTGTCTGACCCGAACCTGAACGACGCCATCGAGTCGGTCGAGTCCGTTGAGGACGAGCTCGACATCGTGGAGGGCGCGGACACCGAGGACCCGGACGAGGTCGAGGCTGCCGACGCCGCCGCGGGCGAGCCCGCCGAAGAGGCGGCCCTGCACGTCGAGGACGAGTCCGGTGGGGACGTCGAGTCCGTCGAGGACGACGACGTTTCCGACGAGGACCTCGCTGTCGAGGACGACGAGGCCGAGGCCGAAGAAGAGCCCGAGCCCGTCGACCCCGTCACCGCCCTGCGCGAGGAGCTCCGTGCCCTCCCCGGCGAGTGGTACGTCATCCACACGTACGCCGGTTACGAGAACCGCGTGAAGACCAACCTCGAACAGCGTGCCGTCTCGCTGAACGTGGAGGACTTCATCTTCCAGGCCGAGGTGCCGCAGGAAGAGGTCGCGCAGATCAAGAACGGCGAGCGCAAGACCGTCCGGCAGAACAAGCTCCCCGGCTACGTGCTGGTGCGCATGGACCTGACGAACGAGTCCTGGGGCGTCGTCCGTAACACCCCCGGCGTCACCGGCTTCGTGGGCAACGCCTACGACCCGTACCCGCTGACCCTGGACGAGATCGTCAAGATGCTTGCCCCGGAGGCCGAGGAGAAGGCCGCCCGTGAGGCAGCCGAGGCCGAGGGCAGGCCGGCTCCGGCCCGCAAGCTCGAGGTCCAGGTGCTGGACTTCGAGGTCGGCGACTCGGTCACCGTCACCGACGGCCCGTTCGCCACGCTCCAGGCGACCATCAACGAGATCAACGCCGACTCGAAGAAGGTCAAGGGCCTCGTCGAGATCTTCGGCCGCGAGACTCCGGTCGAGCTTTCCTTCGACCAGATCCAGAAGAACTAGCACCTTCTGGACGTACGTCTTCCGAACAGGTCAGACGGGCTCGCAGCCTGTCTGACCTGCTCGGTTTTTAGCCGCGCATGGATACCCGTTATCGTTGTGCGGTATGCCTCCATCCGGGTCAGAGTCATGGGTTCGGTTGAAGGCAGTCGTCCGAGCGTGTCTCGGGCGTAGGTAGGCGAAAACGAAAGAGGACCCGGAATGCCTCCCAAGAAGAAGAAGGTCACGGGGCTTATCAAGCTCCAGATCCAGGCCGGCGCCGCCAACCCGGCTCCGCCGGTCGGCCCCGCGCTGGGTCAGCACGGCGTCAACATCATGGAGTTCTGCAAGGCCTACAACGCCGCGACCGAGTCGCAGCGTGGCTGGGTGATCCCGGTGGAGATCACGGTCTACGAAGACCGCTCCTTCACCTTCATCACCAAGACTCCGCCGGCCGCCAAGATGATCCTCAAGGCCGCGGGTGTCGAGAAGGGCTCCGGCGAGCCGCACAAGACCAAGGTCGCCAAGATCACCCAGGCGCAGGTCCGTGAGATCGCCACGACCAAGATGCCCGACCTGAACGCCAACGACCTGGACGCCGCGTCGAAGATCATCGCCGGCACCGCCCGTTCCATGGGCATCACGGTCGAGGGCTGACACCCACCTTCGTAGGAACCATGCGGCCTCGGCCGCACGTGGCAGGGCCTGCTCGGTCCGCACCACGACTCCTCAGAACACATCAGGAGAAGCAGTGAGCAAGCGCAGCAAGTCTCTCCGCGCTGCGGACGCCAAGATCGACCGGGAGAAGTTCTACGCCCCGCTCGAGGCCGTCCGTCTCGCCAAGGAGACCTCCACCTCGAAGTTCGACGGCACTGTCGAGGTCGCCTTCCGTCTGGGTGTCGACCCGCGCAAGGCCGACCAGATGGTCCGTGGCACCGTGAACCTCCCGCACGGCACCGGTAAGACCGCCCGGGTCCTGGTCTTCGCGACCGGTGACCGTGCCGAGGCCGCACTCGCCGCGGGCGCCGACATCGTCGGCTCCGACGAGCTCATCGACGAGGTGTCGAAGGGCCGTCTGGACTTCGACGCCGTCGTCGCCACCCCGGACCTCATGGGCAAGGTCGGCCGCCTCGGCCGAGTCCTCGGCCCGCGTGGTCTGATGCCGAACCCGAAGACCGGCACCGTGACCCCGGACGTGGCCAAGGCCGTGACCGAGATCAAGGGCGGCAAGATCGAGTTCCGCGTCGACAAGCACTCGAACCTGCACTTCATCATCGGCAAGACCTCGTTCGACGAGACCCAGCTGGTGGAGAACTACGGCGCCGCGCTGGACGAGATCCTTCGTCTGAAGCCGTCGGCCGCCAAGGGTCGCTACATCAAGAAGGCCACGATCAGCACCACGATCGGCCCCGGCATTCAGCTCGACTCGAACCGCACCCGCAACCTCCTCGTCGAGGAGGACCCGGCCGCCGTCTGAGCCTCCCGCTCACCCCGGTGACCGCGTCGCGTACGCGTATCTGAGACGGGCCCCGCACCTTTCGAGGTGCGGGGCCCGTCCGCATTCGTGGGCAACAAATCCTGATACGGGTGTCAGTGGGCTGCAGTAGCGTGCGGAGCACAGAATTCGCATAGGGGATTCGCATAGGGGTGGGACGAATGATGAGCACGAGTGTGCGCCGCGTGACCCTGTCGCTCGCGCTGACGGGTGTGCTGGCGGGGATGGCCGCCTGCAGTTCCCCGGACTCCTCCGGCGGCTCCGA
The DNA here is from genome assembly GCF_041431135.1 of Streptomyces sp. NBC_00554. NCBI lineage: Bacteria > Bacillati > Actinomycetota > Actinomycetes > Kitasatosporales > Streptomycetaceae > Streptomyces > Streptomyces sp. NBC_00554. The sequence goes on along the minus strand of NZ_CP107799.1, from coordinate 4,125,566 downwards.
CGGCCGCGACGCCTCTGGCAGGGACGACAAGGCGGTGCACAAGGGCACGGCGCACATAAGCTCCATAACCGCCCTGCGCTCCGCCGAGAAGTCCACGGACGGCGCCGATTCGGCCAGAGTCGAGTCCACGACGACCATGGGCACGATGATGTCCATGACGGCGGACGGCGCCCTGGGATGGGCCGACGGCCTCACGGGCAACCTGACGATCACGTACACCGGCGGCACGATGGCCGACACGATGCGTCAGACGGGCAGCACCACCATGCAGGCCCGCTATCTGCCCGACGCCTACTACGCGAAGATGGGCGACGCGTTCGCCGAGCAGGCGGGCGGCAAGCACTGGATCAGGTACGCGTACGACGACCTGGCGGAGCTCGGCGGCAGCTCGGGCGCGTATCTGCAGGACCAGATGCAGAACACCACGCCGAACCAGTCCGTGAAGCTCCTGCTCGCCTCCGGTGACGTGAAGAAGGTCGGCGAGGAGACCGTCCGCGGCGAGCGGACCACGCACTACTCGGGCACGGTGGACGTCGCGGACCTCGCCACCGACAACTCCAGCCTCACCGAAAGCCAGCTCGCCGACCTGAAGAAGCAGCTCACCCAGGCCGGCGTCACCACGGAGACGGTCGACATCTGGGTCAACGGCGACGACCTGCTGGTCAAGAAGGTCGAGAAGGGCGAGCTGACGACCGGCTCGATGTCCTCGACGGCGTACTACAGCGACTACGGGGTGAAGGTCTCCACCCAGAAGCCCCCGGCGAGTGACACCGCCGACTTCAAGGAGCTGCTGAAGGCGCAGGGTGCGACCTCCTGAGCCCCGGATTCGGGCAGCCCAGGAGGGCTGAGCCGCCCGCAGGGGTTTGGACCGTTCGGGCGGATTTGCTTGACGGCGATCCGGTCGCGTACTCTCCCAGAGAAGCCAAAGACCGCTGGTCGTTGCCGTGTGCTCGTAAGAGGGCGCGGTGACCGAAGGATCCGCTGAAACTGCGGACGACCCGCGTAGGTGACTGTGGACATGCTCCCGGAACTTCGTCAAGGAATTCCGGTCGAGCTACGCCCCGTGCGCCTGCGCCGGGGCGTTTCGTTTTCCTCAGCCCCTTCTGAGCGGTCCTCATCACCCGGAAGGAGGCCACGCTTATGGCAAGGCCCGACAAGGCTGCCGCGGTAGCCGAGCTCGCGGACCAGTTCCGTAGCTCGAACGCCGCTGTGCTGACCGAGTACCGGGGTCTCACCGTGGCGCAGCTCAAGACGCTGCGTCGTTCGCTCGGTGAAGACGCCCAGTACGCCGTGGTGAAGAACACGCTGACCAAGATCGCGGCCAACGAGGCCGGGATCTCTACGCTCGACGACCTGTTCAACGGTCCGACGGCGGTCGCCTTCATCACCGGTGACCCGGTGACGTCGGCGAAGGGTCTTCGTGACTTCGCCAAGGACAACCCCAACCTCGTCATCAAGGGCGGTGTCCTTGACGGCAAGGCGCTGTCCGCCGACGAGATCAAGAAGCTTGCGGACCTCGAGTCCCGCGAGGTTCTGCTCGCCAAGCTGGCGGGCGCCATGAAGGGCAAGCAGACTCAGGCTGCGCAGCTCTTCCAGGCGCTTCCGTCGAAGTTCGTCCGCACTGCGGAGGCGCTTCGCGTCAAGCTCGAAGAGCAGGGCGGTGCCGAGTAATTCGGCTCGCGCATTGACCGCCGCCTGAGGCGACGGTCGCAGCGGGCCGAACGTACGCCCGCCTCACCAGTACATACCGGCACCTGCCGAATGAGTGGAAGGACGCCATCATGGCGAAGCTGTCCCAGGAAGAGCTGCTCGCGCAGTTCGAGAACCTCACCCTCATCGAGCTCTCCGAGTTCGTGAAGGCCTTCGAGGAGAAGTTCGACGTCACCGCCGCCGCCGCGGTCGCCGTTGCCGGCCCCGCCGGCCCGGGCGCCGTTGCCGAGGCTCCGGAGGAGCAGGACGAGTTCGACGTCATCCTCACGGGTGCCGGCGAGAAGAAGATCCAGGTCATCAAGGTCGTGCGTGAGCTGACCTCGCTGGGTCTGAAGGAGGCCAAGGACCTCGTCGACGGCGCTCCGAAGCCGGTCCTCGAGAAGGTCGCCAAGGAGGCCGCTGAGAAGGCTGCCGAGTCCCTCAAGGGCGCTGGCGCCTCCGTCGAGGTCAAGTAACACCTCGCGGGTCCGTACCGGACTCCAGCGGGCTGACAAAGCCGCTCGCGTAGCGCTGTAACGCTGACGCACCGAAGAGCGATCACCCAATTGGGTGGTCGCTCTTCGGCGTTTCCGGGGGTCGTGCGGCGGCTGCCTTGCGCAGGTGTTCGCGACGAGTAAGGTGATCTTCGTTGTGCCTCCGGCCGCCCCTGTGACGGGCTGTACGACGGCTGCACGTGACTATCGCGGCACTCGGTTTGGGCTTGGGGGGCCTTGACGAACCGCACGCAGCGCGCAATTCTCAGGACGCGTCGTCACAACGATCCGGATCCGAGGCATGGATCGGTGGCGAAGAGGGCAGTATCGATGTGCATTGAGGGCGTGGCTTGCCGCAGGTGTTGAGAACAACGAGGGTCTCAAAAAACCGGGACTGGACATCAGTGGGCCTTGTGGCTACACTGACCCTTTGCGCTGCCTGTTAGCTGCCTCCTGCCCGTCACCAGGGGCATACCCGTGTATGAACACCGACGATTGGAACGTCCCTGACCAGGCCTTCTTTGGCTGAATCGGGAACGCCTCTGTCTCTGTGCCCAACATGGGACCGGTACGCGCGTAGTGAGTCCGAGCCCTCGGAAGGACCCCCTCTTGGCCGCCTCGCGCACTGCCTCGACCGCGAATACGAACAACGGCGCCAGCACCGCCCCGCTGCGCATCTCCTTTGCAAAGATCAAGGAGCCCCTCGAGGTTCCGAACCTTCTTGCGCTGCAGACCGAGAGCTTCGACTGGCTGCTCGGCAATGCCGCGTGGAAGGCTCGTGTCGAGGCGGCTCTGGACAGTGGACAGGATGTCCCCACCAAGTCCGGTCTGGAGGAGATCTTCGAGGAGATCTCCCCGATCGAGGACTTCTCCGGGTCGATGTCCTTGACGTTCCGCGACCACCGCTTCGAGCCTCCCAAGAACTCGATCGACGAGTGCAAGGACCGTGACTTCACGTACTCCGCGCCGCTCTTCGTGACCGCCGAGTTCACCAACAACGAGACCGGCGAGATCAAGTCCCAGACGGTCTTCATGGGCGACTTCCCGCTCATGACCAACAAGGGCACCTTCGTCATCAACGGCACCGAGCGTGTCGTGGTGTCCCAGCTGGTCCGCTCGCCGGGTGTCTACTTCGACTCCTCCATCGACAAGACGTCCGACAAGGACATCTTCTCCACGAAGGTCATCCCGTCCCGGGGTGCCTGGCTGGAGATGGAGATCGACAAGCGCGACATGGTCGGTGTCCGCATCGACCGCAAGCGCAAGCAGTCCGTCACCGTTCTCCTGAAGGCTCTCGGTTGGACGACCGAGCAGATCCTCGAGGAGTTCGGCGAGTACGAGTCCATGCGCGCCACCCTGGAGAAGGACCACACCCAGGGCCAGGACGACGCGCTGCTCGACATCTACCGCAAGCTGCGTCCGGGCGAGCCGCCGACGCGTGAGGCCGCGCAGACCCTGCTCGAGAACCTCTACTTCAACCCGAAGCGCTACGACCTCGCGAAGGTCGGCCGCTACAAGGTGAACAAGAAGCTCGGCAGCGAAGCGCCGCTGGACGCCGGGATCCTGACCGTCGAGGACATCATCTCGTCGATCAAGTACCTGGTGAAGCTGCACGCCGGTGAGACCGAGACCGTCGGCCCCAACGGCGCCTCGATCGTCGTCGAGACCGACGACATCGACCACTTCGGCAACCGTCGTCTGCGCAACGTCGGCGAGCTCATCCAGAACCAGGTCCGTACGGGTCTGGCTCGTATGGAGCGCGTCGTCCGTGAGCGCATGACGACTCAGGACGTCGAGGCGATCACGCCGCAGACCCTGATCAACATCCGGCCGGTCGTCGCCTCCATCAAGGAGTTCTTCGGCACCAGCCAGCTGTCGCAGTTCATGGACCAGAACAACCCGCTGTCGGGTCTCACCCACAAGCGCCGTCTGTCGGCGCTTGGCCCGGGTGGTCTCTCCCGTGAGCGGGCCGGCTTCGAGGTCCGTGACGTGCACCCGTCGCACTACGGCCGCATGTGCCCGATCGAGACCCCTGAAGGCCCGAACATCGGCCTGATCGGCTCGCTCGCCTCGTACGGCCGGGTCAACGCGTTCGGTTTCGTCGAGACCCCGTACCGCAAGGTCGTCAACGGCACCGTCACCGACGATGTCGACTACCTGACCGCCGACGAAGAGGATCGCTTCGTCATCGCCCAGGCCAACGCCGGCCTGTCCGACGACATGCGCTTCACCGAGTCCCGCGTGCTCGTCCGTCGTCGTGGCGGCGAGATCGACTACATCGCCGGTGACGACGTCGACTACATGGACGTCTCGCCGCGCCAGATGGTGTCGGTCGCGACCGCGATGATCCCGTTCCTCGAGCACGACGACGCCAACCGTGCCCTCATGGGCGCGAACATGATGCGTCAGGCCGTGCCGCTCATCAAGTCCGAGGCGCCGCTGGTCGGCACCGGCATGGAGTACCGCTGTGCGGTCGACGCCGGTGACGTACTGAAGTCGGAGAAGGACGGTGTGGTCCAGGAGGTCTCCGCGGACTACGTCACCACCGCCAACGACGACGGCACGTACACCACGTACCGCCTGCACAAGTTCTCCCGCTCGAACCAGGGCACGTCCGTCAACCAGAAGGTTGTCGTGGACGAGGGCGCCCGGGTCGTCACCGGTCAGGTTCTGGCCGACGGTCCGGCGACCGAGAACGGCGAGATGGCGCTCGGCAAGAACCTGCTCGTGGCGTTCATGCCGTGGGAGGGTCACAACTACGAGGACGCGATCATCCTGTCGCAGCGCCTCGTGCAGGACGACGTCCTCTCCTCGATCCACATCGAGGAGCACGAGGTCGACGCCCGTGACACCAAGCTCGGCCCCGAGGAGATCACCCGGGACATCCCGAACGTCTCCGAGGAGGTCCTCGCCGACCTCGACGAGCGCGGCATCATCCGTATCGGTGCCGAGGTCGTCGCCGGTGACATCCTCGTCGGCAAGGTCACGCCCAAGGGTGAGACCGAGCTGACCCCCGAGGAGCGCCTGCTCCGCGCGATCTTCGGTGAGAAGGCGCGCGAGGTGCGCGACACCTCGCTGAAGGTGCCGCACGGCGAGATCGGCAAGGTCATCGGCGTCCGCGTCTTCGACCGTGAAGAGGGCGACGAGCTGCCGCCGGGCGTGAACCAGCTGGTTCGTGTCTACGTGGCGCAGAAGCGCAAGATCACGGACGGTGACAAGCTCGCAGGCCGTCACGGCAACAAGGGTGTTATCTCCAAGATCCTGCCGATCGAGGACATGCCGTTCCTGGAGGACGGCACCCCGGTCGACATCATCCTCAACCCCCTCGGCGTCCCGTCCCGAATGAACCCGGGACAGGTCCTGGAGATCCACCTCGGCTGGCTCGCCAGCCGCGGCTGGGACGTCTCCGGGCTCGGCGAGGAGTGGGCGCAGCGCCTGCAGGCCATCGGTGCCGACCAGGTCGTGCCGGGCACCAACGTCGCCACCCCCGTCTTCGACGGTGCGCGTGAGGACGAGCTCGCGGGTCTGCTGCAGCACACGATCCCGAACCGCGACGGATCGCGCATGGTGCTCCCGACCGGTAAGGCACCGCTGTTCGACGGCCGCTCCGGCGAGCCGTTCCCGGAGCCGGTCTCGGTCGGCTACATGTACATCCTGAAGCTCCACCACCTGGTCGACGACAAGCTGCACGCTCGTTCGACCGGTCCGTACTCGATGATCACCCAGCAGCCGCTGGGTGGTAAGGCCCAGTTCGGTGGCCAGCGCTTCGGTGAGATGGAGGTGTGGGCGCTTGAGGCTTATGGCGCCGCTTACGCCCTCCAGGAGCTGCTGACCATCAAGTCCGACGACGTCACCGGCCGCGTGAAGGTCTACGAGGCCATCGTCAAGGGCGAGAACATCCCCGAGCCCGGCATCCCCGAGTCCTTCAAGGTGCTCATCAAGGAGATGCAGTCCCTGTGCCTCAACGTGGAGGTGCTGTCCTCGGACGGCATGTCCATCGAGATGCGCGACACCGACGAGGACGTCTTCCGCGCAGCGGAGGAGCTTGGCATCGACCTGTCCCGGCGCGAGCCGAGCAGCGTCGAAGAGGTCTGACGGGAGTCCGGTACGGGGGCTCAGCGATGAAAATCCATGAGCCCCCGGCCGGCCCCAGGACCCCCGTTTCAGACCCCATGACTTACAACCCTGAGAGGGATTGACGCATAGTGCTCGACGTCAACTTCTTCGATGAGCTCCGGATCGGTCTGGCCACCGCTGACGACATCCGTCAGTGGAGCCACGGCGAGGTCAAGAAGCCAGAGACCATCAACTACCGCACCCTCAAGCCCGAAAAGGACGGACTCTTCTGCGAGAAGATCTTCGGTCCGACCCGGGACTGGGAGTGCTACTGCGGTAAGTACAAGCGTGTCCGCTTCAAGGGCATCATCTGCGAGCGCTGCGGCGTCGAGGTCACTCGCGCCAAGGTGCGTCGTGAGCGGATGGGCCACATCGAACTGGCCGCGCCCGTTACCCACATCTGGTACTTCAAGGGCGTCCCGTCGCGCCTCGGCTACCTGCTCGACCTCGCCCCGAAGGACCTCGAGAAGGTCATCTACTTCGCGGCGTACATGATCACGTACGTCGATGACGAGCGTCGCACCCGCGACCTGCCCTCGCTGGAGGCGCACGTCTCCGTCGAGCGTCAGCAGGTCGAGAACCGTCGCGACTCCGACCTGGAGGCCCGCGCCAAGAAGCTCGAGACCGACCTGGCCGAGCTCGAGGCCGAGGGCGCCAAGGCCGACGTACGCCGCAAGGTGCGCGAAGGTGCCGAGCGTGAGATGAAGCAGCTGCGTGACCGTGCGCAGCGCGAGATCGACCGTCTCGACGAGGTGTGGACCCGGTTCAAGAACCTCAAGGTCCAGGACCTCGAGGGCGACGAGCTCCTCTACCGCGAGCTGCGTGACCGCTTCGGCACGTACTTCGACGGCTCGATGGGTGCCGCGGCGCTGCAGAAGCGCCTGGAGTCCTTCGACCTGGACGAAGAGGCCGAGCGGCTTCGCGAGATCATCCGTACTGGCAAGGGCCAGAAGAAGACCCGTGCGCTGAAGCGGCTGAAGGTCGTGTCTGCCTTCCTGCAGACCTCCAACAGCCCCAAGGGCATGGTCCTCGACTGCGTGCCGGTCATCCCGCCGGACCTGCGTCCGATGGTGCAGCTGGACGGTGGCCGCTTCGCGACCTCCGACCTGAACGACCTGTACCGCCGCGTGATCAACCGCAACAACCGTCTGAAGCGACTCCTTGACCTCGGTGCCCCCGAGATCATCGTGAACAACGAGAAGCGCATGCTTCAGGAGGCCGTCGACGCGCTGTTCGACAACGGTCGTCGTGGCCGTCCGGTCACCGGTCCGGGTAACCGCCCGCTGAAGTCCCTGAGCGACATGCTCAAGGGCAAGCAGGGTCGTTTCCGTCAGAACCTGCTCGGCAAGCGTGTGGACTACTCCGCGCGTTCCGTGATCGTCGTCGGTCCGCAGCTGAAGCTGCACCAGTGTGGTCTGCCCAAGGCCATGGCACTGGAGCTCTTCAAGCCGTTCGTGATGAAGCGCCTGGTCGACCTGAACCACGCGCAGAACATCAAGAGCGCCAAGCGCATGGTCGAGCGCGGCCGCACGGTCGTGTACGACGTCCTGGAAGAGGTCATCGCCGAGCACCCGGTTCTGCTGAACCGTGCGCCGACGCTGCACCGCCTCGGCATCCAGGCCTTCGAGCCGCAGCTGGTCGAGGGCAAGGCCATCCAGATCCACCCGCTCGTCTGCACCGCGTTCAACGCGGACTTCGACGGTGACCAGATGGCCGTGCACCTGCCGCTCTCCGCGGAGGCGCAGGCCGAGGCCCGCATCCTGATGCTGTCCTCGAACAACATCCTGAAGCCGGCCGACGGTCGTCCCGTCACCATGCCGACCCAGGACATGGTTCTTGGTCTGTTCTTCCTCACCACCGACGGTGAGCTGCGTGACGTCAAGGGCGAGGGCCGGTCCTTCGGCTCCACGGCCGAGGCGATCATGGCGTTCGACAACGGCGAGCTCGCGCTCCAGTCGGCCGTCGACATCCGCTTCCCGGTGGGCACCATCCCGCCGCGTGGCTGGGTGCCGCCGGTACGCGAAGAGGGCGAGCCGGAGTGGCAGCAGGGTGACACCTTCCGCCTCCGTACGACTCTGGGCCGCGCGCTCTTCAACGAGCTGCTGCCCGAGGACTACCCGTTCGTCGACTACTCGGTGGGCAAGAAGCAGCTCTCCGAGATCGTCAACGACCTCGCCGAGCGCTACCCCAAGGTCATCGTGGCGGCGACGCTCGACAACCTGAAGGCGGCCGGCTTCTTCTGGGCGACCCGCTCCGGCGTCACCGTGGCCATCTCCGACATCGTCGTTCCTGAGGCGAAGGTCGAGATCGTCAAGGGTTACGAGGCGCAGGACGAGAAGGTCCAGAAGCAGTACGAGCGCGGTCTGATCACCAAGGACGAGCGCACGCAGGAGCTCATCGCGATCTGGACCAAGGCGACCAACGAGGTTGCCGAGGCGATGAACGCGAACTTCCCCAAGACGAACCCCATCTTCATGATGGTTGACTCGGGTGCCCGAGGAAACATGATGCAGATGCGTCAGATCGCCGGTATGCGTGGTCTGGTGTCGAACGCGAAGAACGAGACCATCCCGCGTCCGATCAAGGCCTCGTTCCGTGAGGGCCTGTCCGTCCTCGAGTACTTCATCTCCACGCACGGTGCCCGTAAGGGTCTGGCCGACACCGCCCTGCGTACCGCCGACTCGGGTTACCTGACCCGTCGTCTGGTGGACGTGTCGCAGGACGTCATCATCCGCGAGGAGGACTGCGGCACCGACCGTGGCCTCAAGCTGAAGATCGCGGAGCGCGGCGCGGACGGCGTGCTGCGCATGGCGGAGAACGTCGAGACCAGCGTGTACGCACGTGCGCTGGCCGAGGACATCGTCGTCGACGGTGTGGTGCTGGCCCCGGCCAACACCGACCTGGGTGACGTCCTCATCGCCGAGGTCGTCAAGCACGGCATCGAGGAGGTCAAGACCCGCTCGGTCCTGACCTGCGAGTCCGCCGTCGGTACCTGCGCCATGTGCTACGGCCGTTCGCTGGCCACCGGCAAGCTGGTCGACATCGGTGAGGCGGTCGGCATCATCGCCGCCCAGTCCATCGGTGAGCCCGGCACGCAGCTGACGATGCGTACCTTCCACACCGGTGGTGTGGCCGGTGACGACATCACCCAGGGTCTGCCCCGTGTCGTCGAGCTCTTCGAGGCTCGTACGCCCAAGGGTGTCGCCCCGATCTCGGAGGCGGCTGGCCGCATCCGTATCGAGGAGACCGAGAAGACCAAGAAGATCGTCGTCACCCCGGACGACGGCAGCGACGAGACGGCGTTCCCGATCTCGAAGCGTGCCAAGGTCATGGTGCGTGAGGGTGACCACGTCGAGGTCGGCCAGAAGCTGACCTTCGGTGCCACCAACCCGCACGACGTGCTGCGGATCCTCGGTCAGCGCGCGGTCCAGGTCCACCTGGTCGGCGAAGTCCAGAAGGTCTACAACTCGCAGGGTGTGTCGATCCACGACAAGCACATCGAGATCATCATCCGGCAGATGCTGCGCCGTGTGACGATCATCGAGTCGGGCGACGCGGAGCTGCTGCCCGGCGAGCTGGTCGAGCGTTCGAAGTTCGAGACCGAGAACCGTCGTGTGGTCCAGGAAGGCGGCCACCCGGCCTCCGGCCGTCCGCAGCTGATGGGTATCACCAAGGCCTCGCTCGCCACCGAGTCGTGGCTGTCGGCGGCGTCCTTCCAGGAGACGACCAGGGTTCTGACGGACGCGGCGATCAACGCCAAGTCCGACTCCCTGATCGGCCTCAAGGAGAACGTCATCATCGGTAAGCTCATCCCGGCCGGTACGGGTCTGTCCCGCTACCGCAACATCCGGGTCGAGCCGACCGAGGAAGCCAAGGCCGCGATGTACTCGGCCGTCGGCTACGACGACATCGACTACTCGCCGTTCGGCACGGGCTCCGGCCAGGCCGTTCCGCTGGAGGACTACGACTACGGTCCGTACAACCAGTAAGGCGTACGTCTGCTGAAGGGCGGCCACTCCGTTTCGTACGGGGTGGCCGCCCTTCGGCGTGTCCGGCTCCGGCCCGCTCACGCGCCTTTCCGGCCCGGAGCACGTTCGTTTGGTCGCGTCCGTAGGTTCAGGAGCTGTACGGGCCCTTCAGCGCCGCTCAGGACTGTGCCTGGGGGTGGCCGAGGCGGTGCCGATGGTCTCTCGGAGCCGTCTTGCGGCCCGTCGCGCCCGCGGAACCCCTACGGAATCCCCAACTCGAAGATCACGTAATGCGCGTACCACCCCGACGCCACCGCCGCGGTCGTGAAGAACACCGCCAGGCTCGGGAGCTTCAGGCGGCTCATGGCCGCTGCCGGGGCGAGGAGTAGCGGGAAGCAGGGGAGCAGGTAGCGGGAGGTGTTGCCGAACATCTGCTGGGTGCCCAGTACGGAGACGATGCCGGCCAGGGTGTAGGCGATGAGTACCAGGGGTGGTCGTTTGCGGAGCATCAGGGCGATCAGGAAGGGCAGGGCCAGTACCAGCTGTACGGCGAGCAGGTCCGGGACGGAGAAGGCGAAGATGTAGTCGTGCTTGCCGACCGCCGTGTTGCGCAGGACGTCGAGGGTGTAGTCGCCGAAGTCGAAGTAGTGGGCCCACCCGTCCCGCTGGAGCGTGAAGTAGGCCGTGAGGTCGCCCATGCTGAGGCCGACCCAGGTGATGTACGTGAGCAGGCCGAGCGGCGCGGCGAACATGGCGTACACCGGGCCCGCGACCCCGTGTTCCCGTCTGCTCTCCCGCCGCGCCAGCGTCACCAGTGCGGCCAGCCCCACGGCACCGATGAGCGCGGCGGACGTGGGGCGGTTGAGCCCGGCCAGGAAGGCGAGCAGCCCGGCGGCCACCCAGCGGCGTTTCATCACGCAGTGGCAGGTCCAGGCGGCGATCGCCACGAACACGGACTCCGAGTACACCGCCCACTCGACGCCCGCGCCGGGCGCCACCGCCCACAGCCCGGCGGCGATCGTGCCCGCGCGGGCCCCCGCGAGCAGCGAGATCACGGCGTAGATGCCGGCGGCGGCGACGAACGACGCCAGGACCGAGACCAGGAGGCCGGACCCGAACAGGCCGAGGCCGGTGATCTCGGACACCGTCCGGATCATGCCGGGGTAGAGCGGGAAGAAGGCGACCGAGTTCTGCTTGACCGTGAACATGCCGCCGGGGTCGAGCCGCTCCAGCGGGCGGGGTTCGTAGCCCTTCTCGGCGACCTGGAGGTACCACCAGCCGTCCCAGCTGCCGAGTACGTCCCACCAGTGGGCGCCGCCGCCGAAGCGCGGCTTCTTCTTGTGGTACTCGCCGGCGCTCTCCAGCAGCCAGGCGAAGACGCCGAGCCCTACGAGCTTGGTGACCCCGTAGAGGATCAGCGGGGCGGCGTACGGTCGCACTCCTGCCGGCAGCGCGAGGCGGCCGCGGCCGCCGCCGGGTATTCGGGGACGCCAGGCCCGCCACTCCGGCCGTTCCCACCACTTTCGCCGCGTGTCCGGTATGTCAGAATCGATTGCCGTGTCGTCGGAAATCGTGCTCATGACGGTTCCCCCCGTCCGACCGCCGGACCCAGAGCGTGACTCACTGTCCCGGCGGTTGTGAACTGTCTGTACTGAAGATCGCGACAGACTTGCACATCCGTGTCGGGACCCGGTCGGAACCCCTGGTGTGTCGGCCGCTCGGCATTTGTTTTGACCACAGCGAATGAGGTAGGTACGCTCAAGCCTTGTGCCTGGGGTGTGCCCTGGCTCCCGTGCGTGCCTTCGAACCGCAGGGGAAGTCGTAAGCGGCCACCGTAAATCTGCGCCCTTTTCGCCTCTCGGCGGAAGTCTGCAGGCTTCGACACACCCGACCGCGTGGGTCGGCGATGTTCCAGGTTAGCTCCACCATTCGGCACACAGAAACCGGAGAAGTAGTGCCTACGATCCAGCAGCTGGTCCGGAAGGGCCGGCAGGACAAGGTCGAGAAGAACAAGACGCCCGCACTCGAGGGTTCGCCCCAGCGTCGCGGCGTCTGCACGCGTGTGTTCACGACCACCCCGAAGAAGCCGAACTCGGCCCTGCGTAAGGTCGCGCGCGTGCGTCTGACCAGCGGGATCGAGGTCACCGCTTACATTCCGGGTGAGGGACACAACCTGCAGGAGCACTCGATCGTGCTCGTGCGCGGCGGCCGTGTGAAGGACCTGCCCGGTGTTCGCTACAAGATCATCCGCGGTTCGCTTGACACCCAGGGTGTCAAGAACCGCAAGCAGGCCCGCAGCCGCTACGGCGCCAAGAAGGAGAAGTAGAAATGCCTCGTAAGGGCCCCGCCCCGAAGCGCCCGGTCATCATCGACCCGGTCTACGGTTCCCCTCTGGTGACCTCCCTCATCAACAAGGTGCTGATGAACGGCAAGCGCTCCACTGCCGAGCGCATCGTCTACGGCGCCATGGAGGGCCTGCGCGAGAAGACCGGCAACGACCCGGTCATCACGCTCAAGCGCGCTCTGGAGAACATCAAGCCGACCCTCGAGGTCAAGTCCCGCCGAGTCGGCGGTGCGACGTACCAGGTGCCGATCGAGGTCAAGCCCGGTCGCGCCAGCACGCTCGCGCTGCGCTGGCTCGTCGGTTACTCCCGCGCCCGTCGCGAGAAGACCATGACCGAGCGTCTGCTCAACGAGCTTCTCGACGCCTCCAACGGCCTCGGTGCCGCTGTGAAGAAGCGCGAGGACACCCACAAGATGGCCGAGTCCAACAAGGCCTTCGCGCACTACCGCTGGTAGTCGCTACCCACATCGAGACCGAGAGAAGACCGAAGCCTTATGGCTACCACTTCACTTGACCTGGCCAGGGTCCGCAACATCGGGATCATGGCTCACATCGACGCGGGCAAGACGACCACCACCGAGCGGATCCTCTTCTACACCGGCGTCAGCTACAAGATCGGTGAAGTCCACGACGGCGCTGCCACCATGGACTGGATGGAGCAGGAGCAGGAGCGTGGCATCACGATCACCTCTGCTGCCACCACCTGTCACTGGCCGCTTGAGGACAACGACTACACGATCAACATCATCGACACCCCCGGGCACGTCGACTTCACGGTCGAGGTGGAGCGTTCGCTCCGCGTCCTCGACGGTGCCGTCACGGTGTTCGACGGTGTCGCCGGTGTCGAGCCGCAGTCCGAGACGGTGTGGCGTCAGGCCGACCGTTACGGCGTGCCGCGCATCTGCTTCGTGAACAAGCTGGACCGTACCGGCGCCGAGTTCCACCGCTGTGTGGACATGATCAAGGACCGGCTCGGCGCCGTTCCGATCATCATGCAGCTGCCGATCGGTGCCGAGATGGACTTCAAGGGCGTTGTGGACCTGGTCCGCATGAAGGCGCTCGTGTGGTCCGCCGAGGCGGAGAAGGGCGAGATGTACGACGTCGTCGACATCCCCGCCACGCACGCCGAGGCTGCCGAGGAGTACCGCGGCAAGCTGGTCGAGACCGTCGCGGAGCACGACGACGAGATCATGGAGCTGTTCCTGGAGGGCCAGGAGCCCACGGAGGAGCAGCTGTACGCCGCGATCCGTCGCGTCACCATCGCGTCCGGCAAGTCCGACGGCGTCACGGTCACCCCGGTGTTCTGTGGTACCGCGTTCAAGAACAAGGGCGTTCAGCCCCTGCTCGACGCGGTCGTGCGCTACCTGCCGACCCCGCTTGACGTCGAGGCCATCGAGGGCCACGACGTGAAGGACCCCGAGGTCGTCGTCCAGCGCAAGCCGTCCGTGGACGAGCCGCTGTCCGCGCTCGCGTTCAAGATCATGCGCGATCCGCACCTGGGCAAGCTCACCTTCGTCCGGGTTTACTCGGGCCGCCTGGAGACCGGCACCGCGGTGCTGAACTCCGTCAAGGGCAAGAAGGAGCGCATCGGCAAGATCTACCGCATGCACGCGAACAAGCGTGAGGAGATCGAGTCGGTGGGCGCCGGCGACATCGTCGCCGTGATGGGTCTGAAGCAGACCACGACCGGTGAGACGCTCTGCGATGACAAGAACCCGGTGATCCTGGAGTCCATGGACTTCCCGGCGCCGGTCATCCAGGTCGCCATCGAGCCCAAGTCCAAGGGTGACCAGGAGAAGCTGGGTGTCGCCATCCAGAGTCTCGCGGAGGAGGACCCCTCCTTCCACGTTCACTCGGACGAGGAGACCGGCCAGACCATCCTCGGTGGTATGGGCGAGCTGCACCTCGAGGTGCTGGTCGACCGTATGAAGCGCGAGTTCAAGGTCGAGGCCAACGTCGGCAAGCCGCAGGTCGCTTACCGTGAGACGATCCGTAAGGCCGTCGAGCGTCACGACTACACCCACAAGAAGCAGACCGGTGGTACCGGTCAGTTCGCCAAGGTGCAGATCGCGATCGAGCCGATCCTCGAGGCCGACGGTCCGGCGTACGAGTTCGTGAACAAGGTCACCGGTGGCCGCATCCCGAGGGAGTACATCCCCTCGGTCGACGCGGGTGCGCAGGAAGCCATGCAGTTCGGCATCCTCGCGGGCTACGAGATGACTGGCGTCCGCGTCATTCTTCTCGACGGTGGCTACCACGAGGTCGACTCCTCGGAGCTCGCCTTCAAGATCGCCGGATCGCAGGCCTTCAAGGAGGCCGCGCGCAAGGCGTCGCCCGTTCTGCTCGAGCCGATGATGGCCGTTGAGGTCACCACGCCCGAGGAGTCCATGGGCGATGTCATCGGTGACATCAACTCCCGCCGTGGCCAGATCCAGGCCATGGAGGAGCGTCACGGCGCTCGCCTCGTGAAGGGCCTCGTGCCCCTCTCGGAGATGTTCGGCTACGTCGGCGACCTCCGCAGCAAGACCTCGGGTCGCGCAAGCTACTCGATGCAGTTCGACTCCTACGCCGAGGTTCCCCGGAACGTCGCCGAGGAGATCATCGCGAAGGCCAAGGGCGAGTAACACACCCCGTTTGCACGCTTTAGGCTTGACACCGACCGCCGGGGTAGACCCGGGAGGGTAAACCCCGGCGGGCGGCATCCCAGCAAAGATCACCTGGCGCCGATGAGTAAGGCGTACCAGAACCACTCCGCAGGAGGACCCCAGTGGCGAAGGCAAAGTTCGAGCGGACTAAGCCGCACGTCAACATCGGCACCATCGGTCACATCGACCACGGTAAGACGACCCTCACGGCCGCCATTACCAAGGTGCTGCACGACGCGTACCCGGACCTGAACGAGGCCTCGGCCTTCGACCAGATCGACAAGGCTCCTGAGGAGCGCCAGCGCGGTATCACGATCTCGATCGCGCACGTCGAGTACCAGACCGAGACGCGTCACTACGCCCACGTCGACTGCCCCGGTCACGCGGACTACATCAAGAACATGATCACGGGTGCGGCGCAGATGGACGGCGCCATCCTCGTGGTCGCGGCCACCGACGGCCCGATGCCGCAGACCAAGGAGCACGTGCTCCTGGCCCGCCAGGTCGGCGTTCCGTACATCGTTGTCGCCCTGAACAAGGCCGACATGGTGGACGACGAGGAGATCCTGGAGCTCGTCGAGCTCGAGGTTCGTGAGCTGCTCTCCGAGTACGAGTTCCCGGGCGACGACCTTCCGGTCATCAAGGTCTCGGCGCTCAAGGCCCTTGAGGGCGACAAGGAGTGGGGCCAGACCGTCCTCGACCTGATGAAGGCCGTCGACGAGAACATCCCGCAGCCCGAGCGTGACGTCGACAAGCCGTTCCTGATGCCGATCGAGGACGTCTTCACGATCACCGGTCGTGGCACCGTCGTCACCGGTCGTATCGAGCGCGGCATCCTCAAGGTCAACGAGACCGTTGACATCGTGGGCATCAAGCAGGAGAAGACCACCACCACGGTCACCGGCATCGAGATGTTCCGCAAGCTGCTCGACGAGGGTCGCGCCGGTGAGAACGTCGGTCTGCTCCTCCGTGGCATCAAGCGCGAGGACGTCGAGCGCGGCCAGGTCATCATCAAGCCCGGCTCGGTCACGCCCCACACCTCGTTCGAGGCCCAGGCGTACATCCTGTCCAAGGACGAGGGTGGCCGTCACACGCCGTTCTTCAACAACTACCGTCCCCAGTTCTACTTCCGTACGACTGACGTGACCGGTGTTGTGACCCTCCCCGAGGGCACGGAGATGGTCATGCCCGGCGACAACACTGAGATGACGGTCGACCTCATCCAGCCCGTCGCCATGGAAGAGGGCCTGAAGTTCGCCATCCGTGAGGGTGGCCGGACCGTGGGCGCCGGCCAGGTCATCTCGATCAACAAGTAATTGTCGATCGCCTGACCTGGTAGCTCCTTCAAGAGCTCCTGAAAGGGCCCGTACGACTTCGGTCGTACGGGCCCTTTTGCCATGCTCCGGCCGTCACCAGGTGACCGGCAGAGTCACCGGCCCGCGGATCATCGTGCGCTGCCGCCAGAGGACCTCGTCGGCGGGCACGGCGAGCTGCAGCCCTGGCAGGCGGTCGAGCAGGGTGTTGATCAGGAGATCGGTCTGCATACGGGCGAGGACGGCGCCCGTGCAGAAGTGGGGGCCGTTGCCGAAGGCGAGATGCGCGCTCGTGTCCCTGTCGACGTCGATGCGGTCGGGGTCGGGGAAGACGTCCGGGTCGCGGTTGGCGGCGAGGTAGGAGACGTAGACGGGGTCGCCCGCGCTGATCCGTACGCCCTGGATGTCGATGTCCTCCAGAGCGATACGCGCAAGCCCGACCGAGGTGCGGTGCGGGATGAAGCGCAGGAGCTCGTCGATGGCGGCGGGGCGCGACTCGGCCTGGCAGCGCACGCGGTCGAGCAGC
Organism: Streptomyces sp. NBC_00554; assembly: GCF_041431135.1. Taxonomy (NCBI): domain Bacteria; kingdom Bacillati; phylum Actinomycetota; class Actinomycetes; order Kitasatosporales; family Streptomycetaceae; genus Streptomyces; species Streptomyces sp. NBC_00554. The sequence continues at coordinate 4,108,471 of NZ_CP107799.1, read as the reverse complement.
TCGGGGTCGGTCAGGATGAGGTAGAGCATCTGGCCGCAGTTGTGGGTGACGGCCTCTCCGCCGATCTGGAGAGGGCCGGCGATGCCGATGGCCTCCGCCTCACTGATGTCACCGCGTCCGACGGCGGCGCCGAGCAGCGAGAGCACGTCCTCGCTGTCGCTCCGGCTTCGGTCGCGGATGGCCTGCGCGATGTACCCGTACATGCCGTCCTTGGCGCGCTCGGCCGCCTCGGCGCCGCCCGCGGTCGAGATGATCTGCCGGGTCCAGGCGTGGATCTGCTCCCGGTCGGCGACGGGGACGCCCATGACCTCGCAGACGACGGAGATGGGGAACGGTTCGAGGACCCGCTCGATGAGATCGGCGGGGGGACCGTCGTGGAGCACGCCGTCGACGAGGGCGTCGAGCGTCTCCTGCGCGCGCGGGCGCAGCCGCTTCACCGCTCCCACGGTGTACGCGGCCGCCACCGCCTTGCGCAGCCGGTTGTGGTCGGGCTGGTCGGCGAACGCCAGCGACCCCGGCTTGGGCTTGAAGTGCGGTGCGATCCGGGTGACTTGGCGGTCGACGACCTCGGCGCGGCTGAAGCGCGGGTCGTTCGTGATCATCTTGACGTCGTCGTGGCGGGTGGCGAGCCACGCCCAGCCCTCCCCATGGGGGAGGCGAATCCGGGTCATCGGCCCTTCGCGCATCAGCTCCGCCAGCACCGGGTCGAAGTCGGTCGCGTGCAGCTCACGGGGCGGCCAGTCCCGTACGGGGGGAGGGGGCTGGCCGGTCAGGGTGGTGGTCTCTTCTGCCATGGGTCCACCATCAGACGGCGGGGGCCGGGTGTCGCGTGGGGGTGCTCCAGGTGGAGGTGCGGGTAGCCACCCCGGAGATCCGCTGGTTCAAGAGCGGCTGCAGCGACAGCGCCAACAGCAGCAGTGAGTGCGTCGAGATGGCCGCGACCCGCGCGTTTCGTACGCCTCTGAGCGTTGACCTAGGGCAGGCGCCCCCGCCTCCTGTAAATTCGCTGATGCGTACGGTTGTTGGTGGGGCGGGCGTGACGGGGGTTGCGGTGTGGCGGGGAATCGGCCGAGTGACTGGCATGTCCTGGATCTGGAGAGGGATCCGACGCCGGGTGATCCGGACCGGGTGCGCCTGCTGTCCAAGAACCTCCTCGACTTCGCCGATGACGTGGGGGACGCGCTGCGTCTGATCAAGGGGATGGCGGACGAGGAAGCGGTCCTGCAGTGGGCGGGTAAGTCGGCGAAGGCGTTCCAGGATCAGTTTTCGGGTGTGCCGAAGCAGCTGAAGAAGCTGAGGACGTCCTATGACATGGCGGGGGGTGCGCTGGCGGCGTACTGGCCGAAGCTGGAGCGTGCGCAGGCCCTTGCCGACCGGGCGCTGGCCGATGGCCGTACTGCCCAGAGCGATCTCACTTCGGCCAAGTCCCGTCTGTCCTCGGCTGATTCGTGGGTGACGAAGGCCGGTAAGGAAGCGGACAAGTACAAGGACGATCCGACCGGCAGCAAGAGTGCGGAGAAGCCGGACGAGGCGAAGGTCCGGGCGGCCACCCGCGATGCCCAGCACGCCAGGACTGGCTTCGGTGACGACACCGGACGGAACGCTCTGGCGATACCTCCACTATGACCCTGAGACCGCCCGCTACCTGACGCCGGACCCGCTCGGCCTGGCACCGGCGCCGAACCCGGTTACGTACCTGCACAATCCACACACCGGGGTCGACCCCCTTGGGCTGAGCCCGTACTACAGCGAGATCGCCCCGAACGGACAGCGGGGTCCCGCATACGCGGAGGTCACTCCTCAGACTCTGGACGACGCGGCCAACAACCTCATCGGCAGTCCACCAGGGCGAGGCGCCCGGCATGCTCCCGCGGGCTTCCAGGGCGGTGCGGCCGGTCATTCACGGGGACACCTGATCGGGCAGCAGTTCGGGGGCGACGGACGGGACATGCGGAACATCGTCACGCAGGGAACGACGCAGAACAACGGGCCGATCTCGGATGCCGAAGACCTTATCGCCGGTCATGTGAGATCGAGTGGAAACACGGTCATCATGAGCGTTACTCCCGAATATGCTCACGGAGGCAATGTCCCCAGCCATGTTCTCATCGAAGCCGTGGACGACTTCGGCTGGTCATTCAGCACGCGACTTCCCAACATGTAGAAAGGTGCGGACCGGATGACCGACGTGAACCGTGCGGACGATCTGCTGAGCCTGACAGCGCTCTGCCCGCCTCCAGCGGACCCCGGTCCATCTCACCGCGAGCGCGGTGTCCCAACATCAAGACAAATTCCCGAAAGCCACTACGATCTGGTCCGCGCATACGGCACGGGATGCTTCGACGATTTTCTGTGGATCTTCGCGATGGGCGCGGACAATGTGAACCTTGACATCGAATCCACTACCGGTGTGACGCAGTCGATTCTCCGAGCCAAGGCTGCACCTGATCTACGCGAGGCCTTGACCCGATATGGCGTGACACCGCAGGACCTCATCCAGTGGGGAGGCACCGACAACGGCGACTCGTTGTTGTGGATTCCCGCTGGAGAACCTGAGCATTGGCCGACAATCGTCATCCAGGCCGGACAGCTCGCTTTCGCCTGCTCGCCGCGCAGTTCGACGGGAGTGGTGCTGGACATCCTCACGGGAGAACTCCACATCCGATTCTTCCCTGACGACTTCCCGAGCGATCACCCAGAGTTCTCGACGAACCCGTTTGTGTAGAAGACGGTCCTCACCGCGGATCCCCTTGGTCTCGCCCCGCCCCCAACCCAGCACCTATGTTCCGAATCCGAGAGTGCGGCACAAGTAATGACAGAAGAATCCTGGGAAGAGGCCAAGCGTAGGTACCCCGTGGGGTCCACCGCTCGGGGAAGGGTGAAGGACCGGTTCGACTTCGGGGTCTTCCTGGAACTCGAGGACGCTCCCGAAGTTCACGGCTTCATCGACCTCCTGTCGTACAACCCGGACGGCACCATCAACGACCCCGATGCTCCGCCCGTCCCGTTGCCTGAGGTCGGGGATGTCGTCGAGGGAGTCGTCGCGGTGCACGTCGACCGCGACCGGCAGATCCGGATCCGCGTCGGCCGTCCGTATTGGGAGTCGTGATTCCCACGGGCCGGACGTCCCCACACGACTGGGAAAGTGGCGAGGGTCTGCTGGGTGTCGACGACCCCGCCGAGGTGGACGCCGCGTTCGAGCGCGGCGCGGGACATCTTGGGACGGCGGTGATCGGGCTGGCCTTCAACTGTTCGCTGGAGGAGGCGTCGCCTCGGATTGTCCGGGCGATGCGGCTGCCGGACATCGCTCAACGCGGGTTCGCGTTCACCGCGGCGGGCACCGCGGCCCGGCTCAACGGCGAGTTGACACCAGAGCTGTACGCCGCGCTGCGCGCCGAGGGCCCCGTTGGCACCGCCGACGACGCCATCAGAGACACCCTGACCTTTGTGCCGTTCCGGCAGCTGCCGCCGTGGTTCAAGTGGCAGATGGTGCGTATCACCGTGCTGGACAAACTGGAGTACTGGTGGACGCGGTCAGAGGATGCCGTGGGCGATGCCTGGCGGGCCCTGCGCGGACGCCGCCCGTGAGCGGGTGGGTTCCGTATGTGGCCGGTGTCCCCTGGATTTGGGAGCGGAGGAGCACCGCGTGACGCGGCGAGACGGAAAGAGGGCGTCCTACGACCTGTTCTGGGCAGCGCCGGAAACGGGTGCCGCATGGGCGGAGTTGACCAGAACGGTGCTCGAGGTGATCGCGCGGTGTGACGCCGAACGTCTCGAGGTGGAACGGGCGCGGGTCGCGCCGGGGCTACGGGCGTCGATTTCGGAGCCCGTGTACTCGGTGGCGGACCGGGTCGCCTCCTGGGAACGTGTGGTGCGCCGGATGGAACCAGGGTGGTCGAGCGAGGACTTCTATCCCATCAGCGCCTACGGCAATGATCTCGATTCGCGGGACGCGCTGGGGGAGTCGATGCGCGCCATGCCGTTGGAGGTGCGAGAAGGCGCGCTCGGGCAGTTGCTGGCGCGCCTGGACGCGCGCTTCCGCGGCGCGAGTGTGCCGGACTCGGAGCGTTCTCTACGCGCGTGGGTTCGTCCCACGAAGGAGAAGCCCGAGGTCGAGCTCGGGGAGTGGTGGAAACGCAAGCCGGAGCGCCTGCCCTGGGACTGAGCCGGCCATCAGCACGGGACAGGAGGAATCCAGCATGGGTGACGGGGATTGGTCCTGGCCGCCCAAGCGGGGCCGTGACGCGAGAACCGCGGAGTTCCTGCTGCGTCTCGATGAAGGGATGCTCGGATACTTTCGCGAGATGGCGAGCGAAATGGTGGGACGATTCGGGATTTCCCGTGCCGAGGCGGTGGCCAGGATCAATGAGAGGTATCAGGGCCTGGACATCGAGCCTTACCCCGACCTCATGTGTCACGAGGGCCCGGAATTCTGGGCCCATGGCGCGTACTACTACCCCGACGAAAGGGATCGGCTTCCGACGGGAGACGTACACGCGGACGCGGCCATCGACTTCACGCGGCTGCGGGTCCGCCCGCTGCCGCCCCAGGGCTCACCCGTCTGGACTCTCCGGCCCGAGTAGGCGCCCGCCTCCCGGAGTTGAAGCTTCCGCCTTCGCCAGGTGAAGCATCGGGGAACGCCGTGCGGCGTCTCGGTGGCGGTTTCGGCAACTGTGGGTCTCGCGCGTGAGTAATGTTCTTGTCTGGTCGCTGTGGGGTGGTTGTGACGGTCGTAGCCTGAGCCGTTCCGGTGGCTGTTCGGCTCCGGATTCCCTTGTGATGGCGGGTGGGTGCTCATGCGCGGCGCGGCAGGCGAATCGGCGATACCCGTGCGGGGCGCGGGTGGGTTGAAACAGCCGCTTCCCCCGCTCGCCGAGTCGGACTGGCGCACCGGTGTCGCCGCGGCCGAGCGGTTGGTGCAGCCGCCCGCGCCCGTCCGGGAGGGGAAGCCCGCCACCGCTCGCGCGCAGCGGGCGGGCACCCGGCTGTACGCCATCGACGGCATCCGGATAGCCGCCGCGCTGATGGTGGCCGTGCACCACTTCGCCGGCACGAACCGGAGCAACCAGCCGGGCAACATCATCTGGGACCGTCCGGTGTCCGACATCATGCCCAACGTGTTCCGCGTCGCCACATACGGCTGGATCGGCGTCGAGATCTTCTTCGTGATCAGCGGGTTCGTGATCTGCATGTCGTGCTGGGGGCGCACCCCGCGGCAGTTCTTCGTCTCGCGGGTGATCCGGCTCTACCCGGCGTACTGGTTCGCCATCGCCTTCACCACGGCCGTCCTGGTGGCCGTACCCGGGGTGTGGGAGCGACTGCGGCTGCGGGAGATCCTGCTCAACTTCACGATGCTGCAGTCCGGTTCGGATGTGGCCAACGCCGACGGCGTCTACTGGACCCTCTGGGCGGAACTGCGCTTCTACCTGCTCTTCATGATCGTCGTCGCCGCCGGCCTGACGTACCGCAGGGTCGTGATCTTCTGCTGCGTGTGGGGTGCCGCGGCGATGCTCGCCCCGGTGTCCAAGTTCCCCCTGCTGGTGCTCGTCGCCAACCCCGAGGGTGCCTGGTACTTCATCGCGGGGCTCGCCCTCTACCTCATGCACCGCTTCGGCCAGGACCTGCTGCTGTGGGGCATCCTCGCCATGTCGTGGCTGATGGGTCAGCTGGAGCTGGGGCACCGGATCGACTCGGTCGAGCACGTCTCCAGTTGGCGCGGTGCCGTGCTGATCTTCACGGTGTTCCTGCTGGTCATGGTTGGTATCGCGCTCGGCATGACCGACCGGATCCGCTGGAAGTGGCTCGTCACCGCCGGCACCATGACGTACCCGCTCTATCTGATGCACTACGCGGCCGGTACGGCGCTGATCAACCGCCTGCACGACACCATGGACCCCCGGCTGCTGGTCGTCGCCGTGATCGCCGGCTTCCTGGTCCTGAGCTACCTGGTCCACCGCTTCGTGGAGCGTCCCGTGGCGCGGCTGCTGAAGAAGGGGCTCGACACCTCCTTCGCCCGGCTGCGCAACGCCGGAAACACGGCTTGATCAGGAACAGGGCCCGATGGACCGAGCCTGTGTTTGACCTGCGTCACCTTCGGGGTACGATCCTCGGCTCGATTGGCCAGGCCCATGCCCCGTATGGCAGACTGTCGGAGTTGCTCGGTCGAGTGCCGATGCTGCGCGTCTCCCGTCGGGAGGACCGGAAGCGAGTCCCACAGTACTCGTCGCCTCAACTGCCGTAAGGCAGCGCTGAGGCGGACGTACGGGAATCTTTCGGGAAGTGTCAGCGGGGTGCAGGCCAGGCACCCGGTGGGTGTTCCAGCCCCCGGTCCAGCGGTTGCTTTCGGGCGGGCCGCGTCCCTCGCAGGGAAAATCCGTAACGGATATCTGTGCGGCAGGAGCGCGACACACCCGACCGCGTGGGTCGGAGGACGGGACGCGAACCCCCGGGTTCCAGAGCGTTTCACTAGACAAAGGACTACTGAGTAGCCATGGCGGGACAGAAGATCCGCATCCGGCTCAAGGCCTACGACCACGAGGTCATCGATTCCTCGGCGAAGAAGATCGTCGAGACGGTGACGCGTACTGGTGCGTCGGTCGCGGGCCCGGTGCCGCTGCCCACTGAGAAGAACGTGTACTGCGTCATCAAGTCGCCGCACAAGTACAAGGACTCGCGCGAGCACTTCGAGATGCGCACGCACAAGCGCCTGATCGACATTCTCGACCCGACTCCCAAGACCGTTGACTCCCTGATGCGACTCGACCTCCCGGCCGGTGTCGACATCGAGATCAAGCTCTAGGGATCGGTGATCTGAGAATGGCTAAGCAGATCAAGGGCATCCTGGGCGAGAAGCTCGGCATGACGCAGGTGTGGGACGAGAACAACCGTGTTGTTCCCGTCACCGTCGTCAAGGCCGGTCCGAACGTCGTGACCCAGGTCCGTACGAATGACTCCGACGGCTACGAGTCGGTCCAGATCGCCTTCGGCGAGATCGACCCTCGCAAGGTGAACAAGCCCCTCAAGGGTCACTTCGCCAAGGCCGACGTCACCCCCCGCCGCCACCTCGTCGAGATCCGTACCGCTGACGCCAGCGAGTACACCCTCGGCCAGGAGATCACCGCCGAGACCTTCGAGGCCGGCGTCAAGGTGGACGTGACCGGCAAGAGCAAGGGCAAGGGCTTCGCCGGTGTCATGAAGCGCCACAACTTCCGTGGCCTCGGCGCCGGACACGGTGTCCAGCGCAAGCACCGCTCGCCCGGTTCCATCGGTGGCTGTGCCACCCCCGGCCGTGTGTTCAAGGGCATGCGTATGGCGGGCCGTATGGGCAACGAGCGGGTCACCACACAGAACCTGACCGTTCACGCTGTTGACGCGGAGAAGGGACTGCTCCTCATCAAGGGAGCCATCCCCGGTCCGAACGGCGGCCTCGTCCTGGTCCGTACCGCGGCGAAGGGGGTCTGAGGAACATGACCACCATTGACATTCAGTCGCCCTCCGGCGACACCGCTGGGACTGTTGAGCTCCCGGCCGAGATCTTCGATGTAGAGAAGATCAGCATCCCGCTGCTCCACCAGGTCGTCGTCGCACAGCTGGCCGCTGCCCGTCAGGGCACGCACAAGGTCAAGCGTCGTGGCGAGGTCCGCGGTGGTGGCCGCAAGCCTTACCGCCAGAAGGGCACCGGCCGCGCCCGTCAGGGTTCGACCCGCGCCCCGCAGTTCGCCGGCGGTGGCGTCGTCCACGGCCCCACGCCGCGTGACTACTCGCAGCGGACCCCGAAGAAGATGAAGGCCGCGGCCCTGCGCCACGCCCTCACCGACCGGGCCCGCAACGCTCGCATCCACGTCATCACCGACGTGATCGACGGCGAGACCATCTCCACCAAGGCCGCGAAGAGCTTCCTCGGCAAGATCTCGGAGCGCAAGAACGTGCTCCTGGTCATCGAGCGCTCCAACGAGGCCGCGCTGCTTTCCGCGCGCAACCTGCCCCAGGTCCACATCCTGGAGCCGGGCCAGCTGAACACGTACGACGTTCTCGTCTCGGACGACGTGGTCTTCACCCAGGCCGCTTTCGAGTCCTTCGTGTCTGGCCCCCAGGCCGCTGACACCGAAGGGAGCGAAGCCTGATGGCTACGCGTCACCCGAGCATTGCCTCGAAGGCCGCCAAGGCCAAGAAGGTCGCGCGCATCGCCAAGGCGAAGCGCCACGAGACCGAGGGCAAGAACACCGTCGAGACGCCGCTGAGCAAGAGCTTCACGGACCACCGTGACGTCCTTCTCAAGCCGGTCGTCTCCGAGAAGAGCTACGCGCTGCTCGACGAGGGCAAGTACACCTTCGTCGTCGCGCCGGGCGCCAACAAGACCCAGATCAAGCAGGCCGTCCAGGCGGTCTTCTCGGTCAAGGTCACCGGCGTCAACACGATCAACCGTCAGGGTAAGCGCAAGCGGACCAAGAGCGGTTTCGGTAAGCGTGCTGACACCAAGCGCGCGATCGTGACCCTCGCTGAGGGCGACCGTATCGACATCTTCGGCCAGGCCTCCTAACGGAGCGCCCTGGTCCGAATATCGGACGAGGACTGAGAAATGGGAATCCGCAAGTACAAGCCGACTACGCCGGGCCGCCGTGGCTCCAGCGTCGCCGACTTCGTCGAGGTCACGCGGTCCACGCCGGAGAAGTCGCTGGTTCGCCCCCTGCACAGCAAGGGCGGCCGTAACAATTCCGGTCGTGTGACCGTTCGCCACCAGGGTGGCGGACACAAGCGCGCCTACCGCGTCATCGACTTCCGTCGCCATGACAAGGACGGCGTGCCGGCGAAGGTCGCGCACATCGAGTACGACCCCAACCGCACCGCGCGCATCGCGCTGCTGCACTACGCGGACGGCGAGAAGCGTTACATCCTCGCCCCCCGCAACCTGTCGCAGGGCGACCGCGTCGAGAACGGTCCTGGGGCCGACATCAAGCCGGGCAACAACCTGGCGCTCCGCAACATCCCGGTCGGTACCACGATCCACGCGATCGAGCTCCGTCCGGGTGGCGGCGCCAAGTTCGCCCGCTCCGCCGGCGCCTCGGTGCAGCTGCTCGCGAAGGAGGGCACCATGGCCCACCTCCGCATGCCCTCCGGTGAGATCCGTCTGGTCGACCAGCGCTGCCGCGCCACGGTCGGCGAGGTCGGCAACGCCGAGCAGAGCAACATCAACTGGGGTAAGGCCGGCCGCAAGCGCTGGCTGGGCGTCCGCCCGTCCGTTCGCGGTGTGGCGATGAACCCGGTTGACCACCCGCACGGTGGTGGTGAGGGCAAGACCTCCGGTGGTCGCCACCCGGTCTCCCCGTGGGGTCAGAAGGAGGGTCGTACTCGCTCGCCGAAGAAGGCTTCGAGCAAGTACATCGTCCGCCGCCGCAAGTCGAACAAGAAGCGCTAGGAGCGGGTTTAGATGCCGCGCAGTCTCAAGAAGGGGCCCTTCGTCGACGACCACCTGATCAAGAAGGTGGACGTACAGAACGAAGCCGGCACCAAGAACGTCATCAAGACCTGGTCCCGTCGCTCGATGATCATCCCGGCCATGCTCGGTCACACGATCGCGGTGCACAACGGCAAGATCCACATCCCGGTGTTTGTCACCGAGTCGATGGTCGGCCACAAGCTCGGCGAGTTCTCGCCGACGCGCACCTTCCGGGGTCACGTCAAGGACGACCGGAAGACGAAGCGCCGCTAGCGCGGGGTGGAATCGACCATGACAGACACTGGAAGGACAACCATGGAAGCCAGGGCCCAGGCGCGGTACATCCGCGTTACGCCCATGAAGGCCCGCCGTGTGGTGGACCTTATCCGTGGCATGGATGCCACGGAGGCTCAGGCGGTCCTGCGTTTCGCCGCGCAGGCCGCGAGCGTGCCGGTTGGCAAGGTGCTCGACAGCGCCATCGCCAACGCCGCGCACAACTACGACCACACCGACGCCGGCAGCCTTGTCATCTCTGAGGCGTACGTCGACGAGGGTCCGACCCTGAAGCGGTTCCGTCCGCGCGCCCAGGGCCGTGCCTACCGGATCCGCAAGCGGACCAGCCACATCACCGTGGTCGTCAGCAGCAAGGAAGGAACCCGGTAATGGGCCAGAAGGTTAACCCGCATGGGTTCCGGCTCGGCATTACCACGGACTTCAAGTCCCGTTGGTACGCCGACAAGCTGTACAAGGACTACGTCAAGGAAGACGTCGCCATCCGTCGGATGATGACGTCCGGCATGGAGCGCGCCGGCATCTCGAAGGTTGAGATCGAGCGCACCCGTGACCGTGTGCGTGTGGACATCCACACCGCGCGTCCCGGCATCGTCATCGGCCGCCGTGGCGCCGAGGCCGACCGCATCCGCGGCGACCTCGAGAAGCTCACGGGCAAGCAGGTCCAGCTGAACATCCTCGAGGTCAAGAACCCCGAGACGGACGCTCAGCTGGTTGCTCAGGCCGTTGCCGAGCAGCTGTCCTCCCGCGTCTCCTTCCGGCGTGCCATGCGTAAGAGCATGCAGTCGTCGATGAAGGCCGGCGCCAAGGGCATCAAGATCCAGTGTGGTGGACGTCTCGGCGGCGCCGAGATGTCCCGCTCGGAGTTCTACCGCGAGGGCCGTGTGCCCCTGCACACGCTCCGCGCGAACGTCGACTACGGCTTCTTCGAGGCCAAGACGACCTTCGGCCGCATCGGCGTGAAGGTCTGGATCTACAAGGGCAACGTCAAGAACATCGCCGAGGTCCGCGCCGAGAACGCCGCTGCCCGTGCGGGTAACCGCCCGGCGCGCGGTGGCGCGGGTGGCGGCGGTGACCGCCCGGCCCGTGGTGGTGCCCGTGGTGGCGAGCGTGGCGGCCGCGGCCGCAAGCCGCAGCAGCAGTCCGCGCCGGCAGCCGAGGCCCCCAAGGCCGCCGCTCCCGCCGCCGCTGCCGCTCCGGCTGAGAGCACCGGAACGGAGGCCTGACCGACATGCTGATCCCTCGTAGGGTCAAGCACCGCAAGCAGCACCACCCGAAGCGCCGTGGTCAGGCCAAGGGCGGTACGCAGGTCTCGTTCGGCGAGTACGGCATTCAGGCCCTCACGCCGGCTTACGTGACCAACCGCCAGATCGAGGCGGCGCGTATCGCGATGACCCGCCACATCAAGCGTGGCGGCAAGGTCTGGATCAACATCTACCCGGACCGCCCGCTGACCAAGAAGCCTGCCGAGACCCGCATGGGTTCCGGTAAGGGTTCGCCCGAGTGGTGGGTCGCGAACGTGCACCCGGGCCGGGTCATGTTCGAACTGTCCTACCCCAACGAGAAGATCGCCCGTGAGGCCCTTACTCGCGCAGCCCACAAGCTGCCGATGAAGTGCCGGATCGTCAAGCGCGAGGCAGGTGAAGCGTGATGTCGGCCGGTACCAAGGCGTCCGAGCTGCGCGAACTGGGTGACGAGGAGCTTCTCGCGAAGCTTCGCGAAGCCAAGGAAGAGCTGTTCAACCTCCGCTTCCAGGCGGCGACCGGTCAGCTCGAGAACCACGGGCGGCTCAAGGCCGTCCGCAAGGACATCGCGCGGATCTACACCCTGATGCGTGAGCGCGAGCTGGGCATCGAGACGGTGGAGAGCGCCTGATGAGTGAGAACAACGTGACCGAGACCGCTGAGGCTCGTAGCTTCCGTAAGACCCGTGAGGGTCTCGTCGTCAGCGACAAGATGGACAAGACCGTCGTCGTCGCTGTCGAGGACCGCGTCAAGCACGCGCTGTACGGCAAGGTCATCCGCCGTACCAGCAAGCTCAAGGCCCACGACGAGCAGAATGCCGCCGGCATCGGCGACCGCGTCCTCCTGATGGAGACCCGGCCGCTGTCCTCGACGAAGCGCTGGCGCATCGTCGAGATCCTCGAGAAGGCCAAGTAATTACCTGAGGGGTTTCCCTCAGGTTGGTTCCGCCAGGCTCGGGGCGGGGTCGCCGTAAAGGCCGACCCCGCCCCGGGAACCGGCAGACAATCAGGAGATAGACGTGATCCAGCAGGAGTCGCGACTGCGTGTCGCCGACAACACTGGTGCGAAGGAAATCCTTTGCATCCGTGTGCTCGGTGGCTCCGGTCGCCGCTACGCGGGCATCGGCGACGTCATCGTCGCCACCGTCAAGGACGCGATCCCCGGCGGCAATGTGAAGAAGGGTGACGTCATCAAGGCGGTCATCGTTCGCACCGTCAAGGAGCGCCGCCGTCCGGACGGCTCGTACATCCGCTTCGACGAGAACGCCGCTGTCATTCTCAAGAACGACGGCGACCCTCGTGGCACCCGTATCTTCGGCCCGGTGGGCCGGGAGCTGCGCGAGAAGAAGTTCATGAAGATCATCTCGCTCGCGCCGGAGGTGCTGTAAGCATGAAGATCAAGAAGGGTGACACGGTTCAGGTCATCACCGGCAAGGACAAGGGCAAGCAGGGCAAGGTCATTGCGGCCTACCCCCGCGAGGACCGCGTCCTGGTCGAGGGTGTCAACCGGGTCAAGAAGCACACCAAGGCCGGCCCGACCGCAAAGGGTTCGCAGGCCGGCGGCATCGTCACGACCGAGGCGCCCGTCCACGTCTCCAACGTCCAGCTGGTCGTTGAGAAGGACGGCAACAAGGTCGTCACGCGTGTCGGTTACCGCTTCGACGACGAGGGCAACAAGATCCGCGTTGCCAAGCGGACGGGTGAGGACATCTGATGGCTACCACCACGACTCCGCGTCTCAAGACGAAGTACCGCGAGGAGATCGCGGGCAAGCTGCTTGAAGAGTTCGCGTACGCGAACGTCATGCAGGTTCCCGGCCTCGTCAAGATCGTGGTCAACATGGGTGTCGGCGACGCCGCCCGTGACTCGAAGCTCATGGACGGTGCCGTCCGTGACCTGACCACGATCACCGGTCAGAAGCCGGCCGTCACCAAGGCCCGCAAGTCCATCGCGCAGTTCAAGCTGCGTGAGGGTCAGCCGATCGGTGCCCACGTCACGCTCCGTGGCGACCGCATGTGGGAGTTCCTGGACCGCACCCTGTCGCTCGCGCTTCCGCGCATCCGCGACTTCCGTGGTCTGTCCCCCAAGCAGTTCGACGGCCGTGGCAACTACACCTTCGGTCTCACGGAGCAGGTCATGTTCCACGAGATCGACCAGGACAAGATCGACCGCGTCCGGGGTATGGACATCACCGTGGTCACCACGGCGACCAACGACGCTGAGGGCCGCGCCCTTCTCCGTCACCTCGGCTTCCCCTTCAAGGAGGCGTAACCGAGATGGCGAAGAAGGCTCTGATTGCCAAGGCTGCTCGTAAGCCCAAGTTCGGCGTACGTGGCTACACGCGCTGCCAGCGCTGCGGCCGTCCGCACTCCGTGTACCGCAAGTTCGGCCTGTGCCGCATCTGCCTTCGTGAGATGGCTCACCGTGGCGAGCTGCCGGGCGTGACCAAGAGCTCCTGGTAATCCCTTAGTTGGGATTACCCGAGGCTCTCGGTAAGCAATGGGTCGGTAAGGTGCCCTGCTCTCCATGGCTTAGGCTAGGAGGGTTGGGCGCCTGCCGCCCGTACGACTTACTACGCCGTAGGTCCCCGCACCGCACCCGTCCCGCCACTGAGTGGGGAGAGGGATGGCGCACTGGAAACCCCGGCGAGAGAGGCCGAAGGCCAATTCATGACCATGACTGATCCCATCGCAGACATGCTTACTCGTCTGCGTAACGCGAACTCGGCGTACCACGACGATGTCGCGATGCCGCACAGCAAGATCAAGTCTCACATCGCGGAGATCCTCCAGCAGGAGGGCTTCATCACCGGCTGGAAGGTCGAGGACGCCGAGGTCGGCAAGAAGCTCGTCCTCGAGCTGAAGTTCGGCCCGAACCGTGAGCGCTCCATCGCGGGCATCAAGCGGATCTCGAAGCCGGGTCTGCGTGTGTACGCGAAGTCCACCTCCCTGCCCAAGGTGCTCGGTGGCCTCGGCGTGGCGATCATCTCCACGTCGCACGGTCTCCTCACTGGACAGCAGGCCGGCAAGAAGGGCGTAGGCGGAGAAGTTCTCGCCTACGTCTGGTAGCGGAAGGGAACGGAGGAAAAAGCTATGTCGCGTATTGGCAAGCTCCCCATCACGGTTCCCGCCGGCGTGGACGTCACCATCGACGGCCGTACGGTCCAGGTGAAGGGCCCCAAGGGCTCTCTCTCCCACACCGTCGCGGCGCCTATCGATGTCGCCAAGGGTGAGGACGGCATTCTCAATGTCACCCGCCCGAACGACGAGCGTCAGAACAAGGCCCTGCACGGCCTGTCCCGCACGCTGGTGGCGAACATGATCACCGGCGTGACCCAGGGTTACGTGAAGAAGCTCGAAATCAGCGGTGTCGGTTACCGCGTCCTGGCGAAGGGCTCCAACCTGGAGTTCTCGCTCGGCTACAGCCACTCGATCACGGTCGAGGCGCCCGAGGGCATCTCGTTCAAGGTCGAGAACCCGACGCACTTCTCGGTCGAGGGCATCGACAAGCAGAAGGTCGGAGAGGTTGCGGCCAACATCCGCAAGCTGCGGAAGCCCGACCCGTACAAGGCCAAGGGTGTCAAGTACGAAGGCGAAGTCATCCGCCGCAAGGTCGGAAAGGCGGGTAAGTAAGCCATGGCATACGGTGTCAAGATTGCTAAGGGCGACGCTTACAAGCGTGCTGCCATCAAGCGTCGTCACATCCGGATCCGTAAGCACATCTCGGGTACGGCTGAGCGTCCGCGCCTGGTCGTGACGCGCTCCAACCGCCACATCGTGGCCCAGGTCATCGACGACGTTAAGGGTCACACCCTGGCGTCGGCGTCGACCCTGGACACGACCGTCCGCGGTGCCGAGGGCGACAAGTCCGCGCAGGCCAAGTCGGTCGGCGCCCTGGTTGCCGAGCGCGCCAAGGCCGCCGGTGTCGAGGCTGTCGTATTCGACCGTGGTGGAAACCAGTACGCCGGGCGCATTGCCGCTCTGGCGGACGCCGCCCGCGAAGCCGGACTCAAGTTCTGAGTCGGTTCCGTAGCTAGCGGAAACAGAGAGAGGTAATTCCAATGGCTGGACCCCAGCGCCGCGGAAGCGGTGCCGGTGGCGGCGAGCGGCGGGACCGGAAGGGTCGCGACGGTGGCGCAGCTGCCGCCGAGAAGACCGCCTACGTTGAGCGCGTTGTCGCGATCAACCGCGTTGCCAAGGTTGTGAAGGGTGGTCGTCGCTTCAGCTTCACTGCGCTCGTCGTAGTGGGCGATGGTGACGGCACCGTCGGTGTCGGTTACGGCAAGGCCAAGGAGGTGCCGGCCGCGATCGCCAAGGGTGTTGAAGAGGCCAAGAAGCACTTCTTCAAGGTCCCCCGTATCCAGGGCACCATCCCGCACCCGATCACGGGCGAGAAGGCCGCGGGCGTCGTCCTGCTCAAGCCTGCTTCCCCCGGTACCGGCGTTATCGCCGGTGGCCCGGTGCGTGCTGTCCTGGAGTGCGCCGGCGTTCACGACATCCTGTCGAAGTCGCTCGGCTCGTCCAACGCGATCAACATCGTGCACGCGACTGTGGCGGCCCTCAAGGGCCTGCAGCGTCCCGAGGAGATCGCGGCCCGCCGCGGTCTGCCCCTCGAGGACGTCGCCCCCGCGGCTCTGCTTCGTGCACGTGCGGGAGCGGGTGCGTAATGGCTCGCCTCAAGGTCACGCAGACGAAGTCGTACATCGGCAGCAAGCAGAACCACCGTGACACCCTGCGGTCCCTTGGTCTCAAGGGGATCAACACCGTGGTCGTCAAGGAGGACCGCCCCGAGTTCCGCGGAATGGTTCACACCGTCCGCCACCTCGTGACGGTTGAGGAGGTCGACTGAACATGGGTGAGAACAACCCGCTCAAGATCCACAACCTCCGTCCCGCCCCGGGCGCCAAGACCGCCAAGACCCGTGTGGGTCGTGGTGAGGCGTCGAAGGGTAAGACGGCTGGTCGTGGTACCAAGGGCACGAAGGCCCGTTACCAGGTTCCGGAGCGCTTCGAGGGTGGCCAGATGCCCCTCCACATGCGTCTTCCGAAGCTCAAGGGCTTCCGGAACCCGTTCAAGACCGAGTACCAGGTCGTGAACCTCGACAAGCTGGCGTCGCTGTACCCGGAGGGTGGCGAAGTCACTGTCGAGGGGCTCGTCGCCAACGGTGCGGTTCGCAAGAACAGCCTCGTCAAGGTCCTCGGCCAGGGCGAGATCACCGTGGCGCTGCAGGTGACGGTTGACGCCGTCTCCGGCTCCGCCAAGGAGAAGATCACCGCCGCCGGCGGTACCGTCACCGAGCTCGTCTGAATTCTCCAGGCGTCTCGATGACTTGAGCGATCCCAGCCGGGGATGCCCCACAAAAGGGGCATCCCCGGTTGGTCGTTCCAAGGGGGGCAGTGTCGCCGGTAAGGTGGCCTGCGCTGCCGAATTTCGTCCGGTGCGTCTCAAGGGAACTCCGGGCGGCCTTTGACTGTTGGTTAGCTGTCAGATATCCGTCGAACCTCAAGACCGTCACCTCTGACGCAGTAGCGCGGGGGTCGCAGGAGGCACCGTGCTCACCGCGTTCGCCCGGGCGTTCAAGACGCCCGACCTGCGCAAGAAGCTGCTCTTCACGCTCGGCATCATCGTGGTCTATCGGGTGGGTACGCACATCCCGATCCCGGGTGTCGACTACCAGAACGTGCAGACCTGTATCGAAGTGGCCAAGGGCAACCAAGGTCTGTTCGGTCTGGTCAACATGTTCAGTGGTGGCGCGCTGTTGCAGATCACGATCTTCGCGCTGGGCATCATGCCGTACATCACGGCGAGCATCATCCTCCAGCTGCTGACCGTGGTGATCCCGCGCCTGGAAGCCCTGAAGAAGGAGGGCTCGGCCGGCACCGCGAAGATCACGCAGTACACCCGCTACCTGACGGTGGCGCTGGCCATCCTCCAGGGCACCGGCCTGGTCGCGACCGCTCGCAGCGGCGCGCTCTTCAGCGGCTGCCAGGTGGCCACCGAGATCGTGCCCGACCAGTCGATCTTCGTCACCATCACGATGGTCATCACCATGACCGCCGGTACGGCCGTCGTCATGTGGCTCGGTGAGCTCATCACCGACCGCGGCATCGGCAACGGCATGTCGATCCTGATGTTCATCTCGATCGCCGCGACCTTCCCGGCCGCCCTGTGGTCCATCAAGACCTCGGGCACGCTGGCCGACGGCTGGATCGAGTTCGGCACGGTCATCCTGGTCGGCCTGGTCATGGTCGGCCTGGTGGTCTTCGTCGAGCAGGCTCAGCGCCGGATCCCGGTCCAGTACGCGAAGCGCATGATCGGCCGCCGGTCCTACGGCGGCACGTCGACGTACATTCCGCTGAAGGTCAACCAGGCGGGCATCATCCCTGTGATCTTTGCCTCGTCGCTGCTCTACATCCCGGCTCTGATCGCACAGTTCTCCAGCGGAACGTCCAGCTGGAAGACCTGGATCGAGACAAACCTGACCAAGGGTGACCACCCGATCTACATCACGGTCTACTTCTTGCTGATCGTTTTCTTCGCCTTCTTCTACGTGGCCATCTCCTTCAACCCCGAAGAAGTAGCCGACAACATGAAGAAGTATGGTGGCTTCATCCCGGGCATCCGGGCCGGCCGGCCGACCGCTGAGTACCTGGGATACGTACTCAACCGGATCACGTGGCCGGGTTCGCTGTATCTGGGTCTGATCGCTCTCGTGCCGACGATGGCGTTGGTCGGGTTCCAGGCGAACCAGAACTTCCCGTTCGGCGGGACCAGCATCCTGATCATCGTGGGTGTCGGTCTGGAGACGGTGAAGCAGATCGAGAGCCAGCTCCAGCAGCGCAATTACGAAGGGTTCCTCCGCTGATGCGAATCGTCCTCGTCGGGCCGCCTGGCGCCGGAAAGGGTACGCAGGCCGCGTTCCTCGCCCAGAACCTGTCGATCCCGCACATCTCCACGGGCGACCTGTTCCGCGCCAACATCAGTCGGCAGACGGAGCTCGGCAAACTGGCGAAGTCCTACATGGACAAGGGCGAGCTGGTACCGGACGAGGTCACCATCGCGATGGCCAAGGACCGCATGGAGCAGCCGGACGCGGAGAACGGCTTCCTGCTCGACGGCTTCCCTCGTAACGTCTCGCAGGCCGAGGCGCTCGACGAGATGCTGAAGAACGAGGGCATGAAGCTCGACGCCGTGCTGGACCTCGAGGTCCCCGAGGACGAAGTGGTCAAGCGGATCGCCGGCCGCCGCATCTGCCGGAACGACTCGGCGCACGTTTTCCATGTCACGTACAAGGCGCCGAAGCAGGAAGGCGTCTGCGACGTCTGCGGCGGCGAGCTGTACCAGCGTGACGACGACTCCGAGGCCACCGTGCGTACGCGCCTGGAGGTCTACCACACGCAGACCGAGCCGATCATCGACTACTACAAGGCGCAGGGCCTGGTGGTCACTATCTTGGCGCTCGGCAAGGTGGAAGAGGTCACGGCTCGCGCGATGGAGGCGCTTCAGCGCGACGAGGACTGACTAGGGTCTGTTCTGGGTTCGGATCACGAGAAGGCCGGACCCGTCGACCGTGAGAACGCCCGTCCCGGGGGCTTCCTGCCCCCGGGACGGGCGTTTTCGTGCGCCCCTGAGCCTGCCGGTCGCCGCGGGGCCCCGTACCGCCGGGGCGGGCGTTGCGGCGGTACGGGGCCCCGCCCTGATGCGGCTCCACGGTCACGGTGACCGCGTGCGCGCCCATGATCGCGCGAGAGAACGCCGTCACGGGGTATTGGTAGTCGTCCTGGAGCCGGTCGGCCATGGCATGGGCCTGCTCCCACGCCGTGCCGGTCTCGCCGCTCCGGGCAGCGGTGTACCCCGCCTCGAAGGTGAGAGCTCCCGCCACGGCGAGGACATCATCCGAGGCATCTGGCAGGAGCGGTTCGAGATGCATCAGGGTCTTGAAGTTCACTGCCCTGACCGGGATCAAAGCGCCGGGCCGACGTTGCCGAGGCATTCCTCAACTCCGCCGCACTTGTTCGGTCCGCCGCCAGTTATGAGCCCGCACGCGGTGTCAGATCGCTGTATAACCGGAACCCCTCCGTCAGGTCGACCCATAGAGGCTGTGGCGTAGATCACTCCCGACGGTGCGCTCTTACTCAATGTGTTCTCGGCGAGTTCAAATCTGTTCATGTATGTCCAGATTGCCGTGTGGTCGGCGCTCGCCCCTGCATGAAGGCCCCCCGTCTGGTCACCTTCCGTGAGGGCTATGCAAACCTCAGGGAAACCTCAAATTCACTTTCCGCTTGATCACCCTCGCCTAGGGTCCTGTTCAGCCGGACTGAATCCGAAATCCAGTCTTCTTTCCTGTGGGGGTACAGACGTGAAACCCGGACAGTTGGTCCGCGAGGATGTCGAGGGTGCTTCGGAGGGGATGCGCCACGACATAAGCGGGTCGATGTCCGGTGTGCGGCGTCGGAAGGTGCGCCGTTTCGTGATGGCCGGCATCGGTACGGTTCTCGTCGGGGCGGGCATTGCAGCGGCACTCGTCGCAACCAATGGTCAGGAAGAGGAAGAGCCCGTAGGTCGTCCCGCGGGCGTGGCGGCGCATCCGGATCAGTCGCCGCCGACGCAGTTCATAGCCGCAGGGAATGTCGCCGTCTCGGCGTACTACACGGTGAAGTCGGAGAAGCGGGCGAACGGTGACGGAGCCCTTGTCTTCAATTGGAACCTCCTGAACTCGACCACGGATCGGTACGAGGAAACGGACTGGGCTTGGCTCGATGTGGCGCCGGGGATGAAGACCGCAGCGGTCTTGGAGGGTGGCCTGCCGGTCCACCGCATTGGAATCGTGGATCTGGCCACCGGCAAGGTGGAACGGTGGATAAAGACGGACCAGGGCGTTGGCGGTGTGCAGTTCTCGCCGGATGGCAAGCGTCTGGTCGCAACCACCTATGACATCAATCCGGAGGGGCTCTTCAAGGACGCGTCCTACCGGCTGAACGGCAAGATAGTGCCGGGGTCGAAGCCGAGCCGTACGGGGTTCTATGTCATCGATGCCGCCTCTGGTCAGGCGGATTTCAGCGCGCGCCCGCCCAGGAAGGGTGACGACGGGCTCGTCGTCGGCGGCGGGCGCCAGGACATCGCCTGGAGCCGTGACGGCAAGCTGCTGTGGGAGCCCTGGAGCACCAAGGCGGGCAGGGTCTTCTACAGCGTGGACGGTGAAGAGGTGCCTGTCCCGAAGTCGGAGGAGGAGCTGAGCTCGCCGGGAGCCGTCTCCCCTGACGGGAAGCTGGTAACAGGCCGGTTCGTGGGCGAGGGCGGCCAGATCGTCTCTGAGGTGTTGGACGCCAGGACCGGTAAGCGCGAGGCACTCGTGCCCGGTCAGCAGCTGCTGGCCTGGGCCGACGACGATTGGCTCATCGCCTTCAGGTGCGATCCCGAGCAATGTGAACCCAGTAAGGGTGAGTTCCGAAATCAACTCATTCTTGCCAGCTCGGATGGAAAGGAAGTCATCCCCCTTTCCGGCTTCCGGCCATCTTCCCTCAGCGACCCCAGTCGCTGGACTCCAATCCTTAGTAATCGCTGACCGGATTCGTCGGCTCCGGGAATTCCCGTGGTAGCCGGCACATCGGCCGTAAAGACCTGCCTTGCCGTGCCCGATTGTGTTCCTGACTGCTGCTCGTGTCTTGATTCTTCTGTTTATGAAGAGCCGATTGACGGTGGACATTCAGAATCTTGGTCGGTAGGGTAAATCTAGATCGCTGCGGAACCACACAGAAATGGTGTTCTGCAGACTGTCCGGGTCCTTTTAGGGCTCATGAGAAAAAGGGGTGGGAATCGAATGAATAGGACCATGATTAGACGCGGTGTAATGGCCGCCGCGGCCGCCGCCACGGTGGTTGGTTTCTCGGCCGGTCCGGCTGCAGCGGCGACTGGCAGCCAGATAGTCTCCCTGCCGTCCAGCCGTGGCTACATGTACTACAAGGATGACGGTGATGTATTCACCGTCTGCGACACCTACGCTGACGGCTACGGTGTCACCGGGCAGTTGAAGACCCTCAACAGCACGGGCACCGGAATCGTGACCGTCTTGACCGTCGATGACGGTGGTGACTCTGGCTGTGACTCGAGCACTTACGACATCATCGGCGCCAAGTCGTACAGCATGTGGGTGAACTGGCACGGCAATTCCTCCTGGTACGAGTCCGTGGTGTTCTCCGAGTCCTAAACACTGCGATAACTCTGCGATAGACCGAAGCTCCGGCCGGTGCGGGCGATCAACTGGTGTGCCTGCACCGACCGGGGTTTTGTCGTGCTCGGTGTGACGCGCCACTCCCCGTTCGATGGGTGCCAGTCGCCCGCGTATCCTGGAGCGCCGTGTACCAATGGCAGGAGGCGCAATCCATCATGGTGGAAATCAAGACCCCCGCGCAGATCGCCAAGATGCGTGAGGCGGGCCTGGTCGTCGCCGCCATCCACGCGGCCACGCGTGAGGCGGCCGTGCCCGGTGCCACGACGAAGGATCTGGACGAGGTCGCGCGCAAGGTGCTTGCCGAGCACGGGGCCAAGTCGAACTTTCTCGGGTACGGCGGATTCCCTGCCACCATCTGCACCTCGGCCAACGAGGTCGTCGTCCATGGCATCCCGGACGACAAGACCGTCCTGAAGGACGGCGACATCATCTCCATCGACGCCGGCGCGATCGTCGACGGCTGGCACGGCGATGCGGCATACACCGCGTTCGTGGGCACCGGTCACGCCCCGGAGCTCATCGAGCTCTCCCGGGTGACCGAGGAGTCGATGTGGGCGGGCATCGCCGCGATGAAGCTGGGGAACCGGCTCGTCGACGTCTCCCGCGCCATCGAGACGTACATCCGCCGCCAGCCCAAGGTCGGCGGCGGCCGCTACGGCATCGTCGAGGACTACGGCGGCCACGGCATCGGCACCGAGATGCACATGGACCCGCACCTCCTCAACTACGTCGAGCGCCGACGCGGCAAGGGCCCGAAGCTGGTCCCCGGCTTCTGCCTCGCCATCGAGCCGATGGTCTCCCTGGGCACCCCGAAGACCGAGGTGCTGGAGGATGACTGGACCGTCATTACTACGGACGGCACCTGGTCCTCGCACTGGGAGCACTCTGTCGCGCTGACGGAGGAGGGGCCGCTTGTGCTGACGGCTCCCGACGGTGGGAAAGCGAAGCTGGCGGAGTATGGGATTACGGCCGCGCCGGACCCGGTGGCTTAATGATCTTCGAAGCAGGGCATTCTTCCTCGATTCGTCTTTCCGGGTGCCCTGACGTAGACTGACTCGTCGGCTCTCGTGCACCCGCATGCCTGCATGCGCTCGTACAGAGTCGATCAGGGTAGTCGATTCGAAGGGCGAAGCGTGGCCAAGAAGCAAGGTGCCATCGAGATCGAGGGCACTGTCGTCGAGTCTCTTCCGAACGCAATGTTCAAGGTTGAGCTCCAGAACGGCCACCAGGTTCTGGCACACATCAGCGGCAAGATGCGCATGCACTACATCCGCATCCTCCCTGACGACAGGGTCGTGGTGGAGCTGTCTCCGTACGACCTGACGCGTGGCCGGATCGTCTACCGGTACAAGTAGATCTTGCCTGTGCCCCGCTTCCGCGGGGTGGTGGCACTGACCCGGAGAACCTCACCAATGAAGGTCAAGCCGAGCGTCAAGAAGATCTGCGACAAGTGCAGGGTGATCCGCCGTCACGGCCGGGTCATGGTCATCTGCGAAAACCCGCGCCACAAGCAGCGCCAGGGCTGACGCACGACCGACCTTCTGCATCCGCAGATACTTCGCGCGACGCAAGTAGTACATGTTCATACGCAGAGCCCAGGGCTGAGTTCATCAGGCCTGACACCCCCGGTCGGAGGCTGGGGACCCGGTTCGTACCGAATCTTCGACATGAAGAGGACGGCGGGCGGGAGCCGGTTTTGCGGAAGACCTCCGAACGACAACTGGAGCCATTGAATGGCACGCGTTTCCGGTGTTGACATCCCGCGCGAAAAGCGCGTGGAGGTTGCCCTCACCTACGTGTTCGGCATCGGCCGGACCCTCTCGCAGAAGACGCTGGCCGAGACCGGCGTCAACCCTGACACCCGCGTTCGTGACCTCTCCGAGGAGGAGCTGGTCAGGATCCGCGAGTACGTGGACGCCAACTTCAAGACCGAGGGTGACCTCCGTCGCGAGGTGCAGGCCGACATCCGCCGCAAGGTCGAGATCGGCTGCTACCAGGGTCTGCGTCACCGTCGCGGCCTGCCCGTTCACGGTCAGCGCACCAGCACGAACGCTCGTACCCGCAAGGGCCCGCGTCGCGCGATCGCCGGTAAGAAGAAGCCGGGCAAGAAGTAGTCCACAGCGGACAACGCTTCATCAGCGGTCTTCGCTGTAGGACCGACCACCTCCCCGTAGGAGTAATAGATGCCCCCCAAGGGTCGTCAGGGCGCTGCCAAGAAGGTGCGCCGCAAGGAAAAGAAGAACGTCGCCCACGGGCACGCTCACATCAAGAGCACGTTCAACAACACGATCGTCTCGATCACGGACCCCGCGGGCAACGTGATCTCCTGGGCCTCCGCCGGCCACGTCGGCTTCAAGGGCTCGCGCAAGTCCACCCCCTTCGCCGCGCAGATGGCCGCCGAGTCGGCCGCCCGTCGCGCGCAGGAGCACGGCATGCGCAAGGTTGACGTCTTCGTGAAGGGCCCGGGCTCCGGTCGCGAGACCGCGATCCGCTCCCTCCAGGCCACTGGCCTCGAGGTCGGCTCCATCCAGGACGTCACCCCCACGCCGCACAACGGCTGCCGTCCGCCCAAGCGCCGCCGCGTCTGACGCACGGTTGTCTTAGGTTTCGGGCGGTATGGCCTTTCGGGGCCGTGCCGCCCGTACCCTTGTAGTACTCAAGGGCATCAAATAGTGGGTGCCCATGACTGAAGGATTCCTTCATGCTTATTGCTCAGCGCCCGTCGCTGACCGAAGAGGTCGTTGACGAGTTCCGCTCCCGGTTCGTGATCGAGCCGCTGGAGCCGGGCTTCGGCTACACCCTCGGCAACTCCCTGCGTCGTACGCTCCTCTCCTCGATCCCCGGTGCCGCTGTCACCAGCATCCGGATCGACGGCGTTCTGCACGAGTTCACCACCGTGCCGGGCGTCAAGGAGGACGTCACCGACCTGATCCTCAACATCAAGCAGCTGGTCGTCTCCTCGGAGCACGACGAGCCCGTCGTGATGTACCTGCGCAAGCAGGGCCCGGGTCTGGTCACCGCCGCCGACATCGCGCCCCCGGCCGGTGTCGAGGTGCACAACCCCGACCTCGTCCTCGCCACGCTCAACGGCAAGGGCAAGCTGGAGATGGAGCTGACCGTCGAGCGCGGTCGCGGCTACGTCTCCGCCGTCCAGAACAAGCAGGTGGGCCAGGAGATCGGTCGTATCCCGGTCGACTCCATCTACTCGCCGGTGCTGAAGGTCACGTACAAGGTCGAGGCCACGCGTGTCGAGCAGCGCACCGACTTCGACAAGCTGATCGTCGACGTCGAGACCAAGCAGGCCATGCGTCCCCGTGACGCCATGGCGTCGGCCGGTAAGACCCTGGTCGAGCTGTTCGGTCTCGCCCGTGAGCTGAACATCGACGCCGAGGGCATCGACATGGGCCCGTCCCCCACGGACGCCGCCCTCGCCGCTGATCTCGCCCTGCCGATCGAGGAGCTCGAGCTCACCGTTCGGTCGTACAACTGCCTCAAGCGTGAGGGCATCCACTCCGTGGGTGAGCTCGTCGCCCGCTCCGAGGCCGACCTCCTCGACATTCGCAACTTCGGTGCGAAGTCCATCGACGAGGTCAAGGCGAAGCTCGCCGGCATGGGCCTGGCCCTCAAGGACAGCCCGCCCGGATTCGACCCGACCGCCGCCGCGGATGCCTTCGGCGCGGACGATGATGTGGACGCCGGGTTCGTCGAGACCGAGCAGTACTAAGAGCTCGGGACCGACTGCCGGTTCCTGGGTGCGGGTGCGCTGTGGCTTGTCGCGCAGTTCCCCGCGCCCCTTCCGGGCGCCCCTACGGGGCTGCCCGGATCTCCGACGGGCAGCCGCCCGCTCGGACACTGACCTCGGTACCTGATACGGCCGGGGCAGACACCTAGGAGAAACACCATGCCGAAGCCTGCCAAGGGTGCCCGTCTGGGCGGCAGCGCCGCGCACGAGAAGCTGCTCCTCGCGAACCTCGCGAAGTCGCTCTTCGAGCACGGCCGCATCACCACCACCGAGGCGAAGGCCCGCCGCCTGCGCCCGTACGCGGAGCGTCTGGTCACCAAGGCGAAGAAGGGCGACCTTCACAACCGCCGTCAGGTGCTCACGGTGATCACGGACAAGAGCATCGTGCACACGCTCTTCACCGAGATCGGCCCGCGCTACGAGAACCGTCCGGGTGGCTACACCCGTATCACCAAGATCGGTAACCGTCGTGGCGACAACGCGCCCATGGCTGTCATCGAGCTGGTGGAGGCGCTGACCGTGGCCCAGGAGGCCACCGGTGAGGCCGAGGCGGCGACGAAGCGTGCCGTCAAGGAAGACGTTCTCAAGAAGGACGAGGCCGTCGAGGCCAAGTCCGACGAGGTCGTCGAGGACGCGGCTCCGGCTGACGCCGAGGGCAACGAGTCCAAGGACGCCTGAGCTTCGGCTCGCGTCTGAGCGGGTCCGCCCCTTGCGGGGCGGGCCCGCTTTCGCGTTCACGGCCTCTGGAGAGGATCTGTTGGTGAGTGACGAAGTAGAGCCCGGGTTCGTACGGGTGCGGCTGGACCTGTCGTACGACGGGAGCGGGTTCTCCGGGTGGGCCAAGCAGGCCAGCGGGCGCAGGACCGTGCAGGGGGACATCGAGGACGCCCTGCGGACGGTGACGCGGTCGGGGGAGACCACGTATGAGCTGACCGTGGCCGGGCGGACCGATGCCGGGGTGCATGCGCGTGGGCAGGTGGCGCACGTCGATCTGCCGGAGGCGTTGTGGGCCGAGCACCGGGAGAAGCTGCTGAAGCGGCTCGCCGGGCGGCTGTCCCGGGACGTGCGCGTGTGGCGTGCGGCGGAGGCGCCCGCGGGGTTCAACGCGCGGTTCGCGGCCGTGTGGCGTCGCTACGTCTACCGGGTCGGCGACCAGCCCGGCGGAGTGGACCCGCTGCTGCGCAACCATGTCCTCTGGCACGACTGGGAGTTGGACGTCGCCGCGATGGACGCCGCCGCCAAGTCCCTTGTCGGGGAGCACGACTTCGCGGCGTACGCGAAGAAGCGCGAGGGGGCGACCACGATCCGCGAGATCCTCGACTTCGGGGTGGGCCGGCGCGAGGACGGCATCGTCGAGATCGAGGTCCGCGCCGACGCCTTCTGCCACAACCAGGTGCGTTCCATGGTCGGCGCGCTGCTGTTCGTCGGCGACGGGCACCGTGACGTGGAGTGGCCCCGGCGGGTCCTCGACGCGCACGTCCGGGACAGTGCGGTGCATGTCGTACGGCCGGTCGGGCTGACGCTGGAGGAGGTCGGGTATCCGGCGGACGATCAGCTGGCGGCTCGGCAGGGGCAGACTCGGCGGGTGCGGGTCCGGGGGCAGTGACGGCTTGACGGGGTCCGCTCCGGCCGGGTGGCGGCCGGAGCGGAACGGGTCGCGGGCTACGCCTTGTCGAGTATTTCTTCCAGGGCCGGCTTGAGGAACGGCTTCAGGGTCTTCGAGTACGACGACGTGATGTGGCTGTTGTCGAAGTAGACGACCTGGTCGCCGATCACCGCCGGGCAGACGTCCACCGCGCAGAACGCGGGCGTCGTGTCGATGATCTCCGCACCGTACTTCTCGGCCACCTCACGCTCCATGGCGCGGAACTCCGTGTACTCGAGCGCCTGCCACTCCTTGCGGTTGCAGAGGGAGATGTCGTCGATGTGCGTGGCGAGACAGTCGGGGACGTTCTGCCCGGGCTGCGGGGTGTCCGTCATGTAGACGAGCTTGGCGCCCGTCTCCTTGAACACCTTGAACGAAGCCTCGGCGCCCGACCGGTTCGCCTCCTGGCGGGCTCGGTCGGCGATGACGAGGACGTCGGGCTTGATCTTCTTGAGCTCGGCGAAAGCCGATTCGCGCCAGCTGTCGCACTCGGTGTACTCGCGGTTCACGGTGGGGTTGATGATGCGGTAGATCTGTGGCGAGCAGCCGCCCTTCGATATGGTCACCACCCGCACCCCGAGCTCCTTGCCGATCTCGTGGTAGACGTCGTTCCACTGCCACGCGTGGGAGTCCCCCATGAGGACAAGGGTCTTGGTGCCCTCCGGGTCGCCGGCGACACAGCCGTCCCGCATCTCGAACTTCTTGACGTCGAAGTTGTCGATGCAACCGTGCTTGGCGGAGTTCTTGGGCGTGGACTGCAGAGCGCTCTGCACGGTTGCGGAGAGCTCGGTGCGGTGCACGGCGTCCTCGACCGATGCCTGGCTGGTGAACCCGACCGCGAGCGTGCTCGACGACGATGCGGTCGCCAGGTTCAGCGGGATGATCGTGGCCAGGACCATCGCCCCGGCCGTGCCCGCGGTGGTGAACCCGCCGGTGAAGACGCCCTTCCAGGGGCGCGCCACCAGCTTCACGTTCTTCTTGAACTTGCGCTCGACGGCGTAGTGCAGGACCACAGCCACCAGGAACGACAGGACGGCAACCCGTAGCCGGTCCTGGAAGGTGAACTCCCGGTCGGTGATGGACGGCCAGAGCACCAGCAGCGGCCAGTGGGTCAGGTACCAGCCGTAGCTGACGTTGCCGACGAAGTCGAGGACTGGGTTGTCGATCAGCCGCTCCGCGCCGAACCGGGGATTGGCGCAGCCACCGGCGATGATCATGACGGCGCCGAGCACCGGGCCGGCCACCGCGTACCCCGGCAGCGGCGTCTCGTCGGAGATGAGCATCGCCGTGACGAGCACGGTGCCGAGCCCGAGCCACGAAACGACCGCGGCCACGCCGGTGTTCATGCGGGAGACGAGCGGAGCGGCCAGGGCGAGCAGGACGCCGCAGGCGATCTCCCAGATCCGGGTGTGGGTGCTGAAGTACGCGAGCGGCTGGTTCTCGGCAGTCTGGGACCAGCCCTGATAGAACGATCCGCCGATGACGGCCATGAGGAACAGCGCCACCAGAGCGCGGTTGCGGAAGATCTTGCGGCTGATCCACACCACCACGACCAGGACGAGCGGGGCGACGACGTAGAACTGCTCCTCGATGCCCAGCGACCAGAAGTGCTGATACGGGGACTGCGACCCGTCGTTGGCGAAGTAGTCGGTGCCGGTCTCGACCAGGCGCCAGTTCAGGAAGCTGAGGGAGGCGCTGAGACCGTCCTCCATGTACGCGCGGAACCTGAGCGGACTGCCGTACATCCACGCCAGGGCCGCGGTGCCGACGATGACGAGGGCCATGGGCGGCGTCAGACGCCGGAAACGGCGCGCCCAGAACTTGGTCAGGGACACCTTGCCGGTCTTCTCGATCTCGGCGAAGAGCTGGCCGCCGATGAGGAAGCCGCTCAGCACGAAGCTCACGTCCACGCCACCGTGGATGTCGAGGATGCCGCAGTGCATGCTGACCACCATCATGATGGCTACGGCACGCAGGCCCTGAATGTCGGGCCGATACTTGCGAAGACGCTCTGTCTCCACGGCCGATGTGCGATGGCGGGGCATGTCTCTCCAGTAACTGACTGTCCGGTCAAGTTGTGCGGCAGGTAGGCGACTTCAGTGGGCCGTCAGGCAGGCGGCAGCCGTGCCGCTGACGCGTACTCCTTGGGCGGGAATGCGGATGCCGCACGACAGGCGCAGCTGGGCGGGCAGTTCGTTCTCCGCGCCGATGTGCGCATGGCAGCCCACCACGGCCTCACGGAGGAAGGACTCGCCGCCGATCGAGGAGTCGTGGTCCACCACGGACTCGTGGATCCGGGCACCCTCGGCCACGGTGACGCTCCCGCCGAGGATGGAGCGGTCGACGACCACGCGCGGGCCGATGACGGCGTGCGGACCGATCGTCGAGCCTCCCGTGATGCGGGCGGTCGGGTCGACGGTGGCCGTGGGATGGATCAGGGCCTCGGCCTGCCGCTCCACGAGGGGAGAGGTCACCTTGCCGGTGACCAGGTCGGCGGACCCGTGCACGAATGCCAGCGGCGTGCCGAGGTCGCGCCAGTAGTCCTCCGTGGTGTGACCGAACACGCGCCGCCCCTGGGCGACGAGCTCCGGGAAGGTCTCCTGTTCGACGGAGACCTCGCGGTCGGCCGGGATGGCGTCGAGGACGGACCGGCGGAAGACGTAGCAGCCCGCGTTGATCTGGTCGGTGACGCACTCCTCCTGGGTCTTCGGCTTCTCCAGGAAGGACAGCACCCTTCCGGCCTCGTCGGTGGGCACGAGGCCGAAGGCACGAGGGTCGGATACGCGGGTGAGATGCAGCGTCACGTCCGCTTCCCGCGCCTTGTGCTGCTCCAGTACGTCACGCAGGTCGAGCCCGGACAGGATGTCGCCGTTGAGGATCAGGACGGGCGCGTCCGCCGGACCGCGCAGCAGGCGGCCGGCGTTGCGGATCGCCCCGCCCGTACCGAGCGGGACGCTCTCGACCGCGTAGGAGATCTTCAGGTCCTGGGAGAAGTCCTTGAACTCCTCCTCGAAGAGGCTGGCGAGATACGAGGTGGCGAACACCACGTGCTCGACGCCTGCATCCATCAGCTTGGCTATCTGGTGCCGGATGAAGGAGGATCCCGCGACGTTGAGAAGCGGTTTCGGGGTGTGGTTGGTCAGCGGGCGCAAGCGGGTTCCCTTGCCGCCCACCAGGATGATGGCTTCCTGCATGATTGCCTCGCTCGGTCAGCTGGCGGTGTCGGTGCCAGGGCCTGCGTAATCGGAGGTGAAGCAGGCCTTGATGGCCTTCTCAGTAAGAGGGCGTCCGGCGAAGTCGAGCCGGGAGGCGACCTTGTCGTCGGGCTTGGTGTTCGGGTCGTCGTCGAACCAGATCGACCACCAGTAGACGCCGCTCATCTCTCGTTCCTGGACTACCTGACAGACGGCCTCGTACCAGTTGGCCTGCACCGTCGGGTTCACTGCTCGCTTGGTGTAGAAGTCGCCGGGCGCGTGGTAGGCGCCGTTCATCGCGCCGATGCCGGACTCGGCGATGGTGATGTTGGGCAGCGGTCCTGTGGCCTTCTTGTCCAGCCAGGTGTTCCAGCCGTCGACCAGCGTCGAGACGGACGCGGTGTCCGCGACCTTGACGGGGAAGTAGGCGTCGACGCCGAGGTGGCTGACCGGCATGTTGATGCGGCCGGAGACGTAGTTGTCCCAGTTGGCGTCGTAGGCGACCTCACCGGAGAAGGCCGTCTCGGCGGAGGCGACCAGGGAGTCCCAGCCGGTGTCGCCCTCCAAGGAGTTCAGCTCGGTGCCGATCACAAAGGTGTTCGCCTTCTCTTCCTCGGCGACCTTGAGGTACGGGGTGAGGAACTCCTTGTACGACGCGAACCAGGCGGAGCGCGAGGCGGGTTCGATGTTGCCGCGCCAGCCGGTCGGCGGGTCGAGGGAGGCCTCGTCCATGATCGGGCGGACCGTGGTGCGGAAGCCCGCGTCCTCGAACACCTGCAGCACCCGCTGGAGGCGCTCCGGGGACGGCGTCTTGGCCCCGGCGGAGATCTTGTTGGACGTGGAGTCCCCGGTGAAGTAGGGGAAGGACAGGGACACCGAGTTCGCGCCCAGGCCGATGAGGTACTTGGCCTGCTTGCGGGCCTGGTTCTCGATGAACGTGTCGGAGCGCTTCTTCGTCTCCTCCTCCCAGTAGACCTGTACGCCCCACTGCGCCATGCCGGCCTTCCAGGGCTTGGCGACCTTGAGGCCGTCGCCGGAGGAAGAGGAAGGCGTGGAGGACGAGGGGGAGGACGCGTCCGTCGTATCGGAGGGGTCGTCGGTCGGAGTGCTGGATTCCTCGGGGGCGTCGCCCAGGACGAGCTTGGGCAGGGCCGAGCCCGACTCCCAGCGCACAGGGTGGTCGCCGAGGACGAAGGGGGTGCCCAGCACGATGGTGAGCACGCTCACCGGGAAGATGGCGAGCAGGGGCAGTCGCGAGCGCATGTCAGTTGTCTTCCGGGCGATCAGGCGGGCTTGGCGATCACGACGAACTTGTTCTCCTCGCGCCGGACGAACTTCAGGAAGCCCTTGAAGCCTCCGATTCCTTCCAGCACGGAGAAGACGGGGATGAGAGCGATCACCACGATCGGCTCCCACCACTTGCGTCTGCCGCTGACGGACGCGAGCGCGTTGAGCCGCAGTCCCTCCCAGTAGGTCCAGATGACGTAGGCGAAGTTGAACGCCCACAGGATGGTCACGGACTGGGTCGCGGGCGAGGTGTTCATGTCGTTGATGAGCCAGCCGAAGAGCAGCACGGC
Source organism: Streptomyces sp. NBC_00554 (assembly GCF_041431135.1). Taxonomy (NCBI): domain Bacteria; kingdom Bacillati; phylum Actinomycetota; class Actinomycetes; order Kitasatosporales; family Streptomycetaceae; genus Streptomyces; species Streptomyces sp. NBC_00554. Next base: position 4,077,113 of record NZ_CP107799.1, on the reverse strand, counting down.
GCCGATGTGCTGGAGGGGGCCGAGGATCCAGGTGGTCACACAGATCGACAGGAACCAGCGGTAGCGCAAGGGCACGGACCTGTTGAAGCAGAGAGCCACCAGGCCCCAGGCCCACCGGTCGCGCTGCTTGACGAAGTCGGCCGCGGTGGAGGGGGAGGCGCCGTAGCAGCGGCCGTTGAACCAGTCGCTGCGGCCCGGGTACTTGCGGCAGAAGGTCAGGGCGAGGCGAGCGTCCTCGACGATCTCCTTGGGGCCGAAGTCCCAGCCGATCTCAGCCTCGATGGACGCGCGCAGCACCAGCAGCTCGCCGTGCACACCGGCGGCCGGGGTACCCATGCCGGTCAGCGCGCGGAAACGGGCGATGTCGTCGGCGGGGCGTACCGCGTCGGCGAGCCAGGTGAAGAGGTTGACCGCGTTCTCACGCGGATACGTGAGGATGCCTTGGGCCATGTGCTTGGCCTCGTCGGGGTGGGCGCGGCGCTGCCGGTTGATGAACTGGGCGAGCGAGGACGAGGTGTCGGGGCCGACGCCGGTGTCGTCGTCCATGTGCAGCACCCAGACGTAGTCGAGGGCCTCGCCCTCCTCGATACGCAGCTCGTGGGCGTAGTGGTTGGCGCGGGCCTTGAAGCGGGTGCCGTTCTCCGGGACGTACGCCTTGGGGACGGTGATCACCCGGATCAGCGGGTGCGAGTCGGCGAGCCGGTCGATGTCCGCCGCTGCCTCGCAGCCCTCCTCGGTGAGGATGTCGACGCGCATGTACGGAAACCACTCCGGCATGTGCTCGACGTAGGACAGGATCGAGCGTTCCAGGGCCGGGTAGGTGTCGTGACGTCCGATGGTCGGGCAGAGGATGATCAGGAAGTCCTGGTCGACCGGCGCCGGCGGGGCCATCCGGTCGCTCTTGCGGACCCGGCGGCGGAGCAGCACGGCGCCCTGGATACCGACCAGCACACCGACCACCGGCAGGGACCAGACGACGGTCAGGACCCAGCTCAGCGGAGTCGAGCTGGGCCGGTAGGACCACAGCCCGAAGGCGACCAGCAGGACGAAGGGCACCAGGAACGGCAGGATCCCCGGTTTCCACGACGCGGTGCGCTTCGTCAGTTTCGCGTTCTGCCGAGAGTGCGGAACACCCTCGTCGGCGACTGTTGATGCCATGACTTCTGAGGAACTCCTGTGAGATCGCTGGTGCGTTGAGGCAGCCATAGATCTCGGCCGGGGCACGACAAAGCGCGCCACGGCACAGAAACTCTGGGTTCCATGCCCCCCAACGCCTTCTTTGGCGTCATCGGCCACTTGCCTGTCAGAAGCCCCCCCGGGCACCCGAACCACTGGCCGAACAGAAGAGTGATCCTTGCATGTATGTGCCTATGCATGGAACACATGTGAGGGGGATGTGTTCAAAAGTTAATCAACCGAAGTCTTGTGCCGTGATCATGCGCGAAGAGTGATAGGTCCGTTTCACGTCGTCCGCGGTGTTCTTCTTCCGGGGCGCGGACACGTTGTCGTACGACAGGGCCTGGCCCCACACCGTCCACAGCACCCAGGGCGTCCTGGTCAGGGTCCGGGGCTGGGCCGCGTTGAGCGGTACGTGGAAGGACTCGGAGACGATCCGCGGCCTGCGGTACCGCTCCAGGCCGCGGTACCAGACCTCGGTCCAGGCTCCGCCGCCGAACGGGCGGGCCGGGGTGTCGCTGTAGTCGTCGACGCCCACGATGTCGACGTAGCGCCCGCCGGGGTAGTAGGCCCGGGGTTCCCGCCCGTAGGACCCGTCCCAGGAGTTCGGCGCCCACACGAAGATCAGGTTGTGCAGGCCGCGCCGGTTCACGAGGTAGTCGTACGTCAGCCGCCACAGCGTCCGGAACGCGTCCGGGTCCTGGCCCGCCCACCAGAAGCCCCTGCCGGGCGCGGTGTTCATCTCGTGGTACGGCCGCAGCAGTACGGGGACCCCGCGGCCGGCCAGGTAGCCCAGGTGGTCGGCGAGGAAGGCGAGGTCTAGCTGCAGGGACTTGTGCTCGGCGGTGCCCGGGCTTGTCATCCGGGCGAACCAGCGGGGGTCCTTCGCGGCCGGTGAGTTGCGGTGCAGCGTCTGGGTGTAGCCCTTGACGGGGCTGCCCGGGTAGGGCTGGTGGAAGGAGAACCCGACCAGGCCCGCCGGAGCGCCCCCGTTGTGCGGCAGGGAGACCTCGGCCCCGGACGCGCACTCCCGGTGTGTGCCGGAGGGGCGGTACGAGCCGTCGGCCGTCCGGGGCAGGCCCGCCCACACGCCGACGGCGAGGTCCACGGCGTCCTCGGTGTACCCCCAGTAGCGGCGGCAGCTCGGCCAGGCGCCGGAGTAGGAGCGGGCCTGGCCCACCGCCCAGCCGGGTTGGCCGTAGCCGGGGCCGAGGTCCAGTTCCACGAAGCCGGGCAGCCGGCCGGTGATGTCGCGGGCCTTGCGGTAGTAGTAGCCCGGCGCCTTGGTGCCCTGGTAGTCGCCGTACTGCGGGTTGTACCGCTCGTTGTGCAGCTCCACGTGCTGGCCGATCACCGTGCGGCTCGGGCGGCCGCGGCGCGCGGTGTTCTCCAGGTTCGCGAGCATCGCGTACACCTGGCGTGCCTCGGGGGTCGCCTTCGGATCCCGGTCCCGCAGTTCGGTCGGCACCGCCCGGGGCCCGGCCGCGCTCTCCTGCTGCTCGGGCCAGGCCCACACTCCCAGCGGGGCCAGTAGCGCGGCGCCCGCGCAGGTCCCGAGCAGCAGGCGTCGGGACGGGCGCAGCGTGGTCATGGAGTGGTCCCCCCGGGGCCGGCCGTCGGCGACACGGCCAGTGTCCGACTTGCCGGTGAGCGTGCGGGAGAGTCTCACACGTCCTTGTTGCGGGGCACGGCCGCCCGGGGCGGGGCGGTGGTCACCGGGGCGGGGTCCGGGTCACTCGTTGGCCGCGGTAGACGCCTGGGCCTCGCCGCGGCGGCGGATCTGCCGGAAGGCGAACTCGGCGAGGTCGTCGCCGGTGGTGAAGACCGCGGTGTCCTTCGTCGTCACGTCCTTGCCGTTGGTGAAGCCGGCGAGGGTGAAGTAGGCGTAGCGCCCGTAGGAGTTCGTGGTCGAGCGGCAGACCGCCGAGTCGCAGAAGGGCTTGACCTTCCCGCCGGACAGCGAGGCGATGATGCTCTTCGCGTCCGCGTCGCCCTTGGCCTTGACCGCCTGGGCCTCGGTGTCGAAGACGGCCACGCCGACCGTCACGGCGACGCCGTCCTTGCTGTAGGTGACGCGCAGGAGGCGCGTGCACTTGTTCTTGGTGAGGACCGTGGCGAGCGTGCCCTTCGCGGCCGTGGCGCAGTTCGTCGTGTCGGCCGTCGGACCCTTTGTATAGACGCGGTCACCCATGGTCAGCGTCGAGCCGGGGAAGAGGAGACCGGGGCTGAGCGGTGCCGTGTCCTTCTTCACGCTGGATATGAAGTCCTTCGGGTCCAGCGGGGGAGGGGCCGAGGTCGGCGCGAAGGACGGTTCCGGCGCGGTGGTGTCGCTCGGGATGTCCGCGGTGGCGGGCAGGTTGCTGGGCGAGTTCGAGGCCTGGCTGCTGCCGTTCGCGGACACGACGGCCACCGCGACGGCGACGCCGACCGCGACCGTGGCAAGCGCTCCGCCGCTGATCAGCAGCACCCTGCGGCGCTTGTTGCGCGACTCGGAGGCGTCGGCGAGCGCCGCCCAGTCCGGAGTCCGGTCGTCCGTCTGGCTGCCCCACTGGGGCCGCTGGGATCCTGAATTCCAGGGATCCCACGGGGGCTGCCCCTGCCCACCCTGCCCATAGCTCATGTGCCGCATCTTAGACGGGGGTTGGGGTGTGCCGTTCCGCTTCGGCGGGCACTCGGGACCTGGTGCGAGGTGAGCCCGCACGGGCAAAAGTGACATCTCCGGGTGGTTGGTGCGTCGCGGTTCCCGGGGTGCGGGGTGCCGTGAATATTTCGTACGGTTGTACTAGACGTTGCCGGTCGCGGTAGCGGCCGTGAGGCGCGTTTTGACCCTTCCGGGGCAGCGCGAGTACTCTTGCATTTCGTTATGCGTATCGGCTTGGTCGTTCTCACGCGAGAGGCCCTTACGTAGGTTCCCTGGAGCAGTTACCAGTGGGCGGCATACGGGCATCGTTCCCGGCACTGTCGTCCCCAGCTGCATGATCGCTTCAGTGATGCCATGTGTCAGGACCCATCCACTGAAGAAGCGAAGGCTACGAAGTGCGTACGTTTAGCCCCAAGCCCGGCGACATCACTCGCCAGTGGTACGTCATCGACGCTCAGGATGTCGTCCTGGGCCGTCTGGCGACCACCGCCGCGAACATCCTTCGGGGCAAGCACAAGCCGATCTACGCCCCCCACGTCGACGCTGGTGACTTCGTCATCATCATCAACGCCGACAAGGTGCACCTCTCCGGCAACAAGAAGACCCAGAAGCTGGCGTACCGCCACTCCGGTTACCCGGGTGGTCTGCGCTCCGTCCGTTACGACGAGCTGCTGGCGAAGAACCCCGAGAAGGCCGTCGAGAAGGCCATCAAGGGCATGATCCCCAAGAACACCCTGGGCCGTCAGGTGCTCTCGAAGCTGAAGGTCTACTCGGGCGACCAGCACCCGCACGCTGCGCAGCAGCCGGTGCCGTTCGAGATCACCCAGGTCGCGCAGTAGTTCCGGCCACCCCCTAAGACACAGAAAATTCTGAGGAGAATCGTGGCCGAGACCACCGTTGAGCAGCCGGTCGAAGAGACCGAGGGCGAGCTCGTCGAGAACGTCGAGAACTACACCACCGAGTCCGAGGTCCCGCCCGTCGAGGGCGAGTACACCTCGGAGTCGCTCGCGGGCCGCTTCGGCGACCCGCAGCCGGCCGCCGGCCTGGGCCGTCGCAAGAACGCCATCGCCCGCGTCCGGATCGTCCCGGGCACCGGCAAGTGGAAGATCAACGGTCGCACCCTTGAGGACTACTTCCCCAACAAGGTGCACCAGCAGGAAGTCAACGAGCCCTTCAAGGTGCTCGAGCTCGACAACCGCTACGACGTTGTCGCCCGCATCACGGGTGGCGGCGTCTCCGGTCAGGCCGGTGCGCTCCGTCTCGGTGTCGCCCGCGCGCTGAACGAGGCCGACGTCGACAACAACCGCGGCGCCCTCAAGAAGGCCGGCTTCCTCAAGCGCGACGACCGTGCGGTCGAGCGCAAGAAGGCCGGTCTCAAGAAGGCCCGTAAGGCCCCGCAGTACAGCAAGCGTTAATCTTCGCTGCCTGCTCGTACGCGTAGCACGTGTGGTCGGTCGAGCACGTGTGGTTACGCGTAGTACGTCCGAACGCCCCGGCGGCACGCCACAGTGCCGTCGGGGCGTTCGTTTATCACAGCCTTAGGCGTATAACGGCACAAGGTGCTCAAAGGCTCGTGTGATCGGATGACGTCCGAATTCTGAAGCTTTCTCAGGAGGACAAGTGGGACGACTCTTCGGCACGGACGGCGTGCGCGGTGTTGCCAACGCGGATCTGACGGCCGAGCTCGCGCTCGGTCTCTCCGTCGCGGCGGCGCACGTACTGGCCGAGGCGGGCACGTTCGAGGGCCACCGGGCAGTCGCGGTGGTCGGTCGTGACCCGCGCGCGTCCGGGGAGTTCCTGGAGGCCGCCGTGGTCGCCGGTCTGGCCAGCGCGGGCGTGGACGTCCTGCGCGTCGGTGTGCTGCCCACCCCCGCGGTGGCGTACCTCACCGGTGCGCTGGGCGCCGACCTCGGCGTGATGCTCTCCGCCAGCCACAACGCCATGCCCGACAACGGCATCAAGTTCTTCGCCCGCGGTGGCCACAAGCTCGCCGACGAGCTGGAGGACCGGATCGAGGGCGTCTACGAGGAGCACCGCACCGGCGCTCCCTGGGACCGGCCGACCGGCTCGGGCGTGGGCCGCGTGCGCAGCTACGACGAGGGCTTCGACCGGTACGTCGCCCACCTCCTCGGCGTACTCCCGAACCGCATCGACGGTCTGAAGGTCGTCCTCGACGAGGCGCACGGTGCCGCGGCCCGGGTGTCGCCCGAGGCCTTCGCGCGCGCCGGCGCAGAGATCATCACGATCGGCGCCGAGCCGGACGGGCTCAACATCAACGACGGATGCGGCTCCACCCACATGGAGAAGCTCCAGGCCGCCGTCCTCGAGCACGGCGCCGACCTCGGCATCGCGCACGACGGCGACGCCGACCGCTGCCTCGCCGTGGACCACACGGGTGCCGAGGTCGACGGGGACCAGATTCTGGCCGTACTCGCGCTGGCGATGCGGGAGCGTTCCGCACTGCGCTCCGACACCGTTGTCGCGACGGTCATGTCCAATCTGGGCTTCAAGCTCGCCATGGAGCGCGAGGGCCTGTCCTTCGTGCAGACGGCGGTCGGTGACCGCTACGTCCTGGAGGAGATGAAGAAGCACGGGTACGCGCTCGGCGGCGAGCAGTCCGGGCACGTGATCATCCTCGACCACGCCACCACCGGCGACGGCACGCTGACCGGGCTGCTCCTCGCGGCCCGGGTCGCCCAGACCGGTCGTACGCTCCGGGACCTCGCGTCCGTCATGGAGCGGCTGCCGCAGGTGCTCATCAATGTGCCGGACGTCGACAGGTCGCGGGTGGGGACCTCCGCCGAACTGGCCTCCGCCGTGGCCGACGCCGAGCGTGAACTCGGCGCCACCGGGCGGGTGTTGCTCCGTCCCTCCGGCACCGAGCCGCTCGTACGGGTGATGGTCGAGGCCGCCGACATCGACCACGCGCGGTCGGTGGCCGGGCGGCTCGCGGACGCCGTGAAGTCCGCTCTCGGCTAGGCCACTTCAGGTGTACGCGCGCGCTGTCTCGCCCAGAACCACTTCTGGGCGAGCAGCGTGAGCGTGCCGGCGGCGATGATGCCGCCGAGGTTGGCGAGGAGCTGCCAAGTGGAGCCCCAGGTCTGGGAGTAGTCCGTGTAGCTGAAGGCCACCGCCGCGTTCGCCGCCGCCGGGACCGTCGTCACCGAGATCGCGACGCCGATCAGCGCGCCGGACTTCGCGGACGTGAGCGAGAGGGTGCCCGCGACGCCCGCCAGGAAGGCCACGACGAAGGACATCCAGTCGGGCTTCCAGATGAAGGCCGTGTTCGGCCGGGCCGCCTCCACCATCGACCTCTCGAACAGCCCGAGCGCGTCCAGCAGCCAACTGAAGCCCGCCGTCAGCACTATGGCGACGGCGAACCCGGCGAGCAGCGCCCACAGCGACCGCCACACCAGTTGCGGGGCCCGCTGCACCAGCGCCGTGGAGATCCCGGCGAGCGGCCCGAACTCCGGGCCCACGGCCATCGCGCCCACGATCAGGATCGCGTTGTCGAGCATCACACCGCAGGCCGCGAGCATCGTCGCGACCGCCAGGAGCCCCACATAGGTGACGCTGAGCGTCGACTCCTCGTGCGTCGCGTCCGTCAGGTGCTCCCACAGCACCGCGTCCACACCCTCGCCCGGCGCCTCGTCCTCCGCCTTGTCGGCGCGCTTCGACAGTGACAGGTCGATGTTCTCGACGGCGATCGAGCCGGTCTTGTCGAGGTCCAACTCCTGGAGACCGCTGATGAGTTCGTCGCCCGCCTCGCGCGCGACGTCGACCATCACCACGTCTCCGGCGGGGTTGCGGGCGGCGCCCGGCACGACCACGAGATGGGCGGTGCCGACCGTGTTCTCGATCAGGCGCACCACGTCGTCCGTCTTGCCGGCCGGGGTGATCAGGCGCAGATGCAGCATGACGTCTTTCTACACGGCTCGCATGGACTGCTACCGGGATTCATTCTCGGTGCTCCGGCGTTCACGTCGGGGGTGTGGAGAATCCGGCGGCTGTGCCGTGGAGCGGCACGGTCGTGGGTGTCGGTGCACGCTGCTGTCGGCGGAGCCGGGAGGGCTCGTTGTCTTCTGCCTGGCAGGGGTGATGTGGGGAACGGATGTTCCGGGTTCATGAGAGCGGGCCTCGTTCATACGATCGGCGGCATGCAGCTCCGGTACGCCTTTCGCCTGTACCCGGAGCCCGGCCAGGAACGCGCTCTGGCGCGGGCGTTCGGGTGCGCACGGGTCGTGTTCAACGACGCCGTGCGCGCCCGCCGCGACGCCCACGAGACGGGTGCCCCGTACCCGTCGGCGGCCGTGCTGTCCAGGGCGTTGGTGACCGAGGCGAAGAAGCGCCCGGAGCGGTCCTGGCTGGGTGAGGTCTCCGCAGTCGTGCTCCAACAGTCCCTGCGGGATGTGGAGTCCGCCTATCGCAACTTCTTCGCCTGTCTCAAGGGCGAGCGGAAGGGTCCGAAGATCGCTGCTCCCCGGTTCAAGTCCCGCAAGGACACCCGGCAGTCCATCCGGTTCACCGCCAACGCCCGCTGGTCCATCACCCCGGGCGGACGGCTGCACCTGCCCAAGATCGGGGCGGTGAAGGTCGTCTGGTCCCGGACCCTGCCCACCACCCCCACCTCGGTCACTGTCATCAAGGACAGTGCGGACCGGTTCTTCGCCTCTTTCGTGATCGACACCGACCCGGACACCGACGCCGCCACCGTGCCCGACACCGGCCAGAGTGTGGGCATCGATCTCGGTCTCACCCTCCCCCACGCTCGGCTTCGCTCGCGCGGGGGGACCCCCATCGCGGTCCTGTCCGACGGCACGAAGGTCTCCTCCCCGCGCTTCCTGCGCCGGGCGGAGAAGAAGCTGAAGAAGGCCCAGCGGGAGCTGCCCCGCAAACAGAAGGGATCCAGGAACCGTGACAAAGCCCGCCTGAAGGTCGCCCGCGCCCACGTGCAAGTGGCTGATGCCCGCCGCGAGTTCCACCACCAGCTCTCCAGCAAGCTGATCCGCGAGAACCAAGCGATCGCCGTGGAGGACCTGGCCGTGAACGGACTCGCACGGACCCGGCTGGCGAAATCGGTCCACGACGCGGGCTGGTCATCCTTCGTGGACATGCTCCAGTACAAGGCCGCCCGATACGGGCACACCTTCGTCAAGATCGACCGGTTCGAGCCGACCAGCCAGACCTGCTCTGTCTGCGGAGTCAAGGACGGGCCCAAGCCCCTCGACGTGAGGGAATGGACCTGTGCCGCCTGCGGCACCGTCCACGACCGTGACGTCAACGCCGCAACCAACGTCAAGACGGCCGCCGGACTGGCGGTATCAGCCTGCGGAGCGCCGGTAGGACCAGGAGCGATCCTGGCACGGCGTCAAGAAACAGGAAGCCACGGAATCCCCACCAGGAGCCGTGCCGCGCAGCGGCACAGCACTCGGTAGCGACGGCCGGAATCCTCGCCCTTCAGGGCAAGGAGCATGTCAAAGCTTGCGCAGGCTCAGCCTCTGCACCTTGTGGTCCGGGCCCTTGCGCACGACGAGGGTCGCGCGGCCCCGGGTAGGCGCCACGTTCTCCAGCAGGTTCACCTTGTTGATGGTCCGCCAGGTCGTACGGGCGTAGTCGAGGGCCTCATCCTCGGAGACCTGGGTGTACCTGCGGAAGTACGAGGAGGGGTTCTGGAATGCCGTGGCGCGCAGCTTGCGGAAGCGGTTGAGGTACCAGGCCTCGATGTCCTCGGCGCGGGCGTCGACGTACACACTGAAGTCGAAGTAGTCGGCGAGACCGACGCGGGTGCGGCCGTCCTTGCCGGGCAGGGCGGGCTGCAGGACGTTCAGGCCCTCGACGATCAGGATGTCGGGGCGGCGGACCGTGAGCCGCTGGCCGGGGACGATGTCGTAGATCAGGTGCGAGTAGACGGGGGCCGTCACCTCGTCCTTGCCCGCCTTGATGTCGGCGACGAACCGGGTGAGCGCGCGGCGGTCGTACGACTCGGGGAAACCCTTCCGCGACATCAGGCCGCGCGCCTCGAGCTCCTTGGTGGGGAGCAGGAAGCCGTCCGTGGTGACCAGCTCGACGCGCGGGTGCTCGGGCCAGCGGGAGAGCAGGGCCTGCAGGAGGCGGGCGACCGTGGACTTGCCGACGGCCACCGAGCCCGCGACGCCTATGACGAAGGGCGTGCCGGACTGGGAGCCCTTCTCGCCCAGGAAGGTGTTCAGGGCGCCTCTGAGCCCGTCCGTGGCACCGACGTACAGATTGAGCAGCCTGGACAGCGGCAGGTAGATGTCCCGCACCTCGTCGAGGTCGATGACATCGCCCAGGCCGCGCAGCTTCTCGACCTCCTCGGCGTTCAGCGGGAGCGGCGTTTTTTCGCGCAGCGCGCTCCACTCGGCACGGGTGAGGTCGACGTAGGGAGTCGCCTCCGGCTTGGACCGGTGGGCGCTCCGCGGCAACGAGGAGACCGGAGAGATCACCAGCCCATTGTTACGGGAGTGTGGACGTGATGGGGCGTGGGGTCCGTCACGCGGGTTGCTCCTGGGGGAGCGCGGCGAGGGGTGGGAATTTCCGATATCGGGCACGAGGCGCCGGGTTCGGGCGGCTTCCGGCCCTTAGGCTGCCGCCCATGTGCGGAATCGTGGGATACGTGGGGTCGCAGTCGGCGCTTGACGTGGTGATGGCCGGACTGAAGCGACTGGAGTACCGGGGGTACGACTCGGCAGGAGTCGCCGTGCCGGCGGACGGGGGGCTCGCCGCCGCGAAGAAGGCCGGGAAACTGGTCAACCTGGAGAAGGAGCTGGTCGAAAGGCCGCTGCCGACCGGGTCGACGGGGATCGGGCACACCCGGTGGGCCACGCACGGCGGGCCCACGGACGCGAACGCCCATCCGCACCTGGACAACGCCGGCCGGGTCGCCGTCGTGCACAACGGGATCATCGAGAACTTCGCGGTCCTCAGGGCCGAGTTGGCCGAACGCGGGCACCACCTGGCCTCCGAGACGGACACCGAGGTGGTCGCGCATCTGCTCGCCGAGGAGTTCTCGGTCTGCGCGGACCTGGCGGAGGCCATGCGGCTGGTGTGCCGGCGCCTCGAAGGCGCGTTCACGCTGGTGGCGGTGCACGCCGATGAGCCGGACGTGGTCGTCGGCGCGCGGCGGAACTCGCCCCTCGTGGTGGGCGTCGGAGAGGGCGAGGCCTTTCTCGCCTCGGACGTCGCCGCGTTCATCGCCCACACGCGGTCGGCGATCGAGCTGGGCCAGGACCAGGTGGTGGAGCTGCGCCGGGACGGGGTGACGGTCACCGGCTTCGACGGCCTCCCCGCCGAGGTACGCGCCTTCCACGTGGACTGGGACGCCTCGGCGGCCGAAAAGGGGGGCTACGACTACTTCATGCTCAAGGAGATCGCCGAGCAGCCCAAGGCGGTCGCCGACACCTTGCTGGGGCGCATCGACGCGTCCGGCCTGCTGACGCTGGACGAGGTGCGGATCCCGGTCCACGAGCTGCGTGAGGTCGACAAGGTCGTCATCGTCGCCTGCGGTACGGCCTTCCACGCCGGGCTGATCGCCAAGTACGCCATCGAGCACTGGACGCGGATCCCGTGCGAGGTGGAGCTGGCGAGCGAGTTCCGCTACCGGGACCCCATCCTGGGCTCGCGCTCGCTGGTCATCGCCATCTCGCAGTCCGGCGAGACCATGGACACCCTCATGGCGCTGCGACACGCGCGCGAACAGGGCTCCAAGGTGCTGGCCATCTGCAACACCAACGGCTCGACGATCCCGCGCGAGTCGGACGCGGTGCTGTACACGCACGCCGGCCCGGAGGTCGCCGTCGCTTCGACGAAGGCGTTCCTGACGCAGCTGGTGGCCTGCTACCTGGTGGCCCTGTACCTCGGCCAGGTGCGCGGCACCAAGTGGGGCGACGAGATCCAGGCTGTGATCCGCGACCTGTCCCAGATCTCCGCTTCGGTCGACCGCGTCCTGGAGACCATGGAGCCCGTACGGGAGCTGGCGCGCTCCCTCGCCGACAAGAACACGGTGCTGTTCCTCGGGCGGCACGTGGGCTATCCGGTCGCGCTGGAGGGCGCGCTCAAGCTCAAGGAACTGGCGTACATGCACGCCGAGGGCTTCGCGGCGGGCGAACTGAAGCACGGGCCGATCGCACTGATCGAGGATGACCTGCCGGTCGTCGTGGTCGTCCCCTCGCCCCGGGGGCGGTCCGTTCTCCACGACAAGATCGTGTCCAACATCCAGGAGATCCGGGCGCGGGGTGCGCGGACGATCGTGATCGCGGAGGAGGGGGACGAGGCGGTCGTGCCGTACGCGGACCACCTGATCCGGATCCCGGCCACGCCGACCTTGCTGCAGCCGCTGGTGGCCACGGTGCCGTTGCAGGTCTTCGCTTGTGAGCTGGCCACGGCTCGGGGGAACGAGGTGGATCAGCCTCGGAACCTGGCGAAGTCGGTGACGGTGGAGTGAGCTGACTTTAGGGCGTCGAGGAAGGTGGAGAAGGCCCCGGTGGGGAAGGTGAGGATTGCCCTGGCCGGGGTCTTTGAGTCGCGGATGGCTATGTGGGTGGGTGAGTTCGCGATCTCTACGCAGGAGTCGCCGTCGCCTGGGCCCGAGTGACGTGTCCTCCACTCCACGGAAGCTCGTTCGATAGATGTTGAGCTGAGCCTCGGCAGGCGGAGGGTGCGGCGGCTGACGGGGCAAGTACGTGTGGTGCGAGCTTGCTTCCGCGTAGAGGTGGGTTGGAAGGGGCGGTGCTGGAGCGCCGTAGGGTCTCGGCATGAGCATCATCGGGGTCGGTATCGATGTGGCGGAGATCGACCGGTTCCGGGCTTCGCTGGAGCGTACGCCTGGGCTGGCCGAACGGCTGTTCGTGGAGAGCGAGTTGCTGTTGCCGAGCGGTGAGCGGCGGGGTGTCGCCTCGCTCGCGGCCCGCTTCGCGGCCAAGGAGGCCGTGGCCAAGGCGCTGGGCGCTCCGGCGGGCCTGCACTGGACGGACGCCGAGGTCTACGTCGAGGACAGCGGTCAACCGCGGTTGAAGGTGACGGGCACGGTGGCCGCCCGCGCGGCCGAGCTGGGCGTGCGGTCCTGGCATGTGTCGCTTAGCCACGACGCCGGTGTGGCCTCGGCTGTGGTGGTGGCGGAGGGATAGCTGCGGGAAACTCGACCGTATGCGTACTGCGTACAGCGTGGAGACCGTGAGGACTGCCGAGCGAGACCTGATGGCGCGGCTTCCGGAGGGGGCGTTGATGCAGCGCGCCGCCGCCGGACTGGCCGTCGCCTGCGCCCAGTTGCTGGGGCGGGTGTACGGGAGCCGGGTCGTGCTGCTGGTGGGGAGCGGGGACAACGCCGGGGACGCTCTGTACGCGGGGGCGCGGCTGGCGGCGCGTGGGGCGGGTGTCACGGCTGTCCTGCTCAGTCCCGAACGTACGCACCCGGGAGGGGTTGAGGCCCTGCGCCGGGCCGGCGGGCGGACCGTGAGCCCCGCCGCCGCCGAGGAGATCGTCCGCCGGGCCGATCTCGTTGTCGACGGGATCGTCGGGATCGGGGGCAAGGGTGGGCTCCGGGCCGATGCGGCGGCGCTGGTCGGGGTTGTCGACGGCTCCCGCGCGGCTGTCGTCGCCGTCGATCTGCCGAGCGGCGTCGAGGCGGACACCGGCGAGGTGCTCGGGGCCGCTGTCCGCGCCGACCTCACGGTCACTTTCGGGACGCACAAGCCGGGGCTGCTGATCGATCCGGCGCGGGAGTACGCCGGGTCGGTGCGGCTTGTCGACATCGGGCTCGGGGCCGAACTGCCCGCCGAGCCCGAGTTGGAGGCCCTGCAGCATGCGGATGTCGCCGCGCGGCTGCCGGTGCCGGGGGCTGAGAGCGACAAGTACCGGCGGGGGGTCGTCGGGATCGCCGCCGGGTCGGCGCGGTATCCGGGGGCGGCCGTGCTCGCCGTGGCCGGGGCGTTGCGGGGTGGGGCGGGGGCCGTGCGGTACGTCGGGCCCGCCGGGGGCGCGGTTCTCGCCCGCTTTCCGGAGACGCTGGTGTCCGACCAGGGGCCCAAGCATGCCGGGCGGGTGCAGGCGTGGGTGGTGGGGCCGGGGGCCGGGGACGATGCGTCGGGCGTGGGGGAGGCGCTGGCGGCGGATGTGCCTGTGTTGTTGGACGCGGATGGGTTGCGGCTGGCCTCGCGGGTGGTGGTGCGGGGGCGGGGGGCGCCGACGCTGATGACGCCGCACGCGGGGGAGGCGGCGGCGCTGCTCGGAGTCTCGCGGGAGTCTGTCGAGGGGGCTCGGCTGTCTGCCGTGCGGGAGCTTGCGGGGCTTTATGGGGCGACTGTGCTGCTCAAGGGGTCTACGACGTTGGTCGCTGACGCCGGGGGTGGGGTGGTGCGGGTGAACTCGACCGGGACGGGGTGGCTGGCCACTGCGGGGAGTGGGGACGTGTTGTCTGGGCTTGGGGGGTCGTTGCTTGCGGCGGGGCTGTCGGCGCTCGATGCCGGGAGTGTTGCCGCGTATCTGCATGGGCTGGCGGGGCGGTTTGCTGCGGATGGGGCGCCTGTGGGGGCGCATGACGTGGCTGATGCGATTCCGGATGCCTGGCGGGATGTGTGTGGCTGAGGTGAGTGTTTTTCGCCCCCTCCGCCCCTGCCCGTCCCGTTCCTGGGGGCTCCGCCCCCAGACCCCCGCATCGCGCTGACGCGCTCGTCCTCAAACGCCGGACAGGCTGAACCCGGGCGTAGCCCGGAAGTGCGGGACGGGTAGGGGCGGAGGGGGCGAGGAAAACGCGACCCCAGCCCGCCTAACGGGCGACCCCCTCCGCGCGGCTCACCCGTGCTCGCCCTCCCGTTGCGTATGGCTGATCGCATGATCAGCAGACGAATGACGTGTCGTGGGATCGCGGTGATGCTCGCCGCGGTGACCGTCCTGCCTGTCGGGGCGGCGTATGCGGAACCTGTTCCTCCCGCTTCCGGGCCGGAGGCGGAGCTTGTGCCCGGGGTGCCGCCGGGGCCGTACCAGCCGTGGCAGATCGATACGCCCGACCAGGTCCTGGCGCCGAAGGTGTACACACCGACTGCCAAGGAGGACGCGGTCCAGCCGCGGGACGCGATGGAGGCGACGTACGCCCTCGTCGAGTACGTGCCGCTCGGCGACGCCGCCGCGAAGGTGGCGTGCAGCAAGCGGACCGGGCCCTACCAGCGCCAGGTCGAGCGGTGGCTGAAGCTGAAGGTGGACGGGAAGCAGTCCGGCGCGGACTGTCTCGCCATCCGTGGCTTCCAGACGAAGCACAAGATCAAGCCGAGCATCGGTTTCGCCGGGCCTGTCACCTGGGCTCATATGCAGTTGCTGTCGGCGAAGAAGAACCCGAACGCGGCCAAGAAGTGTCCTGTCCGGTCGTACCGCGTGGCCTGCGTGGATCTCACCCGTCAGCTCACATGGGTGCAGAAGGGGAAGAAGGTCATCTACGGGCCGGTGCCGATGAGGAGCGGGCGGGCCGGGTACGGGACGCGGACGGGCTGGAAGAAGGTCTACTGGAAGCACAAGAACCACTGGTCGACGCTCTACAACACCCCCATGCCGTACAGCCAGTTCTTCGACGGCGGACAGGCCTTCCACGCCGTCTACGGCAGCATCTACACCACCGTCGGCTCGTGGGGCTGCGTGAATCTGCGGCTCGCCGACGCCCGCAAGCTGTGGGGCGTCCTCAAGAAGGGCGACCGGGTCTACGTATGGGGCCGCCGGGCCGGTACCTGAGTGCCACCGGTGCCGGGGTGCTGTCGGACCCCTCTGAGACACTGGGGACGCTATGAACGAGACAGCACCCCTGCGCGCCCGCGCCGAGATCGATCTGGCCGCACTCCGGGCCAATGTGCGGACCCTGCGCGCCCACGCGCCGTCCGCGGCCCTGATGGCCGTGGTCAAGTCCGACGCGTACGGCCACGGGGCGGTCCCGTGTGCCCGTGCGGCGCGCGAGGCGGGCGCCACCTGGCTCGGCACCGCCACCCCCGAGGAGGCTCTCGCGCTGCGGGCGGCGGGACTGCCGGGCCGGATCCTGTGCTGGCTCTGGACGCCCGGCGGCCCCTGGGCCCAGGCCATCGAGGCCGACCTCGACGTGTCGGTGAGTGGTCTGTGGGCCCTGCGGGAGGTCATTCAGGCGGCCCGGGGCATCGGCACCCCCGCTCGCGTCCAGCTCAAGGCCGACACCGGCCTCGGGCGCAACGGCTGCCAGCCCGCCGACTGGCCCGAACTCGTTGCTCAGGCTCTGCGCGCCGAGGCCGACGGACTGATCACCCTCACCGGCCTCTGGTCGCACTTCGCCTGCGCCGACGAACCCGGCCACCCCTCCATCCAGGCCCAACTCACCCGTTTCCGCGAGATGGTGACGTACGCCGAGGAGCGCGGCGCCCGCCCCGAGGTGCGGCACATCGCCAACTCGCCCGCCACGCTGACCCTTCCCGAGAGCCACTTCGATCTCGTACGCACGGGAATCGCGGTCTACGGCATCTCGCCGAGCCCCGAGATCGGCACCCCCGCCGACTTCGGGCTGCGCCCGGTGATGACGCTGAGCGCGTCGCTCGCGCTGGTGAAGCACGTGGAAGGGGGGCACGGCGTCAGCTACGGGCATCACTACATCACCCCCGGCGACACGACCCTCGGCCTCGTGCCCGTCGGGTACGCGGACGGCATCCCGCGCCACGCCTCCGGCACCGGACCCGTGCTGGTCGGCGGCAAGCTGCGGACGGTCGCCGGTCGGATCGCGATGGACCAGTTCGTCGTCGACCTCGGCGGGGACGAGCCGGAAGTCGGTGCGGAGGCCGTGCTGTTCGGGCCCGGCGACCGGGGCGAGCCGACCGCCGAGGACTGGGCACGGGCCGCGGGAACAATTGCGTACGAAATCATCACCCGGATCGGAACCCGCGTACCGCGTGTGTACGTGAAGGTGAATGACGAACAAAACGGGTAACGGCGAATAGATGTGCGACGCAGGCGCGCCTGTACCTCCAACGGCGCGGAACACGGCAGTACCCCGAACAGTGCAGAAACCGGCGAAGAGGAGCGGGAAGTGAGCGAGAGCAGCGCGGAGGCCGTCGCGAGTGCGGCCTCGGCGGTCGCCGCCTCCGCCGGGAACTGGCGCAAGGCAACCGGTATCGCGGGCGTCGCCATAGGCGTGGTCGCGGCCGGCGCCGCCGCCGGAGTCGCCATAGAGCGGCTCACGGTCGGCCGCAGCATGCGGGAGAGGGCCCGGCTCGCCCTCGACTCCGCGGGACCGTACGGCGCGCTGCGCGGCACCCCCGGCAAGGCGTACGCCGATGACGGCACCGAGCTGTACTACGAGGTCGACGACGTCGAGCCCGAGGCCCCGCTCGGGGGTCGTCGTCGGCGTCTGTTCGGCCGCAAGGCCCCGGCCCCCGTCACCGTCGTCTTCAGCCACGGCTACTGCCTCAACCAGGACTCCTGGCACTTCCAGCGGGCCGCGCTGCGCGGTGTGGTGCGCATGGTGCACTGGGATCAGCGCAGCCACGGGCGGTCCGGGCGGGGCGTCGCCCAGGTCGAGGAGCACAAGCCGGTCACCATCGACCAGCTCGGCCGGGACCTGAAGGCCGTCATCGACGCGGCCGCGCCCGAGGGGCCGATAGTGCTCGTCGGGCACTCCATGGGCGGTATGACGGTGATGGCGCTGGCCGACCAGTACCCCGAACTGATCCGCGAAAGGGTCGTCGCCGCCGCGCTCGTCGGTACGTCTTCGGGGCGGCTCGGCGAGGTCAACTTCGGGCTGCCCGTCGCGGGCGTCAACGCGGTGCGGCGGGTGCTGCCGGGTGTGCTCAAGGCGCTCGGACAGCAGGCCGCCCTGGTGGAGCGGGGGCGGCGGGCCACGGCCGATCTCTTCGCCGGGGTCATCAAGCGGTACTCGTTCGCGGGACGGGACGTCGACCCGGCCGTCGAGCGGTTCGCCGAGCGGATGATCGAGGGCACGCCGATCGACGTGGTCGCCGAGTTCTACCCGGCGTTCACCGAGCACGACAAGACCGAGGCGCTCGCGTACTTCGCCGACATGCCCGTCCTCGTCCTCGCCGGGGTCAAGGACCTGGTGACCCCGAGCGAGCACAGCGAGGCGATCGCCGATCTGCTGCCGGACGCCGAGCTGGTGCTCGTGCCCGACGCCGGACACCTAGTGATGCTGGAGCACCCCGAGGTCGTCATAGACCGTCTCGCGGACCTCCTCATGCGCGCGGGCGCCGTCCCGGCAGGAGCTACCGTTGGTGGCTATGGAACGACCAGCAGCACCGCACAACCCGGCTGAGCCCGCCGTGGCGGGGGCCCGCGTCCAGTTCACCGTCAACTCCCCTGAACAAATGCGCGAGTTGGGCCTCCATCTGGCCAAGCTGCTGCGCGCGGGTGACCTCGTGATGCTGAACGGCGAGCTCGGCGCCGGCAAGACGACACTGACGCGCGGCCTCGGCGAGGGGCTCGGAGTGCGGGGCGCGGTCACCTCCCCGACCTTCGTCATCGCCCGTGTGCACCCCTCTCTCGGCGACGGTCCGCCGCTGGTCCACGTGGACGCGTACCGCCTCGGCGGCGGGCTCGACGAGATGGAGGACCTCGATCTCGACGTCTCGCTGTCCGACTCGGTGATCGTCGTGGAGTGGGGCGAGGGCAAGGTCGAGGAGCTCACCGACGACCGGCTGCACGTCGTGATCCACCGGGCCGTGGGGGACACCACGGACGAGGTACGGCATGTGACGCTGACCGGGCTCGGCGGGCGCTGGGCGACGGCTGATCTGAGTGTGCTCTCGGCCTGAGCGCGGGCGTTCGCGCAGCCTGGGCGCAGTGGGCGCAGTGGGCGCAGTGGGCGCGGCCGTTTCTTCGTACATTCGAATAACGTTCCGACAAGACGTCGGCAAGATGTTGCTTTTCGCGTCCCGGGCGTGGTCACATGGACATCAGTCCGTGGTTAGGTCTACCTAACCACGGTAGCCCCCGAAGCCCAGGAGGCGTCCATGTCGGCTTCAGAGCGGTCGGCTTCAGAACGTGACGTGCCGGCGCAGCAGCAGCCGCCGCGCGTAGCCGTCGGGGTGTCGATGCGGGACTTGCTGGCGTCGTGCGCCATGGCCGAAGCGGTTTCGCGGGCGCCCCGGGCGCCGCTGCCAGAGGCCCCCGGGGTCGAGCAGCCCCGCAAAGCCGCCTAGTTTTCCCCTGCGGGTCCGGTGGGGGCTGGTCGCGCAGTTCCCCGCGCCCCTAAAGGGGCGCTCTACTGGACGACTACTACCTTTACGCCGACCGTTGCGAAGTTCCACATCGCGTCGCCGTCCGCTCGGGACTCGCGGATGCCGCCGAGCTTCTTGGAACTGTCGGGGGCGGCTGTCGAGCCGTTGAGTGCCGCGCTGAAGCCGATCGCGATGCTGTCGACCGTCGTGAACCGGACGACGTGCTCGATCTGTACCCCGTCCGACCCGGTGACCGTGTTGGCGCGTGTCGTGACGGCGTATGTGCCCGCGGCCGGGTCCACCGTGCCGGGTGTCACCCCGAAGGTGCGCTTCACCTTGTTGTTCGCGGCGACCAGCCACACACGGTCGTCGTCGGTCGAGTAGACGACCCGCTCACCGGTGCCGGACGCGGTGGGCAGCGCCTTCGGGTTCGCCGTGTTCTTGGGGGTCTTCGAGGCGGAGGCCTTGGGCGACGCGCTGGTGTCCGCTTTGCCGAGGGTGTCCGGCACGCTCGCGGACGCCTGGTAGGCGAGGAAGCCGACTGCTGCGATCGCCGCCACGGTGAGCCCGGCCACGAATCCCGAGCTGCTCCTAGCCACCTTGTGTGCCCACCTCTCGAACCGCGTTCTTACCCTGTACGTCGCTTGTGGTGACGGTAGCAGCCGGGGCACGGCAGACCGGGGCGGCCGTGCCTTGCTCCCGGGCGCCGTAGGCTGTTTGCGTGCTCTTGCTCGCTCTGGATACCGCCACCCCCGCAGTGACCGTCGCCCTGCACGACGGCACGTCCGTCATCGCCTCCTCGAGCCAGGTGGACGCGCGTCGGCACGGGGAGCTGCTGCTGCCGGCCGTCGACCGGGTACTCGCCGAGGCCGGCCTGCGTCTCGACGCCGTCACCGGCGTCGTGGTCGGCGTCGGCCCCGGCCCCTACACCGGGCTCCGCGTCGGCCTGATGACCGCCGACACCTTCGGGCTCGCGCTCGGCGTGCCCGTGTACGGCCTGTGCACCCTCGACGGGCTCGCGTACGCGGCCGAGGTCGAGGGTCCCTTCGTCGTCGCCACCGACGCGAGACGCAAGGAGGTCTACTGGGCGCGGTACGCCGATCCCCGTACCCGCGTGTCGGAGCCCGCCGTGGACCGGCCCGCGGACCTGGACCTCGGCGGCCTGCCCGCCGTCGGCGCGGGTGCGCTCCTCTACCCCGACACCTTCCCGGACGCCCGGGCACCCGAGTACGTCTCGGCAGCCGCGCTGGCCTCCCTGGCCGCCGAGAAGCTCGCGGCGGGCGAGGAACTGGCGGCTCCCCGGCCGCTCTACCTGCGCCGCCCGGACGCCCAGGTGCCCAAGAACTACAAGGTGGTCACCCCCAAGTGACCGCCGTGCTGCGCGAGATGCGCTGGTGGGACATCGATCCCGTACTGGAGCTCGAGAAGGACCTCTTCCCCGAGGACGCCTGGTCGCGGGGGATGTTCTGGTCCGAGCTGGCTCATTCGCGAGGCCCGGAGGCGACGCGGCGGTATGTCGTGGCCGAGGAGGGCGGACGCCTTGTCGGGTACGCGGGACTCGCGGCCTCCGGTGACCTCGGTGACGTACAGACGATCGCCGTGCGCCGCGAGCAGTGGGGCACCGGGCTCGGCGCACGGCTGCTGGCCGAACTGCTGCGGGCCGCAACCGCGTTCGAGTGCGCCGAGGTGCTGCTCGAGTGCCGGGTGGACAACGTCCGCGCACAGAAGCTGTACGAGCGCTTCGGCTTCGAGGCCATCGGCTTCCGGCGGGGCTACTACCAGCCGGGGAACATCGACGCCCTGGTGATGCGCCTCCACACAGCGTCCGACAGCGGCTCCGCCGCGGGTTCCCCCTCAGTAAACGGCGTACAAGGAACAGAGATCAATGGTTGAGATCAATGGCTGACGAACCGCTCGTCCTCGGCATCGAGACCTCCTGCGACGAGACCGGCGTCGGCATCGTCCGCGGCACCACGCTGCTCGCCGACGCCATCGCGTCGAGCGTCGATGAGCACGCGCGTTTCGGCGGGGTCGTGCCCGAGGTCGCCTCGCGGGCGCACCTCGAAGCGATGGTGCCGACTATTCAGCGCGCGCTGAAGGAGGCGGGGGTCGCCGCCTCGGACCTGGACGGCATCGCCGTGACCGCCGGGCCCGGCCTTGCCGGCGCGCTGCTCGTCGGGGTCTCGGCGGCGAAGGCGTACGCGTACGCGCTCGGCAAGCCGCTGTACGGCGTCAACCATCTCGCCTCGCACATCTGCGTGGACCAGCTGGAGCACGGCGCGCTGCCGGAGCCGACGATGGCGCTGCTCGTCTCCGGCGGTCACTCCTCGCTGCTGCTCTCGACCGACATCACCTCCGACGTACGTCCCATGGGCGCGACCATCGACGACGCCGCGGGCGAGGCCTTCGACAAGATCGCGCGGGTGCTGAACCTCGGCTTCCCGGGCGGTCCGGTCATCGACCGGTACGCGAAGGAGGGCGACCCGAAGGCGATCGCCTTCCCGCGCGGGCTCACCGGGCCGCGCGACGCGGCGTACGACTTCTCCTTCTCCGGTCTGAAGACCTCCGTGGCCCGCTGGATCGAGGCCAAGCGGGCGGCGGGGGAGGAGGTGCCGGTGCGCGATGTGGCCGCGTCCTTCCAGGAGGCGGTCGTCGACGTGCTGACGCGCAAGGCCGTACGGGCCTGCAAGGACCAGGGCGTCGACCACCTCATGATCGGCGGCGGGGTGGCCGCCAACTCCCGGCTGCGGGTGCTCGCCCAGGAGCGGTGCGAGGCCGCGGGGATCCGGCTGCGGGTACCGCGGCCGAAGCTGTGCACGGACAACGGGGCGATGGTCGCCGCGCTGGGCGCCGAGATGGTGGCGCGGAACCGGGCCGCCTCCGACTGGGACCTGTCGGCGGACTCGTCGTTGCCGGTGACGGACCCGCATGTGCCCGGCCGTGGTCACTCTCATGACCATGTGCATGAGGTCAGCAAGGAGAACCTGTACTCGTGAGCGTCGCGCTGATGTGGGAGGCGCGGGCTGTGTCCGGGCGGGGTGAGGAACTGCTCGACTGGGTGCGGGCGCAGGAGTTGGCGGCCCCGCCGCTGCGTCAGGAGATCTTCCGGGCGCCCCAGGACCGGGTGCTCGTCATCACCTGGTGGGACGCGCCGTACGACGCCGAGTTGCCCGAACTCCCGGAGCCGGACGGGGAGTTGGTGAACCGGGCCGTGCACCGGTGGCGGTTCGAGACGGTGTCCTGACGTCAGTCCTGACGGCTGTCCGGACGTCAGTCCCGACGCCCGCCCGGACACCTCCGTTTCCGGCTGGGCTTCACGTCGGCCCTGGTTTTCCGGAAGACTCCTGCAAAGTTTCGTAAGTGTCGACGGAGGTGGGCGCAGTGGCCCGGGAGAGCATCAAGAAGGCCGCGACCGAGAAGAACAAGGTGACGATCACCGAGATCGCCCGCCAGGCCGGGGTCTCGGTGCCCACCGTGTCGCGTGTCGTCAACGGCCGTTCCGATGTGTCGCCGGAGACCCGTGCCAGGGTCGAGGACCTGCTGCGCCACCACGGCTACCGGCGCAGGCCGTCCGCGCCGGGTGACCGGGCGGCCCTCGTCGACCTGGTCTTCAACGACCTCGACAGCCCCTGGGCCGTGGAGATCATCCGGGGGGTCGAGGAGGTCGCGCACGCGGCCGGTGTGGGGACGGTGGTGTCGGCCATCCATGGCGCCTCGGGCTCGGCCCGGCAGTGGATGACCAACCTGCGGGCCCGCGCCTCGGACGGGGTGATCCTCGTGACCTCCGTCCTCGAACCCGGGCTGCACGAGGAGCTGCGGCGCCTCGGGGTGCCGCTCGTCGTCGTCGATCCGGCGGGGTCGCCGTCGCTCGACATGCCGACCGTCGGTGCCACCAACTGGGCGGGCGGGATGGCGGCGACGGAGCATCTGCTCGGGCTCGGGCACCGCAGGATCGGGTTCGTCGCCGGGCCGGTGCGGTTGCTGTGCTCGCGGGCTCGGCTGGACGGGTACCGGGCGGCGTTGGAGGGGGCGGGGGTCGCGGTCGACGACGCGCTGATCCAGCAGGGGGACTTCTATCACCGGTCCGGATTCGACGGGTGCAATCGGCTGCTTGATCTGGCGGAGGCGCCTACCGCGTTGTTCGCGGCGAGTGATCAGATGGCGCTCGGGGCGATCGAGGCGTTGCGGCGGCGGGGGTTGCGGGTTCCCGAGGACATGAGTGTGGTCGGGTTCGATGATCTGCCTGAGGTTCGGTGGTCTGCGCCGCCGTTGACCACGGTGCGGCAGCCGCTTGCCGATATGGGCAAGCTGGCCACTCGTACGGTGTTGCGGCTGGCGCTCGGGGAGGAGCCGGCGTCGCCGCGGGTGGAGCTTGCTACCGAGTTGGTGGTGCGGGCCAGTACCGCGCCCCTGGGCGTCTGAGGCGGTTCATCGGCCGGCGGTCGGTGGGGGCTGATCGCGCAGTTCCCCGCGCCCCTGAAGGGGCGCTCCTGCGGGCGCCGGACTGAGCCGCGCCCCGCAGGGGCGCGGGGAACTGCGCGACCGGCCACGAACCACCGGTAGTCGAAGAGCTGCGCGACCGGCCAGAACCACCCGCAGCCGATATAACTCCCGATATTTGTCAGGGGCGTTGACATACCTGTCGTACGCCCGTAACTTCCCGCGCACCTCACCGATAATTATCGGCACTCTTCCGGAAGGTGTGCGATGCGAGCGTTGGGCAACACCTCTCTCTCCCGCCGTGGGCTCCTGGCGGCCTCCGCGGCTACCGCTACCGGGCTGGCCCTGAGCGGGTGTGGTTCCTCCGACGGGGGGAGCGGCTCGGGCAAGACCACCGTCGAGTGGTGGAACATCACCACCACCGAGCCCGCGAAGAAGCTGTGGGCCGAGCGGGCCAGGGAGTTCGAGGCCGCTCACCCGGACGTGAAGATCAAGATCGTCACGCTGGAGAACGAGGCGTACAAGTCGAAGATGACCGCGCTGACCACCTCGGGGAAGCTGCCGGACATCTACCACACGTGGGGCGGCGGGGTACTGAAGCAGCAGGTCGACGCCGGTCTGGTCGAGGATCTGACGGACAAGGTGTCCTCCTGGACGAAGGACTTCGTGCCTGCCGCGCTCTCGGCCTACGAGTTCGAGGACAGGTCGTACGCCGTTCCCTTCGACATCGGCATGGTCGGCTTCTGGTACAACAAGGCGCTCTTCAAGAAGGCGAAGATCGACTCGCCGCCCACCACCTGGTCCGGCTATCTCGACGCCGTCCAGGCACTCAAGGACGCCGGGATCACGCCGATCGCCCTCGCGGGCAAGGAGAAGTGGCCCGGCATGTACTACTGGGCATACCTCTCGATGCGGGTCGCCGGGCTCGAAGCGATGCAAAAGGCGGCCACCGAGGCCGACTTCACCGGCGAGGGGTTCGTCACCGCGGGGCAGCACCTCAAGGACCTTGTCGCCCTTGAGCCCTTCCAGAAGGGGTTCCTCGGCGCGGCCTACTCCACGCCCAGCGGCGAGGCGGCCCTGATGGGCAACGGCAAGGCGGCCATGGAGCTGATGGGCCAGTGGGCGCCGGTCGTCCAGGGCGACGCGGGCAAGGGCATCGGCGAGGACCTCGGCTTCTTCTCCTTCCCCGCGGTGGAGGGTGGAAAGGGCGCGCTCACCGAGGTGTTCGGCGGGGGCGGCGGGCATGCGGTGCGCAAGGGCGCTCCCGACGCGGCGGTGGAGTTCCTGAAGTTCTTCGCCGAGAAGGAGTTCGCCGAGAAACTCGTCAAGGACACCGGCCTGATACCGGTGTCCAAGGACGCGCGCGCCGCACTGACCGACCCCAACCTCACCGCCGTATCGGACGCGCTGAACACGGCCACCGGCTTTCAGCTCTACCTCGACCAGGCGTACGCCCCCGCCGTCGGCCAGGAGATCAACGACAGCGTCGCCGCGCTCATCGCGGGCTCCAAGTCCCCTGAACAGGTCACCCGTTCGGTCACCCAGGTCGCCAAGAGCGAGGGCTAGCAGCCGCCGATGACGCACTCGACGACACCGACCTACGTGCCCGACCTCGGCAAGTCCCCCGACTCTCCGGTGCCGACGTCACCGCCCGGCACACAGATCCGCAAGCCCGCCGGGCGCCGACTGCGCGACTGGCTGGGGGCCTTCGTGTTCACGGTCCCGGCGCTCGTGCTGTTCGGGTTGCTGGTGCTGGTGCCGATGGGCTACGCGTTCTACATCAGCTTCTTCAACTGGGGCGGCTTCGGACCGATTTCCGACTTCCGGGGGCTCGGCAACTACACGCGGCTCCTCAAGGACCCGGTGTTCCTGGGGGACTTGTCGCGGGGCGCGCTGCTCATCGGACTCTCCGTCGTCCTTCAGCTGCCGTTCGCGCTCGCCATGGCGGTGCTGCTCAACCAGAAGCTGCGCGGCCGGGCGGTGTACCGGATGCTGTTCTTCGCGCCGTACATCCTGTCCGAGGTCATCACCGGCGTGCTCTTCGGCATGATCTTCGCGCCGGGGGACGGGCTCGCCGACAAGGTCCTCGACGAGGTGGGGCTCAGCGGTCTGGGCGGGGACTGGTTCGCGGGTCAGCACACCGTCCTGCCCACGCTCTTCCTCGTCATGACGTGGAAGTACTTCGGCTTCCACATGATGCTGTACCTGGCGGGCCTGCAGGGCATCCCGGCCGAACTGCACGAGGCGGCGCGCATCGACGGCGCCGGCACCTGGCAGCGGTTCCGCCACATCACGCTGCCGCTGCTCGCGCCGACCATCCGGATCAGCGCGTTCCTGTCCGTCATCTTCTCCGTCCAGCTCTTCGACCTGGTCTGGGTGATCACCACCGGCGGTCCCGACCACGCCTCGGAGACGCTGGCGATCTCCATGGTCCAGTACGGCTTCAAGCGCTATCAGATGGGCTACGCGAGCGCGATCAGCGTCGCGATGTTCCTCATCAGCCTCGTCTTCGCCCTCGCCTACCAGCGTTTCGTGCTGCGCCGTGACACCGAAGGAGCCATCACCACCATGCGAGGGAACCGATGAGCGGGGCGACCCGGGGCAGCCTGCGCCGGAGGCTGCGCAAAGTGCCCATGTACGTGATCCTCTGGCTGGTCGGGGTGTTCATGGTCACCCCGCTCCTGTACGCCCTCATCTCCGGCTTCAAGTCGACCGACCAGCTCTCCAGCAATCCCTTCGGGCTGCCCGATCCCTGGGTGACCTCGAACTACACGTCCCTGCTCGGCTCGGGCGCGTTCTGGCGGTCCATCGGCAGCAGCACGCTGATAGCGGTGGGCGCCACGCTGCTCACGGTGGCGACGGCGGCCCTTGCCGCGTTCGCACTCGCCCGATTCGCCTTCCGTGGGCGGGAGTTCATGTTCACCCTCTTCACGATGGGGCTGATGTTCCCGTTCGCGGTGGCGATCCTGCCGCTGTTCATCCTGCTGCGCACCTTCGGGCTCCTTGACAACCCGTGGGGCGTAATCCTTCCCGAGGCGGCCTTCGGCCTGCCCCTGACGATCGTCATCCTGCGCGGCTTCTTCCGGGAGATCCCCGGAGAACTGGAGGAGGCGGCGACCATCGACGGCTGCTCCCGCTTCGGCTTCTTCTGGCGCATCCTGCTGCCGCTGGCGCGCCCCGCGCTTGGCACGGTCTCCGTCCTCGCCATCGTGGGGAGTTGGAACCAGTTCCTGCTGCCCCTGCTGGTCTTCAGCGAGCCCACCTGGTGGACCGTCCCCGTCGGCATCCAGCAGTTCCAGGGCCAGTACGCCTCCGACGTGGCCCGCATCTTCGCGTACCTGGTGCTCGCCATGGCACCCGCCCTGGCCTTCTACGCGGTCGCCGAACGGCAGTTGATCGGCGGCATCACACTCGGCGCGACCAAGGGCTGACGACCGTACGGACCCATCCATGTGAGGAGTTACATGACCGACCCCTGGCAGGACCCCGCCCTCCCCGCAGGCGTCCGCGCCGCCGACCTGCTCTCCCGCATGACCCTCCTGGAGAAGACCGCCCAGCTCTACAGCGTCTGGCCCGGCTCGGCCGAGACACCGGGCGGCGACATGGCGCCGCTCCAGCACGCGCTGTCGGACGACGTCGACCTGACGGAGCTACTCCCGCACGGCCTCGGCCAGTTGACCCGCCCCTTCGGCACCGCGCCGGTCGAGCCGGCCGAGGGCGCCGCCCGCCTCGGTGCCCTCCAGGAACGCATCCGCTCGGCGAACCGCTTCCGGCTGCCCGCCCTCGCCCACGAGGAGTGCCTCACCGGCTTCACCGCCTGGCGGGCGACGATTTTCCCGACGCCGCTCGCCTGGGGCGCGAGTTTCGACCCGGCCCTGGTCAAGGAGATGGCGGCGGCGATCGGCGCCTCGATGCGGTCGGTGGGCGTGCACCAGGGTCTCGCGCCCGTCCTCGATGTCGTACGGGATCCCCGCTGGGGCCGCACGGAGGAGTCGATCGGCGAGGACCCCTACCTCGTGGCGACGGTCGGCACCGCCTATGTCCAGGGTCTGGAGGAGGCGGGCATCGTCGCCACGCTCAAGCACTTCGCGGGCTACTCGGCCTCACGCGGCGCCCGCAACCACGCGCCCGTGTCGATCGGCCCGCGCGAACTGGCGGACGTGATCCTGCCGCCGTTCGAGATGGCCGTACGGGAGGGCGGCGCGCGGTCCGTGATGGCGGCGTACAACGATGTCGACGGGCTGCCCGCCCACGCACACGGCGCACTTCTCACCCAACTCCTGCGGGAGGAATGGGAGTTCGGGGGAACCGTCGTCTCCGACTACTTCGGCGTCTCCTTCCTTGAGCCGGCGCACGGGCTCACGGACTCCCCGGGCGGGGCGGCGGCGCTCGCGCTCGCGGCGGGTGTCGATGTGGAGCTGCCCGCGGTGCGGTGCTTCGGGGCCGGCACCCTGGACGAGGGGCTGGTGGACCGGGCGGCGCTGCGGGTTCTTACGCAGAAGTGCGAGCTGGGGCTGCTGGATCCGGGCTGGGCGCCGCCGCCTGCCGACGAGGCCCCGGCTGATCTCGATCCGCTCCATATGCGGGCGCTGGCACGCCAGTTGGCGGAGGAGTCGGTCGTGCTCCTTTCCAACGGCGGGGTGCTGCCCTTCGGTCCCGGGGCGCGGCGGGTCGCTGTCCTCGGTCCGCTCGCCGACGACCCGGCGGCCATGCTCGGCTGCTACACGTTCCCCCGCCATGTCCTCCTGGACCACCCAGAACTCCCGATGGGCGTCGCCGTCCCCACGCTGCTCGAAGCGCTGGGCGCCGAGCTGCCGGACGCGGAGTTCACGGACGATCCGGTGGCGGCCGATGTGTGTGTGGTCGCGGTCGGGGACCGCTCGGGGCTGTTCGGGCGGGGCACCTCGGGTGAGGGGTGCGATGTGGCGGACCTCGAACTCCCTGATGGACAAGGTGAGTTGGTGGAGAAGGCGCTCGCGTCCGGGACGCCGGTCGTGCTCGTGGTGCTCTCCGGGCGCCCCTACGCGCTCGGCCGGTGGGCGGACCGGTGCGCGGCGGTGGTGCAGGCGTTCTTCGCGGGCCAGGAAGGTGGCCCCGCGGTGGCCGGGGTCCTGTCGGGCCGGGTGAACCCGTCCGGGCGGCTGCCCGTGAGCGTGCCGCGCGACCCGGGCGGGCAGCCGTGGACGTACCTCGCCCCACCGCTCGGCCTGCGCGGCGAGGCGAGCAGCCTCGACCCGACGCCGCTGTTCCCGTTCGGGCACGGGCTCTCCTACACGACGTACGACTGGCAGGTCCCGTCGGCCGACGCCGACACCCTCCCCACGGACGGCGAGACGACACTGCGCCTGACGGTCCGCAACACGGGCGGGCGGGCCGGTACGGAGATCGTGCAGCTCTATCTCCACGACCCCGTCGGCAAGGTGGCGCGACCGGTGGCCCGCCTGGTGGGCTACGCGCGGGTGCCGCTGGAGGCGGGGGCATCGGCGGAGGTCCACTTCACGGTCCCGGCGGACCTGGCCGCGTACACCGGACCCGACGGCGACCGGATCGTCGAACCCGGGGGGCTGGAACTGCGGTTGGGGGCGTCAAGCGGGGGAGGGGACGTACGGCAGGTGGTGCGGGTGACGTTGACCGGGGCGGAGCGGGTGGTGGGGCGGGGGAGGCGGATGCGGTGTGAGGTGCGGGTGAAGTGACAGCGTGACGCAACGGGGTGTCGTAGCGGTTCGAATGTTTCGCGCCAGATGCCGAATGTTCTGGGAGAGGTATGGCCTCAAAGGGGGTTCGGGCCGCCGGACGCCGGGGCTACGATCGCCGCCATGACTCCCGCCAGACCGGCGCGGCCCCTGGGAACGCGGACGGGACGGCGGTCGACACAGACCGCCACGCTCGCCGAGATCGCCCGCGAGGCCGGCGTATCGGCTCCGACTGTTTCGAAGGTGCTCAACGGGCGCGCCGACGTGGCTCCGGCGACCCGTACCCGCGTCGAGGGACTGCTGCGCGAGTACGGCTACCGGCGCCGCCGCGCCGAGGCCACCCGCTCCCCCCTCATCGACCTGGTCTTCCACGAGCTGGAGAGCGCCTGGGCGATGGAGGTCATCCGGGGTGTCGAGAACGTCGCGCGGGACGAGGGTCTGAGCGTCGTGCTCTCCGAGAGCGCGGGCCGGCTGACCCCCGGCCGCACCTGGGCCGACCAGGTCGCCGCCCGCCGTCCGCACGGCGTGATCCTCGTCCTGTCCGGGCTCGACGCGTCCGGGCAGGCGCTGCTGACCAGCCGGTCCATCCCGTTCGTGGTCCTCGACCCGGCCGGTGACCCCGGCGACGACGTCCCCTCCATCGGCGCCACCAACTGGCACGGCGGGCTGGCCGCGACCCGCCACCTCGTCGAGCTCGGCCACACCCGGATCGGCGCGATCAGCGGCCCCTCGCGGATGATGTGCAGCCGCGCCCGCGTCGACGGCTACCGAGCCGCCCTGGAGACGGCCGGGCTGCCGGTCGACCCGGCGCTGATCCGGCCGGGGAACTTCCACCACGAGTCCGGGTACCGGGCTGGGCTCGAGCTGCTCCGCTCGCCGGACCGGCCCACCGCCGTCTTCGCGGGCAACGACCTTCAGGCCCTCGGCCTGTACGAGGCCGCCCGCGAGCTGGGGCTGCGCGTTCCGGAGGACCTCAGCGTCGTCGGGTTCGACGATCTGCCGGTGGCACGCTGGGTCGGGCCGCCGCTGACGACCGTACGACAGCCGCTCACGGAGATGGCGGAGGCGGCGGCGAGGCTGGTGCTGGAGCTGGGGAGGCGGGAACAGCCCCCCGCGGGAACGCGGATGGAGCTGGCCACGAGGCTGGTGGTGCGGAGCAGTACGGGGGCGCCTCCGGCGTAGGGCGCGGATTGCTGTTCCCGCATTGGCGGCGTGGGGTTGGTGTTCCTGTACTGGCGGTACGGGCTGGTGTTTCTGTACTGACGGAACGTGTCGGTGCTCCCGTATTGACGAGTGGTGCGGGCAGCTCCACACTCTCCGAAGCCAATCGGTTGCACCACCGAAACTTTCGGAGGCACCCGCAATGAGATCTCGGAGATCAGGCTTATCCCCGGCGTCGCTGCTGACCGGCATCGCCACCCTCGGCGCCCTGCTCGTGGCGGCCCCCGCCGCCCACGCCGCGGACACCCCGCTGCGCGACCTCGCATCCGCCAAGGGCAAGGTCATCGGCACCGCCGTCACCGGCTCCAAACTCACCGGCACGTACGGCGACACGGCCGGCGCCCAGTTCAATTCGCTGACCCCCGGCAACGCCATGAAGTGGGAGTCCGTCGAGCCCAGCCGAGGAACCTACAACTGGGCCGAGGCCGACCAGATCGTCGCCTTCGCGCAGGCCCACAACCAGCAGGTACGCGGCCACACTCTCGTCTGGCACAGCCAGAACCCGGGCTGGCTGGCCAACGGCAGCTGGACACCCGCCCAGCTGAGCACGCTGCTCCAGGACCACATCAGCACCGAAGTCACGCGCTACAAGGGCAAGTTGGCTGCCTGGGACGTGGTGAACGAGCCCTTCAACGAGGACGGCACCTACCGCTCGACCCTCTGGTACAACGGCCTCGGCGCCGACTACATCGCCCAGGCCCTCACCTGGGCGCGCGCCGCCGACCCGAGTGCCAAGCTCTACATCAACGACTACAACGTCGAGGGCGTCAACGCGAAGAGCACCGCCCTCTACAACCTGGTCAAGTCGCTGAAGGAGCGCGGCGTTCCGATCGACGGCGTCGGCCTGCAGGCCCACCTCATCCTCGGCCAGGTCCCGGCCACGTTCCAGCAGAACATCCAGCGCTTCGCCGACCTCGGAGTGGACGTCGCCATCACCGAGCTGGACATCCGGATGCAACTCCCGTCCACCGACGTGAAGTTGACGCAGCAGGCCGCCGACTACAAGGCCGTGCTCGACGCGTGCGTCGCGGTCACCCGGTGCACCGGCGTCACCGTCTGGGGCTTCACGGACTCCGACTCCTGGATCCCGGACGTCTTCACGGGCTACGGGGCGGCGACCCCGTACGACGAGAACTACGTGCCGAAACCGGCGTACTACGCGATCGCGACCGCGCTCGGCGGCACGTCCACCCCGCCGACGGGCGCGTGCTCGGCGACGTACAGCGTCACGAATCAATGGAACACCGGCTTCACGGGCCAGGTGCGGATCGCCTGCTCGGGGGCGGCCCTGTCCTCGTGGCGGGTGAGCTGGACCTATGGCGCGGGCCAGCAGATCACGCAGGCCTGGAACGCGACCTGCACGCAGACGGGCGCGGCGGTGAGCTGCCTCAACGCCTCCTACAACGGAACGGTCGCGAACGGTGGTTCGGTGACGTTCGGGTTCAACGCGGCATGGAGCGGGAGCAATCCGGTGCCGACCGTGACACTGGGCTGAGCATTTGCCGTTCAAGCCTTAGCCACGGCTGAGAAGTCTGAGATTTTCCGAAGGAAACCCCAGAAGGTGTTCCTGCTCGTAATAATTCGGACTTATGTTCCTCCGCGTGACTTCTGAAGACGAGCGCGGGGACGAAAACGAGGGCGTCGAAAGACGCGGGGGCCGACGGCGGGGCCTGCTGAAAGCCGCCGGCATCGTGTTCGCCGGCGCCCTCGTACTCTCCGTCGCCGGGGCGGGCTGGGCCTACTGGCACCTGAACCAGAACATCAAGAGCGTCGACATCAACAGCGCGCTCGGCGACGACCGCCCGCCGAAGGCCGTCTCGACCCCGTCGGCCTCCTCCTCCGCCTCCGCGACCCCGCTCCCCAGCGGGGCGCTCAACATCCTGGTCCTCGGCTCCGACTCCCGCAGCGGCGAGGCGAACGCGGCGCTGGGCGGCGGCAGCAGCTCGGGAGCCCGCTCGGACACCGCGATGGTCGTGCACATAGACGAGGGCCGTACGGCGGCGACGGTGGTCAGCATCCCGCGCGACACCCTGGTCACCCGCCCGTCGTGCCCCACCTCCTCCGGCGGGACGACCTCGGTGGCGTACGGCTCGATGTTCAACAGCGCGTACTCGGTGGGCGGTCCGGTCTGCGCCGTGAAGACGGTCGAGTCCATCACCAACGTCCGCATGGACCACTTCATCGAGATCGACTTCTCCGGCTTCGCGGATCTCGTGGACGCGCTCGGCGGCGTCACCGTCACGACGGACGAGGACATCGACGACGACGACAGCCACCTCCACCTGAAGGCCGGCGAACACCACCTCGACGGCGCCACGGCGCTGGCGCTCGCCCGCACCCGGCACGGCATAGGCGACGGCAGCGACCTGGGCCGAATAGGCCTCCAACAGACCCTGGTGAAGGCCCTGTTGGAGCAGATCTCCTCGACCAACCTGCTCACCGACCCCGCCAAGCTGTACAAGGTCGCCGACGCCGTCACCGGCAGCCTCACGACCGACACCGGCCTCGACTCGCTGAGCGAACTGATGAGCCTCGGCCAGAGCCTGAAGTCCCTGCCCTCGGACGCGCTCAAGACGGTCACCATGCCGGTGGTGACTGCGGCGTCGGACCCGAACAGGGTGGTGGCTCAGGAGCCGGAGGCGAGCGAGCTGTGGGAGTCGCTGCGATGAGTGTTCGCCGGAGTAGTTCGCACGTCGGGGCTTGAGCTTCGGGGGCCGGGATTCGAGATTCTTTTTGCAAGGAATGGGTGGGTGGCTCAACCCACCCACCCTCCCTTGGTGGCGGCCCAAGTGCCGCCCGGGCCAGGGAAGATGACTTTTTGTGATCGTGTCGCGGCGGAGCGTGGCGAGCGTGTAGCGTGCGCCGGGAAAGCATCGACCCCCGTGGGTGTTGTCGCACCACGCGGGGGTCTGACCAACAAGATCGAAAGCAGAGTCGATCCATGGCTACCGCCCAGCTTAGTGCTGCCCCGCGCCCGTCCGCTCACCCCAAGGCCAATCCCGGGTACGGAAAAAAGTCGGCGCCCGACCAAGAGCCCCGTACCGGCCGGGACTTCGCACATCTGCCCGTCCGCGAGGCATCGATCG
The DNA here is from genome assembly GCF_041431135.1 of Streptomyces sp. NBC_00554. Taxonomy (NCBI): domain Bacteria; kingdom Bacillati; phylum Actinomycetota; class Actinomycetes; order Kitasatosporales; family Streptomycetaceae; genus Streptomyces; species Streptomyces sp. NBC_00554. The sequence continues at coordinate 4,043,671 of NZ_CP107799.1, read as the reverse complement.
CCGGGTATCTCGACCGGCTCGACGACGAGGCGGACATCTCCATCAAGACGCTGGCCAAGCATCTCTCGTACGGCCAGTGCGCCATCGGCACCGCCCTCAACAACCTCTCCGTGGCAGGCCATCTGCGCCGGGTACGCCGTCCTGTCACCGTCGACGGCTGCCCCCGCTGGGTGTGGCACACCTTCTTCTCGCGTACCGCGCGTGATGACGCCTGGTGGGACGCCTTCCTCGCCGGCGAGGCACCGGTCACCGCGCCCTCGCCGCAAGCGGCGCGCTCGGCCGCGTACGGCGTGCTGGCCCGGCTCGGGCGGATCGACGCGCGCCTCACGCTCTCGGCTGGGGAGTGCGGGGCGTTGGAGGAGCAGGCTGCCGAGTGGTTCGCGCGGGGCGCGGGTGAGGCGCAGCTCGTCGCGGCGGTGACGGCGGGGCTCCCGGAGCGGGTGGCACACGCGCACGGTTTCGTACGGGCTCGGCTGCTCGCCAAGCTGCCACCCGAGCCGCAGCCTCCGTCGTGTGCCCGCTACGAGGTGGTCTGCACGGCGTGCGGCGAGCCGGGCGGGGACGGCGGGCTGTCGGGCGGGTTGTGCGGGGGCTGCTGGGGAGGGCGGCCCGCCCTCCCGGCGGACCGGGTTCACGCCCATGCGGGGCGGCTGCGGGCTGCCCTGCGCACTGGGACACGTACAGAGAAAGGAGCAGGCGCGTGACGACCTTGCAGCACGGTCCGCCCGTAGCCGGGGCAGGATGGAGGGGAGGAGGCGACGCCATGACCCCCAGTACGTCCGACCACCCCCAGATGGGCATCGAGGATTTCGAAGAGCTTGCCCTCCTTGCGCACGAGACGGCGCGCCTGGAGTTCTTGAACGGGAAGATCGGGGTCAAAGCCGTGCCGGACGGGAATCACGGCGAGATGGTCGCCTGGCTTCTCAGGCGGTGCATGCAGCATCGCCCTGAGCTGTTCCTCTATCCGGAACAGGGCCTCAAGGTCGAGGCGTACCGCCAGGGGCGAGCCCGGCCTGACGGTGCACTGGTACCCGAGGAGTACTTCGCCGGAAAGGGTGAGTGGGCGGAGCCCGACGGTGTCCTGATGGTTGTCGAGGTCACGTCCCCCGACAGCGATGCCACCCGGCGGGACCGGATCGAGAAGCCAGAGGCCTACGCGGCCACGAGCATCCCCGTCTACCTGTTGATCGACAGGGAAGCTGCGGCTGTCACCGTGTATTCGGATCCGGAGGACGGCAAATACCGCTCATGTACCGCTCGGCCTTTCGGCGCCGTGATCGAGCTGCCCGATCCCGTCGGGATCACGCTGGACACCGAGAAGCTGAAGGACTTCGCCGACTGAAGTTGTCCCGGAGGAAACGTCGAAGAATTCCGGCGACGGTGTCGAGACAGACGTCTCCCGTTCGACGCAAGGGTGAGAGGCGGGAACAAGCCCCGTCTCCGTACCGAAGGAGTCACCATGCCGCGCTACCTGTCGATGGTCCAGATCGACGAGGCCAACGCGCCCGCCGAGGGCCCCAGCCCCGAACTGATGCAGCGGATGGGTGAGCTGATCGAGGAGATGACCAAGGCGGGCGTGATGCTGGACACCGCCGGGCTCACCCCCACCTCGCAGGGCACCCGCGTCCGCTGGGAGAAGGGCGAACTGACCGTCACCGACGGCCCGTTCACCGAGTCCAAGGAGGTCGTCGGCGGCTACGCGATCATCCAGGCCAAGGACAAGGCCGAGGCGATCGAGTGGACCAAGCGCTTCCTGAAGATCCACGAGGAGCACTGGACCGTCACGTCCGAGGTGCGGGAGATCGCGGAGGGCTGAGCGGGTCCTTGGCCTGAGGGCGCCGGGGGTGTCTTATGGGGGGCTGTGACAGAGCAGCCCCCCGCCGCCGCATCGGGTGCCATCGAAACCGTCTTCCGGATCGAGTCGCCGCGCATCATCGCCGGCGTCGCCCGGATCGTACGAGACGTCGGCATCGCGGAGGAGCTGGCGCAGGACGCGCTGGTCGCAGCGCTGGAGCAGTGGCCGCGTGAGGGAGTCCCGGACAACCCGGGGGCCTGGCTCATGACCACGGCCAAGCGCCGCGCGATCGATCTCGTACGCCGCGAGGAGCGGTACGCGCGCAAGCTGGCGGAGATCGGGCGCGACGCGGACACGACCATCCCTTTCGAGGAACCCTCCGACCCGGACGACATCGACGACGACCTGCTGCGGCTCGTCTTCACCGCCTGCCACCCCGTCCTCTCCGCCGAGGCCCGCATCGCCCTCACGCTGCGGCTGCTCGGCGGCCTGACCACCCCCGAGATCGCCCGCGCCTACCTCGCCCCGGAGGCGACGATCGCCCAGCGCATCGTGCGCGCCAAGCGGAAACTGGCGACGCAGGGGGTCGCCTTCGAGGTGCCGTACGGCCCGGAGCGGGAGGCCCGTCTCGGGTCCGTACTGGAGGTCATCTACCTGATCTTCAACGAGGGGTACGCGGCCACCGAGGGCGAGGACTGGCTGCGCCCCGGGCTGTGCGAGGACGCCCTCCGACTGGCCCGAGTGCTGGCCGAGTTGATGCCGAAGGAGCCCGAAGTGCACGGGCTGGCCGCCCTGTTGGAGCTCCAGACCTCACGCGCGGCCGCCCGCACGGGCCCGTCGGGCGAGCCGGTCCTCCTCAAGGACCAGAACCGCCGCCGCTGGAACCGCATGCTGATCCGCCGGGGTTTCGCCGCCCTGGGTCGCTCGAACGCCGTCACCACCACCGGACCCGGCCCGTACGCCCTCCAGGCCGCCATCGCCGCGTGCCACGCGCAGGCGTACGCCTACGAGGACACGGACTGGGATCGGATCGCCACCCTGTACGGCCTGCTCGCGGCCCGTTCCCCGTCGCCCGTGGTCGAGTTGAACCGTGCCGTGGCCATCTCCATGGCGGAGGGCCCGGAGCCGGCCCTCGCCCTGATCGACACCCTCACCGCCGAACCCGCCCTCCGTGACTACCACTTGCTGCCCAGCGTCCGCGGGGATCTGCTCGCCCGGCTCGGGCGTACGGCGGAGGCGCGGGCGGAGTTCGAGCGGGCGATCGCGCTGACGCGCAACGAGCAGGAGAGGGACCTCCTGCGGGCGCGGGTCCGGGAGCTGGGCCCGCCGCGGTCCTGACCTGGTGGGCGGTCCTGACCCGGCGGGATCAGCCCGCCAGCGGGTGCCCCACCAGCATCGTCGGCGCCCCCGCGACCCGAGTCATGAACACCGTCGCCGAATTCGGACCCTGCGCCTTCGGTAGAACCTTCCGCCGCAACTCCTCCGGCTCGACCGCCGACCCCCGCTTCTTCACCGTCAGTACGCCGACCTGCCGCTCCCGCAGCAGCGCCTTCAACTTCTTCACGCCGAAGGGGAGTTGGTCGGTGATCTCGTAGCCGGAGGCGTACGGCGTCGGACGTGCCTCGTCCGCCGTGATGTACGCGATCGTCTCGTCGATCAGTCCGCCGTCGAGCTCCTCGGCCACCTCCGCGACCAGGTGGGCGCGAATGACGGCGCCGTCGGGCTCGTACAGATACCGCCCGACGGACCGCACCGCCGGATCCGGCAGCCCGCGCCCCCGTACCTCCCGCGGCCCCGGCAGCAGCGTGGCCCGCACAAGCCCCGGCTCGGTGCCGAACCACAGCACCGCCTCCTTCACGTCGCCGCCGTCCGAGATCCACTCGGCCTCGGCCTCGGCGGGGATCGCCTCGTGCGGGATGCCGGGAGCGATCTTCAGTGCGGCGAGCGGAGCCTTCGAAGCCGTGCCGACCGCCCAGGACAGGGGCGGTGAGTAGGCCTCCGGGTCGAAGATCCGGCCTCGGCCGCCCCGGCGCGCGGGGTCCACGAAGACGGCCTCGTACGCGGACACGTCCACCTCGGTGACATCCGCCTCGCGGACCTCGATCAGGCCGGTGAGGCCGAGCGCGTCGGCGTTCGCGCGTGCCACCGCCACCGTCAGCGGGTCCCGGTCGACGGCGAGGACCCGGATCCCGGCGCGGGCGAGCGCGATCGCGTCGCCGCCGATGCCGGAACAGAGGTCGGCGACCGAGCGGACGCCGAGGGCGCGCAGCCGCTCCGCGCGGTGCGCCGCGACCGTCGTACGGGTCGACTGCTCGACCCCGTTGGGGGTGAAGAACATCCGCTCCGCGTCCTCGGCGCCGAACTTCGCCGCCGCCCGCTGCCGCAGCCGCGCCTGCCCGAGGGCCGCCGAGACCAGCTCGGCCGGGTGCTCGCGGCGCAGCCGGGTGGCGACGGCCAGTTCGCGCGCCGGGTCGGTGCCGCGCACCTCGTCGAGCAGGGCGCGGCCCTCGGGGGTGAGCAGGGAGGCGAAGGAGGCGAGGGGGGACGGCGGATCGAGGTCGTTCACCGGGCCATTGTGGGCCAGTCGGTGGACGGCGCGCGTCCGGCCGCGGTGTCGTGGCCCCGTACGGGCCATGGCCTGGGAGGATCCGGCGCCATGCGATCAGTACGACAAAATTACAAAAACGGTATGAAGTTGACGGTTGTCCGGAGCGGCATCGCTGCGCTCACCCTCGCCGCCCTCGTGTCCGGCTGCGCCGAGAGCGCCGGCTCCAAGCCCGTGAAACCGGCGCCCGGCCGCCAGGCACCCCAAGCGCCGCAGGCGCCACCCGCCGCCCGTGCCCTCGACTCCTACGCCGCCAAGCTCCGCCGCGCGCAGGCCGCACGGGCCGCCGCGGCCAAGCGCTGGGGCCTTGCCAAGACACCGCTTACCGCGCCGCCGGCCCCCGCCAAGAAGCCGGTCATCGAGTTCCGCGACGGCTTCGAGGTCGAGGACGGCGAGGATCTGCCGCCGGTCTTCACGACCATCCCCACCAAGGACAAGGTCGTCTTCCTCACCATCGACGACGGCGCCGAGAAGGACCCCGCGTTCCTGCGGATGATGAGCGACCTGAAGATCCCGTACACCGCCTTCCTCAGCGACTACCTGGTCAAGGAGGACTACGGGTACTTCCGCAAGATGCGCGACCGTGGCGTCGTACTCAACAACCACACGCTCCACCACCCCTACCTGCCCGGGCTTTCCTACGAACGCCAGAAGCGCGAGATCTGCGGCATGCAGGACGTGATGAAGAAGCAGTTCGGCAAGCGCCCCACGCTCTTCCGGCCGCCGTTCGGCAACTACAACGAGGACACCCTGCGCGCGGCCAAGGCCTGCGGCATCAAGGCGGCCCCGCTGTGGAACGAGGAGATCTTCGTCGACCACTGGGAGTACCGCGAGTGGGACCGCGATCTGAACCCCGGCGACATCGTCCTCAGCCACTTCCGCGGCAAGGAGGACTGGAAGGGCACGATGCCCGACATGGTCCGCCGCTTCATGAAGATGGTGACCGACAAGGGGTACGCGGTGGCGCGCTTGGAGGACTACCTGTGAGGTCGCGGCCGTACGCGCTCCTTTCCGGGGCGCTCGCCGCCGTACTCCTTACGGGCTGTGCCCAGTCCGTCGACCCGATCGAACGGCTGGGCAAGAAGGCGGCGCACGAGGTGAGCAAAGCGCGCTCGCACGGGCCGACCCTGGCGACGTACCGCCGCTGGGGCCTTTCCGCGCCGCTCGTCCCCGCGCCGAAACCGTCCGCCCGGGTCACCGCGCGCACCGCGGGCCCGGGCCTCGCGCCGGTCGTGGACCGCGTGCCCACCCGCGACAAGGTGGTCTTCCTGACGTACGACGACGGTGCCGAACGGGATCCGCGGTTCGTCGACCTGGTCCGTGAACTGCGGCTGCCGGTCAGCATGTTCGTCACGGACAGCGTGGTCGGGCCGGGGTACGGACACTTCGCGCGGCTGCGGGCGGTCGGCGCGACCGTGCAGAACCACACCCTCGACCACCCCTCCCTGCGGGGCCTGCCGTACGCCGGCCAGCGCGCCGAGATCTGCGGCCAGCAGAACAAGCTCAAGGAGCGCTTCGGCATCCGCCCCCGCTTCCTGCGGCCCCCGTACGGCACGTACGACACCACCACGCTGCGGGCCGCCGCCGACTGCGGGATCGCCGCCGTCGTGCGGGGGCGGGACGCCGACGCGGGCCCCCTGCGGCCGGGCGACATCCTGTCCGGCTCCGAGCACCCGAACCTCACGGAGGCGACGGTCGAGCTGCTGCGCCAAGTCCAGGCGGAAGGGTTCACGCCGGCGCGGCTCGAGGACTACCTGTGACGTGTCCGGGGGCTGTGATTCCGCTCGGGATCCGATGGGCTCGTGAGCGCCGCGTTGGCACTCCGCTTGACCGAGTGCTAATCGCGGTCATAGTCTCGGGTCTGGCACTCCCCACTGGAGAGTGCCAATGACGACAGGTAGATCCGGCTCCCGCGACGACGGGTCCACCTGGTCGCCACCTCAGACAGTTAACCCCGTGAGATCTCCGAAGGGGGAGGTCGGATCGTGACGACCACCAGCTCCAAGGTTGCCATCAAGCCGCTCGAGGACCGCATTGTGGTCCAGCCGCTCGAAGCCGAGCAGACCACGGCCTCTGGCCTGGTCATCCCGGACACCGCGAAGGAGAAGCCCCAGGAGGGCGTCGTCCTTGCCGTGGGCCCGGGCCGTTTCGAGGACGGTAACCGTCTTCCGCTCGACGTCGCTGTCGGCGACATCGTGCTGTACAGCAAGTACGGCGGCACCGAGGTGAAGTACAACGGCGAGGAGTACCTCGTCCTCTCGGCTCGCGACGTTCTCGCGATCATCGAGAAGTAATTCACCCCGGTACCCAACCGGTTTTGTAGTGAACTGCGCCCCTGGCCCCCCGCGACCTCAAGTAGCCGGGCGTCGGGGGCGCCGTTCGTTCTCCCCAGATTTTCCAGAGTTTCGAGAGGGCTGAATCGCTCCCATGGCGAAGATCCTGAAGTTCGACGAGGACGCCCGTCGCGCCCTCGAGCGCGGCGTCAACAAGCTTGCCGACACGGTCAAGGTGACGATCGGCCCCAAGGGCCGCAACGTCGTCATCGACAAGAAGTTCGGCGCTCCCACCATCACCAACGACGGCGTCACCATCGCGCGTGAGGTCGAGCTCGACGACCCGTTCGAGAACCTCGGTGCCCAGCTGGTGAAGGAGGTGGCGACCAAGACCAACGACATCGCGGGTGACGGTACGACCACCGCCACCGTGCTCGCCCAGGCGCTCGTACGCGAGGGCCTCAAGAACGTCGCCGCCGGCGCGTCCCCCGCCCTCCTCAAGAAGGGCATCGACGCCGCCGTCAAGGCCGTGTCCGAGGAGCTCCTCGCGACCGCCCGTCCGATCGAGGACAAGGCCGACATCGCGGCCGTCGCCGGTCTGTCCGCGCAGGACAGCCAGGTCGGCGAGCTCATCGCCGAGGCGATGGACAAGGTCGGCAAGGACGGTGTCATCACCGTCGAGGAGTCCAACACCTTCGGTCTGGAGCTGGACTTCACCGAGGGCATGGCCTTCGACAAGGGCTACCTGTCGCCGTACTTCGTGACGGACCAGGAGCGCATGGAGGCCGTCCTCGAGGACCCGTACATCCTCATCCACCAGGGCAAGATCTCCTCCATCCAGGACCTCCTGCCGCTGCTCGAGAAGGTCATCCAGGCCAATGCCTCGAAGCCGCTCCTGATCATCGCCGAGGACGTCGAGGGCGAGGCCCTGTCGACCCTGGTCGTGAACAAGATCCGCGGCACCTTCAACGCCGTCGCGGTGAAGGCCCCGGGCTTCGGCGACCGCCGCAAGGCGATGCTGGGCGACCTCGCCACCCTCACCGGCGGTCAGGTCATCGCCGAGGAGGTCGGCCTCAAGCTCGACCAGATCGGTCTGGACGTGCTGGGCACCGCCCGCCGCGTCACGATCACCAAGGACGACACCGTGGTCGTCGACGGTGGCGGCGACTCCTCCGAGGTCGTCGGCCGCGTCAACCAGATCAAGGCCGAGATCGAGAACACCGACTCCGACTGGGACCGCGAGAAGCTCCAGGAGCGCCTCGCGAAGCTGGCCGGCGGCGTGTGCGTGATCAAGGTCGGCGCCGCCACCGAGGTGGAGCTCAAGGAGAAGAAGCACCGTCTGGAGGACGCCATCTCCGCGACCCGCGCCGCGGTCGAGGAGGGCATCGTCTCCGGTGGTGGCTCCGCGCTCGTCCACGCCGTCAAGATCCTTGAGGGCAACCTCGGCAAGACCGGCGACGAGGCCACGGGTGTCGCGGTCGTCCGCAAGGCCGCCGTCGAGCCGCTGCGCTGGATCGCCGAGAACTCCGGCCTGGAGGGTTACGTCATCACCTCCAAGGTCGCCGAGCTCGACAAGGGCCAGGGCTTCAACGCCGCCACCGGCGAGTACGGCGACCTGGTCAAGGCCGGCGTCATCGACCCGGTCAAGGTCACCCGCTCCGCCCTGGAGAACGCCGCCTCCATCGCCTCCCTGCTCCTCACGACCGAGACCCTGGTCGTCGAGAAGCCGGCCGAGGAAGAGGCCGAGGCCGGTCACGGCCACGGTCACGGCCACTCGCACTGAGGCACCAGCTTCCGAGGAAGCCCCCGTTCCCACAGGGAACGGGGGCTTCTCCCGTTTATCCACTACGGGCTACGGGCTACGGGTCACTGCTCCAGCGACACGGGCTACGGGTCACTGCTCCAGCGAATCCAGCGCCCCGAGCTGCGCCATCAGTCCCAGCCTGTCGTACTGCCACCAGCCCTCGGCGAGCTTGCCGTCGTCGGTGCACCGGTGGATGGTCGTGCCGGTCATGGCGACCTGCCTGCCGCTGGCCGGGATCCCCATGAAGTCACCCTTGTGGGTGCCGTTCCAGGTCCAGCGCGTACAGACCCGGTCGCCGTCGGCGAGCTGGTCCTCGATGGTGAACGTGAAGTCGAACCCGGTCCGCCACATGTCCACCTCGCGGCGCATGGCGTCCAGGCCGATCACGTCCTGCTCGTTGGACGGATCGTGGTCGTGGTAGTTCTCCGCGACGACCTCGTCCCACGAAGGCAACTCGCCCTTGCCGGCGACCAGCCCGTAGAAATTGCGGACGTTGGTCTTGTAGAGCCACTCGTCCCGCACCACATCCAGATCCGTGAACGTCGGCATCTCGTCGCAGAGCGCCACCATCTCCCGGAAGATCTTGTCCGTCTCGGGAAGATTCGAGTTCGCCATCGCTTCCTCGTACGACGCGAACTCCACGATCTCGATGAAGTGCCTGGCGTCGGACCGGTCCTTGCCGATGACGCTGTGCGTCGCGGTCCGCTTGCCCTTGGTCTGCTCGACCCATGTGTCCATGAGCCGGTCCATCTCGTCGAATCGACCCGTCTTGCAGTCGATGAGCTGCACAAATGTCATGACGCCGCCTTCCGGCCCCCCTGGGTCCGGTCGATACCCCCATCGTCCCACTGGGACGGCGGCGCCACCCCTCTGGCCTACTGGGGCCCGTACTTCCGCCCGGTCCTGGAGGAGATGCCGCCCAGCAACGACCGCGGCGCCACCTTTGCCATGCCCATCAGCACCTTGTAGCGCGGGTCGGGAATCGACAGGGTCTTGCCGCGGGACAGGTCCGTGAGCGCTGCGGCGACCAGCTTGTCGGCGTCCAGCCACATCCAGTTGGGGATGTTGTCGGTGCCCATCCCGGCGCGCTGGTGGAACTCGGTGCGCACGAAACCGGGGCACAGCGCCATCAGCCGTACGCCGCTGCCTGCCAGGTCCTTCGCCGCGCCCTGCGAGAACTGCACGACCCACGCCTTGGACGCCCCGTACGTCCCCCGCGGCAGGAACGCGGCCACCGACGCGACGTTGACGACCCCGCCACGGCCGCGCTCGCGCATGCCCTCGGTCGCCGCGGAGGTCAGCCGGAGGACCGCCTCGCAGTGCACCTTGAGCATCTTCAGCTCGTCGGCGATCGACACGTCGAGATACCGGCCCTTGTTGCCGAAACCGGCGTTGTTGACCAGCAGGTCGACCGGGTTCTTGCGGTCGCTCAAGCGCTCGGCCACGGCCTCGATGCCGTCGTCCGTCGCCAGATCCGCCGTCAGCACCTCCGCCTCGATGCCGTGCCGGTCGTGCAGCTCGGTCGCCTGCTCGCCCAGCCGCTTGGTGTCACGCGCCACCAGCACGAGGTTGTGCCCGTCAGCCGCCAGACGCCGCGCGAAGGCGGCGCCGATCCCCGCGGTCGATCCCGTAATCAGAGCCGTTGTCATGGCCCAAGGTTAGTGACCTGACCTGTGGTCCGGCGCCCCGCGCCCCCAACGTCCGCGCGCCCCACACCACTTCTGCGCGGGGCGCGCGACTGCCTGCGCAGCCCCTGCTAAGCGCCGGGCGTCGCCACGTATTTCTCGGCGATCGCCCGGGATTCCGGATGCAGCGCCTCGCCCGCGTCCAACAGCCTTGGCAGCAGCCCCCGTTCGGTCGTGATCGCACGGAACTGGAGGGCGACCGTGACGTCGTGGTCCGGCCTGTGCACGATCTCGATCGGGTCGCCGGAGCGGATCTCGCCGGGCTCGACGACACGCAGATACGCGCCCGGCGCCCCCTTCTGGGTGAAGCGCTTCACCCAGCCCTTCTCACCGACGTGTTCCTGGAAGGTCCGGCAGGGGATGCGCCCGCAGGTGACCTCGAGGACCACCTCGGGCCCGATCCGCCAGCGCTCGCCGATCAGCGCTCCGGACACGTCGACCCCCAGTGTCGTGAGGTTCTCGCCGAAGGAGCCGGCGGGCAGCGTCCGGCCCAGCTCGCGTTCCCAGTCGTCGAGATCCTCGCGCGCGACCGCGTACACGGCCTGGTGATCCCCGCCGTGGTGCCGCTTGTGGCACACGTCGTCCCCGGCGAGGCCGCTCCCGCCGGTCCCCTTGGGCCCGGGCGCCGCGACCCGCACCGGCCCGGGCACCGGCTGTTTGTCGATGCCGGTCACCCCCTCCGGCTGGTCCGTGTAGTCGACGGCTCGCGCCCGGCCGAGATTCAGCGAGAGAAGCTTCATGACGAGAACGCTAGGCGATGGGAGCCAAAGCGTCGACGCAATATTCGCTTCCATACCCAAGGCACCCTTATGCTCAGAAAATGATCGAGGCCCGCCATCTCCGTGTACTGCGCGCCGTCGCCGCCACCGGCTCCTTCTCGGCGGCCGGGCGCGAACTGGGCTGCACCCAGCCCGCCGTCAGCCAGCAGATGAAGGCGCTCGAAGCGTCCGTCGGCACGCCGCTGCTGGTCCGCACGGGACGAGAGATGCGCCTGACGCAGGCGGGCGACGCGCTGGTCCGGCACGCGGCCGGCATCATCGCGGGACTGACGGCCGCCGAGGAGGAGGTCGCCGCGATCGCGGGCCTGCGCGCCGGCCGCGTACGGCTCGTCTCCTTCCCCAGCGGCAGTTCCACGCTCGTCCCCACGGCCCTCGCCGCCCTGCGCGCAGCGCACCCCGGCACCCGGGTCTCCCTCGAGGAGGCCGAGCCGCCGCGCTCGGTGGAGATGCTCCGCGAGGGCGACTGCGACATCGCGCTCGCGTTCCGGTACGAGGGGGCGGCGGGCGTCGAGGAGTGGGACGACCTGGTCGTACGCCCCCTGCTCCTGGACCGCCTCGTCGGGCTCGTCCCCGAGAGCCACCGCCTCGCCGGGGCCGAGTCGGTCGCGATCGGCGAACTCGCCGGGGACCCGTGGATCGCGGGCTGCCCGCGCTGCCGCCGACAACTGGTCGAGGTCTGCCGCGGCGCGGGCTTCGAGCCCCGTATCGACTTCGCCACCGACGACTACCCGGCCGTGGTCGGCCTGGTGGGCGCCGGTCTGGGGGTTGCGGTCCTTCCGGAACTCGCCATCGAGTCCGTACGGCCGAAGGGGGCGCGCACGGTAAGGGTGGAGCCCCCGGTGCGGCGGGAGATCGTCGCGCTCACACTGCCGGATCTTGCTCAGGTGCCCGCGGTGGCGGCGACGCTGGACCGGCTGGCGCGGGCCGCGCAGCGGTAGCCCCAGCCCTGGGAGAACCCGGGCGCCACGGCGCGCGGCATCGGAAAAGTAGGGGCACGCGTGCGCGTGCCCGGTTAGCAGAAACGTTCCTTCAGTTGTTCGAAGCGGGACTGCTTCCAGTGGCCGACGCTGAGACCAGCCGGTTGCGTGCCCGTCCCATGAGCTCTTCTCGCTCGTCCTCGGTCAACCCGCCCCACACGCCGTACGGCTCGCGCACCGCCAGCGCGTGTGCCGCGCACTCCGCGCGTACCGGGCATCGCATGCAGACCTCTTTGGCCGAGTTCTCGCGAGCGCTCCGTGCCGCACCTCGCTCGCCCTCCGGGTGGAAGAAGAGCGAGCTGTCGACCCCGCGGCAAGCCGCGAGGAGCTGCCAGTCCCAGAGGTCCGCGTTCGGACCGGGAAGGCGGGAGAAATCTGCCATTGCGTGTCCCCTTGTTGCCGTTCTGGGCTGCTATGTGCCCACCGACCGTACATCTACGATCTAAGGAGATGAAAATATGACTCATTGCGAATCTAGCCACAGACACCAGCAAAAGGGAAGAAATCGGGCTAAATGGGGCATGGGTTGTGATGAAAGGTTGTGGGTCCGCCCCGCATGTCTGCACCGTGTCCGCACCCTCACGTACAGTGCCGAAGACGACCGGCTGCCCCGTAACTCTTTCGAGTGACCATCGTTGGAAGTGCCGAGGCGGTTGAAGGAACAAGCGCTCGGGCAGACGGCAGTTTCCGTCGGCGAGTGTCGACCGCACAGATGACGATTCGTACCAGCCTGGAGGCTCAAGGTGACGCGCATCAGCTGCGGAGGACGGCCATGACATCCGTCCTCGTCTGCGACGACTCCCCGCTTGCCCGAGAGGCGCTCCGTCGTGCGGTGGCGACAGTGCCCGGCGTCGAGCGTGTGACGACGGCGGCCAACGGCGAGGAAGTACTCCGCCGCTGGGGTGCCGACCGTTCGGACCTGATTCTGATGGACGTACGCATGCCCGGTCTGGGCGGCGTCGAGACTGTTCGGCGGCTGTTGTCCGCCGACCCCGGTGCGCGCATCATCATGCTCACCGTCGCCGAGGACCTGGACGGCGTGGCGCTCGCCGTCGCCGCCGGAGCCCGCGGCTATCTGCACAAGGACGCCTCGCGTGCCGAACTGCGCGCGACGGTGACCCAGGCGCTCGCCGACCCCACCTGGCGGCTCGCCCCGCGCAGACTGCGGTCGGCCGAGATGGGCGCCGCGCCCACGCTCACCGCGCGGGAGATCCAGGTCCTGGAGGGCATGAGCCACGGCCGCTCCAACGCGGAGATCGGCCGTGAGCTGTTCCTCTCCGAGGACACCGTCAAGACGCACGCCCGGCGGCTCTTCAAGAAGCTCGGCGCCTCGGACCGCGCGCACGCTGTGGCGCTCGGTTTCCGGTGGGGCCTGGTTCGCTAAGTGAGCCGCCGTGGGGGTACAACGGCAGTAGTCCCTGCCCGCCGTGCGGCGGGCGGGGCCGGGCCCTCGGAGAGCGCCTCTTCGATGCCCGATCCCCGTTTCCCGGCGGATGCCGCATCCTTGAGGTGTGGAGTTCCTAGGGGACGATTCGGTCGAGCGGAAGGGGAGGGCGCAGGAGATGAGTTCCGGCGCACCTGCTCATAACGCTTCGGTGCACAACTATGGACGCGGTGCCACGGATCGGACGACGCCGAGGCACCATGGACCGATGCGCGACGACGAGACGACGGTGATCGGTGCGCTCGTCCATCGCGCTGTCGACGGCGACGAGCAGGCCACGCACGACCTGCTCGCTCATGTTCACCCCCTCGCGCTGCGCTACTGCCGCACCCGTCTGTCCCGGCTTCCGGGCGACGCGCGGCACTTCGTGGAGGACCTGGCGCAGGAGGTCTGCGTCGCGGTGCTCCTGGCGCTGCCGCGCTACAAGGACACCGGACGCCCCTTCGAGGCGTTCGTCTTCGCCATCGCCGGCCACAAGGTCGCTGACCTGCAGCGGGCCGCGATGCGCCATCCCGGTTCCACCGCGGTCCCCTCGGACGAGATGCCCGAGCGCCCCGACGACTCCCTCGGCCCAGAAGAGCGCGCCCTGCTCAGCAGCGACGCCGAATGGGCCAAGAAACTCCTGGCCAACCTCCCCGACAACCAGCGCGAGCTGCTCCTGCTGAGGATCGCGGTGGGCCTCACGGCCGAGGAGACGGGGCAGATGTTGGGAATGTCACCAGGGGCGGTACGGGTGGCTCAGCACAGGGCGCTGAGCCGGCTGCGGGCGTTGGCGGAGCAGTAGGCGGGGGTTGTTCGGGGGCCGGGTTTTCCGGTTCTTTCCGCCGCGTCCGCCGGGGCGGAGGTAGCCGGACGGTGGTGTCTGGCGGTGCGGTGGTGCTGGGTGCGGCTCGGCCGGGACGGCGGGTTTTTTCCGCCGCGACGGTGGGAGGCCGTACGGCAGTGTTCGGCGGTGCCGGGCATGGCTCAGCCGGGACGGCAGTTCTTCTCCGCCGCGACGGTGGGAGGCCGTACGGCGGTGTTCGGCGGTGCCGGGCGCGGCCCAGCCAGGACGGCGTTTTTCTCCGCTGCGACAGCGGGTAGCCGCACGGCGAAGACCGGCCCGCGCCCGGCGGGGCGGGTCTACGAACGCCGGGCTCGGGCCCGGGACTGGGCTTCCGGCGCCGTGGATGAACGGCGACGCCACCCGCCCCGTACGAAAGTACGAAGCCCCAGGCCAACCCAAGCCATGGAATGAGAGACCCTTGCTTCCCGTTAGCATGGACATCCGCACCGATCAAGGCCATTTGGGGAAGGTGTCATGACTGCCAACGTCGACGGAGTGCCCGCTAAATTCGCGACACTCGGGCTGACCTACGACGACGTGCTGTTGCTGCCGGGCGCTTCGGAAGTGCTGCCCAACGCGGTCGACACCTCGTCCCGCATCTCGCGCAACGTGCGTGTGAACATCCCGCTGCTCTCCGCCGCGATGGACAAGGTGACCGAGTCGCGCATGGCGATCGCCATGGCCCGGCAGGGCGGCGTCGGCGTGCTGCACCGCAACCTGTCCATCGAGGACCAGGTCAACCAGGTCGACCTCGTGAAGCGTTCCGAGTCCGGCATGGTCACCGACCCGATCACGGTGCACCCGGACGCGACGCTGGGCGAGGCCGACGCGCTGTGCGCCAAGTTCCGCATCAGCGGTGTCCCCGTCACCGACGGCAACGGCAAGCTGCTCGGCATCGTCACCAACCGCGACATGGCCTTCGAGACCGACCGCTCGCGCCAGGTGCGCGAGGTCATGACCCCGATGCCCCTGGTCACCGGCAAGGTCGGCATCTCGGGCAACGACGCCATGCAGCTGCTGCGCCGCCACAAGATCGAGAAGCTTCCGCTGGTCGACGACGCGGGTGTCCTCAAGGGCCTCATCACGGTCAAGGACTTCGTGAAGGCCGAGAAGTACCCGAACGCCGCGAAGGACGCCGAGGGCCGCCTCCTGGTGGGTGCCGCCGTCGGAGCCAGCCCCGAGGCGCTGGAGCGCGCGCAGGCGCTGGCCGAGGCCGGCGTGGACTTCCTGATCGTCGACACCTCGCACGGGCACAACAGCAACGCCCTCAACTGGATGGCGAAGATCAAGTCGAGCGTCGGCGTCGACGTGATCGGCGGCAACGTAGCCACCCGCGACGGCGCCCAGGCCCTGATCGACGCCGGTGTCGACGGCGTCAAGGTGGGCGTGGGCCCCGGCTCGATCTGTACCACCCGTGTGGTCGCCGGTATCGGCGTCCCGCAGGTCACCGCCATCTACGAGGCAGCTCTCGCGGGCCGCGCCGCAGGTGTTCCGGTGATCGGCGACGGCGGTCTGCAGTACTCCGGAGACATCGGCAAGGCCCTCGCGGCCGGCGCCGACACGGTGATGCTCGGCAGCCTCCTCGCGGGCTGCGAGGAGTCGCCCGGCGAGCTGCAGTTCATCAACGGCAAGCAGTTCAAGTCCTACCGCGGCATGGGCTCCCTCGGTGCGATGCAGTCGCGCGGCCAGGGCAGGTCGTACTCGAAGGACCGCTACTTCCAGGCCGAGGTGGCCTCCGACGACAAGCTCGTCCCCGAGGGCATCGAGGGCCAGGTGCCCTACCGCGGCCCGCTGGCCAACGTGCTGCACCAGCTCGTCGGCGGCCTGCGCCAGACCATGGGCTACGTGGGCGCCGCCTCCATCGACGAGATGGAGACCAAGGGCCGCTTCGTACGGATCACCTCGGCGGGCCTCAAGGAGAGCCACCCGCACGACATCCAGATGACGGTCGAGGCGCCGAACTACAGCCGTAGCCAGTAGCCGCAGCGAGTAGCCGTACCAGTAGTCGTCACCACAGCCGTAGCCAGTAGCCGTACGGCTTGAGGGCGGTCCCGGGGGTTCCCGGGGCCGCCCTTGTCGTGGGCGTCGGCGATACTGGGAGACGCAGAAGCGAAGAGGGAAAGGCCACACACGTGACTGAGATCGAGATCGGGCGCGGCAAGCGCGGCCGCCGGGCGTACGCCTTCGACGACATCGCCGTCGTCCCGAGCCGCCGTACCCGGGACCCGAAGGAGGTCTCGATCGCCTGGCAGATCGACGCCTACCGCTTCGAGCTGCCCTTCCTGGCCGCCCCCATGGACTCGGTCGTCTCCCCGGCCACCGCGATCCGCATCGGTGAGCTGGGCGGCCTGGGCGTGCTCAACCTCGAGGGCTTGTGGACGCGGTACGACGACCCGCAGCCGCTGCTCGACGAGATCGCGGAGCTTGACGCGGACACCGCGACCCGTCGCCTCCAGGAGATCTACGCGGCTCCCATCAGGGAGGAGCTGATCGGGCAGCGCATCAAGGAGGTGCGCGACTCGGGCGTCGTCACCGCCGCCGCCCTGTCCCCGCAGCGCACGGCGCAGTTCTCCAAGGCCGTCGTGGACGCGGGCGTGGACATCTTCGTCATCCGCGGTACGACGGTGTCGGCGGAGCACGTCTCCGGTGCCGCCGAGCCGCTCAACCTGAAGCAGTTCATCTACGAGCTGGACGTCCCGGTGATCGTAGGCGGCTGCGCCACGTACACCGCGGCCCTGCACCTGATGCGCACGGGCGCGGCCGGTGTCCTCGTCGGCTTCGGCGGCGGCGCCGCGCACACCACGCGCAATGTGCTGGGCATCCAGGTCCCGATGGCGACCGCGGTCGCCGACGTCGCGGCCGCGCGCCGTGACTACATGGACGAGTCCGGCGGCCGGTACGTGCACGTGATCGCCGACGGCGGTGTCGGCTGGTCCGGCGACCTCCCCAAGGCCATCGCCTGCGGCGCCGACTCCGTGATGATGGGCTCTCCGCTGGCCCGCGCCACCGACGCGCCCGGCAAGGGCCACCACTGGGGCATGGAGGCCGTCAACGAGGAGCTGCCGCGCGGCAAGAAGGTCGACCTCGGCACGGTGGGCACCATCGAGGAGATCCTCGCGGGCCCCTCGCACATCCCGGACGGCTCGATGAACTTCTTCGGGGCCCTGCGCCGCGCCATGGCCACCACCGGCTACAGCGAGCTGAAGGAGTTCCAGCGCGTCGAGGTGACGGTTGCGGACTCGCAGCACAAGCGGTAGACAGTACGAACGGCTCGTACGACAGCTCGTACGACGCGAAGGGGCCCGGTCACCTGGTGGTGACGCGGGCCCCTTCGCCGTACGTGAACCGGTGCGTGAACCGGGTTACGCGGCGGCCTTCTTGGCGCCCGAGAAGGCGGCGAAGGCGCCGATCCCGAAGAACAGGTAGGTCATGAAGTCGGCCGATTCCTTCCAGGCCGAGGTGACCAGGTCGAAGTGGTCGGTGAGGAGTGTGGTCGCGGAGATGCCGGACTCGTCGGCACCGATCATCGCAACACCGATGATCTGGCCCGCGTAGATGGCGCCCAGGGCGAGGGCGGCGCTCAGGACCGGCAGTACGGGGTTGCTGCCGCCGATCTTGCCCGCGGCGAGGCCTGTGAGGAAGCCGACGCCGACCGCGGCGTAGCCGATCTCGTACCCCGAGGCACCGATGATGGCGCCGTAGATGCCGGCGGTCACCAGGGCCGCGACAACGGCGGCCACGATGCCGAGGGCGAGGTTGCCCTGGCGCGGGGCGGGCGGCGCCGGGGCGAAGCCGGGCTGCTGGCCGCCCGCGAACGGGTTGCCGCCGGTGGGCTGCTGCTGACCCGCGAACGGGTTGCCGTCCGAGGGCTGCTGGCCGGCGTAGGGGTTGCCGGCGACGGGCTGCTGAGCGGCGTACGGGTTGCCCTCGGTGGGCTGGGAAGGCGGCGTGGGCTGGCTCATGGTGGATATCCCCCGAATTTGGTGTGGGTGGTGGACGCACTGATGTGCGTGGGGCGCGGGCGCACTCGTGTGCGACAACGGCCCCGGACACTAGCAGTCACCACTGACATACGGGAGAGGGATTTCCGGGGTCAGAGCCGGTGGGCTGCTCCGGTGGGGGTTGCTCCCCTTGTGTCCAGGAGGAGTTGGGCCTTCACGGACAGTCCTTGGAGGTCGTACGTGCGGTGCTGCTGGAGCAGGATCGTGAGGTCGGCGTCGGCCGCGGCCTCGTAGAGGGAGTCCGCGCGCGGGACGGGGCGGCCGAGGACGCGCCATGCCGGGACGAGTGGGTCGTGATAGCTGACGGACGCGCCGAGTTCCATCAGGCGCAGGGCGATCTCGTGGGCGGGGGTGCCCTGTTGGTCGGCGAGGTCCGCCTTGTAGGTGACGCCCAGGAGGAGCACGCGCGCGGCGCGGGCCGATTTGCCGTGCTCGTTGAGGAGCGTGGCGGCGCGCTGGATGACGTACTGGGGCATGTGGTTGTTGACCTGCTGGGCCAGTTCGACCATCCGGAGGGTGCGTCCGGAGTGGCCTGTCAGGTCCTGGGCGATTCCGTGGCCGCCGACTCCGGGGCCCGGCCGGAACGCCTGGAAGCCGAACGGCTTGGTCTCGGCGCAGCGGATGACGTCCCACAGGTCGACGCCCAGGTCGTGGCAGAGCACGGCCATCTCGTTGACGAGGGCGATGTTGACGTGCCGGAAGTTGGTCTCCAGGAGCTGCACGGTTTCCGCTTCGCGTGTTCCACGCGCGCGTACGACCTTGTCGGTGAGGCGCCCGTAGAAGGCGGCGGCCGACTCGGTGCAGGCCGGTGTCAGGCCGCCGATGACCTTCGGGGTGTTGGCGGGGCCGAAGTCGCGGTTGCCGGGGTCGACCCGGCTGGGGGAGTAGGCGAGGTGGAAATCGCGTCCCGCGCGCAGTCCGGAGCCCTCTTCGAGGAGCGGGCGGAGGAACTCCTCCGTGGTGCCGGGGCGTACGGGTGACTCGAGGATCACGGTGGTGTGCGGGCGCAGCTGTGCGGCCAGGGTGCGGGCGGCCGCCTCCAGCTGGCTCAGGTCCAGTGCGCCGTCCGCGCCGCGCGAGGTCGGGGCGCAGATGACCGCGGTGCGGACGCGGCCGAGTTCCGCCGGGTCGGTGGCGGGCCGGAAGCCCCCCGAGAGCATCCGGCGCAGTTCGGCGGGGCTGAGGGAGCCGCCTTCCGGACCGGTTTTGTAGCCGAGTGTGGGGATGCCGGCCGCGACGGCGGCCTGGGCGAGGGGCAGGCCGTGATGACCGAGTCCGATGACGGCGAGGTCTGCGGGCATGGAGTGGGCCGTCCTTCCCAGTAGCCGAAGCGGGACAGGTGCGCAAGCCCTGTGGACAAGACGGGCGAGCGCAATGTCAGACTAGGAGTAAATATGACCGATTTGCGGGATTGCGCGTTCAAGATTCCCCGAGTGTTGTCCACAGGCTGCTGGTGAGTGGTGGCCGAAGGAGGGCAAGAAGGTCAGACTTTGGGCATGGGGGATGTGAGCACGGGTCCCGCCCGAGGGTGAGGCCGCGCGACCAAGAGCGGGAGGCAGCGGTGAGGACAGCGACACTGGGGCCGGCGGAGCGCGCCGAGTCACTGGCGGGAATGGCCGAGCGTGAGCTGGATGTGCTGGTCGTGGGCGCGGGCGTGGTCGGTGCGGGCACCGCCCTTGACGCCGTGACACGCGGCCTGTCCACAGGTCTGGTGGAAGCGCGCGACTGGGCGTCGGGCACGTCGAGCAGGTCCAGCAAGCTGATTCACGGCGGCCTGCGCTATCTGGAGATGCTCGATTTCGCACTGGTGCGCGAGGCGCTGAAGGAACGCGGGCTCCTCCTCGAACGGCTCGCGCCGCACCTCGTGAAGCCCGTGCCGTTCCTCTACCCGCTCCAGCACAAGGGCTGGGAGCGGCTGTACGCGGGCTCGGGCGTCGCGCTCTACGACGCCATGTCGATTTCGAGCGGCCATGGACGCGGACTGCCCACACACCGCCACCTGTCCCGCACCCGCGCCCTGCGCGTCGCCCCCGCCCTGAAGAAGGACGCCCTGGTCGGCGCCCTGCAGTACTACGACGCGCAGATGGACGACGCCCGCTATGTGGCGACCCTGGTGCGCACGGCGGCGGCGTACGGCGCGAAGGTCGCCAACCGCGCGCGGGTGACCGGCTTCCTGCGCGAGGGCGAACGCGTTGTCGGTGCCAAGGTGCAGGATGTCGAAGGGGGCGGGGAGTACGAGGTCCGCGCCAAGCAGGTGGTGAACGCCACGGGGGTGTGGACCGACGACACCCAGGCGATGGTGGGGGAGCGGGGGCAGTTCCACGTACGTGCGTCCAAGGGCATCCATCTGGTCGTACCGAAGGACCGGATCAACTCCACTTCAGGGCTGATCCTGCGTACCGAGAAGTCCGTGCTCTTCGTGATCCCGTGGGGGCGGCACTGGATCATCGGCACCACCGACACCGACTGGGACCTCGACAAGGCCCATCCGGCGGCGTCCAGCGCGGACATCGACTATCTGCTGGAGCACGTGAACTCCGTACTCTCGGTGCCTCTCTCCCGCGACGACGTACAGGGTGTGTACGCGGGGCTGCGGCCACTGCTCGCCGGTGAGTCGGACGCCACCAGCAAGCTGTCGCGCGAGCACACCGTGGCGCATCCGGTGCCGGGGCTCGTGGTCGTGGCGGGCGGCAAGTACACGACGTACCGGGTGATGGCCAAGGACGCGGTGGACGAGGCGGTGCACGGTCTCGACCAGCGGGTCGCCGAGTGCGTCACCGAGGACGTTCCGCTGCTCGGCGCCGAAGGGTACCGGGCGCTGTGGAACGCGCGAGCGCGGATCGCGGCGCGCACCGGGCTCCATGTGGTGCGCGTGGAGCACCTGTTGAACCGGTACGGCACGCTCGCCGAGGAGTTGCTCGACCTCATCGCCGCCGATTCCTCACTCGGCGAGCCCTTGCCGGCCGCCGAGGACTATCTGCGGGCCGAGATCGTCTATGCCGCCTCGCACGAGGGTGCCCGGCACCTGGACGACGTGCTGACCCGGCGCACCCGCATCTCGATCGAGACCTTCGACCGGGGAACGCGCAGTGCGCGGGAGGCCGCGGAGCTCATGGCGCCGGTGCTCGGCTGGGACAAGGACCAGATCGAACGGGAAGTGGAGCACTACGAGAAGCGGGTCGAGGCCGAGCGGGAGTCGCAGCGGCAGCCGGACGACCTGACGGCGGACGCGGCGCGGCTGGGGGCGCCGGACATCGTTCCGCTGTAGCCGTCCTCGTGGCCGTCCTCGTGGCCGTCCTTGTGGCGGTCCGGTCGTCGCCATGGCGGTGTGGCTGGTCCGTGCCGGGGATGTCACTCGAACGAGTGTCGTGAGCTGGGATCTTTGCTCGGAACGTGTCCGTTCTACTCGGTGCGGGGGCAGAACTCGGCGGCGAGCAGGGCCGGTTCGAGGCCAGGGTCTGCGATCCCGTCCGTGTTCACCCGGAAGGTGAGGACACGGCGACCGTCGACGGTGGCTGCGCTGCGCACGTAGCTGCCGGATATGCGGCCGTTGTGCCCCCACACCGTGGTGCCGCACGGCAGCTTCACCGGGTAGAGGCCCATGCCGTACGAGCCGTGTGCGGCGCGGGTGTTGAGCATCTCCCGCAGTTGGCCGGGCGGGAGCAGCTCGCCGGCGAGCAGGGCCCCGTAGAAGCGGTCCAGGTCGGCGAGCGTGGTGACCAGCTCGCCCGCCGCGCCGGCCACGCGCGGGTCGAGCTCGGTGACGTCGGAGCCGTCGGCGGCGTACGCGCGGCCGTGCGGTGAGGGGAGAGAGGTGCGGGCACCCGGGAAGGAGGTGCCGGTCAGACGGAGAGGGGTGATGATGCGGCGCTCGGCCTCGGTGGCGTACGAGTGGCCGGTGACCTGTTCGACGACCATGCCGAGCAGGACGTAGTTGGTGTTCGAGTAGGCGTAGCGGCCGGGGTCGGCCGGGGGGTGGGTGAGCGCGATGCGTACGGCCTGAAGCGGGGTGACGGGGACGGTGCCCAGGGTGTCGGCGGTGAAGTCGTACAGGCCGCTGGTGTGGGTGAGCAGGGCGCGCAGGGTCAGGCGGCTGCCGTCGTTGCCCGCGCCGCTGACCAGGCCCGGGAGGTGGGCGTCCACGGAGTCCGACAGGGACAGCCGGTGTTCGGCGGCCAGTTGCAGGACGACGGTCGCGATGAACGTCTTGGTGATGCTGCCCGCGCGGAAGTGGTCGGAGCGGTCGATTCCGTCACCGGCGTCGGCGAATTGTGAGCCGGAATCGTCCTGGGCGAGCAGGGCCGCGGCCGGGGCCTTGCCGCGGGTGACGAGGAGCGCGAGGGCGGCGTCCGCGGCCGGGGAGACGGGCGATCGCGATCCGGCTGGTGCTGGGGACGTGAGGGTTCGGGAGCCGGACGAGGGCTCGGACCTGGGGGTTTGTGCGCCGGTCGGGGTCGAGGCGAGCAAGCAGGTCGGGGCCAGGCCGAGGAGCGCCAGGGCCGCGGGTATGGCCCGGAGTGTCCGAGGTGTCCGGCGCGGCGGCATCGGCGGTCCTTCCTTGTTGGGGGCCATCATGCGGGACGGCGCGGGGCCAGGTGTCGGGCGGTCCCTTCTTGAGGGGCCCCACGGCATCGTTCACTTGTCCGGTGAGGGACAATGAAGGCTCTGTCAGGGCGGGTTGCTTGAGGGGACGCATGTCGGAGGCGGAGCGGGCGGGAGCATCCCGTCAGGACAAGAGCGAACGTCTCCTCGCCGGGCGCTACCGGCTGGGGGATGTTCTCGGCCGCGGCGGCATGGGCACCGTGTGGCGGGCCAAGGACGAGACCCTGGGCCGCACGGTCGCCGTCAAGGAGCTGCGGTTCCCGTCGAGCATCGACGAGGACGAGAAGCGGCGGCTGATCACGCGCACGCTGCGTGAGGCCAAGGCGATCGCGCGGATCCGTAACAACGGCGCGGTGACGGTCTTCGACGTGGTCGACGAGGACAACCGGCCGTGGATCGTGATGGAGCTCGTCGAGGGCAAGTCGCTCGCCGAGGTCATCCGCGAGGACGGCCTGCTCACGCCGGTGCGGGCCGCCGAGGTCGGGCTGGCGATTCTCGATGTGCTGCGTTCGGCGCACCGGGAGGGCATCCTGCACCGGGACGTGAAGCCGTCGAACGTGCTGATCTCCGAGGACGGCCGGGTCGTGCTGACCGACTTCGGGATCGCGCAGGTCGAGGGCGACCCGTCCATCACCTCGACGGGCATGCTCGTCGGCGCGCCCTCGTACATCTCGCCGGAGCGGGCGCGCGGTCACAAGCCCGGGCCCGCCGCCGACCTGTGGTCGCTGGGCGGTCTGCTGTACGCGTCGGTGGAGGGCGTGCCGCCGTACGACAAGGGTTCCGCGATCGCGACGCTCACCGCGGTGATGACCGAGCCGGTGGAGCAGCCGAAGAACGCGGGTCCGCTGGAGAACGTGATCTACGGGTTGCTCGCCAAGGACCCCGAGCAGCGGCTCGACGTCGAGGGTGCGAGCGCGATGCTCACCGAGGTGCTGCGCGCGCCCGAGCCCAGGCCGACCGCGCCGGAGCCGCCGGACGCGACGAAGGTCGTGGCGTTGCCGCCGGTGCCGGACGAGGGGTCCGGCAAGGGTGGTTCGGGTTCCGGTGGCTCGGGCGGTTCCGGGGCCAAGCGGGGTGAGGAGGCCGGGGAGCGGTTGCGCGGGGCGATGCGTTCCGTGCGGAAGGCTGCCTCGGCGGCCGGGGCGGCCACGGCTGCGGCCGGTGCGGCTGCGACGGCGCGGGCCAAGTCCGGGGGTTCGGGGGCAACTGCCGGGACTGGTACGGGCACGGGTACGGAGGCGGCCACGCATGTGTCCGCACCTGTTTCCGGACCTGTTTCCGGACCTGGGTCGGAGAAGGACGGTGCTGTTGCCGCGACTGCCGTCTCTGCTTCCGTCTCGGCTGATGCGCCTGCTGACTCCGCGTCCGCCGGCAAGGCTTCCGGGTGGCCGGTGGCTCCGGAGCGGCCGCCGCGGCCGGTGCCTCGGGCGCCGTTGACGGATGTGGTGCCGCGGCGGACGTTGATCATCATCGCGGTGGTCGTGGCGCTGGCGGTGCTCGGCACCGTGCTGGCGCTGACCCTCAACGGGGGTGACGACAGCTCGAACTCCAAGAGCGGTGACACCAAGTCCGCGTCCAGCGGGGCGACCGCCGGAAGCGGCAGCGAGGAGAGCAGCGGCGCCCACACGGACAGCGGTGACGGGGCGGACGACTCGGCCACGGGTGCGGCCGGGGAGGCGGGCTCGGGCAGTACGCCGAGCACCAGCGCCAGTGCCGGTACGTCGAGCGGGTCGGACAGCGACGACGAGGGCTCGGACCCGGCGGACGGAACGCCGTACACCAGCAGTCAAGGGTTCTCGATCGTGCTGCCGGAGGGGTGGAAGTACGTGTCCACGGACTCGGCGGGCGCCCGGCTCACCGGTCCCAACGGGCAGAAGCTCCTGATCGGGTGGACGACCACGCCCAAGGACGACCCGGTCGCGGACTGGAAGAACCAAGAGCAGTACATGACGCGGTCGAACTACAAGCGGGTGCGAATAGAGAAGGTGGACTACCGCGGCTGGAACACGGCCGACTGGGAGTTCACCTACGAGGACGGCGGCACGAAGTACCGGTCGATCGACCGCGGCTTCGTCGTCAACTCGAGCCAGGGGTACGCGTTGATGTACACGGCGAAGGCGGCCGACTGGGACAGCGATCTGCGTGAGGACACGTGGAAGCAGTTCACCGAGACGTTCCAGCCGAAGTCGTGACGTACCGCTCGCCGATGTGACGTTCCGCCATGCATGAGCACCCTGAGATATCGCATCCCTACTTTGCGGGTTGCCTCCGGCACGTATCGTGAGTGGTTGCGGACCGTACGGAACCACAACGGGACGCAAGGCGAACGGAATTGACCAACCGGGCGGCCGAGGGAGGCATTGTGGACGAGTACGCGGGACGGATTCTCGCCGACCGCTACCGCTTGCCCCTGCCGCCTTCCGACGAGTACGAACTCGCCGAGACCCGGGCGTACGACACCTACAGCGGGCAGGAAGTCCTGGTCCGGCAGGTGCCGTTGCCGGAGGTCGTCGAGGCTGAGGTGCTCGACGCGGACGGACTGCCCGAGGGGTTCGTGGCGCGGGACGGCGGGGTGCGCCGGGCGTCCGCGAGGACCACGCGCCGGCCCACCGAACCTGCCGTACGGCGGGCGATCGAGGCCGCGCAGGCTGCCGCCCAGATACCCGACCATCCCCGGCTCGACCAGGTCTTCGACGTGTTCGCCGAGGGCGGGTCGCTGTGGATCGTCAGCGAGTTGGTGGCGGCGAGGCGGCTGGACGCGTTGCTCGCCGAGAGGCCGCTCAGTCCCTATCGGGCCGCCGAGATCGCCTCCGATGTGCTCGCCGCGCTGCGGGTGCTGCACGCTCACGGGTGGGTGCACCGGAACATCACCGTGCGCACGGTGCTCGTCTGCGACGACGGCCGCGTGATGCTGACCGGCCTGGCGGCCGGGGCCGCGGAGGAGGCGCTGTGCGGGTATGACCCTGTGCCGGTGCGGGACTTCGAGGGTGACGTCCGGGGTGGAGGTGCTGGAGCCGGTGGGCCGGGCGGGCCGGGTGGGCCCGGGGGTGCGGGGACTGGGCTTTCAGGTGGTGCCGGTGGTGGTGCTTCGCATGGGTTCGGTCCTGGTGGGGCGTCTGGGCTGTCCGGAGCGGTGGGTGGCGCCGGGGCGGGCGGTGCTGCGGCTGGGGGAGATCCCGAGGCGGCGCGGCGAGCTGCGATCGAGGCTCGGGCCAAGCGTGGGGGGCCTGCGGAGGCGGCTGCGGGTGTAGGGCCGCGCGCGCTTGAAGCACGGGGGGCCGGAGGAGCTGGTGGCGCTGGAGGTGCCGCGGGCGCGGGTGGCGCCGGGGGTCCTGGGGGTGGCGCTGGGAGCGACATGCGTGCGGCGCGCGCCGGGGCCATTGCCGCGTACCGTGCCGGAGCGCGTGCCGCGGCCCGCGTGCACGAAGAGCAGCGGGGCGGTCGGGCGGCGCTGCCTGCGGCCCGGCCTTCGGCGCAGGCCGATGCGTCGGCGGCCCAGGCGCAGTCTCCGGTTCAGGCACAGTCTCCGTTCCAGGCACAATCTCCGGTTCAGGCCCAAGGCCAGGCGCAGGGCGCGGCGCAGACGGCGCAGACATCCGGGCACGAGGTCGCCGGGTACAGCGGGTTCCCGCAGGCATCCGGGGGGAGCGGGGGTAGCGGGTTCCCGCAGGCTCCTGGGCACGGTGGCCAGGCCCAGGCCCAGGGTCTTGGCCGCGGGCAAGTCCCGGCCCAGGGGCTTGGTCATGGACAGGCTCCGGCCCAAGCGCCCGGCCACAGCCCGGCCCAAGCTCAGGGTTCGTACCAGGTCCCCAGCCACGGCACGGAACACCGTCCCAACACCGCGCCCCCCGGGCAGATAGCCGACCCGTACGGAGTCGGGCACTCCAACTCCTGGCATGGCGCCCAGCCCCGCGGCGGCAGCGGCGGCGGCAGCGGAACCGCCACGGGAACCGGAACCGGCGGCGGCGTCGAAGGGCGCCCCGCTCTCCCTGGAGTCGCGAGCGGCGGGATGGCGGCCCCGGGGGGTGACACCGGGAGTTACACCGGGAGTGACACCTCACCCGGCATGTACTCCGGGAGCGGTACCTCCACCAGCCCCCTCCCGATGAGCGGCACCCCCACCGGCGCGCCCCCGTCCTCGGGCAACAGCGCTCCCGCCCTCGTCCCCGGCCAGCCGTTCGCCCCCGCCCCCGCCCCCGCACCCGCACCCGCACCCGTGCCCACACCCACCCCGGCTCCCGGCACCCCCGCCACCACCCCCCAAGGCCAGACCGCCCGTTGGGACCAGATCGTCGCCAGTGGGCCCCCGCGCCGGGGACCCGCCACCGCGCTCGCCGCGGAGCGGGCCCGGCAGGCGCGGATGGCCGTGGTCGGGCCCGTGACCGAGCGGTGGGCGCCCGAGCAGGCCGGGCCGGTGCATGAGAACTGGCAGTTGGCGGCGCCGATCGGGCCCGCTACAGACCTGTGGGCGCTGGGGGCGCTGCTCTTCCGGGCTGTTCAGGGGCATGCGCCCTACCCGGAGGAGAACACCGCCGAGTTGGTGCAGCTCGTGTGCGCGGAGCCGCCCGCGTTCGCGGAGGAGTGCGGGCCGCTGAGGCCCGTCGTGGAGTCGCTGCTGCGCCAGGACCCCACCGAGCGGCTCGACTTCGAGGAACTGCGCGGCTGGCTGCGCTCCTTGGTGCGGTCGGCGCCGGAGGCCGAGGCGGGGGCGCATGTCGTCGCCGCGCCGCCGGTCAACCCCAGCCGACTGCCGATCGTGCGGCGCCGGGGCGAGCTCGTCCGCAGGCGCCGCGCCGGGCTGCCCGCGACCAGCCCGCACGCCCGGCACAAGCGGGCCAAGCAGAACAAGCAGGCCAAGCCCAGACGGCTCGGGCGGAATCTCGTCCTGCTGATCCTGCTCCTGCTGGCCGCGGCGATCGCGTACGCCATGGTGTTCATGCCCAAGTCCGGGTCGAACAGCGGCACGGACGACGAGCGGACCGGTTCCGCCGGAGACGTCAGTCCCGCCCCCGACACCGGCGCGGGAGGGAGTGCGAGCAGCGAGCCGCGCCCCGACCAGACCTCTCCGGGTGAAGACAAGAGCCCCTCACCATCGTCCAGTTCGACGAGCCCAGGGTCCAACGACCCCGATGTCGCCCAGGGTTTCACGCTGCGTGAGGACGCCGAGGGCTTCCAGGTGGCCGTGGCCAACGGCTGGGACCGTGCGGCGAAGAACGGGAACGGCCAAGTCGTCTACTCCAACGGCGACTTCGAGCTCATCCTCGTACCCGGTCGGGACAGCACGAGCACGTACGGCAGCGATCCGATGACGTACCAGCGGGAGCGGGAGGGCGAGTTGCAGCCGTTCCGCGACTCGACCTGGGCCACTTCCAGCGGGATGCGGCGGATCGACGTGGGCGGCCTTGCCATGGCCGAGGGGCAGTTCACCTGGACCGACGGCGAAGGGCACGAGCTCTTCGTGCGCAATCTCGCGATCATCATCGACGGGCGCTACCACGTGGTGCAGGTGCGCGGCCCGGAGGCCGAACGGGACGAGGTCACGCGGTTGTACGAGCAGGCTTCGGGGACGTATCGGGTCACGGAGTGACATCAGGTCACGAGGTGACACAGTCTCAGGGCGTCGGCCGAGGCCTTCGTAACCCCACGGCTCCCCCTCGGCTCACTTTGGTTCCCTTGCGCGCGTGGAAGGGATAACCGTCACAGTGCGGTTTCCGTACGGCCACGGCGGTTCCCTGTGCGGGGGCCGCTCCTTAGTCTGACCCTGTCAAGAGCATTGCGGGGAAACGTGAATCAGATGCAGGGCCTGCTCCTCGCGGGCCGCTACCGGCTTGCCGAATCCATCGGCAGCGGCGGCATGGGCCGGGTGTGGCGCGCGCACGACGAGGTGCTGCACCGCCCGGTCGCAATCAAGGAGTTGACCGCCGCGCTCTACGTCGCCGAGAGCGACCTGGCCCCGATGCTCGCCCGCACGCACGCCGAGGCGAGAGCAGCCGCCCGGATCAACCACTCGGCCGTGGTCACCATCCACGACGTCCTGGAGTACGACAGCCGGCCGTGGATCGTGATGGAGCTGGTCGAGGGCAACTCGCTGGCCGACGAGGTCAAGGAGCGGGGGCGCGTCGAACCGGCCGAGGCCGCGCGGATCGGGCTGTGGGTGCTGCGCGGGCTGCGGGCCGCGCACGCCGCCGGCGTGCTGCACCGTGACGTGAAGCCAGGGAACGTGCTCCTGTCCGCCGACCGGCGTGTACTGCTCACCGACTTCGGGATCGCGCAGGTCGAGGGCGATACGACCCTCACGCGCACCGGCGAGATCGTCGGCTCGGTCGACTATCTGGCCCCCGAGCGGGTGCGCGGCCACGATCCCGGTCCGGCCTCCGACCTGTGGGCGCTGGGCGCGACGCTGTACACGGCGGTGGAGGGCAGGTCGCCGTTCCGGCGCACCTCGCCGCTGAGCACCATGCAGGCCGTTGTCGAGGAGGAGCCCGAACCGTCCGAGTACGCCGGTCCGCTCGGGCCTGTGATCACCGCGCTGCTGCGCAAGGATCCCGCCGTACGGCCCACTGCCGCGGAGGCCGAGCAGATGCTCGCCGAGGCGGCGGAGGGGCGGCGGCCGAGCGCGGCGCAGGCGTTCGTGCCGACGCAGCATGTGGAAACCGGGGTGGACCATTCCTTCGGTGGCGGCATCGCTTCCGGACATGGGGCGCCGACACCCGCACATGGCGCGACCACCCCTGCACATGGGTCGACCACCCCTGCACATGGGTCGACCACCCCTGCACATGGGGCGACCACACATGTCCCGGCACCCGATCACTCGGCATCTCATATCTCGGCACCCCATGTCTTGGCACCCCATGTCCCGGGTGGGACCCAGCCCCAGGCCCTGTCCTACCCCACGCCCGCCCCGGCCGGCCCCAGGAAACGGCGTCGGGGTCGCACCATCGCCCTCGTCGTCGTAGCGGCCGCGCTCGTCGGTGGTGGCGGTGCCGTGGTCATGAAGTATGCGGACGACTGGCGGACGGGCGCGGGCGGGGTCACCAGCGGCGAGGAACCCGGCGGTAGCGGGGAATCGGCGGGTACGGAGGAGCCGAGCGCCACCCCCAGCCCGCAGGCCAGCGAGAGCGGGCAGCCGGCGACCGGTGCCCTGCCCGAGGGCTGGGTGCGCGTGGACGACCCCGAGGGCTTCAGCCTCGCCCTGCCCAAGGGCTGGGAGCGGCAGCTCGACGGCACCCAGATCGACTACACACCCGACGGCGGCGAGCACTTCGTACGCATCGCCGTGGACGATTCGCCGGACTTCGACAACCCGTACCTGCACCAGGTGGACCTGGAACAGCAGTTGATGAAGCTGGCCGATTACCACCGGGTGAGCATGGAGGCCAACACCTTCCGTGACTGCGACGGCGCGCTGTGGGACTTCACCTGGACCGCGCTGGCGAAGGACACGTCGTTCCCCGGGCCGCGCCGCGCCATCGAGCAGACGTATCTCAGCCGGGACGGCGTCGAGTACGTGATCTACATGTCGGCGCCGGCGGCGGACTGGGCCACCACGCGCGAGCAGTTCGACACGGTTCTGAAGGGCTGGCGCCCCACGGCCGAATAGCGACGCCGGGCAGGGGAAGCGCCGGACAGCGGCACGGCCGGATACAGCCACCGCCGGTCGCCGACCCGGAGGGCCGGGCTCCATTGCGGCATGATGGGACGCATGGGGACCGAGGGGGACAACGTCCGGGTGATCGCCGGCCGTTACCGGCTGGAGGCCAGGATCGGGCGGGGCGGCATGGGCGTCGTCTGGCGTGCGACCGACCAACTGCTCGGCCGCCAGGTCGCGGTCAAGGAGATCGCCCTCGACACCACACTCTCCGCGGACGAGGCCCGCCAGCAGCGCGACCGGACCCTGCGCGAGGCCCGTGCCGTCGCACAGCTGCGGCACCCGCACATCATCGTCGTGCACGACGTGGTCGAGGACGACGAACGCCCGTACATCGTCATGGAGTTGATCGAGGGCGGCTCGCTCGCCGAGCGGATCTCCGCACGCGGTCCGGTCGACGCGCGCGAGGCCGCCCGCATCGGCATCGGCCTCCTCGGCGCGCTGCGCCGCGCGCACGACGCGGGTGTCCTGCACCGGGACCTCAAGCCCGCCAACGTGCTGATGGCCGAGGAAGGCAGGGTCGTCCTCACCGACTTCGGCATCGCCCAGGTCGCGGGCGCCACGACACTCACCGAGAGCGGGGCGTTCGTCGGTTCGCCCGAGTACACCGCGCCCGAGCGGATGGCCGGGGCCAGGACGGGCCCCGAGTCGGACCTGTGGTCGCTGGGCGTGCTGCTGTGCACCGTCCTGAGCGGCGAATCGCCGTTCCACCGTGACTCGTTGGGCGGCATTCTGCACGCGGTCGTCATGGACGAGATCCGGCCGCCGGCCCAGGCCGCGGCCCTGCTTCCCGTCGTACGGGGGCTGCTGGAGCGCGATCCCGAGCGGCGGCTCGACGCGGCGGAGGCGGAGCGGATGCTGCGCGCGTTCCGGGACACGGGGCGTACGCCGCGGCTCGCGGCCGGGTACACGCCCACGCAACGGGACGTACCGGTGAGGAAGGATGCGCCTGCCCCGCCGTCCTCGTCATCAACCTCGTCGTCCTCCGCTCCGCTTCCCGTGGCGCAGCGCTCCACGCGGGGCATCCTCGTCGCTGCCGCGCTGGTCGCCGCGATGGCCGGGGCGGGGGTGTCGGCGGCGGCGTTGCTGATGAACGACGGTGGCGGTGGAGGCGGAGGCGGGGGTACGCAGGCTCCTTATAGCGCGGTGAGCACGTCGAGTACGCCCAGCGCGACCCGTAGCGGTACGTCGACGACCGGGGCGCCGGGAACGTCGGCGAGTGCGTCGGGCTCGAACCCGCCCGTGAGTCCTGTCGCCCGGACGGTGCCCTCGGGGTACCGCACCGCGCAGGATCCGAACGGGTTCACGCTCGCCGTGCCGGACGACTTCACCCGGGAGCCGCAAGGGGAGCGGGTCTTCTACATGTCGCCGGGGAAGACCTTCCGCCTCGGCATCAAGGTGTCCGATCCCGAACCGGGCGGTCCGTTCGAGGTGATGCGGCGCGGGGACGCCAAGGGGCCCTCCACGAACCCGGGTTACCGCGACGCCGCCGTCACCTCGGCCACGCACGGTGGACAGCCCGCCGCTTTCTGGGAGTTCACCTGGAACGGCTTCACCGAGGCGGAGGGCGCGCGGCATACGTACGACCTGTGCTGGGAGGAGGGCGGGCGGATGTACGACGTGTGGGTGTCGGCGCCGGTCGGTAGGGCGAGGGAGGCGAAGGAGTACCTCGACGTGGCGGTGGACAGCTTCGTACCGTCGTAGCGGGCACCTCCGTACCCGCATAAAGGGGAGATAAAGGGTGGTTCGCGTCACGGGTCTGTGACTGGAAAGCGACGGGGCTGGATGCCGGAGCGCTTGCCGCGATATGGATGGACCCATGAGTGACAACGGGGGAGTCCCTTACGGGGCCGATGAACCAACGAGTTTCGGTCTGCAACCGCCGCGCCAGGGTTTGCCGGGGCAGCAGGCGGGTGTGCCCTACCCCGGTAACCCGTACGCCACGCCGACCCAGGTCGTCCCGGAGCAGCAGGTGCAACAGCTGCAGCAGGCGCAACAGGATCCGGGTCAGGCGCAGCAGGACCCGGGCGTGGGACGTCTCATCGCAGGCCGCTACCGTCTCCTCTCCAAGCTCGGCCACGGCGGGATGGGCACGGTCTGGCGGGCCAAGGACGAGACGGTGGACCGCGAGGTCGCCGTCAAGGAACCCCGCGTTCCGGATCACCTTCCCGAGCGCGAACGCGCCAACGCCTTTGAGCGCATGCGCCGCGAGGCACGCGCCGCGGCTCGCCTCGACCACCCGTCGGTCGTGAACGTCCACGACGTCGCGGTCGTGGACGGACAGCCCTGGATCGTCATGGAGTTGGTGCAGGGCCGCTCGCTGGGTGACGCTCTCCAGGAGGGCACGCTCGGAGTCCGCGAGGCGGCGCGTGTGGGCCTTGAGGTTCTCGGCGCCCTGGAGGCCGCGCACGCGGCGGGCATCCTGCATCGCGACGTGAAGCCCGACAACGTCCTGCTCGGCCGCTACGGCCGCGTCGTCCTCACCGACTTCGGCATCGCCCAGATCGAGGGCGAGACCAGCCTCACGGACACGGGCGGCTTCGTCGGATCGCCCGAATACATCGCACCGGAACGGGTGTTGGGGCAGCGCCCGGGCCCGCCGAGTGACCTCTGGTCCCTCGGCGTCGTGCTCTACGCGGCTACCGAGGGCGTCTCGCCCTTCCGCCGCAGCAACACCCCTGCGACCCTCCAGTCCGTCCTCAACTCCACGCCCGCGGCGCCCGCTTCGGCGAACGGCCCGCTCGCCGAGACCATCAACGGCCTGCTGGACAAGGAGCCGTCCCGTCGCCCGGACGCGGCCCGGGTCCGCAGTCTCCTGGAGGCGGCCGAGCGGCCGCCCGCTCCGGCGCCGACGCAGGTCGTGCGGATCGCGGGGCCGGAGGGCGGCAAGGGGATCCGTGTCGGGCGCAAGACCTTGATCGGCCTCGGCGCGGCGATCGTCGCCGCGGCGGTGGCGGCGTACCTGGTGGTCGCGGATCCGTTCGCGGGGCCGTTGCCGGACGGCTGGAAGCTGCGCGAACAGAAGGCGCTGGGCGCGACGTTGGCGGTGCCGGCGGACTACCAGGTGGGCAGGCCGGACGCCGACGACACGGACAAGAACTGGGTCACGTACTCGGACTTCAGCGGCAGCATCTGGATCGGCCTGAACCTCGCCAAGAAGGCCGAGGACACCAGCGGTCAGATCAAGGGGAACTCCGCCGCCGAAATGTACGCCGACGACGACGAGTTCAAGGAGAGCGGCGCGTACGAGCTCAGCATGCCCGAGGACCCGACGAAGACGGATCCGAAGGAGACCAAGTACCAAGGCAAGAAGTCTGCCGAGAACACGGTGGTCTACACGACCACCGACAGCCAGAACCCGCGCCCCCGCGAGCTGAAGATCTTCTACTACAAGACGTCCAAGGGCGACATGTACAAGCTCACGATCAGCTACCCCGGAAAGGGCGACTTCACCGCGCGCGGCCGCGAAGTCGCGAAGACGGCGATCGCGAACTTGGACATCAACAAGCTGTGAGGAGCCCGCGGCCGGCCAGGGCGTCCAACTGAGCCTGGCCGGCCGGGACTTCAGCTGAGCCTCATCAGCTGGGACTTCAGCTGAGCTTCGCCGCCTGGGCGTCGATGACCTCGGCCGGGACGTCGTAGTCGGCGGTGCCGGCTCCCGCCTCGCCGGAGAAGGCGGCCAGGTTTATCGAGTAGTACGTGGCGACCGTGCTGCCATGGCGTACGACCTCGCCCTTCACCACGACCTCGTCGCCCTCCGCGTCACCGGTCACCGCGAACGCGACCGATTCGTCGCCGCTCCCGGACGCCTTCTCGGACGCCACCTTCGTGAACTTCTGGGTGTCGCTGCCGGCCGCGACGGTGAACCCGCTCGCGCAGCCCTCGACCGCCTCGGAGACCGAGGCGAGGGTCTCCTGGGCGCCGTCACCCTCGTACGAGGAGAGCGAGACGATCGTCATCGTGCTGTTGAGGGCGTCGGTGATCGAATCCAGCGAGTCCTCCAGGCTGTCCGAGGAGGTCGCGCTGGGCGCGATTTCTTCGGTGGCCGGAGTGACCTGGCGGTTGAGGTACGCGGCCTCGGAGTCGCCGGGCGCGAACCCGGTGAGGACGTACGCGATCGGCGCGCACTTCTCGTCGACGACCTTGACCTTCTCCTTGGAGGACGCGAATGGCTCGGAGTCCGTGGCCGATGTGACCTCGAAGCCGTCGACGTCGCCCGTGGCGACTATCGCCTTCTCCAACTCGCTGCTGCTCAGCACCTTCGCGGCGGCCGTCGACTCCTTGCCGCCCGTGGCCTTGTCACCGTCTCCGGAGTCGGATCCACTGTCGGAACAGCCGGTGGCCAGGGCGAGCGAGAGCACCGACGCGGCCGCTGCGATGCCGGTACGCGGCAGCGTGAATCTCTTCATCTTTGGGTGTTCCTTAGGTGTGTTCCGGGTGTGCCTGAAGTGGCGCTGGAGTTTGAGAGCAAGATTAAAGGGATCGCCAAGTGTTGGCTGGGGAGTGACCAACTCGTGATCGCCGCACCTACAACGCCCTGATCAGCGCATTCGTTGCCAGCGATCACTGGCGCTGTGTGAGCAGTCGGTGAAGGCGGATTACTCACGGGTACCCAAAGGGCGCGGTCGGGCATACCCTGCGGCTCATGACGGACTCGCAGGCCACGGAGCAGGCCACGGAAAACACCGGCACCGACGAAGCGGCCGGGACGGGCACCGACGAAGCGGCCGCGGCAGGCGCCACCGGCCCTGCCGTCATGGTCGGCACCAACCCCCTCGCCCCCGCCCCCGCAGGCGCCCGCACCGCCGCCGACGTCGTCACGCCCGAGCTGGTCGCGCAGCTCACGAAGGGTGTCGTCGGATCCGGGCGGACCGCCAACCACACCCCGTTCACCGGGGAGAAGCTGGCCGATCTGCCCGAGTCCACCCCCGAGGACGTACAGGAAGCGTTCGAGCGGGCGCGCAAGGCGCAGGTCGCCTGGGGCGCCACCCCCGTACGGCAGCGCGCCGCCGTTCTGCTCCGCTTCCACGATCTCGTGCTCGCCCGCCAGGCCGAGGTCCTCGACCTGATCCAGCTGGAGACGGGCAAGGCCCGGCTGCACGCGCACGAGGAAGTCCAGGCCGTGGTCGTGGCCGCGCGGCACTACGGCCGCAAGGCCCCCTCTTATCTCCGTCCCAAGGGGCACACTGGCGCCGTCCCGACCCTCACCAAGGTCACCGAGCTGCGTCACCCGCGTGGCGTCGTCGGCCAGATCGCGCCCTGGAACTACCCCCTGGAGCTGTCGGTCGGCGACGCGCTTCCCGCCTTCGTCGCGGGCAACGCCGTCGTCATGAAGCCCGACACCGAGACCTGCCTCACCGCTCTCTGGGCCCGCGACCTGCTCGTCGAGGCCGGGCTGCCCGCCGAGGTCTTCCAGGTCGTCCTCGGCGACGGTCCGGTCGTCGGACCCGAGGTCGTCAAGCACGCCGACTACGTCTCCTTCACCGGGTCCACGCGGACCGGGCGCGAGGTCGCGCAGGGCGCCGCCGCCCGGCTCGTCGGCGTCTCGCTCGAACTCGGCGGCAAGAACGCCATGGTGGTGCTGGCGGACGCGGACGTCGACAAGGCCGCTGCAGGCGCTGTGCGCGCCTGCTTCTCCTCCGCCGGCCAACTCTGCATCTCCATCGAGCGGTTGTACGTCCATGAGGACATCGCCGATGTGTTCGCGGAGCGGTTCGCCGCACGCACCAAGGCGATGCGGCTCGGCACTTCCCTCGCGTACGGGGCCGACATGGGCTCGCTGGTCGGCGAGCGGCAGCTCGAAACCGTCGCCCGGCACGTGGACGAGGCCGTCGCCAAGGGAGCGAAGGTGCTGGCCGGCGGCGTCGCCCGCCCCGACATCGGGCCGTACTTCTACGAGCCCACCATCCTCGACGGCGTAGAGGCCCCCATGGCGGTCTGCGCCGAGGAGACCTTCGGCCCCGTCGTCTCCCTCTACCGCTTCAAGACCGAGGACGAGGTCGTCGAACTCGCCAACTCCACGGCGTACGGCCTCAATTCCTCCGTCTGGACCAAGGACGGGCGGCGCGGTCGCGCGGTCGCGGCACGGCTGCGCACCGGAACCGTCAACGTCAACGAGGGCTACGGGGCCGCGTACGGCAGCGTCCAGTCACCCATGGGCGGCATGAAGGACTCCGGCCTCGGCCGCCGCCACGGCTCCGAGGGCATCCTCAAGTACACCGAGGCGCAGACCGTCGCCCACCAGCGACTGCTGCCGTTGGCACCGTCGCTCGGCATGGACGACGAAAAGTACGCGGCGTTCATGAGCCGGAGCCTCCGGGTCATGAAGGCTCTCCGGCTCCGGTAGATCCCAGATCTGAATAGTTCTCAAAAGTTCTCAACGAGGAGAGCGGCACGTGTCACAGGAGAGCTCTGTCCAAATGCAGGACGAGTCCGCATACGACTATGACGTGATCGTCGTCGGCTCGGGCTTCGGCGGGTCGGTGACCGCCCTGCGACTGACCGAAAAGGGCTACCGCGTAGGCGTGTTGGAGG
The DNA here is from genome assembly GCF_041431135.1 of Streptomyces sp. NBC_00554. Lineage (NCBI taxonomy): Bacteria > Bacillati > Actinomycetota > Actinomycetes > Kitasatosporales > Streptomycetaceae > Streptomyces > Streptomyces sp. NBC_00554. The sequence goes on along the minus strand of NZ_CP107799.1, from coordinate 4,006,695 downwards.
CAGGCCGCCGCTTCACCCGCGGCTCGCTGCCCAAGAACTCCTGGGATCTGAAGAACTACCTGTGGGCACCCAGGCTCGGCATGTACGGCATCCAGCGCATCCACCTGCTGGGCAACGTCATGGTCCTCGCGGGCGCCGGCGTCGGCGGCGGATCCCTGAACTACGCCAACACCCTCTACGTACCGCCGAAGGCCTTCTTCGAGGACCCGCAGTGGAAGGAAATCACCGACTGGGAAGGGGAGTTGAAGCCGTACTACGAGCAGGCCCGGCGGATGCTCGGTGTGCGGCTCAACCCGACCATGACCCCGTCCGACGTCCATCTCAAGGCGGCCGCCCAGCGGATGGGCGTCGGCGACACCTTCCACATGGCGCCGGTCGGCGTCTTCTTCGGCGACGGGGAGGACGCGGACGGGACGGCGAAGGCGAGGCCGGGCGGCGAGGTGGAAGACCCCTACTTCGGCGGCGCCGGACCCGCCCGCAAGGCCTGCACCGAGTGCGGAGAGTGCATGACCGGCTGCCGGCACGGCGCGAAGAACACCCTCAACGAGAACTACCTCCACCTCGCCGAGAAGGCGGGCGCCGTGGTCCATCCCATGACGACGGTCGTGGCCGTCACCGACGACTCGCAGGGCGGGTACGCCGTCGCCACCCTGCCCACGGACGAGAAGCGCAAGGGCGAGGGGCGGATCCTCAAGGCCCGCCGGGTCGTCATCGCCGCCGGTACCTACGGCACGCAGACCCTGCTGCACCGCATGAAGTCCGGCGGCCAACTGCCGTACATCTCAAGCAGGTTGGGCGAGCTGACCCGCACCAACTCCGAGGCCCTGGTGGGCGCGCAGACCGACAACCGCCGGTACCGCAAGGCGCATGGCGCATCCAAGGTCGACTTCACCCAGGGCGTCGCGATCACTTCCTCGATCCACCCCGACGAGAACACGCACATCGAGCCCGTCCGCTACGGCAAGGGCTCGAACTCGATGGGCGGCTTGTCGATCCTCCAAGTGCCCTACGCGGAGGGCTCATCACTCCTTCTGGGATGGCTGGCCAACGCGGCGAAGCACCCCCTACTCGTGCTCCGCTCGCTCTCCAACCGCCACTGGTCCGAGCGGACCATCATCGGGCTGGTCATGCAGTCGGTGGACAACTCCCTGACGACGTACCTGAAGTCGAAGGGCGTGGGGAAAGGCCTGTTGACGGCACGTCAGGGGCACGGAGCGCCCAACCCCCGGCAGATCAAGGCGGCTTCGGAGGGCGCCTCCGCCATCGCCGCCGAGATCAACGGCTTCGCGGGCAGCAACGTCGGCGAGCTGATGGGGACCCCGCTCACCGCGCACTTCCTCGGCGGTTGCCCGATCGGTGACTCACCGGCCTCCGGGGTCATCGACCCGTACCACCGGCTGTACGGCCACCCCGGCATCTCCGTCGTCGACGGCGCCGCGGTCTCCGCGAACCTCGGCGTCAATCCGTCGCTCACCATCACCGCCCAGGCCGAGCGCGCGATGTCGTACTGGCCCAACAAGGGCGAGGCCGACCCGCGTCCGGCGCAGGGAGCGGCGTACGAGCGTCTGCAGCCGGTCGCGCCGCAGAGCCCCGCCGTCCCCGCGGACGCGTTCGGCGCGCTGAAGCTGCCGTTCCTGGGGATGCCTACGGTGCCGCCGAAGTCGTAACCCTGCTTGCGCAGTCGCGCAGACAGGTCGCGCAGACAGAAAGAAGGACCTGCGCCCCCCTCCGAGCGCAGGTCCTTCATTCAGCTGTGGCTACCAGGGCCGGGCCGCCTTACGCGTGCGCGCCACCCGAGTTGCGGCGACGGACCACGTACACCGCACCCGCACCGGCGACGACGGCGACACCGCCGGTGAGGCCGATCAGCGGCAGCACGGACGAGGAACCGGTCTCGGCGAGCGAGCCGGAGGCGTCCACGGTCTTGACGTCGGTGATCTGATTCGCACCGCCGGTCTGCGGCTTGGCGTCCTCGGGGTCGCCCGCGTCCGAGCCGGCGGAGAGAACGTCGAAGAAGTAGAGCCAGCCGTTCGGGTCGTCGGCGACCCAGCAGCCCTCGTCGTCCTCGTACTGGGCGAAGCCGATGGTCATGCCGATGGAGTCCGGGACGTCGCCGCTGACGCTCAGGCGCACCTGGTACGAGGTCGACTTGCCGGCGGCGAGCTCGAACGCCGGGAAGGTGCCACCCTCGCCCGCGGCGCCCGCGACCTCCTGCCAGGTACCGGAGTCGTTGTCGAAGACCTGCACGCTGATATCGCCGGAGTAGTCCCGGTCGTCCCAGCCGATCGCCGCGACAGCGATCAGCGGAATGATGTCCGTGATCGTGTCGTCGCCGTTGTTGGAGACGTTGAACGAGAACTTCGTCCATCCGCTGCCCGCGACGATGGTGTCGGGCAGGCCCGACAGGCCGCTGGTCAGGTCGTTGCTGATCTCGACGACGTCGCTCTTGTCGACGCAGAGCTCGGGCTCCTCACTCTCCTCCGGGGCGCTCGAAGTGGAGGCCGGCGAGGTGGCCGGGCTGCTGTCGTCGGCGGCCGGGCTGCTGTCGTCCGCGGCGGGGCTGCTGTCGTCGGCCGCGGGGCTGCTGTCGTCTGCGGCGGGGCTGCTGTCGTCGGCCGCGGGGCTGCTCTCGTCCGTGGCGGGGCTGCTGTCGTCTGCGGCCGGGCTGCTGTCGTCGGCCGCGGGGCTGCTCTCCGTCGTGGCCGGAGGAGAGGTGTCCGCGAACGCGGCCGGAGCCGACAGCAGCGCAATTGGGGCCAGGGCGGCCGTCGCGGCCGCAACGGCCATGGCACGACGAAGCTTCATGAAAACCTCGATGGTTCTGGCGCACCGCAACTCCGCGGCACGCACGTGGGGAGGCCTTCGCGTGTGGGGCGCGGGTGTGGCCGTTGATTCTGCAGGTGAGACACGGCAAGGCTGTGAATGGTTGTGCCTTCATTCACAGAACCTTTATGTGAAGTGGATCACATCAATGTCACCTGGAGTTCATCCCGTTAACGCTTGATTGTCGTGTGATCCACCTCACTTGGTGCTTGTGGAACTCTGTGGAGGCCTTGTGCATCTTCAGTAGTTCAGCTTAGAAATTCCCCCTCTTGATCATTCGAGTGGGGGATCTGTGCGACCGGTACGTCCGCTTGCAGTTGCTGTTGCCTTCGTTCTGGCCGTACTGACCGGAACCGAGCAAGCCGCACTAGCGCTTGGCCAGACGACCGCAGGCTCCGGGGCAGATGCCCCGGACCAGCGGTGGGGTTCCGCGGCGGGCCGCGGTCACACCGCGTCCGCGGATGCCACCGACGCCTCGGCCAAGGGCGGCAACTCCGGCCCCAGCACCGGTCGTGGCGAACTGCCCGCCGACGAGACGGCCGGCGTCACCCAGCTGCCCAGCACGGCGAGGACGCCCGAGCCGAGCCCCGTCGAGCCGGTCGAGGCGCCGGACGTGTCCGCCGCACAGGGCTTCGACTCCAAGCGCAGCAAGGAGATCAAGAACGAGCGCGGGGAGCGGGAGCGCACGTACCGGAACCCGGACGGCACCTTCACCACTCGCTTCTACACCGAGCCGGTCAACTTCCGCGCCGAGGACGGCAGCTGGAAGTCCATCGACACCACGCTGGTGCCCCAGGAGGACTCGGGCCCGAGCACGATGAGCGTCGGCGAGGACGACTGGGAGACCAGCTCGACCGAGGCGCAGATCGAGTTCGGCGGGACGGCCGACGCCGACCCGGTGGTGCGGATGCAGGTCGACGAGGGCGTGTCGGTCGGTTACGGCGTGGATGAGGCGAGTGCCGCCGCCGGGCAGGCGGACGGTTCCACGCTGACTTACGAGGACGTGCGCACCAGCTCCGATGTGGAGTTCGTCGCGGGCAGCGACTCGGTCAAGGAAACCCTGGTCCTCAGGGACACCGACGCGCCCACCGAATGGCGATTCCCGCTGGAGCTGGAGGGGCTCACCGCGGCGATCGACGATCAGGGCAACGTGCTCTTCACTGACGCCGGGGGCACCGTCCGTGCCTGGACACCCGCCGGATGGATGGAGGACTCAAACCTCGCGGAGAACGCCAACGAGGGCGTCATCTCCTCAGGGGTCACCTACAGCCTGGCCGAAGAGAGCGGCCGCCAGGTCCTCGTGGTCAAGCTCGACAAGGACTGGCTGAACGCCCCCGAGCGAGTCTTCCCTGTCCGAGTCGACCCCTCGGTGAAGTCCGTCGACGCCACCTCCGGTACCTACGTCGAGTACCCGTACAACCAGAACTTCGCCACGAGCGAGGTGCTGAAGGTCGGCACGCACGACGGTGGCAGCCACAAGGCGTCCTCGTTCCTGCGCTTCACGGGCCTGGAAACCACCCTGAAGAACGCCTGGGTGATCGGCGCCAACCTCGCTCTGTACAACAGCTGGTCGCAGTCGTGCACCGCACGTCCGGTAACCGTCCACCCGATCACGTCGAACTGGGCGGAGTCCACGACCTCCAAGTGGCCGGGCCCGTCCACCGGCGCATCGCTGGCGTCGAAGAGTTTCGCGCACGGCTGGAAGCCCGCGGACACGGAGATCTGGTCGTGCGGCGCGGCCTGGGAGAGCATCAAGCTCGGCTCGGCCGGCCGCAAGCTGGTCGACGACTGGACGCACGCCCGCAAGAAGAACTACGGCCTCGCGGTGAAGGCGTCCACCACGGACTCCAAGGGCTGGAAGCAGTTCGGCTCCGACGACTACCCGAACGGCAAGCCCAGTCTCGACGTCACCTGGACCAAGTACGGCGCCACCTACAAGCTAGGCGACTTCATCGCACCGGTGACCGCCACCAGCGAGGGCATTGAGAAGGTCACCGTCACCAACCAGGGGCAGGAGACCTGGCCCGCGGGCGGCAACTACAAGCTGCGGTACAACCTGTTCGACTCCGCGGGCAAGGAGATCACCGACAGCTCGAAGATCGCGTGGACGGAGATGCCCCAGGCGGTCTCGCCCGGTGAGAGCGTGACGCTGGACGCGAAGATCGCTGCGCTGACGCCTGCCACGTACACAGTGCAGTGGACGATGGACGACTACGGCGTAAGCCGCTTCACCACCGCAGGCGTCCCGGGACCCGCCGTCAAGATCGCCTCAGTGAACATTCCGCCACAGCTGACGGCCGAGTCACCGGGCAGCGGAGCCACCGCCGACACGCTCACCCCCACCCTGTGGGCGAAGGGTACGGACGCCGACAGATACCCGAAGGCGACGCTGCAGTACTCCTTCGAGGTCTGCGAGGTCGAGGGCAGCAACCTGCGCAAGAACTGCAAGACGGGCACGCGCAGCACCGAACAGCAGTGGGCGGTACCGTCCGGCTGGCTCTCCTGGGGCAAGACGTATGCCTGGTACGGATATGCCTACGACGGCGCCGCCACCTCGTCGCGCCCCGGCGCGGCACTGCTGACCACACAGGTGCCACAGCCAGCCGTGACCAGCCACCTCGGCGGCGCGGACGATGGCGGCGAGGTCGGCACACGCGAGGGCAACTACGTCACTGCGGCGACGGACGCGGCGATCTCCACCGTCGGCCCGGAGCTGGCGGTCACTCGTACCTACAACTCCCTGGATCCGCGCCGAGACCCTGCATTCGGCAGCGGCTGGTCCACCCGCTGGGACATGCGCGCGCTGGAGGAGCCCAGCACGTCGACCGTGCTGGTGACCCTCGCCGACGGCTCGCAGATACGGTTCGGCAGGAACCCCGACGGCTCGTACTCCGGCCCGTCCGGCGGGGCGTACACACTGACGCAGAGGTCCGAGAGCTGGACGCTGCGCGAGAGATCCGGCACCACCTACGTGTTCATGGTCAGTGGTTCGCTGGTTTCCGTCACCGACAGCGCGGGCCGGCGTCAGAGCCTCACCCATGAGTCCGAGGACGGTGGCGAGCTGCGCAAGGTCACCGACGCTATGTCCGGCCGCTCCTTGTCCTTCACCTGGTCCGGTGGACACGTCGACTCGGTGACCACAAGCGCCATCGACGCGAGCACCCCCGGTCTGACCTGGCGATACACCTACGCCGGCGACCAGCTGAAGACCGTATGCCCGCCGACGTCCACCACCAAGTGCACGGTGTACGAGTACGGCACAGGCTCGGTCTACCGCAGCGGTGTGCTGGACTCGGCCCCTAGCTCGTACTGGCGGCTGGGTGAGAGCGAGGGCTCCACGGCGGCCAGCGAGGCGGTCTCACGCACGGGCCTCAACGACGCCGTCCACCGGGACGTCCAGCTGGGTGCCGACTCCGCGATCGCGGGCACCTCGGACACCTCAGGTGGCTTCGACGGCGTCGACTCGGCAGTCGAACTACCCGCGGACACACTGAAGGCCGCGGCCTTCCCGACGATCGAGCTGTGGTTCAAGACGAGTACGCCGTCGGGTGTCCTCGTGGGCTTCCAGGACGTGGAGCTGGGTGAGAAGCCCGCCTCGTGGCGTCCGGTGCTGAACATCGACGGCGCGGGCAAGTTGCGCGGCGAGTTCTATCTGTCCGGCGTCTCCGGGGCCACCCCCATCGTGTCGGCGCAGGCGGTGACGGACGGCAAGTGGCATCACGCGGTGCTGTCCGCCGGCGCCGCCACCCAGACCCTCTACCTGGATGGTGCCGAGGTCGGTTCGCTGGACGGCGCCATCGTCGAACAGTCCCGCGACTACGCCTACCTCGGTGCCGGTTACGGCAGCTCAGGCTGGATGGGCCTGGCGAGCGGTGAGTACCACTTCAAGGGGCAGATGGACGAAGTCGCCGTCTACCACCACACCCTGGACGCCGTCACGGTCGCCGAACACTACGCAGGTCGGACCGCGATCGGGCAGGTCACGAAGGTCACCCTGCCCTCCGGCCGGGTGCACGCCACCGCCGCCTACGACCCGGTCAGCGGCCGGGTGACCCAGCACACCGACGAGAACGGCGGCACCTGGAAGGTGTCCGCGCCCTCCTACTCCACCTCCTCGTCCTCCTACGCGGACACGATCCAGCGCAGCGGCCCCACCGGCTACTGGCGGCTCGGCGAGCGCGCCGGCGCCGAAGCGGCGAGTCCCCTCGGCGACGACCTGGCCGGCAGCTACCTGGACGGCGTACGGCCGGGCAGCGCGGGCATCTTCGCCGACGGCGACGACACCGCGGCGAGCTTCACGGGTGACGGCGCGGTCGAGATGCCTCTCGAGTCCGTGGACACAGGGACGGCGATGTCGTTGGAGCTGTGGTTCAAAACGACCAGCCCGGGCGTCCTGGTCGCCAACCAGGACTCCGAGTTCGGCGACACCCCGACCGCCGGGTGGCGGCCCATGCTGCTGATCGACTCCGACGGCAAGCTACGCGGCAAATTCTCGTCCGGCGCATCGAGCATCGATTCCGATCAGGCCGTCACCGACGGCAAGTGGCACCACGTCCTGCTCACTGGGAATGAGGGCAGCCAGGCCCTGTTCGTCGACGGCGACTACCAGGGCATTGCGTTCACCGGTGTCCCCGCCGACCGCTACGCCCACGTGTTCGTCGGCGGCGGCTACTCCTCCTCCGGGTGGGACGGCGAGGCCGCGGGCTACCGCAACTTCACCGGTCAGATCGACGAAGTCGCCTTCTACGACAAGCCGCTGGTCAAGTTCGTGAACGCCGGCTCTGTCTGGATCTACGTCAAGTGGAACCCGGGCCAGACCGACACCCCCAACCGGCACTTCCAGGCCCGCCGTAGTCTCGTCACCGGCCGCGGTGACCAGTACGCCGGCGTCGCCCTCGCCGACGCGCCCGCCGCGTACTGGCGGCTCGGCGAGTACGAGGGCACAGCTCTCGGCAGCGAGGTCGGCGGGTCCGGCATGGGTGCCACGTTCCGCCCGGACTCGGGCGGCATCTCATCGCAGCTGGACAAGGCCGGCGTGTTCGGCCTAGGCGACAACCGGGCTGTGACGCTCGGTGGCGGGGGCACCGTCGAGGTGCCCGGATCGATCCTGGCCGGGGCGACCGAACTGTCCGCGGAGATGTGGTTCCGCACCTCCACTCCCTCGGCCGTCCTGCTCGGCTTCCAGGACACTCCTATCGGCCAGACCCCGACGTCTTGGCGCCCGGTGCTGAACATCGACGGCGCAGGCAAGCTGCGCGGCGAGTTCTATCTGTCCGGTGTCTCCGGGGCCACCCCCATCGTGTCCACGCAGACCGTGACCGACAACGAATGGCACCACGTCGCCCTGTCGGGATCCGGCGCGACCCAGACCCTCTACCTGGACGGCGTCAAGGTCGGCTCGCTGGACGGCACCATCACCGACCAGTCACGCCCGTACGCCTACATAGGCGGCGGCTGGGGCAGCTCCGGCTGGATGGGTCTCGCCTCGAACACCTACTACTTCAACGGGCAGGTCGACGAAGTCGCCCTGTACCGCAGTGCGCTGAGCGCCGATGCGGTCTCGGCCCACTACCGGGCCCAGACCGAGGCAGCTGACTCGGGCTTGACCTCGACCGTGACGGTCTCGGACCCCAAGGGGCGCACCAGCAGCAGTAGTTACGACGCCCTTCGCGGCCAGCGTGTGGTCGCGAGGAAGGACGCCACCGGCGCTGTCACCTCCTACGCCTACGACACCGGCGGCAACCTCCACACCGTCACCGACCCCAACGGCCACACCACCGTCACAGGCCACGACGCCCGCGGCAACGTGGTGTCCTCCACGACCTGTCGCGACGCCGACTCCTGCTGGACGAGCTTCAACTCCTACTACCTCAACGCGAGCGACCCCCTCGACCCGCGCAACGACAAGCAACTGACCTACCGGGACCAGCGTTCGACCGACTACCGCGACGACCGCTACCGCACCGCCTACACCTACAGCACCCTGGGCCTGCCCCTCACCACGGTCCGCCCGGACAACAGCACCGCCTCCACCACCTACACCGCGGGTACCGAGGCCGCGGTCGGCGGCGGCACCGCCCCGGCAGGCCTGGTACTGACGCAGACCACACCGGCCGGCGCGAAGACCTCGTACCGCTACTACTCGAACGGCGACCTGGCGGAGGTCACTTCCCCGTCCGGGCTGGTCACGACGTACACATACGACGGCCTGGGCCGCAAGATCTCCGAGAAGCAGGTCTCCGACACCTTCCCGAGCGGTGTGACCACGGCCTACGCCTACGACCAGGCCTCCCACGTCGTCACCGAGACCGGAGCGGGCGTCAAGAACGAGATCACCGGCACCACCCACACCGCGAAGATCACCCGCGGCTACGACGAGGACGGCAACCTGCTGTCCGAGACGACGGCCGACACCACGGGCGGCGACACTGCGCGGAGCACGGCCTACCACTACGACGAGCACGGCCTCAACGACAGCGTGACCGACGCCGAGCAGCACACCACCCTGCTCGAACACGACGAGTTCGGTCAGGTCAGAGGTATGACGGACCCGGCAGGCGCGCACTTCACGTACACGTACACCCCGCGCGGCCAGCACGCCTCGACCGTCCTCGACGACTGGACGGGCGACCCATCCGGCACTGTCCGGGACCTGACCGTGGTCTCCAACGCCTATGACCCAGCAGGACGCCTGGCCACCACGGCTGATGCGATGGGCGCCACCGCCGCGTACACCTACTACGACGACGGACTCGCGGCCACCACCACGGCCAAACAGGTCACTCAGGCCGACGGCACCAAGCGCGACATCGTCGCGGAGGCCAACACTTATGACTCGGCAGGTCACTTGACCCGTCAGGTCACCGGCGGCGGCAAGACCACTCAGACCTTCACCGTGGACGCTCTGGGCCGCACCGACAGCACCGTCCTCGACCCCGGCGGACTCAACCGGACCAGCACCTTTGTCTACGACCGCGACGACCAGGTGACGGAACAGAAGCAGTCCATCACCGGCGACAAGTCGCTCACCACGACGGCGGAGTACGACCCCGCCGGCAACGTCACCAAGCAGACCGTCACCGACGGCACCAGCACCCACACCACCACGAGCACGTACGACGACCGCGGCTTGCCGCTGACCACGGTCACCCCGCGCGGCAACACCACCGGCGCCGACGCGACCGCGTACACCACCACCCACCGCTACGACGCACTGGGCCGCCTCGCACAGGAGACCGCCCCGGCGGTGCAGACCGAGGAGAACGGCAGCGCGGCCACCACGGCCAAGCCCGCCACCCTCACCGGCTACAACACCTTCGGTGAGGCCACCGAGTCCAAGGACGCCCGGGGGAAGGTCGCCCGCTCCGAGGTCGACCGGCTCGGCCGCACGACCGCGGTGACCCTTCCCGACTACACCCCGCCGGGCGGCACCACCGCGCTCACCGCGACCGCCCGCACCACCTACACCCCGCTCGGCCTGCCGCAGACGGTCACCGACCCGCTGGGCCGCGTCACCCGCTACGACTACGACCAGTTCGGTCAGCTGACGACACAGACGGACCCGGTGGCCGACGCCGCTGCTGCCCTCGCGTCGGAGACCGACTCGGACCTGCTTGCCGCGGCCGCCGACGGCGGCGGAGTGACCCGCCATACCTGGACCCCGACCGGTCTCCAGCTCTCCGCCACAGATCCGACGGGCGCCCGAACCGAGGCCACGTACGACGAACTGGGCCGGCAGCTCACCGCCACCACGGTCGAGCGTTACCCGACCACGGTGAACCTGACCAGCGGCTACACCTGGGACGACGCGAGCAACCAGACGGCGTCGAAGACTCCGGGCGGCATCACCACGACCAGCACCTACAACCCGGCGGGCGAGGTCGAGTCGCTGACAGACCCGGCCGGCACCACCCGCTTCGGCTACGACGGCCTCGGCCGCCAGGCCGAGACCACCGACGCCACCAACCGCTGGACCACGACTACGTACGATGCCCTCGGCGGCGCCACCGCCACGACCGACTACGGCACGGGCACCACCGCACTGCGCACCACCACCGCCGAGTTCGACGCCGAGGGCAACCCGACGGCCGTGATCTCCGCGCAGACCAAGGCACGTACGACGTATGCGTACGACGCGCTGGGTCGCCTGACGACCCAGGTCGAACCGGTCTCCGCCACCGAGTCGATCACGACGACGTCCGGCTACGACGCGGCAGGCAACCGCACCCGGCTGACGGACGGACGCGGCAACAAGACCGTCTACACCTTCAACAGCTGGGGCCTGCCCGAGTCCACGATCGAACCGTCCACGACCGCGCACCCGGCCGCCGCCGACCGCACCTGGACCACCGTCTACGACAAGGCCGGACAGCCCGTCACAGAGCTGCTGCCGGGTGGCGTCAAGCGCGAGAGCGTCTACGACGGCCTCGGCCGCCTCACCCACGAGACCGGCACCGGCGCGGAGGCGGCCACCACCGACCGCACCTTGGAGTACGACCTCGCGGGCCGCCTCACCGCGGTCGGCACGGCCGACGCGCTCACCCGCGACACCTACACCTACAACGACCGCGGCCAGCTCCTGACCGCGGCAGGACCGGGCGGCACCTCCAGCTACTCCTACAACGCCGACGGCAGCATGACGCAGCGCAAGACCAATGCGGGCACCACCAACTACGGCTACGACAGCGCCGGCCGCTTCGACTGGGTGTGGGACTCGATCACCAGCAATTACGTCTGGTACGACTTCGACGCCGCAGGCCGCCTGCGCCTGGAGCAGTACGCAAGCAAGCCGGACGGCGCCACGTCGCACACGGCTACGGCCAAGCGCAACTACGTCTACGACAGCCTCGGCCGCCTGAACACCGACACTGTGACCACCGTCGACACGGCGACCACCGTCGCCTCGACCACGTACGGCTACGACCTGGACGACAACCTGACGTCCAAGAAGACGACGGGCACGGCAGGGGCCGGCACCAACACCTACAGCTACGACTATGCGAACCGCATGACGTCGTGGGCGAAGGACGGCACGACGGTGTCGTACACGTGGGACGCGTCCGGCAACCGCACCAAGGCCGGCTCGACCACAGCGACGTACGACGCCCGCAACCGCCAGCTGACCGACGGCACGACGACGTACGCCTACACCGCACGGGGCACGCTGTCCTCGGTCAACACCGGTAGTGGATCCGCTCGTTCACTGACCTTCGACGCCTTCGAACGCAAGATCACCGACGGCGGCACGACGTTCACCTACGACTCCCTGGACCGCGTCCAGACCCGAGGCGCGACGACCTTCACCTACGACGGGGGCTCCAACAACCTCGCCAACGACGGCACCACCAACTACAACCGCACCCCCGACGGCACCCTCCTCTCCCTCTCCACCGGCACCACCAAGCAGTGGGCCCTGACCGACCAGCACACCGACCTGGTCACCGCCCTGACGGCCGACGGCAAGCAGGTCAGCGGCTCGACGGCCTATGACCCCTTCGGCATGGAGACGGCCACCAACGGAACCACCCCCGCCGTCGGCTACCAGTCCGGCTTCACCGACCCCACCACCGGCGACGTGAACATGGCCGCTCGCTGGTACCAGCCGGGCACTGGGTCCTTTGCCTCGCGGGACACGTGGCAGTTGGACCCGAGCCCCTCGGGGCAGGCCAACCGGTACAGCTACGGCTACGGCGGGTCGCTCAACGGAACAGACCCGACTGGACACTGCTACGGGCCCGCCATTGTGATCTGCGGCGGCGGCGCCATTGCGGCGGGCGAGGCGCTCGGGTGGGGTGTGCTCGGCACGGTCGTTGTGACCGGAGGCGGTGCGGTGGTCTGGGAGGCCACACAGGGCGCGGCCGCAACTGGCAGTCATGCCACCACCAGTGTGCTGTCCCAGTCGTACGCGGGCAGCCTGTCCAGCGCGATCACGGCCCAGGCCAACGCTGTGTACGCCGGGGGAGGCAGCTCCGCGCTTGTCTCCACTGGCACTGGCAGCTGCACCTACCGCTGCGGCGGAGGCACCAATACGCTCACCCAGTCCCGGGTGATCACCCCGCCCCGCCCGCGCATCGATCAGAACCCCAACAACGGCCCGTACGCCAGGCCTGCCCCGACTCGCCCCATGCCCAAGCCCGAGACGCCCAAGGACGGCGGCTGGAAGCCCGGGGATGGCTTGGGCATGGTCGTCGGCGTGCTGAAGATGCTGGACCTCATCGACAGCGGAGACTACGCGCCCGGGGAGCAGTCAGATCCTGCGGAGGTTCCGACCAACGGAGACGGAGGAGGGACCGGTCAAAGGGAGGATCCTTGCTCTCAGCCGCGTGAAGAGCGGTACAACTACCAGCCGTTGCGCAGCGGTCGGCCAGATGGAGCGACTGCGCTCATGTGCCCCAGCGATCTGAAGCCGAAGGGAAGCAAGAGGGACGACGGAGCGAGCGTATATGTGCCCGGTTTCCCCTCCGGAGCTAACATCGACGCTGATGGAAAGCCGATTTACAACCGTACACACATCGTCGGAGATATGTTCCACGGAGAGTGGAGGAGTGAGAATCTCTTCGCAGGGTTCGACCGCATGAATAAGAGCGGGATGAAGCGCTGCGAGAACAAGATGGCGAAGCAGCTGCGTGCCAACAATCCCGTCTTCTACTCCGGCCAGCTGAACTATGCCGATGAGAACAGTGCGATACCCGAGAGTATAAGGATGACGGCGTACACCAAGGAAGGGGAGCTCTTCGACGTGACAGTGGAAAACAGCCAGGATTGGCAGAAGACATGCTGAGGGTGTCGGATCTGGAGCGCGTGGTCAGCGAGCTCTTGCCGCAGAGATCTCCAGGGCCGCGCGGTGTGAATTTCGAGGCGATATATCAGATTCTGGGGGTCGATCTTCCCAGCGACTACCGGGAACTGGCCGATTTTTACCCGACGCTGGAATTCGACGAGTTCTTGCGCGTCCCGACTCCCCTCCCGGGGCAGGAGCGCGCTTTCGTCGACGGTATTTTCCGGGAACTTGAGACGCTGCGGGATCTCCAGGATGACGACATGACTGAGGGGTATGTCGCTCACCCTGATCCGGGAGGTCTGATTCCGTGGAGCGAGTCATTGTCCGGGGATGTATTCTACTGGCGTGTCTCCAGCGGGAATTCCGATGACTGGCCTGTCGTCGTGAACAGTAGGAACGACGACTGGTGGGAGTTTCGGGAGGGTGCACTTGCCTTCCTCGTGGGGCTGATCGACGGCACTATCGAAAGGCGAGGGCTTCCCGATCGGGTACCGGGGCCGAATCCTCGCGTTCGCGGGTTCTCCGTTTGATGCGATGTGGCCGGGGTTCCAGGATCTGAGTCGAGGGCACACGGTGAAGGATCCCATGAGCAGGTGGTAACCCCCTGCTCGAGCGAAGCCCAGCAGTAGTGCCATTTCTGCCCGGGGCCGGTCGGGCTTGATGCGCTGCCGGGCACTGAGGACTGCGAAGGGGAATTTCGGTTAGGTCCCAGTAGGACGGATTAGTTAAAATTAACTCAGAGAAAGACGCACGATCCACCGTGGCCGAAAGACCGTCCGTAGAGCCGAACCCCGACTCTGAAGAGGGAAAGGACGGCTCCTCCGTTCCCTCTTCCCTCCCCTCCTCCATATCCGACGAGGTCTGGGAGAAGTTCGTTCAGGACTCCGAGCTCGACATCCGCGCCTCGGCGCCGAAGGAGCCGTCCGCGCGGGCGCGTGTGGTCACCCGGCGGCTGCGGGAGCAGGATGCGCGGGGTGAGGTGCCCGACGGGTGGCGCACCGGGCCGGCGTGGCGAGAGATGGACGGGCGCGCGGCCCGTCGCCGCCGGCTGTGGGCGTTTTTCGGTGTGCCCCTCGCGATTGCCGTGCTCGTCGTGGCCAACAAGCCGTCACTGCTGCTCGGCGATGACCCCGGCTCGGGCACCGGCGTTCCCGAGGCCGTCGCCGCGTCCCCGCTCCCGGCGGAGACCGCGGCCCCGACCGCCGCGCCCTCCGAGATGGCTCCGGTAACCCCCACCCTGGAACGGCCGTTCGCCGGTTCCCCGGCCGCGCGGTGGGCCGACGGCGCGGCAGGCATCGTCCTGCCGAAGGCGACAGCGGTCAGCTCCTTGTCCAAGGCGGAGGTCGAACAGGCGCTGCGGCAGACCAAGGCGCTCCTGGTCGACGCGAACCTCGACCCGGCCACCCTGCGCGGCGAGCGCCCCGAGACCGCGCTCGGCGTGATCGACCCCCTCCAGACGGACATGATCGACCTGCTGGACACCGCGCTGCGCAAGCCCGACAAAGAGCACGACCCCCTGTGGATGTTCAGCCGCTACGACCCCGCCGAGCTCCGGCTTGCCGGAGACGTGGTCAAGACCCGCGGCCGCATGACGTTCAAGGCCGACAGGCAGGACTCCGTCGTCGTGCACGCCGACTTCACCTTCGTCTACCCGTTCGTCCGCGCCGACGGTTCGACCGAGGTCTCCCGCACCATCGTCCGCCGCGTGCTCGACCTCGAGGTCTCCGATCCGGTCAAGTACCAGGTCACCCCCGGCAAGCTCTTCGTCGTCAGCTACGACCAGGAGATCGGCAACTCGGCCTGCGACACCTACGACGGCTATCTGCACCCCCAGTTCTCGACGGACGAGCAGGCCGGCCCGCTCCCGACAGGGCCGACGATGGACCCGTACGACCGCAGCGAGGGCATCGATGAGGAACGTACGGATGACTGCGGGGTGGTGTCCCGGACCTGACCGGCCGACTGCGACATGGGAACCGCGGGGCGATTCGGCCCCCGGCGCAACCGTCAGACCTGGCTACATCCGGCACGCGAAGAAGAAGGCGCAATGCGAAGATCCGCGGGAGCCCGTGGCCCGAGACTGACTTGGCTGAACTCGGCGCTGGTCCTCATCGCCCTGGGCGCAGCCGGATGCTCGGCCGAGGGGAACACGAGCTCCGAACGTCCGGGAAGTACGACCCCGTCGCCGGAGACATCCGCGTCCGCCTCCGCATCGGCCAGCCCGGCGAAGGGAACGCCTTCGATCTCGGCGTCCCCAACTACCGGCGCCGCCAAGCCGTCGAAGACTCCGGCCCCTCAGCAGACGAGGACCGCGTCGGTCACGTCGTCCCGAACAGGGGGAGCCGACGAGGCGGGCGGCGGAGCGAGCGACTCGGGCAGCATTCCGCAGAACCCCAACACCGGCCCGACCCCTCCGCCGGCCCCGCCCCGGCCGTCGCCCACGCCGGAGTGGAGTTCGGCCGAGTGGTCTCCCGGCGACCCTGTTGAGACGGTGGGGGCCGCGCCGTCGCCGTCCGGTGGCTGACTCAAGTCGTTGGGCGCCTCAGGATGGTGAGTTGCGGAGCGTGTTCCGCAAGGTCGTTATCAGCGCCTCGAGTTGGCGTGGGCCGGTGGTGAGGACGGCCTCGGGTTCGTCGCTTTCGTGGAGGAGGATCGTTCCGGCGGGGGTGGTGGCGAGGTAGACGCAGGAGGAGGCCGCCTCGCTGTAGGTGGACTTCTGCCAGTTGAGTTCGGTCACGGGGTGGCTCTCCTCAGGTGTCCTTGGCGATGCGGCGGATGAGGTCTCGGGATGCTGTGGGTTTGAGGGCGGCTTGCTCCATACGGTTCAGGACCAACCGGTACGTCTCCAATTTCCCGACTGCGTCGATGAGTTCACTGCCGTGGCTGGTGTCCAGCTGCGCGGTGTCGAGGGCTGTCACCGGGCCGTGCGCGTAGTCAAGACCGTGACCGGCAGTCGGGAACGAGGTGCCGTCGAAGGGGATGACCCGAAGGGTGATGTGCGGCTGTTCGCTCACCTTGATTACGTGGTCCAACTGGGCGTGGGTCACCTGCGGGCCTCCGAACTGCATGCGCAGGGCGGCCTCGTGGATGATCGCGGTGTACGGCACCGGTTGGTCGCGGAAGAGGACGGCCTGGCGCTTGATGCGGTGCGAGACGTGGTGCTCGATCTCGTGAGGGCGTAGGGCGGGGACAGCTTCCCGGAACAGCGCGCGGGCGTGGTCGGGGGTCTGGAGCAAGCCTGGGATGTTGATGACCTGGGCGACGCGCAGCGCGGTCGAGTGGTGCTCCATCTCGGCCAGATCGAGGAGCGGAGCGGGCATAGTGCCCCGGTACTCCTCCCACCAACCACGCGTGCGGTCGGCTGCCATGTCGGCGAGGGCGTCGACCAGGGGCTGGTCGGTGCAGCCGTAGATGTGAGCGAGGGTGTGGACGCGGTCGGCGCTCACGCCGAATCGGTTGGCCTCAATGTTGCTGATCTGGGCCTGCGTCGTGCCCAGGGCCCGCGCGGCCTCCACGGCGGCCATGCCCGCGCGTTCGCGCAGTCGGCGCAGCTCGGTCCCGACGCGGAGGCGGCGCGCAGTCGGTGCGCTCCTCGGTGCCATGTCCTCGCTCCGTTCCGTACACCTGGTGGGGCGGTCACCCACACGAGGTAAATCCCTGAAGGTTTTGCAGCTCCAAGCAAAACCTTCAGGGGTTGCAGTCTACGGTGAGTTCCACGTCGCTCAACTGGCCCCACCGGTAAGCCGGAAGCGCCCCGCGCTGCCGTAACCGCACGCGATATGCCACCGCCCGGCCGGGCGCCGTCGAGCGAACCCAAGTCCCCCCACCGCAGGAGGCGTTCATGGTCACCGTATCCCCGCCGAAGTCCGAAGCGTCCGCATCTTGGGCATACGCGCTCCAGTTGCCGAATGATCCGCTCGCCCCGCGGATCGCCCGAACCACCCTCCGGGCAGTCCTGACCGGACACGGCATGCCGCAACTCGCCGACACCGCCGAACTGTTGGCATCCGAACTCGTCACCAACGCCTACCGGTACTCCACCGGCCCCGCGACCCTCCGCCTCCGCGCCCTCGGCGGCACCCGCCTCCGCGTGAGCGTCTGGGACGCCAACCCGCACATCCCGCCTCCCTTCGACAAGCGCTCCGGCCCGCTCCACCCCGTCCCCGCCCAGGCGGATGGCGGACGCGGGCTGTTCCTCGTATGCCATTACGCGGACGCGTGGGGCGGCTACCCGCTCGGCGACGACCTGTTCGGACAGGGCGGGAAGCTGCTGTGGTGCGAACTGGGTCCGCAGGCTGCCGACCGGGCCGGGGTAGTCGCGTGATCGCCGTACGCATGCGGGCGGCACCGCGGAGACGGCAGACTGCTTGGCGTGGTCGAGTGCGGAGACGAAAGCAGCCGGACTCCAACTCGGTGGGGCTATGGCGCCGAGCGCTTGCCGGCGACGCTCGATGAGCTGGACGGGCCGAAGGTGGGTCAAGTCGAGTTGCCGCTCCATCTGGCGTGGTCCGGGCTCCTGGTCTTCGACGTGGGTGACCTGAAGCTGCTGCTGGGGTTGTACCGGATCGTCCTCAACAACGGTTTGCGAGACGACTTCTCCAAGTACTTGGACGGGGAACTGCTTGTCCGTCACTGGCCGATCCTGCGCCAGATGGTCGGGCGCGGTGTGCGGGGGACATGGGAGGAGAGATTCCCCGAGCTGCGGCCCCCTGCCGCCGTATAGCAGTGCCGGATGCCGGATTGCCATCGCCTCGACACTCATGGCGAAGGGCCCCGCGGGACGGAATCCGCAGGGCCCTTCGGCGTCAGCACCGACGTCAGGGCAGCGCCGGTGCCGGGGGAGCGGCGCCGGGGGGTGCGCCGCTGGTTCTGGGGGCCGCCGGTCGGCGCCCCGGCGCACTGGGGGCGTGCGGGTGGTGTCGACCAATGGCGGTGCGGGATGAATTTGGTTGCCCATGGGGGGACTTGGGCTGTTGTCGCATCGTGCGGGATGGGTGACAGGGTGCGCAACCGTTACGACCGGTTCTGTGCAGATTCCGTCGGGCGGCCCCGGGCGTCCCCGGAGCCGACCGTTCTCTTGGGTGACCGGGCTGCTGTCCCCTGCCGTCCGGTCACAACCCTGGAGCGAGGTCCCACGACACACGGCACGATCCGTACGTCTCATCGCTCCAGCGAAGCCACGCGTGGTTCTTTCGGGCCCGCCCCTGGCTGACACGGACATCGGGACCAACGAAGCCCGCGGCGGCCCGGTCACGCGCCGTACGGGTGAGACGGCATGCGTACGTGCGTACGGCGCCGTACGGGATTCCGTACGGGACTCAGATGCGGCCCCGGCACAGCTCAAGGAGCGTCATCGCGAGCGACGTGCCCGGCTTGCCCAGCGCGTCCCTGTAGTGGCCGAGGATCTCCATCTCGCGGGAGAGGTTCACGCGGCGGCCGCCGGAGGAGATCCGGGCCTCCTGGATCACCGCCGAGACGGCCATCCGTTCCTGGACGAGACCGATGATCCGGTCGTCCAGGGCGTCGATGCGCTCACGGGCACCGGTGATCGTGTCGGCGGCCTCGTCGGTGCGCGCGCCGGTCTTCTCGGTCTTTTCGAGGTCGAGTACGTCGGCCATGGTGGGGCTCCTCTTGATGTCTCGTGGTGACGGGGTGCCCCGGAGCGGCGAGGTCCGGAAACGGCAGACGCCCCGGGCCTTGTCGGCCCGGGGCGCCTGGGAAGTCGCTTGTCAGTTGCTCAAGCAGCACGACCATGGCAGCCGGTGGGCCGGTTGCCATAGGTAAAGACGAAGTTCGTCGGGTGCGTGAGCATGGGAGCAGTATGCCCGGGCGGGGGGTCCTGGCCAAGACGGTTCGGATAGTGAGACGGGCCGGGCAGGCAGACGTAGACGCAGGGGCGGAGGCGGCGAAAAAGCCGCCCCAGCCACCCCCCACCCGCACCCCCGGTAGACTCAGCCCCACACACCCACTGCTCACCGCCGGAAGGCAACCCGTGTCATCAGCGACCCCCGCCGCCGCCCCCGACACCGTCCTGGTCGTCGACTTCGGTGCGCAGTACGCCCAGCTCATCGCCCGCCGCGTCCGCGAGGCCCGGGTCTACAGCGAGATCGTGCCGAGCACCATGCCGGTCGAGGAGATGCTCGCCAAGAACCCCGCGGCGATCATCCTTTCCGGCGGCCCGTCGTCGGTGTACGCGGAAGGCGCCCCCCGCCTCGACCGCGCGCTGTTCGAGGCCGGCGTCCCCGTCTTCGGCATGTGCTACGGCTTCCAGCTGATGGCGACGACGCTGGGCGGCACGGTCGACAACACCGGCGCCCGCGAGTACGGCCGTACCGCGCTGCACGTCTCGAAGCCCGGCTCCACCCTCTTCGAGGGCACCCCCGACGAGCAGTCGGTGTGGATGTCGCACGGCGACGCGTGCTCCGCCGCCCCCGAGGGCTTCACCGTCACGGGGTCCACGGACGTCGTCCCGGTCGCGGCCTTCGAGAACGACGAGAAGAAGCTGTACGGGGTCCAGTACCACCCCGAGGTCATGCACTCCACGCACGGTCAGCAGGTGCTGGAGCACTTCCTGTACCGGGGTGCGGGCCTCAAGCCCGACTGGACGACCGGCAACGTCATCGACGAGCAGGTCGCGCTCATCCGCGAGCAGGTCGGCAGCAAGCGCGCCATCTGCGGGCTGTCGGGCGGCGTGGACTCCGCCGTCGCCGCCGCTCTCGTCGCACGCGCCATCGGTGACCAGCTGACCTGCGTCTACGTCGACCATGGTCTGATGCGCAAGGGCGAGACCGAGCAGGTCGAGAAGGACTTCGTGGCCGCGACCGGCGTCAAGCTCGTCGTCGTCGACGCGGAGGAGCGGTTCCTCACCGCGCTCGCCGGGGTCTCCGACCCCGAGGAGAAGCGGAAGATCATCGGCCGTGAGTTCATCCGGGTCTTCGAGCAGGCGCAGGCCGACATCATCGCGGACGAGGGTCCTGAGGTCGCCTTCCTGGTGCAGGGCACGCTCTACCCCGACGTGGTCGAGTCCGGTGGCGGTACGGGCACGGCCAACATCAAGTCCCACCACAACGTCGGCGGCCTTCCCGAGGACCTCGAGTTCGAGCTCGTCGAGCCGCTGCGCAAGCTGTTCAAGGACGAGGTCCGGATGGTCGGGCAGGAGCTCGGCCTGCCCGACGAAATCGTCCAGCGGCAGCCGTTCCCCGGTCCCGGCCTCGGCATCCGCATCGTGGGTGAGGTGACCAAGGAGCGGCTCGACCTGCTCCGCGAGGCCGACGCCATCGCCCGCGAGGAGCTCACCGCCGCCGGTCTCGACCGCGACATCTGGCAGTGCCCGGTGGTCCTGCTGGCCGACGTCCGCAGCGTGGGCGTCCAGGGCGACGGCCGGACGTACGGCCACCCGATCGTGCTCCGCCCGGTGTCGAGCGAGGACGCCATGACCGCCGACTGGTCGCGTCTCCCGTACGACGTACTCGCCAAGATCTCGACCCGCATCACGAACGAGGTCGCGGACGTCAACCGCGTAGTGCTCGACGTGACCTCCAAGCCGCCGGGCACCATCGAGTGGGAGTAGCCGTCCCGCGGCTCATGTCCGCCTGAGAGTGCGCACCGGCTCTCCGGGCTTCCAGATCTCGACGACCAGATACGTGTCGTCCTCGACGTAGGTCCGTACGACCTCCGTCAGCTCGGTGCGGAAGAGGTGGAACGGCTCCGGCGGTTCCACCTCTTTCACGTACGCGGCCTTCGCCGTCGAGGCATCGACCTCGTACGCCCGCCCGCTGATCCGGACGTCGCCGCCCGCCATGGTGGTCCCCGGTCCCTGGTTCGCCTGGAGCGCGAAGCGCGGGTCGCGGCGCAGGTCGAGCGCCTTCAGCGAGTCCGGCATCATCCCGAGCCACAGCTCGCCGTGCAGGAAACGGACCTCGAGGCCCGAGGTGCGGGGGGAACCGTCCTTGCGGAGGGTCGCGAGGGTGTGGTGCGTGAAGGCCGTGAACCGGTCCTCGACCGTTTTGGCCAGGTCCGGTTCCGCGGTGCTGAAAGCCGCCCAGTTCGATGCCGGATTCGATCTCGTACTCGATGTCGTCGGATGCGTCATACGACGAGTCTCGCGCGGATACCCGACATCTTCTGTCCGGTATCCGGGTGCTCTCGGCGACCGTCCGCGTGCACTCGGCGACACAGGGAACCCGGATCTCGTAACGGTTGCGCACTCTCTTCACGGAACGGCCCTGTTCTCTTGGGCTGACCGAGGGTAACTTCCGCTCCGTACCGGACACGCCAGTGCTGGAGGACATATGCACGGGCCCACCCCGCCCCTGCCCCTACCCACCGACCGGCTGCGGTTCGCCATGCCGCCGATGCACGAGTCGTTGGACGACGAGCGGCGGCACCGCAAGGAACGGCTGGCCGGAGCGCTGCGGCTCTTCGGACGGCTCGGGTTCGAGGACGGGGTCTCCGGTCACATCACCGCGCGCGACCCCGAGTACAGCGACTGCTTCTGGGTGAACCCCTTCGGGATGCCGTTCAAGCACGTCACCGTCAGCGACCTCGTCATGGCCAACCAGAGCGGGCAGGTGATCGAGGGCCGCTACCACGTGAACCAGGCGGCCTTCACCGTGCACGCCCAGGTCCACGCCGCCCGCCCCGACGTCGTCGCCGTCGCCCACTGCCACTCCGTGCACGGGCGCGCCCTGTCCGCACTCGGCGACCTGCTCGACCCGATCACCCAGGAGAGCTGCGCCTTCTACGAGGACCACGCGCTGTACGACACGTACACCGGCGTCGCCGTGGACGCCGACGAGGGCCGCCGCATCGCCTCCGCGCTCGGCACCGGCAAGGCGCTGGTGCTGCGCAACCACGGGCTGCTCACGGTCGGGGACTCCGTGGACGCGGCGGCCTGGTGGTTCGTGTCCATGGAACGGTCCAGTCAGGTACAGCTCACCGCGCAGGCCGCGGGCCGGCCGATCCTCATCGACCACAAGCAGGCGGTCGCGACGCGGGAGCAGCTCGGCGGCGATCTGGTGGCTTGGATCAACTACCAGCCGTTGTGGCAGGACATCAGCCGGAGTGAGCCCGATCTTTTGTCGTAGAGGGTCAGAAACCGCGGAGCACCGCCGCCTTCGTCGCCGCGAACTCCTCGTCCGTGAGTACGCCGTCGCGGTGCAGTTCGCCCAACTCCCGCAGACGGCGCAGGAGTACGTCGTGATGGTCGGCCGGAGGCGGTACGGCGGCCCTGAGGTGGGGGCGGTCCACGTACTCGCCCGTGCGGGTGGACGGATGCGGCAAGCGGGCGGTGACGGCGGTGGCGACCAGAGCCGTCAGGAGGTCGCGGTGGGTGTTGCCCCACAGGTCGAGGGAGTACGGGTCCTTCTCGGGCGGCAGCTTCGAGAAGACGGTCTCGCCGGTCACGAAGCGCAGAAAACCGTCCTCGTAACCGGAGTTGGGCAGCCACTCGACCTGTGCGAGGTCGCTCACCGCGATGATCCGCGGGCCCGTCGCCCGCTTGACCCGGTCGGAGGTGTCCGCCCAGTCGATCCGCACCTGCGTCCCGTCGAACGACACCGTGCCGTCACTGGAGCGGACGGAGACGGGAACGGGCGGGCCCGGAAGGAGGTACCCCTTCGTCGGCTCCTTGGGGATCTGGTCGAGGAGCAGCGCGCGGCGGATCTCCTCGGCGACGTACTCCGCGACCCCGGAACGGTCGATGTCGACCGCCAGCCGGTACGGGTCCGCCGCCTCGGGCAGCCGGCCGCCGGTCGCCTGGAGAAGCGGGTCGGCGCCCTCGCGCAGGCTCAGCCGCAGGCGGCCGCGCTTGCGTTCGGGCTCGTAGACGATGCCGGCGATCGCCTCCAGGGGAACCGCGACCTCCCCGTACGTCTGCCGGAACAGCGGCACGGAGCGGTGCAGTCCCGGCGTGATCCTGACCGTGCTGCCGTCGAAGACCCAGGTCCCGTCGCGCTGGATGATCTCGGCCATACGCAAATTCTCGCAGCCGGGTCAACACGGGCGCCCGCGCTTCACCCGCGCTGACCAGACCTGCCGGACGCGGGCCGTGTTTCGTACGGCACAATTCGCTGTCATCGCGACGCAGTTTTAAGGCAGTTGTACGGCAGTCAGGCGTACGGATGGTCTGGCCGCACGGGAGTTCTTGGTGTGGGGAAGGCGGCAGCGGACGTGGCGGTGCAGGAGGCGAGACACGGCGTGGAGCGTGGTTCGGGGCGGGGCGCGGGGCGCGGTGACGGGCTCGGCGCAGGTCAGGGTTCCGGGCAGGGCGTGCACGGCGGTGGGTGCACCTGCGGGGACTGTCCGCACGGGGCGCGCGAGGGGCATCGGCGGGCTGTCGCCGAATTCCTCGCGAAGCGCGACCAGTTGGCGTCCGGGCAGGGGCTGCCCGCCGCCGTCGCCCACTCGGCGTCCGCGTCCCGGCAGTGGGTCTCGGACGAACTGACCCAGTCCGCGGACGTCGTCGCCGAGCGCGGGCGCCTCGACGGTGAGGCGTGGCTCGGGCGGATGTGGCGGCGTACCGCCTACGCGGTGTGGGGAGTTGCCGTCGCGCTGCTCCTGGTGCAGGCGCTCACCGCGATCGGGGCGGGGTGGTCTGCCGCGCGGACTGCCGGGCTGCTTGCCGCGCTTGTGGTGAGCGGGGCGTTGACCGGTGCGGGGTATCTGCACCGGGCGCGGGGTGGTGCCCTCGCGCCTCTCATCGGCGAGGACAACCGGCTCTCCACCTCGCGTGTGGTGGCGGGGGGTTGGGTGCTGTTTGTCGTGTACGCCGTCCTTGTGCTGGTGGGGCAGCTGGCTGCTGCCTCCGCGCATGGCACGCGCGACGAGCTGATTGCCGGGCTTGAACTCGCCCGTGGTGCTGGTGTGGTGACCGTTGTTGCCGTGGTGTGCGGGATTGCTGTGCTGGTGCGGCGGGTGGTGGGGCTGCGGGTGCTCGGGCAGCGGTTGCAGAAGGTGCGGGCGGATCGGCCGCGGGCGTCCGATCTCCTGACCGACGACTCCGGGCGGGGGTCCTTCGCGGACATCCAGTACGTCGTGATCTGTGCGGTTGCTCTCGTGTTCGCGGCGGTGCGGCTGGCGCGGCGGCCCTCGCAGCTGCCGGATCTGCCGTGGGGGCTGGCGGTGCTGGTCCTTGTGTCCGCCGCCACCTATCTCGCCGGGAAGTGGGCCGAGGGCGGGCGGCCGGTGATCCTCTCCGTCGTCCGCGCCCGTGAGGCGGGGGACCTCGACGCGCCCATCCGGACCGGTGACGACATCGAGATCCGGGGGGCCGGGTTCGTGCCGCCCGGCGCGGGGACCGCGGACCGGCTGTCCCGGATGGTGGTGCGGATCGGGCCGGTGCATGTCCATGTGCCGTTGGTTCCCGTGGCCGGGGGGTTCAGTAATCCCACGGATGCGGTGCTTACGGTGCCTGTGCCGGTGGATGTGGAGCCGGGGCGGGTGGAGGTGCAGGTGGTTACGGCTGCGGGGGTGGAGACGAATCGGTGCGTGATTGATGTGACGGATTGAGGGGCGTTGCGCCCTGGGGTTGGATGGGTCGGGGCCGGGGGCCGGTACATCCGCCCGTCGCCGACGGATCAGACCTTGGCCGAGCAGGGAAGCGTCCGGTGACGCGAACGTACGCGACGGGCATTTGATGTACCGGCCCCCGGCCCCTCCCGTGCGTATGTGGCTGCGGGCGCGTGGGCGGCTAGGGGTGTAGGTGTGGGGCGGGTGCGTTCTCGGCCGGGCGGCGTTTGAGGACTCGGTGGTGCCGTCCCGATCCCCCGCCCACCCGTGGGGGCCGCACTCGTCAGCCCGCCCGGGGGAGATCTTTCAGCCCGTCCGGCGTTTGAGGACGAGCCCTTCGGGCGAGCGGGGGTCTGGGGGCGGAGCCCCCAGGTTCGGGTTGGGTAGGGGCGGAGGGGGCGAAAGAAATCGGCCCGGACACCCGCGCCGGGTGGCCATATCGCTCTGGTCACTGGAGGGTGTGAAGGAAAACGGGCACCCCGAGTCTTGAGCGGGGGCCTGCTGTCGTACGTATGGTCTGTTGAGGGGTCAACGGCACGCGGGCGAGAGGCGGCGGAGAGCGATGACTCACGGTATTCGGACGGACACACCGAGCCCCTATCTCGATGGGGGGCGGGACTGGCGGGACACTGCCACCCGTTACGCCCTGCTTCCTCTACGGGTCTTCCTCGGCGTCACCTTCATCTACGCGGGCCTGGACAAACTCACCGACAGCGCGTTCATGTCGGACTCCGGCGCCGGCTCGATCGGCGACATGATGCGCGGGGTCCGGGACTCCTCGGCGATCCCGGCGCTTGTGGATCTGTCGCTGAAGAATCCGGTCGGCTTCGGTTATGCGATTGCCTTCGGTGAGCTCGCCGTCGGGATCGGCACACTGATCGGCCTGCTGGCCCGCCTCGCCGCGTTCGGCGGTGCCCTCATCTCGCTCAGCCTGTGGCTGACCGTGAGCTGGGCCGCCGACCCGTACTACTACGGCAATGACCTGATCTACCTGATGGCCTGGCTGCCGCTGGTTCTGGCCGGTGCGTCGGTGTTCTCCGTGGATGCGGCGTTGAGGGCCAGGCGTAGGCAACGGGCCGGGGGCTATCGCTAGCCATCGGCGACACCGGCCAACGCCGACGGGGTCGTGCGGTCCGTGGGCGTTCGGTGACGTCCGTGGGTGTCCGTTCCCGGTCTACCCTCCCTTGCCCACCGCGGTTGCAGGGTCCCGGCGAGCTGCTCGGCGTCTGCGTATGGCGTGGGTCAGCAGTGCCACCGTGCCCGCTAGGCAGAGGCCGACCGTGACTATGGGGATGATCGCGAACCACGGTGTTTCCCAGAGGCCGCCCGCGTCGCCCGCGTAGACGACGCCCGCGAGAGTGAGGAAGGAACCCGCGACCAGCTTTCCCGGCTGGAACTCATGACGTGGCACGGGTCACCTCCGCCTGGCCCACGCCGACCTGGAGGTCGAGGTCGAGGGTGCCGCCGTTCTTGTCGGCGGTCGTGGGCGACAGTGTCACGCTCTTGTGCTTGCCCGGTGCCACGTCCACGTCCTTCTTGTCGTCGCCCGGCAACTGGATGTCTCCGACGCCGACATCGACGGTCAGGTTCACGGTCAGATCCTTCGGGACGATCACCTTGAGCTGGCCCACACCCACCTCCGCGTTCGTCGACAGGGTCTGGCCCTTGGCGAGGTCGAGGTTGGTCAGGTCCAGGGTGCCCACGCCTGTGCCGAGGTCGTAGGTCTCCTTCACTTGGGCCGCGGTGGTCGGGGTCCACTCCGTTCGTACCCAGTGCGTGCTGATGTCCTTGGGGAGTGCGGCGGAGGCGGCGAGCAGGCCCGCGGTGAGTATCGCGAGGAAGATCGAGCCTGCGCCCGTACGGCCCTTGAACGCGCTGATCGCGATGCCCAGGCCGAACACGATCAGCGCACTGGCCAGGCCGGTCTGCAGGCTGGTGCCCAGCGTGTGTTCTTCCCAGGTCAGGCTGGTGCCGAGGATGCCCGCGACGAGCGCGAGCACGAGCACCCAGCCGCCGATCCAGCGCGGGCCGGGTGGCTTCGGCTGCGGCTGCCATGCCGTGCGTATGTCCGGGCGGCTTGTGCCCCGGGCGATGTTGAGTGCGGCCGCCACATCTCGGTTCCGGGCGTCTCTCGGGCCCCACAGATAGCCGGTACCGCCGACATGGGAGCCGTCCTTGATGATCGGGTCGCGCCACCAGGAGGGGTAGGAGGCGGGGACGGGCGGTGCCTGTGCCTCCGGCGGGGCGTCGGCCACGGCCTGGGCGGCGAGCGGGTCGGGGTCGGGGGCGCCGCGCTGCTGCGACCAGAACCCGGCGCCCGCCAGGAGCAGGGCGAGGACCACGGCGAAGGTCAGCACCCCGCCGTTGTTGATCATCGAGAGGAACACTCCGCAGCCGACCAGGGCGAAGAGCACGGCCGCCAGCGCCTGGCCGTCCACGCGGCCGGTCAGGAGCTTCCGTACCTCGTTCTCCTCGTCGTCGTCGAAGGGGACGAACAGCCAGACGAAGCCGTAGAAGATGAGGCCGAGGCCGCCGGTCGCGGAGAGCACCGCGAGCACGATCCGGAAGATCACCGGGTCCATGTCGCACTGCCGCCCCAGTCCGGCGCACACCCCGCCCAGCATCTTGTGCCGCCGGTCGCGACGGAACTTGCGGGGGACCTCGGGCGCGTGCGGCTCCTCACCTGTGGCGGGCGGCACGGCGTCGCGCGGCCCGGTGCCCGGTGGTGGGGCGCCCGGGCCGGGGCCGGGGTCCGGCTCCGCCGCCGCGTGCTGGTGATCTGTCATGCGTCCATCGTGACGGGCGGGGAGGCGCAACGGCAGTCGGGATGACCCTGGCCGAACCCTGATTTCGGCCCTGACGGGGAGAGGAGGGGGCGGGAGGAGGGCGGAGGGGAACTGTTCGATCACCCGGTTTCCGGGGATCGGCGGTCGGTTCGTCGAAGATCGACTGCCGGATTTCCCGGGGTCGGACACCGGGCGTTCGAAGGTCAGGCGGCGGTTTCTCGAAGATCAGGGGAGTCTCGGGGGTCGACCCTGATGCCCGGGCCCGCCGGGCGTGTGAACATCGATGGCATGCCGGAAGCCGCAGCCATGCCACTGGACGCCCCGCGGCCCCCGCGCAAGCTCTACCGCAGCAGCGACGGACGCTGGCTCGGGGGCGTGGCGCGAGGGCTCGCCGGGCATCTCGGGCTGCCCGTGATCTGGGTGCGGCTCGTGTTCGTCGGCCTGTTCATGGCGGACGGGCTGGGGGCCCTGCTCTATGCCGCGTTCTGGTTCTTCGTGCCGCTCGGCGTCGGCGGGGTCGGAGGAGTCGGCCCGGTCGGTGCGGGGCGTACGCCGGGCATCTCCACCGAGACCGCCCCCGACGGCCGCCGCAGGCTCGTGGCCCGCAAGCCGGACAAGGGACAGATCGTCGCCCTGCTCCTCATGGTCGTCGTGGCCATGGTCTTCGTCGGCAATGTGAACCTCGGCGGCGGAGCGAAGGCGTATCTGTGGCCGACGGTGCTCGTCGGCGCGGGCGTCGCCCTCGTCTGGCGCCAGGCGGACAACGCGCGGCGGGCCCGCTGGGTGGAGGTCGGCCGCCGCCGTCGTACGCTCACGCTGCTGCGTTCCGCTGCGGGTGTCCTGCTGGTCACCGCCGGAGTCTCCGGGATATTCGTCCTCCAGGGCTCGGCCGCCCACCTCGGCTCCGTCCTCCAGGCGGCACTCGCCGTCCTGGTCGGCATAGCGCTGCTCGCCGGCCCCTATCTCGTACGCATGACACAGGACCTCTCCGAAGAGCGCCTGATGCGTATCCGCGCCCAGGAGCGGGCGGAAGTCGCCGCCCATGTCCACGACTCGGTGCTGCACACCCTGACCCTGATCCAGCGCAACGCGGACAACGGGAACGAGGTGCGCCGCCTGGCCCGCGCCCAGGAGCGCGACCTGCGCACCTGGCTCTACAAACCGGAGGGCACCGGCAAGGACGAGGCCGAGGAGCCCGACACCCTCGCCGAGGCGGTCCGGCGCAATGCCGCGGAGGTCGAGGACAAGCACGGCGTCCCCATCGAGGTCGTGGTCGTCGGCGACTGCCCGCTCGACGAGGGCATCACCGCACAGATGCAGGCCGCGCGGGAAGCGATGGTGAACGCGGCCAAGTACGGTGGCGAGGGCGGCGCGGTACAGGTCTTCGCCGAAGTCGAGGGCAGGACGGTCTTCGTGTCCGTTCGTGACCGCGGCCCCGGCTTCGACCTCGACTCGATACCCGCCGACCGCATGGGCGTCAGAGAATCGATCATCGGCCGCATGGAGCGCAACGGCGGCACGGCGCGGCTGCGCGCGGTGCCGGACGGCGGCACGGAGGTCGAGCTGGAGATGGAGAGGGCGGAGAAGACGTCATGAGTGACACGAATGGGCCTGTGGAGTCCGGCAGTTCTGCCGGTGCGGAGGAGACCCCTTCGGCTGCCGCCGCATCCGGAGAGGCCGCGAACAAGGCCGGGTCGGCCGCCGCCGGGAGTGGGCGTCATGCGCGGGTTGTGCTCGTCGACGACCACCGCATGTTCCGTACGGGCGTTCAGGCCGAGATCGGCGAGACCGAGCGGACCGGCGTCGAGGTGGTCGGTGAGGCCGCGGACGTCGATCAGGCGGTCACGGTCATCACGGCCACCCGGCCCGAGGTCGTTCTGCTCGACGTCCACCTGCCGGGCGGCGGCGGTGTCGAAGTGCTGCGCCGTTGCGCCCCGTTGATGGCCGACGCCGAGCAGCCGGTCCGCTTCCTCGCGCTGTCCGTGTCGGACGCCGCGGAGGACGTCATCGGTGTGATCCGCGGTGGCGCCCGGGGCTATGTCACCAAGACGATCACCGGTACGGACCTCGTGGACTCCATCTTCCGCGTCCAGGACGGCGACGCGGTCTTCTCGCCCCGCCTGGCCGGATTCGTCCTCGACGCGTTCGCCTCGACCGACGCCCCGCCCGTCGACGAGGACCTCGACCGTCTCACCCAGCGCGAGCGCGAGGTCCTCCGCCTCATCGCCCGCGGCTACGCGTACAAGGAGATCGCCAAGCAGCTGTTCATCTCCGTCAAGACGGTCGAGTCCCATGTCTCCGCCGTACTGCGGAAGTTGCAGCTCTCCAACCGGCACGAGCTGACCCGGTGGGCCACGGCTCGTCGTCTGGTGTAGCACGGGATGAGGACGCTCACCGGGGCCGGCTAACTGGCCGGTGGATTCACCGCGAGGGCCTTGAAGAACGTGTAGTGGAACGTGCCGTCGTCGGTGGCCGTGCGGTGCAGGTCCCTGATGCCCCGGTCCCAGTCCGTCGGGGTCGTCAGGCCCCCGGCGAGGGCGTCTTCGCGTACGGATTCGATCATCGCGATGAAGGTGTTGCGGGTGAAGCCGTTCACCAGGGTGGGGCGGGAGCTGTCCGCGTAGACCGTACGGGGGCGGACCACGACGTCCTCGTAACCGGCGCCCGTGACGAGTGGATGCAGTTGGCGGCCGAGCAGGGCGTCGCCGCCCGCCGTGGACTGGAGTTGGATCTGACAGTCGATCGCCGCGTGGGCGTAGGTGCTGTCGGGGTGGAAGAACGCCGAGCCGTGGTCGCCCTCGATGACGGTGAGGGTGCCGCCCGGGCGCAGGACGCGGCGCAGTGCGGTGAGGGCCTGGCGTGGGGCGGCGAGATGCTCCAGGACGAAGCAGACGAAGAGGTGGTCGAACTCGGCGTCGGGAAAGGGAAGTTCGAAGAGGTTCGCCTGGTGCCACGAAACGTGTGCGTCGGGGGCGTGGGCGCTCACGCGGGCGCGGGCCTGGGAGAGGGAAGTGGCTGAGATGTCGACAGCGGCGAAGTGCGCCTCCGGGCTCTCCGTCACCAGGTGCACCGTCTGCGCCCCCACCCCGCAGCCGACCTCGAGAACCTTGCTGCCCGCGGGGTATGCCGTGCCGGAGTGCAGCAGGGCCGCCAGGGTGTCGGCCTGATCGCCGAGGCGGCGGGTCTCGTGGGCGGAGTAGCCGTGCACGTAGTCGATTGGCGTGGTCATGGAGCGAGCCTCGTCCGACAATGGCCCGGTGAACAGGTCCAATGGTGACCATGACGACAGGTCCATAAA
This sequence comes from Streptomyces sp. NBC_00554, assembly GCF_041431135.1. Classification (NCBI taxonomy): domain Bacteria; kingdom Bacillati; phylum Actinomycetota; class Actinomycetes; order Kitasatosporales; family Streptomycetaceae; genus Streptomyces; species Streptomyces sp. NBC_00554. The sequence goes on along the minus strand of NZ_CP107799.1, from coordinate 3,975,500 downwards.
CAACGCATCGGCAGGGTCGTCCGACTTTCTCCAACTCGACATCGGTGAAGCCCCGTTCGGTGGCCGCGCCGACTGGCTGGCGGGGCAGTTGCGGCGGGCGATCTCCGACGGCCGGCTGCCGCTGGGGTCCAGGCTCCCGGCGACCCGGGGCCTCGCCGCCGAGCTCCAGGTCTCGCGCGGGGTGGTGACAGAGGCGTACCAGCGGCTGTCCGAGGACGGGCACGTCGCGGGCAGGGGCCGGAACGGGACGGTGGTCGTGGCGGCGCCCACGGGTGCGTCTCGTTCGCCCGGCCCGTCTCGTTCGTCCGACGTGGCCCGCTCACCCGGCGCGCCCCTAGAGCCCTACCGCAGCGAGCTGCCCGGCGATGCGCTCAGCCGCCTGTTCTCCGCGCCTCCCGGCGACGACATCTTCGACCTGATCCGCTCTGCCCCCGCCCGTATCGACTTCTCGCCCGGCGTCCCCGACCTCACCGCCTTCCCGCGAGCGGCCTGGCTGCGTGCCGAGCGGGAGGTGCTCGGTGGGCTCTCCGCGCCGGGATTCGGGTACGGGGATCCGTGCGGGACACCGGAGTTGCGGCGGGCCGTGGCGCACTGGCTGGCGCGGAACCGCGGGATCAGGGTCGAGCCGGACGAGGTGATCGTCGTCGCGGGGACCGCGCAGGCGCTGGCGCTGCTCGGGCAGGTGCTGCGCGACGACGGGGTGGAGGAGATCGCCGTGGAGGACCCCGGCTCGCTCGGGGTCCGGCAGCATCTGCAATGGCAGGGGCTGCGTACGCCGCCGGTGTCCGTCGACGCCGAGGGGATCCGGGTGGCCGAACTGCGGACGCACGGAGTGGTGTTGCTGACGCCGGCGCACCAGTTCCCGACCGGGGTGGTGCTCGGGGGAGCGCGGCGCCGCGAGCTGATGCGGTGGGCCGGGGACGGCGGGCTGATCGTGGAGGACGACTACGACGCCGAGCACCGCTACGACCGGCCGCCCGTGCCCGCGCTGCGGTCGATGCTCCCGGAGCGGGTCTGTTACGCGGGCAGCGTGTCCAAGCTGCTCGCCCCCGCCCTGCGTACGGGATGGCTGGTCGCGCCGCCGCGCTACCGGGACGCGCTGGTCGCCGCCAAACGCTTCGCCGACCTCGGCAACCCGGCCCTGCCTCAGCTCGTACTCGCGCGGCTCATGGAATCGGGTGAACTGGAGCGGCAGCTGCGCCAGTTGCGCCGCCGTCACCGTCGCCGCCGCGACGCAATGATCGCTGCGATCCGCCACCGACTGCCGGGCGCGGTGGTCCACGGAGCCGCAGCCGGGCTCCACCTGCTGATCACCTTCGAGAGGCCGGAGCTCGGCGAGCCGGAGTTCGCTGGGTCGGATTTCGCCGGGCCGGATTTCGCCGGGCCGGAGTCGGCCCGCCCTCTCGGCGAAGCCTTGCTCGACACCGACCTCGCCGCGGCCTCGCTCGCCCGCGGCGTCAAGGTGCACCCGCTGTCCTGGCATCGCCAGCGCCCCGGCCCGCCCGGCCTGCTCCTCGGATACGCCGCGTCTCCCGCAACGGCCATCGCGGACGGGGTGGCCGCGATCGGCGATGCCCTGCGAGACGTCCGCCGGAACTGAGGACGCGGCGGGAGACCCTTGTGCGCCCCGCCGCTCTCACGCCACCCGAGTGGCCCCGGCGAACGGCATCTCGTCGATCGGAGCCAGTCGCACCGGCGCGCTCGGGTTGGGGGCGTGGATCATCTGGCCGTTGCCCACGTAGATGCCCACATGGCTGATGCCCGAGTAGAAGAACACCAGGTCGCCGGGGGCGAGTTCGGAGCGTGAGACGCGGCGGCCGGCGTTGATCTGGGCGTAGGTCGTACGGGGCAGGGCGATGCCCGCGGCGCGGTACGCGGCCTGGGACAGGCCGGAGCAGTCGAAGGCGTCCGGCCCCGTGGCGCCCCAGACGTAGGGGCTGCCGAGCTTTGCGTAGGCGTACGAGACGGCCGCCGCCGCACGGGAGTTGGGGGCCGCGACCGAGCCCGACGACGGCGCCTGGGTCAGGTCCCGGGCCGAGGAGCGCGAGGCGCGGTCGCCGGAGTCACCGGTGCCGACGGCCTGTGCGCGCTCCTCCTCGCTGAGCCGGCCCAACAGCTGCCTGGCCGCATCCAGCTTCCCGTTGATCGTCTTCTTGTGCCGCTTCAGCTCCGCCTGCCGCGACTTGAGCGAGGCCAGCTCGACATGCGCGGCGCCGCGCAACTGCTCGATCTCCCGCAGCTGCTGGCGTACGCGCTCAACGGCCGACGCCTGCCTGTCGCCCGCACGCTCGGCGAGCGCGGCACCTTCCAGGTACTGGCCGGGATCGTCGGAGAGCGCGAGCTGCAGCGCCGGGTCGAGGCCACCGCTGCGGTACTGCGAGGCAGCTATCGAACCCAGCGCTTCGCGTGCCGAGTTGAGGCGCTCCTCCTTGCGGGCCGCCTCGTCCTGCAACGTGCCCAGCCGCTCCGCAGCCTTGCCGGCCTTCTCCTTGGCGCCGTTGTACTTCTCGGTGGCGACCTCCGCCTCCTCGTACAACTTGTCGACCTTGGCCTTCACCTGTGCCGTCGACAGCTGGGGCTCGGCGTACCCCGTCCCGTCGAAGGCGGTGGCCGTCGCCGCACCCGCGAGGGCGATCGTGGCGGCGGTGCGGGCCTTGCCTCCGCCGAGCGAGCGCTGCCTGGGCTTGCGGTGTGTTGCCACGAGGGCGCCACATCCTTCCGTACGGCCGCCGGAGCTGGAACCCGGCGGTCAGCGGTTACACGTCCGGCGGCGGCCCACACAGGGGGAGCGGGCCGCCGCCGGACCTTCTCGGCGGTGGTGTCCGGATGCCGCCCCTGGCCCGGGCGGCGGTGGGGAGCCGGGCACCTGGTGGAGGACGCTAAACCTGAGCGTGAGGGGTTGGTAACGCCATGTACGGAAGTGGCGCCACTGGATCGTCCAGCGACCGCAAGTGATCGCAATTCCGGTCCGGAGTCGCCGACTTCACACGGTGTGATGACCGATGGGGGCAATCCGGGACAACCAGGGGTGCGTCGGTGCTAGGGGTTACATGGGGTGGGCCGGTGACAAGAGGGGTCAGGGCGCAGGAATAGGCTCCGGCCCCATGGACCTACTCATCCATCTCTTCGTCGGCCTGCACATCATCGGCATCGCCTCGCTCCTTGGTGGCTTTCTCACCCAGATGAAGGCGATGGGCCAGGGCACGGCCCGGTTCGTCCCCGCGATGCTGCACGGCGCGCTGACCATGCTGGTCACGGGAGTTGTGCTGGTCGGCCTCAACCAGGCGGACGACCAGGCGGTCAACAACATCAAGATCGGTGTGAAGCTGGCGCTGCTGATCGTGATCCTGGGGCTCGTCTATGTGAAGCGCGACGACGAGAAGGTGGACAAGGGTCTCTTCGGGCTCGTCGGGCTGCTGACGACGACGGACATCTTCATCGCGGTGCTGTGGACCTGAGGGCTCCGGCTGCCACCGCCAGCCATGCCGCCACTGCGATCCACAGCAGTACCTCACCCGGCCCCTTGAGCCAGTCGACATCAAGGGCGGTCGAGACCGACAGGATCGACACCGCCGTCATCCCCAGCGGGAACACGGTCGCCCAGCGCCGCACGTCGTAGCGAAGGCGCGGCCGGACCAGTTCCGCGGCGCCCAGGACGCAGTACCAGGCGAGGTCGAGGACGAGCAGGGCGACGGTGGCGGCACGCAGGACGCCGTTGTCGTCGTCGTTCCACAGGTACGCGTTGATGTTGTGTGCGGCGACGAGTTCGGCCCCGGCCAGCGCCGAGATCGCGAGCGCGCCGCCCGCGATCCAGTGGTCCCCGGCGCCCGTGGCCACCTCCCTGATGTCGAAGTGCGCGAACGCCACCCCGTAGAGCACGATCCCGAGCCAGAACAGCACCAGCGCGGCGTGCGCGAGCCAGTCCGTGCCCACCGCCGCGGCGAGCGTGGCCGCCAGCACCGCCAGGCTCTCCGTGGCCACGCACACCAGGAACACCCCTCCGGCCATACGACGCTTCCAGTGCCGTACGACGACGAAGAGCAGCACCGGCCACAGCACGGCCGACAGCGCAAGGAGCGCCTCGGCGACCTCCTGCCACCCCAGCGCCGACAGCCGTGTACCGAGGACGGCGGTCGCCGCGACGGCGGTCAGTCCGGCAGGCGTGCCCGCCTCCGCCGCCCAGCGCGTCCGCTCCCGCACCAGTCGCACGACGAAGTCCGCGGCGAGCGCGAGCCAGGCAGCGGCCGCCAGAACCAGCGCGATACGGGACAGCGTCTCGTATCCGGTCAGATGCAACCCGACCGAGACGATGCTGCTGGCCATGACGGCGGCACCGGCGGCGGGCGGCCGCTCGGCCCACCAGGCGCGGAGCTGGGAGACGGCTGGCATGGCTGGCATGGGCCCGATGCTAGGGATCTCCGGACGGGTTGCCCGCGGGGCACGCGCGCGGGGGGTGAAAACGTGCCCCACGCACGCGTGGAGGACGCCGCACGCGCCCGTGGGGGCGTGAAAGAAGGCTGCAGGGCGCCCCGAAGAGGCCGCAGGGCACGCCCCGTAGTGCACGAAAACGTGCTCCACGCGTGCGTGCCCCGCGGAAAGGGTGTCCGGGTGGTGCGGTGCGTTACGCCGGGCGTACCACGCTGTGGATTGCCGACTCGCCGTCGTAGTAGATCGATTCCTCGCGGACGTACGCGCCCGGCTTCGGGGCGTGGATCATCATGCCGTTGCCGATGTAGAGGCCGACGTGGCTGACGTCGTCGTAGAAGAAGACGAGGTCGCCGGGCTGGGCGTCGGAGAGGGCGACGGTCGTGCCCGCGTTCACCTGGTCGTAGGTGACGCGCGGGAGCGTGACGCCGGCGGCCTTCCAGGCGGCCTGGGTGAGACCCGAGCAGTCGTACGAGCCGGGGCCGGTGGCGCCCCAGACGTACGGCTTGCCTACCTGGGCGCGGGCGAAGGCGAGGGCCTTGGCCGCCTTCGTCGCGTACGAGGAGTCGGTGGTGGTGGTCGTGCCGGTCGTGGTGCTCGACGACGACTCCTGGGCCGCCTTCGCCGCGGCCTCGGCGGCGGCCTGCTGCTGCGCCAGCTCCGCCGCCTTGCGCTCGGCCTCCTTGCGCTGCTCCTCCTCGATCGCCGCGAGCCGCGCCTTCTCCTCGGCGGTCAGCTGCGAGAGCAGTTCGCGCGCCGCGGCGAGCTTCTGCTGGACGTCGGCCTTGGACGTCTTGAGGGCGGTCTGCGAGGTGGTCAGCGTCTCCAGGCTCTGGGAGGCCTCCGTGCGCTTCTCGGTGGCGGCGGCCTGCTCCGTGACGTAGTCGTCGACGGCCGCCTTCTGGCGGGTGGTCAGCCGGTCCATCAGCTGGGTCTGGTCGAAGTAGTCCTGCGGGTTGTCGGCCAGCAGGAGGCTCGCGGTGTCGGGGGCGGCGGCCCCGGTGCGGTACTGCGCCGCGGCGAACGAACCCAGCTCCTCACGCGCGGTGTTGAGCTTCTCCGTGCGTTTGGCGACATCGTCGAGAAGGGTGTCGACCTGCTTGCGCTGCTTGGAGGTCTTCTCCTTGGCCGCGTTGTACTTGTCGGTGGCCGACTCCGCCTGCCGGTAGAGGTCGTCGACCTTCTTCTCGACCTCTTCGAGGCTCGGCTTGGGCTCCTCCGAGGGCGCGGCGGTCGCCGTCTGGGAAAGCAGGGCCACGGAGGTGAGGGCGGCGGTGGCGAGGGCGGGAGGCCGTATGCCCGCCACGCGCGTACCCGGGAGCCATTTGCGATGCGACGCCAAGGGAGGCGACTCCTTCCATCATCCGCCTACCGAGTTAGCTGTCGGGTTCGGGCGGGTGGTTCGGAAGGGTTGCCCTACGGTCCATGCCCGACAAGGCAGTTGGACCGATTCACCCCAAGTTCGGTTGGGTCCCCGGCTCCAGCTGCCACGAAGGCGCACCGGACTCGGCGGAGGCCACCACGGCCCGGCGACGTTCGCCGGTGGGGGTCGGGCGGCCTGGTCAGCACGCTAGCCAACTCGTGTGGCCCTTGTGAAGGTTGATGTTCGATATGCCCGATACATTTTCGTGACCTTAGTCATGACCTTCGTCACCCGCGGCCAATCCGGAAGGGTATGGGGTGGGTTGTCCGAGGCGCCGGCGCCCGCCGCTTTCCGCGCGCCGGCTTCCAGTCTTCCCTTGGCTACTGTGCACGGATGACCACCGACCTGACCCTGCTGCCGCGTGTCGCCTATCGCGGGCAGGAGGTCACCGCGCCCCGGCTCCGCGGTCTCCTCGCGCTGCTCGCGGGCGACTTGCGCACGGGCTGCAGCACCGAGCGGCTGGTGGCAGGGCTGTGGCCGGAGGAGTTGCCGGAGCGGCCGGGAAAGGCGGTGCAGGTCCTGGTGTCCAGGGCGCGGGCGCAGCTGGCCGCCGACGTCCTCGTCAGCACGCCGACCGGATACCGGCTCACCCTCGCCGAGGACCAGGTCGACAGTTCCGCCCTGCTGCTGCACGCCGCCGCGAGCGCCGACCGCGCCAGGGCCGGGGACCACGCCGGATCGCTGGCCGCGGCCGAGGCCGGACTCGCGCTGTGGGAGGGCACCCCCGACGAGGCCGGCGACACCGACGACCCGGTGGCCGCGCTGCGCGCCGAGCGCGCTCCCGTCCGCGGCACGCTCGTACGCGCGCAGGCGCTCGCACTCGCCCGGCTCGGCCGGCACGCGGAGGCGGCCGGACCCCTGGCCGTGGCCGCCGCGGAGCGTCCGCGCGACGAGGAGGTGCTCGCCGAGCTGCTGCGCGGCGAGGCGGCCTCGGCGGGCCCGTCCGCCGCACTGATGCGGTACGAGGCGTACCGCCGTGAGCTGCGCGAGACGCTCGGCACCGATCCGGGCGCCGGGCTCAAGGCCGTACAGCAGGAGCTGCTGCGCGGCGAGGCGCCGGTGGCCAGGCACGGCGTGCCGCACGAGCCGAACCCGCTGCTCGGCCGGGACGAGGACATCGCGGCGGTGGAGCGGCTGCTGCGCGCCTCCCGCGCCGTCACCGTCGTCGGCCCCGGCGGCCTCGGCAAGACCCGGCTCGCGCACGCCGTCAGCCGCCGGGCCGAGCAGCGCGTGGTGTATTTCGTGCCGCTCGCCGGCGTCACCGCGGACGCGGACGTCGCCGCGGAGGTGGCCTCCGCGCTCGGCGCGGGCGAGGGACGGCCCGGCGCACTCAGTGGCCACGACCCGGTGTCCGGCATCCTCGGCGTGCTCGGCTCCGGGCCCGCGCTGCTTGTCCTCGACAACTGCGAGCAGGTCATCGCCGGCGCCGCCGACCTCGTACAGGCCCTGGTCTCGTCCTCGAAGGACCTGCGGGTGCTCGCCACCAGCCGGGCGCCGCTCGGCCTCACGTCGGAGGCGGTGTACGCGCTGCCCGAGCTCGGTCTCGGCACCTCGGTCGAGCTGTTCACACAGCGGGCCCGGGCCGCCCGGCCTGGCGTGGAGCTGCCACCGGACGCCATGGCCGAGCTGTGCCGGCACCTTGACGGGCTGCCGCTCGCGGTGGAGTTGGCCGCGGCGCGGGTGCGGGTCCTTTCGGTGCCGGAGATAGCCCGCCGCCTCGGCGACCGGTTCGCGCTGCTGCGCGGCGGGGCACGGGACGCGCCGGAACGCCACCGCACGCTGCACGCGGTCGTCGACTGGAGCTGGAACCTGCTCGACGAGGAAGCCAGGGCCGCACTGCGCATGCTGTCCGTCTTCCCCGGCGGCTTCACCGGCGAAGCGGCGGAGCATGTCCTCGGCGAGGACGCGCTGTTCCTCCTCGAGCAGCTGGCCGACCAGTCGCTGCTCACCGTCGCCGACACCGCGGCCGGCGTGCGGTTCCGAATGCTGGAGACCGTACGGGAGTTCAGCGCGGCCCGGCGTACGGAGGCGGGCGAGGACGAGGAGGCCGTCGGCCGGTTCCTCGCCTGGGCGCGGGACTTCGTGGTCGCCTACCACGACTGGTTCTTCGGCTCGGAACCACGGACCGCCTGGAAGCTGATCAGGGCCGAGCAGGACAACCTCGTACTGGCCCTGCGCCACGCCCTGGCCCGTACGGACGGCCCCACCACAGCCGCCCTCACCGCCGTCCTCGCCGCCCTGTGGTCCACCGACTCCAACTACCTCCGCCTCACCGCCCTCGCCGCGGACACCGGCCCACTGCTTTCGCACTACCACCCCGAACCCGAATACGTCGAAGTCGCCCGCGCCGCCGCGGTGTTGTGCACGGCAAGCCTGTTCATGGGCTACGGCCCGCACGTCGTACGCCAGCTCGTCACCCTCCGGCGGCTGCCCCCGGCCCCGCCGGACACGCTGCTGCGCGCCATCGGGGCAGTGCTGAGCGCGGTCCCCGAGATGCTGCCTCCCGACTACGAGGTGCTGCAGAAGCTCTGCGACAGCGAGCAGCCGCTGCTCGCCGGCGTCGCCGAGTGCGTCGCCACCTTCGTCTGGGAGTCGGAGCACGACATCGACCGCGCGCTCGCCTCGGCTCGCCGGACCGTCACCGCACTGGCGCCGGTCGACAACCCGTTCATGCAGGTCATGGGCCACACCCGGCTGAGCCAGCTGTGCTTGCAGACGGAGCAGGGCGAGGAAGCGTACGGACACCTCAAGGCGGCGCTCGACGTGCTGCCGCGGCTCGGCGACGAGCGCGACTCCATCGGCGTCCGCTGGGGCCTCGCCCTCGCCTGTCTGCAGCGCGGCGACCCCGACGAGGCCGAGTACTGGCTGCGGCAGGCGGAGGACGTCAACGTCCCGCAGAACGACGACTCCGACAGCGCCGACCTCGGAGGCCGCGCCGAGATTGCTCTCTCCCGCGGGCTGACGGAGGTCGGACTCGGCTTGTGGCGCAGCGCCGTGGAGGGGGTGGCCGAGGCCGGCTCTATGTACAGCGGCGATCCCTTCGTCGACCGGTGGATGCTGCAGATCCAGTCGGCGGCGGTGACGGCGCACGCGCATGCCGGGCGTCTCGAGCTGGTCGCGGAGGTGGTCGACCGGCTGCGGCAGGGGCTGCGGACCCTGCTCTCCGGTCCGGCCGGCTCGCCCATGGAGCTCCCTGTGTTCGGGACGGTGCTGCACGCCCTCGGCATGGCGGGGCTCATGTCCGGCGATGCCACCGCCGTACGGATGATCGCGCTGGCCGAACGGCTGCGGGTGCTGCGCTCGTTCCAGCCGACGATGTCGGCGGACCGCGCCCGGCAGGCGGTCGCGGCCGCCGGGAACGCCGAGAGGGCGGCGTACGCCGACGCGGTGTCGGAGTACGCCGCCCTGGGGCGCGACGAGTTGCGGGAGGCAGCCCGCGCCGTCATGGCGGCTACTTCGGGTCGCGGTTGAACTGCGCCATCGACCAGCGGTAGCCGAGCACCGTCAGGCCGACGCACCAGGCGATCGTGATCCACCCGTTGTTGCCGATCTCGGTGCCGAGGAGCAGGCCGCGCAGGGTTTCGATGGCCGGAGTGAACGGCTGGTACTCGGCGATCGGCTGGAACCAGCCGGGCATCGTGTCGGCCGGGATGAAGGCGCTGGAGATGAGCGGGAGGAGGATCAACGGCATCGCACTGTTGCTGGCCGCCTCGGGGCTCGGGCTGGCCATGCCCATTCCGACCGCGATCCAGGTGAGGGTGAGGGAGAAGAGCGCGATCAGTCCGAACGCCGCCAGCCACTCCACGGCCGAGGCGTCGGTGGAGCGGAAGCCGATGGCCACGCCGACGGCACCGACGAGGACCGCGCTTGCGATGCACTGCAGCACGCTGCCCACCACGTGCCCGATGATCACTGAGCCGCGGAAGACCGCCATCGTACGGAAGCGGGCGATGAGACCCTCGGTCATGTCCATGGAGATGTACACCGCGGCCCCGATCACGGTGGAGCCGATGGTCATCATCACGATGCCGGGGACAATGTAGGCGATGTAGGCGGAGCGGTCCCCGCCGCCGTCCCCGATGCCCGCGGCCATGACGTCGCCGAAGATGTAGACGAAGAGCAGCAGCAGCATGACTGGCGTGAGCAGCAGGTTCAGGGTGGCGGACGGGTAGCGCCACGCGTGCAGGAGGTTGCGGCGCAGCATGGTGTTCGAGTCGCGTACGGCGAGGGAGAAGGCGCTCATCGGACGTTCTCCTTGGGCTGGTTGGGGATGGTGTTGGGGCCGGTCAGGGCGAAGAACACGTCGTCGAGGTCGGGGGTGTGCACGGTCAGTTCGTCCGCCTCGACGCCGGTCGAGTCCAGCCAGTCGAGGATGGAGCGCAGCTCGCGCTGGCTGCCGTCGCTGGGGATGCTCAGGGACAGCGACTCGTCGTCCCTGGTGACCTCGCGCAGGGCGACGGCGGCGGACTGGTAGGCGGCCGGGTCGGTGAAGCGGAGCCGGACGTGTCCGCCGGGGATCAGCCGCTTGAGCTCTTCTGCGGTGCCCTGGGCGGCGATCCTGCCGTTGTTGAGTACGGCGATGCGGTCGGCGAGTTCGTCGGCCTCTTCGAGGTACTGGGTGGTGAGGAAGACGGTCACGCCGTCGGAGACGAGCTCGCGGATGATCTGCCACATGTTGTGGCGGCTGCGCGGGTCGAGGCCGGTGGTCGGTTCGTCGAGGAAGATGATCCGTGGGTTGCCGACGAGGGTCATGGCGAGGTCGAGGCGGCGTTTCATGCCGCCGGAGTAGGTGGAGGCGGGCTTCTTCGCGGCCTCGGTGAGGTCGAAGCGTTCCAGGAGTTCGGTGGCGGTGCGGCGGCCTTCGCTGCGGGGCAGGTGGTGCAGGTCGGCCATGAGGAGCATGTTCTCCTCGCCGGTGATCAGGCCGTCGACGGCGGAGAACTGGCCGGTGACGCCGATTGCGGCGCGTACGGCTTGGGGGTGGGTGGCGAGGTTGTGGCCGCCGATGTGGATGTCGCCGGTGCCGGCGTCGGCGGTGATGAGGGTGGAGAGGATCTTGACGGCGGTGGTCTTGCCGGCGCCGTTCGGGCCGAGCAGGGAGAAGACCGTGCCGGTCGGCACCGTCAGGTCGACGCCGTCGAGGACCGTCTTGTCCCCGTAGGACTTGCGCAGCCCCTTGGCCGCGATGGCGGGAGAGTGCGATGTCGTTGTCGTCATGCCGAGGAGGTTGCGGCAGGGCGCATTCAGATCGCATTCAGCGCGGTTTCAGTGCGCTGGAACCGGGCGGCGGAGGGCGCGGAAGCGCAAGGCCCCGACGCTTGGTCGGTCGCCGACTGCGGTCGCCGACCGTGACGGAACCGTTTCTGGAGGGTACGGAACCGTTCTGGAGAGGGTACGAAGGCACCGGGCGCCCGGATCCGGAAGATCCCCGGCGTCCGAGAGCGGTTTCCCGGCGTTTCCTGCGACGGAGTTTTCGGGGTGGCGGCGGGGTGTCAGTGGGGCCGCCTAGACTCGGAGAGCGATGAGCAGCCTCTTTGATGACAGCTTCCTGGCGGACCTCAAGCCCTCCGGGGCCCACGAGGAAGAGCCCCCGCCGCCGCCCGAGGACGGGGCGGCCGAGCCGCTTCCGGACGACCTGTTCGGCGGCCGTTTCGACGTGCCGCCCAGCCGGGACGCGTACTACCGCGACGGCGCCCCGCGCCCCGCCGTGGACGCGGCCGCGCTCCTGGACGGGCTGAACGAGAACCAGCGGGCGGCCGTGGCGCACTCCGGCTCCCCCCTGCTCATCGTGGCCGGCGCGGGCTCCGGCAAGACCCGCGTACTGACGCACCGCATCGCGTATCTGCTGGGCGAGCGCAATGTCCACCCCGGCCAGATCCTCGCGATCACCTTCACCAACAAGGCCGCGGGCGAGATGAAGGAGCGCGTCGAGCACCTCGTCGGCCCGCGCGCCAACTCGATGTGGGTGATGACCTTCCACAGTGCGTGCGTGCGGATCCTGCGCCGCGAGAGCAAGAGGCTCGGCTTCACGTCCTCGTTCTCGATCTACGACGCCGCCGACTCCAAGCGGCTGATGGCGCTCGTCTGCCGTGATCTGGACCTCGACCCGAAGCGCTTCCCGCCCAAGTCGTTCAGCGCCAAGATCTCGAACCTGAAGAACGAGCTGATCGACGAGGAGGACTTCGCCGCCCAGGCCGCCGACGGCTTCGAGAAGACCCTCGCCCAGGCGTACGCGATGTACCAGTCGCGGCTGCGCGAGGCCAACGCCCTCGACTTCGACGACCTGATCATGACGACGGTCAATCTGCTGCGCGCCTTCCCGGACGTCGCCGAGCACTACCACCGCCGCTTCCGGCACGTACTCGTCGACGAGTACCAGGACACCAACCACGCGCAGTACGCGTTGGTGCGGGAACTCGTCGGCACCTCCCAGCACCCCGTGGACGTCCCGCCCAGCGAGCAGGACCTCGGGCCTGCCGAGCTGTGTGTCGTGGGTGACGCCGACCAGTCCATCTACGCCTTCCGCGGCGCGACCATCCGCAACATCCTCCAGTTCGAGGAGGACTACCCGAACGCGACGACGATCCTCCTGGAGCAGAACTACCGCTCCACGCAGACGATCCTCAGCGCGGCCAACGCGGTCATCGAGCGCAATGAATCCCGCCGCCCCAAGAACCTGTGGACGAACGCGGGCGCGGGTTCGAACATCACCGGCTACGTCGCCGACACCGAACACGACGAGGCACAGTTCGTCGCCGACGAAATAGACCGTCTCACCGACGCGGGCGACGCCAAGGCGGGCGACGTCGCCGTCTTCTACCGTACGAACGCCCAGTCCCGTGTCTTCGAAGAAGTCTTCATCCGCGTCGGCCTGCCCTACAAGGTCGTCGGCGGCGTCCGCTTCTACGAACGCAAGGAGGTCCGGGACGTCCTGGCGTACCTGCGGGTGCTGTCCAACCCCGAGGACTCCGTTCCCATGCGCCGGATCCTCAACGTCCCCAAGCGCGGCATCGGCGACCGCGCCGAGGCGATGATCGACGCGCTCTCGCAGCGCGAGAAGATCAGCTTCCCGCAGGCGCTGCGGCGGGTGGACGAGGCGTACGGCATGGCGGCCCGCTCCACGAACGCGGTCAAGCGGTTCAACACGCTGATGGAGGACCTGCGGACGATCGTGGAATCGGGCGCGGGTCCGGCCACCGTCCTGGAGGCGGTACTCGAACGCACCGGATACCTCGCGGAGTTGCAGGCCTCGACGGATCCGCAGGACGAGACCCGCATCGAGAACCTTCAGGAACTCGCCGCCGTGGCCCTGGAGTTCGAGCAGGAGACCGGTGAGACAGAGGCCCCGGCCGGGCTCGCCCCCTTCCTGGAGCGGGTCGCGCTCGTCGCCGACTCCGACCAGATCCCCGACGAGGAGGACGGCAACGGCGTCATCACCCTCATGACCCTGCACACCGCCAAGGGCCTTGAGTTTCCTGTGGTGTTCCTGACCGGCATGGAGGACGGCGTCTTCCCGCACATGCGCGCGCTGGGCCAGGTCAAGGAACTGGAGGAGGAGCGGCGCCTCGCGTACGTCGGCATCACGCGCGCGCGGGAGCGGCTGTATCTGACGCGGTCGTCCATGCGCAGTGCGTGGGGGCAGCCCTCGTACAATCCGCCGTCCCGCTTCCTGGAGGAGATCCCGGACGCGCATCTGGAGTGGAAGCGCACGGGTGCGATGGGTCCCGCCTCGTCGAGCCCCGTGTCGGGGGTGGCGGCTTCGCTGTCTTCGTCGCTGTCGTCCTCGCGGTCGCGGTCCGCGGCCTCGGGTGCCTCCGGGTTCGCGACGCGTCGCGGTATCTCCGAGAAGCCGGTGGTGTCTCTGGCGGTCGGGGACCGGGTCACGCACGACCAGTTCGGCCTGGGCACCGTCGTCGGTGTGAACGGGACGGGCGCGAACGCCGAGGCGACGGTCGACTTCGGGGAGCCGAAGCCGAAGCGGCTGCTGCTGCGGTACGCGCCGGTGGAGAAACTGTAGGCAGGCAGGCGGCCAGTGGGGAGGGGCCCGGCGGCTACGTCGGGTCCAGGCGGGATCCGGTGGCTACGTCGGGTCCAGGCCGTGGCTGTTCAGCCATGCCAGCGGGTCGATCGCCGAGCCGCCGGCCGGGCGGACCTCGAAGTGCAGGTGCGGGCCGGTGGAGTTGCCGGAGTTGCCGGAGTTCGCGATCGGGTCACCGGCCTTCACGGTCGTACCCGACGCGACCTGGTAGCTGGAGAGGTGGCAGTACCACGTCTCCGTGCCGTCCTTCGCGGTCACGATCATCATGTTGCCGTACGCGCTGTTCCACTGCGTCCGTACGGTCCCGTCCGTCGCGGACATCACCGTCGTGCCGTACGACACCGGGAAGTCGATGCCCGTGTGGATGGACATCCAGTTCACGCCCGCCTGGCCGAAGTAGGCGCTCAGCCCCTTCTGCGCGACCGGCAGCGCGAACTTCGGACGCAGCCGCTCCTTGGTCGCCGCCGCCTCGGCCGCCTTCTTCCGCTCGGCCTCCTGCTGGGCCTCGAGGTCGATACGTTCCTGCGTCCGGCTCGCCCGGTCCGCGAAGTCGTCAGCGCCCGCGGAGAGACTCTGCAGCTGGGTGTCCAGCTTGTTGTTCGCGGCCGACGGCTTCACCGCGGTCCCGTCGGATGCGCTGAGCGTCGTGTCCTTGGTCTCGTCCCCGCCGATGTCGACCACCGAGGCGGCGGCGATCCCCGCGACCCCCATCACGCAGGCCGAGGGAACGGCGACGGTCAGCAGCGCGGAACGCTTCGCGGGGGTGCGGCGACGGGAGCGGGAAGCGGGCCGAGCCGCGGACCGCGAGGCGGGGCGGGGGGCCGGGGTGACTTCTTCCATGTCGTCGAGCAGCAGCGGCGCCTGGTGCTCGACGCCGGTGTCGCGCTCGGCGGCCGGGTTCTCGAACTCGTCCTCCGCGGCGGCGACTTGCTCGTACGGGACCTGCTCGAAGGTCGCGGTCGCCTGCTGGTCGAAGGTTGCGGTCGCCTGCTGATCGAGGGGCTCGGGCGCGGGCTGATGCTCGTAGGACTCGGTCTGCGGGTGCTCGCGTTCTCGCTCGTACGCGGCTTCCCGCTCGTACGTGTCGTGGTCACCGGCGGTGTTCCACTGCGTGGCGTCGTAAGCGCCCGTTTCCTGGGTGTGCGCGCTCCACTGCTGGGCGTGGTCGACCGGCTGCTCCGGCTGGAGCCAGGCGGTCGCGTCCCACTGGCCCGAGGTGTCAGGGCCGGGGTGCTGCGCGGGGATGTCGGCGAGCTGCTGGTAACCGGCCGCCCACGTCGTCGTTTCGTAGCTGCCGGTGTCGTAGGCGGCCTGGTGCTGCGCCGCGTACGGGTCGTAGTTCAGCGTCTGGTGACTGCCGGTGCCGGTGCCGGTGCCGGTGCCGGTGCTCCACTGCGTGGCGTTGTACGAACCTGTCGTGTCGTACGAGCCCGTGGCGTCGTGCGAACCCGCGCCGTCGCCCGGCATGTCGCCGAAGAGAGGGTCTGTCGCGAAGCTCGTCGTTTCGAAGGCCGGCGTTTCGAAGTTCCCGGTCGCGTACGCGGCGTTGGCACCCGTCTCAAAACCCGTGGCGGGGTAGCCGTCGTACGTGGTGAAGTCGCCGTACTGAGCTTCCTGCCCGCCGTACGACGACGCGTAGGGCGTCGAGGCGGCATCGGAAGCCGGAGCCGGGGGAGTAGCAATCCCCGACGGGGGACGGTCGTTCACCAACTTCTCTTTCGCCTCGACAACAGGGGCTGGCAGAGCAGTGCGGTGACTGTACCCGGCGGTACGCGGGCACGACAATCTTCGGCAGGTTTCCCTCTCGCAGGAAACGGGCATTCGGCCGTGTTTCGGGGGACTGCGGGCACGGCTTTGGCCTGGCGTTCGATGAGTGTTCGAGTGTGGGGGGCTGTTCGGTGGCCTGTCTGGCCGCCCTTGGCTTGCTCTCGATCCGCTCTCGGCTGGCTCGCGGTCGGCTCTTGGTCCGCGCTCGGCTCGCTCGCGGTTCGCTGTACGGGGTGACTGTCACGCCACTGTCAGGCCGCCTCCGGTGTGGGTGGCGGCGTGCGTTCCCGCTTCCTCGGTGTCGAGCGCCTGCCGTATGCCGGTGGCGACGGCGGGATGCACGGGCAGGGCGAGGTGCCCGACGCCGCTCACCCGCACGTTCTGCGCGAGCAGGTCCGGGTGGTCGACGCAGGCCGTCTCCAGCGGGTCCATCAACTGGTCGAGGTCGCTCCAGAAGCTCACGAAGCGCGTACGGCAGTCCGGCGCGGGCTTGCGCAGTTCCTCGATCACGTCGGAGTCCGGGCGCATCTGACGGACGATCGGGTGCGCGTTCATCAACGGGGCCACGCGGGTGCCCGAGTGCGGTGTGCCCAGCGTGACCAGGGTGCGCACGTGTATGTCACCGCCGAGGCGCTGCACGTAGTAGCGAGCGATCAGTCCGCCGAGGCTGTGCCCGACGATGTCCACGCGGTCCTGGCCCGTGCGCTCGCAGATCTCCTCTATGTGCCGGCCGAGCAGCTCCGCGGCGGTACGGATGTCGCACGTCAGCGGCGAGTAGTTGAGCGACTCGATGTGCTGCCTGCCGTGCTGGGCGAGGTTGCGGCGCAGCAGGACGAAGACCGAGCGGTTGTCTATGAAACCGTGCAGCAGGACGACCGGGGGCTTGGCCTCCGTGGGCAGCCGGGCGGCGTCCGGTGAGGGGAGCGTGGGGGTGGCCCGGCGTTCCTGGGCCATGCCCGACGGATAGAGGAGGAGGTGCCCGGCGAGGATCGCGATCTCCAGGGCTGTCGCCTTCAGGAGGACCATCGAGAGTCCCGCCAGTCTGCTCGGGAGCAGGCGCTGGCAGAGGGGGAGAAGGGGAAGAAAGGGCGACGCCACCCTGGTGACCTTCATGGCCGACCTCCTGTCGGCACGCGGAGGACGGCTCTGTCCCCCGTGTGCACTCGTGGAGAGTCGCATATGCCGGTGGCGGCTCGGTCGAGGTCTGGTCGATGCCGGCTTGACGTCGGCTCGGCGGTCGCTCGGCCGGTGTCGGTGGTGGTCGCGACGGTGCGTCTGTGGCGCGTGGGGCGCCTGTGACGCGACGGGGGCCCGTTCCTTGGTGGTGACGTGGGTTCCGGCCGTCGCTGTCCCTGCGGCGGATGACCTCGCCGGTGTGCGGCGGGGCGTCGGTCCTCGTCTTCCTCGTACGGGTGGTGCTCCCCGCTGTCGTGCCATCGCCGATGTGCCCCACCACTGCGGTGTCTCGCCGACGACGCCGTGGTGCGGCCACCCGATAGCGGCTCTCCTTGCGCACGCTCCGGCTGTGGTCCATGCGCCGCGGGTCCATGCGGTGCGTGTGCCGCAGGAACCCGGAGCGGTGCGCGGCGAACTTGTCCCACCGTGTGATTTCCCCCTCGGTATCCACCGCGAAACTGCCGGTTGCGGGATGCTGGGGATAACGTTCGTTCACTTCCCCGGCCGGTGTGGTGCGGGGCGCCCGTGCCGCGGGTGTGCGGCTGGTGTCGCGTCTGGTGTGGCCAGTGGCGAAATGTGCGATATCTGTCGGTGTGTGTTGGTGCAGGTTGGTGTAATCGGTTCATGGAGGCAGTGATGGGTGTGGCAGCCGGTCCGATCCGCGTGGTGGTGGCCAAGCCGGGGCTCGACGGCCACGATCGCGGGGCCAAGGTGATCGCGCGGGCGCTGCGCGATGCCGGTATGGAGGTCATCTACACCGGGCTCCATCAGACTCCCGAGCAGATCGTCGACACCGCGATCCAGGAGGACGCCGACGCGATCGGCCTCTCGATCCTGTCCGGCGCCCACAACACGCTCTTCGCGGCCGTCATCGAGCTCCTCAAGGAGCGCGACGCGGAGGACATCAAGGTCTTCGGCGGCGGCATCATTCCCGAGGCGGACATCGCTCCGCTCAAGGAGAAGGGGGTCGCGGAGATCTTTACGCCGGGGGCGACCACCGCGTCGATCGTGGAGTGGGTGCGGGCGAATGTTCGGCAGCCCGCCGGGGCGTAGGGCTGGCGGGGGCGCCTTGTGCGGGGTGGGTGGGTCGGGGGCGTGCCGGTACGTCCCGCCCGTCGCCGCCGGATCAGACGTCGGGCTGGTAGCGGGGCGTCCGGTGACGCGAACGTACGCGACGGGCATTTGGACGTACCGGCACGCCCCCTTCCGCCGGTGGGCATCATTCGGCCCGTCCGGCGTCTGGGAAAAGGCTGGGCCATCCCGTCCCCCACCCACCCACGGGGGCCGCGGTGTCAGCCCGTCCGGCGTTTGAGGACGAGCCCTTCGGGCGATCTGGGGGCGGAGCCCCCAGGTTCGGGTTGGGTAGGGGCGGAGGGGGCGAGGAAGTGCTTTTACGTTGGTTGGGGAGGCGTGAGTTCTTTGGTCATGGTTGCGCGTAGGCGCAGGGTCGTGACCAGGCGCTGGAACGCTTCGGCCCAGTAGCTGCCGGCGCCTGGCGCGGCGTTCTCCGGCTCTTCGGGAATGCCCGTGAGCCCTTCGAGTCGGACCGCCTCCGCGGGGTCGAGGCAGCGCTCGGCCAGCCCCATGACCCCGCTGAAGCTCCACGGGTAACTCCCCGCGTCCCGCGCGATATTGAGCGCGTCGACCACCGCCCGCCCCAACGGCCCCGCCCAGGGCACCGCACACACCCCGAGCAACTGAAACGCCTCGGACAACCCGTGCGTGCCGATGAACCCCGCCACCCACTCGGCCCGCTCGGCCGAACCCAGCGTGGCGAGCAGTTTCGACCGCTCCGACAGGGACACCGCCCCCGGTCCCCCGGCCTCCGGGGCGGAGGGCGCCCCGAGGAGCGCCCTGGACCAGCCCGGATCCCGCTGCCGTACCGCGGCCCGGCACCACGCGGCATGCAGCTCGCTCTGCCAGTCGTCCGCCACGGGCAGGGCGACGATGTCCTCCGGCGTACGTCCGCCGAGCCGTCGCGGCCAGGTCGCGAGCGGTGTCGCGTCGACCAACTGGCCCAGCCACCACGACCGTTCGCCGCGCCCGGCGGGAGGCTTCGGCACCACGCCGTCCCGCTCCATGCCCGCGTCGCACTCGTGCGGCGCCTCGACCACGATCGTGGGCGTGCCCCGCGTACGGTCGACGGCCACGCAGGAACCCGCCCTGGCCGCCATCCGCCCGGCGAGCGCCGACTCCGGCAGCGCGGACAGCAACTCCGCCGCCGTCGCCCGTACGTTGCGGCTCCGGTCGGCGAGCGCCCGCTCCAGGAACGGTTCGTCCGCCGCGCACAGCCCCGACCGCAGCGAGTCGAGGAACATCAGCCGGTCCTCGGCCCGTTCGGTGGTCCATGTGGTGGCGAGCAGCTCGCGGGCGGCTGCGGGTTGGCGGGTCCGTATTGCGGTGAGCAGTGCTACCCGTTCGGCGAACAGGCCTTCCTGCCAGAGCTGTTGTACGCGCTCCGGCTCTGCGGGGTCCGGGAGCGCCGTACCGCCTCCTGGAGTGGAGCGCAGTGCGAAGCGCCAGTCCGGGTTCAGCCGTGCAAGCCACAGGGCGCGCGGCCCCGCGAAGGTCAGTGCGGCGGGTCGGAGATCGGTGCGGCCCCGGGCCGCGTCGAGGAGCGCTGGGAGTGCTTGCGGGGGTGGCGCGAAACCGTGCGCGTTGGCCAGGGTGAGCCACTGCGGCAGCAGTTCCATGAGGTCGGGCGCCGTTCCTCTGCGGCCGCCGCCACCGGTGCCGGGGCGGTCCGTCAGCAGCTGTGTGAGTCTTTGGGCCGCGGCGGGCGGCAGGGCCGGGCGCGGATCCGGGGCCGACGGCTCGGGGCGGGCCGCCGCTGGAGCCGGGCGCATCCCGGCCCGCCGCCGCAGTGTTTCCACCGCGGCGGCGTCCAGCAATGCCATGGGTGCTTCCTGTCCCGGGCCGCACCCCGGAGGTGTACGCCGATCCGTCCCGAGCAGTGCCACGGTGACGAGCTCCTCCCAGGAGCCTTCAGGAGCAGAGGTCGTGTTCATGAGCGTTGGCGTCCTTTCTGTACGGAGGTGGTCAGGAGCACAGCGACACCGCTTCTCCTGGGCCCTCCGGCCAGGCCGTCAGCGGAGTGAAGCCGTGGTGGCCGCACTCGCCGAAGACGGTTACGGGGGCGCCGCCAGAGAGGGCGGCGAGGCGCCACAGGCCGGGGAGGGAGTGCGGAGCGAGGGCGATGGGGAGGGCCAAGTCGCCGTCGGCATCTGCCAGTTGCCAGCGTTGTGGTGTCGTGGTTGCTTCGCCGTCGGGGGTCGGTATGACCCGGTCGAGGATGACGGGGTAGGAGTCGAGCCAGGGGTCGGCGCGTAGTGCCTTGCCGTAGTGGGCCGCCGCCTGGGGCGTCGTGACTCCCGGTGGTCGTGTTGCCGTGGGGGTCGGTGGTGTGAACCGTTCGCCCAGTGCCGCTCGTAGTCCGCCGCCCGAGTGTGCGGAGAGTTCCGCCTCGAAGGACAGCCCGACGGGCAGCGTCAGATCCGGTGCGCGGCCGGCGGCTCCGTAGGAGAGGAGCAGAGCCGTGCGGCCGGACTCCGATCCGTGCAGCCAGATCCTGCGCGTGGTGAGACGGCTGTCCGATGTGTCGTACTGGGCGAGGACCAGCCAGCGGTCGTGGATCTGTGGGCCGTCCGCCGATCCGTGCAGGCCGATCCGTGAACGTACCGTCGTGGCAAGGTCGTCCGGCAGTCGCTCGCGGCGCAGCCAGCCCTGGTCGAGGAGATGGAGCAGCGCGCACTCCTCCAGGAGTCGCACCGGCCAGCCGGGGCCCGATGACGGGATCGCTCCCAACTCCCTTACCCGCGCCGCCAGTCCAGGTGCCTGCGCGTCGACCATCCGGGCCGCCGTCTCCTCCCACGTGCCGTACCCGGCCTGCTCGGCCCCGGCCAGGCCGCCCCGCAGCAGATCCGCCAACCGCTGCTCCAGCTCCGTCGCACCCGCGGTGATCCGCTCGGCCCGCCGCTCCGCCCTGCGCCGGGCCGCCTCCGGATCACCCGGCGAGGCCGTCCCAGATGCCCCGCCCGTCGTCGTCGCCTTCTCCTCCGCGCGCTGTCGCCTCCCCTCTGTCCACTGCTCCGCCCAGTCCGGCGCCTGCCCCCGCGGCACAGTGCCCTCCTCGCCCGCCCAGAGCAGCAGCAGCCCCAGCGCGTGCTTGCACGGGAACTTGCGGCTGGGGCAACTGCACTTGTACGCGGGCCCGGTGGAGTCCGCGACGTCGATGACCGTCTGATACGGCTTGCTGCCACTTCCCGCGCACAGTCCCCATACCGTCCCCTCGTCAGAACTGCCTGCCTCCGACCACGGCCCGGCGGCGCCGAGCTTGCTTCCCGCTTTGCGTGACGCTGCGTCAGGCGCCAGTGCCAGCACCTGATCCGCAGTCCAGCGCACCCCCTGCTGAGTCATGTCATCGAAGGTAGATCCCACCACTGACAATCGGCCTCGCGAGCGCGTTTGTGCAGGTCAGGTCGCATTGTCAGTGGCATGGTGCACGGTGGAACCAGTCCGAACCGGCCGATCGAACCGGCCGAGCTGGAGGGGGACCTAGCCATGTCTGTGTCCGTTGAGCCGACTGGGACCACGTCCGTCGATCCGTCCGTGAGCGAGGGGGCGGGCGAGGTGTTGCGGCCGCACGCCGAGGACGCCTTTGCCGCCGAACTCGCCGCGCTGGCCGCGCAGGACGACCGGCCCCGCCCGGCCCGCTGGCGGCTGTCGCCGTGGGCCGTGGCGATGTATCTGCAGGGCGGCACGCTGCCGGACGGCACGGTGATCACACCCAAGTACGTGGGACCGCGCCGCATCGTCGAGGTCGCCGTCACCACGCTCGCCACCGACCGCGCACTGCTGCTGCTCGGCGTGCCCGGCACCGCGAAGACCTGGGTCTCCGAGCATCTGGCGGCGGCGGTCAGCGGCGACTCCACACTGCTCGTGCAGGGCACCGCCGGCACGCCCGAGGAGGCGATCCGGTACGGCTGGAACTACGCGGAGCTGCTCGCGCACGGACCGAGCCGGAACGCCCTGGTACCGAGCCCCGTCATGCGCGCCATGGCGGAAGGGATGACAGCACGTGTCGAGGAGCTGACCCGCATCCCCGCCGACGTGCAGGACACGCTCATCACCATCCTGTCGGAAAAGACGCTGCCGATACCGGAGTTGGGCTCGGAGGTGCAGGCCGTCCGCGGCTTCAACCTGATCGCCACGGCCAACGACCGCGACCGCGGGGTCAACGAACTGTCGAGCGCGCTGCGCCGACGCTTCAACACGGTGGTGCTGCCGCTGCCGGAGAGCGCCGACGCCGAGGTCGACATCGTCTCCCGCCGCGTCGACCAGCTCGGCCGCTCCCTCGACCTGCCCGCCGCGCCCGACGGCATCGACGAGATCCGCCGCGTCGTCACCGTCTTCCGCGAGCTGCGCGACGGAGTCACCGCCGACGGGCGTACGAAGCTGAAGTCGCCCAGCGGCACGCTGTCCACCGCCGAGGCGATCTCCGTCGTCACCAACGGGCTCGCGCTGGCAGCCCACTTCGGGGACGGCGTCCTGCGGGCCAGTGACGTCGCCGCCGGCATCCTCGGCGCCGTCGTCCGCGACCCGGCCGCCGACCGCGTCATCTGGCAGGAGTACCTGGAGGCGGTCGTCCGCGAGCGCGACGGCTGGAAGGACTTCTACCGGGCCTGCCGGGAGGTGAGCGTATGACCGGACTCCAGCAGGAGGCGGCGGAGGAGCGTGTCTCCGGCGTACGGGAGGGCGGGCCGCTGCTGCTCGGCGTGCGGCATCACGGGCCGGGGTCGGCACGGGCCGTGCGGGCCGCGCTGGAGGCGGCCGCTCCCCGGGTCGTGCTGATCGAGGGGCCCCCGGAGGCGGACGCGCTCATCCCGCTCGCCGCCGAAGAGGGCATGCGTCCGCCCGTCGCCCTCCTCGCCCACGTCGTGGACGAGCCCGGCCGCTCGGCCTTCTGGCCGCTTGCCGAGTTCTCCCCGGAGTGGGTGGCGATCCGGTGGGCCCTGGACCACGGAGTCCCGGCCCGGTTCATCGACCTTCCGGCGACCCACACGCTGGTCTGGGGGAAGGACGAATCCCCTTCGGAGGAATCGGAGGAGTCGGAGGGCGAGGCGGGTTCGTCTCCTGACGAGGCTGTTCGTATCGACCCCCTTGCCGTGCTGGCCGAGACCGCCGGTTACGACGATCCCGAGCGGTGGTGGGAGGACGTGGTCGAGCACCGGGGCGGGGCGGCGGGAGGCGATCCGTTCGCGCCGTTCGCCGTACTCGGGGAGGCGATGGGGGCGCTGCGGGAGGCGTACGGGGTCGGGGGTCACGAGCGGGATCTCGTGCGCGAGGCGTACATGCGGCTCCAGTTGCGGTCGGCGCAGCGGGAGTTCGGGGACGACGTGGCGGTGGTGTGCGGGGCCTGGCACGTCCCCGCCCTGCGGCAGAAGACCACGGCCGGCGCGGACCGGGCGCTGCTCAAGGGGCTGCCCAAGGCCAAGGCCGACATGACATGGGTGCCGTGGACGCACCGCCGGCTGTCCCGGGTCAGCGGGTACGGGGCGGGCATCGACTCGCCGGGTTGGTACGGGCATCTGTTCGGCGCCCCCGACCGCCCGGTCGAGCGCTGGATGACGAAGGTCGCCCGGCTGCTGCGCGACGAGGACCGGATGGTCTCCTCCGCGCACGTCATCGAGGCGGTGCGGCTCGCCGACACACTCGCCGCGATGCGCGGCCGCCCGCTGCCGGGACTGACCGAGACCACCGATGCCGTACGAGCCGTGATGTGCGAGGGCTCCGACGTGCCGCTCGCGCTCGTGCGGGACCGGCTCGTGGTCGGAGATGTGATGGGGGAGGTGCCGGAGTCCGCACCCGCGGTGCCCCTGCAGCGCGACCTAGCGCGGCTGCAGCGGCAGCTTCGGCTCAAACCGGAGGCGCTGGAGCGGGAGTTGGAGCTCGACCTGCGCAAGGAGACCGACGCCGGGCGCAGCAGACTCCTGCACCGGCTGCGGCTGCTGGGCATCGGCTGGGGCGAGCCTGTCGCGTCGCGCGGCAGCACCGGTACCTTCCGCGAGACCTGGCGGCTGCGCTGGGAGCCGGAGCTGTCTGTGCGGGTCGCCGAGGCTGGTGTGTGGGGCACCACCGTGCTCGCCGCCGCGACCGCCAAGGCCGACGCGGACGCCATCGGCGCGGGCTCACTGGCCGATGTCACGGCACTCGCCGAGCGCTGTCTCCTTGCCGAACTCCCGGACGCGCTGCCCGTGGTCATGCGGGTCCTCGCCGACCGGGCGGCCCTCGACGCCGACGTCGGCCATCTCGCCCAGGCCCTGCCCGCACTGGTCCGCTCCCTGCGGTACGGCGACGTACGCGGCACGGACACACACGCCCTCAGCGATGTCGCGGTGGGCCTCGCCGAGCGGATCTTCGTCGGGCTCCCACCGGCCTGCGCTGCTCTCGACACCGAGGCCGCGGAGGAGATGCGACGTCATGTGGACGCGGTGCAGGGGGCGGTGGGCCTGCTGGGGGAGACGGGCGGCACCGGGTCCGGCGGCGGCATACGCGGCCGCTGGCACTCCGTGCTCCGAGTGCTGGCCGGGCGCGACACCGTGCCGGGGGTGATCCGCGGACGGGCCGTACGACTGCTGCTTGACGAGGGCGAGTTGGCGCAGGACGAGGCCGCCCGGCTCATGGGGCTCGTGCTGTCGCCGGGGACGGCGCCGGGGGACGCCGCCGCGTGGATCGAGGGGTTCGTCGGGGGCGGCTCCGGCGGCGGGATGCTGCTCATGCACGACGAGCGGCTGCTCGGGCTGGTGGACGCGTGGCTGACCGGGGTTCCGGCGGAGGCGTTCACCGATGTACTGCCGCTGCTGCGACGGACGTTCTCGGCTTACGAGGCCGGAGTGCGCCGGACGCTCGGCGAGTTGATCAGGCGCGGGCCGGGGGCGCGGGGGAGTGCCACGGCAGCGGCCTCCGGGATACCCGGGTTCGCCCCCGACCTCGACGCCGAGCGTGCGGACGCCGTACTGCCGGTGCTGCGTCTGCTGCTCGGGCTGGACGAACCCGACGGCGGCGATGGCGAGGCTGGCGATGGCGAAGCCGACGACCGGGTGAGTGACGACAACGACCTTGTGGAGGTGGCCCGATGACCGCACCGGTGGACGCGACCGACGTAGTCACCGAAGCCGGCGCGACCGGTGTGACCGCCGCGTCCGGCGTGACCGGCGCTACGGACGAGCGGCTGCGGCGCTGGCGGCTCGTGCTCGGGGGCGACGAGGCGGACGGCACCGGGTGCGCACTCTCCGGGCAGGACGCCGCGATGGACGGTGCGCTCGGTGCGTTGTACGGGAACGGGAAGGGAGGCAAGGGGCAGGCAGGGCGGGACCGTTCAGCCGGGCTCGGGGCGTCCGCGCCGTCCGTCGCGCGCTGGCTCGGGGACATCCGGACGTACTTCCCGTCGTCCGTCGTCCAGGTAATGCAGCGGGACGCCATCGACAGGCTCGGGCTGGCCGCCCTTCTGCTGGAGCCCGAGATGCTGGAGGCGGTGGAGGCCGACGTGCATCTGGTGGGCACCCTCCTCTCCCTCAACAAGGCCATGCCGGAGACGACCAAGGAGACCGCGCGGGCCGTCGTACGCAAGGTCGTCGAGGACCTGGAGAAGCGGCTCGCCACCCGCACCCGGGCCACGCTCACCGGCGCCCTCGACCGGAGCGCCCGGATCAGCAGGCCCCGCCACCACGACATCGACTGGAACCGCACCATCGCGGCGAACCTGAAGCACTACGTGCCCGAATACCGCACGATCGTGCCCGAGCGGTTGATCGGCTACGGGCGGGCGTCGCAGTCCGTGAAGAAGGAGGTCATCCTCTGCATCGACCAGTCGGGATCGATGGCGGCGTCCGTCGTCTACGCCTCCGTGTTCGGCGCGGTCCTCGCGTCCATGCGGTCCATCGCCACCCGGCTCGTCGTCTTCGACACGGCCGTCGTCGACCTCACCGACCAGCTCGACGACCCGGTCGACGTCCTCTTCGGCACCCAGCTCGGCGGCGGTACGGACATCAACAGGGCGCTCGCGTACTGCCAGTCGCAGATCACCCGGCCCGCCGACACGGTCGTCGTGCTCATCAGCGACCTCTACGAAGGGGGGATACGGAACGAGATGCTGAAGCGGGTCGCGGCGATGAAGGCGTCGGGGGTGCAGTTCGTGACACTGCTCGCGCTGTCCGACGAGGGGGCACCGGCGTACGACCGTGAGCACGCGGCGGCTCTCGCGGCGCTGGACGCACCGGCGTTCGCGTGCACGCCCGATCTGTTTCCCGAGGTGATGGCGGCGGCGATCGAGAAGCGGCCGTTGCCGGTGCCGGACACCAAGTGAGGAGACCGGACACCGAGTGAGGAGAGTTGAAATTCGGACATGAACGAGCATTGCCTGGAGGGGGCTTGTGCGGCCTCGGGAGTCGCGTGCGAGGATCGACGCGCCTTCACACCCTTCACACGGGAAGCACCCCCTTCTCATGGCCTTGTCAGTCGCACTGCCCGGTGCCGCTCTGCGCGTGACGCGCACGGCGGTCGGACGGCGTGCGCTGCAAGTGGTGCTGCTGGCAGGCGGGTTGTTCGCGCTCGGGCTCCTCTTCGGGGAGCAGGCGCACGCGGCGGACGGGCTGGCGCCGACGACACCGGTGCCGGCCGTGCAGTCGGTGACGGGTGCGGTGACGCGCCCAGTTATCGGTGCGGTGACGCGTTCGGTGGAGCAGTCGCTGGAACGGCCGGTGGCACATGTTGTGAAATCGGCGGGCAGGTCGGTCCTTGAGGTCGGGTCTGTTCCGTCGAGCGCCGTCACGAATGTCACGCACATCACCGACAGCGTCCAGACGCAGGTCACTGAACCCGTTCTGGCGCCCGTCACGGACACCGTCCGGCACGTCGTGCAGCCGGTTGGTGAGCTCGTCGTCCAACCCGTCGTCGACGATGTCGTACTGCCGATCGGTGACTTGGTGGAGACGGTTACCGGCGGGCTGACCGGAACTCCGGCGGAGATATTGCCGGCCCTGCCCGAGCTTCCCTCCCTGCCTGGCCTGCCGGGGCTTCCGGGTGTGGGCGGCCAGGTTCCGCCCGCCGCCGGTTCCGCGCCGCAGCAGTCGGCCGGGGGCGTCGTCGGCGGGGCGGACGAGGGAGTTGCGGGGCAGCAGACGGTCCTCGGGGTCACGTCGGCCTACGGGCCCGCCCGTACAGCCGCGCAGGCCGAAGGCGCTGACGCGTACAGGGGCCACCAAGGCGTACGTCCCGTGCAAGCGCCCGCACCCGCGCACCAGGCGCCCCCCGGCAACCCGACCGGCGCGCTGGGCAACCAGTCGGCGGTCGACAACGGCGGGCCGCGGCACGGCGATGCGCATGCCGTCACTCCTCACCACCGGGTGCCGCTTCGGCTCGTACCCGGCGCGTCCGCGGTTGTGTCCGCGGCCGAGACCCGGGACAGGTTCCGGGACATTCCCGTTTTCCCCGGCTAGACAGCCCTCCCTCGCGCTCGCCTTGGCGAGCGGTGCAGGTCTGTCCGCTGTCCGGACCTCCTCCGATCACCGGATGGAAGCCACCGGAAGCCACCGGAAGCCCCGGAAACCCCAGGAATGTTTCGAAGTCTCGGAATCCCGAAGGATCTGACGTACGCATGAACAAGAACATCCGCCGTTCCATCGTCATAGCCGCAGGTGTCACCGGCGCGTGGGCGCTCGGCTCCGCCGTCGCCAGCGCGGACGAGCTGCCCTCGCCGTCCGTCTCCCTGCCTGACACGACCCTCGACGTCACGGACACCGTCGGCTCGGTCACCGACACCGTCGACGACGTCGCCGGGAATGTCACCGGCGACGTCCAGAGCACCACCGCCTCGGGCGCCACCGGCACCAAGGCCGCACAGGCCAAGGCCTCCGTCGTCACCACCGCCGCGGAGCACACCACGACCGCCGCAGCCGTCACCACCGCTACCGCCGTCAGCGCCCCGCAGGACGAGATCGACTACCTCTTCGGCCCGCTCGCCGCCTTCGCGGACCCGGTCGTGGACGAGACCACCACCGCCGTCGTCCCGCCGGTCGCCGCCACCGCCGTCCGGGGCGTCACGCCGGTCGTGGGTCACGTGGTGGGGAACGTGACGCTGCTGACGTACGGCGCCGTCGCCGACGTACAGCCGCTCGCCGGAGGTCTCGTCGGCCAGGTCGCCGACGACACCGCCTCCGTCCTGCCGCCCGTCGCAGTGACCGCCGTGCACGGCGTCGTCCCGGTCGCCGGGCAGGCAGTCGGGGACGCGGGCGCGCTGGCGTACGGCGTCGTGGGTGACGTCCAGCCCTTCGCGGGCGGTGTCGTGGGCGAGGTCCCGCCGCTCGCGTACGGCGTGGTCGGCCAGGTCGGACCCTTCGCGCAGGGCGTCGTCACCGACGATGTGCAGCCCTTCGCCGGGGGTGTCGTCGGCGCCGTGCGGCCGGTCGTGCGGACGGTCGTCGAGACGGTGCGGCCGGTCGTCGAGACCGTGCACGGCGTCGAAGGCAGCGCCACCGTCCTCGCGTACGGCGTCACGGGTGACGTGCGGCCGCTGGCCGACGGTGTGGTCGGTGAGGTCGACCCGTTCGCGGGCGGTGTCGTCGGCCAGGTCGGCTCCTTCGCGCAGGACCTGACCGGAACCGTCCAGGAGACCGGCGGCCCCCTCGCGGGCAACGCCGTAACCGGCGTCCAGGACGTGGCCGACTCGATCACGCCGGGCTACGCACAGAACGCCGAGTACGCCCAGTACGGGACGTACGGCATCTGACCCCGGCCCCCCCATGCCGTACTACGGCGGCCGGCGAAGCCGTAGTACGGCATCCGACCGACTCCGCGGGGGCGATGGTCCCGGACGGCCGAATGCCGTCGGTCCGTCCGACCGGAACCTCGCGGAAGGGCCGGGTGGTCCCCATTGGGGTGGAGACCACCCGCCCTGGGCCCTTCGGGGCTGTTAGAGGGGCCTCGCCAGGCAAACCCCAGCCTGGCGAGGCCCCTGCCCGGCCCTCGCGTCCCTCTCCTGGCCGGATCTGTGACAGGTATCACCGCTCAGGTGTGACCTGCGATTTAGGGACCCGCGTCCGGCGGCGATAACCTGCGAGACGGACATGCCGCGCGCTCGGACACCGTGTGCGCCACCCTTGTGACAGCGGACGTCACGTTGCCCTTCGCGGCACGCCCACGCAGACAACGAACCGCGAGATCACTGATAGGGACGGACGCGCGTGGACCTGTTCGAGTACCAGGCGAGGGACCTCTTCGCCAAGCACGGTGTACCGGTGCTGGCCGGTGAAGTCATTGACACGCCTGAGGCAGCCCGCGAGGCGACCGAGCGTCTTGGCGGCAAGTCCGTCATCAAGGCGCAGGTGAAGGTCGGTGGCCGAGGCAAGGCCGGCGGCGTCAAGCTCGCCGCCACCCCGGACGAGGCCGTCGCTCGCGCGACGGACATCCTCGGCATGGACATCAAGGGCCACACGGTCCACAAGGTGATGATCGCCGAGACCGCGCCCGAGATCGTCGAGGAGTACTACGTCTCGTACCTCCTCGACCGCACCAACCGCACCTTCCTCGCCATGGCGTCCGTGCAGGGCGGCGTGGAGATCGAGGTCGTCGCGGAGGAGAACCCGGAGGCCCTCGCGAAGGTCCCGGTCGACGCCAATGAAGGCGTGAGCATCGAGAAGGCCCGCGAGATCGTCGCCCAGGCGAAGTTCCCGGCCGAGGTCGCGGAGCAGGTCGCCGAGATCCTGGTGACCCTGTGGGACACCTTCATCAAGGAGGACGCCCTCCTCGTCGAGGTCAACCCCCTCGCGAAGGTCGCCTCCGGCAAGGTCATCGCCCTCGACGGCAAGGTGTCCCTGGACGAGAACGCGGAGTTCCGCCAGCCGGACCACGCCGCGCTCGAGGACAAGGACTCGGCCAACCCGCTCGAGGCCGCCGCCAAGGAGAAGAACCTCAACTACGTCAAGCTCGACGGTGAGGTCGGCATCATCGGCAACGGCGCGGGTCTCGTCATGAGCACCCTCGACGTCGTCGCGTACGCCGGTGAGGCGTATACATCGGTGAATGGCGGCGGCGTGAAGCCGGCCAACTTCCTCGACATCGGCGGCGGCGCCTCCGCCGCGGTCATGGCGAACGGCCTGGAGATCATCCTCGGCGACCCGGACGTCAAGTCCGTCTTCGTCAACGTCTTCGGTGGCATCACCGCCTGTGACGAGGTCGCCAACGGCATCGTGCAGGCCCTCCAGCTGCTCAAGGACAAGGGCGAGGAAGTCACCAAGCCCCTGGTCGTGCGCCTCGACGGCAACAACGCCGAACTGGGTCGCAAGATCCTGTCGGACGCCAACCACCCGCTCGTGCAGCGCGTGGACACCATGGACGGCGCGGCCGACAAGGCCGCCGAGCTCGCGGCTGCGAAGTAAGGGACGAGGGAAACAACCGCCATGGCTATCTTCCTCAACAAGGACAGCAAGGTCATCGTCCAGGGCATGACCGGTGCCACGGGCATGAAGCACACCAAGCTCATGCTGGCCGACGGCACGAACATCGTCGGCGGTGTGAACCCGCGCAAGGCGGGCACGTCGGTCGACATCGACGGCACCGAGATCCCCGTCTTCGGCACGGTCGCCGAGGCCATCGAGAAGACGGGCGCCAACGTGTCCGTCCTCTTCGTGCCGCCGGCCTTCGCCAAGGCCGCCGTGGTCGAGGCCATCGACGCCGAGATCCCCCTCGCGGTCGTCATCACCGAGGGCATCGCCGTCCACGACTCCGCCGCCTTCTGGGCGTACGCGAAGTCGAAGGGCAACAAGACCCGCATCATCGGCCCGAACTGCCCCGGTCTCATCACCCCGGGCCAGTCGAACGCCGGCATCATCCCGGGCGACATCACGAAGCCGGGCCGCATCGGCCTGGTCTCGAAGTCCGGCACGCTGACGTACCAGATGATGTACGAGCTCCGTGACATCGGCTTCTCGTCGGCCGTGGGCATCGGTGGCGACCCCGTCATCGGCACCACGCACATCGACGCGCTGGCCGCCTTCGAGGCCGACCCCGACACCGACCTGATCGTGATGATCGGTGAGATCGGTGGCGACGCCGAGGAGCGCGCCGCGGACTTCATCGCGAAGAACGTGACGAAGCCGGTCGTCGGCTACGTCGCCGGCTTCACCGCGCCCGAGGGCAAGACCATGGGCCACGCCGGCGCCATCGTCTCCGGCTCCTCCGGCACGGCCGCCGCGAAGAAGGAGGCCCTCGAGGCCGCCGGCGTCAAGGTCGGCAAGACGCCGACCGAGACGGCGCAGCTGGCCCGCGAGATCCTCAACGGCTGACGTTTCCTGTCGAACGCACGGACGGGCCCGCACCCCCTCACCGGGGTGCGGGCCCGTCCGCGTACTCAGCGGGCATCCGGTAACTCGTACTCAGCGGGCCTCCGGCACCAGCCTCTCCGGGCCGCTCACCGTCTGGGACTTGAGGAAGGCGTGCAGTTCCAGCTGCTCGTCGGAGAGCGGGCCCG
This sequence comes from Streptomyces sp. NBC_00554, assembly GCF_041431135.1. Classification (NCBI taxonomy): domain Bacteria; kingdom Bacillati; phylum Actinomycetota; class Actinomycetes; order Kitasatosporales; family Streptomycetaceae; genus Streptomyces; species Streptomyces sp. NBC_00554. The sequence continues at coordinate 3,944,147 of NZ_CP107799.1, read as the reverse complement.
AGGCGGCACGGGGCGGCACACCGCGGATCGTCGCGCCGGGGGCCATGGGGGGCTCGTAGTGGTCCGGAGCCGTGCGCAGGGTCAGCGAGGTGGCGCCGATGAGCAGGACCGTGAACGCGATGGCGGCGCGGGTCCAGGTGCGGGCGCGGTGTTCGCTGCCGTAGCGGACGGAGCGGGGTTTCGCCGCGCGCAGCCGCTCCGTCGCGGCGAGCACGGTGAGACGCCGGTGCAGTTCGTCGGGAGCGGCCAGTTCCGGCAGGCGCTCGGCGACCGCCTCACGCGCGTGCAGCAGCCGGTTGGCCGCCGCGGGCGTGCTCGCCTCCGTCTCGGCCGCGGTCTCCGGCAGGTCGAGCCCGACCCCGTCGTACAGCAGCAGTGTGCGCCGGTACATCGGCGGCAGCTTCAGGAATACGTCGAGCAGCGCGCGGTCCGCCGCATCGGCGGGCGGCGCCTCGGGGTGCCGGTGTCGGGGGCGGAGCCGGTGCCAGGGTGAGAGCGCGTACTCGTACGCCGTCGCCCGCACCCACCCGGCCGGATCCCGGTCCACGGCCACCTCGGGCCAGCGGTGCCAGGCCAGTTGGAACGCCCGCTCCACGGACTCGCGCGCCAGTTCGCGCCGCCCGGTGAGCAGATACGTCTGCCGGACGAGGGCGGGGGTGCAGAACGCGTAGAGGGCGTCGAAGGCCTGAGGTGGCGTCAGGGCGGGGGGTGGGGGTGCGGGTTCCTCGTCGGAATCCGCCTCTGCTTCCGCTTCGGCCTCGACGTTGGATTCCGGCTCGGCTTCGGTGTACGGCTCCTGACGGGCGGTCACCTCGGCCTCGGCTTCGGCCTCGACGCCGGTCCGGTCTTCGGTTTCGGCGCTCGTCGTCGCCGGATCCTGCGCGGTCAGCAGCTCGACGTACGCTTCCCGTTTGCTCCCGCGTGGCGTCGTACGGCCGGTCTCCCACGAGCGCACCGTCTCGCGGGTGACGCCCATCTTGTCGGCAACGTCGGCCTGGCTCAGCGACTTGGCCTCGCGCAGGCGGCGGCGTTCCTTGGGAGAGGGCAGCGGGGGCGCATGGCTCTGTGTCAGCTCGGACTCCACAGCGCGCCCCTTCGTACGAAAAAGTACATAGCTGCATATTGAGCGACACATCGGGGGTTCGCCTGTTACGACGAGAAAGCGCGTGTCGTTGGGAGCATGACGTGCGTGACCCAAATGACCGACCGCAGGCTGTCGTTGTCGCCCCTGCTCACCCGGATGCGCGACCGATCCCCCGGACTGGCCGCCAGCCTCCTGGGTGGCGGCCTCGCGGCGGGGCTCGGACTCGGTTCGTTCGCCGTCCTCGTCATGGTGCTGTGGATCAGCTCCCCCTACCCCGACAGCGGACCGGGCGGCGCGCTGCACGTGGCCGCGGCCCTCTGGTTGCTGGCCCACGGCGTCGAACTCGTCCGCACCGACACCCTCTCCGGAGTGCCCATGCCGGTGGGTGTCACACCGCTGCTTCTCGTCGTGCTGCCGGTGTGGCTGCTGCACCGGGCGGGGCGCGACGCCGCCGACGCCGAGTCGGAAGCCGCGCCGCGGACGGCGTGGGCCGGGGTCGTCGCCGGCTATCTGTCCGTCGGCGGCGCCGCCGCGCTGTACGCCTCGGGCGGGGAGCTGCGGCCCTCCTGGGTGTGGACCGCCGTATGCCTGCCGCTGCTTGCCGCGGGGGCGGCGGGGGCGGGGGTGTGGACGGCGTACGGGCGTCCGCGTGGGCCCATGCCTCCGTGGGGGCACCGGGGGCTCGATGCCCTGCCTTCGGGTGTACGTCGTCACGTGGACGCCTGTGCGCTCGAGCCGGACGCCCGTCGGTTCCTCGCGAGCGCGGCGCGGGCCGCCGGGGCCGGGGCGGCGGTGCTGGTCGGGGGAGGGGCGTTGCTCGTGGCCGTGTCGCTGGTGTGGCACGGGGGTGCGGCGCGCGGTTCGTTCCTTCAGCTCACCGAGGTGTGGTCGGGGCGCTTCGCCGTACTGCTGCTGTGTCTGGCGCTCGTGCCGAACGCCGCGGTGTGGGGGGCGGCGTACGGGCTCGGGCCCGGGGTCGTCCTGGGGGCGGGGCAGGTGGCGGGGCCGTTGTCCTCGGCTGCGCCGGGGTCGCTGCTGCCGGCCTTTCCGCTGTTGGCCGCGGTGCCGGGGGTGGGGGCGCCGTTGAGCTGGGTGGGTGGGGTTGTGCCGGTGGCTGCGGGGGTGACGGTGGCGTGGTTCGTGGTGGCTTCGGCGGTGCCGGGGGGTGGGGTGGTGTGGTCCCGGGGGCGGGCCGTTTGCTGTGTGCTGCTTGCGGCCGGGTTGTGCGGGGTGGTGCTCGCGGTGCTGGCCGGGGTGGCCGGTGGGGCGCTCGGGGTTGGGGGGCTGGCTCATTTCGGGCCGGTGTGGTGGCAGGTGGGGGTGGCTGCGGGGTTGTGGACGGTGGGGGTGGGGGTTCCTGTGGTGGTGGGGGTGCGGGGGTGGCGGGTTCGCGAGCGTCGGGCTTGGAAGGTGGGGGTGTCGTTGCCTTCGTGGCTCTCGCGGGCCGAGGGGGACCGGTCGTCTCCGGCTGAGGCCCCGGAGCGGTCCCCGTCCGATGTCCAGCAGGTGGCGGCTGACCCTAGCCTCGACCTGTACGACTTCCTGCCCTCCGACTCCACGGGGTCTCCGTGGCACGAGGACGTGCCTCGCGAGGCCCGCTGGGCGGCGCTGAAGGAGGCGTCTGCTCCTGGGGAGCCGCTGGAGCCGCCGGAGTCGGGTTGAGGTGTGGGGGCTGGGGGTGGGTTTTTCGCCCCCTCCGCCCCTACCCGTCCCTTGTTCCTGGGGCTCCGCCCCAGACCCCGCTCCTCAAACGCCGGAGGGGCTGAACTTTTACCGCCCGGCGCTGGAAAGGGTTTAGCCCGTCCGGCGTTTGAGGACGAGCGCGTCAGCGCGATGCGGGGGTCTGGGGGCGGCAGCCCCCAGGAGCAAGGGTCGGGTAGGGGCGGAGGGGGCGAAAAAACCTACCCCTGCGTCCCCAGCACCCCCCGCAGCTCCTTCGGCAGAAGGTCGTTGCAGGACTTCTTCGCGACGTTCGTGAGGGCGTCGTTGGTGCAGGCGTAGTAGTCGCTGTAGACGAGCTGGGCGGTGAAGCCGGCGGCGACCATGGCGATGGCGAGGGACGCGGTGACCAGGCCGCTCACCGCGGCGGACTTCTGGGGCCGGGCGTTCGCCGGGTCCGGCGCCGGGCTGTCCGGATCCGGGGTGCGGGGCTTGGCGCGCAGGGCGCTGATGCCCCAGTAGAGGGCGAGCGCGCCGAGCAGCAGAGCCACGTACGGCCAGCTGAAGAGGGCGAAGAAGAACGCCCACATACCGGAGAGCAGGGCGAAGCGCGCTTTGCGCTGCGCCGGATCCGTCGGGTCCCAGCGCATACCGGTACCCGGACCACTGCCGGACCCCTCCGGACCGCCCTGACCCTGCCCCTGCCCTTGTCCTTGGGGCGCACCGGGACGGTCGCCGAAGCCACCACCGCTGGACGGCCCCGGCTGCCGGTCGCTCCACTGGCTGCCCCACGGGGACTGCCCGTCGGAGTCGCCGTGCTCGCCCGAACCCGACCCCTCGGAGCCCTGCCCGTTCGCAGGCCTCCGCGGCTGCCACGGCCGGTCGGGAGCCCCCTCCGGCGGCGGAGCGAACGGATTGTCGTCCGAGCCAGAAGAGCCAGAAGAGCCAGAAGAGCCGGTGGAGCCCGAGGGAGGCGCGTCCGGGCCCTGCGCGCCCGAGCCCCCGTTGCCGTCGGCCGAGCCGCGCTCACCCGAAGGGGCGGAGTCGGGCGTGCCCCCGCCTTCCCGCGGCGGCACAGGCGAAGGGCGCCGCTCGCGCAGCAGGAGCGGAGGGAGTCGGAGACTGCGGTCCGGCATCAGGTGAGCGTCTTCCCCTTGGTGGTTCTGGCGGGCGGCGTGTCCACGGAGCTTGGTGCCCGCCCGTGACTCGCGCCCCGGGCAGCCGACCGTTCGGCGTGCGTACCCAGGACTGGCGCCCCGAGCTTTCGTGTCCGGGACGACCGCCCCGGACCCTCACGTACCCGTCCCAGATCAACGCCCCGCGTGCGCAAGGCGTTCCCCGTGCTGGACGGTGTTCCCAGGTGGATCCTCCCCAGACGCTACCTTCCGGCCACGCCCCCGTCCCGTGGGGGCCGCCCGGTGTGCCGGTATCGTTGCTGACGGTCGGCCGCTTCGTAGACTTCCCCGTATCCCGGGGCGCGATGCATTCGTACGAATGTACAAGTGTGAGCGAAGGTGCAGAACGAGCCGGCCGTGCAAACGCTCCCCCGAGAAAGGGCCCCACCGTGGCCGCCAAGCCCGTGGCCAAGCGCCTGGTCGTGCTGGTCTCCGGATCAGGTACGAATCTGCAGGCACTGCTCGACGCCATCGCGGAGGCGGGGCCCGAGGCCTATGGGGCCGAGATCGTCGCCGTCGGCGCGGACCGGGACGGCATCGAGGGTCTCGCGCGCGCCGAGCGGGCCGGGCTGCCTACCTTCGTGAACCGCGTCAAGGACTACGACACCCGGGACGAGTGGGACGCGGCGCTCGCCGAGTCGACCGCCGCCCATGAACCCGACCTCGTCGTCTCCGCCGGGTTCATGAAGATCGTGGGGAAGGAGTTCCTCGCCCGGTTCGGCGGCCGGTTCGTCAACACGCACCCCGCGCTGCTGCCCAGTTTTCCCGGCGCCCACGGCGTGCGCGACGCACTCGCGTACGGCGCGAGGGTCACCGGATGCACCGTCCACTTCGTCGACGACGGCGTCGACACCGGCCCGATCATCGCCCAGGGCGTGGTCGAGATCCGGGACGAGGACGACGAGAGCGCTCTGCACGAGCGCATCAAGGAAGTCGAGCGAAGGCTGCTCGTGGATGTCGTGGGGCGGCTCGCCCGCAACGGCTATCGCATTGAGGGACGAAAGGTAGTTATCCAGTGACCGCCACCGCCGAGAGCAACAAGCGGGCCATTCGACGCGCGCTGATCAGCGTGTACGACAAGACCGGCCTCGAAGACCTGGCGCGCGGGCTGCACGAGGCCGGTGTCGAGCTCGTCTCCACCGGCTCCACCGCGTCGAAGATCGCCGCGGCGGGCGTCCCCGTCACCAAGGTCGAGGAGCTGACCGGCTTCCCCGAGTGCCTGGACGGCCGCGTCAAGACGCTGCACCCGAAGGTCCACGCGGGCATCCTCGCCGACCTGCGACTCCCCGACCACCAGCGCCAGTTGGCAGAGCTCGGCGTCGAGCCGTTCGGCCTGGTCGTGGTGAACCTCTACCCGTTCCGCGAGACCGTCGCCTCCGGCGCGACCCCCGACGAGTGCGTCGAACAGATCGACATCGGCGGCCCCTCGATGGTCCGCGCCGCCGCCAAGAACCACCCGTCGGTGGCCGTGGTCACCAGCCCCGCGCGGTACGCGGACGTCCTCGCCGCGGTCAAGGACGGCGGCTTCGACCTCACCACCCGCAAGCGGCTCGCCGCCGAGGCCTTCCAGCACACGGCCGCGTACGACGTGGCGGTGGCGAGCTGGTTCGCGGCCGACTACGCGGCAGCCGACGACAGCGGCTTCCCCGACTTCCTGGGTCACACCTACGAGCGCAAGAACACCCTGCGCTACGGCGAGAACCCGCACCAGGGTGCCGCTCTCTACGTCGACGGCACGGGTGGTCTCGCCGAGGCCGAGCAGCTGCACGGCAAGGAGATGTCGTACAACAACTTCACGGACACGGACGCCGCGCGCCGTGCCGCGTACGACCACGACGACCCGTGCGTCGCGATCATCAAGCACGCCAACCCGTGCGGGATCGCGGTCGCGTCGAGCGTCGCCGAGGCGCACCGCAAGGCGCACGCCTGTGACCCGCTGTCCGCGTTCGGCGGCGTCATCGCGGTCAACCGGCCGGTGACGAAGGAGATGGCGGAGCAGGTCGCCGACATCTTCACCGAGGTCATCGTGGCGCCCGAGTACGAGGACGGCGCCCTCGAAGCCCTCACCAAGAAGAAGAACATCCGCGTGCTGCGCGCCCACCACGGCCCGAAGAACCCGGTCGAGGTCAAGCAGATCGACGGCGGCGCGCTGCTCCAGGTCACCGACCGCCTCCAGGCCGACGGCGACAACCCGGCCAGCTGGACCCTGGCCACCGGCGACGCGCTCAGCCAGGGCGAGCTGGACGAACTGGCCTTCGCCTGGAAGGCCTGCCGCGCCGTCAAGTCCAACGCGATCCTCCTCGCCAAGGACGGCGCCTCCGTCGGCGTCGGCATGGGCCAGGTCAACCGTGTCGACTCCGCCAAGCTGGCGGTGGAGCGCGCCGGCGCCGAGCGCGCCCGTGGCTCGTACGCGGCCTCGGACGCGTTCTTCCCGTTCCCCGACGGCCTGGAGATCCTCACCGAGGCGGGCGTCAAGGCCGTGGTCCAGCCCGGCGGTTCGGTCCGCGACGAGCTGGTGATCGAGGCCGCGAAGAAGGCGGGCGTGACGATGTACTTCACGGGGACGCGGCACTTCTTCCATTGAGCCGGGCCGTCTTTGGCCCGCCGGTGATTCGTCGGCGGGCCGAAGGGTTCTGTTCCCGCCTGCGGAATGGCGCATACCCGGGTGCAGAACCCCTCGCTCCGCTGGAAGTGTCGGAGGCCGACCCAACTCGGCCCCGGCGCTCGGAGGTTCAGTCATGCGGAGCAGGCTCAGCGGGATCAGTCGTCTTGCCGTTGTCGGTGCGGCGCTGGCCGTCGCGCTCGGTACGTCGGCGCTCGGAACCGCGTCCGCCGCCGGGGACGCGGCGGCGGTGGACTGCGCGAAGGGGTACGTGTGTCTCCTGCCCCTGTTCGGGAACGGGACCCCGGTCCTGGTGAAGGAGGGGGACAGCGCCAAGTATGATCCCGCGCTGACGGTCGCGGAGGTCACGAACAACACGGCCGTGACGTACTGCGTGGGCGGTGACCTGAACTATCCGCTGGGGGCCGGCCGGACCCAGACCGGGACCAGCGGGGTGACTTCTGTGACCCCGTCGTCCGGGGGCGCTTGTCTGCTCTGACCGCAAGGCCACGCGAGGGGCGCACCGCCGTGAGTGGTGCGCCCCTTTAGCAGGTATCCGCAGCGACGCGAACTGCCCAGCGGTGCCGGAGTGTTCCGGAGTGCTGTCGCTCGCGTCGGCGTATCCGCTACGACGTGCGGATCACGATCGACGAGCACACCTTGTCGGCGAAGGTCTGCTTCTTGGCGTCCCACGCCGGCCACAGCCAGCCCAGGTAGCACGCCAGGCTGTCGAGGAAGTGGGCGAGCCGGCGGACGAACGCCATGCCGACGCCGAGCGGCTGGCCGTCGATCTCGCGCACCAGGCGGATGCCGAGGGCCTTCTTGCCGAGGGTCTGGCCGGTGCGGCCTTCCTGGATCAGCTGCCAGATCGCGAGGCCGATCAGGGCGATGGCGCCGATCGCCATCAGCGCCGGAGTGTCCTTGCCGGCGATCACGATGCCGTAGGGGACGGCGAACACGAGCATGTCGACCAGGGTGCCGAGGAAACGCTGGCCCCAGTTCGCGTACGGCGGCTGGACGCCGTAACCCGGCTGCTGCGGATAGCCGTAACCGGGCTGCTGCGGGTAGCCGTAACCCTGCTGCGGCGGGACGCCCGGGGGTGTCTGCGGGGCGCCGTAGCCGGCGGGCTGGCCCTGCTGGGGATAGCCGTAGCCGGGCTGGCCCTGCTGCGGGTTCTGCGGCTGCTCATACGGGTTGGGTGAGCCGAAACTCATGGCGAATTTCCTCCATGCAAAGGGCGGGGACGGCGCGGATTGCGCGGAGGAACGTCACGATTTTGAGCGGTATGCCCCCCAACACGGACCGCGATGGTGCACCGCATATCGTTCTGCGGCAGGCCAGTTCTTGTCCAGCCGATAGGCACATATGTTGTGCAGCTGCAATCTTCGTGATCTTCCCGGCCGGTCCGCCCGGCTGCGACCACTGCGCCCGATTGGAACCAGGTACCGGTCATCCGGGAGGATGGGGTCATGACCGCCCAGATTCTCGATGGCAAGGCCACCGCAGCCGCGATCAAGTCCGACCTGACCGCCCGCGTGGCGGTCCTGAAGGAGAAGGGCGTGGTGCCCGGCCTGGGGACCGTCCTGGTCGGGGACGACCCCGGCAGCCAGAAGTACGTCGCCGGCAAGCACCGCGACTGCGCGCAGGTGGGCATCGCCTCCATCCAGCGCGAACTGCCCGCCACCGCCACGCAGGAGGAGATCGAGGCGGTGGTACGGGAGTTGAACGAGGACCCCGCCTGCACGGGGTACATCGTCCAGTTGCCGCTCCCCAAGGGCATCGACGAGAACCGCATCCTGGAGCTGATGGACCCGGACAAGGACGCGGACGGGCTGCACCCGATGAACCTCGGCCGCCTCGTGCTGAACGAGCCGGCCCCGCTGCCCTGCACGCCCAACGGTGTCCTCACGCTCCTGCGCCAGTACGGAGTCGAGATCAAGGGCGCCGAAGTGGTGGTCGTCGGCCGTGGCGTGACCATCGGGCGCCCGATGCCGCTCCTGCTCACGCGGCGCAGCGAGAACGCGACGGTCACCCAGTGCCACACCGGCACCCGTGACCTCGCCTCCCACCTCAGGCGCGCCGACATCATCGTCGCCGCCGCGGGCTCCGCGCACCTCGTCCGGCCCGAGGACGTGAAGCCGGGCGCGGCCGTTCTCGACGTCGGCGTCTCACGCGGCTCCGACGGCAAGATCGTCGGCGATGTCCACCCGGGCGTGGCCGAGGTCGCCGCCTGGATCTCCCCGAACCCCGGCGGCGTCGGCCCGATGACCCGTGCCCAGCTGCTCGTCAACGTGGTGGAAGCGGCGGAGCGCAGTGTCGGCTGACGGCAACTCCGGGAAGACCGAAAGCAAGACCGACGGCAAGACCGACGAGCCCGCCGGAGAGCCGGTCGTCGTGCGGAACGCGCTGAGCAACGGCGCGCAGCCCGTCGTACGGGATGTGTCCGGCAACGGCGCCGAGCCGGCCGTACGGGACACACCGGGCGTCAACGGCCAGTCGTCGGCGGTCCGCGCCGGCGAAGAGCCCGGCGGGCCCGACGCGGAGGGTGACGCCGACGAGCCGGTCGTCGTCGACCCGGTGAGCGCACCCGATGCCGAAGGGAACGCTCGCCGCACCACTCGGCGCTTCCCGAAGTTCACGCGGGACACCGCGCGGCCCGAGGGCGGCGGCCGGGCGGCGCCCAGGGACGCCCCGGCGCCCGCGCGCCAGTGGCCGATCCTCGCCGTGCTCGCGTTGGTCGGGCTCGGCCTGCTGCTGACCGCCTTCGACGTGTTCCGCTACGGCACGATCCTGATCGGCGCCGCGCTGCTGATGGGCGGCGTGCTGCGCTGGACACTGCCCGACGTGGGCATGCTCGCGGTCCGCTCCCGCTTCACTGACCTGGTCACGTACGGCGTGCTCGGCACGGCCATCGTGCTGCTCGCGATGATGGCGCAGCCCGATCCGTGGCTGGAGATCCCGTTCCTGGACGACACCCTGCACTTCACCGTCCGCTGAGGGGACCCCGGGTTCCCAGGCTTCTCCCGCAGCCGACATGACGCGGCCCGTCCCCTCCCCCGAGCAAGGACGGGCCGCGGTCGGGCGGGTGTTCCGCCCGGAGACAACATTTGTGCACGGGAACAGGCTGTTCAATATCTGTCAGTTCGCTGTGGCACGGAAGTGACCGTTCCGCTACGGTGTCCGCGCCATGCAACGGAGACCGCGCCCGGCGGGCCTCCGCCGAAGCGGAATTCCATCAACTCCCGTCGAGGGAAGGGTAGTTCGTGACCCTCGGGTGAGCTGACCGCTCCCGGGGCGCGTGAGGTCACTCCCGTGTTCCGGATGTGTCGATGTCTTGACAAGTTCAAGGATTTACTCCGATCCAGCTCAACAGTCGAGTTAACGTGGCCAATCAGGACGGTCCGGGACGTCCTGTGCGCAAGCCAGGAGTTCGACCGGTCGTACAACAATGCCGATGGGACACTGGACCGCAGCCAATGGGCGTGCAACGGTGCATGCCTCCGCCCGAATGCTCCCGTGCGCCCCCATCCCGGGAACTGAGATCCTTACCGAGCGCATCCCTGTGGGTAGCCAGAACGGGGACTCGGCGAAGGGGCGCCGTGCGCGGGGGAACAGTGAGTCACGTACGGGGGAAGAGACCAGTCGCGTACGGGGTGAAGGAAGTAGGGGGGAGAAGCAATGCCTCGTTGGAGGGCCTTGCCGGATGAACTCGATCCGCAGGTCAGAGAGTTCGCCAGCCAGCTGCGCCGGCTCGTCGACCGCAGCGGCCTGAGCATCGCCGCCGTGGCCGACCGCACCGGCTACAGCAAGACGTCCTGGGAGCGTTACCTCAACGGCCGGCTCCTCGCGCCCAAGGGTGCGATCGTCGCCCTGGCCGAGGTGACCGGCACCAATCCCATGCATCTGACAACCATGTGGGAGCTCGCCGAGCGTGCCTGGAGCCGTTCGGAGATGCGCCACGACATGACCATGGAAGCGATCCGGATCTCCCAGGCGCGCGCCGCGCTCGGCGAGTTCGGGGCGCCCCCGGCGAACGGGAGCGGCGGCAAACAGGCCCGCAAAGGCGGCAGCGCCACCGTGACACCGGGGGTCGCCGGTCCTGCGGGGGTGTCACCGACGGTGCCGCCGCAGCCGTCGGCCGCTGACGCGGAGGACTCGTCGGGCGGAGGTTCCTCGCGCGGAGCTTCGCCGCACGCCGCTTCGTCGCAGGGGACCTGGTCGCGCGAGGCACCTTCGTACGGGGGTGGCTCGTCCGGGGGTGGCTCGTCCGGTGGGGCCGGGCGGGGCGGCGGGTGGGGGGTCGTCGCCACGCCGTCCTCCGGCGGGGCCGGGCAGTTCGGGCCGACGGGTCCGTCCGGTCCGTCCAGTCCTGTGGGAGTTGCCAGTTCTGCCGGTTCTGCCGGTGCGGCCGGGGGTCCGCCCCGGGATGCCCGGCCTTCCGGCGGGGGCGGGGGTTCGCCCGACGGGGCGCGGCGCAAGCGGCGGCTCACCATGTTCCTCGCGGGGGTCGTCGGCGCGCTCGTCGTGGTCGCTGCGGCCGTGTACCTCACCAGGGGCGATGACACGAAGGACGAGAGCAAGCCCGAGACGCCCACGACCTCTGTGGCCGCTCCCGATCCCGAGCTGCCGGCCGGAGTGAACTGCTCCGGCGCGGACTGCACGGGCAAGGACCCGGAGAACATGGGCTGCGGCGGCGAACTGGCGACGACCGCCACCAGCGTCACCGTCGGCACGACCCTCGTCGAGGTCCGCTACAGCGAGACCTGCGCCGCAGCCTGGGCCCGCATCACCCAGGCCGCCGTGGGCGACACGGTCGAGGTGTCCTCCGGCACCGCGGCCAAGCAGACCGGGTCGGTCGACGCGGACACCGACGCCTACACCCCGATGGTGGCCGTGAAGGACGCCGGCGATGCGAAGGCGTGCGCGACGCTGGCGTCGGGCGAGACAGGCTGCACGCAGTAGGGGAGGGGTTCCAGCCCGTCCGGCGTTTGAGGACGAGCGCGCAGCGCGAAAAGGGGGGTCTGGGGGCGCAGCCCCCAGGTACGGGACGGGTAGGGGCGGAGGGGGCGGAAAAAACCTCCCCCCACCCTGGAATGCCCGCCCGCATCCGGGGCAGACGCACGTTACCCCCACGGGATCCGGAACATCCGGTACCCCATCGGCGGCCGCCGAGCCCACTCTCCCGAGCCCGGCGGCCGCCTCCCACCCCCATCTGTGGGCTGGGCCACACGGACCCGGACACCGGGGCTCCCGGATGCGCGATAGCCTGACGGCGGATCTCTCTTGACGCCAAGAGATCGATCATCGGTACCCCTGATCGATCAAAGCGATCGGTACCCCTGACCGGTCGGTGGCGGACGCAGGGGAGCTCCTGCACCCCGGGGCAGGGACGCCCCACCGCCAGCTGTCATACGGAGAACGCCATGACCCGCACTCCCGTGAACGTCACCGTCACCGGCGCGGCCGGCCAGATCGGTTACGCCCTGCTCTTCCGCATCGCCTCCGGCCAGCTGCTCGGCGCGGACGTGCCGGTCAAGCTGCGCCTCCTGGAGATCACACCGGCGCTGAAGGCCGCCGAGGGCACCGCAATGGAGCTCGACGACTGCGCCTTCCCGCTCCTTCAGAGCATCGACATCACGGACGACCCGAACGTCGCCTTCGCCGGCACCAACGTCGGCCTGCTCGTCGGCGCCCGCCCCCGCACCAAGGGCATGGAGCGCGGCGACCTGCTGTCCGCCAACGGCGGCATCTTCAAGCCGCAGGGCAAGGCCATCAACGACAACGCCGCCGACGACGTCAAGATCCTCGTCGTGGGCAACCCGGCGAACACCAACGCGCTCATCGCGCAGGCCTCCGCCCCCGACGTACCGGCCGAGCGCTTCACCGCGATGACCCGCCTGGACCACAACCGCGCGCTCACGCAGCTCGCGAAGAAGACGGGTTCGACGGTCGCCGACATCAAGCGCCTGACCATCTGGGGCAACCACTCGGCCACCCAGTACCCCGACATCTTCCACGCCACGGTCGCCGGCAAGAACGCCGCCGAGGTCGTGAGCGACGAGAAGTGGCTCGCCGAGGACTTCATCCCGACGGTCGCCAAGCGCGGCGCCGCCATCATCGAGGCCCGCGGCTCCTCGTCGGCCGCCTCCGCCGCCAACGCCGCCATCGACCACGTCCACACCTGGGTCAACGGCACCGCGGACGGCGACTGGACCTCCATGGGCATCCCGTCCGACGGCTCCTACGGCGTCCCGGAGGGCCTCATCTCCTCCTTCCCCGTCACCACGAAGGACGGCTCGTACGAGATCGTCCAGGGCCTGGACATCAACGAGTTCTCCCGCGCCCGCATCGACGCGTCGGTCCAGGAACTGGCAGAAGAGCGCGAGGCGGTCCGCGCCCTCGGCCTGATCTGAGTTCCTTGCTTCTCCTGATCCCCGGGCGGCTTCGGCCGCCCGGGGATCAGTGCGTTCCGCCCCGAGGACCGGCTGAACGACCGGCTACCGCAGCCGCTTCTCGAACCAGTGGGCCGCGTACACGTTGTCGTCGTAGCGCGGGATCTCCGTGTAGCCGCATGCCCGGTACATCGCCTGTGCCTCCGTGAGTACGGCATGGGTGTCGAGCCGCACGAGTTCGTGGCCGCGCGCGACGGCCTGGTGCTCGAGGACGTCGAGGATCCGTCGGGCGAGCCCGAGCCGTCGGGCGGTGGGACGGACCCACACATGCCGGATCTCGCCCACGCCGGGTTCGAGTCCGCGCAGCGCCCCGCACCCCACGGGTCGCCCTTCCTCGTACGCGACGACGAACGCGCCCCGGTCCCCGGACACTTCGTGAGGCCGTACGAGGGCGGCGGGATCGAAGCCTTCCGGGAACCGTCCGTCGATGTCGGCGGCGTACGCGGCGAGGCAGTCGCGGGCGTCGCGTGAGGCGCCGTCGACGGTCTCGACGGTGATCCCGGCCAGCCGCAGCAGGCGTTCGGCGACGGCGACGGCGGCGGTGAGTTCGCCGCGCTGCCGCTCGTCGAGGCCGCCGAGCAGTCCTTCGGCGAGCTTGTCGGCCCGCCGGTTCTGCTCCTTCACCTCGGTCCGACCGGCCGGCGTGAGTTCCGCGAACCGCAGCCGGCTGTCGTCGGCGTGCACACTCACCCGCAGGAGCCCCTGCGCCTCCAGGGCCCGCACCATCCGGCTCAAGTACCCGGCGTCCAGGCCGAGTCGACTCCTCAGCTCCCTGAGCGAGGCTCCGTCCCCGATCTCGAACAGCAGCCTCGCCTCGCCGAGCGGCCGGTCCTGCCCGAGGTAGTGATCGTCGAGCACTCCGATGCGCCGGGTGAAGTAGCGGTTGAAACGCCGCAGCGCACGCACGTCGTCCATTGACACTGTCTCCATATTTCTTTGACTTTAGTCAAAGAAATAGTTCACGTCTACTGGTCGGTTCGCACCCATATCCCATGGTTTTTCAGTGACACGGCGCACTTTCGGTCACGGATTGTGCATGCACCCGGGGTCGGAGGGCAGGTGCTCACGGTCCCCGGGAGCGACACGCGTGTGACGCATGGGCACGCGTGGGCCCGCAGGGGCACGGAAACAGGAACGGAAGGCAACAGCGAACATGGCCGGACAGCAGGCAGAACAGGCACCGCGGACCATTCACGTGGGCGGGGAGTGGCTCGCCGCCGTCTCGCGCGCCACCCGCGAGATCGTCGACCCCGCGGATGCCAAGCCGTTCGCCGTGGTCGCGGAGGGTGACGAGCGGGACACGGACGCGGCCGTCGCGGCGGCACGCCGAGCCTTCGACGAGGGCCCGTGGCGCCAGGCGCCCACCGCCGAGCGCGCCGCCCTGCTGCGCCGCGTCGCCGATCTCCTCGTACGCGACCGCGAGGAACTCGGGCTGCTGGAGAGCCGCGACGCGGGCAAGACCCTCGAAGAGGGGCGCGTGGACATCGACTGTGTCGCCGACGCCTTCCGGTACTTCGCCGATCTCGTGGTCGGGGAGGGCGGCGGGCGCGTCGTCGACGCGGGCTCCGACGACATCCACAGCGTCGTCGTGCACGAGCCCGTCGGCGTCTGCGCGCTGATCACACCCTGGAACTACCCGCTGCTCCAGGCCAGTTGGAAGATCGCTCCCGCTCTCGCGGCCGGCAACACCTTCGTCGTCAAGCCGAGCGAGATCACCCCGCTGACCACGATCGCCCTGATCCGGCTGCTCGCCGAGGCCGGGCTGCCCGCCGGTGTCGCCAACATCGTCACCGGGCCCGGACACACCGTCGGCGCCCGGCTCGCCGAGCATCCCGGCGTCGACCTCGTCTCCTTCACCGGCGGTCTCGTCAGCGGCACGAAGGTCGCGCAGGCCGCCGCCGTGACGGTGAAGAAGGTCGCGCTGGAACTCGGCGGCAAGAACCCCAACGTCGTCTTCGCCGACGCCTGCGAGACGGAGGAGGGGTTCGACACCGCCGTCGACCAGGCCCTCAACGCCGCCTTCATCCACAGCGGTCAGGTGTGCTCGGCAGGCTCCCGCCTCATCGTCGAGGAGTCCGTGCGCGAGCGCTTCGTCGCCGAACTCGCCCGCAGGGCAGGCGCCGTCCGGCTCGGGCGCGGCACCGAGGACGGTGTCGAGTGCGGCCCGCTCGTCTCCGAGCAGCAGCGCGACAAGACGGAGGCGTACGTCGCCTCGGCACTCGCGGAGGGCGCGGTGCTGCGAGCCGGGGGCAGGCGCCCCGAGCCGTCCGGGACCAGGCCCGCCACCGGGTACTTCTACGAGCCGACCGTCCTCGACCAGTGCCACCGCGAGATGCGGGTCGTGCGCGAGGAGGTCTTCGGGCCCGTCCTGACCGTGGAGACCTTCCGCACGGAGGACGAGGCCGTCGCGCTCGCCAACGACACCGAGTACGGACTCGCGGGCGCCGTCTGGACCGCCGACGCGGGCCGCGCCCGCCGCGTCGCCGGACGGCTGCGGCACGGCACCGTCTGGATCAACGACTTCCACCCCTATCTCCCGCAGGCGGAGTGGGGCGGCTTCGGCAAGAGCGGTGTCGGGCGGGAGTTGGGGCCCGCCGGTCTCGCCGAGTACCGCGAGACCAAGCACGTCTACCAGAACCTCGCGCCGAAGCCCGTGCGCTGGTTCGCGGGCTGACCCGCAACTCCCGTAGCCCCACCCTGCTGACCCCCAACTCCCGTATGCCCCACACCGCTGCCCCCAACTGCCGCAAGCCCCCCACACTTTGGAGCACCGCCCCATGCCCGAAAACAGCCATACCTACGACTACGTCGTCATCGGCGGCGGCACCGCGGGCTCCGTCATCGCCTCCCGCCTCACCGAGGACCCCGACGTCACCGTCGCCGTCATCGAAGGCGGCCCCAGCGATGTCGGCCGCGACGACGTCCTCACCCTGCGCCGGTGGATGGGCCTGCTCGGCGGGGAGTTGGACTACGACTACCCGACGACCTCGCAGCCGCGCGGCAACTCCTTCATCCGGCACAGCCGCGCCCGGGTGCTCGGCGGCTGCTCCTCGCACAACACGCTGATCGCGTTCAAGCCGCTGCCGTCCGACTGGGACGAGTGGGAGGCGGCGGGCGCCAAGGGCTGGGGCGCGGTGCCGATGGAGGCGTACTTCGCGCGGCTCCTCAACAACATCGTCCCGGTCGACGAGAAGGACCGGAACGCCATCGCCCGCGACTTCGTCGACGCCGCACAGACCGCGCTCGGCGTGCCGCGCGTCGACGGTTTCAACAAGAAGCCGTTCACCGAGGGCGTCGGCTTCTTCGACCTCGCGTACCACCCCGAGAACAACAAGCGGTCGAGCGCGTCGGTGGCGTATCTGCACCCGGTGATGGACGAGCGGCCCAACCTGACGCTGCTACTTGAGACTTGGGCGTACAAGCTGGAGCTGGAGGGCACGCGTGCGACCGGCGTGCATGTGCGCACGAAGGACGGCGAGGAGATCCTCGTACGGGCTCAGCGCGAAGTCCTGCTGTGTGCGGGCGCCGTGGACTCGCCGCGGCTGCTGCTGCACTCCGGGATCGGGCCCGCGCCGGACCTGGAGCGGCTCGGCATTCCCGTCGTGCACGACCTGCCCGGCGTCGGCGAGAACCTGCTCGACCACCCCGAGTCCGTGATCGTCTGGGAGACGAACGGGCCCATCCCCGAGAACTCCGCGATGGACTCCGACGCCGGCCTGTTCGTGCGCCGGGACCCCGAACACGCGGGCCCCGACCTGATGTTCCACTTCTACCAAATCCCGTTCACGGACAACCCGGAGCGGCTGGGCTACCAGCGCCCGGAGCACGGCGTCTCCATGACCCCCAACATCCCCAAGCCACGCAGCCGCGGCCGGCTGTACCTGGAGAGCGCAGACCCGGCGGTCAAGCCCGCCCTCGACTTCCGGTACTTCACGGACGAGGACGACTACGACGGCCGCACCCTCGTCGACGGCATCAAGATCGCCCGCGAGATCGCCAAGTCCGAACCGCTCGCCGGCTGGCTCAAGCGCGAGGTGTGCCCGGGTCCTGAGGTCACGGACGACGAGGAGCTCAGCGCCTACGCACGGCAGGTGGCGCACACCGTGTACCACCCGGCGGGCACCTGCCGGATGGGCGCCGCCTCGGACGAACTCGCCGTCGTAGACCCCGAGTTGCGCATCCGCGGCCTCGACGGCATCCGGATCGCCGACGCGTCCGTCTTCCCGACGATGCCCGCCGTGAACCCGATGATCGGGGTGCTCATGGTCGGGGAGAAGTGCGCCGAGCTGATCGGGGGTGAGGTGCGATGAGTACGACGCCCCAGACGGTGACGCCGGTCTTCTCCGTACGCAACCTGTGGAAGGTCTTCGGCCCGAAGGCCGACCGCGTCCCCGCGGACCCCGGACTTGCCGCGCTCACACCCGCCGAACTGCGGTCCCGCACCGGCTGCACGGCCGCCGTCCACGACGTCAGCTTCGATGTGCACAAGGGCGAGGTCTTCGTCGTCATGGGCCTGTCCGGCTCGGGCAAGTCCACACTCGTGCGCTGTCTGACCCGGCTCATCGAGCCGACGTCCGGCGCGCTCGCCATCGACGGCGAGGACGTCCTCGCCATGGACGGGGCCCGGCTGCGCGAACTGCGCCGCCACCGCGCCGCGATGGTCTTCCAGCACTTCGGCCTGCTGCCGCACCGCTCGGTCCTCGACAACGTCGCGTACGGCCTGGAGATCCAGGGGATGTCCAAGGCGGCGAGGCGGGAGCGGGCGCGGGAGATCGTCGCCAAGGTCGGCCTCGAAGGCATGGAACAGCGGCGGCCCGCACAGCTCTCCGGCGGTCAGCAGCAGCGCGTAGGGCTCGCCCGGGCACTCGCCGCCGACCCCGAAGTCCTGCTGTTCGACGAGCCGTTCAGCGCGCTCGACCCGCTGATCCGGCGCGACATGCAGGAGGAGGTCATCCGGCTCCACCGCGAGGAGGGCCGCACGATGGTCTTCATCACCCACGACCTGAACGAGGCCCTGCGCCTGGGCGACCGCATCGCCCTGATGCGCGACGGCCGGATCGTGCAGCTCGGCACCCCGGAGGAGATCGTCGGCTCGCCCGCCGACGACTACGTGCGTGAGTTCGTACGGGACGTTCCGCGCGAGCAGGTGATGACGGTGCGGTCGGCCATGCGGGCGGCGTCCGCCGAGGAGGCTGGCGGCCGGGGTCCGGCCGTGGCGCCGGGCGCGACCGTCTCGGAGGCGATCGAGGCGGTGGCGCGGGCGGGCGCTCCCGCACGGGTGATGGAGCGGGGGCGGTGTGTCGGGGTGGTGGACTCGCCCTCGCTGCTCGGGGTGGTGGCCGGGGTGTCCCCGAACGGCGGGGACGGCGGCAATGGCAGCGACGTCGGCCATGGCAGCGACGGCGGCAACAGCGGTGCCGATGGGAGCCGCGGCTTCGATGCCGACGAACGCTTGGACGGCTTCGGTGCCGACCAAGGCTCGGACGGCTTTGGTGCCGACCAACGCCCGGACGGCTTCGGTGCCGGCGAACGCTCGGACAGTTTCGGTGTCGGCGAACGCCAGGACAGCTTCGGTGCCGTCCCCGGTGAGGAGGTGGCCTGATGGTCGCCGTCACCGCACCCGCCGGCCATACAGGACCGGCCGACCGGGCCAGAGGCCTCCTCCGCCACCGAGCCGCAGGCAAACTCCTGCTGCTCGCCCTGGCGGCAGCCGTCTTCGTTCCCGTCCTCAACTCCCACTGGGCGAGCGGCACTTGGCCCCACGCCCTCACCGTCGACCTCACCGAACCCCTCGGCAGGGCCAGCGACTGGATCATCGACAACCGGGACAGCCACCCGCTGTTCCTCTACTTCTTCGGGTACGTCAGCAACGGCGTCACCCTCGCCGTACGCGTCGTCTACCTGGTGCTGCTCGGCGCCGGCTGGGCCGGTGTGACGGCCGCGGCGGCGTTGGTCGCCTGGCGAACGGCGGGCGTGCGTCCGGCGCTCGGTACGGCCGCCGCGTTCAGCGCCTGCGGCCTGCTCGGTATGTGGGTGCCCACCATGCAGACGCTGGCGCTCATGGTGGTCGCCGTGCTCGCGTCCGTCGCGCTCGGCGCGCTGCTCGGCCTCGCGGCAGGGCTGTCCGACCGTACGTACCGCGCGCTGCGACCGGTTCTCGACACCATGCAGGTACTCCCGGCGTTCGCGTACCTCCTCCCGGTCGTCCTGATCTTCGGCATCGGAGTCCCGGCCGCCGTCCTCGCGACCGTCGTGTACGCGGCGCCGCCCATGGCCCGCCTCACCGCGCTCGGCCTGCGTGACGCCGACGGAGGTGTCATGGAAGCGGTCGCCTCACTCGGCGCCACGGCCCGCCAGCGCCTCCTCACCGCCCGCCTCCCACTCGCCCGCAAGGAACTCCTCCTCGGCCTCAACCAGACGATCATGATGGCGCTGTCCATGGCCGTCATCGCCTCCGTGATCGGCGCGGGCGGCCTCGGCGACCGCGTCTACCAGGCCCTCGCCTCCGTCGACGTGGGCGCCGCGCTCGCGGCCGGAGTCCCGATCGTGCTGCTCGCGGTCGTGCTGGACCGGGTGACGGGAGCGGCGGGGGAGCGGCTGGGGGAATCCGACGGGAGCCTCCTGCACTGGGGTTACTCCGCCGTCGCGGCCCTCGCCGTCGTGGTCGCCGGACGCCTCACGGGCCGCCTCGACTGGCCCGACGCCTGGACCGTGCCCATCGCCGAGCCCGTGAACCGGGCCGTCGACTGGATGACCGACCACCTCTACTCGGGCGTCCCGTACATCGGCGGAACGGCCGACTGGGCGGCCCACTTCACGACCTGGATCCTCAACCCCCTCCGGGACGGCCTGCAATGGCTGCCCTGGTGGTCCGTCCTGCTGATCGTCGCCGCGCTCGCCTGGCTGATGGGCACCTGGCGCACGGCACTCACCGCGGTCCTCGCGATGGCCGCGATCGGCGTACTCGGCGTCTGGAAGCCGTCGCTCGACACGCTGTCGCAGGTGCTCGCGGCGGTCGCCGTGACCCTCGTCCTCGGCCTCGCCACCGGCATCGCGGCGGCGCGCAGCGAGCGCGTCGAACGCCTGCTGAGGCCGGTGCTCGACGTCTTCCAGACGATGCCGCAGTTCGTGTACCTGATCCCGGTGGTGGCGCTGTTCGGCGTGGGCCGGGCGCCCGCGGTGGCGGCGGCCGTCGTGTACGCGCTGCCCGCCGTCGTCCGCATCACCACGCAGGGACTGCGCGCCGTCGACCCCGCCGCACTGGAGTCGGCCCGCTCGCTCGGCGCCACCAGTGGGCAGCAACTGCGCCAGGTCCAGCTGCCGTTGGCCCGCCCGGCGCTGCTCCTCGCCGTCAACCAGGGCGTCGTACTCGTCCTCGCCGTCGTCATCATCGGCGGTCTGGTCGGCGGCGGCGCGCTCGGCTACGACGTCGTATTCGGCCTCGCACAGGGCGACTTGGCGACCGGCCTGGTCGCCGGCACCGCGATCGTCTGCCTCGGCCTGATGCTCGACCGGGTCACGCAGCCGACGGAACGCCGTGCCAAGAAGGGAGCGTGACATGTCTCGTACGCGGATGACGTGTTGTAAGCGAATGAGGTCTCGTACGCGATTGAAGTCTCGTACGCGGATGACAGCCGGCCTGGCGGTACTGGTCCTGGCGACGGGCTGCGGCGCCGCCGACATGACCAAGCAGGCCTCGCCCTTCGCCAACGCGCAGGGCGCGAAGACCGTGACCCTCTCCGTGCAGTCGTGGGTCGGCGCGCAGGCCAACGTGGCCGTGGCGCAGTACCTGCTCGAACACGAGCTGGGCTACCGCGTCGACACCGTCCAGGTCGACGAGGTCCCCGCGTGGGACGCGCTCAGCCAGGGCCGGGTCGACGCGATCCTGGAGGACTGGGGCCACCCCGACCAGGAGAAGCGGTACGTCGAGGACAAGAAGACGATCACTCCCGGCGGCGGGCTCGGGGTGACCGGGCACATCGGCTGGTACGTCCCCACGTACTTCGCCAAGCAGCACCCGGACGTCACCGACTGGAAGAACCTGAACAAGTACGCCGATCAGCTCCGCACGGCGGAGAGCGGCGGCAAGGGCCAACTCCTCGACGGCTCCCCGTCGTACGTCACGAACGACAAGGCACTCGTCGACAACCTGAACCTCGACTACCAGGTCGTGTTCGCCGGTTCCGAAGCGGCCCAGATCACGCAGATCCAGCAGTTCGCGAAGGAGCACAAGCCCTTCCTCACGTACTGGTACGCCCCGCAGTGGCTCTTCAAGAAGGTCCCCATGACCGAGGTGAAACTCCCGGCATACAGGGACGGCTGCGACGCCGACACCACAAAGGTCGCCTGCGCCTATCCCCACACCTCCCTCCAGAAATACCTCAACACCGACTTCGCCCACTCCGGCGGCAAGGCGGCAGCCTTCCTCAAGAACTTCAACTGGACAACCGAGGACCAGAACGAGGTATCCCTGCTGATCGCCAACGACAAGCTGTCGGCCCAGGAGGCGGCGAAGAGGTGGGTGGGGTCCCACGAGGCGACGTGGAGGACGTGGCTGCCGTCGTAACTGCACTGCCTTAGCTGTGGGCATGCGTGCCGCTCTACACCCGCCCCCGCTGTGGGCATGCGTGCCGCTAGGGGCGGCACGGGTGGGCACAGCGGCACCCTGCAAGCGCAGGCAAGCGCACCCACCCCGACCCCAGCCCCCACGCCGGGCGCCCCGCAGGAAGGCGCCCGGCAAGCACTACCCCAACCCCGCGACAACCCCGCGCAACGCATCGACAGAGCACCGCAGCAACCCAGGCCCGAACGTAACCCGCGTAGCCCCGAGTCCGCCCAATTCCCTCACCGAGCCCCCCTCAGGCCGCCCGAGAAAATTGACCGGCCCCAGAATCCCCGCCCGCAACAGCGGAACCACCTCCACCGGAGCCCCGATCGGATACACACAGTCCGCCCCGGCCCCCACGTACAACCCGGCCCGCTCAATAGCCGCCCCCGGATCCGCGACCCCCCGTACAAACGTGTCGATCCGAGCGTTGACGAACAGCTCCCCACCCGCCACGTCCCGCACCTCCGCAAGCCAATCGGCATGCCGAGAGGGCTCCTTGAGCACACCCCCGGCGGAGTCCTCGAGGTTGCAGCCGACCGCCCCGGTCTCGAGGAGCCGCTCCACCAGCTCCGCGGGCGCGATCCCGTACCCGTCCTCGACATCCGCGGACACGGGCACATCGACGGCCCGTACGATCCGCGCGACCGCCGCGAACATCTCGTCCGCCGGCGTCTCCCCGTCCTCGTACCCGAGCGACGCGGCGACCCCGGCGCTGGGAGTGGCGAGCGCCGGGAACCCGGCGTCCGCGAACACCCGCGCGCTGGCGGCGTCCCAGGGCCCGGGGAGAACCAGGGGATCGCCGGGCAGGCGGCTGTGATGCAACGCGCGGAAAACCTCGACCTTGCTCACAACCGATGCCTCTACCTCGCTGACAACCGATACCTCACTCACAACTGGTACCTCGCTCCCGACTTGTACTGCCCCGCCTCGTAGTGCCCCGGCACCAGCCGGCACGCCACCCCGAACCGGTTCCACGCGTTGATCACCGTGATCGCGGCGATCAGCTGAGCCAGCTCCCCCTCCTCGAAGAGCCCGGCGGCACGCTCGTACACCGCGTCCGGCACGAACCCGTCCGTCAGGACAGTCACCGCCTCGGTCAGTGCGATCGCCGCGAGCTCCTTCTCGGTGTAGAAGTGCGGCGACTCCTCCCACGCGCTGAGCTGCACGATCCGCTCGACGCTCTCACCCGCCGCGAGCGCGTCCTTGGTGTGCATGTCCAGGCAGAACGCGCAGTGGTTGAGCTGCGAGGCGCGGATCTTCACGAGCTCCAGGAGGACGGGGTCCAGCCCCTGCCGGGCCGCCGCGTCGAGCCTGACCATGGCCTTGTAGACATCGGGGGCGAGCTTGGCCCAGGGGAGACGGGCGCTGGGCTCGGGGGCGTACGCCGTGGGTTTCGTCGTCATGGTCTTCGTCGTCATGGTGAGGACCCTACGAGCGGAGTAGCCCAGGGGTATGGTCCATTCCCATGGCAAAAGCATGGGCCAATTTGGGGGTCGACCTGCATGTCGAGCCGACCGGGCCCGGCGTCCGCAGAGGTCTGACGGACGCCCTGCGCGAGGCGGTCCGCAGCGGCAGACTCGCCCCCGGAACCCGCCTCCCCTCCTCCCGTTCGCTCGCCGCCGACCTGGGCATCGCCCGCAACACGGTCGCCGACGCGTACGCCGGTCTCGTCGCCGAGGGCTGGCTCACCGCACGCCAGGGCTCGGGCACCCGCGTCGCGGAACGGACGCTGCCGCAACCGGCGCCCGCGTCGGCCGGGGCGCCCCGCACCCGCGAGCCGGGGCGCCCCGCGTACGACCTGATCCCCGGCAGCCCCGACCTCGCCTCCTTCCCGCGCACCGAGTGGCTCAAGGCAGCCCGCCGTGCCCTGACCCGCGCGCCGCACGACGCCCTCGGCTACGGCGACGCGCGCGGCCGCCCCGAACTGCGCACCGCCCTCGCGGGCTACCTCTCCCGTGCCCGAGGCGTACGGGCCGATGCGGACCGCATCGTTGTCTGCTCCGGTTTCTCGGACGCCCTGACGCTGCTCGGCGCGGTGCTGCGGCGGCGCGGTCTGCGTTCGCTCGCCGTGGAGTCGTACGGCCTCGACGTGCACTGGAACCTGCTGCACCGCTCGGGCCTGCGCACCGTCCCCCTGCCCTTCGACGAACTCGGCACCCGCACGGACGACTTGACGGGCGTACGGGCCATGCTGCTGACCCCCGCGCACCAGTTCCCCATGGGAGTGCCCCTCCACCCCGACCGCCGGGCCGCCGTGGTGGACTGGGCCCGCCGCACCGGAGGCCTGATCCTGGAGGACGACTACGACGGCGAGTTCCGCTACGACCGCCAGCCGGTCGGCGCCCTGCAAGGCCTCGACCCCGACCACGTGGTCTACCTCGGTACCGCCAGCAAGTCCCTCGCCCCAGGCCTCCGCCTGGGCTGGCTGGTCCTGCCGCCGTCGCTCGCGGGCGAGGTCACGGCGCTGAAGGACGGCGGCGGTTGGTCCTCCGGCGTCCTGGACCAACTGACCCTCGCGGAGTTCATCACCTCCGGCGCTTACGACCGCCACGTCCGCGCCGCCCGCCTCCGCTACCGCCGTCGCCGCGACGCACTTGTCTCCTCCCTCGCCACCCGCGCCCCCGCAGTCCGGGCCACCGGCATCGCGGCAGGCCTGCACGCCGTCCTCCAACTCCCGCCCGGCACGGAGCAGTCGGTCCTACGCGCGGCGGCGTGGCAGGGCCTGGCCGTCCACGGCCTGTCCCGCTACCGCCACGCGGCCGCGGTCACCGAACCGCTCGACGCACTGGTGGTGGGTTACGGCACGCCACCGGACCATGCGTGGTCGGGGGCGTTGGAGGCGTTGTGCGGGGCACTGGGGTAGGGAGTTCTCGCCCCCTCCGCCCCTACCCGTCCCATCCTTCCGGGGCTCCGCCCCGTCTCAGCCCGTCCGGCGTTTGAGGACGAGCGCGTCAGCGCGATACGGGGGTCTGGGGGCGGAGCCCCCAGGAAGCAAGGGACGGGTAGGGGCGGAGGGGGCGAAAAAACACTACGCACCCCCCTCCGGCGCCTCCCCGAACCGCGCCAGCGCCAACGCCCCAACCACCGCTACTGCGAACCCAAGAACGGCCAGCCACTCCAACCCCTCCCGCGTACGATCCCCCAGCCACACCACCCCCACCACCGCGGGCCCGATGGTCTCCCCAACGACCATCCCGGCAGTGGCCACGGTCACCGACCCCCGCTGCAAGGCGGACGTGAGAAGAAGAAACGCCGCACCCCCACCGACGAAAAGCGCGTACGTCGCCGGATTGCGAAGCAGGGACCCGACCGCAAGGTCGTCGACAAGCCGCACCGCCACCTCAACCACCCCGAACCCGAACCCGGCCCCGAGCCCCAGGACGAGCGCCCGCCCCCGCTCGGGCAAGCGCCCACCCGCCGCCCCCAGCAGCAGCACGCCCACCGCGGTCCCCAACATCGCGTACTTCAGCGCGATGGATCCCGCCCGGTCCCCCTCGGCCCCCGACGCCAGCCCCAACATGGCGAGCCCCGCACACACCACCCCCACCGCACCCCACTCGACCCGGCTCAGCCGCACGTGCAGCAGCCGCGCCGCGACCACCGCCGTCACCGCCAGGCTCGCGGCGAGCGCCGCCCCCACCGCGTAGATGGGCAGCGACCGCAGCGCCACGATCTGGAGCAGAAACCCGACCCCGTCGAGCGCGAGCCCCACGAGATACCGCCACTGCCGCACCGCCCGCAGCAGCAGCGCGGCATCCGCACCGGCCCCGCCGCCGCCCGTCCCGCCGCCCGTCTCGCCACCGGCGGACGCCGCCTCCCGCGCGGCCATCGCCTGCAGCACCGTCGCCGTACCGAAGCAGACCGCCGCACCGAGGGCGCAGATCATTCCAAAGAGCACGAAGCGACTGTAAGTGTCCGCGGGGGAGGGTTTACCCAAGGGGGTCAATGGACGGCCACCGAAGTCGATCTTTAATCTGGTCGCTGAAGAGCTGAGCAGGACATCTGAGCAGGACAACGGGGGCACGGACATGGCGGATTCACGACGGCAACTGCGCTCGGGCACGGTCGTGCTCGGCGGTATGGGACTCCTCGCGGTGGCACTGACCGCCTGCTCCACGGACCCCGACAAGCGCTGCGTCGACCGCGACAGCTACACCGCCACCAAGGGCTACGAGGTCGTAGCCGACAAGAACTGCAAGACCACCACCTCCGTCAACGGCAGCTACTACTACGGCGGCAAGAAGAAGAGCGGCTGGGTCAAGGGCGGCTCCTTCACCAAGTCGGGCTCGGGGAGCGGTTCGAGCAGCGGCGGCAGCGGCGTCGACCGGGGCGGCCTCGGAAGTGACAGCGGCAGCGGCAAGGGCAGCTCCGGCGGCTGAGCGACACGGATCCCGATCGAAGACGTACGCCATGGAACGCCGAACCATCGAGCCCCGCGACGGCTGGCAGCAGACCGTCGAGGAACAAGGCCTGATCTACCCGCTCACCCGCTACCCCGACGACTCCCTGCGCCCCTACTGGGACGAGAGCGCGTACTACGTCTTCTCGCTCCCCGAGGTCGAGGCGCTGGAGGAGGTCGTTGAGGAACTGCACCGCATGTGCCTGGTCGCGGCCGAGCACATCGTCGAGCGGGACCGCTTCGCCGACCTCGGCATCACCGACCCGCGCGTCGCGGGAGCGGTCGCCGAAGCCTGGCACCGCCGAGCCGAACTCCCCTCCGTCTACGGCCGCTTCGACCTCCGCTACGACGGCACGGGCCCCGCCAAGCTCCTGGAGTACAACGCCGACACCCCGACGTCGCTCGTCGAGGCGGCCAGCCCCCAGTGGTTCTGGATGGAGGACCGGTTCCCGGGCGCCGACCAGTGGAACTCCCTCCACGAACGCCTCGTCGCCGCCTGGAAGAAGCACGCCGCCCTCCTCCCGCCGGGCAGCCCCCTCCACTTCGCCCACTCCGCCGCCGACGAACTCGGCGAGGACCTCATGACGGTCGCCTATCTCAAGGAGACCGCCGAGCAGGCCGGACTCGACACGGACTGGATCTCGGTGGAGGAGATCGGCTGGGACCCCCTCTCCGGCCGCTTCGTCGACAACCAACTCCGTTTCATCCGCAGCTGCTTCAAGCTCTACCCCTGGGAATGGCTCACCACCGACCGCTTCGCCGACCACGTCCTGGACACCCTCGACAACGGCGGCGGCACGGGTACCACGCTGTGGATCGAGCCCGCCTGGAAGATGCTCCTCTCCAACAAGGCACTCCTCGCCATCCTCTGGGAGCTCTACCCGGGACACCCCAACCTCCTCCCCTCCTACCTCGACGGCCCCCGCGAACTGGCGACGACGACGGGCTACGTCGCCAAGCCCCTCCTCGGCCGCGAGGGCGCGGGCGTGACGGTCCACCAGCCCGGCGCCTCGCCCGTTGCCTCACCCGTCGCCCGTGAAGAGCCCTGCTGCTACCAGGAGTTGGCCCCTCTCCCTTCCTTCGACGGCAACCGTGTCGTCCTGGGCGCCTGGGTCGTCGAGGACGAGTCGGCCGGCCTCGGCATCCGCGAGTCCTCCGGCCTGATCACGGACGAATACGCCCGCTTCCTGCCCCACGTGATCCTTTAGCCGGATTTAGGCCCCCAGTACCGCGCGGAGCTGGGCGAGCCCCCAGTCCAGGTCCTCCTTGCTGATGACCAGGGGTGGGGCGATCCGAATGGTGGCCCCGTGGGTGTCCTTGACCAGAACACCCCGGTCCATCAGCTTCTCGGAGATCTCCCGGCCCGTGCCGTACGCCGGGGCGATGTCGACGCCCGCCCACAGCCCGCGCCCGCGCACCTGTGTCACATGGCCCGTGCCCGTCAACAGCCCCAGCTCGCGGTGCAGATGATCGCCCAGCTCGGCGGCCCGCCGCTGGTACTCGCCCGACCGCAGCATCGCGATCACCTCAAGCGCCACCGCACAGGCCAGCGGATTCCCCCCGAACGTCGACCCGTGCTCACCGGGCCGGAACACCCCGAGCACCTCGGCCGAGGACACCACCGCGGACACCGGGACGACCCCGCCCCCGAGCGCCTTGCCCAGCACATACACATCGGGCACGACCCCCTCGTGCTCACAGGCGAAGGTCCGGCCTGTCCGCCCGAGGCCCGACTGGATCTCGTCCGCGATGAACAGCACGTTCCGCTCACGCGTCACCTCCCGCACCCCCTGGAGGTATCCCTCCGGCGGCACCAGCACCCCCGCCTCCCCCTGGATCGGCTCAAGGAGCACCGCGACCGTCTCCTCGGTGACCGCCTCCCGCAGCGCCGCCAGATCCCCGTACGGCACGATGTCGAAGCCCGGCGTGTACGGGCCGAAGTCCGCCCGGGCCTCCGCGTCCGTGGAGAAGCTGATGATCGTCGTCGTACGGCCGTGGAAGTTGTCGCTCGCCACGACGATCCTCGCCGCCCCGTCCGGAACCCCCTTGACCCGGTACCCCCACTTCCGGGCCGTCTTCACGGCCGTCTCCACCGCCTCCGCGCCCGTGTTCATCGGCAGCACCATCTCCATGCCGCACAGCTCCGCCAGCTGCGCGCAGAACTCGGCGAACCGGTCGTGATGGAACGCCCGCGAAGTCAGCGTCACCCGCTCCAGCTGTGCTCTCGCCGCGTCGAGCAGCCGCCGGTTGCCATGTCCGAAATTCAGCGCCGAGTATCCGGCGAGCAGGTCGAGGAAGCGGCGCCCCTCGACATCCGTCATCCACGCCCCGTCCGCCGTCGCCACGACGACCGGCAGGGGGTGGTAGTTGTGCGCACTGTGCGCGTCGGCCGCGGCGATGTACGCCCGCGTGGTCTCCGTAGTACTCACGGGGTCTCCGTTTCCTACAGCACAGGGGAATGGGGGCCGACTGGTGGCCTATTCCTATCGTCGCTCGCATGGTGGACCAGGGCCCCCTGTGATCCGGCGCGCCCGGTAGGCTGACCGGCGAGCCGTGACTGGCGCGCTGGGATGGGACCGACCATCGGGGAGCGGCTCGGATTATGAGTGCCGTGCGCCTGGGCCGAACCGTGAATCGTGAACGCAAAACGCCACGCCGTCCGGAGGCCGACATGCCAGAGCAGCCCCTTTCCACCGAGTCCACCGCCTTCCGCAGCGCCCTTGACGTGATCCGTGCTGTGGAGCCCCGCGTCGCCGACGCCATCGGCCAGGAAATCGCCGACCAGCGCGACATGCTCAAACTGATCGCCTCCGAGAACTACGCCTCCCCGGCCACCCTCCTGGCCATGGGCAACTGGTTCAGCGACAAGTACGCCGAGGGCACCGTGGGCCGCCGCTTCTACGCCGGCTGTCGCAACGTCGACACCGTCGAGGCCCTCGCCGCCGAGCACGCGCGCGAACTCTTCGGCGCCGAGCACGCCTACGCCCAGCCGCACTCCGGCATCGACGCCAACCTCGTCGCCTTCTGGGCCGTCCTCGCCCAGCGCGTCGAGGCCCCCGCCCTGGAGCGGGCCGGCGTCCGCAACGTCAACGACCTCACCGACGCCGACTGGGCCCAGCTCCGCCGCGACCTGGGCAACCAGCGCATGCTCGGCATGTCCCTGGACGCCGGTGGCCACCTCACCCACGGCTTCCGTCCGAACATCTCCGGCAAGATGTTCGACCAGCGCTCCTACGGCACCGACCACGCCACCGGCCTCATCGACTACGAGGCCCTGCGCACCTCCGCCCGTGAGTTCAAGCCCCTGATCATCGTCGCCGGCTACTCCGCCTACCCCCGCCTGGTGAACTTCCGCATCATGCGGGAGATCGCGGACGAGGTCGGCGCCACGCTGATGGTCGACATGGCCCACTTCGCCGGCCTCGTCGCAGGCAAGGTCCTCACCGGCGACTTCGACCCGGTCCCGCACGCCCAGATCGTCACCACCACCACACACAAGTCACTGCGCGGCCCGCGCGGCGGCATGGTGCTGTGCGACGAGACCCTCGCCGAGCAGGTCGACCGCGGCTGCCCGATGGTCCTCGGTGGCCCCCTTCCGCATGTCATGGCCGCCAAGGCCGTCGCACTCGCCGAGGCCCGCCGCCCCGAGTTCCGCGACTACGCCCAGGCCGTCGTCGACAACGCCCGCGCCCTCGCCGAGGGCCTGATGCGTCGTGGCGCCACCCTGGTCACCGGCGGCACCGACAACCACCTGAACCTGATCGACGTCGCCTCCTCCTACGGCCTCACCGGCCGTCAGGCCGAGACCGCCCTCCTCGACTCGGGCATCGTCACCAACCGCAACGCCATCCCCGCCGACCCCAACGGCGCCTGGTACACCTCCGGTATCCGCATCGGCACGCCCGCGCTCACCACCCGTGGTCTGGGCACGACCGAGATGGATGAGATCGCGGGCCTGATCGACCGCGTCCTGACCGCAGCCGAGGCCGGCACCACCGCCAAGGGCAAGCCGTCCAAGGCCCAGCACATCCTGGACCCGAAGATCTCCGACGAGATCTCCCACCGGGCCACCGACCTGCTCACCGGCTTCCCGCTCTACCCGGAGATCGACCTCGGCTGACCTCGCGCCCGGGGCTGGTCATCAGAGGGTCCGCGAGCCTCGCAGGTCTCACAACACTCACAGGTCTCGCGAGCCTCACAAGTCGATCAGCTCCTGTCGCGGCCCCGGCTCCCGCTCCTCGCGCCGACGGGCCGGTGACAGCCGACGTGCCATCCCCGGGAGAATCGGCCGCAGCACCAACGCCAGCACCGCTCCGGCCGCCGCTCCCGGTATCGCCCACCACCAGTCGGTACCGTCGCCCGTCGTCGCGGCGGCCGTAGTGCGGGACTGCTGGGCGGGAGCGGGCGAGGCTGAGGCGTCCTCCGTCATCTGCCACGGCGCCGGATAGTCGGCGGCCCCGGATCCCTCGCCCGCCGGCTTGCCGAGCACTCCGAGTTTCTTGAACAGAGTGCGCACCTCGTCCGGTTGCCCGGCCTTGTGCCAGAAGCCGTTCATGGACTTCGGCACGTTGGTCGCCGTGTGTATCCAGACGTCTCCGCCCCCTGCCGTGTCCGGATACACGCGGTCGACCCGCCAAGGCGACACGTCATGGACCAGCCACGTGACATTGATCTGACGGCCGCTGCCCACACCCAGCCCAGGCGGCTCCTCGGGTGTGCCTCTGCCCGGCTCGCCGAGCAGGCTCTGCAACTCCCCGTACTCCTTGTCCGAGTAGTACAGCGCCGCGCTCTCCTCGCTCTCCGGCGAGACCACCAGCACACTCGTCGGGCCGCCTGCCGTCGCAGCCGGCGCACTCAGCAGCACCACGGCAACGGCCATCGCCAACGCTCCCGGCGCCGCGACCAGTTCACGAATCCTGCGCATCCGAACCCCCAACCAGCCAGTCGAGCAATGTGCGGCCGCCCGCACGCCGCGTGTCACTTCTGGTACACCGCTCGACCCGCCGGGGTTCCCATTCCGCCCGGACCAGTTCCTCGACTAGGACCTGTCCGGCCGATCCCGGCGGAGACGCGGGGTGTGGCACGCACATCTGCGGCGTTGTCGTCGGTCACCGACGCTCCGCGTCGACTCCCTCCTCCGCCTTGCAGCTGCACGCACCACACCCCGCTCACCGGCACCATCAAGGCACCGCGGCTTCCCTCCACCGTGATCGGCCGGACAGGTCCTAATTCCCGGACCGGTTGACGGACTTGGCGATCTCCACCGCCCGCGACCTGGACGTGACGCCCTCCAGACGAAGGGTCGTGTCACCCCCGTGCATCCAGAGCAGAGTCGGTCCGGCGGTCCGCTGGGAGCGGGTGAACCGGTCGCCGTGCTCGTCCACCAGCCAGAGCTCCAGGAGATGGGGCCGGGGGAACCACAGCGCCTGATTCGCGTAGTCCGTGCTCGCGCCCAGGGGCACATACTCCGGCTGCTCCCGCACCATCTTGGTGAACATCGGGTCGAGTTGGGCCGCGAACTCGTCAAGCCGGACCGTGTGCCCCTGCTCGCGCCAGCACAGGGTCACCAGGAATCGCCCCTTCGGCTCACGCGTCACCATCACCGCCCCCGGCGTCCCCAGGGCAGGGGGCACGAGTGGTGCGAAGCCCGCACGCCGCCCGGCCTCGGCGAGTGTCAGCGAGGTGCCGTCGCAGCCGGGCACCTCGGCTCCGGGGGAGGGCACCGCCGAAGGGTCGTACCGCACCTCGACCCCGCCGAAGCCGAACCAGTCCGTGACCGCGGCGCGCACCGGAGGCGTGAGCACGAGGACCGTGAGCAGACCGCACAGCCCCGCGGTCAGCGCGCGCCAGCGCACCCGCGCCCAGCGGCGCACCCCACGGAGCCGCTCGCCGCGCCCCGGAGGCTCGGCGACCGGGACCGGGACCGGCACCCGCTCGGCGAGTATCTGCTCCAGCACCCGCTCGACCATCGACTCGCTCCCGGCCACCCCCGGCTCGTCCAGCGAGCGCCCGAGCGCCCGCAGCTCATCGGGCAGCCGCGAGACACCCTCACGCCCACGCCGATCCCGGTCACCGGAGGACCCCGCGCCCCCGGGCTCGTACGGCTCACTCATGCTCATCACCTCCTTCCCGGGACTCCTGACGATCCCGAGACCTCTCACCTTCCCGCGACTCCACACGCCCCCGGGATTCCACACCTTTCCGGGGGCCCTCGCCTTCCCGGGCTCCGCCGGCACCTCGAGGCTCGAAATCCGGCAGCAGTCGGCCCAGCTTTCGCAGGGCGCGGTTGAGCCGTGACTTCACCGTGCCGCGTGGCCAGCCCAGGGCCTGGGCCGTCTCCGGTTCGTCCATCTCCAGCAGGTAGCGGTAGGTGACGACGAGCCGGTGGTCCTCGCTCAACTGGTCCAGGGCGGCCAGCAGTGCCGCGCGGCGCTCTATCTCCAGGGCCGCGGCCGCCGGGTCCGCCGATTCCGGTATCAGCGGCTCCGCTTCCACCAGTGCGGCCTCACGGCCGGCCAGCGTCCGCTGGCGCACCGCCGTCCGCACTGTGTTCCTCGTCTCATTGGCGACAATCGACAGCAGCCACGGCTTGAACGCCGCGCCGTCCCGAAAGCGCCCCAGCGAGCAGTAAGCCTTGATGAAGGCCTGCTGCACCACGTCCTCCGCGTCCGCACCCGCCCCCAGCGCCTTGGCCGCCCTGATCGCGATGCCCGTGTGGGCGCGCACCAGCTCCGCGTACGCCTCCGGGTCTCCGGCGCGTACTCGTGCGATCACCACGGCCTCGTCGACGACGATGCGGCCCCCCTCCCGCGTCCTCACACTCTTGTTACACCGCCCGGCCCCAATCGGTTCCCACCTGTTCCCGAGCAATGAGAGACACCTGAGAGAATGAGGGCATGGCCTCTGATCGTCCCCGCGTGCTCTCCGGAATCCAGCCCACCGCAGGCTCGTTCCACCTCGGCAACTACCTCGGCGCGGTCCGCCAGTGGGTGGCTCTGCAGGAGTCCCACGACGCCTTCTACATGGTCGTCGACCTGCACGCGATCACCCTCCCGCAGGACCCCGCGGACCTGCGCGCGAACACCCGGCTCGCCGCCGCGCAGCTGCTCGCCGCGGGGCTCGACGCGGACCGCTGCACGCTCTTCGTCCAGAGCCACGTCCCCGAGCACGCCCAGCTCGCCTGGGTCATGAACTGCCTCACCGGTTTCGGCGAGGCGAGCCGCATGACCCAGTTCAAGGACAAGTCCGCGAAGCAGGGTGCCGACCGTGCTTCCGTCGGCCTCTTCACGTACCCGATCCTCCAGGTCGCGGACATCCTGCTGTACCAGGCCAACGAGGTCCCGGTCGGTGAGGACCAGCGGCAGCACATCGAGCTCACGCGGGACCTCGCCGAGCGCTTCAACGGCCGCTTCGGCCAGACGTTCACGGTTCCGAAGCCGTACATCCTCAAGGAGACGGCGAAGATCTTCGATCTCCAGGACCCGTCGATCAAGATGAGCAAGTCGGCGTCCACTCCGAAGGGCCTCATCAACCTGCTCGACGACCCGAAGACGACGGCCAAGAAGATCAAGAGCGCGGTCACCGACACGGACACCGTCATCAGGTACGACACCGAGCAGAAGCCGGGTATCAGCAACCTGCTGACCATCTACTCGACCCTCACAGCAACCGGTATCGCCGAACTGGAGGAGAAGTACGCCGGCAAGGGCTACGGTGCGCTGAAGACGGACCTCGCCGAGGTCATGGTCGACTTCGTGACGCCGTTCCGGGAGCGCACCCAGCAGTATCTGGACGACCCGGAAACGCTCGACTCGATCCTGGCCAAGGGTGCCGAGAAGGCGCGTGCCGTCGCCGGGGAGACGCTCTCCCAGGCGTACGACAGGGTCGGCTTCCTGCCTGCCAAGCACTGACACCCCGTACTGGCTTGCGGACCGCGGCCGCCCCGGCGGCCAGGACGACAGCGTGTCCGAAAGCCAGTACGAGACGAGCACAACACCCGTACGACAGCCGGTAACGGGCGGCACCGCCGTACAGTCGATAGCCGTACCAGCCGAGCGGCCTGCCCTGCCCGCGAGGACCGAGAAGAACCGATACGACGACAGGAGACGACGTGGGGACCGTAACGATCGGTGTGTCGATCGCGGTCCCGGAGCCTCATGGCAGCCTGCTCCAGGAGCAGCGCGCGGGCTTCGGTGACCTCGCGGCTTCCGGCATCCCCACGCACGTCACCCTGCTGCCGCCGACGGAGGTCGACGACTCGGCGCTGCCCGCGATCGAGGCGCACCTCGTCGAGGTCGCCGCCGCCGGGCGCCCCTTCCCGATGCGGCTCTCCGGGACGGGCACCTTCCGCCCGCTGTCACCCGTCGTGTTCGTACGGGTCGTCGAGGGGGCCGAGGCCTGCACCTGGCTGCAGAAGCAGGTCAGGGACGCCTCCGGGCCCGTGGCGCGCGAGCTGCAGTTCCCGTACCACCCGCACGTCACCGTGGCGCACGGCATCGACGACGAGGCGATGGACCGGGCGTACGAGGAACTCGCCGAGTACGGGGCCGCGTGGCCGTGCAGCGGGTTCGCGCTCTACGAACAGGGTGCGGACGGGGTCTGGCGCCAGCTGCGGGAGTTCGTCTTCGGCGGCGCGGTGGTGCCTCCGCAGGCCTGCGCGCCGGCGGAGCACGACACCACCTTGCCCGCGCTCTGACCGGGCGCGCCGCGCGCCCCCCCCGGCTGAGCGCTGATCAGGCCGGAGGGAAGCAGCGGCGCCCTGTAAGCCGCAGATGTGCGTGCCAGACCCCGCGTCTCCGGCATGATCCGCCGGACAGACCCTAGATCGGCAGCCGCCTGAACACCGGGCGCGGTACGTGCCGCAGCGCCGACATCGCGATCCGCAGTGCGCCCGGCACCCACACCGTCTCCGAGCGCCGCCGCAGGCCCGTCTCGATGGCCGTCGCGACCGCCTCGGGAGTGGTGGCCAGCGGCGCCTGCGCCAGACCGGCTGTCATCTTCGTGACGACGAACCCGGGGCGTACGACCATCACGTGCACGCCGGTACCGTGCAGAGCGTCGCCCAGGCCCTGCGCGAAGGCGTCCAGGCCCGCCTTGCTGGAGCCGTAGATGAAGTTGGAGCGGCGGGCGCGCTCGCCCGCGACGGAGGACAGCACCACCAAGGAGCCGTGCCCCTGGGCCTGGAGTGCCCGCGCGCACACCAGGCCGGCCGAGACCGCGCCCGTGTAGTTGGTCTGCGCGACCCGCACCGCCGACACGGGGTCCTGCTCGTCCCGCGCCTGGTCGCCGAGCACGCCGAACGCGAGCAGCACCATGTCGATGTCGCCCTCGGCGAAGACCTTGCCGAGCAGAGGCTCGTGGGACTCGGGGTCGAGGGCGTCGAAGGCGACCGTACGGGCGTCCGCGCCCAGCCCGCGCAGGTGCTCGGCAGCCCGCTCCAGGGCGGGCGAGGGCCGTCCCGCGAGCCACACGGTCCGGGTGCGCCGGGCGATCAGACGGCGCGCGGTGGCGAGCGCGATCTCGGACGTGCCGCCGAGGATCAGCAGGGACTGGGGGAGACCGAAGGCGTCCTTCATGACAACTCCTGGAGATTGAGACGACGGGACAGGTCCGACGTGAACACCCCACGTGGATCCAACTCGGCCCGCAGCGAACGGAACTCGGCCAGTCGTGGATACATGTCACCCAGCAGCTCCGGCCGCAGCCGCGAGTCCTTCGCGAGGTAGACGCGCCCGCCGGCCCCCGCGACCTCCTCGTCCAGCTCATCGAGGAATGCCGAGAGGCCGGGCAGTCCGGCCGGGATGTCGAGAGCGAGGGTCCAGCCGGGCATCGGGAAGGACAGCCAGCCCGGATCGCCCTCTCCGAAGCGTTTGAGAACGGCGAGGAAGGACGGGCACCGGTGCCCCGAGATCCTCCCGACGATCCGCCGGAGTA
The DNA here is from genome assembly GCF_041431135.1 of Streptomyces sp. NBC_00554. NCBI lineage: Bacteria > Bacillati > Actinomycetota > Actinomycetes > Kitasatosporales > Streptomycetaceae > Streptomyces > Streptomyces sp. NBC_00554. The sequence goes on along the minus strand of NZ_CP107799.1, from coordinate 3,908,235 downwards.
CCTCCTCCTGGCCGTGTCCGACGACGAACTGGTACTGCACGAAGCCACCGCGCCCGTAGATCCGGTTCCAGTGGGGGACCCCGTCGAGAGGGTGGAAGAAGGTGGAGATCTTCTGCAGTTCACCGGCACGCGCGCGTGGCGCCTTCCGGTACCAGAGCTCATTGAAGAGGCCGACCGTCGAGCGGCCGAGCAGCCCCTCCGGTACGAAGGCGGGGGCGGCGGGGAACTGCGAGGGACGGAACGCCAATGGGTGTCTACGCGCGCGTGGGGGCAGGGAATCGAGCGGCGCGTGGTCGCCGCGGGTCAGCACCGAGCGCCCCATCGACGTTCCGCGCGCGAGGAGGTCGATCCAGGCGACCGAGTACCGGTAGCGGTGGTCCGTGGCGGTGATGCGGGCCATCAAGTCGTCGAGATCCGCCGCGCGTTCCGTGTCGACGGACATCAGCGAGGTCTCCACGGGCTGGAGCCGGACGCTCGCCTTGAGGATCACGCCGGTGAGGCCCATGCCGCCCGAAGTGGCGTCGAAGAGGGGGGTGCCGGGGTCCACCGTGCGGATCTCGCCGTCCGCGGTCAGCAGCTCGAAGGAGAGCACATGGCGGGCGAACGAGCCCGATCCGTGGTGGTTCTTGCCGTGGATGTCCGCGCCGATCGCGCCGCCGACCGTCACATAGCGGGTCCCGGGCGTGACCGGCACGAACCAACCCAGCGGCAGCAGCACTTCCATCAGCCGGTGCAGACTCACTCCGGCGTCGCAGAGCACGGTTCCGCCGTCGGCGTCGATGGTGTGGATCCGGTCCAGGCCCGTCATGTCGAGCACCGCGCCGCCCGCGTTCTGTGCCGCGTCCCCGTACGCCCGTCCCAGGCCCCGCGCGATGCCTCCGCGTGCCCCGCACTCGCGGACGGCGGCCGCCGCCTCCTCGTAGCTGCACGGGCGGACCAGGCGGGCGCGGGTCGGGGCGGTGCGGCCCCAACCCGTGACGGAGACGGTGTCGGCGGGCATGACCGTGACCGTAGCGTCGGTAAGGGGGTATTACGTCCCGACCTCTCCTACCCTCATGGGTCCTCACCGAAATGGGTGATTAATGGGATGTCGTCATAGATTGTCTTAGTTCTGTGGTCGCTCCCTAGAAGAGTGAGATCACATGGACGAACTTGACGACGACGTTGACGGCAGCCTGCGCGATGACGTTGACGGCAGCCCTCGCGATGACGCTGGTGGCGAGCCCGGCGGCATCGACCACCGGCTGCTGTCGGCGCTCCACGAGTGCGGCGCCGACTCCCGTGTAGCGGCCGTCGCGCGCGCCCTGTCCTGGAGCGGGGAGCACGGCGCGCTGTGGCTGGCCGTGGGGATCGCGGGGGCTGCCGTCGACAGGGAGCGGCGCGGAGCGTGGTTGCGCGCGACGGCGCTCACGGCCACCGCGCACGCCGTCAGCATGGGCGTGAAACGGATTGTGCGCCGTCCGCGCCCCGCACATGTGGTGCCGCTGGTGCGCACGGCCGGACGGCACTCCTTCCCCAGCTCGCACGCCACCTCGGCGGCGGCCGCGACGGTCGCGTACGGCGCGCTGGGGGCGCTCGGGGGGCGTGCGATCCCGCCGGTCGCTGCGGCGATGTGCGTGTCGCGGATGGTCGTCGGCGTGCACTACCCCTCGGACGTCGCCGCGGGTGCTGCGCTGGGGGCCGTGACGGCTCGGCTCGGTGCTCGCTGGATCGGGGGGCGGTCGTGACGGAGCGCACGGAGCGGGCGGAGCGCACGGAGCGCGTGGAGGGGGTGGAGCGTTCTGAGCGGGTGGCCGGCACTGTACTTCTGGAGTGCGCGCCGTTCGCTCCGGCGCGCGCGAAGAGTCTCACGCCCTTCGGGCGGCTTACGCGCCTGGCTCGGGGGCTGTTCATCACCGCGCGCCCCCGCCAGTGGGTGAAGAACGTGCTCGTCGTGGCCGCGCCGGCCGCCGCGGGCCAGCTCTTCTCGCGGCACGCGCTCACCCAACTCTCGCTCGTCTTCGTGCTCTTCACGGCCTGCGCGGCCGCCGTGTACCTGATCAACGACGCCAGGGACGCCGCCGCCGACCGCGCCCACCCCGTCAAGCGCCGTCGCCCGGTCGCCGCGGGCCAGGTCCCCGTCCCGGTCGCGTACGCCGTCGGAGGCGTCCTTGCCGTCCTCGCGCCGACCGCCGCCGCCTGGCTCTGCCCGCCGGTCGTCCCCGCGCTGCTGACCGCGTACATCGGGATGCAACTGGCGTACTGCGTCAGCCTCAAGCATGTCCTGGTCGTCGACCTCGCCGTCGTCACCAGCGGGTTCCTGATGCGGGCGATGATCGGCGGGCTCGCGCTCGGTATCCCGCTCTCGCGGTGGTTCCTGATCACCACCGGCTTCGGGGCTCTGTTCATGGTCTCGGCGAAGCGCTACTCCGAAGCCGTGCAGATGGCCGGGAAAGCGGGCGCCACGCGCGCGTTGCTCACCGAGTACACCACCGGCTACCTGCGCTTCGTCTGGCAGCTGGCCGCCGGGGTCGCCGTCCTCGGCTACTGCCTGTGGGCCCTGGAGGAGGGCGGGGTGCCCAGCACCGGCGTGCTGCCGTGGCGGCAGCTGTCGATGATCGCCTTCATCCTGGCCGTTCTTCGGTACGCCGTCTTCGCCGACCGGGGAACCGCGGGCGAGCCCGAGGACGTGGTGCTCCGGGACCCTGCGCTCGCGCTCATCGGGGTGGTGTGGCTGGCGATGTACGGGCTCGCGGTGGCGAACTGGTGAGCCTCGGCCAACGGCACCGGTCCGCGTTTTGGGGTACCCGCACATTGGTTTTCCGAGGCGAGGGCAGAGTCGGATCATGGACTGGTTGAAGAAGCTTCCCGGCGTGGGACCGTTGGTCGCCCGTCTGATGGCCACGCACGCGTGGCGGTCGTACGAGCGGCTCGACCGGGTGAAGTGGACGCGGCTCGCCGCCGCGATGACCTTCATCAGCTTCATCGCGCTCTTCCCGCTGCTCACCGTCGCCGCCGCGATCGCCGCCGCCACGCTGAGCAGCGAGCAGCAGGAGGAGCTCCAGGACAAACTCGCCGAGCAGGTGCCGGGCATCTCCGACCAGCTCGACATCAACTCGCTGGTCCAGAACGCCGGCACGATCGGCCTCATCGCGGGCGCCGTTCTGCTGTTCACCGGCATCGGCTGGGTCGGCCAGATGCGGGAGTGCCTGCGGGCGGTGTGGGAGCTGCCGGAGCCGGAGGAGAACCCCCTCCTGGCCAAGCTCAAGGACGCTGGCGTGCTCGTCGGGCTCGGTGGCGCCGTGCTCGTCACCATCGCCGCCTCCACCGTCGCGTCCACGACGGTCGGCTGGACGGCCCGGCAGATCGGTATCGACGAGGACGGCTGGGGCGGGGTCCTTCTGCAGGGCGCCGCGTTCGCCGTCGCCGTACTCGCCGACTTCCTGCTCCTGCTGTACGTCCTGACGCTGCTGCCCGGTGTCGAGCCGCCGCGGCGTCGGCTCGTCGTCGGAGCGGTGATCGGCGCCGCCGGTTTCGAGCTGCTCAAGCTGCTGCTCAGCAGCTATATGCAGGGGGTCGCGTCGAAGAGCATGTACGGGGCCTTCGGGGTGCCCATCGCGCTGCTGCTGTGGATCAACTTCACCGCGAAGCTTCTGCTGTTCTGCGCCGCCTGGACGGCGACGCAGAGCGCGGAGGACGAGCCCGATGCGGGGGAGGAGGGGGCCGAGGTGGAGGCCGAGGAAGGGGTCAGCGGCGCCGGCGCATCAGGTCCGGCAGCGGCCAGCGGCGGTTGACCAGGAAGCCGCCTGCCGCGATCAGTACGAGGAGGCCGCCCGTGATGGCCAGGGCGATCCCCATGCCGCTCGAACCGTCGCTCGCGTCCGCCGACGCCGCCACCGGCTTCGTGGACGCCTCGCCCGAGCTCTTCGCGCCCGGAGTGGTCGCGTTCGCGCCCGGCTGCGCGCTCGAGTCGACGCCCTGCGGCGGCACCAGCTCGCCCACCGGCTCGACCTTGCCCGCCGCATTGAAACCCCAGTCGAGGAGGGCGGCCGCCTCCTTGTAGACCTCGTTGTGCTCGTCCTTCTCCGGGTTCATGACCGTGACCAGCAGCACCTTGCCGTCGCGTTCGGCGACGCCGGTGAAGGTGGCGCCCGCGTTCGTGGTGTTGCCGTTCTTCACACCTGCGATGCCCTGGTACTGCGAGATGTCGCTGTCACCGGTGAGCAGCCGGTTGGTGTTCTGGATCTCGAAGGACTCGCGGGTCGTCTTGCCCTTCTCCTTCGTCGTCTCGCCCGGGAACTTCGCCGACACCGTCGACGCGTACTCGCGGAAGTCCTTCTTCTGCAGCCCGGAGCGGGCGAACAGCGTCAGGTCGTACGCCGATGACACCTGGCCCTTCGCGTCGTAGCCGTCGGGGCTGACCACGTGCGTGTCGAGGGCCTGGAGCTCCTCGGCGTGCGCCTGCATGTCCTTGACCGTCTGGTCGACGCCCTTGTTCATCGCCGACAGGACGTGCACGGCGTCGTTGCCCGAGCGAAGGAAGACGCCGAGCCACAGGTCGTGGACCGTGTACGTCTCGTCCTCCTTTATCCCCACCATGCTGGAGCCGGAACCGATGCCGGCCAGGTCGGAGGGCACGACCTTGTGCTCCGTCGTCTTCGGGAACATCGGCAGCAGCGTGTCGGCGAACAGCATCTTCAGGGTGCTCGCCGGGGGCAGTCGCCAGTGCGCGTTGTGCGAGGCCAGGACCTCGCCGGACTCCGCGTCGGAGACGATCCAGGAGCGGGCGCTGAGGTCCTTGGGGAGCACGGGGGCGCCGGTGCCCAGATTCACCTGGGTTCCGGCCTGGCCGAGCTGCTCGCCGCCCACCGTCGACATGTTCGCCGGGGGTGTGGCCGACGGCGAGGTGGTGGCCGACGGGGTGGCCGACGGGCTCGCATCCGCGAAGGCGGGGGCCGTGAGCGAAAGGGACAACAGGGTGGCGGAAGTGACCAGCAAGGATCGCGTGACGGTCTTATTGGTGGCGGGCACGGTCGAGAAAGTACAGGGCGCCGGGCGCGAAGTCCCAACCCCCTCCCCACCCCGGCGCCGGGTACCGGCCGGCGACGGCGATACTGAACCCATGAAGCTCACCCGCCCCGTCTCCTGGTTCCTGCTCGCCTTCGGGGTGTGGAGCTGGGTCATCTGGATCACTTTCATCAAGAATCTGTTCAAGGACGGCAGCGGGCTCGCGTTCGACGACGCGGGGGATCCGACGGCGTACCTCTGGGTGCACCTGACGCTCGCCGTCGTCTCCTTTGTGTTGGGGACGGTTGTCGGGGGCATCGGGTTGCGCGGGGTCCGCGCCTTGCGCGAGACGGCGTCGTCTCAGACGTCGTCGTCATAACCGGGGGTACGAGACCGTGGTCGTCGTCTTTGTGATCATCCTGGTGGCTGTGGTGGCCGCCATCGTGGCACTGCACTGGTACGAGTGGCGCCGCCTGGTGCGCGACACGACCCGCGGGCCGGGGCTTGCCCGCCGTGCGGGTGCCGTCGTGTTCGTCGCCGGGCCCGTGCTGATGGTCACGGCTCTCGTCGCCGAGCGCGGCGGTGCGCCGTTCTGGCTCCAGCAAACCTTGGCCTGGCCCGGGTTCCTGTGGCTGGCGCTGTTCATCTACCTCGGTCTTGCCCTGTTCGTGGGGGAGGTCGTACGGCCGTTGCTGCGGCGGTTCCTGGAGCGGCGGGGGACTGCTGCCGAGCCTGACGTGTCTGCCCCGCCCGCGGTTGTCGTCGGGTCGGGGCCGCACCGGAGCATCCGTCCTCGGTCTGGCGCGGAATCGGTTGCTCAAGAGGGGGGCGGTGTTGACGCGCCAGCCGCTGCGGGCGGACGTTCCGGTACGTCCCCTTCTGGCGGTTTTGCGGGGGGCGGGCCGTCTCGGCGTCTCTTCGTCTCCCGGGTGGTGGGGGGTGTCGCGGCTGCTGCGGCGGTAGGGACTGTTGGGTACGGGACGTACGGCGTTCTGCGTGGGCCCTCGGTCAAGCGGGTGACCGTGCCGCTGGCCAAGCTGCCTCGGTCCGCGCACGGGTTCCGGATCGCGGTGGTGAGCGACATCCATCTGGGGCCGGTTCTTGGGCGTGGCTTCGCGCAGCGTGTTGTCGACACCATCAACTCCACCCAGCCCGATCTCATCGCGGTGGTCGGTGACCTGGTCGACGGCAGTGTGAAGGATCTCGGGCCCGCGGCTGCTCCTCTCGCCCAGCTCAAGGCCCGGCACGGGGCGTTCTTCGTCACCGGCAATCATGAGTACTTCTCCGGTGCCGAGCAGTGGGTCGAGGAGGTACGACGGCTCGGTCTGCGCCCGTTGGAGAACGCTCGCGTGGAACTGCCCGCCTTCGACCTCGCCGGGGTGAACGACGTGGCTGGCGAGAGCGAGGGCCAGGGCCCCGACTTCACCAAGGCGCTCGGCGACCGGGACACGTCACGGACGAGCGTCCTACTGGCCCACCAGCCGGTCCAGATCCACGACGCCGTCGAACACGGCGTCGACCTCCAGCTCTCCGGCCACACCCACGGAGGCCAGCTGTGGCCGGGCAACTTCATCGCGGACCTCGCGAATCCGACTCTGGCCGGGCTGGAGCGGTACGGGGACACGCAGTTGTACGTGAGCCGGGGTGCGGGGGCGTGGGGGCCGCCTACGCGGGTCGGGGCGCCGTCGGACATCACGGTGGTGGAGCTGGCTTCGCGGCAGGCCTGAGGCTCTGCCCTTTCATAGGGTCCTGGTCTTTGATTGCGCCTTGTGACCAAGCCCAGAAGGATCATGCTCTCGTCCGCAGCGGGAAGGCTGAGCCTCGGCTGGCTGCTGGCGGCGCTATTCGTAGTGTTCTGGACGTTCTACAGGGTGTGGCATCTCCCAGGCGGACAGTCGTCCACGGAACAGCACCTTCGTGACTACGGGGATGCGGCCCGGCTCGCCCCCATCGCAATGTCGATTCTGCTTGTCGTCCACGCAAGCGGGACCCTGCGCCGCGCGACCTCCGGGTGGGACAGGGTGATCAGGACCTGCTGCCTGTCGGGTGGGGTGATGTGGGCCGGGTCCTTCGTATGGATGTGGACGTCCTGGCAGCAGGCGGGATCCGGTCCGAGGGCGCTGGCCATCGTCGCGCTTTGCCTGTGCCTGGCCGGTGCCGCGCTCTGGTACGCCCATGAAGCCCGGGCTCGGGGTGAGGAGGGGCAGCCTCCGCTGCTCGACGTGCGAGAGGTGTACAGCAGCCTGCTTGCCCTGCGTACTTCGGGTGAGGGCCGGTTCGCCGTCGTACTGGCCCCTTTGGCTCTGGTCGGTTGGATCTACTCCCTCATCCTGCGGTGGACGGGGTGGACCGGTCTGCTGGGACTGCGGGACGGGATGGAGAAGGATCTGTTCGAGCTCGTCAGCCGCTCTGTCGGGGCTCTCGCGGTGCTGCTTGCCTTGGTTCACTTTGTGAACCGCGAGCGCCGGCGCTGAGTCGCAGCGACGCCGTCCTCTCCTGTCCGGAGGGGAAACCCTCATGACTCTCCGCGGTAACTCGCTTGCCCACAAGCCTATTTGAGCCATCCGATACCTCTTCCCTCGGTTGAAACTCCTGTGGTTAGGTGACCCGCGTCACTGGGGAGTGACGCGGGGGTGGGGCCTGGGGAGGCAACCGATGCGATCCGTTCGCATACGGATTCTTGCGACGTTGTTGGTGTTGGCGGGCGCGGGAGTCGGCGGCTGGCAGTTGTTGCCGTCGCAGGGGGACAGGAACAGGACGATCACGGTCGGGACGACGGATGTGGTGACGTCGCTCGACCCGGCGGGGGCGTACGACGCCGGATCCTGGGCGTTGTTCAGCAATGTGTTCCAGACGCTGCTGACGTTCGAGCCGGGCGGTGCCACCCCCGTGCCGGACGCGGCGGAGAGCTGTGGCTTCGTGGGGAGTGGGCTGCGGACGTACCGCTGCACGCTGCGCGACGACCTGACGTTTCCGAGCGGGCTCAAGATGACCGGCGAGGACGTGAAGTTCTCCTTCGACCGGGTGAAGGACATCAACTCCGAGGTGGGTCCCGCCAGTCTCTTCGGCACGCTCGGTTCGGTGGAGGCCAGTGGGCAGACGGTGACCTTTCATCTGTCCTCGCCCGACGCGACCTTTCCGTTCAAGGTGGCCACCGGCGCCGGGTCGATCGTCGACCACACCCGCTATCCGAAGGACGGCCTGCGCACGGACACCGGCGCGGACGGTACCGGGCTGTATGTGCTGAAGAGGTATACGAAGAACTGGCGCGCCGTTCTGAATCCCAACCCGCGTTACAAGGGCGCCGTCAAGGACACCGGCCGGCCCATCGAGCTGCGCTACTACGCCGACTCGCAGGCGCTGAACAGGGCCTGGAAGGCGGAGGAGTTCGATGTCGTCACCCGTCAGTTGCCCCCCGAGGTGCTCTCCGAACTCACGGCGAGCGATCCCAATCAGCGGGTCACGGAAGCCGACAGCCCCGAGAGCCGCAATCTCGTGCTGAATGTCCGCGCGGATTCGCCACTGCACGACCGCCGCGTACGTCAGGCCATCGCCGCGCTGATCAACCGCGAGCAACTGGTCAGCGAGACGTACAAAGGGACCACCGATCCGCTGTACGGGCTCGTCCCCACCGGCATCACCGGCCACTCGACCTCGTTCTTCGACGCCAATCCCAAGCCCGACGCGAACAAGGCGCGGGCGCTGCTGGAGGAGGCCGGGGTGCAGCTGCCGGTCCGCTTCACCTACGGGTACGCCGAGGGGCGGGGCGTCGCGAAGGAAGAGGCCGCCGAGCTGAAACGGCAGCTCGAGGCGGGCGGGCTCTTCGCAGTGGAGACCAAGGGGTACGAGTGGACCGACTTCCAGAAGCGTTACGCGGACGGGGAGTTGGACGCATGGGCGGTCGGCTGGGTCGCCGACTTCCCGGACGCGGACACCTTCAGCGCCCCGCTCGTCGGTACCGGCAACAGCATGAAGAACGGGTACAGCAGCAAGGACGTCGACCGGCTGATTCTGGCCACTCAGAAGAACGAGGACCGGAGCGTCACCACCGCCGACTTCCGGGAGTTGCAGGACGTCGTGGCCCGCGATGTTCCGCTGATTCCCCTGTGGCAGCGCAAGGAGTACGTGCTCAGCAGTGAGGACGTCGGCGGTGGCCAGTATCTGTCGGACGGGACCGGTGTATTCCGCCTCTGGCGGCTGAGCTGGATATGACAAGCGGCGCGATCTCCCGAGTATGACAAGTGTCGTGATCCCGTGGGTCGGTACTCACCCGAGTGACAGCGCACCCTCGCTCAACGCAGCATCATGTGTCGGAGATGTGTGCGGGGTGAGGAGTCGATGTGCTGAGACGCAACTCGTTCCGGCTGCCCCGGCATCCGGCATCCGTCGGTCTCGCCCGGCACCGGGTGCGGGACCATCTGGCCGACTGGGGCCACAGCATCGACGACCCGGTCCTCGCGGACGCCGTCCTGCTCGTCTCCGAGCTGGCGACCAACGTGGTGCGCCACGGCCCGCTCCTCGAGCGGGAGTTCGAGGTCGCTGTGACCGCCCTCGCCGACGGCTCCTGCTTCATCGAGGTCTCCGACGAAGGCTTCACCGAACCCCGGCTGCGGACGGTCGCCGAGTGGGAGGAGACCGGCCGCGGGCTCCACATCGTCGAGAGCATCGCCGAGGCGTGGGGGGTGTGGAGCCGGGGGCGCTACGGGAAGACGGTGTGGGTGGTCGTGGCCGCGTCGTCCGCGTGACGGCCCTCATCCGACCTTTCACCAGGGCGCGTGGCGACGACAACCACGTGATCCGTATTTAGTCAGGCGAACTCGCGCAGGCCGAGCAAGGGCCCGACAAGCGCGCTCAAGCCCGCTGCCGCGCCGGCAGCGACACCGTCACCGCCAGCCCCGCACCCGGCGACGTCCGCACCGCCACCTCGCCCCCGTGCGCCGTCACCACACCCTGCACGATCGCCATGCCGAGCCCGCTGCCCGCCCCGCCGCCCGCCCGGAAGAACCGGTCGAAGATACGCGCCGCGTCGTCCGCCGCGAGACCGGGACCCTCGTCCGCGACACACAGTCGTACGACACCGTCCTCGCGCTCCAGACCGAGCCGCACCGGCACCTCCGCGGGCGTATGGGTGCGTACGTTGCCCACGAGGTTGCCGAGCACCTGCCGCAGCCCCGACTCGTCGGCGTGCACGAGGAGCGTGCCGTCGGCGCCGACGGTCACCGGGCGGCCCGGCTGCTGGGCCCGCAGATCCTCCGCTGCGTCCCGGACCAGACGGCTCAAGTCGACGTTCTTGAAGCGCAGTTCGGGCCGCTGGTCGAGCCGGGCCAGGGTGAGCAGCTCGTCCACGAGGCGCCCCATGCGGTCGGCCTCCGCGTGCATCCGGTCCCAGGCCCGCCTGCGCTCGGCCGGATCGGGCAGCATGCCCTTCTCGATCAGCTGGAGATAGCCGCGTATCGCCGACAGCGGTGTGCGCAGCTCGTGCGAGGCGTCCCCGACGAACCGGCGCAGCTGGGCCGCGCTCTGCTCACGCGTCCGGTGCGCCGACTCGACCTGGTGGAGCATGGAGTTGAGGGCGATCCGCAGCTGCTCGACCTCCTGGGTCGGATGGCGGTTGGAGGGCACCCGCCGGGTCAGATCCCCCTCGGCGATCGCCGACGAGGTCTCCACCATGTCCTCCAGCGGCCGCATCCGGCGGCGCACGCTGAACATCGTCAGGCATCCGAGCAGCGCCAACAGCAGTGTCCCGAAGGCCACATCGAGTTTGAGCGCCTTCGCGATGCCCGTGTGCAGTCCGTCTGTGGAGTTGGCGAGCAGGACGTACGTGCCGTCCGCGAGCCGCGTCCCGGTCGCCCGGTAGTCGGCGCTGTTCACGTTGATGTCCTGCGGTTCGGTGTCGTCGGCGAGTGCGCGCGGGTTGTCCACGGCAGCGGCCAGTGCGCGTTGGGCGTTGGTCGGCTTGATGCCGCCTATCGCGATGACCGCCCCGTGCGTGTCGACCGCCGCGTAGATCGAGTCGGGCTTCGGCGACTCGTCCGTCTGCGGTACGAGCCGGTCGCGTATGAACGCCAGCGCGCTCAGCGAGTCGATCTGCCGCATTGTGAGCTGCGAACTGCCCAGCGAGTCGCGTGTCTTGACCAGCTCGGCGTCGACCTGGTCGAGCAGATAGTGCCGCATGCCCATCAGGCTCACGGCGGTCGCCATGATGATGCCCAGGGCCAGCAGCGCCACGTTCGCGAGCGTCAGTCCGCCGCGCAGCGAGTGGATCCCGTGGTGGCTGTGCGGACGGCGGATCCGCACGGGCGGTATCACCACGCGCCAGACACTCATGCGAGCCCGTATCCGACGCCCCGCCGGGTCTGTATCACCGGCGGCCCCAGCGGTTCCAGCTTGCGGCGCAGATAACTGATGTACGTCTCCACGACGGTCGACTCGGCCGAGTGCTCGTACTGCCATACGTGGCGCAGGAGTTGCTCCTTGGGGACGATCCGCCCGCCGTTGCGGACCAGGAAGCGCAGCAGGGCGTACTCGGTGGGGGTGAGCTCCACCGTGCGGTCCCCGCGGTGCACGCGGTACGTCGTCTCGTCCAACTCGAGATCGCCGTACCGCAGGGGCGGCCGCTCCGGCAGGATGTCCGCCGGGCGCGTGCGGCGCAGTACGGCGGTGATCCGGGCGACGACCTCGTCGATGTTGAACGGCTTGGTGATGTAGTCGTCGCCGAAGCCGAGCGCGCCCACGATCTCGGCCGGCGCGTCCCGCGCGGTGAGGAACACGATCGCCAGGTCCGGCTGCCGCAGGCGCAGTTCACGGCCCAGCGCCCGCCCGTCGCCGTCCGGCAGCATCACGTCGAGCAGCGCCGCGTCGGGGCGGGTGCGCTCGGCGAGCGTGAGCGCCTGGCGGACGGTGCTCGCCACCATCACCTCGAAGCGGTGGTAGCGCAGGGCGATGGTCAGGACGTCGGCGATGCTCGGCTCGTCCTCGACGACGAGGACGGTGGCCCCCTCCAGAGCGGTCATGCCCCCAGTATCCGCGCCCCCACTGACAACGGGCCCGTTCCCTCTCCTTGGAGTTCCTTGAGAGTCATGGGCGGGCGGTGCCCTGCGGAGGGAGCTGCGGAGATCCTGAGGGCTCAGGACCCGGGGGACCCGACGAAGGAGCGTTGAGCGTGGCGACATTGGCACGGTGGTGCTATCGGCACCGGCTGGTGGTCCTGTTGCTGTGGGTGGGGGCGCTGTTCGGACTCGGCTTCGCGGGTTCGGCCGCGGGCACGAACTATGCGGACACCTTCTCTCTTCCCAACACGGACTCCAAGAGCGCGTACGACCTGATGGAGAAGGCCTTCCCGGAGCGGGCGGGCGACACCGACACGGTGGTGTGGAAGGTCGACAGCGGATCGGTACGGGACGAGTCCGTACGGTCCCGGATCGAGCCCGCGCTCGTCGAGATCGGCAAGATGAAGGGCGTCGGCGACGTCACGAACCCGTACGCGGCCGGGGGCGCCGCGCAGATCAGTGAGGACGGGCGGATCGCCTACGCCCAGGTCACCTTCGCCGAGCAGGCGAACGCGGTGCCCAAGGAGCTCGTCCAGGACGTCGTCGACACCTCGCAGGACGCCGAACGCGCGGGCCTCGAGGTGGAGTTGGGCGGTCAGGCGATCCAGCGGGTCCAGGAGCCGCCGACCGGCCTCGCCGAGCTGGTGGGCGTCGCCGCGGCCGCGATCGTCCTGTACCTGGCCTTCGGCTCGTTCCTCGCGATGCTGCTGCCGATCGGCATCGCCATCTTCGGCGTGGGCACCGGCATGTTCTCGACCCAGCTCCTCAGCCATGTCACGAACGTGCCCGAACTCGCCTCGCTCCTCGCCACGTTGATCGGTCTCGGCGTCGGCATCGACTACGCGCTGTTCATCGTCACCCGGCACCGGCGCGGCATCATGCGCGGCGAGAAGCCGGAGGACGCGGCGGTCACTGCCCTCAACACCTCCGGCCGGGCAGTGCTGTTCGCGGGCGGCACGGTGGTCATCGCGCTCGCCGGAATGCTCGTGATGAACATGCGCTTCCTGGACGGCGTGGTCGTCGGCACGGCGGTCACCGTCGTGCTGAGCGTCCTCGCGGCCATCACCCTGCTGCCCGCACTGCTCGGCCTGCTCGGCACCCGGGTGCTCAGCCGCCGCCAGCGGCGCAAGCTCGCCGCCGAGGGACCGCAGCCCGACCGTACGAGCGGCCTGGCGGTGCGCTGGTCCGCGAACGTCGAGCGGCACCCGCGAAAGGTCGCCGCGCTGGCCGTGGTCGTCATGGCGGTCCTCGCGCTGCCTCTGCTGTCGCTCCGGCTCGGCACGACCGACCAGGGCAACGACGACGCGTCGTCGACGACCCGGCAGGCGTACGACCTGCTGGCCGAGGGCTTCGGCCCCGGCTTCAACGGCCCCCTCCAGGTGGTCACGGAGAGCCCCGACACCACCGCCCTGGTCACCGGCATCCGCGAGACCGAGGGCGTCGCCCAGGTGGTCGCCCTGCCGCCCGGCCAGGGCGTCACGGTGATCCAGGTGGTGCCGGCCACGTCACCGCAGTCCGTCGAGACGGACGAGCTCATCGACACTCTGCGCGACCAGGTGATCCCGGACGCGGGCGTCACCGCCCATGTCGGCGGCGTGACAGCGGTCTCCAAGGACTTCTCGTCCGTGACCGCGGACCGGCTGCCGTACTTCGTCCTGGCGATCATCGGCCTGGGCTTCCTGCTCCTGATGGTCGCCTTCCGCTCGATCGTCGTACCGCTGACGGCGGCGGTGATGAACCTGATCGCGGCCGCCGCGTCCTTCGGCGTACTCGTCGCGGTCTTCCAGTACGGCTGGGGCCTGGATCTGCTGGGCCTCGGCAAGGAAGGCCCGATCAACTCCTTCCTGCCCGTCATCATGCTCTCGCTCCTCTTCGGCCTCTCGATGGACTACCAGGTGTTCCTGGTGAGCCGGATGCACGAGGAATGGGTGCACACGAAGGACAACGCACGGGCGGTCCGCGTCGGCCTGGCGGAGACCAGCCGCGTCATCAACTCCGCCGCCCTGATCATGGTTTGCGTCTTCCTGGCCTTCGTACTGAGCGGCGACACGGGCGCCGCGATGGCGGGAGTCGGCCTGGCGGCGGCGGTCGCCCTGGACGCCTTCATCCTCCGTACGGCCCTGGTGCCGGCCGCGATGCATCTGCTCGGCAAGTCCAACTGGTGGCTGCCCGCCGGTCTGGAGAAGCGGCTGCCGCATCTGGCCGTGGAGCCGAAGGAGGACGGTTCGGGGCCCGCCCCTGCAGCGGCCTCGTCCGGCGCGACGGTGGTCCACGGCTTCGTCCGCGACGGGGAGGGCGCCCCGGTCGACGGCGCAGTCATCCTGCTGCTCTCCAAGGGCGGCCGCCAGCTCGACCGCGTGACGTCCCTGGCGGACGGCTCGTACATCGTCTCGGTCCCTGTCCCGGGCACCTATCTGGTGGCCGCGACGGCTCCTTCGTACGCGCCCCGTGCACGGCATGTGGTCGTGACCGATGAACCGCTGGTGCACGACGTGGAGTTGGCGGACGGGGAGGTCGACGCCGTCAACTGAGGGGGTTGGCCGAAGTGCAGGGGCGTGCTCCGGAGGGTTGTTCTCCGGAGCACGCCCCTCAGCGCTTCTTCGCGGGGTCCGGCAGCGCGTTCGTCATCCCCGGCAGGAAGTCAGTGAACAGCTCGTGCACCTCGTGGACGAGCGGCCGCAGGATGCGGAAACGGGCGAGGGAGACACCGCGTGCGGTGAGGCGGGCGCCACGCTCGGCGAGCCGGTAGCTGCGCTCGCGTCCCTCGGTCCGGTCGAAGACCCAGTACAGGACGAGTCCCATCTGGGAGAGCCACATCAACTCGGGGAGCGCGTCGCGGAGTTCCTCCGGCACCTTGGTCTTGGCCCCGGCGAGCGCCTCCCGGTGAACGCTGATGGCCTCCTCGCGCGCGTGCTCCGACTCGGGGGAGAAGGGGCTGAGCGGGCTGTCCGGGTCGGCGGCGTTCTTGAAGAACTGCACCGCGAACTCGTGGTACGGCGTGGCGATGTCCAGCCACGCCTTCAGTACCCCGCCGAGCCGGGCCTCCAGATCGGTCTCCCGATCCAGCACCTCCCGGACCGCCGCCTGATGCTCCTTGGCGATCCGGTCGTAGAAGCCCTGGATCAGGTGTTCCTTGCCGGCGAAGTAGTAGTACGCGTTGCCGACGGAGACCCCGGCCTCCTGGGCGATGGCCCGCATGGTCGTCTTGTCGTACCCCCGTTCCTGGAACAGCCGCATCGCCGTCTCCAGGATCAGGGCGCGGGTCTGCTCGCTCTTGGCGGGGCCCTTTTCAGGGCCCTTCTCCGGAGGGAGCGTTTTGTCGGAGCCGGGGCTGTCTGTCGGTACTGGCACGAGAAGGAGCCTAACGAGTGGAACAGGTGCCGCTGTCGCAGCCGGGAGGGTTGTCGGTCCGGCCTGCGGGAGGTGTGTTGGTCCGGTCTGCGGGAGGGTTGTCGGTCCGGACTGCCGGAGGACTGTTGGTCCAGTCGGTCGGAGGGCTGTAGGTCCAGCCCGACTGAGGGTGGTAGACCCATCCGTCACCGCTGTAGTAGGCACTCCCGCCCCAGCCGCTGCCGTTCCAGCCGCCGCTTCCCGCCTTTCGGCTGTCCCTCCACTTGGCGGCGGCGAGCATCGCGCCCTTCGCGAGGTGCGCACCCGCCGGCGTGCTCAGCCGGTGGGCGAGCGGCCGGTGCTCGCGCAGTGCCCACAGGCATACGACCCAGGCGGCGGGCCCCCGGTAGACCTGCCCGCCGTCCCCGACGACGGTGATCTCCTCGAGGGCGGCCCGCTGGTCCAGCGTCGGGAACCGCTGCCCGGCCTCGGCGGACCCGGCCGGAACGAACCGGAGCGGCACCAGCTGCGGCTGCTTGCCCAGCCAGTCGCGCAGGAAGGTACAGAGCGAGCACTGGGCGTCGTACAGGACGGTGAGCCCGAGGACCGGGACGCGCGCGGCGTCCCGGTCCCGGGTGGCTGGGATGCCGGCCATCGGGGTCACGCCCCGGCCGACGGAGCGATCCAGTCGGTCGGCGCGACGGGCGGCAGCTGCTCCCGCTCCATGACGCCCCGGCGCCGGATCTTGTTGAGCACGTACACGTTGCCGAGGTGCATGACTCCGAGCACGAGGAGCACCACGCCGAGCTTGGTCGACAGGGCCTCGAAGACTTCGCGGGCGTTCGCGATCTCGTCGTCCCCGTTCAGATAGAGCGCGACGAAGCCCAGGTTGACCAGGTAGAAGCCCACCACCAGCAGGTGGTTGACGGCATCGGCGAGCTTCTCGTTCCCGTGCAGCACGTCGGCCAGGAAGATCCGCCCGTTGTGGCTGAGCGTGCGCGCCACCCAGACGGTCAGCGCGATGCTGACCAGCAGATAGATGACGTACGAGACGACCGTGAGGTCCATGTCCCCACCCCTCCATGCTTTCTTGAACGCGTTCAAAACGCTGTCGAGAAAGAATGTAGACCCGCTTTTGAACATGTTCAAGTCGAGGGAGATGGTGGGGCGGGGTGTGGGTGGTCACGCCTGCCGGCAGAACTCTGGGCCGAGGGGGGCTATGCCTGTCGGCAGAACTCTGGCCGGAGGGCGGCTATGCCTGCCGGCTGAGCTCGGGCCGGAGGGCGGCTATGCCTGCCGGCTGAGCTCGGGCCGCTTGCTGTAGTCGGTGAGGCCGATGACGTTCCCCCAGGGGTCGGCGAACTCGACGGTCCACCCGGTGGCGCCGCGGAAGGGCGCGTCGAGGGTCTGGATACCCGCCGCGGCCAGCACCCCGGCCACGGCCCGCGCATCCCGCACCTCCAGCCACACCCGCACCGAGGCCCACACCGGCGCCCGCCGACTCAGCTCCTCGTCCAGCCGCAGCAACACCCCCGGCGTCTCCTTCCCCACCTTCAGCAGGGCGATCCCGGCCTCGTCGAGCCGGAACGCGACGGGAAAGCCGGCCCGCTCATAGAAGTCCACGGCCTCGTCGAGGTTCCCGACGGGCAGGAGCGCGTTGTCGAAACCGAGCAGCTCGTACGACTCATCATCTGACATGTCGTCAGATTAGGTGGATGTGCTTCGGGGGCTCGGGGGCTGACCGTGGGGGTCACCCGTTGGGGGGAGGCAGGTGACATCCCGCTGGGCGCGCTGCCTCGGCAGGCGAGACTCCGTCACATGGGAGCCATCACGAGCACCGCATCCGGGAACGGACGCGACGACGAGCCGCCGTACTACTGGCCGATCCCGCCCCCAGAGGGTTGGGCCGCGGACGACCTCGATCGCATCCCGGGCCTCCCGCCGCATACGGAACTGATCGACGGGAGCCTCGTCTTCGTGAGTCCGCGGACCGCTTTCCACGGACGCTGTGTGCGCCTGCTGGAGAACAGCCTTCTGGAGCAGGCCCCGGATCATCTTGATGTCATGCGGGAGATGACCATCAAACTGGACATCAAGAACCGTCCGGAGCCGGATGTTCTCGTCTTTCCCGTGGAGGCGAACACAGGGCCGAAGCAGACCTGGTACAAGCCCGAGGACATCGTCCTGGCCGCCGAAGTGGTTTCGCCGGACTCACGTGAGCGCGACCGAGAGGTGAAGCTCCGGAAGTACGCCGCCGCAGAGGTCCCCCACTTCTGGCGGGTGGAGGACGACGACAACGGCCTGCCCGTCGTCTACGTCTACGAACTCGACTCGGCAACCAAGTCCTACGCCCTCACCGGAATCTTCCACGACCGCCTCAAGCTCACCGTCCCGTTCGAGGTCGAGATCGACTTGACGGCGATCAACCAGAGACGTGGCGGTTCGGCGTCGCCTGGGGACTGACCGGCGCCAGGGGGCGTTCGCGGGTGCCGCGAACGCCCCCTGTATGCCCTCACCTGTATGCCCTCACCCGATGGCGATACGAGCCAGCCATGCGGGATTCGCGCCGACGACCTGCGCTTCGGCTCCCGAAACCACGGTGGCCTTACCGCCCGGATAGAACACCACGGACCCGTCGGACCGCACCCCCCACATGTCGGGGATCAAGTCACCGTTGACGTCGGGCGTGCCCATCAGATGCGGCACGCTGCTGCTGGACCAGCCTGTCGCGCCGTACACGGTGTCCGCCCCGCCGCCGGAGTTGCCCGAGAGCGCCAGCGAGTTCACATCGAGTCCGCCGCCGCTCGCGGCGACGCCCTTGCGGAGTACCAAACTGCCCGAGGGGTCGGTGCGGAAGACGAGATCGGTGACACCGTCGCCGCTGACGTCCTGGAGGGTGACGATGTCACGGTCCAGCCAGGCGGCGGAGGTGATCAGGCGGGTCGCCTGGTCGATGGTCGCGCCGTGGTAGCCGGTGAGGGCCCACAGTTCCTGGGTGGTGCCGGTGGCGACCGTGGCGAAGAAGTCGGTTCGACCGTCACCGGTGGCGTCCCCGGCACTGACGATCTGGGTCATGGCCGCGGGGCTGGGCGCTCCTTCGGGCATGAGGATCTCCACGCGCTTGTCGAGATTGACGGCGCCGTAGCCGTCCCCGGGGTACACCCACAGCTTGCCCCCGACACGGACGACGAGGTCCTGGAGGCCGTCGCCGCCGTAGATGTCACCGTTGTGGGTGATCAGCGAGCCGTTGAAGTGGCCGTTTGGCGCGGCGACGTATGGCGGCAGGTCGTCGCCGTTGGGGTCCTTGGCGGGGTTGGCCCGGTAGGCGCCCGCCATCGCGTAGTCCAGGTCGCCGGTGCCCTTGGTGAAGTCGTCGATGACGGCCTGCGAAGGATAGAGGGCCAGATTGCCCGCTTCGGTGACGACCATCATGTCGGGCAGCTTGTCGCCGGTGAAGTCGCCGGGTGAGTCGGCCTGGTCGCGGGGGGTGACGTAGAAGAGATACTTGGTCGGCTCCGATACGTTGCCCGCGCTGTCAACCGCTCTGACGAAGAGCACGTTGGGGCCGGCCGTCGGTGGCTTGGCATTGGAAATAGTGGTGCTGGCGTTTGTGCGGAGAAGGCTGCCGGTGTAAGAGGGCGAGTTGAAGCCGTACTCGTAGCGCACGACGTCGGAGCTGGTCGCGCGGATTATGAACGACCCGGCTGTGCCGAACTTCTTTACGCTCCATTTGGCGTCCTCGGCGCCACTTCCGAAACCGTTCTCGCTGCCGTCGGCGTTCGGGAAGTCGGTGGAGAGGACCTTGGGCGGCCGGGGCGCGGCGGTGTCGAGGACGAAGCGGCACGGCGTTTTGGCGGGGTAGTAGCCGGAGCTGGTACCGGCGTCGTCGAAGGCACGCACCCGCCAGGAGTAGGTGGTGCCATTGGTGAGCCTGTCGGTGGAGAAACCGTTCGTGGTCAGCAGCGCGGTGTCCTTGTCGATGCCGACAGGGACCTTGCCCGTGGCGCCGAGCAGATCACCCGTCGTTTTCCACTTGTCCTTGGGCCAGAGGTCGAAGTCCAGATAGTTGAGGTTCTTGTCCTTGTCCGATGCCCGGGCGGTGAACGTCAGGTCGGACGATGCCATGCGGACGTACGGCGTGGTCGTGGTGCACTTGCCTTCGGGACCGAGGTCGAGCGACGTGGAGTCGATGACCGGCTTGCGGTTGTAGACGAGTTCCAGGACAGGCGCGTTGTCCCCGTTGGCCTGGAACTTCTTCCACGCGTACTGCGAGTGCTCGTCACGTGCGCGCATGCCGAACGTGATCGTGTCCTCGCCCTGGTCGGCCCGCTTCTGCGCGGCCGTCCGCACGTCGAAGGTCTCGTACGCGTCCCGGCACCCGGACTTGTACCCGTGCGCGAAGCTCTTGGTCGCGAACTTGTTGCCGTCGTGCAGCCCTGGCGCGTTCTTCCAGTTGGTGTGGGAGTTGATCTCCCCCGTGAGGTGCACGCTCATCGAACGGGCACTGCACGACCAGGCGTACGTCTCCAGCACGCGCAGCTTCGCGCTGGTGATCTTCGTGCCCCTGAGGTCCTTGTCGAAGCTGATGTTGAAGTAGGAGCGTGAGGTGCCCCAGGTGTCGGACTCGAAGCCGACGCGGGCCTCGTGCGTACCGCCCTTGTTGAAGCCCTTGCCGTTGTAGAAGGTGGCGTTGGGGTGGCGACTGTAGGCGGTGGTCCAGTTCTGGGTGTGCTTCTTGACCGACGGGTCGATGAAGACCGGGTACGTGGTGGCCGGATCGGCGAGGAAGTCCTGGTCGGGCGTGAGCGTCCAGGTCCCAGCGGACAGGTCGGCCTCGACGACATTGCCGCGGGAGTCGGGGGAGGGCCCGTCGAGGGAGGGCAGGCTGAGCGTGGACGAGGAACCGGTCTGTGAGGGGGAGGGGGTCGGCTCCGGCGGAGCCGACGGCAACGGGGACTCCGACACCGTGGGTTCGGGTCCGTCGCTGGCCGAGGGCAGATCTTCGGGACTCGGATCAGCCTGCTCGTCCGACTCGACTTCCTCTTCTTCGGTTGCAGTCGGACTCGCACTGTCGCTCGGCGTGGCGCTGGCCGAGTCCGTCGGGCCGGGAGCCTCGGACGCGGTCGGCTGGGCGGAGGCTCCCACGCTGCCGTCGGTGACCGCCGGGGTGCCGCTGCTGTCCCACATCAGCGGGGTCGGCGACATTGCGACCTCGTCCGCGTAGGCGTCCTCGGCGGTGACGATGCCGGAGACCGGGTCGAGGCGGAAGGTGAGGCTTGTGGAGCTGATCCCGTACGCGAGTTGCTGGGCCTGCGGATCGGCCGCTGCCTGACGGTTCTTCAGGACGAGCAGCTGGGCGAACCCGTCGTCGTCCGCGGTGAGTACCAGGTCGGCGCCCGGAAAGATCTCCGGGTACAGGGCCCGGGAGCCGTCGATGATCGGTGTAGGGACCGGGCCGGGCCAGGTTAGTTGGATGTCGTGATCCCCAACGTGCAGAGTCACCAGAGGAGTTGCGGTGGCATCCGCTGCGGCGGCGACGCCCTTGACCAGGGGGGCGCGCTGTACCGTGGAGCGCGAAGCCCGCTGGTCACCGTGTCCCTCGTCGGATTCGTTTCCCTTGGAACCTGCCGAGAACACCATCCGGGTGTTGGTCGCCGTGGGTTCCCAACCATCCTTGGTCCGCCGCAGGTTGTAGTCGATGGGCTTCCACTCGCCGCCCACCTTGGCGCGGATTGAGGAGGAGTACAGCTGCTTCGCCATTTGACCGTCGGGCCGGGCCCAGGTGGTGGAGCGCGCCGTGCGCAGCGCGGTGACCTCGACGGGCTTCCCCGTCTTGGCGGCCTGGCTGATGGCCGCGCCTTCGGTGACCGAATTGGCGTTGCGCTCTCGGTTCACTTCGTTGCGCGGGGCGGAGTCGCCCAGTTGCAGGCCGGCGTAGGTGATGCCTGTCGCCGCGACCGCTGCGGCCAGTATCGCCGTGCCGGTACGACGGCCAGGTCTCCGGCGCCAGTTGCGCGTGTTGCGCGTCATCGGGCGAGTCCCCTTCTCCCCTTGGAACCGGCGCGTGGCAGGGCGCGACCGGGCCCGCCGATGATGACCTATGAGTGGCCTGTCGTCACCCTTTGCGAGTCGGGGAGGAAGCTGAGTTGTTCAACCATTGGGGCCGTACTGATGGTTGGACATGTGGGGTGGTAACTGCCGTGCGGCACAGTGGACTTGAGGGCAAATCCCCATGAAGTATTCCTCAAGTCCCGCATTTCGAGGGTAATTCGTAAGGAGAATTGACGAATCGCTCGTTAGGTCGCGGAGAGGTGGAAACTCCCCTTACTCCGAGATGGTATGGACCTAAACGGTTACTGACCGCTACGTGACGCTACGTACCGTGTCGATCATCACATGCGTACAGGTGATCTAGCGGAATTCCACAAGAGCCACACAGAATCTGCGTCATCTGAAACGCAGTCACGCGTGGTCCGAACCTGGTCCCGCTTCAAGTGGTCCGGGGGGACTCCGCCGTGTTCGGTCGCTTCTCGCATGTCCGCCGTCGCCGTCTGCGTCGTCTGCGCACGGCCCTCGTGCCCACCATCGGGGCGGCTCTGCTGGTGGCCCTCCTACCCGCTCAGTCGCTGGCGGTGCCGCCCGACCCCGCGGCAGCCGAGACGGGTCGCGAGACGCTCGACCTGGAAACGCTCGACCAGGACGAGCCGGTCTCGGGCGAGGTCTTCGAACCGGCCTTGGAGACCCTGAAGGCCGAAGTCCCCGCCGACCAGCAACAGGCCCCGGCGGGTACGGCGACGGCGTTGCCCGCAGACATCGGGACGGTCAGCTTCGGCTCGGCCGCGAGCGCGACAACGACCCTGACACGCATGGGGACCAGCGCCCAGCAGGTCGCCCTGACGCCCGTCGACGACCTGCCTGTCAGCCTCGGCCAGGCCCCCGACCAGTCCGCACCCACAGGGACCTGGCAGGTCAAGGTCTTCGACCGTGCCGAGCCCGTCTCCCAGGGCGTCGACGGCGCTGTCGTGACCGTCCAGGCCCCGGCCACCGGATCCGTTCCGATTTCGGTCAAGCTCGACTATGCCAAGTTCAAGAACCTCTACGGCGCAGACTGGGCCTCCCGTCTGCGCTTCGTCCAGTTCCCCGAGTGCTACCTGACCACGCCGGACGCCGAGGCGTGCCAGGAGTACGAGGAACTGGACACGACCAACGACACGAAGACCCAGTCCATCACAGCCACGGTCGACACGGCGGCCGACGGAACCGTCACTCCGGCAGCGGCGAGCATGACGGAGTCCGACGGACCGTCCATCGCTCAGGCGTCCTACCGGAGTTCGGTGACGCCGGTTGCGGCCACCGGCGACACCGCGGTTCTCGGTGCGGTCGACTCCGGTGGTGGCGGAGGAGGTTCCTTCAAAGCCACGCCACTCGCCTCTGACGGCAAGTGGGAGGCGGGCGGCTCGTCCGGAGCGTTCACCTGGTCCTATCCGCTGACGGTTCCGGCCGCTCCCGCAGGCCCGGCCCCCGGCATCTCCCTCAACTACAACTCCCAGACAGTGGACGGCCGTACGGCGGTCTCCTCTCCCCAGGCATCCTGGATCGGTGAGGGCTGGGACTACGACCCCGGCCACATCGAGCGCCGTTACCGAGCCTGTCAGGACGACCGCAAGACACTGAACCCCGGCACCCCCAACAACACGGCCAAGAAGGACAAGACGTCCGACCTGTGCTGGGTGTCGTACAACGCGGTGATGTCCCTGGGCGGCAAGACCACGGAGCTGGTGCGGGACGCGCCCGCCGGCAGCAACCCGGAGACCGACACCGAGGTCTACCGCCCCCAGCAGGACGACGGCACCCGCGTCGAGCGCCGGACGGGCGGCAGCAATGGCGACAACAACGGCGAGTACTGGATCGTCACCACCACGGACGGCACCAAGTACTACTACGGACTCAACCAGGTCGGCGGCGGCCACGCCGACACCAACTCCGTCTCCACGGTCCCCGTCTTCGGCAACCACCCCGAAGAACCCTGCCATGCCACGGCCTTCGCCGACTCCCGCTGCGGCGCGGGCAAGAAACAGGCCTGGCGCTGGGGCCTGGACAAGGTCGTCGACGTCCACGGCAACGCAATGGTCGTCAACTGGAAGCAGGAGACGAACTATTACGCCGTAAAGAAGAAGTTCAAGTCTCCCGAGCAGTACGACCGCTTCGCGTACCCGGCGACGATCGAGTACGGCATGCGCGCGGACCTGACGAAGCCGTCCGCCACCGTCGAGTTCGGAGTCAAGGAGCGCTGCCTCAAGTCGGAGACGGCCTGTGTGGCCGACAACTTCGCCAAGACCGACGACCCGGGCGCATACCGCCCCTGGTGGGACACCCCCGGCAACCTCAACTGCAAGTCCACGTCCAAGCTCTGCCCGCCGTTCCCGTCCTTCTGGTCGCAGAAGCGCCTGGACACGGTGACGACGAAGGCGGCCCGAGCCGGCCAGACGGGTCTGGGCAAGGTGGACACCTACGCACTCCACCAGTCCTTCCCGGAGGACTGGTACGACACGTCCCCCGGCCTTTGGCTGAACTCGATCACCCGCCGAGGCTTCGCCCCGGGCGACACCACCGGCACCCTCCAGTCGGCGAGCGGCATCAGTTTCGGCGAGTACACGGTCGGCTCGGACGCGGCATCGCCCCTGCACGGCCGCCTGGCGGACCGTCAGCTCCCGAACTTGGTCTCCAGCGGCCCGAACGACCAGCGCCCCGGCTTCACCCGCCCCCGCATCGGCACGGTTGCCACCGAATACGGCGGTGACATCGAAGTCGAGTACAAGGGCGGCTGCGCGAGCGAACCGTCCGAGGACAAGGGCAAGAACAACGGCACCTGCTACCCGGTCCGCTGGTCACCCGACGGCGACGAGAAGACGCCCGCGAAGGCGTGGTTCAACAAGTACGTGGTCCACTCCGTGACGGAGAGGGACAAGGTCACGTCCCACGGCGAGCCGGTCCACACCAGGTACACCTACACGGGCCCGGCCTGGTCCAAGTCGGACGACGAGTTCACACGCCCGGCCCTGCGGACGTTCAGCGACTGGCGCGGATACCGGCAGGTCGCCGTTGCCAAGGGGAGCAGCTCGACCTCCGGGATCGGAGATGCGCCGTCCCAGTCGTACGGGGTGACCAGGTACTTCCTGGGCGTCGGCGGTGAGGTCAAGGACTCCACGGGCACGTACACGCTCCTCGCGGACGACGCGCGGCAGTACGCGGGCGTGGCGGCGGAGAGCATCACGTACCTGAACTCCGGCAAGCGGGTGCAGAAGCGGACGCTGAACTATCCGTGGTCGAAGCAGACCGCCTCCCGTACGCGCGAGGCCGAGACCGGCGTGGACATGGACCCGCTGCTCGCCCATCGCAGCGGCATCAGGCGCACGGACGAGATACAGACGGTCGGAGACAAGGCGCTGCCGACCGCCACGGACTGGCAGGCCGTCCGGACGCTCACGACGGTCGAGGACACTTACGGCCTGCCGATCCAGGTCGAGACGGCAGTGGTCAAGCCGAACGGGACCGCTGAGTCACTCTCCAACCAGACCTGCACCAAGACGTCCTATGTCCACAACACGTCGGCGTGGCTGATCGGGCGGCTCAAGGAGCAGCGGAGCACGGGCACTTCGTGCGCGGGGTACGACACGGCGGATCCGGCGACCAAGTTGATCGGCGCGACACAGAACAGCTACGACGGTCTGGGTTACGGCGCGACTCCGACCAAGGGGCTGGTCACCTCCGCGGCCGGGGTGGACGGAGCCGGAACCTCGTACTCGGTCGTCACGAAGACGACGTACGACCCGCTCGGCCGCGTCCGCATCGTCACGAAGCCGGGTGCGCAGAAGACCGAGACGAGATACACCCCCGCGGACGAGGGCGGACCGGTCACAGAGGTAAAGACGCTCAACGCCAAGGAACATGCGGTCACGACGACCTTCGACCCGGGCCGGAGCCTGCCGCTGACGGTCACCGACGCCAACAGCCGCGTCACGCGCATCGAGTACGACGCACTCGGGCGGCTCGTGAAGGGCTGGTCGCCGTCACATTCCTCGGGCAGTCAGTTGCCGGACACGAAGATCGAGTACCAGCCGGCGATCGCCACGTCCGAGAAGACCCGTCCCGCCGCGGTCACGACCAGCACGCTGAAGGACGACGGCTCCTACAGCCGCCAAGTGACGATCTACGACGGGCTGATGCGTCAGGTCCAGACCCAGTCCGAGGCCCACGGCCCAGGCCGGATCATCACCGACGTCACCTACAACGACCGTGGCCTGCCCTACGAGCAGACGGGCGCCTACCTCGCGAAGAGCGAGCCCGCCACCGAGCTCTTCGCCCCCAAGTCCAAGACTCTGATCCCCAGTTCGGTCAAGCTGCGCTACGACGGGCTGGAGCGGCAGGTTCGCCAATCGACCTACCACGATGGCGACTACGTGTACGCGACGTACACGTACTACAGCGACACCAGCGCGTATGTGGATCCTGCGGGTGCGACCGCCCCACGGACCCGGACCTTCACAGACGCCCTCGGCCGTGTCACCTCGATCCGCCACTACAAGGACGCGGCAAGTACGGCTGACGGACGTGTGACCGCCTACGAATACGACGCCCGGGGCAACCGCACAAAGGTCACGGACCCGGCGGGCAACGTCTGGACGTCCGTGTACGACGCTCGTGGCCGGTTGACGTCGACGACGGACCCGGACGTCGGTAAGACGGACACCTGGTACGACGACGCCGACCGGCCCAACAAGGTGACGGACGCGAAGTCGCGGACGACGTACACGGAGTACGACGAACTCAGCCGGGTCAAGTACGTCCGCGAGGGTTCGGCCACCGCCACCCCGGTCAAGTCGTTCACGTACGACAGCCTGCCCGGCGCGCTCGGTCAGCCGGTCGCTTCGACCCGGCACACCTCGGGCGGCGACTACATCGACCGCGTCACCGGCTATGACACCGGCTACCAGCCCACCGGAACCGAGACGGTGGTCCCGGCCAACACGTCGACCACAGGGTTCGCCGGCACGTACGCCTACGCGTACTCCTACACCCCGACGGGGAAGCCCCTGTCGGTCACGCTGCCCGCCGTCGGCGGTCTGGCGAAGGAGAAGGTCGTCACCCGCTACAACGGCGACGGCCTCCCCGAGTCGACTTCGGGCCAGGCCTGGTACACGTCCGACGTGACCTACTCGCCGTACGGCGAGGCCCTACGGGCGGTTTCCGGCGCGCAGCAGGGACGGGTGTGGACGACGAACTTCGTCGACCCGCACACCGGCCGCCTCCAGCGCACGGTCACGGACCGGGAGACCGCCGGCCCGCACCGCATCACGGACGCCGCCTACTCCTACGACACCTCCGGCATGATCACGTCCAACGCCCGTCTGATGGAGGACGCTTCGGGCCAGACGTGGGACAACCAGTGCTACACGTACGACGTGATGGGCGAGCTGGTGAACGCCTGGACGTCGAAGGTCACGCCTGACGGAAACGGCACCGGCTGCAAGTCATCAGGTGGAACCACGTGGGGCCACCGCAACGACTACGCGACCTCGTTCGGCCCGGTGGCAGACGCTCCGGACGCGTCGACGGACGTGTCGAGCCCGGACGCAGCACTGACGTCCACTCTGGCCGCGACCGCCCCTGACCCGACCACAGTCGCCACTGGCACGACGGCCTACCGCCAGTCGTTCACCTTCGACTGGGTCGGCAACCGCGCCACGATGACGGAGCACGACCCGGCTGACGCGACGAAGAACGTCAGCTTCAACTACAGCTACGGCACTACACAGCCGCACACCGTCGACTGGATCAGTTCCACCCCGTCCGGCAAGGGCAGCAGCTACGCGTACGACGCGGTGGGCAACACCGAGGTCCGCGACCTGTCTACGACGACGCAGAACCTGACGTGGACGCCTGAGAACAAGCTCGACACGATCACGGACGACGGCAAGAAGACGACGTACATCTACGCCGCCGCCGGCAACCGCATCGTGGAGAACTCACCGACGGGCTCAACCCTCTACCTGGGCGAGACCGAGGTGACGACGGACGCCACCGGTGCGATCACCCAAGCCTCCCGCTCCTATGGACAATCCGGCGCCCCGACGGTCGTCCGTACGACGAGCAACGGCGCGTCGACGGGGCACAAGCTCAGCGTTCTGATCTCCGACCAATTGGGCACGGCGAACACGTCGGTGGAGCTGTCGAGTGGGCAGCCGGTCACGCGCCGGACGTTCAAGCCGTACGGCGAAGTCCGCGGCCCCAAGCCGACGGCATGGCCGAACAAGCGGAGCTACCTGGGCGTCGGGATCGACGACGCGGCAACGGGCCTGACCCACATTGGCGCCCGCGAGTACGACCAGAGCACGGGCCGATTCCTCTCGGCGGATCCGGTCATCGACATCGCGGACCCGCTGCAGATGAACGGGTACTCGTACGCCAACAACAGCCCGGTCTCCAACTCCGACCCAAGCGGTCTCATGATCGACGGTGCTGGCGACTGCGGAGTCCTGGGAACCTGCAATGTCGGCAGCAAGCCTGAGCACATCGTTAACAATCCTGACGGCGTGATCCGTGGAGGTAGTACCGACGGGAATAGCGGGAAAGAGGGACTTGAGCAGGAGCTCCTCGGCCTCGTGACGGATACAAATGACTCGCACCGGCTGCTCGCCATTTGGAATTACTGGGCCTCTTCTGGGATGGATTTCTGGAACACGCCGGCTCCGAAATCTGATGGAAGCACCGGAATCGCTTGCTTTGGAAGAACTGCCTGCATCAAGGCGTGGCAATATCTGTCAGATAATCCCGGAAATGTCGCCGAGGCGAAAATAATTGCTGCCACGTATTGTGTCCGCAACGACTGCGGTATCGATGCTGGTCAATTCGAAGCGCTAACCGAAAAGGCTTCCCAACTCCCCCTAATGATAGGAACCATGGGGATGGGCGGCGGGCTCAGGGCCGCGGCCGCGTCCTCGGGCTGCAATAGGTGCTTCCTGGCGGGCACGGACGTGCTTATGGCCGACGGGTCGACCAAGGACATCGAGGACGTCAAGCTGGGGGACAAGGTCCTGGCGACCGACCCGGAAACCGGCGAGACGGCCTCTAGAAAGGTCACCCGTCTCATCCGGACCGAGGGCGACAAGCACTTCAACGAGCTGTCCATCGCCACCGAGGACGGCATCGAGAAGCTCACGGCGACGCACGAACATCCCTTCTGGTCCCCGTCCTTGAAGGACTGGGTCCCGGCGGGCGAGCTCGAACCCGGCATGACTCTGCGCACGGACGAGGGCAGCACGGTCGTCGTCACCGGCAACCGGGCTTTCACTAAACAGGCGCGCACGTACAACCTGACGATTGACGACCTGCATACGTACTATGTGCTGGCCGGGGCCACGCCGGTCCTGGTTCATAATTCAAATTGCGGACCCGCCAGTACATTTAGCGTGCCTGAGAAGCCGGGCGTTTACACCATTCACCTCAACGACGGCACCAAGTATGTGGGAATGTCTACGACGAACATCAACAGCCGCGTCGCAGCCTCTATGAGCTCTAAGCATGCAGTCGGATCGCGTGGCTATGGTCCGGCTGATGTTGAGAACGTCACCTTCTTGACCCTGCCAAGTGGCGTGAAAGCGACCACCGCTCGCCGTATCGAGCAAACGGTAATGGAGGGGTTGAAGAGCAGAGGTGTCACGCTCTTGAATCGAAGGGACCCAGAAATAGACATACCGACCGGCGGCTATCTTCGGTGATGCCGAGGCCCTGGTAGTAGATTTCTGCTGCCAGGGCCTTGATCGGAGGGCCTCCAGATCGGGAAGTGCTTATCTCGAGGTGGACGTGACTTCCAAATGCGCGTAGCCAGGTAATGATGCCAGGGCTTCAGTCTGGTCGGCGACGAGTCCGAGAGAGCGGACGCCTTCTACCCTTTCGATGTGGAGAGCTACCGTACGAGATGCCGTCCCTTGATATCCTTCCTGGTGAACGCCTGGTGAGGGTGGGTTCGAGATCGGGGTACGCAGTGGGTACGTGGGGTGTAGAACCTTTCGACAGTGACACCGCGCTTGACTTCCTAGATGGACTCGGGGCGCTAACAGTCGCGGGGCGGCTGGAACTTGTGGTACGAACGCTGGAATCGGTCCTGGCGAGTGCGCGGCCAGAATCATCGGAAACGCTTCCAGAGGAAGTTATTTCCGCTGCGGCAGTGATTGCCGCAAACCTCCCCTCTGGGGAGGGATTCTCGTGGAATGAAGAGGCTCCGGGGATCACTGAATGGCTGCGGAAGCCAGTGCCGCTTCAGGTGCGAACCTTGGCGATCGATGCACTTGAAGCCACTCTTCCTGTCGATGGCTGGTGGTGGCGTAGCTGGGTCGATGATGCGGAGAGGGTGCAAGCGAAGGCAGCGCTTGATGAAGTCAAAAGGGCTTTGCTGGAAGGGTGATTTTATTCGTAGACTCACCTATTTTCGTGCGCGTGTGCGAGATGACTCGCGAATTGGTTCACTCGGAGTTAAAGAATCCGCTCGCCGTGTGAATGGAAATGCCAACGGGGCCCGGCCGAGACACAGTCTCGGCCGGGCCCCGTTGGCTCTTGACGGCAACGTCAGCGGACGGTCGCTGTGGCGGGTGGGCTGTTGGGGTCCTCGTAGCCGAGGATGAAGGTATCGATGGCATAGCCTTGGAGGTGGAGTCGGACGTGGGCGAGGAGTTCTTTGATCACGACGACGTCGACGCCTCGTCCCACGTGCAGGGTGGCGATTGAGTTCCGGAGGTCGTGGAAGCGGATGCGGCGGAGACCGGCCTTGTGGAGGGGCGAGTGCGGTTGGTCCGGTCGGTGGGGCTGCCCTGCGGAGAGGTGAATGCGTGTCCGCTGAGCTGCCATTCGGTGCGTGCGCTGTCGCCTCCTGGCCTCCCAGTCTCTTGACCCCGCACACCCGGATTTGCGATGTGTTCCAGAAGATGCCTGTCCGTTCGGGCGGGGGCCCGGGTGACTCTAGACCTCGCGAGTCGTGCGTATGCCTGGGCGGGTAGCGGTCAGGAGCGAGGTGAGGCCCGGGGTGCGCAGGGCGAGGGTGGTCGTCGGGTCGTCGGCCCCGCGAAGGCGGATCGTTCTGTCAGGAGCGGTGGCCAGTTCGAGGCAGTTGTTGCCTTCGCTGCTGTACGAGGACTTCTGCCAGTGGAGGGCGGACACTTGAGTCCTTTCACAGGTCGCGGATGATCTCGCGGATCAGGTCTCGGGAAGCGGACTCCTTGAGGGCTACCGCTTCGAAGTGGGTCATGAACGTGCGGTACTTCTCCAGCTGGAGGTCGGCGTGGAGGAATACGAACCCATGTTCGGCGTCGAGCTGCACGGTGTCCAGACGGGGGACGGGATCTCCGCGTACAGGACGGTCTGCCCGGCGCCGGGGAAGATGCCCGCTTCGTAGGGGATGACGAGGACTGTCACATGGTCGCGCTCGCTCATCTCGACGATGTGCTCCAGCTGTTCGCGCGTGACGTCCCGGCCGTCGAAGCGTATGCGCAGGGCGGCCACATGGATGACCGCCGTGTATGGGATCGGGTTCTTCGCGAAGAGGATTCCCTGCCGCTTGATGCGGTGTGTGACGCGGTACTCGATCTCGGGCGGAGACAGCTTGGGGATGGACTGCCTGAGATCAGACGCGCGTAGTCGACGGTGTGGAACAGCCCGGGGACGTGGGCGACTTGGGCTGTGCGAATCGCCGTCGCGTGGTGTTCCAGCTCGGCCAGATCGAGTAGTCCGGAGGGCAGGGTCTCGCGGTACTCGTCCCACTAGCCGCGCCCTCGCCCTGCGGTCATGGTCGCGAGCGCCTCGATGTACGGCTGGTCCGAGCAGCCGTAGTTGTGGGCGAACATGCGGACCCGGTCCGCGCTGACGCTGAAGCGTCCGGCTTCGATGGAGCTGATGCGCGCCGCGTTGACGCCGAGAGCGGGCGGGGGCTCCGGCTCCTGCGGGCCTGCGCCGACGAGTGGGGGCACTATCTGCTCGTCAACGGGCGTCGTGGGAGCGGCGGGAAGGAGGTATGGGCCGAGTGGCGAGCTCCGTACGCGTAAGGCGACCTTCACGCCATCCGGACACCAGGAGAGACGGGGTCGGGCAGGTGACTCGCACGCGCCGCGACCGGTGGTCGGCGACCATCATTGCCACGGCGCGCGCAAGGGGCCGTTACTGCGGGAAGTTTGCTCGCAGGTCCGGCTCCGTGGCGGCATCGGTCGTGATGCCCGTCGTGCCGCCCCGGAGCAGGACGCTCGGGGTGTTGTTGTCCGAGATAAGGAGGTCCGCGTCGCCGTCGCGGTCGAGGTCGCGGAGGCGGACGTACAGGCCGAACATTGAGTACTGGGTGGCGCTACCCGGGACGCCCGCGGTCGTGCGCGTGAACCACTGCGAACCCGTGCCGGTCAGGCCCTTCTTGCCACCCCGCAGGACGTGCACGCCGCCCGCGTACATGACGGAGCCGACCTTCTCCTCCGGAACGCCGACCGCGAGGTCAGGGTAGCCGTCGCGGTTGGTGTCGCCGGCGGAGAGCGCGTAACCGAAGCCGTCGTTCTTGGTGGCGGCGGTGGCGACACCCGAAGTGGACTGGGCGAGGCGGTAGTTGGTGGTGGGGCCACTCGCACCGCCGCGGAGAACCACGACCGCGCCCGCGCCCTTGTTGTACGGGGTGTCGCTGACGGCCAGGTCGCCGTAGCCGTTCTTGTCGAAGTCCGCGATGACGCCGGTGGGGCTGTAGTCCGGTGAAGAGGCGTTGTACGTCGTGAACTTGCCCGACTTGACCGTGGTGCCGCCGCGCAGGAACCACGCGGCCTGCGTCATCTTGTCGTTCTTGTAACCCTGGCCGAGGACGTACAGGTCCGTGGCCTTGTCCTTGGTGACCTTCCCGGCGACGAGCGCGGTCGGTTCGAGGATGTCGGCAACGCTCGGGCTCGGGACGTGCTTGGTCACCTTGCCCGTCGTACCGGACTTGGCGAAGCCGCCGCGATAGATGTACGTAGTCCCGGTGCTGTCGGCGACCGCCAGGTCAGCCTTGCCGTCGCCGTTGAAGTCACCGGTGGCGAGGGAGTCGCCGAACCCGTAGTACGAGTGGGTCGTGACGGAGAGACGGGTCGCCGACGAACCCAGGCCGGACGACGATCCCCAGACGATGGTGACCGCGCCCGCCGCGACTTTCGTCCCCACCTTCTCGGAGTGGTCGCCGACGGCGAGGTCGGCGTATCCGTCGCGGTTGAAGTCGGCGTTCGCGAGGGAGTCGCCGAATCCGTCGCCGTACCCTCCGGCGTCACCGGCCGTACCGGGGATGCCCGCGCTCCGCTGGCTGAACGTCTTCACCACGGTGCCGGGGCCCGTCGCGGTCCCGTACGTCACGGTGACCGATCCGCCGTCGCCGACCGCGTAGTCGCGGTAACCGTCGCCGTTGAAGTCGTCCGCGTACTTGGCGGGGGTGGCGGCGGTCGCGGGGCCCGTCGCGAGGGTGAGCAGGCCGCCGGTCAGCGAGGCGGCTGTGGCCGTCGCGAGGACCAGGCGATGGGTCATGCGCGTGGCGCTTCTTATCAAGTGAGTGCGTCTCCTGCGGTGCGCGGGGCCTTTCGGCTGCCCGCGGTGATCTGGGACGCCCGTCCGGCGGGGTCATGGCTGACACGGCCGGGACGGGAGTACACAGAAGACGTGTTGTGAGGCGTAAGGGTTGTACGAGATCTGGTGCCATCTCTGAACGCTGCGATCAACATCCACAGCGACGGACGGGAAGTCCAGAAGCCCCTAGGGCCTCAGCCCTCAGGAGCAAGTCAAGCCACGACCACCCTGGTTCCGTTGAAGTTGGCGACGATCTCCAACTCGCCGCCCAGCGCGGCGACATACGCCGCTACGGTCCCCACCTCCGCGGATGTCGCCTTGCCGCGCTCGATCGCGGACACCCGCTCCTGCCTCACATGCATGCGGTCCGCCACTTCGCGCTGCGTGAGCCCGAGTTGCCTGCGCATCTCGGCGAGCCGGTGTGCGCGTGCCTCGGCCACCATGCGCCGGGCTCCCGCGGAGATCTCGTCGAGGTCCTCGGCGTCGAAGACCTCGTGCTTGACCTCGTCCCAGGAGTGGAAGCTGGTCATTTCTGCGCCTCCTTCTTCTGCCGCTGAGCCAGGTACTCCAGCCACTCGGCATAGCGTGCCTCGGCCAGCGGGATCGAGCGGCGATACCACCCGGCCCACTGCCTTGATTTGTCTCCGGCTACGAGCAGAACGGCGCTGCGTGCCGAGTCGAAGGCGAACAGGATCCGGATCTCGCTGTTCCCTGTTGAGCCAGGCCGTAGTTCCTTGAGATTGTGCAGCGCGGAACCTTTGATTCGATCCACCAGCGGGCGCCCCAGGTCGGGGCCCTCGTTGACGAGAGCCTGGATGGCTTGGCCCACGAGCTGTGCTGTGGTGCGGTCGCTCTTCCGTAGTTCGTGTAGCCAGTCGCGAACCTCCCCGGCCATTTCAAGATGCCAGGCCACGAGCCCTCACTGGGTAGTATGTAAACATACTAGTACCCTGACGTACTTCCTGCTGGCGGCGACGGATACCGGTGAGGGTCACCCGATCGAGTGCCGGGCCGCGCGGGGTTCGTCCTGCGGTTCCTCGCTGGACGAAGGCCCCGCCTCGCGCGTGCAAACCGGGGTGCTGACTTCTCTCCAGGCCCCTCGCTCCTGCAAGATGACCGACAGTCCTGTTCGGCCATTTGATCGACAGGCGTGCCCAGCGTCCCTCGCGTGGAGATCAGGAGCGATCACCTTGACCGAGCAGCCCCAGCAGCCCTCGGACCAGCCGCCCGGCTACGGCTATCCGAACCCCGGTCCCGTCCCGCCCGACGGTGCGAACCCGTACGGGGCAGACCAGGCGGGCGCCTACCAGCAGCCGGGTCCGGGGGCGTACCAGCAGCCGGGCGGGTACCAGCAGCCCGGGCCGTACGGCTACCCGCAGCAGGGTTACCCCATGGGTGCCGTGCCGCCCGGCATGTACACCGGCGACCCCAACGCCCCGTACGGCTACGACCCGTACGGCCGCCCGTACTCCGACAAGTCGAAGATCGTCGCGGGGATTCTCCAGCTCACCCTCGGCAGCCTCGGCATCGGGCGTTTCTACATAGGCAGCGTCGGTATCGGCATCGCCCAGCTCTTCACCTGCGGTGGTCTGGGCGTCTGGGCCCTGATCGACGGGATCCTCCTGCTGACCGGCAACACCGCCACGGACTCCCAGGGGCGGATCCTGCGTGGCTGAACCCGGGTCCGGGCGAGGGACCGTCCTGCGGCACCCGGCGACGGCACCCCTCGCGGTGTTCGTCGCCGGGGTCGCGGGCGCCGGCTATCTCTACGGCACCGATCCGCACGAGCCGGGGCATCTGCTGCCCCAGTGCCCGTTCCGCTACCTCACCGGGCTGCTCTGCCCGGCCTGCGGCGGCACCCGCATGGTGTACGACCTGATGCATGGCCAGTTCACCGCGGCCTGGCACGACAACAGGATGCTCCTGCTGGCTTCACCGTTCGCGCTGGTGCTGTTGGGGCGCTGGTTTGTGGAAGGGGTGCGAGGGCGTCGCTGGCGGCCGACGCTGAGCCCGCGGGCCCAGGCGTTGGTGCTGGTGGTGGCCGTGGCGTGGACCGTGGCCCGCAACGTCGTGTGAGCAGGGTGAGCCGGATGAGTCGCCCTGAGGGCACCCGTGTTGAGGCAAGGGCCCTTGCCTGTCTGTCGGCCATGACTTCACTGAGAATTGGCCAGAATTTGATCACGGATCAGGAACGATCCAGATCGATCTAGCGTTCTCTCTCCCACCCTCCCCTGCAGTTTCTCTATGCTTCCGACGTCACAGGGGGGATGGCGCGGTTCGTCATACGTCATCGCAAGTAGGCGTTTTTTGCCATGGGTTCCCTCCTGGATTCCCCCGGAGCACTCCGCTTCGGTCTCTCATCGGTCATCCCAGGAGCAACTTCCATGTCTGTCCCCACCCCTGACGCACCGTTCGGCGTCGACCACCAGGGCCGCCCCCTGTCCGACAAGTCCAAGATCACCGCGGGCCTCCTCCAGCTCTTCCTGGGTGGCCTCGGTGCCGGCCGCTTCTACGTCGGCTCCACGGGCGTGGCCATCGCCCAGCTCTTCACCTGCGGTGGTCTGGGCATATGGGCCCTGATCGACGCGATCCTGTTCTTCACGAGCAACGACCGCACGGACAAGCAGGGTCGTGTGCTGCGCGGCTGATGCTGCCCCAGACGACGGGGGCCCGCACCCGGCACGGCGATGATGCCGATGGCCGATGCGGGCCCCGGCTCACGTCGGTTCCCAGGGACCACAACCAGGTCCTGGGAACCGACGTTTTGTCGTGCGCGGCCGGTCGTTGTCAGTGGTGCGTACTAGCGTTCGGGGAATGGATCTCGTGATGTCGCCCTGGGAGGCCGGGGAGCGGGTGGAGTACGTCCAAGAGCTGGTCGGCAAGGGTGACTTGGACAAGCTCGCGCAGGTGCTGCTCTTCTCGTCGGCGGAGCACGAGGGGGTCGGCGTGGGTGCCGTGCTGCGGGCGATGCCCCAGGGTGATCGCGACGCGCTCGCCCAGGCCTTCGGCGAGTACGTCGGCACTACGCGTGGCGTGGGCGACGGCCGGGAGCGGGGACTTGTGCTGCTGGCCCTGGTCACGAGGACGTCGGCCACCGGCGCCTGGTGCGATGCCTGGAACGCGTTGCTGGAGAAGTGGGCCGAGCGGTACTGGTACGCGCAGACGATGGACGAGCTGTGGGTCCTGAGCGGGGCACTTCTGGACGCGGGGCGGTCCCTCTCGGGTGAAGTCGTGGGCCTGCTCCGCCGGTCCGAGCTGGAGGGCTTCTGGGATCACGTTCCGACCGCGTCGATCCTGGAGCGTCTCACCGAGCCCGTGCTCAACCCCGGTGAGCCTTGGGCCGACTCGGTGCTTGCCGAGTTGTCCACGCTCGGGGCGGGATGGATCGTCCTCGTACGACATCTGCTGGCCGTGCCCGGTGGTGCCCACACTCGGGCCTGGGACCGGCGCGCCGCCGAGTTGGCCGACGCCCTCGGCCCGGAGAGGGTTCGGCGCACCGCCGAGGTGTGGCTGGAGCGGGCCGCGGAGGGCGCCGGCGGCTCCGATGGCGCGTATGACCGGTACAACCGTCCCGCCATGCGGGGACTCGCCCTGCTGCTCTCTCTGTTGCCGGCTCACCCGCGCACCGTGCGTGTCCTCGGCGCCTTGGTCGAGCGGCCGCCGGTGAAGGCGACGGTCGCGGGCTCCGGTGTGCAGGCACTCGCCCGTCTTGCGGGTGGGGCCGGGCGCCCGGAGCTGGAGCGGCTCGCCGACTGCGTCACGCACAAGGTGACCCTCAAGCAGATACGGGCGGCGTTGGCCGTGTGAGGTGCCGGCAAGCGCGAAGCCCCGCCCCCGGCTTGCAAACCGGGAACGGGGCCCACAGCGACGTACGACCAAAAACCTCAGAACCGCCGAGTGATCAACGCCCGCTTAACTTCCTGGATCGCCTTGGTGACCTCGATCCCCCGAGGGCAGGCGTCCGTGCAGTTGAACGTCGTGCGGCAGCGCCAGACGCCGTCCTTGTCGTTCAGGATCTCCAGGCGCTGTTCGCCGGCTTCGTCGCGCGAGTCGAAGATGAAGCGGTGCGCGTTGACGATGGCGGCCGGGCCGAAGTACTGGCCGTCGTTCCAGAAGACCGGGCACGAGGACGTGCACGCCGCGCACAGGATGCACTTCGTGGTGTCGTCGAAGCGCTCGCGGTCCTCGGCGGACTGGAGGCGTTCCCGGGTCGGCTCGTTGGTGTCCTTCGTGATGAGGAAGGGCATCACGTCGCGGTACGCCTGGAAGAACGGCTCCATGTCGACGATCAGGTCCTTGAGGACCGTCAGGCCCTTGATGGGCTCGACCGTGATCGGCTTGTCCGGGTTGAGGTCCTTGATCAGCGTCTTGCAGGCAAGGCGGTTCTTGCCGTTGATCCGCATGGCGTCCGAGCCGCAGATGCCGTGCGCGCAGGAGCGGCGGAAGGTGAGCGTTCCGTCCTGGTCCCACTTGATCTTGTGGAGGGCGTCGAGGACGCGCTCCTTCGGGTCGATCTCCAGCTGGAAGTCTTCCCAGGCCGCCTCCGCCGAGACTTCGGAGTTGAAGCGGCGGATGCGGAACGTGGCGGTGATGTACGGGGAGTCGGCGAAGCCTGCCTCAGGCTTGTCGGCGGGCTCCGCCTTGTCCAGGGTCGGTGTTGCCATTAGTACTTACGCTCCATCGGCTGGTAGCGGGTCTGGACGACCGGCTTGTAGTCGAGACGGATGGACTCGGTGCCGTCGTCGCCGACCTCGCGGTACGCCATGGTGTGGCGCATGAAGTTGACGTCGTCGCGGTTCGGGTAGTCCTCGCGGTAGTGACCGCCGCGGGACTCCTTGCGCGCCAGTGCGGAGGTCGCCATGACCTCGGCCAGGTCGAGCAGGTTGCCCAGCTCGATGGCCTCCAGGAGGTCCGTGTTGAAGCGGCGGCCCTTGTCCTGGATCGAGACGTTCCGGTAGCGCTCGCGCAGCTCCGCGATCTTCTCGACCGCCGTCTTGATCGTCTGCTCGGTGCGGAACACCATCACGTTGGCGTCCATGCACTCCTGCAGCTCGTTGCGCAGGACTGCGACGCGCTCCGTGCCCGTGGAGTTGCGCAGGTGCTCGACCTGCGACACGACCTGGGAGGACGGGTCCTCGGGCAGCTCGACGTAGTCGGCCTTCGCCGAGTACTCGGCGGCGGCGATACCCGCGCGCTTCCCGAACACGTTGATGTCGAGGAGGGAGTTCGTGCCGAGGCGGTTCGCGCCGTGCACCGACACGCACGCGACCTCGCCGGCGGCGTACAGACCGGGAACCACGGTCGTGTTGTCGCTCAGCACCTCACCCTGGACGTTCGTCGGGATGCCGCCCATCGCGTAGTGCGCGGTGGGCTGGATCGGGATCGGGTCCGTGTACGGCTCGATGCCCAGGTAGGTGCGCGCGAACTCGGTGATGTCCGGGAGCTTGGCGTCCAGCTGCTCCGGGGGAAGGTGCGTCAGGTCGAGGTAGACGTGGTCACCCTCGGGGCCGCAGCCGCGGCCCTCACGGATCTCCGTGTAGATCGAGCGGGAGACCACGTCTCGCGACGCGAGGTCCTTCATGACCGGCGCGTACTTCTCCATGAAGCGCTCGCCGTCCTTGTTGCGGAGGATGCCGCCCTCACCGCGGGCGCCCTCCGTCAGCAGGATGCCCATGCGCCAGATGCCGGTCGGGTGGAACTGGAAGAACTCCATGTCCTCCAGGGGGAGGCCGCGACGGTAGACCGCCGCCTGGCCGTCGCCCGTCAGGGTGTGCGCGTTGGACGTCACCTTGAAGAACTTGCCGGTGCCGCCGGACGCGTAGATCACGGCCTTCGCCTGGAAGACGTGGATCTCGCCGGTCGCCAGCTCGTACGCCACGACACCGGCCGACCGCTTGACGCCGTCGACCTCGACGATCAGCTGGTCGAGGACGTAGAACTCGTTGAAGAACTCCACGCCCTCCTTGACGCAGTTCTGGTACAGCGTCTGGAGGATCATGTGGCCGGTGCGGTCGGCCGCGTAGCAGGAGCGGCGCACCGGCGCCTCACCGTGGTTACGGCTGTGACCGCCGAAGCGGCGCTGGTCGATCGTCCCGTCGGGCGTCCGGTTGAAGGGAAGGCCCATCTTCTCCAGGTCGAGGACCGAGTCGATGGCCTCCTTCGCCAGGATCTCGGCGGCGTCCTGGTCGACCAGGTAGTCACCGCCCTTGACGGTGTCGAAGGTGTGCCACTCCCAGTTGTCCTCTTCCACGTTGGCGAGCGCGGCGGCCATGCCGCCCTGCGCGGCGCCCGTGTGGGAGCGGGTGGGGTAGAGCTTCGTCAGCACGGCGGTGCGGCTGCGCTTCGTCGACTCGATCGCGGCGCGCATACCGGCGCCGCCTGCGCCGACGATGACGGTGTCGTACTTGTGGATCTTCATGAGTGGTTGCCTCAGCCCCGTGCCTAGCGGATGTTCGGGTCGAAGGTGAAGATCACCAGCGTGCCCAGCAGAATCGTGAACACCGTGGCGGTGTACAGCAGGCCCTTCAGCCACAGGCGCGTGTTCGCGCGCTCCGCGTAGTCGTTGATGACCGTACGCAGGCCGTTGGCGCCGTGCAGCATCGCGAGCCACAGCATTGCGAGGTCCCAGACCTGCCACCAGGGGGACGCCCAGCGGCCGGCCACGAAGGCGAAGCCGATCTTGGAGACGCCGCCGTCGAGGACGAGCTGGATGAGCAGGTGGCCGAGGACCAGGACGACCAGGACGATGCCGGACAGGCGCATGAAGAGCCAGCCGTACATCTCGAAGTTGCCGCGGGTCGACTTCGGGGTCTTCTTGGTCCGCTTGCGCGGGGCCTCGATGAGCGGCGCCGGGTTGTCGACGCTGTACGTCGACAACTCGCCCGCGCCTTCGACGGGGCCGATGCCGGATGCGGCGGTTTCAGTGGTGGACATCTGCGTCAGCTCCCGAAGACTTCGCGGAATGCGTGACCGAGGACGGGGTAAAGGGCCCCCACCATCAGCACGACCCAGATACCGACGACGGACCACAGCATCTGCTTCTGGTAGCGCGGGCCCTTCGACCAGAAGTCGACGGCGATGACACGCAGGCCGTTGAGCGCGTGGAAAAGGATGGCGGCGACGAGGCCGTACTCCAGCAGCGCGACGAGCGGCGTCTTGTACGTGGCTACGACCTTGTCGTAGTCCTCGGGGGATACACGAACGAGAGCGGTGTCCAGCACGTGTACGAACAGGAAGAAGAAGATGAGGACGCCGGTGACTCGATGAGCCACCCAGGACCACATTCCTTCCCGGCCGCGGTACAGCGTTCCAGCCGGCACGGAAAACCCTCCGGGAGCGGGGATTGGGGCCGCGCCGGCTTCGGTGTCGGACGGGCCCGGCCGGGTACGGTCCACCGGCCCTGGCCATCGTAGCGACGCTTTGTCGGAACGCTTACAGCGGCCCCACTGGTGTGATCAAACAGGCAATCAAACAGGCACGTACGGGCTATCGGGCCGCCCGGAATCCATGCGTTTCGACGATTCCGGGTTCTTCGCCCATGTCGGCTCTGCTGCCGTCTCCGTCGCCATCCCTGTCCGTTTCGAACATGTTTGCAAGGCGGGTGAGCCTGCCCCGGGCGAGTCGCCGGAGCTCCTCGGCCGCGAGGACGCGCTCCTCCTCGGGGTCGTTGGCGAGGCGGGAGCGGATTCCGGCGAGCACCTGGTCGAGGGCCTCCTCCGGGGCGAAGTTGTCCAGGCAGATGACGAACACGTGCCCGAAGCGGCTCTCGTACGCGGCGTGCGCGGCGCTCAGTGCGGTGTGGGCGGCGGAGTATGCGCCGTCCGGGAGCAGCGTGAGCGACTCGCCGGCCAGCGCCTCGGCGAGGTCGGCGGGCGTCAGGTCGTACGCCGCCTCGTCGGCCGCGGCGAGCAGTGCGTCCAGGTCCGGATAGGGCCGGTGCTCGACCAGGCGGTGGGCCCAGCGCAGGCTGCGGCAGCAGGTGAGGAGGGCGCGCTCGACCGTGTCGGCGGGTGCGGTGTTGAACCGCTCCGGGCGGGCGGGCAGGGACTGCGCCGCGCTCTTCTGCTCGGGGAGGTGGGGGAGACGGTGCGGGGGCAGCGTGTGTCCTCGGCGGTGGGATTCGCGTGACATCCGGTGGGCATCACGTGCGGATGTCACGTGTGGTTCGGCAGGGGAAGGAGGGAAAGTTGTGATGCTCACGCTATCGAGGAGTGTCGGGAGCTGTCCGACGGATGCCCGAATTTCACCCGGACGGGAGTGTTTCGGAACGTGTGGTGGACGGTTGGGGTGGGGAAGGGGGCCTAGGTTCACTGAGGGGATGTAAAACCTGGCTCCGTAATGGGGGGTTGTACGGCACGGCTGTACGACTGGCTGTGCGACCTCGGTGGCGAAGTGAGCGGCGTGATGCGGATCGTGATGTGTGATGTGGCGGGGATCGGGTGTGCGGGTGCGGGTGGTTGGGGTTTTCGCCCCCTCCGCCCCTTCCCGTCCCGTTCCTGGGGATCCGCCCCAGACCCCGCTCCTCAAACGCCGGAGGGGCTATTTCTAGCCCGTCCGGCGTTTGAGGACGAGGCCGTTCAGGCCGATACGGGGGTCTGGGGGCGGAGCCCCCAGGAACAAGGGACGGGTAGGGGCGGAGGGGGCGAAAAACTCCCGGCCGTCGCCGGCGCCGGCGCCCTGCGGAGCGTCGCCCCGTGAGCCCCGGTCGGCGGCGGGCGCCGGTGCGGGGGACTGGGTGGGTTCTGGTGGCGGGCGGCGGAGTCGTCGTGGCCGGGGCCGCGGCGCTCACCGTCGCGTTCTGGCCCGCCGGGGACAGTGGCGAGCCGGCGGGGGCGCAGGTGCCGACGGGCGGTACGTCGGTGAGCGTGTCCAGTGTCGGGCCGACGGCGCCCACCAGCGCCTCTCCCTCGCCGACACGGACGTACCCCCTGTCCCAGACCCCCCGCACCATCCCCGCCGTACGCGAACACACCCCCGCCAGGGGCCCCGGCTGGCGCCCCGCCACCGGCGCCCGCGTGGTCGTCGCCGACAGTGACCTCGCCGACGAGGGCCGGCTGCTCGCCGGAGAGCTCAAGATGTCGTACGCGGGGGAGACGGAACCCCGGTCCGGGGACGTCGAGTTGGGCCTCGACGACGGAACCTCGGGCGTGGAGTCGTACACCCTGACCGTCAAGAACGGTCGGGTGACGATCACCGCCCCCGGCGACGCGGGCGTCTTCTACGGCACGCGCACGCTCAAGCAAGAGGTGAACGGCGGCGGCACGGCGCCCGAGGGCGTCGTACGCGACCGGCCCGCGAAGCCGCAGCGCGGGCTGATGCTGGACATCGCGCGCAAGCACTTCACGGCGGACTGGATCGAGGACCGGGTCCGGGAGCTGGGAGACCTGAAGTTCAACCAGCTCGGCCTGCACTTCTCCGACGACCAGGGCTTCCGCATCGAGTCCGACACGCACCCGGAGATCGTGTCGAAGGAGCACCTCACCAAGGCGCAGGTCCGTGAGATCCTCGACCTCGCCGCGAGCCGGCACATCACCGTCGTCCCCGAGATCGACTCGCCCGGTCACCTGGGCGCGGTCCTCGCCGCGCACCCCGACCTCCAGTTGCGCAACGCGCAGGGCGTCGCCTCGCAGGGCTCTCTCGACATCTCCCAGCAGGCGTCCGCGGACCTCGTCGACGAGCTGCTGAACGAGTACGCCGGTCTCTTCCCCGGCGCCTACTGGCACCTCGGCGGCGACGAGTACCGGGCGCTGACGGTCGCGAACCCCGCGGCCTCCTACCCGCAGCTGGCCACCGCGGCCGTGAACACCTACGGCGCGGGCGCCGGCATCGCCGACCTCGCGACCGGCTGGCTCAACGACCGCGCCGAGGTGATGCGCGGGCACGACCGGACGCTGCGGGCCTGGAACGACGGGTTCTTCCCCGGGGGTCAGGTGCAGGCCGACAGCGATCTGCAGGTGGCGTACTGGACGGGCAAGGAGATCGGTGCGCGCAAACCCGTCGAATACCTCAGCGCGGGGCGCGAGTTGATCAACTACAACGACGAGTACCTCTATTACGTCCTCGGCGAGCCGCAGACCTTCGTCTACCCCACCGGGCAGCGCATCTACGAGCAGTGGACCCCGCTCGTGGTGCGCG
Source organism: Streptomyces sp. NBC_00554 (assembly GCF_041431135.1). Taxonomy (NCBI): domain Bacteria; kingdom Bacillati; phylum Actinomycetota; class Actinomycetes; order Kitasatosporales; family Streptomycetaceae; genus Streptomyces; species Streptomyces sp. NBC_00554. The sequence continues at coordinate 3,865,126 of NZ_CP107799.1, read as the reverse complement.
GAACGACGCCGGTCCCCGCGAAGTACGACGGGCAGATCCTCGGCGGGAGTTTCGCGGTGTGGTGCGATCTCGCGGGCTCGCAGACCCAGGACCAGGTGGCGGCGGGGATCAGGATGCCGTTGCGTGCGACGGTCCAGAAGCTGTGGGATCCCGGCAAACCCGCACTGTCCTGGGCGGACTTCAAGAAGCTGGCGGACCGGCTGGGCTGAATCGGCTGGACGTACGGGCAGGGCGAACCGTATCTTCCGCATGCGTATTCGATACATGCAGTCGATTGCCGGGTGTGCCCTTGGGAGGGGCACGCCCGCTTCTTGTGTCGGCAGGGCTGTCGGCACGGTCCTGTCGGCACGGTTCCTGTGCCGGTGATTCGGGGGATTCCCATGTTCTGCAAGAAGTGTTACTTCGCCACGGCGTCGACGTCAGAAGGCCTGTGCGCCGACTGCGCCGATGAGGCGGCGTCGGTGTCCGCCGGTGTGCCCGCGCCCGCCGGTGGTCCCGTGCCCGCGCCACTGCCCGCGGCGCCACCCCTGCCGACGGGTCCGATGACTCTGCCGCACGGCCCCGCCTGGCTGCGTTCGCCGGTCGGCCTCGGCAAGTCCGTCGCCATACTCCTCGGCCTTGTCATCGCCACGGACCTCTTCGCCGTCTGGGCGGACCTCAACATGTACGACGTGACGGGCTCCATCGCGGGCGGCGACTTCAGCGACGCCGTCCAGCGGGAGGCCGAACACGCGGACACGGTCTACGCCGTGGCCGGGTACACGCAGACGACCTCCCTCGTCGCGGCCATCGTCGTCTACCTCATCTGGTTCCAGCGGATGAGGGTCAACGCCGAGGTGTTCAACCCGTCCGGGCACAGCAAGAGGCGCGCCTGGGTGATCTGGGGCTGGTTCGTGCCGATCGCGAACCTGTGGTTCCCCCGCAGGGTCATGCTGGACATCTGGGACGCGAGCACCCCCGTGGGCTCCCGCGGTTCGCACGGGCTGGTCAACGCCTGGTGGACGCTGTGGATCATCTCGCTGATCGCGGACCGGGCCGGGTCCACCTCGTACCGCAACGCCGAGACGCCCCAGGAGATCCAGGACGCGACCAGCCAGATCATGCTGGCCGACGTCATGGACATCGCGGCGGCCGTGCTCGCGATCCTCGTCGTGCTGCGGCTGACGCGGATGCAGAACGAGAAGGCGTACCAGGGCCAGGGCCCCCTACCGGTCGGCATCTGACCGCGGGGCGGATTGCCCGATTAGGTAGCGAACTCCCGTACGCCTGTGGTGTATTCGGCCCGAGCCGAACCGAGACACCGGGGGGACGGGAATGGGCTACTGGGGGTACTACGTCGTGGGCAGGAGCGAGCAACCGCTCGCGGAGCTGGACGCGTTGGCGGGGGCGCCGGGCATGGTCCTGCAGGCCATGGCGCCCGGCGGCTGGCAGGTGTGGGAGTACCCGAGCGGTGACGGGGACGTCGGGAGCATGAACACGCTCGCCCGGGAGACCGGGGCGCCCGCGCTGTTCGGGTACGTCATGGACAGCGACTGCGTGGTCGTCGAGGCGGCCGCGCCGGAGAGCGGCGCGTGGACGACGTGCCTGGCGCGGGCCGCGATGGCCGGGTACCTGGGGGCGGGTGAGGAGGGGCTCACCGTCGACGACTACTTCCTGGAGCCGGCCGACGCCGCCGAACGGGCCGTCGCCTGGGCCGCCGAAGCCGGGCACACGGTGGTCGCCGGGCCGCTGCTCGACGTACTGACCGCGAATCCCGACCTGTTGGCCGAAAACCTGCTATTCAGGTTCCTGGACCGGCTCGGCGTCGTACCTCTGTGAGCTTCTTTCAGCTCCTGTGACACTCCCGGTCTGTCGCACGCAGTAAGGGGAGGTGCGGGCTCCGTTAGAAACAGGCGCCCTGTCCTGGTGTTCGCGGAGTTCGAGTAGGTCGAGGGAGGCGCGATGAGCCTGGTGGAACTGATTGCTCTGGCCGACGAGCGTGGGCTGGCGGCGAGCGGGCTGGCTTGTTTGGACCGGTGCGTTCCCTTGCTGGGCGGCGATGACGACGATGTGCTGCGGCCCCTGTGGACCAGCCTGGTGGACGGGGAGGCGTGGGGGGAGCGGGTCGAGAAGGCGCGGGCAGATCTGGGCGAGCCGGGGGACTCCGACGCCGACGTCGGCTCTACCTCCGGTGCCTCGCCCGACGACCAAGCCGCGTTCCTCGTCCGCCGCATGCTCGCGACCGTTCCGCTCGACTCCTCCCTCGATGCCCTGCGGGCGTGGGCCGACGCCTGTTCCGTGGCGGCCCTGCGGATACACGAGCTCCTCGACATCGCCGCCGACGGCACCTCCTCGGTAGAGGCCCGTCGCGAGGGTCGTACCGACGGCATGTCACCGCTCGTCGCCGCCGAACTCCGGCGCCAGATCGCCATCCTGGAGCTGCTCGCGGACCGGGGCGCGGGCGGCCTGCGGCTCGTCCTGGGCCAGTCGACGGAGGGGCGGCGGGTGCTGCGGGCGGTGGTGTCGCGCCGGGCACGGGGGCGGGCGTAGGCGGCCTGACCGGGTGGTCCGTACGACGCCCTCCGCCTCGTAAACCCGCTGGCTGCGAGAGTCCTGTGCCCGTCCTGCGGGCGCTGTGGGCACCGTGGGGCGATCCCGCGCCCGTGTCGGGGAGTCGCTGGATCCGCGTGACGAATTCCGTTCGGAGGGCGCTCTTCCGAGTGTGAACGCAACTCGAGCAACCCGGCCCCAAGCTGCGACGAAGCCCATCCGCTGGGCGGCGGACGCGGTCGCGACGATGCGCGAGGGGGCGCGGCTGCGCCTCGACTACTCCGCGCAGAGCCTGTGGCGCGTCGACCGGCTGATCGAGGAGATACGCAGGGAGGGAGCGCCGTACGCCGCCGTCGAGACGGCGCTGCGCGGCTTCGGGGCGTACGGCGGTGAAGTCGTCGCCCGGTGCACGGGGGCGGAGTGGTGGGAGACGGGCGGCGATCACTGGATCCGTACGCCCGACGGGCGGTTGTGGGACCCGATCGACGAGGCCCGCCGCTGTTACGCGGGCGACGGGTCGCTGCGGCTGCTGTGCCGGGAGGCCACGCGCTGAGCCCGCGAGCCGGCCTGCGATGGCCGATGACCGTCCGCGGCGGCGGAAGCGCCCGCCGCCGCGGAGGTCGGGTCTACGGTGCGACCACCTGGCCGAGGCGGGCGCCCGTGGGCGTACCCAGCGGGGTCCTGCTCAGGATCGCCGTCGTGGACAGGCCGAGGCCGGTGCTGTTGCTCGGGACGTACATGAGGATGCCGTTGTTCGCGTCCTCGCCCTCGGCGCCGAGTGTGAGGTCGGCGCGGCCGTACCCGGACAGGTCGGTGAGGGAGACGGCCGAGCCCAGCTTGTCGTTGGTCTCCGTGGCGCCGGGGACGCCGGTGGTGTCCTGCGAGACGGAGACCGAGCCGGAGCCGGTGAGGCCGGCGGAGGTGCCCTTGAGGAGGGTCACCGTGCCCGCGTTGGCGCGGTTGACGCCGTCGCGGGCGAGGTCCTCGCCGGGGGCGCCGGTGAGGACGTCCGCGTAGCCGTCGGCGTTGTAGTCGCCGGTCGAGACCGAGGTGCCGAAGGCGTCGCCGGACTCGTCGCCGCCCGGAACGCCGGTCGTGTCCTGGTGGATGACGGTCATTCCGGTGGTGGTGAAGCCGGTCGCGGTGCCCGGGACCATGGTGACCTGGCCGCCCGCCCTTCCGCCGGACTCGGTGGCGGACGGCTGGCCGATGACGATGTCGTCGTAGCCGTTGCCGTTCACGTCGCCCGCGGCGATCGAGCGGCCGCCCCTGACGCTGATGACGGACACCTTCGTCAGGCCGGACGCGCCGCCCTTGAACCAGGTGACGCGGCCGATGCCGCCCGCGTCACGGTAGTTGAGGGCCACGTCCGCGTAGCCGTCCCGGTTGAAGTCGCCGGTCGCGGCATCGGCGTACGCGATCGCGCTCGTCGAGGTGGTGAGGGTGCCGGTCTGTGTCGCGCCGCCGGTGAGGCGGGCGTTCCAGTTGCCGCCTCTGCCGGTGCCCGCGGCGAACACGTCCGCCTTGCCGTCCGCGTTGAAGTCGGCGACCGCGACGGCTGCTCCGAGCTTGGCGCCGGCCGCTGTCACCGTCGAAGTGGCGTACGAGAAACCGGAGTTGAGGGCGGGGCCGTACAGGACGGTGACCGAGCCGCGGTCTGCGTTGCCGCTGGTGTCGTCCTCGCCGGGGGAGCCGACCGCGAGGTCCGCGTAGCCGTCGCCGTTCACATCGCCCCAGGCGGTTGCGGCGCCGAAGCCGTCACCGGTCTCGGAGGTGCCGGGGACGCCGGCGCTGTTCTGCGTGAGCGTCCGCTTCGAGGCCGTGACCGGGCCGTCGAGGCCGCCGGGGACCACGGTGACGATGCCGCCGCCTGATGTCGGCGTACCGGCGACGAGGTCGCTCACGCCGTCGCGGTCGTAGTCGGTCGTGGCGAGGGCGTGCGAGACGCCGGGGAGCTTGGCCAGGGTGGCGATCTGGGAGAGCTTCTTGTAGAGGTTGGCGCCGGGGCAGGCCGTGGCGTTGGTGTCACGGTGGCCGAAGACGCGCGGCAGCGTGACCGACTGCCCCTTCGCGACCTTGTTGCCGTCGACCCCGGCGTCGACGCCGGACGTCAGCGTCACCTTGCCGGTCGGGTCGATGCCGTACATCCCGAACTTCCAGGCGACGACCCGGGCGATGGCGTCGAGCCCTGCGCGGCTCGGCTGGGCGCTCTCGTAGTTGCCGAGATACGAGATGCCGACCGTGTTCGTGTTGAAGCCGACGTCGTGCGCGCCGACCACGGGCAGGTCCATGCCGCCGCTGCGGCCCTCGAAGATCTGGCCGCACCTGTCGACGAGGAAGTTGTAGCCGATGTCGTAGTAGCCGCGGGCGAAGTGCTCCTGCTGGATGGTGCGCAGGCGGGCGCGGGACTGTGCGCAGGAGAGCTTGTTGTCGCTGTCCACGCCGGTGTGGTGGATGACGGCTGCCTTGATCTCGGTGCCGTAGGTGGGGGTGCCGTCGTAGGCGGTGGAGGCGCCCCACTGGGACTGGGTGATGATCGGGGGCTTGACGACCGTTGAGGGGCGGGGCGCCGGGACGGTGTTGGTGGGGGTGGGCGTGGGAGACGGCGTGGGGGAGATGGTGTCCGTCGGGGTCGTCGAGTCCGTGGGCGCAGGCGTATCCGTGTCCGTGGGCGTACCCGTACCCGTACCCGTACCCGTGTCCGTCGGGGTCGCCGAGTCGCTCGCCGCGGGTGTGGTCTCCTCCGCGGGGTAGGCGTACGCGGCGGGCTCGGCCTGCGTCGTGGACGCGCCCGTCGGACCGGTGCCCGGATCCGTACCCGGGTCGAGGAGCCGCACGTCCATCCCGGCCGGCTGCCCCTTCGCCTCGGTGCCGTCCGCGCCGACCACCCGCACCTCGACGCCGTCCGCGTCGCCGGTCCACAGGGACGCCGTGCCGCCGCGTGTCCCGGCGTGTTCGGCCTCTTCGCCGTCGGCGGAGAACGGGTCGTCCGGCAGCTTCTGCCACCCCGACCAGGCGCCGCTCTCCCGCTCGCGGTAACGCACCTCGGGGGTGCCCTTCGGCTCCGCCCCCGGGTCGCTCCAGGTCAGCATCACCGCGTTGAACCGGTCGGTGCCCTGCTTGTCCAGGCCCTTTCGGCCGGCGCCCTCGTCCTTGAGCTTCACGGTGTGCACGGCGGGCTTGCGGGAACCGGCGGTCTTGTCGTCGGCGGGCCCCGACGGATTCGCCGCGGCGTACGTGACGACTCCCGCCCCTCCCAGTACGACCGCACCTATCGTCAGCCATGCTCTCCGCTTCAGACTCAGCGGCTTGTACGCATGGGTCGTCCTGCGACTCAACTGCCCCACCCCTAGAAAACGTCAACAGAAACGTCAACGGAATACGTCAATGGAAAACGTCAACAACGGTCGACAACCCTGAACAGGGCCACGACAGGCCCACCCGTCACAGGGGTGGCCTGTTTACCCAGCGCACAGAGATCGCAAAGCGTCACCACAGGACCGCGACTCACCCCCCGGCGGTCTTGAGGGTGCCGGTGACGCGGAGGGCGTTCTCGGTGTCGAGGCCGAGGCGGGCCGCCCAGGCGAGCGCGTCGTCGAGGGAGGCTTCCGCGTCTGCCAGGCGGGCGGCGGCGAGAGCGGGGGGCGCGTGGCCCTCGTTCAGCAGGGCGGTCCACTGGCGTCCGGTGAGGGAGAGGTAGCGGAGGCCCGTCAGGCCGGCCAGGACGGCCGGGTCGGGGATGTCGGCTCCGGAGAGGTCGAGGCCGCGCAGGTGGGGGACCGTGTGCAGCGGGGTGAGGTCGGCCGGGGCGGTGGTGGTCAGGTCGAGGGAGGCGAGGTGGGCGTGGCCCCTGAGCGGGGTCAGGTCGCCGCCGTCGAGGGTGACGCGCAGGGATTCGACGGGCAGTTCGCGCACCGGCGTCAGATCGGCGGTGGTGGAGCGGTTGAGGTGCAGTCGGCGGAGACTGGGGGCCGCGGTGAGCGGGGCGAGGTCGACGAGGCCGGTGGCGTCGTTGATGTGGATTGCCTGGAGGGTGGGCGGGACCTCGTCGGGGATGGCCCCGATGATCTGCTGAGGTGCGGGATCGCGGGCGGGTTCCCGCAGGTGGATGTGGTCGCCGTTCTTCTCGTACGCGCCTTGGTCCAGCAGATCCAGGTAGTGGCCGAGGAGTGAGGTGATCGAGTCGGCGACGTAGGCGGGCCCGTCGTCGTAGTCGCGGCCGGTGCGGATGAGCTGGCCGGGGCGGCCGTTCCGGGCCGGGGTGGTGTCGACGGCCAGGTAGTTGCCGTCCTCGCTGGTGGCGAAGCGCAACCAGCCGGGGTGGCCTCCGCAGCGTCGCACGGTACCGGCCGGGGTGGCGTCGAAGACGACGGCGTCCCATTCCAGGTCCCAGCCGAACCAAGGCCGTTCGCCCGCGCTCCAGTCGGTGTGCTCGGCGACGATGCTCTTGAGCGGCAGCCAGGCGTTGCCCTGGAACAGATAGCGGTTCTCGTACTCGATGCCGTCGCCGTCGGCGATCAGGTGGAGCGCCCGCAGGTCGGCGGGCAGCGGGCGGCCCAGGCGGCGTTCGGCTTCCTCGATCGCGGCGACGGTGGCGGGCGGGGGCAGTTCGTCGGGGTGTCCCAGGATCGCGGCGCGTCGTTCGAGGTAGGCGCGGAAGCGGGCCACGGCCAGTTCGGGGTCGCCCGCCGGTGCGGCGGTGCCGGGTTCCTGGTGCAGGCCGGGCTGGGGCAGCCGGTGGTCGGGGTCCAGCACCACCTGGAATCCGCCGCCCGTCCCGGTCACCCGGCTGATGGCGTCGTTGAAGGCGACGAGCCAGTACTCACCCGACGGCCGGCACACGATCTCGAGGCTGACGGGTTCCCAGCCGTGCTCTGCGCGCAGCGTCTCCGCCAGCGCCATGAGCTCCATGTAGGGGTTGGGAACGCGGTCGTTCCAGTTGCCGCTCCGCGGGGCGTACTCGCCGGTCACCGAGGTGCCGCCGCGCCCTGCCCGGCCGTGCAGCACCGCGCGCGTCCAGCCGCTCGGGGCCTTCGCGACGATCGCCTCGACTATCGGTCGTACCGCCTGCTCCAGCATGTTCCGCTCCCGTGCCCGTTGATGTTGCCGGGCATCATGGCAGCGGCCACTGACAGCGTCGGCAGCACGTCAGGCGGGGGCGAGGCGCTCGGACCCGGACGAGGTGGCCCGGCTAGTCCTTGAGGTCGATCAGGCGGACCGGCTGCCCCGTCGTCCGGGCGATGGTCTCGAAGTCCCGGTCGTAGTGCAGGAGGGTGAGGCCGGCCTCCTCGGCGACCGCGGCGACCAGGAGGTCGATGGCTCCGGCGCTGCGGTGCTCGCCCTTGGTGGTGAGTTGTTCCTGTACGACGCGGGCTCGCCGGTAGATGCCGTCGGGCATGGGGCACCAGGCGAACTGGTTCAGCCTGTCCTGGATGACCTCACGGTCTTTGGCAGAGCGAGCGGAGTACAGCACCTCCAGTTCACTGATGTCGCACAGGGCGACCAGCCCGCCGCCAACGCGGCGCTCCCATTCCTCGGATGCCTGGCGCAGCAGGATTCGTGCCAATGCCGAGGTGTCGATGAGATAGTCCGGGACGGTCACGTGCTATTTCCCCCTCGGTAGTTGCGCTTGTCGAGGAGGAGTTCGACGTCAAGGGCACCTTCTGCCGCGAGGTCCTGCAACTCGTGCAAGGCGCGCAGGCGACGGTTGCGAGCGACGATCTCCCGCAATGCGGTGTTGATCGTGTCGCGCTTCGTCGTCGTGCCGAGCTCTATGGCGGCTGCTTCCAGGGCTTCGTCGTCGAGGTCGATGACGGTGCGGCTCATGAGCGCCTCCTCGTGATACACGGCTTTGTGTATCAATATACATGATCCACTGTATATTCACTGGTCGCGTGTGACGTTCGGCGCCCGCGTTCCGCTTGGTCAGGTGGACCGGTGCGTGACCACGCCCCGGGTGCGGTGGGGATGAGGGGGCGGGGGCTCGTGACGGAGCGGATGTCGGTCGATGTGTCGATGCGGCAGCATGCGGGGCAGTTCGTGCGGCAGATCACGGCGCGGAACCGGGTGCCGCTGGACTACTCCGTGAACAGTCTGCGGGTCGTCGACTTCATCGTGGACGGCTTGCGGAAGGGGGAGCCCGAGCGTGGCAGGGTCGAGCATGTGCTGTTCGGGCTCGGCGCGTACACGGGTGAGGTGCTGGTTCGGCGGGCCGGGGCCCGGTGGGTCGAATTCGATGCCGGGCAGCGGGAGTTGTTCGGGCAGCCCGTCGGGGTGCGGATGTCCGACGGGCGGGTGTGGAACCCGCTCGGCAAGGTCGTGAAGCGGTTCGAGGTGGGGGAGCTGGAATCCGTACGGACGTTCTATCTGCAGCTGCATGGGCGGGCGTCCCGGCAGATCGCCTGAGGCGGGGCAGGGGCGGGAGGGGTGGAAGGGGCGGCTGATGTGCTGTGACATTTATGTGGGGGCCGACGCTGATGACCATGAGGGCGTCGACACGGCCCGACTGTGTCGAACGGCGTGAAATTCGGGCGAATTCGGTACGAACGAGGACAGTGTTGGGCCAGCGAGGGGAACCCCGCCGCGCGCAGGCGTACGACGGGGAACTGGGCGTCGCCGTCGCGCGGGCGCAGGACGGTGACGAGGCTGCCTTCGCGGTCGCGTACCGGCTTGTGCAGCCCGGACTGCTCGGGTATCTGCGGGGGATCGTCGGTGACGACGCGGAGGATGTCGCGTCCGACGCCTGGCTGGAGATCGCCCGGGATCTGGGCCGGTTCAAGGGGGACGGGGCCGGCTTCCGGGGCTGGACCGCGACCATCGCCCGGCACCGGGCGCTCGACCATCTGCGACGCCTGAAGGTGCGGCCGCGGGCGACCACGCTCGAGCAGGACGTACTGGAACTGCCGGGTACGCACTCCACGGACGACCAGGCGCTGGAGGCCCTCTCCACCCAGGACGCCCTGGAACTGGTCGCCGGGCTGCCTCGCGACCAGGCCGAGGCCGTACTGCTGCGGGTGGTCGTCGGCCTGGACGGGCCCGCCGCCGCGCGCGTCCTCGGCAAGCGCCCGGGCGCGGTACGCACCGCCGCCCACCGCGGCCTGAAGCGCCTCGCGCGCCAACTCGGCGTCGAGGGTGTGACGGATGAGGAACCCCGGACGCTGGGGGAGTCGGGATGAGCGGCAGGAAGCCGGCGGGCAGGCCGAGTGGGCCGGGCACGTCCAGTGGATCGGGCAGGTCGAGCAAGCCGATTAGGTCGGGCAGTCTCAGGGATGGATCCAGACATGGGTGAGCGGCAGAGCGGTGGCGGGACCCCCGACCGTCGGGTCGCGCACCCCGCAGGCGACGAGCCTGCCGTCGGGGCCCGCCCCGCAGGCGATGAGCCTGTCGTCGGGGCGCGCCCCACGGACGACGAGCCAGGAGCAGCGGCGGTGCGCCCGGCGGGCGACGATCCCGCCTCCGCGAGGCCACCTGCGGACGGCGGTCCTGCCTCTGCCGGGCCGCCTGCGGGCGACGAGTCAGGCGGCGCGATGCACCCCGCGGGCGACGAGCCAGCAGCAGCGGTGCGTCAGGCGGGCGACGATCCTGCCTTCGTGGCGCCGCCTGTGGGCGACGATCCTGCCTCCGTCGAACCGCCTGCGGACGGCGACCCGGCCTCCGTCGAACCGCCTGCGGACGGCGCCCGCGCCCCCGTCGAACCACCCGCGAACAACGACCCCACCCTCCCGAAACCGCTTGCGGGCGACCCCCCTGTCGGCGAGATGCACCCCCCGGGTGGTGAAGACCCCGCCGTCGAGGTGCTGCTCGCTGCCGTGCGCCGGCGTGTGGTGAGTGATGCCGGTGCGGAGGCGCGGGCGGTGGCCGCGTTTCGCGCCGCGCGTGACGCGGGCGCGCACGCCGTGCGACCCGCGCGCTCCCGGCGGCGCGACGACTGGCGGCCGCGGGAGCAGCGGAAGGTGGGCCGCTCGCTGCGGACCACGTTGGCCGTGCTGCTGGCGAGCCTGACGCTGGGCGGGGTCGCCGTCGCGGGCATCGGTTCGGTGTCGGACGACGGCGGTGCCGACCGGGACGACACCCGGCCGCCGTCGAGCAGCGCCGCCCCGGAGCGGTCCGGGCCCGGGCCCGCGAACCCGACGCCGCCCGGCCCCGAGCAGACCGCACCGTCCGGCCACCCGTCCCAGGCGAAGGACACCGAGGCCCACTGTCGCGCGTACGACGCGGTCAAGGGCCGGGGCAAGGCACTGAGTTCGACGGCCTGGCAGCGGCTGATCGACGCCGCGGGTGGCGAGGGCAACGTAGAGGCGTACTGCGCCGGGCAGTTGGACCACGAGGCCACCAGATCCCCCGGCAAGGCGAACAGCACGCCCAAGGCAACGCCGAAACCCAAGAAGTCCAAGGACAAGGGCTGAGGGCAAGTAGTCGACCCGGTTCCGGTACAGCCAGGGGAAGCAGCAGGTCCCGCCCTCGCCGATGGCAACGGCCGGGGCCGCCACCCCCCACAGGAGAGGCCCCGGCCGTCGCGCGGCACGGGCCGCGCGGCGGCCCGTACTTTCTACAGCGCCGCGACTGCGCTTTCTGTCACACCTCGCTCCGTCACCACGTCGTTGCACGTTGTACGAACATGGACGCACAGCGGTTTCACGCCGTAACGTGCCATTCGCGCCGGGCTGCGGAGGGCCGACAGCCGCAACCAGGCGGGGCATGAGACCGCAACCATCAATTGAGTAACCACGACGGCGAGTACCCGGTCCGCGAAAGCGGCGCCGGCTTAGGCGCAAAGAGGGGCGCGCGCGGTGCTGGGGGACGACGCGGAGCTGACTGCCGCGGTGCTTGCGGCACAGGACGGGGACGAGACCGCGTTCCGGACTGTGTACCGCGCGGTGCACCCACGGCTGCTCGGGTACGTCCGGACGCTGGTCGGCGACCCGGACGCGGAGGACGTCACGTCCGAGGCCTGGCTGCAGATCGCCCGTGACCTGGAGCGGTTCAGCGGGGATGCCGACCGCTTCCGCGGCTGGGCCGCCCGCATCGCCCGCAACCGCGCCCTCGACCACATACGGATGCGCGGGCGCCGCCCCGCCATAGGCGGCGACGAGACCGAACTGACCGGCAAGGCCGCCGAGTCCGACACCGCGGGCGAGGCCATCGAGGCCCTGGCCACCAACAGCACCCTCTCGCTCATAGCCCAGCTCCCGCAGGACCAGGCGGAGGCCGTCGTACTGCGCGTCGTCGTCGGCCTCGACGCCAAGACCGCGGCCGAGACACTCGGCAAGCGCCCCGGCGCGGTGCGCACAGCGGCGCACCGCGGTCTGAAACGGCTCGCGGAGTTGCTCGGCGACGATCCGGAATCCGCCGGCGCACTCGGCGCCGTACCGCCACAAAGAGAACCGCGTACACGCGCGGTGACGTCCGCCGGTGTGACGCATACGCGTTCGCGGACGCAGAAGGACATGTGATGGCCGACGAGCGCTGTGTCTTCCCGGGTGACAACCCACGGCCCCCGGGCCGGTGGCTGGACCGCGACGCCGCCGAGCGTCTGCTGCGCGGAGAACCCCTGGAAGCCGTCGACACCGAGGCCAGGAACCAGGTGGACAGGCTCGCCGGGGCACTTGCCGCGCTGGCCGCCGAACCCACGCTCAGCAGCGACGAACTCCCCGGCGAGGCTGCAGCGTTGGCAGCGTTCCGCAAGGTGCGCGCGGACCGGCACGGCGAGGTGGAACAGCTGGCCCCGCGTCCTCGTACGCACCCTGTCTCCCGCATCACCTCGCACCCCTCCGACGCCGGTCTCGTACGTCTGGGACGTCCCGACTCCGGTGGTCGCCGGGCCCGTTGGGGGCGCCCCACACGCCTCGGTCTCGCCGCCGCGCTGGCCGCCGGGATGATCGGCGGGGTCGCCGTCGCGGCCGGAACCGGAATGCTGCCGACTCCGTTCGGTGACGAGAAGCCGGGCCCTGCCGCCACGGTGACGGCCGCGGCTACGCCGGAGCGCCCGGTCGGCTCGCCGTCGCCGGGTGCCCCGGACGGCGACGACTCCCAGGTCCCGGCGCCCGGCGCCACCACGAACGGCCCGTCCGTCGGCGGCTCCTCGAAGGACGAGGCGGGCGGCGGCGCCACGAGCGGGCAGCAGGGCTCGGACGAGGCGGGGAAGTCCGGCCGTACCGGCGAGTGGTGGAGCCAGACACGTTCGTCCTGCCGCGACGTCCTCGACGGCAAGGACCTGGACGCCGGCCGCAAGAGCGTCCTGGAGGACGCCGCGGGCGGTGGCGGCAACGGGCAGCTGAAGACGTACTGCAACGGAATCCTGGACCGGACGGACACCGGCGGCGACGGCCGGAACGACGCCAAGGACTCGGCCGGGAGCACGAGCTCGGGCGCGGACACCCGCTCCGACCAGGGCTCCGTCCCGGAGGACGGGGGTGGTGACGACGACGGAAACCACATATTCCCGCTGCTCCCGGTGCTCCCGGGCGACAACGACGACAGCCGTGACGACGACGGCCGCAACAACGACGGCCGTAACGACGATCAGGGCAACGGCGATCGCGGCAACGATGACCTCGGTAGCGGAGACGCCGGTGACGGCGCCCGTGACAACGATGGCGTCGGCAGCGACGGAATCCTCACCCCGTCCCCATCGCCGTCGTCGCCCTCGCCCTCGCCGTCCTCCCCCTCCACCCCGGCCCAGCTCCTCCCGATCCCCGCAAACCCATCCTGACCTGCGGTTTCGTATCTCCCTGGATTTTCTTGGGCCCCAGGTGTGACATTTTCAGCCGCGGTGGCGCAGTAGTGGGTGAGCCGACTGGTCATCGGCCGTCGCACTGAGCCGGGGTTCCCCCCGTACCCATGGCTCGGTGCACACTGGCGCGGGCGGGACAGGTTCCCCCGGTCCCGCCCGCGCCCCACTCACCTTCCGCGGCACGTGTCACGCGCCGCGTGTCACCAGTAGACGACGACCTTGTCACCCGTGCGGACCTGCGCGAACAGTGAAGCGATCTTCCCCTCGTCCCGGACGTTGACGCAGCCGTGCGAGGCGCCGAAGTAGCCGCGGGCCGCGAAGTCGGTGGAGAAGTGCACGGCCTGGCCGCCGCTGAAGAACATGGCGTACGGCATGGACGAGTCGTAGAGCGTCGACACGTGGTAGCGCGACTTGAAGTAGACGCTGAACACACCTTCGCGGGTCGGCGTGTACTGCGAGCCGAATCGCACCTCCATCGTCGACACCGTCCGGCCGTCGACCATCCAGCGCAGCGTGCGGCTCGTCTTGCTGATGCACAGCACGCGCCCCGTCATACAGCGCGAGTCCGGCTCCGCGGCGGGCTGCCCGCCGTACGCGTACAGCTCCCATTTGCCGGGCTCGTGCGTCATCTTCCGCAGCCGCTGCCAGGTGACGGTGTCCATCGCGCCGGTCCTTGGCAGACCCCGCTTGCCCTGGAAGCCCTTCACGGCGGTGGCGGTCAGGTCGTCGTACGTCCCCGTCGGCCCGTCGAAGAGCCAGGCGACCTGCCGCAGCCGGGCCTGCACCTCGCGTACCTCGGTGCCCTCGTCGCCCCGGGACCAGAGGACCTCGGCGGCGACCGGGGTGGGCTTGGTGCTCGGCTTGGGGTCGTCGGGCGAGTCGGGCGAGTCGGTGGGGGAGCCAGAGGCGCTGGGCTTGGGAGTGGAGCCCGCCGTGCCGTCGATCCTCACCAGCGGCGGCTGCTTGCCGTCCGTGTCCACGGCCTGAGCGGTGCACGCGCCGACCGCGGCGAGTGCCACGAGCGCGGCCAGCGACCGCTTCACGTGCCTCGTCGGTCTCGTCATGGGTGGTGTCGTACGCATCGGACCCCCGTCGTGCCGTCGTGTGTCACCTGAGATGCTCCCCGCGCATGACCGGTTGCGAACTACGCGGCATGGTGGAGAGCGAAGCCCATCAAACAGGGCCGTGGGCCGGTCTGTGAGCAAGGTCCCAGCGTGGGCCACTCCACCGGGCGCACGGCCGCCACTACAGTCCGTCGCGAGGTCCGTTCCTACCAGTGGGTAACTTCAGCGGGAGGCACAGCAATGGCGCGCGAAACCGAGTCCGGTCTGCCCATCGAGCCGGTCTACGGGCCGGAGGCTCTGGCGGGCTGGGACCCCGCCGAGAAGCTGGGCGCGCCGGGTGAGTTCCCCTTCACACGTGGTGTGTATCCGTCGATGTACACCGGGCGTCCGTGGACGATGCGCCAGTACGCCGGTTTCGGCACGGCCGTGGAGTCCAACGCGCGCTACAAGCAGCTGATCGCCAACGGCACGATGGGGCTGTCTGTCGCCTTCGACCTGCCCACCCAGATGGGCCACGACTCCGACGCCCCGATCGCGTCCGGCGAGGTGGGCAAGGTCGGGGTCGCCATCGACTCGATCGACGACATGCGGATCCTGTTCGGCGGGATCCCGCTGGACAAGGTCTCCACGTCGATGACGATCAACGCTCCCGCCGCGCTCCTGCTGCTGATGTACCAGCTGGTGGGCGAGGAGCAGGGTGTGCCGGCCTCTCAGCTGACGGGCACGATCCAGAACGACGTCCTGAAGGAGTACATCGCGCGGGGCACGTACATCTTCCCGCCCAAGCCCTCCCTGCGTCTGATCGCGGACATCTTCAAGTACTGCAGGACCGAGATCCCGAAGTGGAACACGATCTCCATCTCCGGCTATCACATGGCCGAGGCGGGTGCTTCGCCCGCGCAGGAGATCGCGTTCACGCTGGCGGACGGCATCGAGTACGTGCGGACGGCGGTGGCGGCGGGGATGGACGTCGACGACTTCGCCCCGCGGCTGTCCTTCTTCTTCGTGGCCCGTACGACGATTCTCGAAGAGGTCGCCAAGTTCCGTGCCGCGCGCCGCATTTGGGCCCGGGTGATGCGCGAGGAGTTCGGTGCGAAGAACCCCAAGTCGCTGATGCTGCGCTTCCACACTCAGACGGCCGGTGTCCAACTCACCGCGCAGCAGCCGGAAGTGAACCTGGTGCGCGTCGCGGTGCAGGGCCTGGGCGCGGTGCTCGGCGGTACGCAGTCCCTGCACACCAACTCCTTCGACGAGGCGATCGCGCTGCCGACGGACAAGAGCGCGCGGCTCGCGCTCCGTACGCAGCAGGTGCTGGCGTACGAGACGGACGTGACGGCGACGGTCGACCCCTTCGCGGGCTCGTACGTCATCGAGAGGATGACCGACGACGTGGAGGCCATGGCCGTCGAACTCATGGCCAGGGTCGAGGAGTTGGGCGGCGCGGTGAACGCCATCGAGAACGGTTTCCAGAAGGGCGAGATCGAGCGTTCCGCGTACCGGATCGCCCAGGAGACCGACTCCGGCGAACGGGTCGTGGTCGGCGTCAACCGCTTCAAGCTGGACGAGGAGGAGCCCTACGAGCCGCTCCGCGTGGACCCGGCGATCGAGGCCCAGCAGGCGGAACGGCTCACGAAGCTGCGTGCGGAGCGGGACCGGGCCGCGGTCGACGCGGCCCTCGCCGACCTCAAGAAGGCAGCCGAGGGCACGGACAACGTCCTGTACCCGATGAAGGACGCCCTACGCGCCCGCGCGACGGTCGGCGAGGTGTGCAACGCGTTGCGGGGGGTCTGGGGGACTTACGTGCCTACGGATGCGTTCTGACCGGCCCTCGAAACACGAAGGCGGAGTGTCGTACCCCCGTGCGACACTCCGTTCCATGCTTGGTGTCACTGACCTCCCCACTTACCTCGCAGGCCTCGTCCTGATCGTTCTCCTCCCCGGCCCGAACTCGCTGTATGTGCTGTCGGTCGCCGCGCGCAGCGGCATACGTACCGGCTACAAGGCCGCGGCGGGTGTCTGGTGCGGAGACGCCGTCCTGATGACTCTCTCCGCTGCCGGGGTCGCCTCGCTGCTGCAGGGGAACGCGCTGCTGTTCGGGATCGTGAAGTACGCCGGTGCGGGGTATCTGACGTGGCTGGCGGTCGGGATGCTGCGGGCCGCGTGGGGGATATGGCGGACCCGGCGGGTTCGGGCGGAGGCTCCGGCCTCGGTGGCGGCCGCCGAGGAGCGGCCCTTCCGGCGGGCGCTGGTCATCAGCCTGTTCAACCCGAAGGCGATCCTGTTCTTCGTCGCCTTCTTCGTGCAGTTCGTGGACCCGGGGTACGCCTACCCGGCGCTCTCCTTCGTCGTCCTGGGCGCCTTCGCCCAACTGGCGAGCTTCCTCTACCTCTCCGCCCTGATCTTCAGCGGTACGAAGCTGGCGGCGGCCTTCCGCAGTCGCAGGCGGCTGTCCGCGGGGGTCACGACCGCCGCTGGCGCGCTGTTCCTGGGCTTCGCGGTCAAGCTCACGCTCGCCAGCGCATAGCGGGGCAGACCCGAGCCGCGTACTCCGCCAGCCCCTCCGCCGTAGCGCCCGCCCAGCCGACGTAACCGTCGGGACGGATGAGGAACACCCCGGTCCCGTACGCCTCGTACGCCGGGATCCGGACCGTACGGGCCCCGGCGAGGTCCGGCAGGTCCACGTCCGTGCCGACCGCGAGCAGGGTCCAGTGCGGGCCCCGGAACGCGTCGAAGAGGCGTACGCCGCCGCGGATGCCGTCCGGTGCGCGGTCGCCCGCGTGCAGGGCTTCGGACGGCAGGCCCTGCCGGGTCTCCACCGCGAGTGAGCAACCCCGGTAGCCGAGGCCGAGCTGCTGGGTCGCCTCGCCGCGCCGGACCTCGCCGCGGTGGACCTGGGTGGAAAGCCCGAGCATGTCCGCGGCGTTGGGCAGCCGCTCCTCCTCGTAGGAGTCGAGGAGGGACTCGGGAGCGTCGCCGCTCAGCACCGCGCCCAGCTTCCAGCCCAGGTTGTACGCGTCCTGGACGCTGGTGTTGAGGCCCTGCCCGCCCGCGGGCGAGTGGACGTGCGCGGCGTCGCCCGCGAGGAAGACACGGCCCTCGCGGAACCGGTCGGCCATCGCGGCCCGGGGCCGGAAGTCGGAGGCCCAGCGCACCTCGGTCACGTCATCGGGGGAGAGGTGCGAGCGGGTGGCGACGACCTTGCGGATGCTGTCGAGGGAGAGGTCGATGTCCGTGCCCTCCGGGAACTGGGCCACGATCTGGAAGTCCTCGGTCCCCGCCAGCGGGAAGACCGCCATGAAGCCCTCGGTGCCGGCGGGCGGGAAGACGTGCACGTTGTCGCGGTCGAGCCCGGTGAGGCGGACGTCCGCCACCAGTACCGGGTTCGGATCCACCGTCTCGCCGGTCATGCCGATGCCGAGCGCGCGCCGAACGGTGGAACGGCCCCCGTCGGCGGCGACGGCGTAACGCGCGCGGACCGGAGCGCCCGCCGCGAAAGTGGCCGTCACCCCGTCCACGTCCTGCGCGACCCCCACCAGCTCCCGCCCGAACGCCACCTCTCCGCCGAGTTCCGTCAGCCGAGCGAGGAGGATCTCCTGCGTCCGCCACTGCGGCAGCATCCACGGCTCGTGGTACGGCTCGGCCTCCGTCGCCTCGGTCTCGTCGAACATCCGGTGCTCGCCCGCGCGCTCCCCGTCCAGCCAGATCATCCCGACCGGGTAGCGGCCGCCCGCCTCGCGGACCGCGTCGAGCACGCCGAGGTCGTCGAAGACCTCCTGGGTGCGGGGCTGCAGACCCTTGCCGCGCGAGCCGGGGAAGAGCCCGTCGGCGCGCTCCACGACGAGGGCGCGGGCCCCGCGCCGGGCGAGGTCCACGGCGAGCGCGAGCCCGGTGGGACCGGCACCGACGATGAGTACATCCGAGTCGTACGCGTTCATACCCAGCTCCTTAACGCTGTTAAGTTCCTTGCTTGGAGCATGCCCTTAACGGCGTTAAGCTGTCAAGCGTGGTTACCCAGAGATCCCCCAAGCTGGACAGGAAGCAGGTCGTCGATACGGCCCTGCGGCTCCTCAACGAGGTCGGCCTCGACGGGCTCACCCTCCGGGCGATCGCCAAGGAGCTGAACGTCCAGGCCCCGGCCCTGTACTGGCACTTCAAGAACAAGCAGGCGCTGCTCGACGAGATGGCGACGGAGATGTACCGCCGGATGGTCACGGACGCGGGCATCCCTCCCGGCGTCAGCTGGCAGGAGCGGCTCCTGCTGGGCCAGCGCGGCCTGCGCCGGTCGCTGCTCGGCTACCGCGACGGCGCGAAGGTGTTCAGCGGCTCCCGCTTCACCGGCACCGAACACGCCGTCGAGCTGGAACTGAACCTCCGCGCCCTGCTGGACGCGGGCTTCACCCTCCCGCAGGCCGCCCGCGCCTCCTCCACCGTCTACCTCTTCACCATCGGCTTCATCACCGAGGAGCAGGGCGTCCAGCCGCTGCCGGGGGAGCGCCGCGAGGGCTACGACATCGAGGAGCGAGCCGCCCGCATGGCCGCCTACCCCCTCGCGGCGGCCGTGGGTGCCGAGGTCTTCCAGGGCTACGACGAGGGGTTCGAGGAGGGGCTGCGCCTCGTGATCGCGGGGATCGAGGCGCGGTACGGGATCAGCTGAGCGTCAGCTCGCCGCCGCCCGCTTGGCGGCGCGGGCCCGGCGGATCGCACGTGTGATGACGGGTGGCAGCAGGTCGAGGGCGATGCGGCGGACGTGGCGGCGGGGGCCCGGGGCGGGCCTGCGGCGGGCCTGGGGCGCCTGGTGGGGCTGTTGGACGGCGGACGGGCTCGCCTCGGACGCGGGCGGGTCCGCCATCGCGGGTTGCGATTCCGCCGGCTGCGATTCCGTCGGAGCCGCGACGGCGACAGCGACGGCGACCTCGGTCGCGGGCTCCTCCGTGACGACGGTCGTGGCGTGATCGGTGTAGTGCCGGGACGGCGGGAAGGCCGGGGCCTGCATGCCCTTGGCCTTGAGGCGGATGATGCGGTGGCCGGCCGCATGCTGAACGCTGAGGTGGCAGTCCGTCCGCTCCCGGGCCATGGCCAGCAGCTCCTCCTGGACGGGCTCGGGATCGTCCCAAGTCCCGTACAGCTTCTGGGCGCTCAGGCAGATCGGGTGCAGGCCCCTGCTGAGCACGGCCTCCCAGGCGGCCACGGCGACGCCGGGCGTGTGCTCCGAGCGGAAGTCGTCCAGGACGACGATGCCGCCGGGCAGCAGCGCTTCGCGGGCCGCCGCGATGTCCCCGTGGACGTGCTCGTACAGATGCGAGCCGTCGATGTGGACGAACCGGCAGGAGCCGGGAGCGATTTCGGACGGCACCAGCGAGCTGGGGCCCTGTACGACGCGGGGCAGCTCGTCGTGGAAGGAGAGGTAGTTCTCCTCGAAGGCCCGCCGGGTGAGCGCGCTGTACGACTTCGTGGACTCCGCCTGATTGGCGTTGTCGGGCGCGTCTCCCTCGAAGAGGTCGCAGACCGTGTACCGCTCGCCCTCCTGCGCGTGGCGTCCCAGGAAGATCGCGCTCTTGCCCATGTACACCCCGACTTCGAGCAGATCGCCACGCATCCCTGCGGATTCCTGCCGGTCCAGGCACCAGTCGAAGAGCATCTGGTCGAGGACGGGGAACCAGCCGGGAACGTCGTCGAGCTGGTGGGGCGGGCGGGTGGCGGCTTGTGTGGCAGTCATGACGATCAGTGTTTCCGCGACTGCCCGGAGAGAGAAATCCCCACGCACGACCAGGTGAACCTGAGGGCAAAATGCATTTTATCAGACTTTGTCGACCGGTGATGCTGTAAGGACTCAGGTCCGGGACTTGGCCAGCGCCGAGCGCAGTCGCGGCGTCAGCTGCTTCTCCACGTACCGGTTCATCAGCCAGGCCAGCAGCAGCATGGTTCCGACCGTGAGCAGGAAGGTCCCGTACGACGGGATGTGCAGGGTCTGGTGGTACGCCTTTATCGCCACCCAGCCCAGGTGCTCGTGGACCAGGTAGAAGGGGTACGTCAGGGCGCCCGCGACCGTCAGCCAGCGCCAGTTCGCCCAGTTCAGCCAGCCCAGCGCGATCGCCGCGACCGCCACGAAGCCGAAGGCGACGACGAGGACGATGCCGAAGGTGGTGCGGTGGGCGAAGGCGTTCGGGTCCGCGGCGTTCCACAGCTCGCGCACCGCGTAGTGCTGCCCGATCAGGAAGCTGACGACCACGATGCCCCAGGCGTAGATGTCACGCCGGTCGCGGTGGACGAGGTAGAGGCCGACGCCGCCGATGAAGAACGGCGCGTACTCGGGCATCAGCACGATGTCCAGCAGTGGCATCTGCGCGCCCTGCGCGATCACGTACGCCAGCGTCCAGCCCGCGCAGAACATGATCACCCGCTGCCTGTTGGCCCCGGGCAGCACCACGAACAGCGCGAACAGCGCGTAGAACCGGATCTCCGCCCACAGCGTCCAGCAGACCCCCAGCACCCGGTTTACGCCCAGGGGTTGCTGAAGCATCGTCATATTGACGAGCGCGTCGCTCGGCGACACCGCGTGGTAGGCCACCATCGGCAGCGCGAACACCACCGTCACCAGCACGACCGCCGCCCAGTAGGCCGGCAGCAGTCGCGAGGCGCGGGACGCGAAGAACGACTTCAGCGGCCGGCCCCAGCCGCTCATGCAGATCACGAACCCGCTGATCACGAAGAAGACCTGGACGCCGAGGCAGCCGTACGCGAAATACTCGTGGAGCGTGGGGAACTGGCGTTCGGCGGAGCTTCCCCAGGCCCTGGTGACGTCACCGCCCCGACCGCCGTAGTGGTACGCGGCTACCATCAGGGCAGCGATCAGCCGCAGTCCGTCCAGTGCGCGCAGCCGGGTCTCCCGGGGCCTCGCCCGCTCCGGCCGGGGTACGTCGGTCACCGGACGGACGGTCATGCTGGTCACGAAAAAATCCCCTCGCGGGTGCTCCTGTGGGCGGGTTGTCCCAGCACGTTAGTCCGAATCACAGACTCGGCCTGGTTGACAGGCCAACGATTTTCCCTCCGGTTCCAACGAGTTCACCTGGAAGTCGTTTTAGCTTCCTAATTTTTCTCATCATCGCCCCACCGGCGTGTAAACGTGCGCAAGATCGTGCCATCGGTCAGTCAGCAGCGTCATTCAGCAGCAGCGAACGCAGCAGTGAACACAGCATTTGCTTTGCAAAAAATCAGGAGTGCCATGACGAGGGTCCAGAACAGACGGGCACGTGCGCGTGGAGGGGAGCTGGACGACTGCTTGCGCGCCTGCGCGGCGCACAGCGGGAAGCTCGTGGGCAGCATCGACCGCCGCCGTATCGAGCTTGCCGAGCAGCTGAGGAAGCTGCTGGTGGCGTGGGGTATGTCCGCCACCAGCGCCCCCGCGCCCGCCCCGACGGGCGGCGGCGCCACCGCCCTGCTCAAGCGCGCCGTCAAGGGTGCGGCGACCCCCTCCTCAGGGATCGACAACGCGCTGCTCGACGCCCTGCTCGCGGTCGCCAACAAGGCGATGGAGTGCGGCTACGACGACGAGCTGAACCTCGCCCTGGTGATCAGCGACACGGTCCTCGCCGAGCGCAAGAACTCCCGCGCCGGCTGGCGGCTGCGCGCCCGGCTCCTCGAGGCCCTCGGTGAGGAGACCGAGGCGCTGGAGGCGTACGAGCGCTACCTCGCGCTCACCACCGACGACGGGTTCGGCGTCGCCGCCCGCATCGGCGGTATGCGTGCCGCCGCGGAGCGGGAGCGGGAACTCCTCGCGCTCCTCAAGCGCCAGGTCCCGCGCGCCCAGGAATTCGCCGGCGGCCCCGTCACCGAGGTGTGGGCCGAGGGCCTCGCCCGGCACGACGCCGGCGACTGGGCCGGCGCGGAGCCGCTGCTGGTCGGCGCGCTGCTCGCGCTGGCCGCCGAGGACGCCCCGGTGAGCGACCGGCAGGATCTGCTCAGCCAGTACCTGGACCTGCGCACCGGCGTCTCCCGCGGAGACCTCGCCGCACTCCCCGCGCTCACCGAAGCGCTCTCGCTCTACGCCGAGCAGCGCCGGATCCGGGCGCGCGGCCCGGTCGTCGACCCCACCATCGGCGGCGTGCAGTGGCTCACGCTGGGTGAGTTCCGCAACCAGATCGCCGGCAAGTCCGTCTGTCTGATCGCCAACTCCGGCCGGGTCGGCGCCAGTTCGATGGGCGCCGAGATCGACGCGTACGACCTCGTGGTGCGCTTCAACTCGTACAAGATCGACGCGAAGCACACCGGCAGCCGTACCGACATCCACACCACGATCCACAAGCACGGCTTCAACTGGGACAAGCCGGTGACCACCCGGCTCGTCTTCGGCGGCATCTCCGGCGACTGGAAGTACTCGCTGCGCAACCGTCTGGTGCCCGGAGCGCAGCAGTACCTCGGCGACGAGACGCTGCGCTGGCCGCTGCGGAACATCGGCCAGGTCGGCGCCGACCAGTGGTCGGGCATTCCGACCACCGGCTTCAACATGCTGTGGCTGTTGGACTTCCTGGACGTCAGCCCGACCCTCGACCTGATCGGCTTCGACTTCTACGAGAGCGGTGCCTACCGCGTCCCAGAAGCCATGAAGCTGGCCATCACATCCGTGCACGAATACACCAGCGAGAAGGAATGGGTCATGCAGCGGGCTCAGAGCGTGACCGACATGAGGATATCCCTGCGATGACCACGACCTCCCTGACCGGAACCGCCGCCGCGGTCCCGGCCGTCGGCGCTTCGGCGGCCGACCTCACCGGCAAGCGGCGCATCGCGTTCGCGAGCTTCGTCGACGAGAACTACCTGCCGGGCTTCCTCGTCCTGCTGCGCAGCCTCGCCCTGTCGAACCCGAACGTGTGCGAGGACTTCGTCGTTCTCTACGACGACCTGCGCCCCGGCTCGATCGCCAAGATCCGCGCCCTGCACCCGCGCATCGTGCTGCAGCGCGTCAACGCCGAGCACTACGACTCGTACGCCAAGGGCGACCAGGACAACTACCTGGTGCGCAAGGCGTACTTCATCCTCGACATCTTCCGGCTGCGCGCGTACGACACGATCATCACGCTCGACACCGACATGGTCGTCCTCGGCGACCTGAGCGAACTGCTGAAGCTGCGCGAGGGCCTTGCGGCCGTACCGCAGTTCTTCTACGGGCAGCACAAGCTCAACTCGGGTCTCCTGGTCATCCAGCGCGAGTACCTGAGCGACGAGTTCTGCGCGAAGATCGACGCCACCGGACGCAGCGGCGACTACGAGCTCGACAAGCACGACCAGGGCATCCTCAACGCCGTGCTCGACGGTGACTTCGTCCACCTCGACGCCCGCTACAACTACGTCAAGCGGCGGCTCTCCGGCGACCTGCCGGTGCCCGAGGACGTCTCGATCCTGCACTTCACCGGGCGCCACAAGCCCTGGCAGGGCGGCGAGGCCGGGTACGGCCAGGCGGAGGCGCGCTGGCGCGAGTTCGAGCTCACCGACGCCGAGTTCCACGGCGCCTACCTGGAGCGCTCCGGCGGTCTCCACCACGACCTGCTGGTCCACTTCGGCACCCCGCACGTCGCCCGCACGGGGGACCCGGAACTCGCCCGCAAGGTCGCTGCGGCCCACATCGCCGCCGGTGACTACCAGGACGCCGTCGACGTGCTCGACAGTGTGCGGCTCCCGGTCGACGAGTCCTGGGCGCACGAGACGCTCGGCCACGCCCTGATGAGCGTCTCCCGCTACGAGGAGGCCAAGGCCGAACTGCTGCTGGCCACCGCCGCCCCCAACCGGGCCGCCACCGCCTACTCCCGCCTCGCCCAGATGGCCTGGGTGCACGGCGACAACGCCGAGGCCCTGAAGTACGCCACGGCCGGCATCAGCGTCGACCCCACCCACCGCGCCAGCCGCATGTGGGTCACCCGCGCGGCCTCCGTGCCCACCCAGGAACTCGGCACCCCCGAGGACCAACTCGCGCACGTCGCCTTCTACATGGACCGCCAGGGCAACGCGGGCGACAAGCTGCTGCCGGAGAGCGTCCGGCTCGCCTTCGGGCCCGACACCGGCTCCCGCCGCTGGCACCCGGTGCACGCCCACCGGCTGTTCGACGAGGCCGCCCTCAAGCGCGTCAACGAACGCCGCGGCCTGGTCATCGGCGGCGGCGGCCTGTTCATCCCGGACACCATGCCCAACGGCAACAGCGCCTGGCAGTGGAACGTCCCGGACGACCTGCTCAACCGCATCGACGTGCCGATCGCGGTCTTCGCCGTGGGCTTCAACGCCTTCGACGGACAGTCCTACCGCGCCGGACGGTTCCGCTCCTCACTGCAACAGCTCGTCGAGCGCTCCTCCTTCTTCGGACTGCGCAACCACGGCTCCATCGCGAAGGTGCGGGCCATGCTCCCCGCCCACCTGCACGACAAGGTGCGCTTCCAGCCCTGTCCCACCACGGTCACCCGCCAGCTCGTCGCCAACTGGCAGGACCCGGCCAAGCGCGAGGACACCATCCTGATCAACGCGGCCTACGACCGCGCCGGTCTGCGCTTCGGCCACGACTACGCCTACTTCCTGGCGCAGATGGCCGACGCGGTACGGGGCCTCGGGAAGCTCGCCGAGGTGCAGTGCGCCGCCCACTCGCTGGACGACGAGAAGATCGCCTTCGACCTGCGCCGCGAGCACGGCATCTCGATGCCCGTCATCCCGATGTACAACTTCGAGAACGACGAGATCCGCGATCTGTACGCCCGCACCAAGCTGGTCATCGGCATGCGCGGGCACGCCGGCATGATCCCGTTCGGCTGCGGCACGCCCATCATCAGCCTGATCTCGCACCCGAAGATGGCGTACTTCCTGAGCGACATCGAGCGGCCCGAGTGGGGCGTGTCCGTGCACGACCGGCACCTCGGCGCCAAGCTCGTGGAGCGCGCCCAGGGCCTGCTGTCCGACCACGCCGCGACCGTCGCCGACGTGCACGGCCGTCAGCAGGAGCTGTGGAAGATCACCGAGGCGAACGCCTCGGACCTGCGCATCATCCTGGGCGGCTGATCCGTGGCGACCGCCCTGGCCGACGACCTCGACGGCGCCACCCCAGCAGCACAGCCGAAGCAGCGCGTCCGCCGGTCACCCCTGTGGTGGCCGGTGGTCGCGCTGCCGGCCGCGCTGGCCGTGGCATACGTCGTGGTCTTCCGGCGGCTGACCGGCGACCTGGAGTACGTGCTCGGCGCCCTGCGGACCGGTGAGCAGGCCGGCTACTCGCCGTCGGAGATCTTCACCCACCGGCCGTACTTCTACCGGTGGTTCATCGCCGGCCTCGACAAACTCACCTTCGGCGACCTGATGGTGAGCGAGGCGCTGATGGGCGCGGCGGGCGTGCTGCTCGCCGCCGCGGCCGCCTACGCCCTGTACGTGGCGCTCCTGCGCCACCTCACCGGGCGGGAAGCGGCCCTCACCGCGGGCGCCGTCGGCCTCGCCATGACGCTGGCGCCCCGCAACGACTTCCTCCAGCCCGAGTGGGCGGCGGTCGTCCTCACCGTGCTGGCCGTCGCCGCGACACTCGGCCCCGCGAAGCCCTGGCCGGCGGCGCTGCTCGCCGCGCTGCCCCTGGCGCTCGCGGTGATGATGAAGTACTCCACCGCCGCCTCGGCCGCCATCGGCGTGCTCTTCGTGTACGCCGTCGACCGGGGCCGGGCCGTACGGCTCGCGCTGGTCGCGGTACCCGGCGCGGTGGCCCTGTTCGCGCTGAGTGTCCTCGCCGGGTCCCACGAGTGGCAGTGGACCGAGGACATGCCGCAGCTCAACCAGGCGTCGATCGGCCGCACCGGCATCCACCCGCGGTTCATCATCGAGCGCTCCGTGGACTTCCTCGCCGACCGCGCCGTGGAGAGCCCGGTGCTGCTGCTCCTGCCCGGAGCGCTGCTCCTTGTGCTCTGCCGGGTGCGCGGGCGGCGCCGCCGGGCCGAACTGATCCTGGTGGCCCTGACCATCGGCTTCGGCGCCCAGGCTGTCGTGGTCGTGCAGGGCAACTGGTTCCTGTACCACGGCGCCCAGATGCCCGTGATCGCCGCCGCCGTGTGGGGCCTGGCCGTGGGCGGCGCCCGCCGCTCCCCGCCCTGGTTCTTCGGCGCCGTATCGCTGCTCTACGGCGCGCTGCCCGTGCTGTACACCCACCTGCCGAGAGACCTCCAACGGCCGTACGTCCTCTGGGCCGCGGCTCTGGTCCCCCTGCTCGCCGCTGTCCTGGACGCCTGGCTGGAGGCACGCGCGCGGGCGGCGGGCGTGCGCGCCCCGCGGCCGAGGATCGCGCGCGGCGTGTTGCCGGCCGTGCTGGCCGCCCTGGCCGGCGTGGTGTGCCTGGCCGGGAGCAGCTGGCCCGACTCACCGCACCTCGTGCAGTACGGCAAGGTCCTGACGACGAACACCGCGTACCTCAAGTCCCTGGAGGACTCCGAGCAGGCGGCGGACCGGATCCGGGCCCAACTGCCCGCCGACGCCCCGGTGTTGTACCTCGCCTTCGGTGACGCGGCTTACTTCGTCGACCACCCGGCCCAGTGCCGGTACCCGATCGCCACGTTCCTCCAGCGCACCCGCTACCTCGCGGACGTCACCGAGCTGAAGTCGTTCCAGGAGAACGCCGACTGCGTCGACCACGACCCCGCCCCGTACGCGGTCCTGGACCGGAACTGGTTCCGGCCCGGCAAGGTCGACCCGGCACTCGCGCGGCGCATCTCCGCCGAGTACGACTGCCCGACCGCCGACGAGAGCGGCAAGGCCAAGCTGGTCCTGTGCGAGCGCAGGAGCGGCACCTGACAGATCGCTGCCCAGGCCGGTGACACCGGCCGGGGCAGCGTCGTTTCAACGTCCGTTCAGCGCAGACCGAGCGAGGCCGTGACCTTGCGGGCCAGCGCCACCGAGTAGCTCTGCCCCCGGTCCTGCGGATAGATCTGCGCCATCGTCACCAGCTTGACCCGGCTCATCGGCGTGTCGTGCGGCGGGATCAGTGAGCGGTACTCGGGGGTCACCACCGGCTGGGCGAACCCGGCCTTCGAGAAGTGCCAGTCCTTGATCCAGGACTCGTCGAACTCCGGGTTGATCCGCCGCAGATACGGCACGAACGCCTTCAGCAGCTCGGCAGGCTCGGTCGTGAACCGCCAGTCCTCGCGCTCCACGTAGTTGCCCACGTAGAGGATGTGCCGGCCGCCGTAGACCGAGGGGTCGATCATCCTGGTGTGCTCGACCACCGCGAGGAACGGGAAGTCCGGCTCGTTGATGTTGAGCCAGTAGTACGGGATCACGCTGCGGTCCAGCTCGAGGACGAAGCAGGTCGCGCCGAGGTACTGGTTCTTCCACACGGCGTCGTCCGCGGGCAGCCCGGCCGCCTTGGCGAAGGCGGGCTGCGGAGTGGTGACGATCAGCTGCTCGAACTCGTAACTCGAGCCGTCCGCGCACGTCACCACCGCCGGCGCCTCGTCGCCATCCTGCCGGATCGACTCGACCGCCTTGCCGAACTCGACCTTGCCGCCCAGCTCCTCGACGCCGTCCCGCAGCGCCGCGTACACGCGCTCGAACCCGCCGTCCACATAGCCGAGTTCGAAGGTGCGGCAGTGGATACGGGCCCACAGCCAGGCCATCGACACCTGCTCGGCGCGGTCGCCGAACTTGCCGGTCAGCAGCGGCTCCCAGATCGCCGCGGTGGCCTTGCGGCCCGCCCAGCGGCGCAGCCAGGCCAGCGCGGTCAGATCGTTGAACCGCTCACCGCTGCGCACCGCCTTCAGCAGCGCGGAGGAACCGGCGAACCGCACCGCGTCCAGCGGGGAGAACTCCGGGAAGCGCAGCATGTCGACCGGGCTGGTGAAGTTGATCAGCTTGCCGCCGCGGAAGATGGCCGTGGTCGGCTTGTGGAAGCGCAGCGCGTCACCGAGCCCCAGCTCCTCGATCAGGCCGATCATGGCCTTGTCGCTGCGGAAGATGTGGTGGTAGAAGCGCTCCAGCGGAACGCCGCCCACCTCCAACGACGCGGCGAGACCGCCGAGTTCACCGGCCGCTTCCAGGACGGTGACCTGGTGGCCGGCGCGTACGGCGTCCCAGGCGGCGGTCAGGCCGCTGGCACCCGCGCCGATGATGCCGAGGTTCATGCGAAGCTCCACTTTTTGTTGAGCGCGAACTGAAGCGCCAGGACCAGCGGGAGCGAGCCGACCTTGACGAGGTTGGCGTCGATCCCCAGTGCGTCGGTGAAGGCGAGGAAGAGCAGGTTCGTCAGGGCGATACCGGTCAGCCCGACGGCGTAGAAGCGCAGGAAGCGCACGACGATCCGGTCGCGCCGCTCGAAGGTGAACAGCGCGTTGAGGACGAAGTTGTTGGCGATGCCGAGGGTGGTGCTGATCGCGTTGGCGAACTGCTCGTCCATCCCGGCCAGGTTGTGCAGCAGGAGGAAGACCGCGAGGTCGAGCGCGAGGCCGCTGCCGCCGATGAGGGTGTAGCGCAGCAGCTGGCGCAGGGTGCGCGCGCGACCCTCCGGGGCCTCGTCCGGGGTCACTGTGGGGGCGGCCGTGGAGGTGGTGTCAGACGCCACGGCGACCGTCCCGCTCCTCGGTGCGATCACCGGTACCGGGTCCGTCCCGCTCGTCCTTGCGCCGTCCGATCACCTCGCGCACCAGGTACAGCGGGCGCCCCTGCGTCTCGCTGTAGATGCGCCCTATGTAGCTGCCCAGCACACCCAGGGACAGCATCTGGGTGCCGCCCAGGAACAGCACGACGACCATCAGCATCGTCCAGCCGGAGACGGTGATCTCGGGCCGGAAGAACTTCATGGCCAGCGTGTAGAGGATGCCGACCAGCGACAGCACGAGCACCAGAAAGCCGAGGCGGGTGATCATCTTCAGCGGTGTGGTGGAGAAGCTGGTCATCCCGTCGACCGCGAGGCGGGCCATCTTGCGCAGCGGGTACTTCGTCTCGCCCGCGAACCGCTCGTCGCGGTCGAAGGCCACCGTGGTCTGCCGGTAGCCCATCGAGGCGACGATGCCGCGCACGAAGCGGCTGCGCTCGCGGTACCGGCGCAGCTCGTCGGCGACCCGCCGGTCGAGCAGCCGGAAGTCTCCGGTGTCCAGGGGGATGTCGACCTCGGTGCTGGAACGCAGGACGCGGTAGTACAGGTGCGCGGTGGCCCGCTTGAAGGCGGTGTCCTGCCGGCTGCGGCGGCGCGCGTGCACGATCTCGGCGCCCTCGCGCCAGGCGTCGACCAGTTCGAGGCTGACCCGCGGCGGGTCCTGGAGGTCGGTGTCCATGACGATCACCGCGTCGCCCTGGGCGAGGTCGAGGCCCGCGGTGATGGCGACCTGGTGTCCGAAGTTACGGGCGAAGTCGACCACCTGGACGCGCCCGTCGTTCTTCGACAGGGCCTTGAGGATGGCGAGCGAGCGGTCCGAGGAACCGTCGTTGACGTACAGCAGCTCGAAGTCGAGCTCCGGACGGCCCTCGATCGCGGCGATCAGCTCGGTGTGGAAGGCGGCGATGCCGTCCTGCTCGTTGTACACCGGCAGGACGTACGAGATCAGCGACCTCTTGGCCGGCTCCGGGTCCGGTTCCGGGGGCGCGAGCGTGACGCCGGCAGGAGCGGGGGACGAGGCGGGGGCAGGCGGACGTATGTCCTGCTGGGTCATCTCCACCCACCCGTAAACCCGAACGGGCGTATGGAGAAAGCTATTTGCTGCATTGGAGGAAGCTATGGAGCCTTGGTTAAGGAACGATGAACACCCCGGGTCCACGAGTTGTCTGCATAGTCTCCCTTCACCCATTTGAGTGGGCTGCTCGATCGAGTCCGGGAATACGGGCAGCAGTAGACGGTGGGTGGGTGGATCACTGGCTGATCCACCCACCCACCGCACCGCTCTCAGGCGCCCGCGTTCAGCGCCGTACCGCCTTGCGCAGTGCACGCGCCTGCCGCACCACCCGGCGTGCCGTGGAGTTGCGGGGCACGAAGGCCAGCCGCTCCGGGATGCCGCCGGGAAGGCCGAGCGAGGTGAGCCGGCGGCGCTTGAAGTAGCGCTGGGTGCGCGGGCCGAAATGCTGGGACAGATAGCGTTCCGTGGCCGGGCGCAGCCGCGGGTGGATCTGCGGCTGCATGGTGAACCCGAGCGCGACGACCAGACCGTTCAGCTCGTCGGTGGGGAGGGCGTCGTTGTCCTTCTTGCCCTCCAGGTCGGGCAGCAGTGCGTCGGCGAGTGCGACGGGCACGCGGTTGCTGTTCTGGTAGGGCGTGAGGCGATCCAGTATCGGTTCGGTACCGATACGGGCGACCGGCAGGTCGTAGAACACGGAGGCCGTGAACAGCGCGGTCGAGAAGCAGCCGACGACCAGAGCGGGCCGGGCCTTCTCGAACAGCACCTCGGCGAGCACCGGTGTGTTCAGGACGGTGAGTTCGACGCCGAGCTTGGCGGCCTCGGTCTCCAGGGCGCGGCTGTAGCTGGCCGGGGCGGTCGGGTGCGGCTTGAAGACGATGCTGCGGTGCCCGCGGTCGACGGCTCCGCGCATCATCCGCACGTGCAGGTCTTCCTCTTCCTTCGCGGAGAGGATGTTCAGGGCCGACAGGTACTGGCCGAGCAGGAGTGCCGCGTTGTCGGGCAGCGCGGGCAGCTCCGGCACGGCGCCGCCGAGCCCGCTCAGCACCTTCAGGAACGCGTCCGCCGGCACGATCTCCGCGGGCACGTCGAACTCGGTCAGCAGCAGCGGTGTCAGTCCGGGCACCAGGTCCAGGTGCAGCAGCCGCCGCACCCGCGTGCCGACCAGCGGGTCGAGCTTGTTGCGGGTGGGCCCGTAGCTCATCAGCCCGTCGGCGTAGACGTCGATGGGAGCCCCGGTGAACAGCTGCGCCACCGTGAAGGCGGGGGTGACCTGGATGGACTCCAGGACCAGCTCCACCCGGTCGTCGCCGAGATCCCACAGCAGCCGCAGATAGCGCTCGAACAGCGGGATGTCGTCGGTGCGCGGCGTCCACGCCCCGGGGTGGAACGGCCGGATGGCCTCGTTCCAGGACAGCACCCCGTCGAAGTGGTCGCTCAGCGACGCGAACCCGGGCATCTCGTCGACGGCGGGGGTGGTCTCCGGAGTCGTGGAGTTGTTGAACACCAGCAGCAGGCGGCGGTCGGCCGCGGTGAACTGGTCGGACTCGATCGCGGCGGCCAGGGTCGCGGCGCCGTACAGCGTCGAGGCGCAGAAGATCTGGGTGGTACGGGACATCAGGCGGCCGCCTTCGCAGTGGTGATCCGGCGCCGCAGCCGCCGCAGTTTCGAGGAACGGCTCAGGTCCATGGTGTCCAGTACGTCACCGAGCGCGTCCTGCGGCATCCGCTTTATGGCCGCCGCGCTCATCGACCGCAGCTGCTTGGCGACGGCCGGTTCGAACTTGTCGATCTCCGAGAGGTGGTGGGCGATGATCGCGCAGTACGTCCGCACCGCCTTGGGCAGCAGCCGGTCGGCGTCCGGGTCGGCCGCGGTCTCCTCGACGACCTGATCGAAGGCACGGATGAAGTCGAGCTGACGGACATCACCGATTTGAGTGAGTGAGGAAGCGACCCCACGCCGGTAGAAGACCCCCAGCAGGCTCACCACGGCGAACGACTCCGCCTCGCGGTGCAGCTTCCAGATCCACGGCCGGTCCTCGGCCGTGCGCAGCCCGTCGGTGAAGTGCAGCAGCCCCCGGTCGAGCAGCCTGCGGTGGTAGGCGCCGGCCCAGGCGTACGCGTAGTCCACCGAGGTCGTCCGGTCGACGGGCAGGATCGCCTCGCGCGGGTTCATCACCTCGTCGCGCCGCCCGTGCGGGGCCCGGTGCACCGTACGGCCGCGGTTGGTGGCCTGTACGTGGTCGGTGCGGATGAAGTCGCAGCCCAACCCCTCAATGGCCGACACGAGTTCACCCAGGTAGCCGGGCGCGAGCCAGTCGTCGCCGTCCAGGAAGGTCAGGTACTCGCCCCGCGCCGCGTCGAGGCCGGTGTTGCGCGCGGTGGCGAGCCCCCCGTTCTCCTTGTGGCGGACGTAGCGCACCTGAGCGACATCCGAAAGTTCTTCGGCCGCTCGTTCCAGGATTGCCGGAGTTTCATCCTTCGAATGGTCGTCCACCAGCACGAACTCGAAGTCCTGCCGGGCGTTCAGGCGGAGGCTTCTGAGAGTGTCCGGTGCGTACTGCTGGACGTTGTAGAACGGCACGATCACGGAGAGCTTTGGCACGCCAGGAAGCCTATGAGGCTGCCCGGATCCGGAACTTTCCGGGACGGGTACGGGGGGTGAACTCGATGTGTCGGAACGGTGCATTCCGTACTCTTCCTGGTCTTCGACGGGCCAGTTGGGCTTGGGGAAGTGTGCTGTTAACTTTTTGTTGAGTTGAGGTTGGGTTATATCTAAGAAATGGTTCCTAGCGTCTTGGGTGTGCCACCAAGTGCAACTAGTACAACGAAATCTCTGCGGATCGCAGTACTCGCGGACTCGGACACCCGATGGAAATGGGGTGCGCTGACCGCGGACCGCATTGCCCCGGGCCCGTCCATGGAAGCCGGATCGCGCGGCGACGCGCAAGTCGGCCCTGCGCTGAGCGGATTCCTGCTGCGCGGCCGGGCCACGCCCACGGCCCGCCAGCTGGCGGAAGTCGGTGTCCGCGCGGACTCCATCCGTGAGGTGACGGCCGTCGAATTCCTGCGCACCATGGAGCGGGAGTCGTACGACGTCGTGATCCTCGCCCTGGTCGGCGGCGCCGTCCAGGCGATGCTGCACGGCCTGCGACGGATCTGGGACGGCCGCGCCGAGCGGCCCCTGGTCGTCACCGGCTATGTCGGAGTCGTATACGAAAAGCTCGCGGACGGCCTCCTGCTGCGGCACGGCGCGGACCTCGTCCTCGCCAACTCCCGTCAGGACGCGGACCGTTTCCGGGCCGTGTACGAGGGGGTGGGCGCCGACGCCTCGGCGGTCACCGAGGTGGCACTGCCCTTCCTCGGGGGCGAGCCCTACAAGAAGGGCAACGACCCGTACACCGTCGTCTTCGCGGCCCAGCCCTCCGTACCGGAGAACCGCAAGGACCGCACGTACCTGCTGAACCGCCTGATCCAGCACGCACGCCTGCACCCGGACCGCGAGGTGCTGCTCAAGCTCCGCTCCAAGCCGGGCGAACACACCACGCACATCGAGGAGTTGCCCTACCAGAAGCTGGTCCAGAAACTGGACCCGCCGGCCAACTTCCGCCTCGTGTACGGGCACATGGGCGAGGTCCTCGACAACACCGACCTGCTGGTCACCATCAGCTCCACGGCCGCCCTTGAATCCCTGCACCGCCGTATCCCCACCGTCGTCCTCAGCGACCTCGGGGTGCGCGAGGCGCTCGGCAACCACCACTTCGTGGGCTCCGGATGCCTGGCCTCCTGGGACCAGCTCGACGACGGACACCAGCCGGTGCCCGACGCGGCCTGGGTCTCCCGGCAGGGCGTCGCCGCCGACGGGTCGTACGAGACGGCCTTCGACGTGGCACGGTTCAGGATCACCGAGCTCCTCGAATCGGCCGAACTCCCGCCGCTCGCCCCGTACTACACGCCCGTCACCGCGCCCGGCTACCTGCCCGGCATCCTCGCCCGCCACCACCTCGGCCCGGACGGCACCCCGCTGCCCGGCGCGCCCGCGGCGGACAAGGAGCCCAGCCCAGTTCGGCAGATAGTGCGCCGTGCGGCCCGTGGCGCCTACCGCCACGGTGTCCAGCGCGTGGCACCTGTGATCCGGAGGATGGGCGAACTGTGAGCGACTCCAACCCAAGCGTCCCGGGCTCTTCGGGCCTCCCACGCCTCTCTCGCCTTCCTCGTCAAGGAGAACAGCGAATGTCCAACTCGGAAGCCGGCCAAGCGGGTCAGGCGGCCCCGGTGCGCCGTGTGCTCGCGGTGATCCCCGCGCGCGGCGGCTCCAAGGGCGTCCCCGCGAAGAACCTCCTCCCCGTGGGCGGTGTGCCGCTGGTGGCCCGCGCCGTGCGCGAGTGCCTCGCGGCGCGCCTCGTGACGGACGTCGTCGTCTCCACCGACGACCAGGCGATCGCCGCCGCCGCCCGTCACGCCGGCGCCGAGGTGGTCCTGCGCCCCGCCGCCATCGCCGGCGACACCGCGACCTCCGAGGCCGCCGTCCTGCACGCCATGGACGCCCACGAGGCCCTGCACGGCTCGCCGGTCGACGTGGTCCTGCTCGTGCAGGCCACCAGCCCGTTCATCGTCCGCGAGGACATCGACGGGGTCTCGGCCGCCGTCGTGGAGAACGGCGCGGACACCGCCGTGACCGTCGCCGCCTTCCACGGCTTCATCTGGCGCGACGCCGACGACGAGGCCACGGCCGTCGACACCGGCGCCACCGCGTCCGTGGGCGGATCGGCGGTGGCGGTCGCCAACGCCAAGGTCACGAGCGGCGGTTACGGCGTCAACCACGACAAGTCCTTCCGCCCGCGCCGCCAGGACCGCCCCCAGGACCTCCTGGAGACCGGCGCCGCGTACGCCATGGACGCCACCGGCTTCCGCGAGCACCAGCACCGCTTCTTCGGCCGTACGGAGCTCGTCCGCACCGACCCCGCGCGGGTCCTCGAGATCGACGACCCGCACGACCTCGCCCGTGCACGGGCGTTGGCGCCGCTGTTCGACGCCAACCGTCCCGGCACGCTCCCGACCGCCGCCGACATCGACGCGGTCGTCCTCGACTTCGACGGCACCCAGACCGACGACAGGGTGCTGATCGACTCCGACGGACGGGAGTTCGTCTCCGTGCACCGCGGAGACGGCCTCGGTATCGCGGCCCTCCGCAAGAGCGGCCTGAAGATGCTGATCCTGTCCTCGGAGCAGAACCCGGTCGTCGCCGCCCGGGCCCGGAAGCTCCAACTCCCGGTCCTCCACGGCATCGACCGGAAAGATCTCGCACTGAAGCAGTGGTGCGAGGAACAGGGCATCGCGCCCGAGCGCGTGCTCTACGTCGGCAACGACGTCAACGACCTCCCGTGCTTCGCCCTGGTGGGCTGGCCCGTGGCGGTCGCGAGCGCCCACGACGTCGTGCGCGGCGCCGCACGCGCGGTCACCACCGTGCCCGGTGGCGACGGCGCGATCCGAGAGATCGCCAGCTGGATCCTCGGCCCTTCTCTCGACTCCCTCGAAAAGTAAGGAACCACACCCCCATGAGCAACTCCCGTCTGCGCAGCTTCGGTTCGAAGACCGCCGGCCCCGGCCACCCCGTCTACGTCGTCGGCGAGATCGGCATCAACCACAACGGCGAGCTGGAGAACGCGTTCAAGCTGATCGACGCCGCCGCCGAGGCCGGCTGCGACGCCGTCAAGTTCCAGAAGCGCACCCCGGAGATCTGCACCCCGCGCGACCAGTGGGACATCGAGCGCGACACCCCCTGGGGCCGCATGACCTACATCGACTACCGCCACCGCGTGGAGTTCGGCGAGGACGACTACCGCCAGATCGACGAGTACGCCAAGTCGCGGGAAATCGACTGGTTCGCCTCCCCGTGGGACACCGAGGCCGTCGCCTTCCTGGAGAAGTTCGACGTCCCCGCCCACAAGGTCGCGTCCGCGTCGCTGACCGACGACGAGCTCCTTCGCTCGCTCCGCGCCACCGGCCGCACGGTCATCCTCTCCACCGGCATGTCCACCCCGAAGCAGATCCGCCACGCGGTCGAGGTCCTCGGCTCGGACAACATCCTGCTCTGCCACGCCACTTCGACCTACCCGGCGAAGGCGGAGGAGCTCAACCTCCGCGTCATCAACACCCTCCAGGCGGAGTACCCGAACGTCCCGATCGGCTACTCCGGCCACGAGACGGGCCTGCAGACCACCCTCGCGGCGGTCGCCCTCGGCGCCACCTTCGTCGAGCGCCACATCACCCTCGACCGCGCGATGTGGGGCTCCGACCAGGCCGCCTCTGTCGAACCCCAGGGCCTCGTGCGCCTCGTCCGTGACATCCGTACCATTGAGGCGTCTCTCGGTGATGGCATCAAGAAGGTCTACGAGTCCGAGCTCGGCCCCATGAAGAAGCTGCGCCGCGTCACGGGCGTCGTCGCGGAGGCGGAGATCGCCGACGCCGCCGGCGAGCCGGTCTCGGTCTGAACCCCTTACGACGGGACGGTCGTACGTCGATGAGCCCCCGCGCCGGTTCCTCCGGCCCCCACACTCTCGCCTTCGTCGAGAGTCCGGTACAGCTCCTGAACGTGCTGGAGTGGGCGTACGCCCATGCCCTCCGGCCCGAGCGGGACAGTTTTCCGGCGCCCGTAGGGGCGCCGGCCGGGGGGGCCGCCGGGCCGCCCGGCGCGGGGCTCACGCTCGTCGTCCTCTCTCCCAACGACCCGATGACCCGCGGCCAGTTGCGCCGCATGGCGGACCTGGCCCGCGACGAGGGCTACGAGGTGCGCTGGGAGGAGGCGCGCGGCGGCACCATGGCGCCCTTCCACACGATCGGCGGCCTCGCCCCGCTGTTGCGCAAGGCCCGACGCATCGTCATGGGAGACCCGTTCTCCCGCTACGTACAACTGCTGCTGACGATCACGAAGGCCCGCGAACTGGTCGTCGTGGACGACGGCACGGCGACGATGGAGTTCGTCGCCCAACTGGCCCGCGGTGAACGCCTGGTGCGCTGGCACCGGCGCGGTGGCCGCCCCGGCCCGCGCGACCTGCTCTTCGCGCCGGTCTCGTCCTCGGCCCGCCGCCGTCTCACCCCCTCCGAGAGACGCTCGGTGGAGGTCTTCTCCTCGATGCCGATCGACTCGGCCCCGGAAGGCGTCCGCCTCACCTCGAACGACTTCTCCTGGACCCGCGCCCGCTTCGGCCCGCCCCGCATCACCAAGGGCGCGGACCTGGTTGGCACCTCCCTGGTCGAGACCGGTGTGGTCGACCCGGACCACTACCTGGAGGCGGTCCGCACCCTCGCCAAGACCCACGGCGCGACCCGCTACTTCGCGCACCGCCGCGAGAGCACGGAGAAACTCCACCGCCTGGCCGTCGAAACGGGCCTGGAAATAGTCCGCCCGGACCTCCCCCTCGAACTGATCGCCCGCCGCGGCCCCATCGGCCGCACGATCCTCAGCTTCCCGTCGACCGTCGTCCACACCCTGCCGCTGGCCCTGGCCGGCACCGAGGTGCGCGTCGCCGTCTGCGACATCGACCCGACCTGGCTCACGGAGAACGCCTCACCGCGGGCACAGGGGTTCCTGTCGGGGGTTACGGGGACGGCGAGGGACGTGACCCGCCTGTCGGCGAGTACGGCCGTCTGACCCTGCCCTGACCCGAGCCCTGGGTATTGTTCGCGCGGGGTACACGGCGGGGGAGGGGGAACCGTGGTGACACGGAGCGAACGGTCGCGGATGGCGGCAACCGAGGGCGGCCACCGGGTGACACCGGCGGAGCTGTTCTTCGACCTGGTGTTCGTGTATGCGATCACCCAGGTCACCGCACTGATGGCGGCCGATCCGACGGCACAGCGGCTGCTCGGCGCGGGCGTGGTGCTCGCGCTGCTGTGGTGGTGCTGGTGCTGCTTCGCGTGGCTGGGCAATGTCGTACGGGCCGACTCCGGGCCGATGTTCGGAGTGCTCATCGCCGTGATGGCGGTCGTCCTGGTCGTCTCCCTCACCGTGCCCGAGGTCTACACCGACGCACCGGGCGGCCTGGACACACCCCTCGTGTTCGTCCTCTGCTACGGCGCGGTCCGCATCCTGCACCTCGTCACGTACTGGCTCTCCGACCGCGAGGACCAGGCCCTGCACGCCACCCTCCGCCGGACCGCCCTGCTCTCGGTGGCACCCCCGTTCGTACTGCTCCTGGTGGGCAGCGCCTTCACCGGGATCACCCAGATCCTGATCTGGCTGGGCGCGGTGCTGATCGACTACCTAGGCATCTACGTCACCGGATCCTCGGGCTGGCGGGTGGCCTCGCCGGGACACTTCTCCGAACGCCACGGACTGATCGTCATCATCGCCCTGGGCGAGTCGATCGTCGCCATCGGCGTCGGGGTGTCCGGACTGCCGCTCAACGCCCCGGTGCTCCTCGCGGCCCCCGCGGGCCTGCTGGTCGTCGCCGGCCTGTGGCGCCTGTACTTCCGCCGCCTCAGCGAGCCCGCCGAGCACCGCCTCGCGGCCCTGGAGGGCGACGACCGCACCCGTTTCGCCCGCGACGTCTACACCTTCCTCCACCTGCCCCTCGTGGCCGGCGTCGTCCTCACCGCCCTCGGCATGAAGAAAGCCCTCCAACAGGTCGCCGACACCGACCACTACGACCTGTCGGAACCACTCCACGGAGTCGTGGCCTGGGCACTCACCGGAGGCGTCGGCATCTTTGTCCTGGCCGCCGCGGCAATCCTGCTCCGGACCACCGGGCGAGCGTCCCCGGTCCTCGTCGCCGGCGGACTCGCCCTCCTGTGCGCGGGCCCGGCCGTCGCGGTCGTCCCTGCCTTGCTCGCCCTCACCGTGCTGGCCGCCGTAACGGCCCTGCTGCTCCTGGACCGCCGGACGGCCACCCACGAGGGGTGATCCGCCCGACGCCCACTCCGACGGTCTACGGCAGTGCTTCTCTGCGATGTGTGCGCGGGGCCGGTGCTGTGGCAAAGACCTCCAGTGAGCACGCAGGGACCATCCCCGCGTGCGCGGGGAGCAGAACGCGCCGTCCATACGGCTGTACCCGCCGGTGGGACCATTCCCGCGTATGCGGGGAGCAGCGCCAGGCGTTCGGCCGCCGCTGCTGGATCCAGGGACCATCTCCGCGTGTGCGGAGAGCAGCTGGTCGAACTCATTCCGTCGCAGATGACGGCAGGATCACCCCCGCGTGTGCGGGGAGCCGGACGCTGACCAAGTCGCCGACGCCATCGGCCAGGGACCATCCCCGCGTGCGCGGGGAGCAGACCGACGTCGAGTACGAGAAAATGGCCGCGCGGGGACCATCCCCGCGTGTGCGGGGAGCAGCACGGCCCCGGCACCGGAACCTCCGACGACGTGGGACCATCCCCGCGTGTGCGGGGAGCAGGCGCGCGTCGTTGAAGTCGGCGAGTGCGAGGAGGGACCATCCCCGCGTGTGCGTGGAGCAGCCCTCATCGGCCCGCCCGCGCGTGATGACGATCGGACCATCCCCGCGTGTGCGGGGAGCAGCCACAATGCCGGCGCGGAATGGGCCGCCCACAGGGACCATCCCCGCGTGTGCGGGGAGTAGATGGAGACGCGGCGGTCAAGGGCTTCGACCAGGGGACCATCCCCGCGTGTGCGGGGAGCAGTTGTGGATGTGCCATTGGGGCTCATCCTTGGAGGGACCATCCCCGCGTGTGCGGGGAGCAGCGCTCGGCGGCGTCTCCGTAGTCCCGCTTCTTGGGACCATCCCCGCGTGTGCGGGGAGCAGGGACTGATCGCCACCACGGAACCGGCCACCCTGGGACCATCCCCGCGTGTGCGGGGAGCAGTGCTTGTCGTTCTCGGCGTAGACCAGCGTCTTGGGACCATCCCCGCGTGTGCGGGGAGCAGCGCCGCCGACGAACGGCCACCACAGGTTGGTTCGGACCATCCCCGCGTGTGCGGGGAGCAGGACGCCTCCCTGCAGGGCGACCTCTTCGACGGGGGACCATCCCCGCGTGTGCGGGGAGCAGTTCGAAACCTACTGCTCCGGCGACTACCCGATGGGACCATCCCCGCGTGTGCGGGGAGCAGCTCGGCCACCACTCCGGGCTGCAGATCGCCAAGGGACCATCCCCGCGTGTGCGGGGAGCAGTCTGTGGGGCGGATCTGCCAGTGGTGTTCGTGGGGACCATCCCCGCGTGTGCGGGGAGCAGCAAACGTGCTCCCAACGGGGCGTTTGGCGAGCGGGACCATCCCCGCGTGTGCGGGGAGCAGAGGTTGGATCGGAAAAGGGCGATGACGGCCGCGGGACCATCCCCGCGTGTGCGGGGAGCAGTTTTTTCTCCGACGTCTCTACCTGCATGGGGAGGGACCATCCCCGCGTGTGCGGGGAGCAGTTGATGGTGCTGGGGAGTCCGCTGGCCCAGTTGGGACCATCCCCGCGTGTGCGGGGAGCAGCGCGAGGATGACCGGGTTGGCGTTGGCGACCGGGGACCATCCCCGCGTGTGCGGGGAGCAGTCTCCGTGACCTGCAAGTTTCTTAGGCGGTAGCCGAGAAAAGCAGGACTTTCGGAGAAGTTCTCATAACGGGCATGTTGCGTCTAACGCCCCTAACCTTTGCCGTACCGGCGCCGTTGTGAGGCTTTGCTCCAGCCCCTTTTCGGGGCGGTCTGCGGAGTCGCGGTGGCAGGCGCCTTGGGGCGATGGATGAGGGTGAGGCCCTCGTGGTCGCGGGGATGCCAGGCGTGGTCGTGGGTGCGGAAGGTGAAGCCCTGCTCGTTGTTGGTTGTGTGGGCCAGTAAGGCGCGGCCTTGGTCGGCGTATTGGCGGACCTCCTCCCACAGGGCATTGCGCACCCTCGTCGAGGGGTTGCCGATGAACACGCCGGGCGAGATCTCCAGTAGCCAGCGGGTCAGGAAACCGCGCAGTCCCACTGGGCAGTTGGTCAGGACGATGACTGTCACCAGGTCGTCTCCTCAGAGGAGAAGCCATAGTTGACGCCCGCGGCGACCCGAGCGTCCTGGTCGGACTGGAGCGTGACGACATCCACTTCGCCGTCGATCGCGGCGGCATCCGCGTTTCCGGCCACGCCACCCCCGGTGGGGAGTAGCAAGGCTTTCAGGTCATCGACGACCCGGTCGAGGAGCCCCACCTCATGAATGCGATCCCGGAGAGTACGGCGCGTACGAGCCCCCACGTCCTCGTCGGACTCGGCGGCGGCATCGAAAGCGACCGGGATGCCAAGCTCAGTCTTGTAGAGATCGGCCACGTCCAGGACGAACGACAGCTCGTGGCCCGAGTGGACGAAGCCGAGCGCCGTGGAGAGGCCGAGCGCAGCGACGACGGCGTGCGCCACGCCGTACATGGCCTGGGCCGCCGCAGTGACAGCTTGGTTGACCGCGTCTCCTGAGGTGAAGTCACCGGGTTTGTACCGTCGCCCCTTCCAAGGGACGCCCGTACGCTCGGCCTGCATGCGATAGCAGTCCTTGACCCGGCGGCCTTCCCGGCCTAGAAGTTCCTGGCGCGTGAGCCCAGCAGGATCCTCATCGGGAAACCGCAGGCGATACATCGCTCTGGCCACATCCAGTCGGCTGCGGCGGTTGGCCCAGCACAAGGCCTGCGCCTCGGCCAGTGCCGAGGAGCGGGTGAGGGCACGCCCTCCGGCGTAGAACCGGACCCCGTGCTCGCCGACCCACACCACCCCCGCCCCGGTCTCGCCGAGCACGCTCATCGCCTGGTGGGTGATGCGCGTGCCAGGACCGAGGAGCAGTGTCCCGATGGTCGCGGAGGGTATGTGGGTCACCCCCTCCGCGTCCTCCGCAGTGATCGCGTTGGCGTCACGATGGACGGTGCAGCGTTCCAGATAGACGAAGGACGAGCGATCGCCGACGCGAGCCAGTTCCCGTGGACCGCTTGCCGCCCGTTGGCCGGTGGTTCCCACTGCCTCAGCCCGCCGGCGCCAGGGTCATGAGGCCACCGCCGTACGCCTTCGCCCTTCCGAGGCCCTGGGTGAGCACACGACGCAGAGCTTCGGGATCCGTGACCTCCAGGCGGCCGTCGTACGTCACGAGTTTGAGTGTCACCCGGCCCGTACGACCGCCGCCTCCGCTCGCCTCCCGCTTGCCGAAGTTCAGATCACGCTGATCACGAACGACGACCTGATACTCGTCCCCGCGCTCGGTATGGCGCCGCTCCTCCGACTTCTGCACCAGCCGGAACCCCGCCGCCTCCTGACGCTGCAGCAACCAGCCCAGCTGGTGACGGGCATTGAGGTGCGCAGTCAACTTCGTCGGTGCGTCATCCCGATTGCGCACACTGTGGACAGGGTTGGCGGTGAGGCGGAAGTTCCAGATGCCACCCTTGTCGAGGCGACCGAGGAAGGATCCGTAGTCGTACGTCTTCCAGCCCAGAGACCCTGAGGCCGCCGCTGCGGGCCAGCCCGCCTGCTCGACGAGGTGTGTCAGATCGGGCC
This sequence comes from Streptomyces sp. NBC_00554, assembly GCF_041431135.1. NCBI lineage: Bacteria > Bacillati > Actinomycetota > Actinomycetes > Kitasatosporales > Streptomycetaceae > Streptomyces > Streptomyces sp. NBC_00554. The sequence goes on along the minus strand of NZ_CP107799.1, from coordinate 3,822,754 downwards.
GGTCGGGACTCACCACGTACAGGAGGACTTCGGCCGGCGAGTTGCGGTCCAGGCGCCACAGGACGCGAGGACCGTCCTTGTTCCCCCGGTCGCTCGGGCTGCTGGGCAGAAGCTCCGGAAATGACGACATGACCGCAGCGTGCATCCGCTGCGGCGAGGCGAGGAGTCGTCGGCCGTCGGGTCGAGCGGTGTTGACTCGGAAGCGGGTCAGGAACATCAGGCGCCTTCCAGGACGCTGGTCGGATCGTGGGCCGGGGCACCGTGACGCTGATCTGCCGTATGCGTATGTACGGGGCGGCCGTGAGGGTTGGCGACCCGTACCGTCGCCCTGCGCAGGGTGCGTAGGGCGTAGCGCCGGTGCCGGGGGTCGAAGCTGAGCGGTTGGTCGCGCAGCGTGTCTCCGGGTGAACCGCCGCCGTCCCCGCTACGACCGGGCTCCGTGATGACCTGAAGCTCCACGGTCGCTTCCTGCCGGCGCCGTCGCTGATGCCATGCTGCGGCCCGCCAAGGCTCGTCCCTCAGTACGTCCTCCAGGTCGGCGTCCGCGTGCACGCCAAGCTCCACCGGTCGGGACGGCGGACACGAGCGTCTGCCGAGGTACGGCAGAAACCGCGGCGCCCGCACTGCGTCGTACAACTCGGCGATGAGCCCGCCCTCACCCTGCACCGCGGCGACGAAGACAGCGTCCGACAGGTAGTAGCGCTCGGATATGGGCATTGCGTCGTCCGTCTCGGCGTGGTGAGCCGTCTGGAAGTCCCTTGTCCGCGTGCCCTGTTGATCGACCCGGACGCCGAAGCGGAGTGCTGCGAGATCGGAGAGGTCTGCGTCGCGCTCAAGCCCTTGAGCTGCAGCCAGCAAACCGATGACACCGCTCTTCGTGGGCGCGTTCTCCGTCGTACGCCTGGCGAAACGGGCAGTTGACCCCCACGACTGCAAAGGGCCGGCGAGCTGTAAGGCCAGAACGCTCATCCGCGCCGCTCCAGGCGGTCGGCGACGGCCGCGCCCGCAACGTCGACAAGCCGCTTCAGACTGGGTACTTCGGTGCCGAGGCCGGAGACCTTCTGCGTGGCCGGTCCGATCCGCAGAAGCCAGGTGTCGGTGGACTCGTCGCCGTAGGCACGCTCGATTTCCGGGATGTAGTCGGCCAGCCGGGCACAGGCAGTCTCCATGTGTCCGCCGAACTCGTCCGCCACAACCGGCTTTTCGAAGGCCGAGACGAAGCTGACCGGGCGCGAAGAGCGCAGCGTGACGACGACGGCGTCCGGCAGCGTGTGGTTGCCGAATGTATTGATCTTCCCGGTGGGCAACGAGGCGACGAACCCCTCCACGAAGGCTTCGACGGCCCTGCGGACCGGAGTGGTGGGCGACTCTTCCGCATCGAGTCCCTTGCCCAGGTTCCTCTCCAGCAGGTCGACGTCGACTGCCGCGTACCGGTACAGCGTGGCCGAGTTGAAGTCGACTGTGCCGATCATTCCGGCGCCCGGTTCGGCGCCGGAGTTCCGGTCGTCGACGGCGGTGAAGTAGTCGGACTCGTTGGACACTTGGTGCACACTCAGCGCGTGCGCGACCTGGGTCGCAGCATCGACGTTGATGTCGGGGGAGTCGGCGACCATACGTCCGAACAGTGCGATGTCGACGGAATGGCGGGTGTCGGCGATGCGCTTGGCCCGGGCCTTGTTGTCCTTGTCCTTCAGGAAGCCCTTGATGTCCGCGGCGCCCTGGACGGCGAGTTCGGCAAGTCCGTCGAGCTGACGGGAGCTGAGGAACATCAGGTACGAGGACTCGGGAGCGGGCTCCTCCGCCCCCTTCTTCTTCGCGGAGTCCGCCTTCCGCTTGGGCGGCTCGACCTTCGAACCGGTGGCGGCCTGCAGCACCTCTGCCGCGATCTCCCAGGCCGCGGGACCCACGACGGCCGGAGCGCGCGCGGTGATGCGCTCGGCGAGTACTTCCGCCACTCGCTTGGTACGTACGCCCAGTTCGCCGGCGTCGAGCAGCTTGGTGAAGTACCGCCGGGTGGCTCGCTTCCACGCCTGGCTGGAGACCCGGGCGCGCGTGACGCCACCGTAGACGGCGGACTTCGGCGTACCAGTGTCGTCTCGGTTCAAGTTGCTCGGCGGGACGTTCTGCAGGACGTGCACTTCAAGAATGATGCGGCTGATCACTGAACGTCCTTTGTGTCGGAGTCGTCGTGGGCGCTGGTGCGGTCGCTGACGTCGTCGCCGTCGGGATCGGCGGTCGGGCTTTCAGCCGGAGTCGAGTCCTTCCGCATCGGTGCCACGGCGGCATGGAAAGAGCGCCCCCAGGAACGCCGTACGCCGTCGCGGCCTCCGGGCCGCTGCCAGAGGTGCAACTGGTCAGCGAGGAGGGCGTAGTCGAGGCCGATCTCGTCTCGGCGCAGAAGCGTCACCAGGTCTCGCATCCGGACGGAGAGCACCTTCAGGGAGGGTGCGGAGCCGACCCGGACGAAGCGTTTGCGGACCGGCTCGTCGATGGCGCCCACCGGCATCAGCCTGCGGACAGCCGAACCCAGTTCGAGCCCTCCGGTGCGGTGCATGCCGGTCCTCCGGGACTGCTGGTGCAGCGCCCACAGCGTCATGGCGGTGCAGACCGCGTTCTGAGCTTGGATGAGGGAGTTCTCGCTGGAGAGGTCCGCGTCCTCGTGCAACCCATCCAGTTCGATCAGACCCCACAGGTCGGGTACCGCCAGCGGGTCCTCCCCTGCCCCGCGGCGGAGCCGGGCAAGGGCGGCGACGGATTCGGACCGGTCGTTGAGATATCCCCGCTGCAGTCGGCCGATCTGGTCGCCGACGAGCGTTCCCACGGTGCCGAGCGGCGCGCGTGCTGGTGCTGCGATCGTCATGAGGGCACCTTCTGGGGGTCGGGAGCGGCTGCGGGAACCGTCTCGGGGGCGGCCTCGGCAGCGGCGGAATCGCCCTCGTACGTGGCGGAGCGCTCGTAGGCGAGCGGAAGGTGCTTCTTCAGAGCGGATCTGAAGCGCAGATCTGCCGAGGCCGCATCAAGCCACGATTGCCCCTTGGCGTGCTCGATGACCCGCCCCACCCAGGCGGCCTCACCGGCCGCCGAGACCAGCTCGCCACCGATCGCACCGATCTCCCGGCGGACCGTCCGCTGCCACACCGCACGCAGTTCCCGAGGATCGTCGCTATCGCGGATACCGGTCAGCCAGACACGGTACGGGTGATCGAGCGCACCGAATCCCCGGTCGAGGGCGGCGTTCTTTCGCGGATCCGGGGCGCTTCCTGCCGCCCCCGCCAGGTCGGCGGCGAGGTGTCCGAGGACGCCGACCGCGGATTCTGCGACGGCGACGGCGTCGACTGCGGTCTGGCCGAGGCGGCGGTCACGATCATTGAGGAGGACCACGTCCATGGTGACGCTGTCCTCGGTGATCTCGTCGATGACGGACTGCTGGGTGCCGTAGACCGCCCCGTATGTCCGCACGCGGATCAACGTCCCCTTCGGCAGGGCTCGTTCAACGATCAGCCGAGCCAGCCAGTCGACAATGCCCGGCCGCAGTCCCGGCGGCGGATCGCTGCGCCCTGACGCGCCCTGGTCACGTGGAGCGATGAGCGCGGCCAAACCCCGCCATGCCGCCCGCGCCGGATCGTGCTCGCGAGGCATGTACACCAAGGGCTGTCCGAGCTTCTTTTCCTGGGCCTGGCTGCGTCGCCATCCCGACATGGGCTCATGGGGCTGCATGTTCTGTGGTGCGAGCGGATCGCCGTACGTGAGGACGACGCCGTACGCGCCGTCGACATCCGCGCTGAGCAGCAGCCGACGGGACTGCCAGGTGTACAGGTCACGGATGCCGTCGGGCCGCGAGGGAAGATCGGCGCCGGTGCCCGGTGCGGACGGGGCACGCCGCCACACCGGCCGGTCGTCCTTGCCTGCGTTCGCCGGTCTGCTTTCCGTGGCCATGAGGTTCATCAGCAGAGTGGTGCAGAGGGTCTCGCCCTCCGCCACGACACCGCCGAGGTTTCCGGCCCAGGCAACACCCTGCGGGTAAGCCTTCCCGGCCTTGGCCCTGCTGTCCCCGACTACGCCTGTCTTGATCCCTGACGTGTCGTACGCCTGGGCGTGCACCACCCATCGGGCTGCCTCCCCGAGTGAGATCCGGCGGACACCGGGCGAGCGCATCGTGAAGAACGGCGATCCGTTCGGGACGTCCGCGACGATTCGGTTGAGTGAGAAGACGTCGTCCTTCGGCGTCCGCAGTCCACCCGTCTGGAAGAACGGCACCACCGGATCCAGCAGATCGAACCGCCCCCGATGCTCCTCCAGATACCCCGGCACAGCCCCGAACGGATCATCCGCTTCCCACAGCTCGGCCCAGTCGTCCACATCCTGGGGACCGTCGAGCGCGTCGTGCAGGATGGCGAGCAACAGCCGTAGCAGTGCGAAGTCCTGCGTGGAGATGTCTCCGGCGAGCCGCCGAATCTCCCGAGCCCGAGTGAAGACCTCCCTCAGCGACAGCTCGGCTTCTCCGCCGTCGAGCAACTGCACCCGCACCCACGGACGCTCGACGAGATCGAAGGAAGGAGGGTGGCTGCGTAACTCCCTTGTGTCAGCAGAGTTCTGACTACTCGTCATTGAGTACCTCAAGTCCGTCTGCGAGGCTGTACCTGAGGGCGAACCCTGCCAGCCGGGTCTGACAATCCCTCTGAACAGGCAGAATGAGCTCTCCGGCCAGCCAATGGCTCTCCTTGGACTGCCACGCCGGGACACAGAACTCCTCAAGTTCCGCGATCACCCGGCCGATGACGCCCGGATGCGCGAGCTGGAGCGGCAGCCGCAGCCCGCACGCGGCAGCGGCCTTCGCCGCCGGTGCCGACGGCACCGCGTCCTCGGGCAGCGGCAACCCGCCACGGCCGTCACCGATCCACTCCACGGTGGTCAGACGTCCGTCCGCATGCCGCTGTACGACGATGACCTCCAGACTCTCCTGGCTGTCCCGCACCTGCGCGCGCCCGGCCCGGGTGTCGTCCGCATCCCCCGCCCCGGCGGCGACCCACCCCGTCAGCGGGCGCCCCGTCTTGGCCTCCGGACCGAGCCGGAAGGTATCGGCACGCCGCTCCTTGTCAGCCTGCTTCCGCTCGTGCTCGCGCCGGGCCTCGTCCATTGCACTGGCCCACTCGCGCGGCCCGACGGCGGTGTCCCCGTACGCCTCCTGCACGAGCGGACTGATGTCCTCCGGCAGTCGTACGGGCATGTCCGCACCGTCGAGATGCGGTTGGAGAACGGCCAGCGATCGCAGCAACGCATGCCGCCCATAGACCACCTCCGACCCGCGCACCGGTACTGGGGGTGAGGCCTTCCACTCCACCCCCGTCACCAGACACCAAGGTGTGCTCAGTGGCCCGGGCCGACTTTCCCGGCGGTGCCGGTGGAGGCGTCCCATCCGCTGCAGAACCAAGTCGATGGGTGCGAGGTCCGTGACCAACAGGTCGAAGTCCACGTCGAGGGACTGCTCGGCGACCTGGCTGGCCACGACGATGTGCCGTTCGGGCCGAACTGACGACGACGGTCCGAACCGATCGAGCAGGTCCGCGTCCTTCGCCGCCCGGTCCAGGTCGATGAACCGGGCGTGCGCCACGGTGACCACGTCTTCGCCGAACCTCTCGCGCAGCGCCTTCGCCGCCTCCAGCACGCGGCTCACGGTGTTGCGTACGACGAGGGCACAACCCCCGTCCGTCAGCTCGGCTTCCAGCCGGTCTGCCAGTACCACCAAGTCGTCGTCCACCGACTCAACTTGGACGGCGCTCGCGCGGCCCGACCCACCGGGAAACTCCACGACGGGTGGCTGCCCTGGTGCAACGGCGGTCACCACGGGGTAGCCGTCGGCCTCCTCCAACGCGGCATACGCGCCGGCCGGCTCACCCGCGTAGGCCTCCGACAGCGCCCTGCGCCGCGCGGCGGGCAGCGTGGCCGACAGGACGATCACCGGCACCCGGTAGGCGCCCAGCCAGGACAGCACACGATCGAGATACGAGTTCATGTACGTGTCGTAGGCGTGCGCCTCGTCGATGACCACCACCTTGCCCGCCAACGCGAGGTGACGCAGTGCGAGATGACGACTCTTCAGCCCCGCGAACAGCAGCTGGTCGATGGTCCCGACCGTGAACGACGCAAGCATGGCCTTCTTACGCCCGCGAAGCCACGCGTGTGCGACGAGCTCGGCGGGAGCGGATCGCAGCTGTGCCCCCGAGCGGGGTGACTCCTCCCGCCCTTCGGTGTCGATCGCGGCGATGCCCTGCCTGGAAGCACGCATCAGCCCGTCGAAGTCCTTGTTCAACGCGGCTTTGGAGTGAACGAGGTTGACCGACAGCCGCCGGTCCATCGGGCCCATCGAACCCCCTGCCTCGACCGGTAGCCGGTCCAGCCACCGTCGCACGCGAGAGAACATCGCGTTGCCAGTCGCCATCGTGGGCAGGGCGAAGAAGACTCCTCCCGCACCGGAACGCGCCGCGAATACCTCGGCGACGGCCAGCGCGGCCTCGGTCTTGCCCTCGCCCATGGGGGCTTCGATGAGCATCAGGCCGGGTGCGGCTGTCCCGCGGGCGATCCGGACGGCGGCTTCCTGCACAGGGCGGGGCTTGGCGCCGGTGGGCAGTTCGAACCGCTCGGCGAACAGTTGATCCACCGACGCCTGCGGCATCTCGGGCCGCCAGGGCGCAGGCAGATCCAACCCCCGCCAAGCTGCGGCTACGCGCTCGCCATCCGTATGGGCGGCTGCCTCTGGGAAGTAGGGGAAGAGGTCGCGATTGCTGGCGACCCAGTCGGCAACGATGACGAGGGAGGACAGCAACACCTGGACGTGCTGGGGCAGTTTGACGCGGGCCCATTCGCCGAGCCGGTCGCGCACGCGAAACTCATCGGCGCAGGAGTCCAGGAGCTGGTGCTGGACACGCTTCCACAAGTCCTCGCTGGGCCCGGGAGTACGCAGCAACTCGGGATGGCACTCAAGATCGTAGATCTGCGCGTCGTCCGGCGGAGCCCCGTGATGACCCCCGACGACGACAGCGAACTGACCAGTGCTCCGCCCCGACCACCCCTGCTCCTCTTCCAACCACTCCTGCAGCAGCAACTGGCCGGCGAGCCCATGAGGCGCCATCCGCCGGTCCATCCCCATCTCCCGGCGATACGCCATCGCGAGCCCGGCCGCCCGCATCCGATCCGCGAGCCCGTCGACCTGACAGGCGAACGCCGGTGTCGCCTTCCCGATGTCGTGTACCCCGGCGATCCAGACAACCAGCCGACGCGCATCGTCGACGCCTCCGGGCAACACGTCGGCGACCAACCGCCGCACACTCCCAGGCACCCATCGATCCCAGAGCATCCCGGCCACCGCGGCGCTGTCGGCCATGTGCCGCCACAACGGCAACCAACCATCGCTGAGGGCATCATGCTTCGCCCACACAGTCCGAACCGCCCCACTCAACCGTGCGCCCAACTCCTGCGCCGGAGCCCCCTCCAGATCGGTCACATCGGCAGTCAAGGCCACGCGGCCGAGGTGTGTGTGGATTCCCGGGTTTTCCTGTCAGGTCAAACGGGGCGCTGCTATGACGGTTGCTCGCCGAACGGGCGCACACCACACTGGAGATCACAGCTTCCGGCCGGACCTTGCGTCCAGCGAGGTCGCGATTCCGCAAGGACGTTAGGCCTACTTCACCCGCAATGTCGCAATACTGGAAAGTGCCTCACCCTGACCACGGGTTCAACAAAACCCCCAGGTCACGGAGTCTGCTCCCCGCGCACGCGGGGATGGTCCCGCCCGGTCACCCCGACCGGACACGACCCACGAACTGCTCCCCGCGCACGCGGGGATGGTCCCTCCGAAGGACTGCTCGAAGCAATCGCGACCGTCTGCTCCCCGCGCACGCGGGGATGGTCCCCACGAACGCGCTCGTCGGCCAACTGTCGACCGCTGCTCCCCGCGCACGCGGGGATGGTCCCTGGTCGTCGGGGGCGGTGACGAGGAAGGCGATCTGCTCCCCGCGCACGCGGGGATGGTCCCGCATGGCTGGCAGGGGCAGGGCTTGCGGTAGCCTGCTCCCCGCGCACGCGGGGATGGTCCCTCTGGGCTCGTTCGGTGAGATGCGAGGCGTGCCTGCTCCCCGCGCACGCGGGGATGGTCCCACCTCGACCGGTACGCGGAGGTGCTCCGAGAGCTGCTCCCCGCGCACGCGGGGATGGTCCCCAGGTGGTTCTCCGGCCGTCCGCATTCCCCCACTGCTCCCCGCGCACGCGGGGATGGTCCCGGCCGGGAGCGGGGAACGGCCCGAACGATGCACTGCTCCCCGCGCACGCGGGGATGGTCCCGCCGGCCTGATCGGCAAGCGATGCGGCAACGGCTGCTCCCCGCGCACGCGGGGATGGTCCCGGCACGAGGTAGCCGCCCGCGTTGTCCGTGAGCTGCTCCCCGCGCACGCGGGGATGGTCCCGTCCGTCAACCGTCGAACCACCGACTGCACCGCTGCTCCCCGCGCACGCGGGGATGGTCCTCGTCCGCACCTTCGGCCTCAGGGTCGTCTACGCTGCTCCCCGCGCACGCGGGGATGGTCCCTCCCAGGTCAGAACGGATGTTGCTGGCCTTGACTGCTCCCCGCGCACGCGGGGATGGTCCCGACCAGTTCGCGGGCACCCTCACCATCCCCACCTGCTCCCCGCGCACGCGGGGATGGTCCCGCGGTCGCGGGATCGGCCACCACCCGATCCAAGCTGCTCCCCGCGCACGCGGGGATGGTCCCGGGGTGTGGGACCTAGAAGTCGTACAAGGCTCCTGCTCCCCGCGCACGCGGGGATGGTCCCGTCGGATGGCGGGCTCGAAATCGCCCCAGTCACTGCTCCCCGCGCACGCGGGGATGGCCCCTAAGGCTCCGACTGGGAGCGAGGGAGTTGGGCATGGAGGTAGATCCTCCGGTGCCGTATTCGCCCAGTGGCTGGCTCGCATGCGTCGCCAACGGCTCAGTGGACCGCGAGCCAAGTGCAGGCCCCGGACGCAAGGGGACACGAAGTGCCCCCGCCTGTTGATGAGTTGTCGGCCTATGGTTGAGCCGGGCGGCGGTCGCGCGGTACGGCGCGCGCACTACGGGCGGTGAGGTGCGCCGCCCATTCGCTGCCCGGCGTGCACTGAGAAAGCCACCCAGGCCGAGGCAGTGACCCGGAGTATGGGCCCGTCCACATCCTTGGAGTCACGGATGGCGACGGTGCCGGGGATGTTGCGGGCGACTTCGACGCACTCGCCATTACCGCTGCTGCGGCTGGACTTGACGAACTCGAAGTGCGGCACGGCTCACAGCTCCTTGCGGATACGTTCGATCAGGTCGACGGAATCGCGAAGGGCGAGCCCGTTCCGGACGATCCGCTCGAACGTGACGTTGTGACGTGTGGCGTCCGCCTCGCTCTCCAGCCACAGGGTAGACGAGGTCGTGTCCATGTAGACCACGTCCATCGCGCCGGGTTCGGCGAACGAGACGACGCTGAACGCGCTGGTCATGCCGGGGTGGGAGCCCGCGAGGAAAGGGACCACCTGGAGTTTCACGTGGGGCAGGCGGGCTGACTCAACCAGGTGCGCCAGTTGTACACGCATGACCTCGCGGCCACCCACCAGTTGGCGCAGCGCTCCCTCACCCACAACCGCCCACAAGCTGAGCGGGTTGCCGTCCGCGAGGCGCGCCTGCCGTGCGACCTTCGCTTCGACGAAGCGCTCGATCTCGTCCGGGTCGTCCCAGTCCGCGTTGCCGACCGCCAGGGCCCTGGCATAGTCCGGCGTCTGCAACAGCCCGGGGACGAAGGCGCCTTGCCACGTACGGACGCTGGTCGCAATGTCCTCCAGGGCCACGTACTCCACCAGGGAGCGCAGCTCGGGGTACTGATTCCACCACCCCTTGGCCTTACGACGCTCACGGTCTGTCTTCGCCAGGTTGAGCAACCGCTCAACGGCCCTCGGATCACTCACGCCGTACAGATCGCACAGGATCCGGATGTCCGGGTCACGGAAGGGCACCCACCCCCGTTCCATCTTCGCGACCTTGGCCGCGGTCGCCGAGAGCGCGGCCGCGGCTTGCGGCTGCGTGAGGCCGGCATCGTCACGGAGCCGCAGCAGTGCACCGCCCAACTTGCGTGCGAGCACGGTGGATACGCGGTTGCCGCGTGTGAACTGGCCTGCGGTCACGTCCGGGTGCCTCCTGTGTCCCGGCCAGTGTGCAGCTCGCCGAAGCAGCATCGCAAGCAAGTTTGGGGATAGATATCCCCGAGACTGCTTGCGCACATCTCCGGCTCGCCACTACCTTCGGTACTCAATCGCCTACTCAGCGACACCAGTTAGCGGAAGTGCACCGCGCTGCTCACCCCAGGGCCGTACGGCTGAGCCACCGCCCCCCACCCACCTGGCCGCTGCCCCAGGCACCCGACCCCGCACAAGGAGGTGCGCGCCCATGACCGGCTCCTGCGACCCCGATTGGCACGGCCGCCGTCGCCACGCCCCCGACCACTACGACGCCGTCAGCTACACCCCGTACCCCCAGAACATCCCCCATGCCCGCAGACGCGTGGCCCGGCTGGCCACCGAGTGGGGCCACCCCGGTGCGGCCGGTGACGCGGCACTACTGGCAAGCGAGTTGTGCACGAACGCGCTGCTGCACGGGTCTCTGCGAGACCGGCTGTTCCGCGTGGAGACGTCGCTCACCGACCAGGTGCTGCGCGTAGCCGTGACCGACCCGAGGGGTGAGCGTCTTCCGGAAGTCCGCGCTGCGGAGGACGGTGAACAGTTCGGACGTGGACTGCTCATTGTCGGATTACTGGCCGCGCGGTGGTCCGTGGAGAAGCTCACCGTCGGCAAGAGGGTCTGGGCGGAACTGGATGTCCCGGGAGGGCGCGATGCGTAATCGGCTCGCCCGTCTCCGAGGGTGTGGTGGTGGGGCTCGGTCGAAGAATGAAAGGGGACGCATATGGCAGTCGAGTGACAGCGTGCGGTGGGAGAGTCCGGGCGGCCACCGGCGGGGCCGACCCGCCCGATGCCCGCCCCGGCCCCGGCCCCGGCCCCGGCGCCGACGCCGACGCCCTACGACAACGTCTTCGCGTAGAACTTGTCCCGGTCGGAGTCGTACACCAGCTTGCCGGCGGCGTCGTAGCCCTTGATGCGAGGGGCCGCGGTGACCTGCTGGTCGAGGATTCCGGTGGCGGCGAACCAGCCGTGGTCCAGGGCCGCCTCGCTCGTCCTGCTGCCGTACGTGACGGTCACCTTTGCCACCGAGGAGTCGAAGGTGCCGATGCTGCCCCAACGGAACGGCAGCTTCCAGCCGTTGCTGGTGATGATCGTCTGCTTGTAGAGCTTGCCGCCGTTCATGTCGGGGACGACATGGCCGGTGTCCGGGCCGGCGTCCGAGCCGCTGATGTTGATGCCGCTCGCCTTGCCGTCCTTCACGTTGCAGATGAGTCGCGTCTGCTCCTGCTTCGGCTTCTCCCTGACCGCGACGACGAAGATGCCGTCGCCGGGGGCGTTGTCGTCCCCGGTGCTGTTCATGGCGAGGAGGACGCGGTAGTCGGCGGCGGTCCCCAGATCCGAGTGCGAGAAGCCCAGGTCGCCGTTGTAGGCGATGCACGCTTCCAGCCCGTCCGCGGCCTGCGACAAGGTGATGCCGTCGACGAGCTGGCCGGGGGTCGCCGGGCCGGCGGGACCGGACGGCGACGGGGATGGGGATGGGGGCGCCGAGGTGGGGGGCGCGCTGGAGGTGGGGGAAGCCGTCCCCACCACCGTGTCCGCGCCGGCCGGCGAGCCGTCCGCGCGTCCGAAGGCGTACGCCCCCGCGGGCACGGCGGCCAGGGTCACCAGCACGACCCCGGTGGCCGCCGCACGCCGCCGGCTGCCCGTGCGGCCCTGCCGCTGGATGGTGGCGCAGGGAGCGGGCGAGGGCGCGATGGCGTACGCGTCCTCGGCCAGCAACTCCCTCAGCTGCGCCTCGAATCGGCCTGGAGCGGAGTGCGCGTCGAGACCCGGACCGGAGGGCGTTCCACCGCCCGGCTTCGAGCCCTTCGACCCCCAGGAAGGGTCCCAGCCCTCGTACATGCCCTCGTTCTCGTCCCGGCTCACCGGCTGCCTCCCCGTTCGAACGTCATGGGTCCGGGCGCGTCCATGACCCGCGCAAGACCCGGATACTCACGCAACTTCGCCAGCCCCTTGGAAGCCTGGCTCTTGACCGTGCCCTGCGAGCAGCCCAGTACCTCGGCGGTCTCCGCCTCGGAGAGGTCCTCCCAGTACCGCATGACGACCACCGCCCGCTGCCGCGGCGGCAGCCCCGCCAGCGCGGCCATCAGCACGCTCCGCTCGTCGGCCCGTGAGACGGCGTCGTCCTGCCCCGCCCGCTCCGGCGGCGCCGCGGTGAGCCGCTCGGTGACCCGCCGCTTGCGGAAGCGGTCGCTGTTGCAGCTGACCAGCACGCGCCGCACGTACGCCTCCGGGCTGTCACTGCGCCGCACCCGCCGCCACGACCGGTAGGCCTTGGCCAGCGCGGTCTGCGTCAGGTCCTCCGCGTCGTGCGGATCACCCGTCAACAGATAGGCGGTCCGCACCAGATGGGTCCATCGCGCTCTCACGAAGGCCTGAAACTGGGCATCTTCCTCGACCTGCATTCCGCACCCCCTCGCCCCCCAGACCACCGGTTCGGGGAATTTGGTTGCCCGGACGCCGGGAGTCTTCTACGGCTCCTCCTCCCGCCAGGTGAACCCCGCAAGTCCCGCCCCGTCGGCAGGCGCTCCGGTGCCGCGCCGCCGGAGCAGCCAGACCCCCCACCCCAGCACCCACCCCGCGAGGATCATCACCACCAGCCCCCCGACGACCAGCCCGGCCGTCCCGAGGAACCCGAACCTCGCCAGCATCCAGGGGATCTGGTCCTCACCGCATCCACATGCCCGCATGCGCCGAGCCTGCCCCGCGAGGGACCGGCAATCACGGTCCGTGTCGGAACCGCCGCGTGGCGGTGATGGTTCCGGGATCACGGGGCGGGCTGTGAGACCGTGGAGAGCGAGTACGGGAATGGGCTCGGGCACATGGGACGTTTCCACTCGGGAGTCCGCGGGAGACCCTCGGCGGATCGGCTCAAGATCCAATCGCCCGGAAAGCCGGGCGAGTTTACCCATCCCATTCACTGTGTATGCGCCGTGCGGCCAGATTTTCTTCCCCTAACGGGTTGAAGTTTTGTTGATCGTGGGTCAGTTGGCCGCCCGATCGCCCTACCCTTCAGAGGGTGAACGAAGTCATGTCCCGAGAGTCCGAGGCCGATCTCCCCGGGGAAGCCGTGCTCCCCGGCGCGCTGCCCGAGGCGCTGCGCGCCGAACTCGTCGCGTTCCGCCGCGACTTGCACATGCACCCCGAGCTCGGCAACCACGAGTTCCGCACCACCGCGGCGCTCAAGGCGCGCCTGGAGCTGGCGGGCCTGGAGCCGCGCGTGCTCGCCATCGGCACCGGGCTCATCTGTGACATCGGCGACTGGGACGGCGTACGCCCCCTGCTCGCCCTGCGTGCCGACATCGACGCGCTGCCCATCCCGGACACGAAGGCCGACTGCGCCTACCGGTCGACCGTGCCCGATCGCGCGCACGCCTGCGGACACGACGTGCACACGTCCGTCGTGCTCGGCGCCGGTCTCGTCCTCGCCGAGCTGCACCGCGAGGGGCGGCTGCCGCGGCCCGTACGGCTGATCTTCCAGCCCGCGGAGGAAGTACTCCCTGGTGGCGCCCCCGACGCGATCGAGTCGGGCGTCCTCGAAGGCGTCGGGCGGATCATCGGTGTGCACTGTGACCCGAAGGTCGACGCGGGGCGCATCGGATTGCGGCACGGCGCCATCACCTCCGCGTGCGACCGGCTGGAAGTCGCACTCGACGGCGCGGGCGGCCACACCGCACGCCCGCACCTCACCACCGACCTCGTCACCGCCGCCGCCCGCGTCGCCACCGACGTTCCCGGCCTGGTGGCCCGGCGCACCGACGCGCGCAGCGGGCTCGCCGTGACCTGGGGGCGGATCGAATCCGGGCACGCCTGCAATGTGATCCCGAACCACGCCGAGCTCTCCGGGACCGTGCGCTGCCTGGACCTCGCCACCTGGCGGGCCGCGCCCGACCTCGTGCACGCGGCGATCGACGAGATCGCGAACATGTACCGGGCGAAGTCCGAGATCAACTACATCCGGGGCGTTCCGCCGGTCGTCAACGACCCGGTCGTCACCGACCTGCTGCGCGACGCCATGACCGCCCGGCGCGGGGTGCACTCCATCGAGGACACCGAGCAGAGCCTCGGCGGCGAGGACTTCTCCTGGTACCTGGAGCACGTGCCCGGCGCGATGGCCCGGCTCGGAGTGCGCACGCCCGGCGAGCGCGCCCCCCGCGACCTGCACCAGGGCGACTTCGACGCCGACGAGTCGGCGATCACGGTGGGCGTGGAGCTGTTCACCGCGGCGGCTCTGCTGGACGGGGCGTCCCGCTCCGACGCCGGGGTCTGAAGGGACGGGCGCGACTCCTCCGCGGTCGCGCCCTCCCGGTCGACTCCGGTCACTTCGGTCGCGTCCTCTCCGCCGACTCCGGTCACTCCGGTAGCGCCCTCCACCCCTGCGTCGTAGCGTGGTGCCGAGACACCCGTAACCGCTTGTCCAGTCACGCATACTCGCAATCCGCACACGGATCGTCACCACGACAGTGGGCGCTCTGTCCTCAAGTGAACCTTTTGGCCCCACGGTTCACAGGGACGTAACCGGCCATCGGCACGAATGGATAACGGCCAAGCCAAACCCCGTTCCCTGGACGGTCTACGCGCGTTAATGTGCGCCGAACTCAGCACCCACTGCGGGGCTTTGGAGAATGGGGAACCTTCAGATGCGTCGGATATCCAGACTGACCCGCGTCGCGGTGGGGGTCGCGTCGCTTGCACTCGCGGCCACGGCCTGTGGCGGTACCAGTAACGAAGCGGGCGACGACAGCAGCAGTGCGAGCAGCGGGGGCAAGGGCCTCGCCATCGCCTACGACATCGGCGGCAAGGGCGACCAGTCCTTCAACGACGCGGCGTACGCCGGCCTTGAGAAGGCGAAGGCCGAGTTCAAGTACGAGACCGCCGACATCGAGCCCACCGACGGTGAGACCGACGCGGACAAGGAGCAGCGGCTCGCCTCGCTGGCCAAGCAGGGCTACAACCCGGTCATCGGCATCGGGTTCGCCTACGGCCCCGCGCTGACGGCCGTCGCCAGCAAGTACCCGGACACCACCTTCGGCATCGTCGACTCCGTGGTCGAGGGCGCCAACGTGGCGTCCCTGGTCTTCGCCGAGCAGGAGGCCTCGTACCTCGCCGGTGTCGCGGCCGCCAAGGCCACCAAGACCAACACCGTCGGCTTCGTCGGCGGCGTGGACATCCCGCTGATCCACAAGTTCGAGGCGGGCTACAAGCAGGGCGTCACGGACACCAACTCCAAGGTCAAGGTCGTCTCGCAGTACCTGACGCAGACCGCCGAGGAGGGTGGCTTCTCCAGCCCCGACAAGGGCAAGGCGGCCGCCGAGGGCCAGATCGAGAAGAACGCGGACGTGGTCTACCAGGCGGCCGGTCTGTCCGGCCAGGGTGTGATCGAGGCCGCCGCCGCGGCGAAGGTCTGGGCGATCGGTGTCGACTCCGACCAGTACAACCAGGCGGCCCTGAGCAAGTACAAGGACTACATCCTGACCTCCGCGCTCAAGGACGTCGGTGGCGCCGTGTACTCGCTCGCCAAGTCCGTGAAGGACGGCAAGCCGCTGACCGGTGTGCAGACGTTCGACCTGAAGGTGGACGGCGTCGGTCTCGCCGACAGCAACCCGAAGATGGCGGAGATCGCCGGTCTCACCGACGCCGTGGCCAAGGCCAAGGCGGGCATCATCGACGGCACGATCAAGGTCAAGACCGAGTAGTGACCGCACCGGCGGCGGGCTGAGGCCCGTCCCGCGCCCGAACGGGCGAACAGGATCAAAGTCACATGGAGCGGGCGGGTGCCGAAAGGTACCCGCCCGCTTCCGTGTCCGCGCCGCAGGTCACCCACCGCCACCGCCCCTTTGCGGTCGGCAAGGCTCGACCCGTCAAATGAGCGCCGTCGGGCACAGCCGCATAACAAGGTGGACAGAAGGGGTTTTCTAGTTGGTCTACGCGCGTTAATCTGCGGCGAAGCCAGCGCCGAGCCGTTCCGTCAGGCGCTTGTACGACAGGAGCACAACTCATGCGCCGGGTTCCCCGCATCGCGCTCGCAGGCGCTGCGACCGCGTCTCTCGCCCTCGTTCTGTCCGCCTGTGGCGGCACCTCGACCTCCTCGAGCTCGTCGGAGTCGAAGGGCGACCTCGGTCTCGCCATCGCCTACGACGTCGGCGGCAAGGGCGACCAGTCCTTCAACGACGCCGCGTACGCGGGTCTCGAGCAGGCGCAGAAGGAGTTCGGCTACAAGACCGCCGACGTGGAGCCCACGGACGGTGAGACGGACGCCGACAAGACGCAGCGCCTGGTCTCGCTGGCCAAGCAGGGCTACAACCCGGTCATCGGCATCGGCTACGCCTACGCGCCCGCCATCAAGGAGGCCTCGGCGAAGTACCCCGACACCACCTTCGGCATCGTCGACGACTCCACGGTCGAGACGGCGAACGTCGCGGACCTGGTCTTCTCCGAGCAGGAGGCCTCCTACCTCGCCGGTGTCGCGGCCGCCAAGGCCACCAAGACCAACACCGTCGGCTTCGTGGGCGGCGTGGACGTTCCGCTGATCCACAAGTTCGGCGCGGGCTTCGAGCAGGGCGTCAAGGACACCAACTCCAAGGTCACCGTCCTGTCGCAGTACCTGACGCAGACCGCCGAGGAGGGTGGCTTCTCCAGCCCCGACAAGGGCAAGACGGCCGCCGAGGGCCAGATCGAGAAGAAGGCCGACGTCGTCTACGCGGCCGCCGGTCTGTCCGGCCAGGGTGTCATCGAGGCCGCCTCCGCCGCCAAGGTGTGGGCGATCGGTGTCGACTCCGACCAGTACAACCAGGAGGCCCTGAAGGCGTACAAGGGCTCCATCCTGACCTCGGCGACCAAGGACGTCGCCAAGGCGGTCTACAACCTCGCGAAGTCGGTCGAGGACGGCAAGCCGG
Organism: Streptomyces sp. NBC_00554; assembly: GCF_041431135.1. Classification (NCBI taxonomy): domain Bacteria; kingdom Bacillati; phylum Actinomycetota; class Actinomycetes; order Kitasatosporales; family Streptomycetaceae; genus Streptomyces; species Streptomyces sp. NBC_00554. The sequence goes on along the minus strand of NZ_CP107799.1, from coordinate 3,805,615 downwards.
AGACCGGTATCGTTCGGGGCGACCTGAAGTCCGGTGAGGTCGGCCTGGCCGATTCCAACCCGGAGTTCAAGAGCAACACCGCTATCCAGGACGCCGTCGAGGCGGCCAAGGCAAAGATCATCAGCGGCGAGATCAAGGTCAAGACCAGCTGACGAGCAAGACCTCAGGACCGCTGAGCGGCTCCGGGGAAGTTCAGGAGGCTCCACAGGTGCCGCCCGCTCTTCCCCGGAGCTGCTTAGTAACCGCGGGGTTACGTCCGCTCAACGGGGTACGGGGAGTCTGGCTCTCCGTATCCCGTTCTCGCGGCGCGTCGCCCCTTATGTTGCCGTAGGGGCGCTACGCGCGTAGACGACCCCCTTTCCCTCAGGAGAGTGCGCCATCAACGCGTCCAGCAGCCCTCCGGCCGGCGCGGTCAACGGTCAGGTGACCGCAGTCGAACTCGCCGGGATCACCAAGCGGTTCCCCGGCGTCGTGGCCAACCACGACATCCACCTCAGCGTCCGCAAGGGCACGGTGCACGCCCTCGTCGGCGAGAACGGTGCCGGCAAGTCGACGCTGATGAAGATCCTCTACGGCATGCAGAAGCCGGACGAGGGCACCATCGCCGTCGAAGGCGAGCAGGTCACCTTCTCCTCGCCCGCCGACGCCATCGCACGCGGCATCGGCATGGTCCACCAGCACTTCATGCTCGCCGACAACCTCACCGTCCTGGAGAACGTGGTCCTGGGCAGCGAGAAGCTGTACGGCATCGGCGGCAAGGCCCGCCGCAAGATCCTGGACCTCTCCAAGCGGTACGGCCTTGGTGTGCGCCCCGACGTCCTCGTCGAGGAGCTCGGTGTCGCCGACCGCCAGCGTGTGGAGATCCTCAAGGTCCTCTACCGCGGCGCCCGCATCCTCATCCTCGACGAGCCCACCGCGGTCCTCGTCCCGCAGGAGGTCGAGGGGCTCTTCGCCAACCTGCGCGAGCTCAAGGCCGAGGGCCTGTCGGTCATCTTCATCTCGCACAAGCTGGGCGAGGTGCTCTCCGTCGCCGACGACATCACCGTCATCCGCCGCGGTACGACGGTAGGCACCGCCGTCCCGTCCCAGACCACCTCGCGCCAGCTCGCCGAGCTGATGGTCGGCAGCGAGCTGCCGACCCCGGAGACGGCGGAGTCCACGGTCACCGACCGCCCGGTCCTGACCGTCACCGACCTGCGCCTGGTCGCCCCCGGCGGCAAGGCCCTCCTCGACGACATCACCTTCACCATCCACGCGGGCGAGGTCCTGGGCCTCGCCGGTGTCGAGGGCAACGGCCAGACCGAGCTGATCGACGCGCTCATCGGCCTCAAGGGCGCCGACTCCGGCACCATCACGCTGGCCGAGGAGGAGATCACCTCCTGGGCCACCCGCAGGCGCCGCGAGCAGGGCATCGGCTACATCCCCGAGGACCGGCACCGCCACGGCCTGCTCCTGGAGGCCCCCCTCTGGGAGAACCGCATCCTCGGCCACGTCAGTGAGAAGCCCAACGCGAAGGGCATCTGGCTCGACATCAAGGGCGCCCAGGCAGACACCCGCCGGATCGTCGAGGAGTACGACGTCCGCACCCCCGGCATCGACGTCACGGCGGCCTCGCTCTCCGGCGGCAACCAGCAGAAGCTGATCGTCGGCCGCGAGATGAGCAGCAAGCCGCGCTTCCTGATCGCCGCCCATCCCACCCGGGGTGTGGACGTCGGCGCGCAGGCCCAGATCTGGGACCAGATCCGGGAGGCGCGCCGCGAGGGTCTCGCCGTACTGCTGATCTCCGCCGACCTGGACGAGCTGATCGGCCTGTCCGACACCCTCCGGGTGATCTACAACGGCAAGCTGGTCGCCGACGCCAACCCGGCCACCATCACTCCGGAGGAGCTCGGCACGGCCATGACCGGCGCCGCCACCGGCCACCTGGAGAACGAAGAGCTCGCCGAGCAGGTGGAGCTCGAAGAGCAAGCCGAGCAAGCCGCCGATCAAGCCGAGACCACGGCAGACACCCCGGACGCCCCGGAAGACGAGGCCCGCTGATGAAGAAGTTCGACAAGGAGCGCCTGCTCCTCGCGGTGGCCGGACCGGTCATCGCGCTCGTCGTGGCCGTGGCGCTGACCTCGGTCGTGCTGATCGCCTCGGGCAAGAACCCGATCGAGCCGTACACGCTCATGTTCGAGCAGGCCACGTACTCCGACATCCAGGTTCTGATCATCAACCAGGCCTCGATGTACTACATCGCGGCCCTCGCGGTGGCCATCGGCTTCCGGATGAACCTGTTCAACATCGGTGTGGACGGCCAGTACCAGCTGGCCGCCATGATGGCCGCGGTCGTCGGCGCCCATGTCGCGCTGCCGACCGTCCTCCAGGTCCCGCTGCTCATCCTGACCGCGGTCTGTACGGGCGCGTTCTGGGCCGGCATCGCGGGTGTCCTCAAGGTCACCCGAGGGGTCAGCGAGGTCGTCGCGACGATCATGCTCAACGCGATCGCCACCTCCGTCATCGCCTACCTCTGGCTGCCGAACGTCTTCGGCGTCAAGGTCGGCAACAACAACACCACCGGCGAGATGGACAAGTCCGGCTGGGTGCCCGGCTTCGACATGGGCGACTCGGGCGAGATCTACGGCCTGGTCGTCCTCGCGGCGCTGCTCGGCATCGGCTACTGGATCGTCCTCAACCGGACCCGCTTCGGCTTCGACCTGCGCGCCTCGGGCGCCTCGGAGACCGCCGCCGCGGCCAGCGGTGTGAACCCCAAGCGCATGGTGCTCACCGCCATGCTGGTCTCCGGCGGACTGGCGGGCCTCGCGGGCCTGCCGATCCTGCTCGGCGACTCGCACACGTACAGCCTGAACTTCCCGACCGGCATCGGCTTCCTGGGCATCGGCATCGCCCTCCTCGGCCGCAACAACCCCACCGGCATCGCCTTCGCGGCCCTGCTGTGGGCCTGGCTGGACAAGGCGTCGCCCGAGCTCGACTACAACGGCTACGACAAGGAGATCGCGGTCATCATGCAGGGCCTGATCGTGCTCTCGGTCGTCGTCAGTTACGAGTGGGTACGCGAGTGGGGTCTGCGCCGCCAGCAGCGCCGCGTCGGCGCGGAGCTGGCCGCGGGCAACGTCCTCGGCGCCTCCTCCGACAACGACACCAAGAAGGAGGTGGCGGGCCGATGACCACCGCAACCGACGTCAACCAGCCCTCGCTGGAGACCGCGCCCCCCGGCGGCCGCCGGCTGTCGCTTCCCGTCCTCCTGCTGGTCATCGCGGGCGGCCTCGCGCTGACCTCGATCGTCCGCATCATCACCGGCGCCGACGGCATCACCAACGTCAGCCAGATGTCGACCGCCCTCGAACTGGCCGTCCCGATCGGCCTTGCCGGTCTCGGCGGTCTGTGGGCCGAGCGCGCGGGCGTCGTCAACATCGGCCTCGAGGGCATGATGATCCTCGGCACCTGGTTCGGTGCCTGGGCCGGCTACCAGTGGGGCCCGTGGAACGGCGTCCTGGTCGGCATCATCGGCGGCTGCATCGGCGGTCTGCTGCATGCGATCGTCACCGTCACCTTCAACGTCAACCACATCGTCTCCGGTGTGGCCATCAACATCCTGGCGCTCGGCGTCACCCGCTACCTCGCCCCGCTCGCCTTCGAGGGCGTCCAGGGCGGCTCGGCCAAGCAGTCCCCGCCGGTCGACTCACTCGGCAGCTTCACGGTGCCGGGGCTGTCCGACTGGCTCACCACCCTCAACTCCAAGGGCTGGTTCTTCGTCTCGGACATCGCGGGCCTGCTCGGCGGCCTGGTCACCGACGTCTCCTGGCTGACCCTGATCGCCATCGCGCTGATCCCCGCCACCTGGTGGATCCTCTGGCGCACGCCCTTCGGCCTGCGTCTGCGGTCCTGCGGTGAGAACCCGATCGCGGCCGAGTCGCTCGGCGTCAACGTCTACAAGTACAAGTACATCGCCGTGATCATCTCCGGCGGTCTGGCCGGCCTCGGCGGCGTCTTCCTCTCCACCGTCGCCAACCCCTTCTACCTGGAGGGCCAGACCAGCGGACGCGGCTACATCGGTCTCGCCGCGATGATCTTCGGCAACTGGATGCCGGGCGGACTCGCCCTGGGCGCGGGCCTGTTCGGCTACACCGACAGCCTCAACCTGCGCGGCGGCTCCGAGAACGTCCACGCGCTGCTGCTGCTCGCCGCCATCCTGCTGCTCATCGGCGCGATCTGGCTGGCGATCAGGAAGAAGTATGTGCCCGCCGTGATCACCCTGGTCATCGGTGTCCTGGTGTTCCTCTGGTACGCCCTCACCAACGAGGTCCCGAACCAGGTCGTCTCCGCCACGCCGTACGTCATCACGCTGCTGGTGCTCGCGCTGTCGGCGCAGCGCCTGCGAATGCCGAAGGCGGACGGTCTGCCGTACCGGAAGGGGCAGGGCAAGTGACGGCCGCACACGGGGGTTCCTCGGCCGTCGACTGGGATGCCCTTCGGGAGGTGGCCCGCGCGGCCATGTCCCGTGCATACGCGCCGTATTCGGGCTACCCGGTCGGTGTCGCCGCCCTCGTCGACGACGGCCGGATCATCTCCGGCTGCAACGTCGAGAACGCCTCCTACGGGGTCGGACTGTGCGCCGAGTGCGGTCTGGTCTCCGAGCTGCACAACACCGGGGGCGGCCGGCTGACGCACTTCACCTGTGTCGACGGGCGGGGCGAGATCCTCGTCCCGTGCGGGCGCTGCCGTCAGCTGCTGAACGAGTTCGGCGGTCCTGATCTGATTCTGGAGACCCCGGCCGGGATCCTGCCGCTCTCCGAGATGCTGCCGCAGGCCTTCGGGCCGGAGCATCTCACCAAGTAACTCCGTGCGGCCCCTCCCGATCGACCGATCACCGATCGTCGGGAGGGGCCGCTCACCTTTCGGAAGGAAAGCCATGACTGTGTTGTCGATGGATGCCGTCTCCGTCATCCGCACCAAGCGGGACCGCGGTGAGCTCAGCGACGAGCAGATCGACTGGGTCATCGACGCGTACACCCGCGGCGAGGTCGCCGACTACCAGATGGCCGCCCTCAACATGGCGATCCTGCTCAACGGCATGGACCGCCGTGAGATCGCCCGCTGGACCGCCGCGATGATCGCCTCCGGCGAGCGCATGGACTTCTCGTCCCTGTCCCGCCCGACCGCCGACAAGCACTCCACGGGCGGCGTCGGCGACAAGATCACGCTCCCGCTGGCGCCCCTGGTGGCGGCCTGCGGTGCGGCGGTTCCGCAGCTGTCCGGGCGCGGCCTCGGCCACACCGGCGGCACGCTGGACAAGCTGGAGTCGATCCCCGGCTGGCGCGCGCTGCTCTCCAACGAGGAGATGCTCGCCGTACTGGACGGCGTGGGCGCGGTGATCTGCGCGGCGGGCGACGGTCTCGCCCCCGCCGACAAGAAGCTGTACGCGCTCCGCGATGTCACCGGCACGGTCGAGGCGATCCCGCTGATCGCCTCCTCGATCATGTCCAAGAAGATCGCCGAGGGCACGGGCTCGCTGGTCCTGGACGTGAAGGTCGGCACCGGCGCCTTCATGAAGACCATCGAGGACGCGCGTGAACTCGCCTCCACGATGGTCGGGTTGGGCACGGACCACGGCGTGAAGACGGTCGCGCTCCTTACCGACATGTCGACACCGCTGGGTCTGACGGCGGGCAACGCGCTCGAAGTACGGGAATCCGTCGAGGTGTTGGCAGGCGGCGGCCCCTCGGACGTCGTCGACCTCACCGTCGCCCTGGCCCGCGAGATGCTCGACGCGGCCGGCATCAAGGACGCCGACCCGGCGAAGGCCCTGGCCGACGGCTCCGCGATGGACGTCTGGCGTCGCATGATCGCCGCGCAGGGCGGTGACCCGGACGCCACGCTGCCCGTCGCACGCGAGCAGCACGTCGTCACGGCGCCCGAGTCTGGCGTACTCACCCGCCTCGACGCCTACGACATCGGCATCGCCGCCTGGCGCCTGGGCGCAGGCCGCGCCCGCAAGGAGGACCCGGTCCAGGCCGGAGCAGGCGTCGAACTCCACGCCAAGCCGGGCGACACGGTGACCGCGGGCCAGCCCCTCCTCACCCTCCACACGGACACCCCGGAGCGCTTCGAGTACGCGCTCCAGTCGGTCGAGGGGTCCTACGACATCGCGGCCGCCGGCACGGACTTCAAGCCGACCGCGATCGTGCTGGACCGGATTTCCTAGCCTCAGTTGTTGCTCATGGGCTGGTGGTCATCCCAGTAGTGCCGCGATGACCACCAGCACCGGTACCGCCAGGATCGTTGACAGCAGGATCGACTCGCGGGCCAGGGTTTCGCCGACCCGGTAGCGCGAGGCGTAGGTGAAGAGGTTCTGGGCGGCGGGCAGGGCCGAGGTGACCACGACGTCGAGCAGGGGTGCGCCGTGCAGGCCGAAGACGCCGACGGCCAGGGCCCAGGCGGCCAGCGGCTGGCCCACGGACTTGAGGGCCACGGAGAGCAGTACCGGGTGCCGGTCGGAGCCGCGCCCGGGGAGGCTGCTGCCGCACAGCGAGATGCCGAACGCCAGCAGTACCGCGGGCACCGACATGTTCCCGATCAGCGTGAGCGGGTCCAGGACGGGGCCCGGCACTGTCAGGCCGGTCGCCGAGACCAGGACCCCGGCGAGGGAACCGACCGCGATCGGGTTGCGGAGCGGCGTGATCAACTGATGCCACAGGGGACCCTTCTCGCCGTCCCCGGACAGGTCCAGGACGGTGAGCGCGACGGGAGTCACGGCGACCACCTGGAAGAGCAGCACGGGCGCGACCAGCGAAGCGTCCCCCAGCACGTATACGGCGATCGGTATGCCGAGGTTGCCCGAGTTGACGTAGCTGGAGCACAGCGCGCCGATCGTCGTACGCCCCACGCCCCAGCCCCGTACGGCACCCACCGCGACGAAGACGCCGGCCGCCGCGGCCGTGCTCAGCGCCGTGACCAGGAGCCGGCTGGAGAAGATCACCGACAGGTCGGCCCCCGCGAGCGTCGTGAACAGCAGGGCGGGTGATGCCACGTGGAAGGCGAGCTTGGTGAGCACCTCACGTCCGTTGTCCCCGAGGTATCCGCGCCGTCCGATCACATAGCCGACCCCGATGACGACGGCGATCACCGCGAAGCCGGTCAGCACCCCCTGCACGTCGCCCCCTCGGCGGGGAGGCGGCCGTCGGGTATCGCATGAGGTGTTGGTTCGTGGGGCATACACCCAACCCTCTGTGGGCAGCCCGGCTCAGGTCAATGTGATCCTGTGCGGACCCTCGCGATGAGTTCCGTGCCCCCGGCCGGTCTACTGAATGTGGATGCCACGACACCCGCGGTACTCGTGCTGCCGGGCCCGGTCACCAGGGACGAGGTGCCCCGGCTCTGTGACGACGTGCGCGCGCGACTGGAGACGAGCGGGAGCGGGGTGGTGGTCTGCGATGTCGCGGGGATCGGGCCGCCCGGCCTGGGCGCCGTGGATGTACTGGCTCGGCTGGAGCTCGCCGCGCGGCGGGCCGGAGGCCGGATACGGCTGCGGAATCCGGACCCGGCCCTTCGCGCCCTACTCGACCTGGTCGGTCTCCGCTTCGAGGCCTTCGACACCCTCGACGCCCTCGACGCCTTCGAGTCGGAGGGGGAGGCCGAAGAGCGGGAACCAGCGGGCGGTGTCCAGGAAGCAGTGGAACCCGGTGATCCGCCCCTTTGAGATCTCCAGGACCTGCACGGCCCAGGGCGAGAAGCCGCCCTCCTCCGGATCCGGCTTGTAGTGCGCGAAGCCCGGGAGGCCGTTGACCTCCACCGGCACCAGGCGCGAGCCCGCGCAGCCGGCGCCCAGCGTCGTCATGAAGCCGGTGATGTCGTCCGTGCCGACCAGCCACAGGTCGAACGGCGGCATCGTCATGATCGCGTCCTCGTGGAGCAGCGCCGTCAGCGCCGTCATGTCGTACCCCTCGAACGCGGCGACATAGCGCTCCAGGAGCTTCTGCTGCTCCTCGTCGAGCGGGTCGGAGGTGGCGGCGTCCGCTCCCGCTCCGTCGCTCTCCGCGAGGGTCGCGCGGGCCCGCTGCAGCGCGCTGTTGACCGAGGCGACCGTCGTGCCGAGCAGCTCGGCGACCTCGCTCGCCTTCCACGCGAGGACCTCGCGCAGGATCAGCACCGCCCGCTGCTTGGGCGGCAGTTGCTGCAGGGCGGCCATGAAGGCGAGCCGCACCGACTCCTTCGCCACCGCGGCCTCGGCCGGGTCGGTGACCTCGGGCAGGACGCGGGCGGTCGGCATCGGTTCCAGCCAGGTGTGGTCAGGGAGGGGGTTGAGCGCCGCCTGTGCCAGCGGTGAGGGTGCCGACAGGTCCATGGGGCGTGCCCTCTTGTTGCCCGCGTTCAGCATGTCCAGGCATACGTTCGTCGCGATGCGGTACAGCCAGGAGCGCATCGAGGAGCGGCCCTCGAACTTGTCGTAGCTGCGCCAGGCTCGGACCATCGTGTCCTGCACCGCGTCCTCGGCCTCGAAGGAGGAGCCGAGCATTCGGTAGCAGTACCCGGTCAGCTCGACCCGGTGCTTCTCCAGCCGGACGTCCAGGTCTGTTGTCGTCGCCGTGCCGTCGCTCATAGCCAACCCACCCCTGTGGCTGCTTCCGTCGCGTCTTCGCGCCGCACTTCGGAAGCTACCGCAGGCCACTGACAATGGCCCCCGGAGTGGGGAAAGGTGCAGGTCAGGGGGTGGGCGGTTTTGTTCGCCCCCTCCGCCCCTGCCCGTCCCTTGCTTCCTGGGGGCTGCCGCCCCCAGACCCCCGCATCGCGCTGACGCGCTCGTCCTCAAACGCCGGAGGGGCTGAAGAATTTCAGCCCCTCCGGCGTTTGAGGAGCGGGGTCTGGGGCGGAGCCCCAGGAACAAGGGACGGGCAGGGGCGGAGGGGGCGAAAAAACGTCAGTGCGCCAAGACCGGCCCCCGCCGCGCCCGCGCCCGCGCCGCGTGCGATCCGAGCACCGTGATCGCGACGACTCCGAGCACGGCGAGCAGGCCGAGGGAGACCGTGCCCGCCCAGCCACCCGCGTGGAACGCGACCGCGCCGAGCGTGCTGCCGGCGCTGGAGCCGACGTAGTACGCGGACTGGTACAGAGCGGAGGCCTGCGCCCGCCCCCGCGTCGCCGTGTGACTCACCGAGGACGACGCCACCGCATGCCCCGCGAAGAACCCCGCGGTGATCAGGACGAGGCCGAGCAGGATGAGCGGCAGCGAGTCGGCGAGGGACACCAGCAGACCCGCGGCCGTCGTGCCGCCCGCCAGGTAGAGGGAGCCCCGGCGGCCCAGGCGGCCGACCAGCCTCCCCGCCGTGGACGCCGACACCGTACCCACCAGGTACACCAGGAAGATCGAGCCGATGATGCCCTGGGGGAGGGAGAAAGGCGCCTCGGTGAGCCGGTACCCGATCACCGTGTAGACCCCGCCGAACACCGTCATGAACAGCGCGCCGATCGCGTACAGCCGGCACAGCAGCGGGTTCGAGAGGTGGTCACGGACGGTACGGACCAGCACCCGCGGCCGCAGCGAGCCCGGCGCGAAGTGCCGCGGAGCGGGCAGCAGCAGCCGGAACGCCACCGCGCACGCCACCGCGATCAGGCCGATCACGCCGACGGCGACCCGCCAGCCCCACTCCTGTGCGACCCAGCCGGTGATGACCCGTCCGCTCATGCCGCCGACGCTGTTGCCCGCCACGAACAGACCGATCGCGGTGATCAGCGCCTTGGGGCGGACTTCCTCGGCCAGATACGCGGTCGCCGAGGCCGGCAGCCCCGCGAGCGCGGCACCCTGTACGGCCCGCAGCGCGATCAGCGCGCCGATCGACGGGGCGAAGGGGACAAGGAGGCCGACTGTCACGGCCACCACCAGGGAAGCCGTCATCAACGTACGACGCCCGAACCGCTCCGACAGCGCACTCATGGGGAGGACGAACAGCGCAAGCGCGCCCGTCGCGGCCGACACCGTCCAGCTCGCCTGACTCGCACTCACCGTGAAGTCGTGCGAGATGAGGGGGAGCAGCGCCTGCGTGGAGTACAGCAGCGCGAAGGTCGCGACGCCCGCGAGGAAGAGGGCGAAGCTCATCCGGCGGTAACCGGGCCCGCCCGGGGCCATACGGGAGTCGGTCGGGACGGCACGAGCGGAAACGGTGGTCGCGGCGCCCACGGTCGTGGACGCCCCGGTACTGGCAGAAGGCATGCTTCGAACCTAAAGACCCGCCGCTCATCCGTCCAATGCACAGAAACGCCATAATCGTTCCCGTGATGCATGAGCAGAGGTCAGAGGCGCACCTGTCACCGTCCAGTGACACAGAAGGCAGCGCGGACATGTCGAGGCTGCTCGCTCCGCGCCTCGCGTACTTCGCCGGAGTGGCCCGCACCGAGCACGTCACGAGGGCCGCGCACGAGATGGGCGTGCCGCAGTCGACCCTGTCGCGGGCCATGGTCCGGCTCGAACAGGACCTGGGCGTCGACCTGTTCGCGAGAAGGGGACGGACGGTCTCGCTCACCCCGGCAGGGCGTACGTTCCTCGGCTCCGTCGAACGGGCCCTCGCCGAGATCGAACGCGCCGCCGACGAGGTGCGCGCGGACGCCGACCCGGCAACCGGCAAGGTCGCCTTCGGCTTTCTGCACACCATGGGCTCGGAAACGGTCCCCGGGCTCATCCGCGCCTTCCGCGCCGACCACCCCCGCGTCCGCTTCAGCCTCGTCCAGACCTATGGCGAGGCGATGCTGGAACGGCTGCGCTCCGGCGAGCTGGACCTGTGCCTCACCTCGCCCGTGCCGGACGCGCCCGACCTGGTGGCCCGCCGCCTCGACGAGCAGAAGCTCCGGCTCGTCGTCCCCGCCGACCACCGCCTCGCCGCCCGCAAACGCATCCGCCTCGCCGAGGCCGCCGACGAGACCTTCGTGACCCTCGAACCCGGCTACGGCCTGCGCCGTATCACCGACGCCGTCTGCCAGGAGGCGGGCTTCCGGCCGAAGGTCGCCTTCGAGGGCGAGGAGGCGGAGACGCTACGAGGACTCGTCGCCGCAGGGCTCGGGGTGGCATTGCTCCCTCCACCGGCCTTCGCCCGCCCGGGAGTTGTCGAACTGACCGTCACCGCTCCGCGCGCGGTACGTGAGATCGGCGTCGCCTGGCTCGACGGCCACCCGGACACCCCGCCCGTCGCTGCCTTCAAGAAGTTCCTGCTGTCGCGGCGGGGGCACTTGCTGCCGGAGTGACTCGCTGCCGCAGGGCCCGCGTCAGCAGCCCGTGCCGCGGCGCCAGACACCAGGTGACGATGAAGACGCCGGTCAGCACGACGACCACCGAACCACCCGCCGCGAGGTCATAGGCGTACGACACATAGAGCCCGGCCACACTGCCCGCGCAGCCGATCCCGGACGCGAGCATGGTCATCACCCACAACCGGTCCGTCAGCATCCGGGCGGTCGCCGCGGGCGTGATGAGCAGCGCCAGGACGAGTACGTTCCCGACGGCCTCCAGCGACATCACGATCGTCGCGGTGACGACGACGTACAGGGTGAGATCGAGGCGGAAGACCGGCAGCCCCGCCGCGCGGGCGGTTTCCCGGTCCAGGCTGACGGCCACCAGCTCCTTGCGCAGCGCGAGCACGACGGCGACCAGCACCGCCCCGATCCCGGCCACCGTCCACACGTCGGACGCCGACACCGCGAGCACCTGCCCGAACAGGAACGACGACAGGTCGGTCGTCCAGCTGTCCCGCGTCGACACGAGCACGATCCCGAGCCCGAACGCGAAGGCGAAGAACACCCCGATGACGGTGTCCTCCTTCAGCCGCCGGTTCTGCGACACGAACGCGATCAGTACGGCGGTGGTGATCCCGGCGGCCGCCCCGCCGATCAGCAGGTTCCCCTCGAAGGTGTAGGCGAGTGCCACGCCGGGGAACGCCGAGTGCGCCACCGCGTCCCCGATGAACGCCATCCCGCGCAGCACGACGTACACCCCGACGACCCCGCAGACCAGCCCGACGACGGCGGCGACGGCGAACGCCCGCTGCATGAAGGGGAGTTCCCAGGGGTCGAGCAGAAACTCGATCACGCGATCACTCCCTTGCCCGCCATCGCCCGGTCGAGTCCGAACGCCCGCAGCATCTGCTCCGGGTCCGTGAGAAGCTCCGGCCCGCCTTCCGCGACGACCGTCCCGTTGATCAGCACCACCCGGTCACAGGTGCGGGCGGCGGCCGCCAGGTCGTGGGTCGTCATCAGCAGCGCCTTGCCCTGTTCGCGGGTGAGTTGTCCGAAGAGGTCGTTGAGCAGGTGTTGCGTGGGTACGTCGACTCCGGTGAACGGCTCGTCAAGGAGCAGGAGTTCGGGCTCGGCGGCGAGTGCGCGCGCCACGAGCACCCGCTGCCGCTGCCCGCCCGACAGTTCGCCGATGGGCCGGCGGCGGAGCCCCGTGAGCCCGGTCAGCTCCAGGGCCCGTGCGACGGCCGCCCGGTCCGCGGCCCGCGGCGCCCGCAGCCAGCCGATGGAGCGCGTACGTCCCGTCAGCACGGCCCCCGCGATGTCGATGGGGAAGTCCCAGGCGAACTCGTGCCGTTGGGGCACGTACCCGATGGGCGACGACTCGGCCCGGACGGCTCCCGAGGCGAGCGGGACAAGACCGAGGACCGCCCTCAACAGGGTGGTTTTTCCTGCCCCGTTGGGCCCGATGAGCCCGACCAGCTCGCCGCCGTCGACGGTCAGCGAAGCGTCCCGCAGGGCCGGGCGCCCGCCGAGGACGACGGACGCCGAGTCGACCGTGAGCCGGGTGCCGCTCACGCCTCCTCACCCGTACGGCGACGTCGTACGGCCCAGACGGCACCGGCGCCCGCCACCGCCAGACCGGCGGCCATGGATCCGAGGAGGACGGTGTCGTCCGCGCCGGTGTGGGCCATGGAACCGGAAGCGTCGGTGCTCCCGGTGGCCGCGTCCTCGGACGTCCCCGAACTCCCGGAGTTCGTATTCGTGTCCTCGGCGGAGTCCGACGAACCGTCCCCACCGCTCACCTCCGACGGATCGGTGCCGTCCCCGACCACGAACGCGAGCGTCTCCGTGTCGCTCACCTTCGTCCCGTCCGCCAGCTGCCCGGACATGGTGAACGTCAACCGGTAGGTCCCCTCCTTCCGGAAGGCCCAGCCGCCGTGCGCGTGGGTGTTCAGGGCGACGTCGAAGGAGTCCGGCACGCCGTCCGCGCTGTCGAAGAGCACATCGGCGCCCGACAGCCCGTCGTAGGTGTAGAGCGCGAAGTCCCCCGGCCCGTCGGCCTTGTCGAGCGAGAACCTCACCTCGCCCTCGGTCGCCCCCGCCGCGATGTTCTCGGTCGACCAGCCGGGCCACAGCAGCCCGTCCTGCTGCACCTGGTCGAGCAGCCACACCGGGTCGCCCGCCTTGCCGAGGAACGCGAAGTCGTCGCTCTCGGGGACGGTCTTCCTGGCGGCCGGCTTGACGTGCAGTACGAGGGACGAGGGTTCGCGCCAGGTGGTCTTCCCGGCGACGGTTCCGTCCTTGACGTGGATCTGCATCCTGCCGTCCACGACCCGGGCGGCGATGTCGATGTGCCCCTCGTCGAGGGTCGCCTTCGTGGAGACTACGGTCACGTCGTCCTCGGCGGTGGACCGGACTTCATCGGCGGCGGACTGGACCTTCTCGGCGGCGAGTTGGGGCAGCTGCTGGGCGGCGAACATCGAGACGGCGGGCGTCTCGGTCGCCTCGGCGGAAGGAGCCCCGACGGCTACCGAAGGCGTCGCATCCGGCTCGGCCTCGGTCTCCGCCTCCTCGATCGCCGCATCCCCGACAAGCACCTGATACCGCGCCTCGGTCGCCTCACCCGTACGGAAGACCAGCGCGTACGTCCCCGCAGCCGCGAACGCCCAACGCGCGTCGCCCTCTTGACCCTCCGAGGTCACCGCGCCCGGCCCCTCGGCCCCGCTCAGCGACCACCCGTCCCGGCCCCACCCGTCCCGGCCCCAGCCGGTCTCGTCCGCCGTCACCTCCCACACGCGCGAGCCCGCGAAGTCCTCGCCACCCCCGGACACGACGACCCGATGGGAGTCGTCCACCTCCACCACGGGAACCCCGGTGTCCGCGCTGTCGTCCGCCGCGAGGGCCGCACCCCCGCCCACCGTCAGTGTGGCGGCCAGCGCCACCGCCACTGCCGTACCAACCCTGCCGCCGCGCATCAACGTGCCTCTCCCTCAAGGCACTTCGCGAGCTCGGTCGCGTTGTGCCGCATCATCGCCACGTAGTCGTGGACCTTGTCGTCGAACGAGTCGCCGTAGATCGTGCAGACGCGTACGCCCTCGTCCTCGGCGACCCGGCGCAGCACGTCGGCGCGGGCCGCGAGGTTCGGTTCGAGGAAGACCGCCGGGACGTTCTTCTCCCGGATGGTGTCGCCGAGTTCCTCGACCTCGGCGGCGCTCGGCTCCTGGTTCGGCACGGGGACGACGAAGCCCGCGACCTCCATGCCGTACGCCTTCGCGAGATAGCCGAAGGCGTCATGCGTGGTGATGAGCCTGCGGTTCTCCTCGGGGATCGTCGCGAGCGTGTCCGCGACCTCCTGGTCGAGCGCGCCGAGCGTCTTGAGATAGGCGGAGGCGTTCTTCTCGTACGCCGCCCTCCCGGCCGGGTCCGCCTTGACCAACTCGGCCTCGATGCGGCGCACATAGGCCTCCGCGTTGGCGACGTCCTCCCACGCGTGCGGGTCCAGATCGCCGTGCACGTGCTTGCCGATGACGGCCTGCGGCAGCACCCACAGGTCGGCTCCGGGCGCGCCCAGGAAGCCGTACGCGCCCTCCTCGGGCACTTCCTCCTTCGCTCTGTCCGGCACATTGAGCGTGACGTCGCCGGTCGCGTGGTACGTCCGCTTCCCGGTGTCGGGGTCGTCGGAGCGTACGGACACCTTGTGCCGCTCGGCGTCGAAGGCGACGTCCGCGTGCCCGCCGTCGAGAACCGAACCCCCTGCGGGAGCCGCGCCGCCGACCGAGAAGGTCAGCGTGCCGCTGCCGGCACCCGAGCCCTCGACGGTCAGCCGGTACGTACCCGGCTCGGTGAAGGCCCAGTTGACGTGGGTGTGCGCCTCGGCGGGCAGCTCGAAGGAGTCGTCCTCGTCGAAGCCGTCGGTGGAGTCGACGTAGCTCCGGGGGCTGCCGAGGGTGTCGGTGAGATAGACGTGCAGGTCGCCCGGACCCTCCAAGTCCGTTGCGCTGATCCGCATTTGGTCACCTGCGCCGCCGAGATCGCCCTCGACCGCCCAGCCAAGCCACAGCACATCGAGCCCGAGGTCCTCCTCCAGCTTGATGACCGTGCCGCCGTACTCCTCCAGCTTCTCGCTGATCCCGACCTTGGGCGCGTCCTGCCGGGCGTTGCTGTGGACCATCTTGGTGATCCCCGGCTCTTCGAGCAGCAGCCCGTTGCTGAAGACCAGGTCGGCCCGCGCGACCTTCGCCGCGTCGCCGGGGCTCGGTTCGTAGGAGTGCGGGTCGCCGTGCTGCGGCACGATCGAGGTGACGTCGACCCGGTCACCGCCGACCTGGCGCACCAGGTCGGCGATGATCGCGGTGGTCGTCGACACCTTCAACTCGGGGGTGTCCGAGCCCTGTTGGGGTGCGGCGCACCCGGCGAGCAGTACGCCCACGAGGACCGCCGTGACCGCGCGTCCCCTCACCGCTGAACCCTCCTTCTCCGTACGGCCCACACGGCCCCGCCCCCGACGATCAGCGCGGCGACGGACGCGCCGAGCGGCACGAGGACACCGGAGCCGGTGGAGGCGAGAGCGCCGGTGGCCGTGGCCGGCGTACGGCCGCTGGACGGCGCTGCGGACGTGGGACCCGATGGTGAAGCGGACGGCTCCGCGCTCTGGGCGGCGCCGGGGCTCGAACTCGCCCTCCCCGACGGCGATTCGGAGCCGGACGCACCGACCGTGGGCGTCGCCGTGGCCTCGCTCCCCGCCCCCGGCGTCATCGTCGACGGATCGACGTCGTCGCCCACCACCCACGCGATGGTCGCCGTGTCGCTGACCTCCGTCCCGTCGGCGAGGGTCGCGCTCACGGTGAACTTCGTGCGGTAGACGCCTTCTTGGGTGAAGGCCCAGTACGAGTGGGAGTGCGCGTCGACGCTGTGATGGAAGCTGTCGGGCAGCCCGTCGCCGCTGTTGATCCAGAGGTCCCAGCCGCTGAGCGAGCCGCCCGAGAAGACGGCCATGGTGCCCGGGCCCTGCAACGAGTCCACCCGGTAGGTGACTTGGCCGTCGAGCGCGGACGGTTCCCACTCCTCGGTGTTCCAGCCCGGCCAGAGGATGCCCGAGACCTGGGCGAGCGGCAGCCACCAGACGGGGTCGCCCTCCGCGCCGAGGAAGGCCGTGTCGCTGGTGATCTTCTTCTTCGCGGCTGGGACGACATGCAGCACGACCTCGTCGGGCTCGTACCACTCGTAGTCGTACGCCGTGCCCTCCTTGATCTGGAACTGCAATCCGCCGTCGACGGGCCGGGCGGCGAGGTCCAGGTGCCCGTCGTCGATGACATGAGGGCCGGAGCCGGTGGGCGTGCTGGTCCCTGTAGGGCTGGGGTCGGCCGTCGGTGACGATCCGTCGCCCGGTAGTACGGCCGTCGGGTCCACGTTCCCGACCGCGACCGCGAGGGTCTCGGTGTCGCTGGAGACGGTGCCGTCGGCGAGGGGGGTGCTTGCCCGCAGGGTGAGCCGGTAGACGCCTTCGGTGCCGAACGCCCAGGTGGGGACTGCGTGTTCGGTGTTCTTGCCCAGCGTGTAGGAGGTGTTCGCGGCAGGGTCGGAGGCGAGGTGTACGTCCGGCGGGATGTCGTTGTAGGAGTCGTCCTCCAGCCAGTCGTAGAGGGCGAAGCCGCCCGGGCCCTCGAAGCCGGTGAGCGTCACCTCGGTGTCGGACCCGGCCTCCGTGCCGTTCCAGCCGGGTTCCAGGGCGAAGATCTGGTCCGCCTCCCAGCCGTTGAGGTACCAGGCGTCCATCAGACTGCCCAACGGCCCCTGGAGCGGGCCCTCGACGAACGACTTCGCCTCGGGTACGACGTGCCAGACGACCTCGGACGGCTCGCGGACCACCTCGGTGTCCGTCGTCCGGTCGTCGATCTGTAGCTGGAGTTCGCCGTCGACGAGCCGGGGCGTGAGATCGACCGCCCCCTCGTCGAGGACGACGGCGCCGGACGCGGCCCGGGCGGGCGGGGTGCCGCCCGCCACGAGCCCCGCCGCGCCGGTGAGTACCGCCGCCGCGGTGATCACCGCGGCGGCGTAGGTGTGTCCTTTACTCATCGGCCCGGATCAGCCCGACACGACGAAGGTGAGGGTCTGCTGCTCGGAGGTGACCGTGCCGCCGCCGACCGTGCCGCTCACGGTGAAGGTGACCTGGTAGGTGCCCGCCTCCTCGAAGGCCCAGTTGGGGTGGTTGTGGGCGCCGACGGTGAACGACTCGGAGCGGTTGGCGGTGCTGCCGCTGTCGAAGTAGCGGTTCACCGAGCCCGAGGCGTCGCTGTAGACACTGAAGTCCTCGGTGGTCGCGCCGTTGCGGGTCGCGCTCACCAGGGTGTAGGTGACGGTGTTTCCGGTGAAGGTGCCGGTGGTGAGGTGCTCGGTGGAGACGCCGGCGAAGAGCACGCCGGCCGCGGTGGCCTCGGCCTCCGTGTCGGGCAGCAGCCACACCTGGGTGCCGGTGCCGAGGAAGCCGTAGCCCGGGTTGGTGACCTTCGCCGCCGCCGGGACGGCCAGGGTCACATCGGCCGGCTCGTACTCGGTGTCGGTCACCTCGTCGTGCACGTGCAGGTGCAGGGCGCTGCCGTCCCACTCCGAGTCGAGTACGTCGACGTGGCCGGACGACAGCGTTGTCGCGGCGAAGGCCGACGTGTTGAGACCGGCCGCGGCGAGAGCGGCGGCGGCGACACCGGCAACGGTCAGCAGGCGCTTGCGGGTACGCAAAATAGACCCCCCTGAGTCATGTACATGCCCCCCATGGGCACGTAAAGACGATAATCATTTTCAGTAAAGGTGCGCAAGGGGGTCCTGTGAGAGGGGTGACCTGTTGTGCGCGGGGGAGTTGGCGGCTACCGCCGCAGCGACTGCCCGAAGCCCGCCGCGAGCGGCATCCTCAGCCCCAGTGGCGGAGGCGCGGCGAACGCGTCCTCGACCGGGCGTGAGAAGGAGCGCCCGAACAGCGCGCCCAGGACGAAGTCCTCGGCGAGAGCAAGGACTTCGCTCCGGTGCTGCTGCAGTGCGTGCCCGTCGGAGTGGACCTCGAAGCGGCAGATGTCGCGGTTGGCCTTCTTCGCGCGCGCCGCCAGACGGAAGGACAGTTCCGGGTCGGTGCGCTCGTCGTTCGTGCCGTGCACGATCAGTACGCGTCGCCCGGCCAGCTGCTTCACCGGTTCGGGTGGTGCCGCCACGTCCTCCTCGGGCAGCCAAGGGGCAAGCGCGAGAACGGAGTTGACGGCGCTGTGGCCGCCCGCGTGCAGCGCCGCACGGCCTCCCATGTCGACGCCGGCCAGGCACACGGGGACGTCTCCGTAACGGCGTACGACCTCGTCGGCGGCCCAGGACGCGTCGGCCGCCAGCTCCGCCTCGGGGCCGTTCCAGCCCCGGACCCGGTAGTGCACCACATGCGTGACCAGGCCCTCCGTGCGTCCCGCGCGGGTCAACCGGCGCCCCAGCGTGTGGACGGAGGCAGCCGCCAGCATCGAGGACGGTCTGCGGGCGGAGATCTCCTCGCCACCCGGGAGCAGCAGGACGACCCCGCTGACCGCCGTCGGCTCCGAGCCGAGCGCCCTCCCCAGCCGGGCTCTGCGAACCGGCGTCGCTTGGTGTGCCATGACAGAACAGTCTCAGAAGCGGCGGTGTACGCCACCCGTCCGCAGGGTCACCGTTACGTATCGACGGATCTGCCCGACAGGAGATCTACGCGCGTAGGGACTAGAGTGCGAAAATGACGAGCCAGATCCCGAACACCCCGAGCTCGGAGCAGATCCGCCGGGCGCCCAAGGTCCTGCTGCACGATCATCTCGACGGGGGCCTGCGCCCCGGGACGATCGTCGAACTAGCCCGTGACACGGGCTATTCAGGTCTCCCCGAGACCGACCCCGACAAGCTCGGCATCTGGTTCCGCGAAGCCGCCGACTCCGGTTCCCTCGAGCGGTACCTGGAGACCTTCGCCCACACCTGCGCCGTCATGCAGACCCGCGACGCGCTCGTCCGGGTCGCGGCCGAGTGCGCCGAGGACCTCGCCGAGGACGGCGTCGTGTACGCCGAGGTGCGCTATGCGCCCGAGCAGCACCTGGAGGGCGGGCTCAGCCTCGAAGAGGTCGTCGAGGCGGTCAACGAGGGCTTCCGGGAAGGCGAGCGGCTGGCCCGGGAGAACGGCCACCGCATCCGCGTGGGCGCCCTGCTCACCGCCATGCGGCACGCCGCCCGCGCCCTGGAGATCGCCGAACTCGCCAACCGCTACCGGGATCTGGGTGTCGTCGGCTTCGACATCGCAGGCGCCGAGGCCGGGTTCCCGCCCACCCGGCACCTCGACGCGTTCGAGTACCTCAAGCGCGAGAACAACCACTTCACCATCCACGCCGGCGAGGCCTTCGGGCTGCCCTCGATCTGGCAGGCGCTGCAGTGGTGCGGCGCCGACCGGCTCGGGCACGGGGTGCGGATCATCGACGACATCAAGGTCCACGAGGACGGCACCGTGCAGCTCGGACGGCTCGCCTCGTACGTCCGTGACAAGCGCATCCCCCTTGAGCTGTGCCCCAGCTCCAACCTCCAGACCGGTGCCGCCGACTCGTACGCCGCCCACCCGATCGGGCTGCTCCGGCGGCTGCATTTCCGGGCCACGGTGAATACGGATAATCGGCTCATGTCCGGTACCAGCATGAGCCGGGAATTCGAGCACCTTGTCGAGGCGTTCGGTTATTCGCTCGACGACATGCAATGGTTCTCCGTCAATGCTATGAAGTCAGCATTCATTCCTTTCGATGAACGACTGGCCATGATCAATGACGTGATCAAGCCTGGTTATGCCGAGCTGAAATCCGCCTGGCTGTTCGAGCAGACCGCTTCCACCAGCGGTTCTGTGGAGGATGAGGGCTGATTGGGCGTGGCGGGAAGCGGTCGGGTCTTCACTTGTTCTCCATGACTCGGCCGCTTTTCGATGTTTGCAGAGGGCCGCTTTACGTGTTTACGGTCTTGGACCGCTCACATCCCCGTCTCACGTATCCAAGGACGCATTCAAAATGAAGCAGTCTGCTGCCAAGACCCTCGGTGTCGCCGCTCTCGGTGCCGCCTTCGCCGCCGCGGGCGCGGGTGCCGCGAGTGCCGCGCCGGCCGTGCCGGACGCCTCCTCGGCGCTGGACACGGTCACCTCGACGCTGCCCGCGGAGAACGTGACCAAGGCGCTCCCCGGTGCGGGCGAGGCGATCGCCCAGGGGCAGGGCGCGCTCGGCGCGGGCGTGGCCGCGGCCCAGCCCGCCGTGGCGAAGGTGCTCGCCGACGGGCCGACCGCTCCGGTGGCCGGTCTGCTCGGCGGTCTGCCGGTGCAGGGCCTGCCCACCCACGGACTGCCGGTGAACGGTCTGCCGCTCGGCTGAGGCCGCTTGCACGGACGAACGCCGGTGGGGCGCACCCAAGTCGGGTGCGCCCCACCGGCGTTCCGTCGTGCGGCCGTGGTCACCAGGCCGTGGTGCGGGCCTTGTCCTCCGAGGGGAACAGGATCCACAGCGCTATGTAGAGCAGGAACTGCGGGCCCGGGAGCAGACACGACAGGACGAAGATCACGCGCATCGTGGTCGCGGAGGTGCCGAAGCGCTGTGCCAGCGCTGCGCACACTCCGCCGATCATGCGGCCGTTGGTCGGGCGGGCAATGGCGCTCATTCGGGGCTCCTTCGCGAACCGTCGGTCAGGCGACTTGTTCGCCTCGGTGACCGTGTCTCTGTGCCTTCAAAGCTACGGAGACGAAGCGGGCGAAGCGTCGCTCTACGGTGCGATCCCGACCCTGGGAATCGTCGGGGTCCGACCCTGAGCCGCGTCCTCCGGGCGGAGGGCGGCGCGTCGTCGCTTCTCCGCCCGGCGGCGGAACCCGGCCCGGGTGGCGGGCACGATCGCGAGGTGGGCCAGGGCGACACCGACGGTGTTGAGCAGCAGCGAGTCGACGTCCACCACCTGGCCCGGGACACCGGTCTGCAGCAGCTCGATGCCCAGCGAGAGCAGGGCGCCCGCGGCGATCGTACGGACGAGGGAGCCGAGCGGGGAGGCGGCGAGCCTGCCGCCCGCCATCGGGAGCAGGACGCCCAGCGGGGCCAGCAGGACCAGGCCCTCGCCGATGCGGCGGGCCGCTTCCCGGGGTCCCAGCGCGAGATCCGCCCTGATACCGGCGAAGGGCCGCAGGTTGGCGGCGCTCACCCAGGGGACGTCCAGGGGGCGCAGGGTGATCCAGGCGACGAGGGCGAGGTGCGCGAGGAGGAGGACACCTCCTGCCACACGGACACGGATCGCGGCACTGCCGCCGCCTGAGCCTTCACGCTGCACGTTCCCCAAGACGCGGGGTTCGGCGCGATCGGTTCCGGGTTGGTGGGGAGGTTGGGGCTGAGGGGTGAGGCATGCGCCACACGACACGCTCCACGCGTACAGCTGTACGAGTGGAGCGGGCTAGGGCCTGTCCGGCGGGTCAGGTCGGAGGAAATCGGCGGTGCCTCATTTGACGCAGGTGAGCGGGGCGTGGTGCGTCGAGCTGCAAGGCGGAGGAGGGCGACGACGCGGAGCGTCGGCAACCGACGACAACGCCGCAGATTGGCGTGCCACGCCCCGCGTCTCCGGCCTGATCCGCCGGACAGGCCCTAATCCTCAGGTGCCCTCGACGGCTGTCGAAGCCAGGGACTCCGTGCCCGGGCTGGAGCGGACCTCGGGTGTGCACTCGTAGCGGTTGAGGGGGCCGGCGGCGGGGCCGCCGAGGATGACCGAGCCGTCGTCCTGGGCGGCGGCGGAGTCGGCGAAGGTGCAGACGATCTGGGCGAGGGCGAAGCGGGTGAGGTCGCTCGGCGGGGTGCTCAGCCGGAGGGCGTCCTCGGGGTCCTTGGCGTGCGGACCGCTCACCGTCATGCCGCCGCGTACGTCCGTGGCGTAACCGGCCTGCCGCTCGGCCGTGGACGGCGTCTCGGCGAGCTCGTCGAGCAGCCCCTGGGCCACCAGGACGCGCCGCGCGGCCTCCTCCGTGCCGGCCGGGATGGTGACGGCCCTGTCGACCGTGACGAGCTGCGCGGAGCAGAGCAGGAAGACCTGGACCGGGACACCCCCGGAGGTCTGCGTGGAGATGTCCCCGGACAGGGCACAGGGGACCAGGGAGGGCGCGGGGCCGAAGTCCGTGGGCACCTGGGTGGAGCGGATGCCGCAGCCCGCGAGCAGCGCGGCCAGCAGGCCGACGGCCGCCCAGGAGCGGACGGAGCGGCGTCTTACGGTCGTCATCCGGCGGTCGCCTCCGTGCCGTTCCCGTTCTCGTGCTCGTCGCCGTCGTCGCCGTTCCGGTCGCGCGGGTCGTCGGCGAGCAGCACCGGCGCGTCCTGCGGGAGGCGGAGCGTGAAGACGGCGCCGCCCTTGGGCGCGTTCGCCGCGGTGATCTCGCCGCCGTGGATGTGCGCGTTCTCCAGGGCGATGGACAGGCCCAGGCCGCTGCCCTCGGAGCGGGGGCGGGAGGCGCTCGCCTTGTAGAAGCGGTCGAAGACGTGCGGCAGCACGTCCTCGGGGATGCCCGGACCGTGGTCCTGGACCTCGATCAGCAGCGCGTCGGCCTCCTTGCGCACCGAGACGCGTACCGGCGAGCCGCCGTGCTTGAGCGCGTTGCCGATCAGGTTCGCCAGGATCACGTCCAGGCGGCGCGGGTCCAGGCGCACCATGACACCCCGCTCGGCGTCCAGGTCCACCGCGTCCAGCCAGGCGCGCGCGTCGATGCACGCGGTGATCTGGTCGGCGATGTCCACGTCGTCCAGGACGAGCCGGGCGGTACCCGCGTCGAAGCGGGTGACCTCCATGAGGTTCTCGACGAGGTCGTTCAGCCGGCGGGTCTCGCTGACGACGAGCCGTACGGCCGGTTCGATCATCGGGTCGACGCTGCCGGTCTCCGCGTCCAGTTCCTCTTCCAGGATCTCCGTGACGGCGGTGATCGCGGTGAGGGGCGTACGGAGCTCGTGGGACATGTCCGCCACGAAGCGGCGGGAGGCCTCGTCACGGGAGCTCATGTCGGCGACGCGTTTCTCGAGTGCCTCGGCCGTGTGGTTGAACGTACGGGAGAGGTCGGCGAGTTCGTCCGTGCCGGACACCCGCAGGCGGGTGTCGAGTTTGCCCTCGCCGAGGCGGCGGGCGGCGATACCGAGGCGGTGCACCGGCTTGAGGACCGTGGTCGCGGCGGCCTGGGCCAGCAGCGCGGAGCCGATCAGGGCCAGACCGGTCGCGATACCCAGGGACCAGGCAAGGGAGTTGAGATCCTTCGCCTCGGGTTCGAGGGACTTGAGCATGTAGCCGGTCGTGCTGCCGCCGATGACCTTCGCGCCGCCCACGAGGTACGGCTTGTCGTCGTCGGTGACCCGCTGCCAGTACAGGTGGTACGCGGACTTGTTGTTCGAGGAGAGCGGCTGCTTCTTGTTCACCGCCGTCTGGAGGGACTTGGGTACGTCCTCCAGCGTGAAGGTGTCCAGGGCGGAGTTACCGGTGATCTGCTTGCCGTCCGCGGCCTCGGCGACCAGGAGCACGCTGAAGCGCTGGCTGCTCGCCGACATCTGCCCCGCTGTGCGCTGGAGTTCGTCCTGAGCGGGGTGCACCGGCAGCATGCTCGCGCGGTTGTTCATCTCCTGCTGGAAGTCACGCAGCACCGCGTCCTGCGTACGCGTCAGGACGGCCTCGCGGTTGAGCCAGTACGCGATGCCCGACGCCGACACGGCGGCCGTGAGCGCGACGAGCCCGAACACCACCACCAGGCGCAGCCGCAGACTGGTGAAGCGCAGGCCGGACAGTATCGCCTTGCGCGCCGCCGCCCAGCCGCGGAGCTTGTCCTGCGGTTTGGTCACTGAGGATTGTCCAGCCGGTAGCCGACTCCGCGCACCGTGCGGATGAGAGTGGGGGAGGAGGGTACGTCCTCCACCTTCGCGCGCAGCCGCTGCACACAGGCGTCCACCAGACGCGAGTCGCCGAGGTAGTCGTGCTCCCAGACCAGGCGCAGCAACTGCTGGCGGGACAGCGCCTGTCCGGGCCTGCGGCTCAGCTCCAGGAGCAAGCGCAGCTCGGTGGGCGTCAGTTGCAGGTCCTCGCCGTTCTTGGTGACCGTCATGGCGGCGCGGTCGATGACGAGGGAGCCGAACGACGCCGAGTCGTTCGCCTCGCGCTCACCACGCCGCAGCACGGCCCGGATCCGGGCGTCGAGCACCCGCCCCTGCACGGGTTTGACCACATAGTCGTCGGCGCCGGACTCCAGGCCCACCACCACGTCGATGTCGTCGCTGCGCGCGGTCAGCAGGATGATCGGCAGCTGGTCGGTGCGCCGGATGCGCCGGCACACCTCGAATCCGTCGATGCCGGGCAGCATGACGTCCAGCACGATCAGGTCGGGCCGCTGCTCACGCAGCAGCTTCAGACCGTCCTCGCCGGTGGCAGCTGTGGCCACACGGTGCCCCTGGCGCGTCAGCGACAGCTCCAGGGCCGTACGAATGGCGTCGTCGTCTTCGATCAGCAACAGGGAAGGCACGGACGTCATTCTGGCCCATCGAACGGTGGTGTATCGACCGTTGGAGCGCTCCCACTCATCTCCGGCACACGCGGAGGTCCCGCGCGAGCCCCCAAGTGGTCATCCGAGTAGTCGTACCGCTCTTCTCTGTGATCGCGCTGTGACCCTGCCGTGACGTGCCTGCGGGCGGGCCCTGTGACAGGTCTGTGACAGTCGGCGGACACCGTCATGAAGTGGCCCGGGCAAGCTTTTCGACACAAGCAAGACAGCACGGCGGAACGAACCGAAGAACCGGGATTCCACGACGGGGGGCGCGAGATGAACACGCTGCACAGCACCAGCACTAGCGCAGTAGTCACGCGTCTGCACGACGTCACAGTCTCCCGGAACACGGAGAAGTCCGGTGCCGTGAGCGGGCGGGGGTGCGCTCGCGGCACCGGGCGTCAGCACACCGGGTACATGACGGTGGTTGACGCGGGGGGACAGGCTCACGGGGGAGCCGCGTACGGGGAGGGCACGGGGGAACGGCGCTCGGTGTCGGAGGCGGAGTTCACCGCCTACGTCCAGGAGCGCCGGGCCTCCCTGTACGCAACCGCCTACCACCTGACCGGTGACCGCTTCGAGGCCGAGGACCTGCTGCAGAGCGCGCTGTTCTCGACGTACAAGGCCTGGGACCGGATCAGCGACAAGGCCGCGGTCGGGGGCTACCTCCGCCGCACCATGACCAATCTGCACATCAGCGCGTGGCGCCGCCGCAAGCTGAACGAGTACCCGACCGAGGAACTGCCGGAGACCGCCGGTGACACGGACGCGATGCGCGGCACCGAGCTGCGCGCCGTGCTGTGGCAGGCGCTCGCCCGGCTGCCCGAACTCCAGCGCACCATGCTGGTCCTTCGTTACTACGAGGGCCGCACGGACCCGGAGATCGCGGAGATCCTCGACATCAGTGTCGGCACGGTGAAGTCGAGCATCTGGCGGTCGCTCCGCCGGATGCGTGAGGACGAGGTCCTCAGCTTCGGACGTGACGAGGAGGAGTCCTTCGGGGAGCTTGTCGCCTGAAGGTCTGGGGGGAAGTAAAGGGAAACAGGTAACACGGGGGAGCGGTTCCGGGGGGAACCAACGGGTCGGGGGACCCACCACGGGGT
Organism: Streptomyces sp. NBC_00554; assembly: GCF_041431135.1. Lineage (NCBI taxonomy): Bacteria > Bacillati > Actinomycetota > Actinomycetes > Kitasatosporales > Streptomycetaceae > Streptomyces > Streptomyces sp. NBC_00554. The sequence continues at coordinate 3,779,743 of NZ_CP107799.1, read as the reverse complement.
CGGGGGACCACGTGGGAGCACGGGGGAAACGAGAAAGGTCCAGGCGGACTGGGGGGTCCGCCTGGGCCTCTTTTCGTTGTGTGCGTACGTCCGGGGCGCTACGCCGTTGCCGGGCGCGGGGTCGAGCAGCGGCCGGCCGCCGCCGCGGTCAGGCGGCCGAGGGCCTCGTCCTTGTCGCAGGGGTGCGCGCCGAGGGCGGTCTGGCGGGCCACGATGGAGCGCTCGGCGCGCATCAGGCGCCAGCCGCGGCGCAGCAGGAAGGGGACCGACTTGCGGCCCTCCTTGAGATCCCGCAGGAAGCGGCGGCGGAACGTCGTCACCGGGCCGCGCGACAGGCACAACGCGTCCGCCAGCACACCCAGTTCCCGGCAGCGCCCGACGATCTCGGCGGCGAAGATGCCCTCCGCGATGAACAGCGGAGTCCGCTCGATGTGTAGCGCCTCCGTGCCCGTACGGGCGCTCAGCGCGATGTCGTACACGGGGATGGTCGTACGACCCGTGCGGCACAGCTCCTCGATCGCGGTGACCGCGGTGTCCGCGTCCCAGGACAGCGGGTGGTCCCAGTCGATGTCCGCGCTGCCCTCCACCTGGGGCAGCGTCGGGTCCGTGCCCTCCTTGTAGAAGTCGTCGAGGCGGAGCACGGGGAGGCCGGAGTCGGCCGCGAGAAGGGACTTCCCAGAGCCGGAGGGGCCGCAGAGCAGCACCACACGGGTGGGTATCGGGGGATGGGAACCCAATTCTCAGTTCCTTCTCTGACTCGACCTGGCCTCGCCGCCTGCCGGCAACGTCCAGGACATTATCCCTGCCGCGGGACCCTTGTTCCGGTCAGTGGGGCGAGGGCTCCGTCACGGAAAAAACCGACGCGGAGTTCAGGGCGTCAGCAGCAGCTTGCCGGTGGTGGCGCGGCTCTCCAGGAGGCGGTGTGCCCTGGCGGCCTCGCCCAGCGGGAGGGACGCGTGGACCAGGGGCTTGAGGACGCCGTCCGCCACGTACGAGAAGACGGCGCCGCCCGCCGCGCGCAGGGTCTCGGCGTCGTACACGTGGTCCTTCATGGTCGGCCGGGTCGGGAACAGCGACCCGCCGTCGCGCAGCAGCTCGACATTCAGGGGCGGCACCGCGCCGCTGGACAGGCCGCACAGCGCGAGCGTGCCCCGGCGGCCGAGGCTGCGCAGGCCGGCGAGGTAGGTCGCGGCGCCCACCGAGTCGTACACGACCTGGGCGCCCTTTCCGCCGGTCAGTTCGCGTACGGACTCGTTGAACCTGTCGTAGCCGACGGTGTGTTGGGCCCCTGCCTCGCGGGCGATCCGCTCCTTCTCCGGGGTGGAGGTGACGGCGATGACGGTCGCTCCGCGGGCCACGGCGAGCTGGACCAGGAGTCGGCCGAGGCCGCCCGCCGCGGCCAGGACCACGACGGTCTCGCCCTTGGCGACCGGGTGCGTCTGGTGGGTCAGGTAGTACGCGGCGATCCCCTGGAGGGTGACGGCGCCGGCGTCGGTCAGGTCGACGCCGTCGGGGACGGGGATCAGCTTGTCCTCGGGCACCACGGTGTACTCGGCGTACGCGCCCAGCTGGGTGGCGTACGCGACGCGGGCGCCCGGAGTGAACGCCGTCACGCCTTCGCCGACGGCCTCGACCACTCCGGCGCCCTCCTGGCCCGGGGTGAAGGGGTATTCGGCGGGATAGGTGCCGTCGCGGTAGTAGACGTCGATGAAGTTGACGCCGGCGGCCGTGTTGCGGACCAGGACCTGGCCGCTGCCGGGGCGGGGCGGCTCAACCTCCTCCACGTGGAGTTCGGAGGCGTCGCCGGGCTTGGTCACGCGAATGGTCTGCATGGTCTCTGCCGACTGATCTTCTGTGTTTGTTTGTTCCTGGGACTGGCGCTGATATGCCTGTTGGGCCGCACAGGGGAATCAGCCGCCAGGACCGCCCGGAAGAGGACCCGAGTCAACTACTCTGCGTGTCAATCAAGTTGCTCTCCGAATAGGAAATGTGATGGCGCGACACGCAGACCAGCTGACCACCATGGCGCGCAGGACCGCGCGCATCGCCACCGCGGCCGGCGTGGTCGTTGCTGCCGGTGCGGCCGTCGCCGCCCCGGCCGTCGCGGACGCGGACCCCGTTGTGGACGTCGTGCGCACCCGGCCCACCTCGATCGGCAACATCGACCCTCAGGCGGGTCTGGGCGCGCTGACCGGCACGGTCGGGTACGTCACAGGGCCGGTCGCGGGGCTCAAGCCCAACCCGCTGGCGGGCACCGGCGTCGACCCCCTCGACAACGGGGTCGCCACACAGCTGGCCGACTTCAAGCCGCTGTCGTCGCAGGCTCTTACGGGGCCGCTGGCGCAGGCGCCGTCGGTGGGCAGCATCCCGGTGCTCGGGCAGGCGGCAGGGCTGCTGCGCTGAACGAGAAGAGAGCCGCGCTTCCCCTGGACGGAGGGGAGGCGCGGCTCTCTTGTTTGACTGAACCCTCAAGCCGTGCGGCCGAGGTGGGTGATCACGATGCGGATCACGTTGTGTTCGATGACGTACAGAACCCGGTAGTCGCCGACATGCAGCCGGCGGACGTCGGGTGATCCGTAGGGAATCGACGCAGCTGGCCGAGGGTCATGGGCCAGTTTGTCGATGGTGTCGAGGAGTAGAGCGAGACCACTCGGGTCTTCCTTCAGGAACCGCACTGCGGAGTCGAGGGCGCGCGGTTCGAAGATGATCTCGTAGGTCACTGCTGTTCAAGCCCCAGTCGCCTGCGGACCTCGGCCATGGGGATGCCCGGCTCAAGCGTTCCCTCGGCCTTGCGTCGCTGATAGTCGGCGAGGGCGAGGGCGTCCTCGAAATCCTCTATCACCTGAGGTGATACGAGGAGGGCGGCGACGTGGCCGTGGTCGGTGAGGGCGATGGTCTCGCGGCCGTGGGCGGCGCGGCGGACCAAGTCGCCGAGCTGGGAGCGGGCGGCGCTGATGGCGATCTCAACCATGTGCACATGGTGGCACGAGATTACTCTTGTGTGCAATTCATTCGACTGTATGTATATGCGGGCGTGGCTGCTGTGCAGGGATCCAGGCGTTCCGTCGAAACGGAAGGAACACCTGTCGGCTGCCGGGATAGCCTCGTCGGCGGCGGCGCTCGGAAGGGCGTGCCGTCTCGAATGAATTCATGAAGTCGGGGGGAACCCGTGGCGTACCCGGTTCAGGTCCGGAACCTGCGCAGGAAGCTGACTGATCGGTTCCGGTCGCTGGTCGACATGGAGGATGTCGCGGAGCGGCCGGATGAGGAGCACATGTTCCTGAGCCGTGCGGTGGCCGCGCTGGCGGTCAAGATCGAGACGGCATGTTCCGACGAAGAGGCTGCCCGATCCGTGATCGACAGCTCTACGGACAAGGGCATCGACGCGGTCGCGGTGCAACAGCGAGGCGACCGGCAGCAGGTCACCCTTGTGCAGGCGAAGTGGAGTGACAAGGGTGAGGCCGGCTTCGGCGAGCATGATGCCGCCGCGTTGATGCGTGGGCTCGACTACCTGCTGGAACTGGAGTTCCATCGCTTCGGCAGCAAGATCGACCGGCATTCGGCCGCCATAGACGCAGCGCTCAACAGCCCCTCGCCCAAGGTGACCCTGGTGCTGGCGCTCGTGACCGGCACCGATCTGCACCAGAACACCAAAGACTTCCTCAACGAGGTGGTCGACAAGCACAACCTCGATGACGACCTCGTGGAGCTCAAGGTCATCAACCTGCGCGATCTGCACCGGGAGATCCTGGGCGAGCATGCCGAGCGGAAGGTCGACTTGGACGTGCAGGTCGACGGCGTAGGGAAAATCGATTCCCCTTACACCGCCTACTACGGAACGGTCTCCGCCGAGGCGGTCGCCGGGTGGTACGACGATCACGGGCGTCACCTCACGGCGCGCAACATCCGCGACGCTCTCGATGTCAGCGACGTCAACGACAAGATTCGCGCCACCCTGGTCAAGGAGCCTGAACACTTCTGGTACTTGAGCAACGGGATCACGCTGCTCTGCGACCGGATCCGCAAGCACGGCAAGGGTGCCCCGGTGGCGGGGGCCGGTGCCGGCTTCCGGCTGGAGGGCGCCAGTCTCATCAACGGAGCGCAGACGGTGAGCGCCGTGCACCGCGCGATGCGGCAGAAGCCCGGCAAGGCCGCCCTTGGGCGACTTCTGGTGCGGATCATCTCCTTGGAGGACTGCCCCGAGGACTTCGGTGACCGTGTCACCGTGGCCGCCAACACCCAGAACCCCACCCAGGAGCGGGACTTCCGGTCGCGCAGGCCCGAACAGTTCGATCTCCGGCACGACTTCGCACTCTCGCTGGGCCTCCAGTACGTGATCAAGCGTGGGGAGCCCGACCCTGCCCACGACGAGGGGTGCACGATGGAGGAGGCGGCCATCGCCCTCGCCGCCGCCCACTCTCCCGCTCTCGCCGCTCAGGCCAAGCGGGACGCCTCGGCCCTGTGGGGAGCAAGCACCTACCGGCAGCTCTTCGGGCCGCAGCCGACCGCCCATCGGGTGTGGCGCTGCGTCCAGATGCTGCGCGAGGTGCGGGAGGCGCTGGAACGGGAGAAGGAGAGTGCCATCGGCCGCCTGGCGGGTGCCGCCTCCTACGGGGATCTGCTGATCACTCATGTGCTCTACCGGGCGATGGGCGTCGCGGACCTCGATGAGGAGAAGGAGGCGGACGTGGCGTGGGAGGCACGTCTCGCCGAGGTGCCGGACCGGGTGCGGCGCGCCCTCGCCTGGATGGTGATCGTCATCGACGGCGCGTACGGCCGCAACAGCCAGCTCGGTACGGCGGTCCGGGCTGAGGATCGTGCCCTGCTGGTGACCGATGGCCTGTACGCCCGGGTCCTCGGCAACGAGGAACCGCCCAGCGACGCGGAGTCCAGGCTGGACCAAGAGCCCGGAACCGGTGGGCGTGTGACCAACGCGGTATGGGTGATCGTCGACGCGGAGCACCTCCAGGACGGGACGGTCCTGGAGTTCCGTCCGGTGACCGGTCCGGAGCGCAGGCAGCTGCCCCGGTGGATTGAGGAGGACCCGACGAGGGCTCGGGCCACCTGGCAGAACAACAAGGTCAAGCCGCTCGTGTGGGCTGCGGACGGCAAGGCGTACGCCCCCTCCACGCTGGTGCGTCTGATGCGGCGGACGGCGATGGGCAACGATCAGCAGGTGCAGGGCACCCGGCATTGGCATGTGCCGGAGCTCGGGGCGCTGGTCGACATCGCGAAGGGGCTGAGGGAGAACGGCGGCGCCGCCGACTGACGCGACTGGCGGGCGTGACGGCAGGTGTTCGACGTGGAACGGAGAGGAACCGGTTCCGCGCTGCCCTAGTCTTGGGCGATGCCGCCGGATGACGCAGGCGGTGTGAAGCGTGGTGATACGGGACAAGGTGGACGCGGGCGCGATGAGTGAGGAACAGCTGGGCTTCGACATTCCCGGAGAGGGCGGGCGGAGGCCGGCGCCGTCGGCCAAGGCGAGGCCGAAGGCGTCCGGCAGGGGGCGTGCGCAGTCGGCGTCGGAGGAGAGCGCGGGGCCGCGCAAGCTCCAGGACGACGAGATCTTCGACTACATCTCCGGCGAGAAGGTCGTCAAGCACACCCCGATGGAGGAGGTCCGGCAGCGCATCGCCCGGGCGCTCGTCCATCAGTACGGCATCGACCCGCGCGACATGCGGGCCGACTTCCCGCTCCAGGTGGAGAATCGGAAGACCGGCCGCAAGTCGCGCAAGCGCGCGAGTATCGCGATCTTCGAGCACGGCTCGATCAAGCCCGGCACGGAGCCCAAGCGGGAGGACATCCGCCGGATCGTAGTCATCAAGCCGCCCCGCAACGACAGTCGTACCGTCTCCAAGATCCGCACGTTCGCGCGGGCCAAGGAACAGATCGACGAGGTCGCCGACCTGATGCACGCGGCCGGGCCCGAGTGCGTGTACGGCATGTGGACGGACGACAAGGACCTCTACTTCATCCGCCGCGACCCGAACCGCTTCGAGGACGAGTACCTGCCGCTGGCGAACTGGCCGCGCGGCGACGCCACCCTCTTCGACGCCCAGGGCAACATCTCCTCGCTCGGCATCATGCGCAGTGCCGACGAGACGATGCTCAAGTTCGCGTTCCGCCGCTGCCACGACTTCATCCACGGCAACGAGGGCCTGCCCAAGGACGCCGCGTTCTGGCAGTTCCTCTACGTCCTGTTCGCCAAGCTGCACGACGAGAAGCTGGTGCGGGAGGGACAGGACCCCCGCTTCTACGTCGACACCACGGAGCTGGTGGAGCTGGCGAAGAGCGACGCGGGCAACCCCGCCGTCGCCCAGCGCGTGAAGGACCTCTTCGAAGAGTTCAAGAAGGACCATACGGACGAGTTCAGCGAGTACGACCGGCTCACTCTCAACGAGGCCGCTCTCACCTTCATCGCCGGTGAACTGTCCACGTACACCCTGCTCGGCACCTCCCTCGACGCGCTCGGCACCGCCTACCAGGAACTCGTAGGCGATAACCTGCGCGGTGACCGCGGCCAGTACTTCACCCCGAACGTCGCGACCCGCTTCATGGTCGAACTGCTCGACCCCCAGCTCGACGAGACCGTTCTCGACCCGTGCTGCGGCACCGGCGGCTTCCTGCGCGAGACGCTGCTGCATGTCCTTCACCGGGAGGCGCTGCCCGACTTCGGACGAGGCCTCTCCGTGCAGGAGAAGGCCGAGGAAGAGACGAAGTACCGCCCGGAACTCGCGCGGTATGCCAAGGACCGGGTCTTCGGCATGGACTTCGACCCCTTCCTCACCCGCGCCGCCTCCTTCGGCCTGATGATGCTGACGGAGGCCAAGGGCAACACCTTCCAGGTGGACTCCCTCAGGTTCCCCCGCGGGAGCCAGGACAAGCCCGGCCACGGGCCCGCCATGGAGCGTGAGAACCGCGTCGGCATCGGACAGGTCGACGTCCTGCTCACCAACCCGCCCTTCGGCACCGACATTCCCGTCACCGGGTCGACCCTGGAGCTGTTCCGGACGGACGAGTTCGGCGGGGAGAAGCAGGCAAGCATCGCCTACGACTGGACCAAGGACAAGGAGAAGGGCGACGGCTCGCTCAAGCGCGGCAAGGAGGCATCCTCCGTCCCGCCCGAGCGGCTCTTCGTGCAGAAGTGTGTGGAGTGGGTCAAGCCCGGCGGGCGCATCGGGATCGTCCTGCCCAACGGCATCCTGTCCAACCCCGGCCCCGACGACGAGGCGGTACGGCGGTACATCCTTGAGGAGTGCTGGGTGATGGCCAGCGTCGAACTCCCCGTGGAGCCCTTCGTGTTCGGCGCCGGCGTCAACATCCTCACCACGATGCTGTTCCTGCGGAAGAAGACCGAGCAGGAGAAGACCGAGGAGCGGTTGTACGGCCCCGCCGACTATCCGGTGTTCATGGCCGTCGTCGAGAAGGTCGGCCACGACCGGCGCGGCAACCGGCTGTACGTCCGGGACGCGCGCGGCGAGTACGAGTGGCAGCAGTACACGGAGAACGACGACATCTACATCGGGAACGTCGTCGTCCCCCGGCAGATCGAGCGGCGCAAGCGGATCCCGGACAACGACCTCATGGCCCTGCGGGACCGGGGCGCGCAGGACGTCGTGCGGCCCAACGTGATCGACTCGTACCACGAGTTCTTGAAGGAGCATGGGCATGAGCTCCCCTGGAAGAAGGGGGAGACGGCGTGAAGGTCGCCGAGGCGGGGAATCCGGCGCGGCGGGGGTGGATGGTTCGGCAGGGGCTGCGGCTGGACGCCAAGCCCTATCTGTCGGGGGCGTTCACGACGCAGCGGCTGCTGGAGCGGCTACCGGTGGAGAAGGTTCCGTTGAAGGAGGTCACGGCGGGGCATGCTGGGGGCATCTTCAACGGGCCGATGTTCAAACGGGTGTACCTCACCGATCCCGGCCACAGCGTGCCGTTCATCGGTAGCAAGGACATGCTCGTCGCTGACCTGGGCGGGGTTCCCCGGCTCAGGAAGATCGATGCAGAGTCGAGGCAGCTGCATTATCTGAAGCTTGAGCCCGGGATGACCTTGATCGCCTGCTCGGGGTTCAACGCCGGGCGGAGAGCGTACGCGCGTCCGGACATGGCCGGTGCCTGGTCCTCGCAGCACGTCATCAAGGTCGCACCTGATCAGGACAAGATCCAGTCTGGGTACTTGTACGCCTTCCTCGCCAGTCGGTTTGGTGAAGTGCTCGTCAAGGAAGGGGTGTACGGATCGGCCGTCAAGCACATCGAGCCGCACCACATCGAGGACCTGCCGGTACCGCGCTTCGGGGACGCCGTGGAGAACGAGATCCACGAACTCATCCAAGGCGCGGCCGAGTTGAGGGCGGAGTCCCAGGCGGGGCTTGAGGTTGCGACGCGGGATCTGTTTCATACGGCCGAGATTGAGGATCTGCTGGACCTGCGGTGGCATGAGCGGGGGCGGGACCTAGGGTTCGCGCAGCCCGGCGTTACGGCGACGAGCCTGCGGGCGCTCAACTTCCAGCCGAGAGCCCGGAGGATCCTGGAGCGGTTGGAGGAGCGGGAGTGCGTGTCGTTGGGGGAGGTTTGTGAGGGGGGCATGCTGGGGTCCGGGGTGCGCTTCAAGCGCATCGACGCGGAGCCCGGCCACGGTGCCGTTCGGCTCATTGGTCAGCGCCAGGCGTTCTGGCTGCGGCCGGAGGGGCGTTGGATCAGTTCGGATCAAGCGCCGCCGGGCATCTTCGCGACGGACGAGACCGTGATGATCGCGGCGCAGGGAACGCTCGGCGAGAACGAGGTGTTCTGCCGTCCGTTCCTGGTAACGGGTTCCTGGCTCGACCACGCTTACAGCCAGCATTTCCTGCGTGTCATCCCGGGTGACCCGCGCTTTTCAGGTGCCTACCTGTTCGCGCTGCTCCGGTCGGAGCCGATGTTCCGGCTGCTCAGGTCCATGTCCGTCGGCGGTAAACAGCAGGACCTCCACGAGGAGCTGCGCAAGAACGTCCCTGTTCCCGTCCTCACCCAGACCGACCGCGATCGCATCGCCGCTACCGTCCGCGCCGCCTACAAGAAGCGTGACGAGGCCGACCGCAAGGAGGACTTGGCGCTCGCGAAGCTGGAGGAGGCCGTGACGGGCTGAGCGGCTCGCCGGGCTACTTGTTCCGAACGGGTCCTGGAACATCTTCAGGGCCCGTTCCGCGTAACCGCCTTACAGGGAGCCGCTCTTGATGTTGTCCACGAACAGCTGCCAGGCCGCGCCGCCCAGCACCAGGACGGGGCCAGCCGTGTTCTTGCTGTCGCGGACGGGGACCGTGCTGGGGAAGCCGTCGCAGACCTCGATGCAGGCGTCCCCTTGCTCGTTCCCGCTGTAGGAGGACTTGCGCCAGCGGACGGCGCTCAGGTCCGGGGTGGCTCGCATGGCTGGTACTTCTCCATCGTCGCTTCGATCAGCGCTGCGGACTCTCTTGGTGAAAGCGCGCTTGCCTTCATGTGATCGTACCCTCGCATACGCCGCATGACGGTGTCTCGGTCGTCGAAGGTCTCTCCGTACCCGAAGCCCTCTTGGTACACGGTGGTGGAGTTGTCCGGAAGCGTGAGAAGGACAAGCGTGCCGTTCATCAGAGCGAGCGCCCCCGCTTCGAACGGGGCGATCTGGATTGCCGTGTGGCGCGTTTTTACGAGCGGAAGCAGCGCCGAAAGTTGCTCACGCATCACCGCCGGACCACCGACAGCCTGCCGTAGGGCTGCTTCCCCGAGAATCCACCAGACGTCTGGTGAGTTGTCACGCCGCAGGACTTCCTGACGACCCAGGCGGGCGGCCACCAAGCCGTCAATTTCCTTGGGGGGCATTCCTGGGTTGCCTTCGGTGAACAGCGCGCGCATGTACGCCGGAGTCTGGAGCAGCCCGGGGATGACGCCCGCGCAGAACTCCTGAATCCGCACCGCCTTCGCCTCCAGCTCCAAGCAGTGATCGAACCGCCTCGGCGTGTGCTCCCGCTTAACCGTTCCCCACAACCCCTGGAACAACTCCCCCGTCCCAAACGCCGCATCCAGCTTCTCCGAGATCGGCGGCAACGGAAGCCGCTCCCCCGTCTCCACCCCATGCAGATGCGTCTTGCTGTAGTTGACGACGTCCGACAGCCGGTCCAACGACAACCCGGCGCACTGGCGTTGGCGGCGCAGTTCCACGCCGTACAGGTCGCGGGCGGAGCTCGCGGGTTCGAGGTCTCGGGTGGGCTGGCTCATGGTCGGTGCTCCCTCGCCGTGTGCCGTGCGGACGGGCGTGCCGTTCCGTTCCGTTCCGTGGTCCCGAGGGAACGGCGCCACCCCGTCCACGGTAGTCGCGGTCGGTGACAGTGCGGGCGCGAACGGTGAAAGAGGGCAGGTGGGGGCTGTTCCGTAACTCGGCTCGGAACACCGTCACCCTGTCCGACGGCGGCCGCCGACCGTTTCGCTGGGAGTACGCACAGCGAGAACGGAGACGCCTGTGGCATCCCGAGAACGTACGACGACCGGCGATACGGACGCGACCGCCCGCACACCCCGCCCCGACCGCGCCGAGCTTGAGGAGACCCGGCTCCCCGTCGGCCAACTCGCCCACGACACACGGCAGGAGAGGCGCGGGATCGTCATGGACCACCAGGACGGGCTCGTGTGGCTGCGCCCCGAAGGCGGCGGCACGGAGTGGACCGCGCGCCCCGGCGACGTGCAGCCGCTGAACGTCCGCGAGCAGGCGGCGGCCCTGATGTGGGCGCGGGTTGCCGACGCCAACGCCCGCAGCAGAGGGGAGGTTCTCTGAGCTTCGAGGCGGCTTCGAGTGACCGTCCGATGGCCCCGTGTGATCGATTCGCGACGCGTTGTCAGTGGGGCGTCCTAGAGTGTTCCGTGACACAGGTGTCGACGCATGTGCCGTGGGGATACCCGGGCACGGGCGTCGCGCGCTGGGACACGTACGGGGTGGAACGGGGAGCGGGGGCAGGCGATGGCGCGGATCATCCCGATCGGGGAGCCGGCCAACGAGGCCGAGCGCATGGTGCTGCGCCATCTGCGGGAGCGGGCGCCGGACGACTGGATCGTCGTGGCCAACTTCGAGTTGCCGTACGGGCCGGGTCGGCCGATGTTCGAGGTGGATCTCGCGATCATCGCCGATCACGCGGTCTACCTGGCCGATACCAAGGGCGTGCACGGCCGGGTCCAGGTGCGCGGCGGGCGCTGGTATCCGCAGGGCGCGCCGTTCCCCAGCCCGGCGCGCAAGATCCGCAACCACGCGCGCGTCGCCGGTGACCTGCTGGCGCGGTCCCGGGCGGCGAGTGCCGGGCTGGGATCGGTGTGGTGCGAGGGGCTGGTGATCCTGCCGTACCAGGGCGCCACGTTGCACGACCCGGACGGCCGCGACGAGGCGAGCACGTACCACCTCGACGATCTGGTGCCGTTCATCACGCGGCACCGCCCGCCCCAGCACAACAGGCGCCCCGGCGACGACATCTCCGCGCTGCGCGAGGACATCGCCCGCGTCTTCCAGGCGGAGACCCGGCCGCCGTCGGGGCCGCGCCGGTTCGGGCACTACGAGGTCGTGGAGGCCCTGTACGAGGCGTCCCCCGCCGACCTCGCCGACCAGGACGGCGATCCGGCCCGCCGGGTCTCGGTGTACCGGGTGCGGCTGGCCGACCAGCCCCGGTCGGGGACGCGCATCCTCCAGGCGCACTCCGTCGACCCGCTGTTGCCCGACGGCGAGCGGTCGACCGCTTACGCGCGCATCGGCAACCCGGTCCAGGCCCTCAGCAAGCTGCCGTCCAGCCCGTACATCGTGCCGTGCGAGACGTCCTTCCCGCTGGACGAGGGTGACGGGTACGCCGTGGTCCTCAAGGACGTGCTCGCCGAGGCGCTGCGGGTCAGGCTCGACGCCCGGGGACAGGGCGCGCTCGGCGCCGACGCCCGGCGGCGGGTCGTGGACGGGGTGCTCGGCGGTCTCGCCGTCGCGCACGCCCACCGGGTCGTGCACCGCTACCTCAGCCCGGACACCGTGCTCATCGGGCGCAACGGCACCGCCATGCTCACCGGCTTCGACTACGCCCACCCCGGTCCGCCGCGCCCGCGTGACGAGTCCCGGGGCATCGAGGCGTACGCGCACCAGTCGCCCGCCTACCTGGCCCCCGAGTGCCACGAGCGGCCCGGAATCTTCTCCCCGGCCACAGACCTGTACGCGGCCGGGGTGCTCTTCCACGAGCTGTACACCGGCGAGGAGCCTGCCCTCGGCTCGGGTGGCACCCCGCTCGACAGCCTCGACGACGCCGATCGGATCGACCCCGAACTCAAGGCGGTCATCCGGGAGTTGCTGTCCGCCGCCCCTGGCGACCGGCCGCCCGCTCGTGAGGCCATCGAGCAGCTCGCCCGCGCCGACACGCGTCGTGCCCGTGTCCGAGGGCCGGGCGGGGGAGGCGAGGAGTCCGGCGACCCGTTCGACTGGGACGACCCACACAGCTACACCGACCTACCCGAGGGGTTCCGCCTCACCGAGAGGTTCCGGGTGCGCTCCCGGCTCGGGCACGGCCAGTTCGGCGTCGTCTACCGGGTGTTCAACACCCTCGACGACACCGACGAGGTCCTGAAGATCATCACCAGGGACCGGGATTCCGTACGCGAACGCCTGGTGAGCGAGTACCGCATCCTTCGCCGGATCGCTCCGCACCCCAACCTCGTGCGGCTCATCGACGCCGAGTTCCTGCCCAAGGGCGACTTCCCCTACCTGCGCATGGAGTTCGCCGAGGGACAGGACCTCAAGCGCGTCCTCGACCAGGGCCGACCCCTGGGTCCCGCCGACGTGCGCAAGCTCCTCGACGACTGCCTGGCGGGCCTCGCTCACCTGCACGCGGGCGGGGTCTTCCACTGCGACATCAAGCCCAGCAATCTGCTGTGGACCGCTGACGGCGCCCGCATCCTCGACTTCAACGCGGCCGTCTCCGCCGACTCCACCCTCACCCCGACCCTCGGCTCGCCCCGCTACCTCGCCCCCGAGGCCACCCGCCTCACCCGGCCCAGCCGGGAGGAACTCACGGACCTCGACCTGTTCGCCCTCGGCATCTCCGCCTACGAGGCGCTCACCGGCGGCTACCCGTGGCAGGGCCGAGGCACCCCGCCGCGGGGCGGGCAGCCCCTCGACCCGCGTCGCCTGCCCGGCCTCGCCGACCTCGACCCGGATTTCACGGCTGTCCTGCTGCGCGCCCTCGCTCCCCGCCGCTACGAGCGCTACCGCGACGCCGACGAGTTCCGCGCCGCCCTTGGTGCCGTCCGCGAGGTGCGCCTCGTGCCGCCCGCTCCGGAGCAGGAGGAACCTCGGCGGCCCGCACCCGCCGAAGGCGACGCGGACGAGGCCAGTTCCAACCCGTTTGTCGGCCACCTCCAGACCCTGTACAGCCAGAGCGGTCGCACCAACGCGGGCACCCGCGGCCTCGACCCGGCCGCCTATCCCCTGTACGTAGCCACCGCCCTCGACGACCGGCTGCGCCCCGACGTCCTCGCGGGCCGCCACCGCCTCGTCCTCATCACCGGAAACGCCGGGGACGGCAAAACCGCCTTCCTCCAGCACCTCGCCGACGAGGCCCGTCGCCGTGGCGCCCGATTCGGTCAAGCACGCGCCAACGGTGACGACTTCACCCTCGACGGCCGTTCCTTCCACACCAACCACGACGGCAGCCAGGATGAGGGCGACACCGACAACGACACCGTTCTCGATACCTTCCTCGCCCCCTACAGCGGCGCCACCGCCCAGAACTGGCCTGCCGACGCCACCCGGCTCGTCGCCGTCAACGAGGGGCGCCTCGTCGATTTCGTCACTCGGCACCAAGAGCGCTACCCGCTGCTCGCGGACACCGTCCGGGATGGGCTGACCACCGGCCGCGCCGCCCATGGCATCGCCGTCGTCAACCTCAACGCCCGCGACGTCCTCGCCGACCCCGAAGGCACCGGATCGATCATGCACCGCATGGTCGCCGTCCTCACCGACGAACGGCACTGGCAGGCCTGCGGCTCTTGCGCGCTCGCCCCGCGCTGCTACGCCCTGCACAACGCCCGCACCTTCGCCCACCCCACCGCGGGAACCCAGGTCGCCGAACGCCTCGCCACCCTCTACCGCATGGCCCACCTGCGCGGACGCCTCCACATCACGCTGCGGGACCTGCGTTCCGCCCTCGCCTACACCCTCACCTCCGGCCGCGACTGCGCCGAGATCCACGCCCTGTATGCGCGCGAGGAGCCCGAGGCGGCCCAGGAGATCCTCGACAGCCTGTACTTCACGAGCTGGACCGGCATCCACACCGGTGGCCGCCCGGACACACAGGCGGCGTCCGGTGGCGGCACCCGCACTTCCGCCCTCCCCGGCCGGACACCCGCCGGCGCACCGCGACCGGATGAACGCGACCGCCTGCTCGCCCAGTTGCGCGACCTCGACGTCGCCGCCGTCCCCGACCCCCAACTGGACCGGCGGCTCGACTACACCGGCCCAGCCGCGGGACACACCCTGGTCTCCTTCGACCAGCGCGGCGACCTCGACGAACGCCTCCTCACCGACGCGTTCGAGGCCCTGCCCCGCACCCACCAGGCCGACAGCGCCCAGGTCACCGCTCACCGCGCCTACCTGGCAGCGGCCCGGCGCCGCTTCTACTTCGAGAGCCTCGACGACACCCGCTGGCGAAGCCTCCTGCCCTACCAGGCGGCCGACCGCTTCCTGCGCCTGCTCGCCGGCGGACAGCCGGGTCGGGAGGAACTGGCCAGGATCGTCGAAGCCGTCAGCCGCGGCGAGGGCATGCCGCGCGGACTCGGCCAGGCGGACGGCCGGGACCTCGCGCTGCAGGTGAGGGCCGTCCCCGGCGGCACAGTGCGCAGCCACCGGCTGTTCCCCGCCGAACACTTCACCATCGGCGTCGACGGCCCGCCCGCCTCGCCGTACGTCGAGACCGGTCCCCGCGAACTCGTCGTACGCCACCACCCCGAGGACGGCCGCGCCCATCGCGCCCAGCTGACGGTCCGCCTCGACCTGTACGAACTGCTCGACCGGCTGCACCGCGGCCACCAGCCCGGCGTCGAGGACCGCCAGGGCCAGAACCTCGCCCTGGCCGTCTTCAAGAACGCCCTGGCCGCCACCTCCTACCAGGAGGTCCTCCTCAACGCACCCGGTTCACCGCCCCACCGGCTGCGTCGGCTCCCGGACGGCGCCCTGCGCCTGGCCCCTGTCGCCCGACCCACGACACCCCCGGACACGGGCTCGGATCCGGCCCCAGAAGGAGCACGCTGATGGCACTGCGCCGCCGTGACACCGAGTTCAAGCATCTCGGCGTCTCCTACCTGGACTTCAAACGTGTGCAGATGGACCGGGTGCTGACCGGCTTCCTCATGCGGCTCAACCACAAGGGCCTCACCAGCCGCCTGGTGCGACGCAAAGACCTGTTCGTCAAGGAGTTCGCGGACGAGTTCACCGATCCCGTCAACGTCGACCGCTTCCAGGGCTTCGCGGAGCACCCCGAGATGGCCCGCCGCTGGGTGGAGACCCAGCTCCTGGACGTGGTCAACCGGGGCAAGCCCACCCAGGAGGTGGCCGGCCTGCGCCCGCTGCACGGACTCACCTACAGGTTCCGCAGCAGCCGACACTCCCGGCCCTACGGCGCCGATGCCCAGCTGTACGAGATGCTGCGGCACGCGCGCGGCCCTCTGGGGGCGCTCGCGCTGGAGCAACTTCGGGCGTTCTTCTTCACCGGACTCGGCGCGGCGGCTCCCGCCTCCGCGCAGAAGACGCCCGTGGACATCGAGACCCAGGCCGTACTGCACCTCAACAGTCAGGTGAAGGCGGACAGCCCGCACACAGTCAAAGGCTGGTACTCGGCACCCCCGCTGTGCGTGGGGCAGGCCGATCTCCTCGCTGACGACGTCGTACGGCTGCTGTCCCTGAAGGATCTGCTGCCGCGCATCACCATGGTCGAGTACCTGAAGATCCTCTTTGCGTTCCACCTCGCCCTCGGCCAGTTCAAGACCATGAAGCTGCTGCCCGTCGCCGTGGCACGGTCGGCGGCCGACCCGGCCTGCGGCCACGACCGCTGCCCGGCCTCCGCCACCGCGCAGGATCCGCTGGCCGGATGCCCCTTCCGCGTCGGGCTCTTCGTGGATGTCGCCGGAGTACCCGGTACCCCCGCGGCCGCGCTCGCCGAGCACAGCGCCGAACACTGGCTGCGCCGCATCCCCGACTTCGTGCGCGCCTCCTACACCGTCCGTAAGCTGGACGAGTTCGCGGAACACCTCGTCGGCCAGGGCAAGGAGCGCCGCCCCCCGCTCGGGCACTTCACGGTGCCCGAGCTCCTCCGCTTCGGCACGGACGACTACCGCAAGACGCGCGACGAGTTCTTCGGTTCCCGGCTCACCGCGATCCTCGACGACACCCCGGTCAGCGAGCAACCCGAGGAGGTCCGGCCCCTGCTGGACGAGTCCATGGGCCTCGCCCCCTTCGAGAAGTACCTCGAAGTCCTGATGGCCTACCGGGGGCCCTACCACCACAAGTACATCTTCCAGGCCATCGACTCCCTCCTGCTCAAGAACCGCCCCGGCGCCGCCATCGCGCAGCCCCACGGAGGCCGACGCCGCTTCGTCCTGGACAGCGCGCTGCTGGAGGTGCTCGTCCAGGTGGCGCTGCTGCGCCTCAACCCTCGCGGCGGCTCCTCCCCGTACACCCACCACACCGTCTCGCTCCGGCTCGACGAGTTCCTCGCCCTGCTGCGCGACCGGTACGGGCTGTACGTGGACCGGTTGCCCACGGCGGACGGATTCGGCCCGGCCGGTCTGGAGGAGGAGTCCGCTCTTCGGGCCAATGCCGAGGCGTTCACCACGCGGATGCGGGAGATCGGCTTCTACGACGACTTGTCGGACGCCTATCTCACCCAGGTGATCACCCCCAGGTTCTCCGTTACCGAGGACGGCACGGTGACCACGGGCGGACGGTAGGAGGAACGGCCCCAGAGTCGACAGGGACAGCAGCGGCAGGACAGGCGAGAGGCAGACGGGGGAGACGGCGGCATGACAAGCGGGACCATGAAACGCGGACTGGTGGAGATCACCGAGACCGACTGGCGGCGCGCGCTCGAACACGTCGCGCTGCCGGGCCTCGCCGACCTGCTGCGCACTCGCGAGGCCGGCCACTGCATGCGGGTCGGCGGGCTCGACGCCGAACTCGCCGCCCGCCTCTCCCGCGGCCTGCGTCAGGCAGTCCCCGACGCCCAGGTGCACGTTCTCGCGGCCGGCCCCGCGGACGGCGACGACACGTCCATCACCAGCACCAAGCTCGTCGAACTGCGCAACCCCGACGAACACGGCCGCCTCAGGCCGGTGCTCCTGGTGTTCGTGCCGCCCGGCACCAAGGCCAGCGCGGAGGACTCCTTCTCCGTCGCGACCTTCGAGGAGGTCTCCCTCCACGAGGTGCACGCCCGGCTGAGGCGCAACTTGCTCAAGGCGGTGCCCGAGTCCCTGCGCACCAGCGTCGAACGGCTGCTCGCGGAGACCTCCGACGCCTCGGATCGGGCCGCCGCCCGCTACCTGCTCACCCTGCGCGAGAACCAGCACGACCCGCAGGCCGCCGGAGCCGCCGTTCACCTGCTGGGCCTCATCCCGGACTTTCAGCTTTTCACCGACCCCTCCCTCCTGGTCACCAAGATCCAGCGCAACCGGCGCACCGTCGAGAAACTCACCGACGGCCCCGCCACCGACCGGCAGCGGGTCCTCGCCCTCGGTCTGCCTCGCAACTCCGAGGAACACCAGCGATTCCTGCGCCGCCTCGTCGACTTCGCCGCGAACACCGGCCTGTCCGACCCCGGGCACTGGTGCCGCGCCATCGCCGCCGATCCCGACAACTGGCCGCTCGCCTTCCACCACTGGCCGCAGGAGAACGACCCGGCCGACCAGACCGTACGCATCGAGGTCGACGACCTGACCGCGCTGCCCAAGGCCGGGGAGAACACGGAGGACCAGCGCAACCACCCCGCCCTCGACCGGCTCTTCGGCCAGCCCTACCTCCTGCCCGGAGGCCTTTCCTCCCTCCCCGTCACCTTCTCCGTTGACCGCGATCAGCGGGGTGTCACGGGCTTGAAGCGCTTCAAGGTCGAGATCTGCGCCGAGACCGGCGACGAGCCGGGAGACGAGGACGGCGGCGACGTGGGCGCTGCACTGGCCAGCCCAACCGGGCTGGCGGTGACCGTTCCGGCCGGTCCCCGGAACAAGCCGCAGCACAAGGCGAGCATCAAACTCCGCAAGGGGCGCCGGGCACCGGACTGGGAGGAAGGCTGGCACTTCGTCCGTGTCACCCCGCTCGACGGGAACGACGACCCCATGCCCGCTGCGGGCAGCGGACAGACGGCGGGCCGCCGCCCGTACGAGAGCGACCGCTTCTACGTCGTCCCCGAGGGCGAGTTCGACGAGCCGCCCACCCCACGCGGCCACCACGCGCCCGGCCTGGCCCAGGCGATCAACCGACTGCGTTTCACCGCGCTCGCCGAAGGCCGCGACCCAGCCCGTGTGCAGTGCCGCGAGACCGGCTGGGGCCCGCGCGGCAGCAGCGTGAAGACCCGCTCACTGCGCGCCTCCTTCGGACCTGCGGGACTGGTCACCATCGACCTGCCACGGCTCCTGGCCGAAGCGGAGCAGCACATCCTGCGGGCCCCGAACACCCTTCAGGGGCCGCGGATCGACGTGGACGCGGCCGGGGCCGCCCGGCTTTCCGTGCAATCCGGGGAGTGGGAGGACGGTCCACGGATTGAGGGACCCCTCTCCGGTTACCTCCACGCACGAGCGGCACTCTTCGGCCGGCTCGCCCTGCCGGAGGCCACGGACGGCGCGTCGGACGTCCTGGTCGTGGAGGGCGCGGATCCGCGCGCGCTGCGGGCAGCCGTCGAGGCGTACGCGGAGGCGTACCTCACCGCCGTCACCGCCTGCCTGCGGGCCCTGGACCGGCCGGGCGCGCCCGACACCGACCAGCGGCGGGCGCGGCTGCACAGCCTGCTGCGCACCGACACCCTCACCGTCCACCTGCACGACACGGACGGCAGTCGGCGCACCGTCGTCCTGGTCGCCCCCACCCATCCGCTGCGCATGCTGTGGTGGAGCGGACAGGCGGCCCTCGCCGACCAATGGCTCGAACAGCTCCACGACGCCCCGGCGGGCGTGGTCAAGGCACGGCTGGACAGTCTGGAACGGCAGCTGGCACCCCTGGGCTACCCACTCGCCGTACCGCTGGACTCAGGTGAACTCGCCTTCGCCAGCAGCCCGTTGACGGACTACTGGCAGGTGTGCCTGCCCAGCGAGGCCGACGACCCCCGAGAGGCCCTGGCCCGGGTGGCGGGCGCGCTCGGCGTCGACGCGGCGGCAGCGGCGGGCGGGGTGACCGGGACGGAACTCGCCGACCGGGTGGAGAAGTACATCCGCCTCCACCCCTACGCCGACAGCCTGGTGATCAACGCGCTCGGGGCCGGCCACGGCGAACTCCTCGCCGACATGCTGGTCGCGCTTCAGGAGCGCCGCCACCTGTCCCACCTCCACTACACGGTGCGGCTCTTCGCCGCCGCGCCGGACGACCCGTGGACCGGGTCCGCGCTCACCGACCTGATGGTTCCGTCGAGCGGTCCGCGTTCCGCCGCCGCGGAGGCGTTCGCGACGCAGGGGGATCCTCTGCGGCCCAAACTGTCGGTGGTGATCCGCGATGCGGAGGAACTCCTCAAGGCGGCCGACGACTTCCCGGCCCACCTCACCTTCCTGTTCAACCCCTTCGGCGGGGAGAGCCACGACATCGCGCCTGGCCACGACGGCACCGGACGGGTCGCCGTGCACGGTCTCGTCCAGGAGATGAGCGGCGACTACCGCGAGGACGACGACAGCGTCGAGTGGACCCGTCGGCCCCGGCACGGCGTCACCGACCCGCTGAGGGGCGCCGAGACGACCGGCGACCTGCTCGCGGCCCTGCCCCGGACCCTGTCCGCCGCCCTGGTCGCGGCCAGCGCGGGCGAACACCGGCCGGGCATGCTGCCGCAGATAACGGTCCGCCTCTCCCCGGACGACCGGGCCCTCCTGCACGACGTGCACCGGATGAGCGACTGGGTTGTCACCGTGGACCGCACCCTCGGAGCCGAGTATTTCGACCACGGGCGGCCCGGACGCACCGAGTACGTTATCGACCACACCACCACGTCCCACAGCGGGCTCGGTCACCAGATCGTCGTCTCCTCCCGGTCACTGGACGAGATGCGAGCCCTGCTCGGCCCGGTGCTCGCCGACCGGTCGCTCGGCATCCCCGAACGGCACGTGCGGACCTTCTTCGACCAGCTGCGGGAACTGTCCGGCAGCCTCGTGTTCAAACTCGCCGCGCTCGGTGAGAACCATCGTACCGAGGTCCTCGGCCTGGCCCTCGCCCGCCGGTACCTCGGTGCGCGCGACGCACTGCACGATCAGATCCTCGTCCCCCTCGACGCCCACCCCGAGCTGTACGCGGAGGAACGCGGCCGGGCGGCGGCCGGGGACACCGAGGTCCGGCTCCAGCGCACCGACCTCGCCCTGTTCGACCTCGACGCCGAGCGGCGCACCATCGTGTGCCGCCTGCTGGAGGTCAAGTGCCACACATGGGGCGGCCTCAGTGCCTACCAGAGCAGACGCCAGCACATCATCCGCCAGACTCAGAACACCGAGCGGATCATCGCCGAGCGGTTCGACCCGGTCCGAGGACGGACCGACCGCCCGTTGCAGAACGTGGCGCTGCGCACGCTGCTGGAGAAGTACCTCTCCCGCGCGGGCCGTTACGGCCTCTTCGGCGAGCGCGCGATGGCCGAGGCACGCTGGCTGCTGGACCGCCTCGACCACGGCTACCGCCTGGAATTCACCCGCACCGGCCTCGTGTTCGACCTCTCCAGTGACGGCTTCGACACCGATCACGAGGAAGGGGTGGCCTTCCACCGGATCGGCCGCGACCACGCGGTGCGGCTGCTCGATGACATCGAGACGGAGTACCGGCCCGCGGCGGAGGACTCCGCCGCAGGGAACGTCGCGACACACGAGCCCGTTCTACCGGGGCTGGAGGATCTCAGCGCGCACGACGGGGAGCCCGTCCCGGCCACGGCCACCGTCCAGCTGCGCCCGCGCCCGCGGACCCGGGACATTCCTGAGGAACCCGCTCCCCTGTCCGACGATCCCGACGACGACACGCCCGAACTCCCGGCGGTCGACGCCCCTTCGGCCGTCGACACCGGCGCCGTCGGCGGGACCGAGGCCGTGCAGGGCGACGCGCAAGCCGAGCCGGAGCGAGCCCCGGAGGCCGAAGAGGCTGCCGCGGAGGGTCCCGGCCCGGGGGAGAGGACGTCGGACAACTCGTCCGACGTCGCGTCCGATGCTCCGCAGACCAAGGACCCGGACATCGTCCTCGGCGTTTCGCGGCCATCGCAGCAGTTCGGCCTGCTCGGTATGAGTGCAGGGCGCACCGTCGCCCTAGACCTCAACGAAACCCACGCGATCAGCCTGTTCGGAGTGCAGGGCGGCGGCAAGAGCTACACGCTGGGATCGGTGCTGGAGATGGCGAGTCTGCCGATGCCAGGGGTCAACCGGCTGGCGAGCCCACTGGCGAGCATCGTCTTCCACTACAGCGAGACCTCGGAGTACGAGCCCGAGTTCCTGAGCATGATCCATGCCAACAACGACGAGGGGCAACGGGAAGCCCTGCACCGACGGTACGGGGCGCAGCCCGCCGCCCTGGCAGATGTCGTACTGCTCGTTCCCGAGGAATACGTGGAGGAGCGCCAGGCGCGGTATCCGGGCGTCCTCGTGCATCCTCTGGCCTTCGCCGCTTCCGAACTGAAGATCGCTCACTGGAAGTTCCTCATGGGGGCTGTCGGTAACCAGTCCGGCTATATCCGGCAGATTGGCAGGATCATCAAGGCGAACCGCTCCGACCTGACTCTGGACGCGGTTCGCCGTGGGATCGAGGAGTCGAGTCTCGACGAGCACTTGAAGAGAAGGGCACGGGAACGGCTGGATCTCGCTGGCGACTTCATCGACGATTCGGCGCGTATCAAGGACCTCGCGCGTCCCGGCCGTCTGATCATCGTGGACCTGCGCTCCGACGACATCGAGAAGAGCGACGCGCTGAGCCTGTTCGTCGTCCTGATGCACCTGTTCTCGGAGGCGACTGACCAGGGGCGCGCGTTCAACAAGCTGGTTGTCTTCGACGAGGCGCACAAGTACGCCGACAGTGGCGACTTGGTGGCGGGACTTGTGTCCAGCGTGCGCGAGATGCGGCACAAGGGAATGTCCGTGCTCGTGGCCAGCCAGGATCCGCCGTCCGTTCCGTCCGAGCTCATCGAACTCTCCACCCACATGGTGCTGCACAGGTTCACGTCGCCGGCTTGGCTGAAACACCTGCAGAAGGTCAACGCGGCGTTGTCGGGGCTCAACCCGGAGAAACTAGCGGCACTCAAGCCGGGTGAGGCGTATGTGTGGTCCGGGAAGGCCACGGATGAGGCCTTCGCCAGAGGAACAGTCAAAGTCTCCTGCCGACCGCGCGTGACGCGTCACGGGGGCGCGACACGGACTGCGTTGGGCCAGGAAGGGTGAAATCCCGGAAGTCCCTTTACTGGACATCTTGTTACGCTCCGGCTCCGCAGGCTGGCCGACTTCAAGCCGCTGTCGTCGCAGGCCCTGACGAGGCCGCTGGCGCAGGCGCCGTCGGTGGGCAGCATCCCGGTGCTCGGGCAGGCGGCAGGGCTGCTGCGCTGAACGAGAAGAGAGCCGCGCTTCCCCTGGACGGAGGGGAGGCGCGGCTCTCTCGTGAACGGGACCCCGGGGACACGGATCGGGGTCCCGAGTCGGCGGAGGGCGCCAAGATCCTCGTACGCCCTCGTTCGTTCTAGTAGGACGATCCGGAGGCGCCGAGCGCGCCCGTCGGGTGCCAGACCGTCTTCGTCTCCAGGAAGGCGGTGAGGCGCTCGATGCCGGGCGTCTCGGAGTAATCCACAGCCTGTGGACGGAGAACTCGCTTCAGGTTGTCCGCGGCCGCGATCTCCAGCTCCTTCGCCAGTACCTCGTCCGCGCCCGCGAGGTCGATCGCGTTGACGTCCTGGTGTGCGGCGAGCGGCGTGGCGATCTCCGCCGTCCTGCCGGAGAGGACGTTGACGACGCCGCCGGGCAGGTCGGACGTCGCCAGGACCTCGCCAAGGGACAGCGCCGGGAGCGGGGACTTCTCGCTCGCGATCACGATCACCGTGTTGCCGGTCGCGATCACCGGGGCGATCACCGAGACCAGGCCCAGGAACGAGGACTCCTGGGGGGCCAGGACGGTGACCACGCCGGTGGGCTCCGGGGTGGAGAGGTTGAAGTACGGGCCCGCCACCGGGTTGGCGCCGCCGATCACCTGGGCGATCTTGTCGGTCCAGCCCGCGTACCAGACCCAGCGGTCGATGGCCGCGTCGACGACCGCCGCGGCCTTGGACTTCGAGAGCCCCTCCGAGTCGGCCACCTCGCGTACGAACTGGTCCTTGCGGCCCTCCAGCATCTCCGCGACGCGGTAGAGGACCTGGCCGCGGTTGTACGCCGTCGCGCCGGACCAGCCGCCGAACGCCTTGCGGGCGGCGACCACCGCGTCCCTCGCGTCCTTGCGGGAGGAGAGCGGGGCGTTGGCCAGCCACTTGCCCTTCGAGTCCGTCACTTCGTACACCCGGCCGCTCTCGCTGCGGGGGAACTTGCCCCCCACGTACAGCTTGTAGGTCTTGAAGACGCTCAGACGGTTCTGCTCGGACTTCTCCGACTTCTCAGACATCGAGGTACGCCTCCAGGCCGTGGCGGCCGCCCTCGCGGCCGAAGCCCGACTCCTTGTAGCCGCCGAACGGCGACGTCGGGTCGAACTTGTTGAACGTGTTGGACCAGATGACGCCCGCGCGGAGCTTGCCCGCGACCGCGAGGATGCGGGAGCCCTTCTCCGTCCAGATGCCGGCGGAGAGGCCGTACTGGGAGTTGTTGGCCTTGGCGACCGCCTCGTCCGGGGTGCGGAAGCTGAGGACGGACAGGACCGGGCCGAAGATCTCGTCGCGGGCGATGGTGTGCGCCTGGGTGACGTTCGTGAAGAGCGTCGGGGCGAACCAGTAGCCGGAGGAGGGGAGTTCGCAGGGGGCGGACCAGCGCTCGGCGCCCTCGGCCTCGCCCTGCTCGACGAGCGTGGTGATGCGGGACAGCTGCTCGGCGGAGTTGATCGCGCCGATGTCCGTGTTCTTGTCGAGAGGGTCGCCGAGGCGGAGCGTCGAGAGGCGGCGTTTGAGCGAGTCCAGCAACTCGTCCTGGATCGACTCCTGTACGAGGAGTCGGCTGCCCGCGCAGCAGACCTGGCCCTGGTTGAAGAAGATGCCGCTGACGATGCCCTCTACGGCCTGGTCGATGGGGGCGTCGTCGAAGACGATGTTCGCGCCCTTGCCGCCGAGTTCGAGGGTGACCTTCTTGTTGGTGCCCGCGATCTGGCGGGCGATCGCCTTGCCCACGGCGGTGGAGCCCGTGAAGGCCACCTTGTTCACGTCCGGGTGCTCGACGAGGGCCGCGCCCGTGTCGCCGTACCCGGGGAGGATGTTGACGACGCCCTTGGGGAGGCCCGCCTGGCGGCAGATGTCCGCGAAGAACAGCGCGGAGAGGGGAGTCGTCTCGGCGGGCTTCAGGACGACCGTGTTGCCGGTCGCCAGCGCCGGGGCGATCTTCCACGCCAGCATCAGGAGGGGGAAGTTCCAGGGGATGACCTGGCCCGCGACGCCGAGGGGCCGGGGGTTCGCGCCGAAGCCCGCGTGGTCGAGCTTGTCTGCCCAGCCCGCGTAGTAGAAGAAGTGCGCCGCTACCAGGGGGAGGTCCGCGTCGCGCGTTTCCTTGATCGGCTTGCCGTTGTCGAGGGTTTCGAGGACGGCGAGCTCGCGGGAGCGTTCCTGGATGATCCGGGCGATGCGGAACAGGTACTTGGCGCGCTCGGAGCCGGGCAGGGCCGACCACTTCTCGAAGGCCTTGCGGGCCGCCTTCACGGCGCGGTCGACGTCCGCCTCGCCCGCCTGAGCGATCTCGGAGAGGACCTCTTCGGTGGACGGGCTGACCGTCTTGAAGACCTTGCCGTCGGCCGCCTCGGTGAACTCTCCGTCGATGAAGAGGCCGTAGGAAGGTGCGATGTCGACGACCGAGCGGGACTCGGGCGCCGGTGCGTACTCGAATGCGGATGCCATGGTGATCAGTCCACCGTCACGTAGTCGGGGCCGGAGTAGCGGCCGGTGGCCAGCTTCTGACGCTGCATCAGCAGGTCGTTCAGGAGCGAGGACGCGCCGAAGCGGAACCAGTGGTTGTCCAGCCAGTCCTCGCCCGCGGTCTCGTTGACCAGCACCAGGAACTTGATGGCGTCCTTGGTCGTGCGGATGCCGCCGGCGGGCTTCACGCCGATCTGCACGCCCGTCTGGGCGCGGAAGTCTCGTACGGCTTCCAGCATGAGCAGCGTGTTCGCCGGGGTCGCGTTCACGGCCACCTTGCCGGTGGAGGTCTTGATGAAGTCGGCGCCGGCGAGCATGCCGAGCCAGCTGGCGCGGCGGATGTTGTCGTACGTCGACAGTTCGCCGGTCTCGAAGATGACCTTGAGGCGGGCGCTGGTCCCGCAGGTCTCCTTCACGGCGGTGATCTCGTCGTACACCTTCAGGTACTTGCCCGCGAGGAACGCCCCGCGGTCGATGACCATGTCGATCTCGTCGGCGCCCGCGGCGATGGCGTCCCGCACATCGGCCAGCTTGACGTCGAGGGCGGCTCGGCCGGCCGGGAAGGCGGTCGCGACGGAGGCGACCTTCACGTCGGAGCCCGCGACGGCTTCCTTGGCGGTGGCCACCATGTCGGGGTAGACGCAGACGGCGGCGGTGCCGGGCGCCGTACGGTCCGTCGGGTCCGGGTGGACCGCCTTGGCGCCGAGCGCCCGGACCTTGCCCGGGGTGTCCGCGCCTTCCAGCGTCGTCAGGTCGACCATCGAGATGGCGAGGTCGATCGCGTACGCCTTGGCCGTGGTCTTGATGGAACGGGTGCCTAGCGAGGCGGCGCGCGCCTCCAGGCCTACCGCGTCCACGCCGGGGAGCCCGTGGAGGAAGCGGCGCAGCGTGCTGTCGGACGCGGTTACGTCGCCGAGAACATGTGCAGCGGGTGCAGTGGTGGGCATGGTCACAAGCCGAGCATATCTACGCGCGTAGCGGCTGTACAACCCCTCAGGCATCTCCCGGGCATCTGCGGGTGGTCGTCGAGAGGCGGCAAGGGTGGCGGCCCGCGGGGGCCCACCGCGCATGAGCGCCGGTCCGGGCGTCGGGCAGAATCGGGGCCATGACGACCCCGGATCATCAGTCACCCACGCCGGACGCCTCGCGACCCGAGTCGAAGGACCGGATCTACCGGTCGCCCGCCGGCATGGTGGGCGGCGCACTGCTGCTGGCCCTCGTGGGCTGGCTCGGCATCGACGCGCTGGTCTCCGGCGAGGACCGCACCCCCTGGCTGGCGCTCGCCGCGATGCTCCTCGTCGTGCCGCTGATCGTCGCGTTCACCCTGCGCCCGGCCGTCTACGCCAACGCCGACCGGCTGGCCATCCGCAACCCGCTCCGCCTCATCGTGCTGCCCTGGGGGCAGGTCGCCGGGCTGCGCTCCGGTTACTCCAACGAGGTCCTCGACCAGTCGGGCCGGAAGTTCCAGCTGTGGGCGGTGCCGGTGTCCTTGCGCGGACGCAAGAAGGCGGCCCAGCGTGAGGCACGGCAGGCCGCCGACGCGTCCGGGAAGCGGCGGGGCGGCGGCGGTGGGCTGGGGGGCTTCGGCGGCCTCGGCGGAGGCGCCGGCGGTCCGGCATCCCGACCGGCCGGGCCGGTGCGTGCGGAGGCCGACCGGATCATGGACGAACTGCGCGAGCTGCGGGAGACGCGGGGCAAGGCGGAGAGTGCGCAGGGCGAGGTGACGGTGCGGTGGGCGTACGAGGTGGTGGGGCCTGCTGTTGCCGGGGCGGTTTTGCTGGTGGTTCTGCTGGCGATCGGGTGAGTTGTGGCGCCGTGTGCGCGGTGGGTGGGTCGGGGCCGTACCGGAGCATCCGTCCTCGGTCTGGCGCGGAATGGGTTGCTCAAGAGGGTGGCGGTGTTGACGCGCCAGCCGCTGCGGGCGGACGTTCCGGCACGTCCCCTTGCGCCGGCTGGCGGCTGCGGGCCGCATCTCTTCCGGTTCCGGGGCCCCGGTACCCCGGTACCCCGGTCCGGCTGCGGGGTCTGGGACCCCGGCCGGGCGCAGGGACCTCTGATCCGGTGATGGGCCGGGGTGCCGGGGCCCCGGTCCGGCGACGCACCCAGGGGCCCCCGGTCCGGCGACGGACGGCCCCGCGCCCTGCCCATGCTCACCGGAGCCATGTGTAGGGGCAGCGGAGCCTCCGGGCCCGAACGGCTGTCCCTGGGTGTGGGGTAAGGACCGGAACGCCCGGCAGCGTGGGACGGTTCGCCTGGGCATGAGCCCCGCCGCCAGGGTTCATGCCCGATCAGTTCGCGGAACGGGAATGGTCAGACGACGTCGACGTAGTCGGCTTCCGAGACCGCGGCCGCGGTGGTGGCCGTGCCGGCGTAGGACCAGCGGTAGTCGCCGTCGGCGTATGCCCGAACGGTGGTGGAGACGGTGCCGTCGGCGGAGGTCGGGACGGTCTTGACGGTGGTGTATTCGGTGCAGCCCTTCTTGCGGAACTGCAGGGCCACGGGCCGGCCGGCCTCGGCGGCGGCATAGGTGCCGGTCGCCCAGGCGGCGTTCTGCACGCTGCCCGTGACGGTGAGGACCTTGCCCCACCTCACCGGCTCGGGGGTGGCGTCGGCGGTCACCCGGGTGTCGCGCTGCACGGCGAAGGTCGCCGCGCTGTCCAGGAAGTGGGCGTCGATGTCGGCGGAGACCGCGTAGGCGCTGACACTCCAGGTGCCGGCAAGGGAGTCGTTGGCCGGCGTGGTGCCGGGCTTGAGGACGAAGGTCAGGGTGCAGGTGGTGGTGGCGTCGGCCGTCGGACCGCAGGCCGCCGCCGAGGGCACGGTGGCGTCCTGGGCGCCGTACGCGCCGTGGTACAGCGTGGCGTTGATCTCCGAGAGGCCGGACGGGTCGGTCGCGGTGACCTCGACGGTGACGGTTCTCTCGGTGGTGCCGACGACGACGGGGTCGCCCCCGTTGACGACCACGCCGGTGATCTCGGTGTCGCCGAACTTCTCGTCCGCGTGCGCGGCCGGGACGGTGAGGGCGGACAGAGCAACGACGCCGCACGCGGTGGCGACAGCAGAGTAAAAGCGCATTCGAATTCCCCAAGTTGAATGCCACGACCTGCCAATTCCCTGCCGGCAGGCCCGAATTGGTGTGCAGCGTACTCATCCTGTGGAGATTTAGGAACGTTTTTCGCGCGAAAGTGATCGGGGTCGCCGATTTCCCGGCAAAGGAGCTTCGGGTGAATATCTGCTGCGTCGATTCCATGGAAAACCGAAGGGGAAATTCGACTCGAATTTCAGCGGACCTGGCGACCACCTACGCGTACCGCGGTCAGCGGGGCCCCGCACAGTCCCCAGGTTGTCCATTCGCCGATTGCGTGAACGAGGGGCAACTTTCACATGAAGCATGTCGAGGGCGCTTAAAGATGGCGATCGTGTTTCACTCCCGCCTCACTACTCTGCGTGTGCCGCGTGAACGATGAACCATCTTCGGCTCATGCGGCCTTCCTGAAGGCGGGAACACAGGGGTGGGGATGGATGGCAGCAAGACAGGGGGGCGCGGCCGTACCCGGCACGCGCTGCCAGATAGACATAGGCGCGGACGGCAGTTACCTGTGGCGACTCACCGCCACGAACGGGCGGGTGATCGCCGTGGCGGCGATGACGTACAGGAGCTACGGCGAGTGCCGTACCGCGTTCGAGCAGCTGTGTGCCGATGTCGGGGAATTACCGGGCGGTGTGCATCACACGTCCGAAGGCAATGGCTGGGTCTGGCGGCTCCGCGATCGCAGCGGCGGCGCCGTGGCCGTGTCCTCGCGTGCCTATGAACGGCACTCGACGTGCCAGGCCGCCTATGACAGGTTCCGGGCACTGCTGTCTGAACTCGGGTCGGGGGGACTGATCCCGTGGGACGACCTGGACTGAGTGGACTGAGTGGACTGAGTGCGCTGAGTGGACTGAGTACGTCGCACTGAAGGCTCGGCGCCGCACGCCAGGGGCCGGGGCCCACCGCACCGGTGGGCCCCGGCCTCTTGGCGTTCCCCTGGCGCCTGCTGCTCTCTTGCCGCATTGGCGCTCTCTTGTCGCCGCGTTCACGTCAATCCCGGAAGTTGCCTCTCGGGGTTGTCTCGTTCACGTTCACGTGCGCGGGCGTCCATCACGCGTCAGGAGCGTCGACTCATGTGACGACGCGAACATATGAGAGACCTGTGGCGCCCGGGGACGACCCTCCCAGACGCCTGTACGCCGATCAGGGCGTGCCCGACCGCGTGTTCAGGGGAATCCTGCGTGGCGGCGGCGGCCTGGTGCTCGCGATCATGCTGCTCGTCGGCGG
Source organism: Streptomyces sp. NBC_00554 (assembly GCF_041431135.1). NCBI lineage: Bacteria > Bacillati > Actinomycetota > Actinomycetes > Kitasatosporales > Streptomycetaceae > Streptomyces > Streptomyces sp. NBC_00554. The sequence goes on along the minus strand of NZ_CP107799.1, from coordinate 3,750,175 downwards.
CTTTCTGACGTACCGGGCCTGGCAGGCGCTGTCGGATGCGAAGTGGGACTTCGTCACCACCGAGGCGTGGGAGCCCGAGGCCCACAACTTCGGCATCGCGGCGGTGCTCGTCGGCACGATCCTGATCGCGCTGGTCGCCATCGTGTTCGCGGTGCCGCTGGCCCTCGGCACCGCGCTCTACATCTCCGAGTACGCGCCGCCGCGGATGCGCCAGACACTCATCAGCATCGTCGACCTGATGGCCGCCGTGCCGTCGGTGGTCTATGGCCTGTGGGGGCTGTTCTTCTTCCAGGGACACGTGGTCACCGTGTCGCGCTGGATCTCCACGTACCTCGGGTGGATCCCGCTCTTCAAGGTCGACGGCGCCGATCCGGACGACCCGCTCGCCACCGCGACGGTCTACACCTCGTCCACCTTCATCGCGGGCATGGTCGTGTCCCTGATGGTCGCGCCGATCATCTGCTCGGTGATGCGGGAGGTGTTCTCGCAGGCGCCGGTCGGTGAGCGGGAAGGGGCGTTCGCGCTCGGCGCGAACCGCTGGGGCATGATCCGCAGCGTCGTTCTGCCCTTCGGCAAGGGCGGCATGATCGGCGGCACCATGCTGGGCCTGGGCCGGGCGCTCGGCGAGACCATCGCCGTCTACCTGATCATCTCGCCGATCTTCGTGATCCAGCCGCACATCCTGCAGAACGGCACGAGCTCGGTCTCCTCGCTGATCGCCCTGCGCTACGGCGAGGCGAGCGACCTCGGCATGTCGGCGCTGATGGCCGCCGGTCTCGCGCTCTTCCTGATGACCCTCGTCGTCAACTTCGCCGCATCGTCGATCGTCGCCCGCAGCCGTTCCGGCGCGACGAGCGACTCCTGAGGAGACCGAGCCCGATGACCGTCACCACCGCCCAGAGCCCGCCCGGCGACAAGGAACAACCGTCCCCCGCGAGCCCGCCCGTGCCCGGCACCAGCCTGCCCGGACGCCGGACCGGCGGCAGCACCACGCTCGGAGAGTCCCGCCGCAACCTGGCCACCCTGCGCGCCACCGACGTGTACGCCCTGCTGGGCGCCAGCGCCGCGTCCCTCTCCATCACCTGGCTGATGTTCGACAGGATGCTGCCCTTCAACGGCGCGCTGGGCTTCTTCGTCATCGCCTACGCGCTCTTCCTCGGCCTGTACGCACTGCTCGTCTCCTTCGACGAGGACGGTCCCGCGGTACGCGACCGGGTGGCCGCCGCCATCATCCAGAGCCTCGGCCTGGTGATGCTGGCCGTGCTCGCCTTCGTGGTCGTCTACACCCTCTACGAGGGCCGCGAGGCGCTGCCGCACCTGAACTTCTACACCGAGTCGATGGCCGACGCGGGTCCGCTCGAACCCCTCGGCGTCGGCGGCATCCTGCACGCGATCGTCGGCACGCTGTGGCAGATCGGCATCGCCTTGGCGATCTGCATACCGTCCGGCCTGGTGTGCGCGGTCTTCCTCAACGAAGTCCCGGGCGCCTTCAGCCGGTTCGTCCGCACCATCGTCGAAGCGATGACAGCGTTGCCGTCCATCGTCGCCGGCCTCTTCATCTACGCCACCTTCATCCTGGCCCTTGGCTTCGACAGTTCCGGCCTCGCCGCCGCGCTCGCCATCTCCGTGATGATGCTGCCGATCATCATCCGCGCGGCGGACGTGGTGATCCGGCTGGTCCCCGGCACCCTGCGCGAGGCGTCGTACGCGCTCGGCACCTCGCGGTGGCGGACGGTGTGGCACGTGGTGCTCCCCACCTCCCGGTCCGGGCTGACCACCGCGGTCATCCTGGGCACGGCCCGAGGTGTGGGCGAGACCTCGCCGGTCCTGCTGACCGCCGGTTTCACCGCGGAGCTCAACACCAACCCCCTTGAGGGGCCGATGGTTTCGCTGCCGCTGGCGGCCTTCGAACTCGTCAAGTCGCCCGAGCCCACCTACATCGCCCGCGGCTTCGGCACCGCCGCGGTGCTTCTGGTGCTGGTGCTCGTCCTGTTCGTCGTCGCCCGCGTCATCGGCGGCCGCGGACCGGGACAGCTGACCCGGCGTCAGGAACACCGCCGGGTCAAGGCGTCCCGCCGTGACGCGCGGCGCTTCACGGTGCGCACCACCACTGACAAGACGTCACCCAGCCCCGCCAGTTCAGCCGGTTCCGCATCGACGAGGAGCACCCCGTGATACCCGCACCTGTCCGTCGTCCGCGCGCTACGCGCGTGTACCAGGCGCTGGCGCTGTTCGTCGCCGTGGTCTGCGCGCTGCTGGCCATCCATCCACCGGACGCCTTCGCGGCCACCTACACGAAGATCAGCGGCTCCGGCTCGACCTGGAGCGCCAACGCCATCGAGCAGTGGCGCCGCAACGTCCGCCAGCAGGGCATGACCGTGAACTACTCGGCGGTCGGATCGTCCGTCGGCCGGCAGCAGTTCAAGAACGGCACCTCCGACTTCGGCGTCTCCGAGATCCCCTACGGCCTCACCGACCTCGGGCAGCAGGATCCGCCGCCCACCCGCAAGTACGCCTACATGCCGATCGTCGCCGGTGGTACGTCGTTCATGTACAACCTGAAGATCGGCGGCAAGCAGGTCACCAACCTCCGCCTGTCCGGTGACGTCCTCACCAAGATCTTCACGGGCAAGATCACGCAGTGGAACGCGGCGGAGATCAAGGCGGACAACCCCAAGTTGACCCTCCCGGCCCGCCGTATCGTCCCGGTCGTCCGCTCCGACGGCTCCGGCACGACCGCCCAGTTCACCCTGTGGATGTCCAAGCAGTACGGCTCCCTCTGGAACGACTACTGCCGCCGGGCGGGCAAGCCCACGCCCTGCGGTCTGACCTCGTACTTCCCGGTGATCCCCGGCTCCGGCTTCGTCGCCCAGTCCAGTTCACTGGGCGTCGCGGGCTACACCAAGCAGTCGCAGGCCGAAGGCGCCATCACCTACGTCGAGTACTCGTACGCCAAGAACGCGGGCTTCCCGGTGGCCAAGGTCCTCAACAAGTCCGGCTACTACGTCGAGCCGACCGCCTCCAGCGTGGCCGTCGCCCTCACCAAGGCCCAGATCAACAACGACCCGCGCTCCGCGAACTACCTGACCCAGAAGCTGGACGGCGTCTACACGTACAGCGACCGGCGCACCTATCCCCTCTCCAGCTACAGCTACATGATCATCCCGACCAAGGAGGAGATGGGCTTCACCAAGGCCAAGGGCAAGACGCTCAGCGCCTTCAACAACTACTTCCTCTGCGAGGGCCAGCAACAGGCCGACCGGCTCGGCTACTCACCACTGCCGATCAACCTCGTGGAAGCCGCCATGGAACAGGTGCGCAAGATCCCCGGCGCCGTGGCGGAGGACATCAACATCAAGAACTGCAACAACCCGACGTTCTCCTCCGACGGGAAGAACCTGCTGGCCACGAAAGCCCCGTACCCGCAGGCGTGCGACAAGAAGGGGTCCGACCAGTGCGCGACCGGCACCGGCGGCAACAAGACCCCCACGACGATCAACGGGGGGAGTACCGGCGGCAGTAGCTCGGGCGGCTCCAGTTCGTCCGGCGGCACGAGTTCGACGGGCGGTACCGGTACGACGGGCGGGACGGGCTCGACGGGAACGGCCGGCGCGACCGGAGGCACCGCCGGTAGCACGGCGGGCAGCACCGGCGGCGCGGGCGGGACGTCCGGCGGCACCGTCGTCGACCCCGACACCGGCGAGGTGCTCGGTACCGACCAGGCCGCCGGCGACACCTCCATCGTCGCCAACCCGGTCGCCCTGGGCTCGGGCGACGCCCTCGGTCTGCGTACGGCCCTGATGGCGCTGTCGGCCGCTCTGCTCATCGGCGTCGTCGTCGGACCGCCGTTCGTCGCGCGCATGATGGCCAACCGGTCGCGCCGCAAGGGCGGTGCGGCATGACGACCACACTGAACCGGCCCCGGCCGCGCGTCTTCGTCGCCGTGGGCTCGCTGGTGGCCGCCGTCCTCGTGGCCCTGCTGCCGCTGCCGCCCACCACCTCCGCAGCTGCGGCGGACGGCGGCGCGGAGGACTCCGCGGTGACGCAGACGGGGAAGAAGGGGAAGTACGACGACTTCTCGGATCTGAGGGTGACGGTCGATCAGACCAAGGATCTGCGTGGGCAGGGTGTGCGGGTCAGCTGGGAGGGCGGGGCGCCGACGACGCCCGGCAGCGCGCGAGGCAACTACCTGCAGATCATGCAGTGCTGGGGGGACGACCCGGACGGACCCGACCGTGAGCAGTGCGTGTTCGGGGCCGGCGGTGTGCTTCCGGGCTCAAGTACCTATAGCCGAGCGGTCAGTTCGAGCGCCGATCCCGCGGAGACGCGGAGCGATTTCGTCCCCTTCCGCCCCGCCAATGGAGAAGCCCCGACCGCCGAGGCTTTCGACAACACCTATTTCGGGCCGCTGGACACCAACGAGCAGAATTTCAACCGCACTTTCGCCAACGGGACCGGCGAAGTGGAATTCGAGGTGCAGGACGGGATCCAGGCGGACTACCTCGGCTGCGGTGTGAACACGGCTCCCGCCGGTAGCACCCCCACTCCGCGCCCCTGCTGGCTGGTCGTCGTGCCGCGCGGCACCCACAAGCCGACCGGCGACGAAGTCGACCCGGACAACGTCAGTTCGACGCTCACCACCTCGCCCCTCTCCGCGACGGACTGGTCCCAACGCCTGGCCTTCCGCCTGGATTTCCTGCCGGTCGACAACTTCTGCCCGGAGGGCCGGGCGGAGCGGCCCGTGACCGGCTCCGAACTGGCGGCGGACGCGGTCTCCTCGTGGCAGCCGAAACTCTGCTCCTCCACGGACACCGCGTTCTCCTACGACCCGGCAGGCGAGGAGTCGGCCAGGATCGGCGTATCGAGTACGACCACCGATGCGCCGCTGCTGGGCGTCACCGTCGACCCGGTGACTCAAGTGGCGGGTCAACCGGACGTCGTGCACGCGCCGGTGGCGGTGTCCGGGCTGGCCATCGGATTCTTCATCGAGAGCCCGGTTCGCGGTGCGATGCCGGAACTGAAACTGACCCCGCGGCTCGTGGCCAAGATGCTCACCCATTCCTATGTGCGGACCGTGCCCTGGAACAATGGCAGCCCCACGCCGGAGCATGTGAAGGGGAACCCGCAGTCCTATTTCGACGACCCGGAATTCAAGGAATTGAATCCGGAGTTCGCCGAGTTCGCGAACGACGGGCAGCCTTCGGCGCAGTTGAGCCTCATGGTTCCGACGGGAAACTCCGACACCACGCGGCTGCTGTGGAACTGGCTCCAGTCGGACAGTGAAGCCAGGGATTTCCTCTCCGGAAAGCCGGATCCCTGGGGAATGCGGATGAACTCCTATTTCCAAGGGCTGGGTCTGGATGAGGACACCTCATTGTCCGACTTTCCGAAGAACGACCCGACCACAGTGCTCGGCGTCGGTGCCGAGGAAGCCACTGGAATCGACGACCTCCCCACCTACGGGATAACGGCTCTCGACCCGTTCACGGACGACCTGCACGACGGGGCCCTGCGAACCCGCCGTGGCAACAACAACAACAAGGTCTTGTACGACCCGACATCCGTCAACAGGACCGAGTTGAAGAACCTGCCCGGCAAGCGCACGGTCATGGCCGTCGTCGACGCCGTGTCGGCGGAGCGCTACGGACTCAGCACCGCGGCGCTGCGCAACGCGGCCGGCCAGTTCGTCAAACCCACCACCGACACGCTGCTGAAGGGCGTCGCCGCCATGCAGCCGTCGCCGGACAACGCCGGTGTGCTCAAGCCCGACCCGGCGCGAGCCAAGGGTCAGGCCTACCCGCTGACCGCGGTGACCTACGCCGCGGCCTCGGTGAACCAGGGCGCGACGGACCGCAAGGCGTACGCGGACTTCATCAGGTTCGCCGCGGGACCTGGCCAGACGCCGGGCCTTTCGGCGGGCGAGCTGCCCTACGGCTATGCGCCGCTGCCTGCCGACCTGCGCGAGCAGGCCGAGACCGCCGCCGACGACCTGGAGCGCGGAGCGGTCCCGGACGACGGCGACGACCCGGATCCGGACGATCCCGGGGGAGTGGACTCCGGCGGACCCGCATCCGGGGGCGACACCGCCGGAACCTCCTCGGGTACGGACGCGGGAGGTGTGTCCTCGGGCGGTGAAAGCGGCGGTGACAATACCAATGTGTCGGCGTCGGAATCCTCCGCCGGTAATGGCTCCGCTTCCGCATCCGGAGCCCAGCAGAATGTTGCCGATGCCAAGACCGGATTTACCCCGGGGGAAGTACTCGGAATCATCCGCTGGGTACTTCTCGTCGTCCTCTTCCTGGGTGGAGCGGCAGGCCTTGCAGGTCCGATAATGCTTCGTCTCTCCCAGCGTCGGACTCCCTAGGAGACACCTAGGAAGCCTTCTCGTAACCTTTCCCTCGTTGGGAATTGGTTGGCCATCGCTCGGAATGCTGGAATTGTATGCGGTGGCCGATCGACGGGTCGGCAGCACGAAAATCCGGATTCATCTTGAACGTCCAGTCTTCGAAGTTCCGAAAACGAGGAGTTCAGAAGTGAACGTCAAGTCTCGCGTCAAGGCCGGTGCTGTTCTCGGTACCGCGGCTCTCGGCCTCGGAATCCTGGCCGTCCCCGCTTCCGCCGACCCGAACCCGGCCACCGACACGCGCATCCTGGCGGGTGTCGGCTCGGACACCACGCAGTACGTCTTGAACGGCCTCGCCAACGGCACCACCGTCGTGAACTCCAGCGGCGCCAAGATTCTCGCGTCGTGGGACGCCATCCCGCCGTCCGGCACCGCCGACAACATCACCACCAAGACGGGCTGCACCTTCGCCCGCTCGACCGTGAACGGCTCCTCGAACGGCATCAACAAGCTGATCGCCGAGATCGACAACCCGGCTTCGCCCGACTGTGTCGACTTCGCCCGTTCCTCGCGCGGCGTGGCGACCGCCGGTACCAAGCTCACCTTCATCCCGTTCGCCAAGGACGCCGTCACCTACGCTTCCCGCCTGGGCAGCACGGTGCCGACGAACCTGACGCGGGCCGACCTGATCAAGCTCTACACCTGTGCGGCCGACCGGCCGGCGGGCATCAAGCCGCTGCTGCCGCAGGCCGGCTCGGGCACCCGGTCGTTCTGGCTGCAGTACCTGAGCGACGTGCCCGGCACGCCGATCGTGCCCGGCACGTGCGTCAACGAGGGCCTCGCGTCTGCTCCCCAGGAGCACGACGGCACCGCGCTGACCGCCAACGACCAGATCATGCCGTACTCGATCGCGCAGTGGATCGCTCAGGGCAAGAGCCTCCCGGACGTCCCGAACCGTCGCGGTCTGGCGTGGGTGCGCAGCATCAACGGCGTGGCCCCGACCACCGGCACGGGCACCGCCACCGCCCTCAACGCCACCTTCCCGGCGGCCCGTGAGGTCTACAACGTCGTCTCGACCGGCCGGCTCACCGACGCGGCGATCGCGGAGGCCTTCGTCGGCTCCGGCTCGGACGTCTGCTCGGCCGCGAGCATCGACGTCATCAAGAACTACGGCTTCGGCGACCTCGCCGCGGACGGCAACGCGGCCACCAACTGCGGTGACGCGACCAGCTTCAAGGGCAACTCGTAACCGTTGACCGCCATTTGACCTCCGCGTGACGGCCGGGCACCTCCCAGGTGCCCGGCCACCCGCGCTGTCCATCGATCCGTCCGACTACCGTCCCCCGGGGGCAACCGCAATGAGAGTGCTTCACCCATTCCGAAGAGTGGCCGCCATCATGGCGGCCTGTGCCGTGCTGGCCATGGGCGTGGTGGCCCTGGTGGCCGCCCAGTCCCAGCCTGCCCGGGCGGCGGACGTCGGGACGTTCACCATGACGCCCAGCAGTGGCAAGTTGAGCGATCCGCAGCCCATCGCCGGCTCCATAGAGATCCCCGGTGCCTGCCCGGACATCACCCTCGACCCCCTCAACTTCAACAGCGTCCTCAACCTCTACGTGGTCAAGGAGGGTTCCCCCGCGGGGGTCGCGCTGTGGGGGATCACCAACAGCGCGCCCTACACCGAAGCGACCTCGACGGTTTCGCTGGCCGCGGCGGACAACCCGGGGATGGAGGTACGCGGCCTGTCCGACCAGATCACGGGCGACGGGACGTACGAGCTGCGCCTGCAGTGCGTGGACCAGTTCGCCCTCCAGCCCCCCGACCAGTACGGGCTGCCGAGCGACCACTGGTCCCAGAAGATCACCGTCACCGGCGACAACTGGGTGGTCGGAGAGGGCGCGGAGACCACCACGGTCGCGTTGACGACCAGCCTCAATGAGCCCGAGCCCGGCAAGGACGTGAAGCTCACCGCGACGGTCACGCCGTCGGAGGCCACCGGCACCGTGACCTTCCTGGACGGCGCGACAACGCTGGGCACGGGCCCGGTCACCGTCGCCAACGGGAAGGCCGAGTTGACGACGTCGACGCTTGCGAAGGGCTACCACGACCTCGTCGCCCGGTTCACTCCGGCGAACGCCGCCGAGTGGGGCTCCTCCGAATCCGAGCCAGTGCGGGTGACCGTGTCCGAGCCGGCAGTCGAGATCCAGGACGAGGACGGTAAGCGACTGACCGGAACTCCCGGACCGGAACTGGAGCGCGGTCAGAAGGTGAAGGTCATCGTCCGGGGCTGCGAGGCGGGCGCTGCTCACTCGATGTCCCTGGTCAACCGCGAGGACTCGTTCCCCAGCGCCACCGCAGACGCCGACGGAGTGGTGACCTGGAACTCCCTCACCGTTCCGGAGGACATGGTCGCCGGCACCGCCTCGTGGACCTGGACGCCGTCCTGCACGTATCTGAACGGCGCGACGGTCAACGCGGTGTCGTTCACCGTGGCCGAACCGTCCTCCGAGTCCCCGTCGCCGAGCGACGACCCTTCGGGCGACCCCAGCGACGACCCGACGGACGACCCGACCGATGACCCGACCGCCGACCCGACGGGCGACACGTCCGGCACCACTGACGGCGGCACCACGTCCGGCACCACCGACGGCGGCAGCACGACCGGCGGAGACTCCACCACCGGCGGCACCTCGCCGACCGGCGGCCTCGCCTCCACCGGTAGCCAGATCGCACTGTTCTCCGGCATCGGCGCCGTCGTCCTCGTCACGGCCGGCTTCGTCTTCGTACGGTTCGGCCGCCGCAACGGGCTGCTGAACTTCGGCGACCCGCGCCCGTAACGGCCCGCGGAGTACGGGCGGCGGGTCCCCAGCCCCGCCGCCCGCGCCTCCATTTCTCCACTCCACACCTCTCCACAGGAGCGCTCCCCGTGACCGTGCTGTCCCCGCCCCCGCCGGCCGTGGCACCGCCGGCGTCGGCGCCTTCACCAGAGCCCGGGCCCGCCTCCCGGCCGCCCCGGGCGGAGCGCGTCGGCATCGCGTTCGCCGGGGCCGCGCTGTGCCTGCTCGCCGCCCTGCTGCTCGGCTTCGCCGCCAACCTCACGATCGTGGGCCACCTCCAGCACAGCCGCGACCAGCAGACGGCGTACGACGAGCTGCGCCGTCAACTCGCCCTCGGTATCGCCCCGGTGGGCCAGCAGACGTACGACGGCAAGCTCCTTGAGCCGGGCGCTCCCGTCGCGCTGCTGCGCATCCCGGCGCTGGGCCTGAAGGAGGTCGTCGGGGAGAGCACCACCTCCGGCGTGCTGATGTCGGGCCCCGGCCACCGCCGGGACACCCCGCTGCCGGGACAGGCCGGCACCAGCGTGATCATGGGCCGCCAGTGGGGGTACGGCAGCCCGTTCAACGACCTGCACCAGCTGCCCCCGGGCACCGAGATCCGGGTGACGACCGGTCAGGGCACCGCCACCTACGAAGTCTTGGCCGTCCGCCGCGAGGGCGACCCGCTGCCGCCCGCCCTCAAGGAGGGCGAGGGCCGGCTCACGCTCATCACCGCCGACGGCGGGCCCTACACCCCGTCCGGCCTGATCCGCGTCGACGCGACCCTGACGAGCGACGTGCAGCCCAGCCCGCCGCGCCCGCTGGCCACGGGCTGGATCGACGAGTCCGAACAGGCCCTGGGCAGCGAGAGCGCCGCCTGGCTCTCCGTCTTCCTGTGGTCACAGGCGCTGCTTCTCGCCGCCCTGCTCACCATGGCCGCCCACCGGGCGTGGGGCCGCTGGCAGACCTGGATCGTCGGCGTACCCGTACTGGCCGCCCTCGGTCTCGCCGTCTCCGGTGCCGCCGCCCGCCTGCTGCCCAACCTGCTCTGACCGACGAGGAGTTCAGCCCATCATGTCCGACACCACTGACACGACCGACACGACCGAGATACTCGTCGACGAGATCCTCGACCCGACGAGGAGGATGACGGCCATCAAGCCGGGTAAGCCCGGCGCCGCCACCGGGCCGAGTGATCCGGCCACCCTCGAGGCCGACGCCATCTCGGCCTGGTTCGGCGACCACAAGGTCCTGGAGCGCGTCTCGCTCACCATGCCGGCCCGCAAGGTCACCGCGCTCATCGGCCCGTCCGGCTGCGGCAAGTCCACGTTCCTGCGGATCCTCAACCGCATGCACGAGCTGGTCGGCTCCGCCTCCCTCGCGGGCCGGGTGCTGCTCGACGGCGAGGACATCTACGACCGCGGACGCCGCATCACCCACGCCCGCCGCCAGATCGGCATGGTCTTCCAGAAGCCCAACCCCTTCCCCGCGATGTCGATCTACGACAACGTCACCGCCGGCCTGAAGCTGGGCGGCATCAAGGCCGACCGCGACGGCAAGGACGCGCTCGTCGAGGAATGCCTGACCAAAGCGGGCCTGTGGAAGGAGGTCCGCGACCGTCTCCGGCAGCCCGGCGGCGCGCTCTCCGGCGGCCAGCAGCAGCGCCTGTGCATCGCGCGCTCGCTGGCCGTACGACCGCGGGTCCTGCTCATGGACGAGCCGTGCTCGGCCCTTGACCCGACGTCGACGCGACGCATCGAGGAGACCATCCACGAACTGTCCGAAGAGGTCACCATCGTGATCGTCACCCACAACATGCAGCAGGCGGCCCGCGTCTCCGACCAGTGCGCCTTCTTCCTCGCCGAGCAGGGCACCCCCGGCCTCATCGTCGAACACGGCACCACGGATGCGATGTTCAACAACCCGCAGGACCCGCGCACCACGGACTACGTGAACGGCCGCTTCGGATAAGGGGGGTGACCATCGCGGAGCCCGCCCAACTCGCCGCGCACCCCGGCAAGTTCATCTCCCCTTAGCCCCTAGGAGTCGGCCAGGCGCCCCGCCGCGGCCGCCCGCTGCCTAGCGTCTGGCGCGGTAACCGGAACAGACAACTCAGGCCCCGTGTGCCACCGAAGTCCCGACCGGCAGGAGTCTCCTCATGCCCCGTCCGCTCACCAGACCCTTCCGCCGCGTGAGCGCAGGACTGCGCACCCGGCGTGGCCTGCGCGGTGCTGCCGTCGCCACCTTCGCCACGGTTGCCGCGGCTCTGCTCACCGCCGGTTCCCAGGCGCCGGGGACCGTCGGTGCCGCCCGGGCCCCGGAGGGCGACGGCGTGCGCGTCCCCGGGGGATTCGTGGCGCCCGACGCCCCGCTGCCGGACGTTCCCTCACAGGGCGACGACTCCTACCACGTCGAACTGCCGCCCCTGGACGGCGTGTCGGGCGCCGAGAGGCTGTGGGGCGAGGAGGCTGCGAAGCCCTCGGTACAGCGGGCCACGGCCGAGGCCGGTCTGCCGGCGAGCGTGTTCGCCGCCTACCAGCGGGCCGCGGCAGCCGTCGGGCGCACCGACCCGGGCTGCGCCCTGCCGTGGGAGCTGCTCGCCGCGATCGGCAAGGTCGAGTCGGGGCACGCAAGCGGCGGCGCCGTCGCCGCCAACGGCGACACCCTCACCCGGATCACCGGACCCGCCCTCGACGGCAACGGCTTCGCGCTGATCCTCGACAGCGAGGGCGGCACCTGGGACGGCGACGCGGTGTACGACCGGGCCGTGGGCCCCATGCAGTTCCTGCCGACCACCTGGAAGACCTGGGGCGCGGACGGCAACGGTGACGGCATCTCGAACCCCAACAACATCCACGACGCCGCCCTGGCCGCAGGCCACTACCTGTGCGCCGGAGAGCGCGACCTGGGCACCGCGGCGGGCCTGGAGCGGGCGATCCTCAGCTACAACTACTCGCGCGACTACCTCAACCTCGTCCTCGGCTGGATGGAGTTCTACCTCCGCGGAGTGCACACCGTCCCCGACGGCACGGCGGTCGCCCCACACAGCCCGGGGGCGGGCAGCGACACCCCGGCCACGGAGCCGGTGCGCGAGGCGGGAGGCGGCGACGACGCCCCCGACGGCAGCCCCGCGCCCGCGCCCGCCACACCCACCCGGCCGGCGTCCCCGTCCCCGTCCCCGTCCGCGAGTACGAGCCCCACCCCGACCTCGACCCCCAGCGAACCCCCGGCCGAAACCGAACCCCCCGTCCCGACCCCCACCGAGACCTCCACATCCCCCTCCCCCGACAGCGGCGCCGACCCCGTACCTTCGCCTTCGGGGACCGCCCCGGCCGCCGAGCCGTCGACCGAAACCCCTGCGAGCCCGAGCGAATCGGCGACCCTCACACCCACGGAGACCCCCGAGCCCACCCCGACCGGCACACCCACGGGCTGACCGCGCGCTACGCGGGCGAACCGACACGGGGTTCAGTTGCCTGGGGGGCGCTCCGAACCCCGTGTCCGGCCCTTGCCTGGCGTCCCGCATTTCTGGTGAAAGGGGGCGCGGGACACCCGGTGGGCGGATGCGTCCAAAGGGGGGGAGGACCGCATCCGCACTCCCTTCCAGCGTGGGACGCACGGGAGCGGAGCAGGCAGCCGAGGAGCATGCGACAGCCCAACTCCCCGTGAATCAGGGGGCGCTCGGCCACACGAGAGCCATATAGGCACCGAAGTACGCCGCCCCGAGGACCGCCGCCGCCAGCGCGAGCACGCGGAAGCGGAGGGAGGCGCGGGCCAGGTGCAGCGCGGCGGGGAGCAGCAGCGGGAAGGCCGGCAGCAGGAAGCGGGCGCGGGGGAAGTAGACGCCGCCGCTGCCCAGCACGATCACCAGCAGCAGTCCTGTGAACAACAGCAGCGGCAGCGGTTGCCGGTCCCACGCCGACAGCGCGAACAGCAGCACCGAGGCGATCAGCGTGGCGGTCACCATCAGCAGGAACAGCTCGGGGGTCGAGTCGTACATCAGGTACTCGCGCATCCGCCGCAGCGTCGCCAGGCCGCCGTCGAACTCGTTGTGCCACAGCCGCTGTACGGCGAAGTAGCCGTCCCAGCGGCCGAGCCGCAGGCCCACCCAGCCGACGTACGCGAGCCACCCGAGCGGAGCGAGGACGGCGGCCGCGAGGACGCGGGCGTCGAAGCGGCGGCGCAGGGAGAGCAGGGCCGTGACGGTCACCGCGGCCGCGACGGCGACACCGGTCGGCCGGGTCAGCCCCGCGAGCGCGGCCAGCGCCCCCGCCCACAGCCAGCGGCCGCTGAGCACCGCGTACAACGACCAGGCGGCGAAAGCCGTGAACAGGGACTCGGTGTAGCCCATCCACTGCACGAGCCCGACCGGCAGCGCGGCCCACAGGACGGTGAGCAGGACGCCGACCCGCTGACCGTGCAACCGGTCACCGACCGCGAAGACTCCCCAAGCGGCGACTAGGGAGGCGACGACGGCGATCCCGAGGCCGGCGCCTGCCGGGCTGCCGGGCGTGAGCGCCGCGACCGCCCTGACGAGGACGGGGTAGAGCGGGAAGAACGCGAGATTGTTCGCGTCGAACGCCGTGCCCAGCTCCCGCGCGTACCCGTGGCCGGCGATCCCCAGATACCAGTCGGCGTCCCACTGCGTCGCCAGGACCGGCCAGACTCCGTGTCCCTGCCGGTGCGCCCAGCCGGCGAGGACCAGCAGTCCCACGGCCCGTACGGCGACATAGGCGAGGAGTGCGGGCGCGGCCCGGCGCAGGACACCGGGGGAGGCCGGCGCGGCGGACGGGGGTCGTGGCCGGGTGCTCGGAACGTGTCTGCCGGGGGCGGTGTCGGGGACGGTCGAGGACACGGCGGCGGCTCCAGTACTCGGCGGGCGGTACCGGTTCACCGTTTCCCGGAGAGGGCGGCCGGGTGTGGAGGTGCGTCAGCTGTCCCGCGGAAATCACCCGATGGGGTGGCCGGGGACGGCCGGTCCACCCCATCGGGTACGAGTACGCGTGCGGGTACGGGTCAGATGCCGGCGGCGGCCGAGAGGTCCCGCTTGATGGCGGCCAGCGACTCCGCCGCCTTCGTCCGCGCCGCGTCGAGCCCCTCGTGCGAGGCGACGGGCACGACGACCTCGAGGTAGCACTTCAGCTTCGGCTCGGTCCCGCTGGGCCGGACGATGACGCGCGCGCCCTCCAGCGTGTAGCGCAGCCCGTCCGTCGGGGGGAGCCTGTCGGTCCCCTTCGTCAGGTCCTCGGCCTTCGTGATCGCCAGGCCCGCGAGCCGGGTGGGCGGCTGCTCGCGCAGGCGCCGCATGGCGTTCGCGATCAGGGAGAGGTCCTCGACGCGGACCGAGAGCTGGTCGGTGGCGTGCAGGCCGTACTCGACGGCGATGTCGTCGAGGAGGTCGAGGAGGGTGCGGTTGCGGGACTTGAGCTCCGAGGCGAGTTCCGTGATCAGCAGAGCCGCCGTGATGCCGTCCTTGTCGCGTACGCCGTCGGGGTCGACGCAGTAGCCGAGCGCCTCCTCGTACCCGTACCGCAGCCCCTCGACCCGGGCGATCCACTTGAAGCCGGTGAGGGTCTCCTCGTACGGCAGACCCGCCTTCTCGGCGATTCGCCCGAGCAGCGAGGAGGAGACGATCGACTCGGCGAACGTGCCCCGCGCGCCGCGCTTCACCAGGTGCTGGGCGAGCAGCGCGCCGACCTCGTCGCCGCGCAGCATCCGCCAGCCGGCACCGTCCTTGACGGCCACGGCGCAGCGGTCCGCGTCCGGGTCGTTCGCGATGATCAGATCCGGCTGGGTCTCGTGGGCCTTCGCGAAGGCGAGGTCCATCGCGCCGGGCTCTTCCGGGTTCGGGAACGCGACCGTCGGGAAGTCGGGGTCCGGCTCCGCCTGCTCGGCGACGAGCACGGGCTCCGGGAAGCCGGCCCGCGCGAACGCCGCGAGGAGGGTGTCCTTGCCGACGCCGTGCATCGCGGTGTAGACGGTCCGGGCCGTACGCGGGGAACCCTCGGCGAGTACGGCGTCCGTGCGGGCCAGATACGCGTCCAGGACGCCCTCGTCGAGGGTCTCCCAGCCGCTGTCCGGGCGGGGGACGTCGGCGAGTGCGCGGACCGCGTCGATCTCGGCGGCGATCTCCGCGTCCGCGGGCGGCACGATCTGCGAACCGTCCCCGAGGTACACCTTGTAGCCGTTGTCCCGGGGCGGGTTGTGGCTGGCGGTGACCTCCACGCCCGCCACCGCGCCGAGGTGCCTTATGGCGTACGCGAGGACGGGGGTCGGGAGGGGGTACGGGAGTACGGCGGCACGGAGGCCGGCGCCGGTCATGACGGCGGCCGTGTCCCGTGCGAAGTCCGCGGACTTGTGGCGGGCGTCGTAGCCGATCACCACCAGGCCGTCCGTCTCGCCCTTGCCCTTGAGGTACGCGGCGAGGCCCGCGGCCGCGCGGATGACCACGGCGCGGTTCATCCGCATCGGGCCCGCGCCGAGTTCGCCCCGCAGGCCTGCGGTGCCGAACTGGAGGGTGCCGCTGAACCGTGCGGTGAGCTCCGCCGTGTCGCCGGCGTCGATGAGCTTGGCGAGCTCCTCACGGGTCTCCACGTCGGGGTCCTCGGCCAGCCACGCCTTGGCCCGAGCGATGAGTTCGTCCTGCACGTCCGGTGCGCCTCTCTGTTCGGTCGTACGTTGCTGTGTGCCCAGGGGTTTTCTCGCCCCCTCCGCCCCTACCCGTCCCGTACTTCCGGGCTACGCCCGGTTCAGCCCGTCCGGCGTTTGAGGACGAGGCCGTTCAGGCCGACAGCGGGGGTCTGGGGGCGGCAGCCCCCAGGAACGGGACGGGTAGGGGCGGAGGGGGCGAAAAAACTACAGCCGATCCAGCACCTGGGTGAGGAGCTCGCCCATGCGGGTGGCCGAGTCGCGGCCCGCCTGGAGGACCTCCTCGTGGTTCAGCGGCTCGCCCGTCATACCGGCGGCGAGGTTGGTGACCAGGGAGATGCCGAGCACCTCCGCGCCGGCCTCGCGGGCGGCGATGGCCTCAAGGGTGGTCGACATGCCCACCAGATCGGCTCCGATGACCCGAGCCATCCGGATCTCCGCAGGCGTCTCGTAGTGCGGCCCGGGGAACTGCGCGTACACGCCCTCCTCCAGGCTCGCGTCGATCTCCTTGCACAGGGCGCGCAGCCGCGGCGAGTACAGATCGGTGAGGTCCACGAAGTTCGCGCCGATGATCGGCGAGGTGGCCGTGAGGTTGATGTGGTCGCTGATCAGGACCGGCTGCCCGGGGCGCATGCCCTCACGCAGCCCGCCGCAGCCGTTGGTGAGCACGATGGTCTTGCAGCCGGCGGCGACGGCGGTACGGACACCGTGCGCGACGGCGGCGACACCGAGGCCTTCGTAGTAGTGGGTGCGGCCCAGGAAGACCAGGGCGCGCTTGTCGCCGATCTTGTACGAGCGGACCGCCCCGCCGTGGCCCTCGACCGCCGGCGGGGGGAACCCGGGCAGCTCGGTGACCGGGAACTCGGCCTCGGGTGAGCCGAGCGCGTCCACGGCCGGCGCCCAGCCGGAGCCCATCACGAGGGCGACGTCGTGGGTCTCGGCGCCCGTGAGCTCACGCAGTCGCGTGGCGGCGGCGTCGGCGGCCGCATGGGGGTCGCCCTGGATGTCGTCCGGAAGAAGAGATGCGTTCACGCGCATGAGGGTAGCTGGTCCAGGCCTACGCGCGTAGATGACAGAGCTCACGGTCTTGCGATCGTTGTCTTGTCGTTTCCAACAAGCGGAGGAGGCGCGTTTCCCACAATGGGGTGGGCAAATGGTGCAGAAAGGGACGGAAGTGAGGTGCCCTCCCTCAGCAGGGCCGCTTGCGCAGCTCCATCACATAGTCGTGCGGCGCCCCGGCCGATTCGGCGGCGTCGGCGAGCTCCCCCAGGTACCGCGCCGACGGGAGTCCCCCCTCGTACCCGTTGAGTACGTACACCCACGCGGCTTCCTCGCCCTCCAGCGTGTGCACCCGCACCCGCATCCGGCGGTAGATGTCGAGCCCGACACCCTCCCACCGGTCCATGGAGTCCTCGTCCAGGGGCGCGATGTCGTACAGCGTCACGAAGACCTGGGACCGCGGTGCCTCGACGATGGTCGCCAGCGCGCCTTC
The DNA here is from genome assembly GCF_041431135.1 of Streptomyces sp. NBC_00554. Classification (NCBI taxonomy): domain Bacteria; kingdom Bacillati; phylum Actinomycetota; class Actinomycetes; order Kitasatosporales; family Streptomycetaceae; genus Streptomyces; species Streptomyces sp. NBC_00554. The sequence goes on along the minus strand of NZ_CP107799.1, from coordinate 3,732,879 downwards.
CCAGCCCATGTGCTCGCCCCCGAACGTCAGCCGCCAGTCGTTCAGCCAGCCGGTGGCGCGCAGCGGCGAGTGCGGTGCGCGGCGCGTCATGAGCCGCGGGTCGAGATTGCCGGCGTACGCGGCGTAGAGCGACATGGGGTCGAGGGTACGGCAGTGAAACGTGCGTCTCTCGCGTAACAGAAGCAGCTCGAATACCCCTATGGCGCCCCCCAGGGCGGAAGCACCTTGAAGCGTGCGGGACAATGGAGTACGTGACTCGGATCGTGATCATCGGTGGCGGACCCGGCGGATACGAGGCGGCCCTCGTGGCCGCCCAGCTCGGCGCGGAGGTGACCGTCGTCGACTGCGACGGTCTGGGCGGGGCGTCGGTGCTCACCGACTGCGTGCCGTCGAAGACCCTTATCGCGACGGCCGAGGTGATGACCACCTTCGATTCGTCGTACGAGGAACTCGGCATCATCGTCGCCGACGACACTCCACACATCGACGCGCCCGCGCGGGTGGTGGGCGTCGACCTCGGCAAGGTCAACCGCCGAGTGAAGCGCCTCGCGCTCGCCCAGTCGCACGACATCACCGCCTCCGTGACCCGCGCCGGCGCCCGTGTGCTGCGCGGACGCGCCCGCCTCGAGGGCATGCAGGCCCTGGACGGCTCCCGCAAGGTGATCGTGCGGTCCGCCGACGGCACCGAGGAGACACTGACGGCCGACGCCGTGCTGATCGCGACCGGCGGGCACCCGCGCGAGCTGCCCGACGCGCAGCCCGACGGCGAGCGGATCCTGAACTGGACCCAGGTGTACGACCTCGACGAACTCCCGGACGAGCTCATCGTGGTCGGTTCCGGTGTCACCGGCGCCGAGTTCGCCGGCGCCTACCAGGCACTCGGCTCGCGCGTCACGCTCGTATCCAGCCGCGACCGGGTGCTGCCCGGCGAGGACCCGGACGCCGCAGGCGTCCTGGAGGACGTCTTCCGCCGCCGCGGCATGAACGTCATGGCCCGCTCCCGCGCCGAGTCCGCCAAGCGGGTCGGCGACCGGGTCGAGGTCACCCTCTCCGACGGCCGGGTCATCAGCGGCTCGCACTGCCTGATGGCCGTCGGCGCCATCCCGAACAGCAGCGGGATGGGCCTGGAGGAGGCCGGCGTCAAGGTCAGGGAGTCCGGGCACATCTGGACCGACAAGGTCTCGCGGACCACGGCTCCCGGTGTGTACGCCGCAGGTGACGTGACCGGCGTCTTCGCCCTCGCGTCGGTCGCCGCCATGCAGGGCCGCATCGCCATGTACCACTTCCTGGGCGATGCGGTGGCCCCGCTGAACCTGAAGACCGTCTCCTCGAACGTCTTCACCGACCCGGAGATCGCCACCGTCGGGTACACCCAGGCCGACGTGGACGCGGGCAAGATCGACGCCCGGATGGTCAAGTTGCCGCTCCTGCGCAACCCGCGCGCCAAGATGCAGGGCATCAGGGACGGCTTCGTGAAGCTCTTCTGCCGCCCGGGTACCGGGATCGTGGTGGGCGGTGTGGTCGTGTCACCGCGCGCCTCGGAACTGATCCACCCCATCTCGATCGCGGTCGACAACAATCTGACGGTCGAACAGATCGCGAACGCGTTCACCGTGTATCCGTCCCTGTCGGGCTCGATCGCAGAGGTGGCACGGCAGTTGCACACGAGGAAGACCGAGAGCGGCAACTGAGCCCCACGGGCGACTCTCCGCTGGTCACGGGGAGTTGTCGCCCATTCGTACGGCATAGGCGGCATGAGTAGGCGCGTATACCACTTCATGCGCTGCCATGCGAACAACTTCTGTTATTCGGCGCAAACTGCTGAAAGCAGACGGTCGTTGGGGTTACTGTCAGTTTCGTGTTCGCTGCAGAACGTCGCCAATTGATCCTCGAAATGGTGCGAGCGAATGGGGCCGTGTCGCTCCGTGAGCTCGCCCGCGTCGTCCAGACCTCCGAAGTGACCGTACGGCGGGACGTGCGCGCACTGGAGGCAGAAGGACTCCTCGACCGCCGGCATGGCGGTGCGGTATTGCCGGGCGGGTTCACGCGAGAATCCGGCTTTCCGCAGAAATCGCATCTCGCGACCGCCGAGAAGACGGCCATCGCCGATCTCGCCGCGGGTCTCGTCGAAGAGGGCGAGGCCATCGTGGTGGGCGCGGGGACCACCACGCAGGAGCTGGCCCGTCGGCTCGCGCGGGTACCCGGGCTGACCGTCGTCACCAACTCCCTCCTGGTGGCCCAGGCGTTGGCCCATGCCAACCGGGTGGAAGTCGTGATGACCGGCGGCACCCTGCGCGGTTCCAACTACGCCCTGGTCGGTTCAGGGGCCGAGCAGTCCCTCCAGGGGCTGCGGGTCTCCCGGGCCTTCATCTCCGGAAGCGGGCTGACCGCCGAGCGCGGCTTGTCCACGTCCAACATGCTGTCGGCCTCGGTCGACCGCGCGCTCGTCCAGGCCGCCGCGGAGGTCGTCGTCCTCGCCGACCACACCAAGCTCGGTACGGACACGATGTTTCAGACGGTCCCGACCGACCTGATCACCCGCCTGGTCACCGACGAGCCCCCCGCCCACGACGACCGTGCCCTCACCGAACTGCAGGCCCTGGCCGACCAGGGCGTACAGATCACGGTGGCCGGGTCATCCGCGGGCGGCGGCGCTGGAGGCGATCCCGTCCCGGCGGGGCGTCCGCCACGCCGGGACATGCCGCTCCCGGGCCCGCGCCGCGGCCAAGTCCCCGGCTCGGCACCCCAGTTGCGCTCGGCCACGGTTCTGGGCGAGCAGTCCCCCGGGGAGCGCGCGAGGGTGGCGGACCTGCGCCGCCGCTGACCGACTCCGGCGGGGCGCGACTGAAAAGCTGAGCTCCGGCGGACGGGGAAAGCCGAAGCGCCCGGCGGACTGACTGCTCCAGTCCGACAGGCGCTTCGGGATGTCGTACGACCGTCTCCTACGGGTGGGCCGTGCGGGCCGTCAGTCCTTGATCTCGCAGATCGCGGCGCCGGAGGTCAGCGAGGCGCCGACCTCGGCGCTGAGGCCCTTGATGGTGCCGGAGCGGTGGGCGTTGAGAGGCTGTTCCATCTTCATGGCCTCCAGGACGACGACCAGGTCGCCTTCCTTGACCTCCTGGCCCTCCTCGACGGCGACCTTGACGATGGTGCCCTGCATCGGGGAGGCGAGGGTGTCGCCCGAGGCCACAGGCCCGGACTTCTTCGCCGCCCGCCGCTTGGGCTTGGCACCTGCCGCCAGACCCGTGCGGGCCAGCGACATGCCCAGCGAGTAGGGCAGCGAGACCTCGAGCCGCTTGCCGCCGACCTCGACGACGATCGTCTCGCGGTCCGCCTCGTCCTCGGCCTCGGTGTCCGCCGGAGCAGCGAAGGCCGGGATCTCGTTGACGAACTCGGTCTCGATCCACCGGGTGTGCACCGTGAACGGGTCGGCGGAACCGGTGAGTTCGGGAGCGAAGGCGGGGTCGACGACGACCGCGCGGTGGAAGGGGATGGCGGTGGCCATGCCCTCCACGTTGAACTCCGCCAGCGCGCGGGCGGCCCGCTGCAGGGCCTGCTCGCGGGTGGCGCCGGTGACGATCAGCTTGGCCAGGAGCGAGTCCCAGGCCGGGCCGATGACGCTGCCCGACTCGACGCCCGCGTCCAGCCGGACGCCCGGCCCCGACGGCGCGTCGAACACGGTCACGGTGCCGGGGGCGGGCAGGAAACCGCGCCCCGGGTCCTCGCCGTTGATGCGGAACTCGAAGGAGTGCCCACGCAGTTCGGGGTCGCCGTAGCCGAGTTCCTCGCCGTCGGCGATGCGGAACATCTCGCGCACCAGGTCGATGCCCGCGACCTCCTCGGTCACCGGGTGCTCCACCTGGAGGCGGGTGTTGACCTCCAGGAAGGAGATCGTGCCGTCGGTGCCGACCAGGAACTCCACCGTGCCCGCACCGACATAGCCGGCCTCGCGCAGGATCGCCTTGGAGGAGGAGTACAGCTCCTCGACCTGGGCGTCGGAGAGGAAGGGGGCCGGGGCCTCCTCGACCAGCTTCTGGTGCCGGCGCTGCAGCGAGCAGTCCCGGGTGGAGACCACGACCACGTTGCCGTGGGAGTCGGCCAGGCACTGCGTTTCCACGTGCCGGGGCTTGTCGAGATAGCGCTCCACGAAGCACTCACCGCGCCCGAAGGCGGCGACCGCCTCACGGACCGCGGAGTCGTACAGCTCGGGTACTTCTTCGAGCGTGCGGGCGACCTTCAGGCCGCGCCCGCCGCCGCCGAAGGCGGCCTTGATCGCGATCGGCAGCCCGTGCTCCTGCGCGAACGCGACGACCTCGTCGGCACCGGACACCGGGTCGGGTGTACCGGCCACCAGCGGGGCGCCGGCCCGCTGGGCGATGTGCCGGGCGGCGACCTTGTCACCCAGATCGCGGATGGCCTGCGGCGGCGGTCCGATCCACACCAGGCCCGCGTCCAGCACTGCTTGGGCGAAGTCCGCGTTCTCGGAAAGGAAGCCGTAACCGGGGTGGATGGCGTCCGCCCCCGAATCCTTGGCGGCCTGGAGCACCTTGGCGATGTCCAGGTAACTGGTGGCCGGGGTGTCACCGCCCAACGCGAACGCCTCGTCCGCCGCACGGACATGCAGAGCGTCCCGGTCCGGTTCCGCGTAGACGGCAACACTCGCGATACCGGCATCCCGGCACGCCCGGGCCACGCGGACAGCGATTTCGCCACGGTTGGCGATGAGCACCTTGCGCACGATGGCTCCCTCCTTGAAACAAGCCGAGTTTAGGGACTGCCGACACGAGCTTTCGACCCGTCCCCAATGGTGAGCTTGCCCACACGGAGTGTGATTCGAGGCGCGCTCGACCCGTGAAATCCCTTGTCGCGCCACGGCACACGGGATCCCTGCCCTGAACCCTAGCCCTCCTGTGTGGTCGAGGTCTCTGTGAGTCAGTGCTGCGTGCCACAGGGTTTCTTTGTCGAGTCCCTACGAATGGCCCAATGATTCTTTGCCCTCGGCAGAACCCTTGTCCCGAGGTTTACCCGTTAGTAGCGTTCAGGATGTACTCGAACGTACTTGTGGTAACAGCACACGGAAGCGGGTGGGGACCGGTGGTGCGCAGACCGGTTGCGTGGGTGGCGGCGATCGTGCTCTTCGTGGAGGCGATCGGCATCGCGCTGCTGAACTGGTTGCTCGGCACTGTCGTCGACAACCAGGACATGTCCCTGGCGGGGCTCGACCCGGACATGATGTCCATCTCCTCGAAGGTCGGGGGCCTGGTCTTCGGCGCCTACTTCGCGCTGTGCGGCCTCACCGCCCTGCTGGCCGCCGTGCGCGACCGGGCCCCGGGCCTCTTCGGCCGGATCCTCCTCATCAGCGCCGCGGTGGTGCACGGTCTGCTGGGCGCGCTCACGGTGGGCCTGGTCGGCTGGGGCGCGTTCGCCTTCCTGATGGTGGGGCTCGCGCTGATCGTGTTCACGCTTCTGGCGTTCGGCCGCCCGGCGGGCCCGGTCGACGCCGCGCCCGAGAAGGGCGGGAACGGAGACAACGGAGGCGCGCCGGTCGTGGCCCCTCCGGCCCCCTCGCCCTCCTGATCCCGCTCCCGGTCACTTCTCCCGCGGCGTCCACAACTCCGTGATGCCGACGCCCAGTTCGGCCAGCAGGCGGCGCACCAGTGGCAGCGAGATCCCGATCACGTTGCCGTGGTCGCCGTCGATGCCGTCGATGAACGGGGCCGAGCGGCCGTCGAGGGTGAACGCCCCGGCCACGTAGAGGGGTTCGCCCGAGGCGACGTACGCGGCGATCTCGGCGTCGCTCGGGTCGCCGAAGTGGACCACGGTGGACGCGGTCGCCGAGGCGTAGCGCTTGGCCGCCGTGTCGTAGACGCAGTGGCCCGTCTGGAGTGTCCCGGCGCGGCCGCGCATCGACTTCCAGCGGGCGGTGGCCTCCTCGGCGTCGGCGGGCTTGCCGTAGGCCTCGCCGTCCAGGTCGAGGACCGAGTCGCAGCCGACCACCAGGGCGCCCTGGACCTCGGGCTTCGCCGCCACCACGGAGGCCTTCGCCTCGGCCAGCGCCAGGGCGAGTTCGGCGGGGGTCGGTGCGCTGACGGCTTCCTCGTCGACCCCGCTCACGATCACCTCGGGGGCGAGTCCGGCCTGCCGCAGCAGGTTGAGCCGGGCAGGGGACTGCGAGGCGAGCACGAGACGGCGACGCGGCTGATCAGTCATGCGATCAGGGTATCGGCGCCGCCGCGATGATCGCCCTCCGTGTCATGTGGAGGGTGCTCACATCACGCCGAGGACGACCATCGCGAGCACCATGGCCAGCGCCACGAGAACACCAAGGCGCCGCAACATGTCCTGAGTGTCGCGGAGTTCCTTGGGGGGCTCGTTCTCGGGGTCGGACCACAGCATGTCTTCGATCGTGCGACGGCGAGGGGCCGGGCGCCTGAGTACGCGTACTCAACTTGCCCACCTCTCGCGTAAACGGGTCTGGGGTTTCTTTAGTGCGCCGCCTCCTGTTACCGTCGTGAGCGTTACTAAAGGAACTCTGGTCCCTTTAATGGAGGCAAGCTGCCGTGTTCACCACCGCCTGGACCGCATCGCCCCAGCTCCCCGCCGAGGGCTTCACCCCCAACTGGTCGCAGGAGGGCTTCTGGCGCCAGTCGCTGCGCCAGGTCGTACGCCTCACCGCGGGCGGCGGCCGGGTCCGTATCCGGCTGTCCAACGCGTACGGCACCTCGCCACTGCGGATCGCGGGCGCCACCGTGGCCCGTGCCGGCGAAGGAGCAGCGATCGAGCCCGGCTCGGTGCGGCGGCTCACCTTCGGCGGGGACGCCTCGGCCGAGATCCCCGCGCGCGGCCTCGCCGTCAGCGACCCGGCCGAACTCGCCCTGGAATCCCTGGAGTCGGTGACCGTCACCCTCCACCTCGACGCCGTCACCGGCCCCGCGACCTTCCACGCACAGGCCTTCGCGACCAGCCACCGGGCCCCGGGTGACCGCCTGGCGGACATCGGGGGCGAGGCCTTCGACGCGTCGTCCGAGTCCTGGTACTTCCTCTCGGCCGTCGAGGTCGACGCGGGCCGCAGGGACGCCGTCGCGCTCTTCGGGGACTCCATCACGGACGGCTTCGGCTCGACCCCCGGCGCGAACCACCGCTGGTCGGACCTGCTCGCCGAACGCACCGGACGACCCGTCCTCAACGCGGGCATCGGTGGGAACCTGCTGCTCAACGACTCGGCCTGGTACGGCGAGAAGGGCATCCACCGACTCGGCCGCGACGTCCTCGACCACCAGGGCGTGGGCACACTCGTCGTGCTCCAGGGGCTCAACGACATCGGCTTCAGCGAGACCGGTGAACAGCCCACCTACAAGCCTGCGCCGGTCGTGGAGGCCGGTGAACTCATCGACGGCTACCGTAAGTTGATACGGCAGGCGCGTGCCCGGGGTCTACGGGTGATCGGGTCCACCCTCCTCCCCTTCGGCGGCTCCGACCACTGGGGCGAGCACGCGGCGAAGGTGAGCCACGAGGTGAACGAGTGGATCCGCGGCGCCGGCGAATGGGACGCGGCGGTGGACCTGAACCGCGTACTGGCCGACCCGGCAGACCCGGACCGGCTGCACCCGGCGTACGACTTCGGCGACCACCTGCACCCCAACGACGCGGGGTACGCGGTGATGGCCGAAGCTCTCGCGAAACTGCTCTAGAGCCTGCCTAGCCGGGCCAGTACGTGCGGCCCCACGCCGTCGGGCCCGGCTGGGGCAGCCGGCGCGTGGCGATACGGGCCGGGTCGGCCCACGCGGCCCTGGCCCCGGGCGCGCCGGGCGGGGCCGAAGCCGCCGCCGCGGCGCGCGCCCGGACCACCGCCAGTGCGGCGGCCAGCTCCTCCGGGGTCGGATTGCCCCGTACGACCTTGATCGTCATTACCGCTCCCAAGCTTTTCAGGGTCTGGAGGGGTCTAGAGGGGGATGTTGCCGTGCTTCTTCGGAGGCAGCGACTCCCGCTTCGTACGCAGCGCACGCAGGCCGCGTACGACATGGGCGCGGGTGTCGGACGGCATGATCACGCCGTCGATGTAGCCGCGCTCGGCCGCCGTGTACGGGTTCAGGAGCGTGTCCTCGTACTCCTGGATCAGGCGGGCCCGGGTCGCCTCCTGCTCCTCCGCGGGAGCCGCGGCGATGGTGCGGCGGTGCAGGATGTTGACCGCGCCCTGCGCGCCCATCACCGCGATCTGGGCCGTGGGCCAGGCGAGGTTGAGGTCGGCGCCCAGGTGCTTGGACCCCATGACGTCGTACGCGCCGCCGAAGGCCTTGCGGGTGATGACCGTGATGAGCGGGACGGTCGCCTCGGCATAGGCGTAGATCAGCTTGGCGCCGCGGCGGATGATGCCGGTGTGTTCCTGGTCGACGCCGGGGAGGAAGCCAGGGACGTCCACGAACGTGATGACCGGGACGTTGAAGGCGTCGCACGTCCGGACGAAACGCGCGGCCTTCTCGCTCGCGTCGATGTCCAGACAGCCCGCGAACTGCATCGGCTGGTTGGCGACGATGCCCACCGGGTGGCCCTCGACCCGCCCGAACCCGGTGAGGATGTTCGGCGCGAACAGCGCCTGCGTCTCGAAGAACTCGGCGTCGTCCAGGACGTGTTCGATCACCGTGTGCATGTCGTACGGCTGGTTCGCGCTGTCCGGCACGATCACGTCCAGCTCGCGGTCCTCGTCGGTGACGGTGAGGTCCGCCTCCTCCGGGAAGACCGGGGCCTCGCTGAGGTTGTTGGACGGCAGGTACGACAGCAGCTGCTTGACGTACTCGATGGCGTCCTTCTCGTCGCCCGCCATGTGATGGGCCACGCCGGACACCGCGTTGTGGGTCCGGGCGCCGCCGAGCTCCTCGAAGCCGACGTCCTCGCCCGTCACCGTCTTGATGACATCGGGCCCCGTGATGAACATGTGCGAGGTCTGGTCGACCATGATCGTGAAGTCGGTGATCGCGGGGGAGTAGACCGCGCCGCCCGCGCACGGGCCGACGACAAGGGAGATCTGCGGGATCACCCCGGAAGCATGGGTGTTCCGGCGGAAGATCTCGCCGTACATGCCCAGCGCGCTGACACCCTCCTGGATGCGGGCGCCGCCCGAGTCGTTGATGCCGATGACCGGGCAGCCCGTCTTCAGCGCGAAGTCCATCGCCTTCATGATCTTCTGGCCGAAGACCTCGCCGAGGGCGCCGCCGAAGACGGTGAAGTCCTGTGAGAACACGGCGACGGGGCGGCCGTCGACCGTGCCGTACCCGGTGACCACACCGTCTCCGTACGGACGGTTCTTCTCCAGGCCGAAGTCGCTGGACCGGTGCTGCGCGAACTCGTCGAACTCGACGAACGACCCCTCGTCGAGGAGCAGCTCGATCCGCTCACGGGCCGTCAACTTGCCCTTGGCGTGCTGCTTTTCGACGGCGCGTGCCGAGCCGGCGTGCGTCGCCTCCTCGATACGGCGCTGCAGGTCCGCGATTTTGCCCGCGGTGGTGTGGATGTCGGGGTGTTGCAGCTCTTCCGGCTCGGACATCGGGATGCGGCTCCCTGCCTGCTCAATGGGGACGTGAGGGTGACGTACTCGAACGTGCTGCTGAGCGCTCCGTGGCGCGTTCTGCTCAAGGATGCTGCTCAGGAGTTTGCTACTGACTCGTAGGGTAGTGGCGGCGATACGGTTCGGCAGTGCGGCGTTTACCACACCTAGGGTGGGTTGCATGACGCCGCGAGATGCATCAGACGCCAACGACAACCCGTGGTCCGACCTGGACCGTCCGCCGCTCAACGCGGTCGCCCTGCGCAAGGCGCTGGTACGGGACGGGAGCCTCTGGTCGGGCATCGAGGTGGTCGCCCGCACCGGGTCGACCAACTCCGACCTCGTCGCCCGCGCCACCGCGGGAACGGCCGCCGAGGGCGCGGTACTCGTCGCCGAGGAGCAGAACGCCGGACGTGGACGCCTCGACCGGCAGTGGACGGCACCCGCCCGCTCCGGCCTCTTCTTCTCCGTCCTGCTGAAGCCGGCCCAGGTCCCCGTCGAGCGCTGGGGATGGCTGCCGCTGCTCACCGGGGTCGCGGTCGCGACCGCGCTGTCGCGGGCCGCCGGCGTCGATACGGCACTCAAGTGGCCCAATGACCTGCTGGTGACCGTGGACGGTGCGGAGCGCAAAGCCGGCGGCATTCTCGCCGAGCGGGCCGGGACCGACGCGGTCGTGGTGGGCATCGGCATCAACGTCTCGCTGCGCGAGGACGAACTCCCCGTCCCCGGGGCCGGGTCCCTCGCCCTCGCGGGCGCGGCGACCACGGACCGTGACACCGTGCTGCGGGCCGTCCTGCGGTCGCTGTCGCAGTGGTACGAGCGCTGGCGCGACGCGGGCGGGGACCCTGTCGCGTCCGGGCTCCAGGAGACGTACGCCGCCGGGTGCGCGACGCTCGGGCGCGTGGTGCGGGCCGAGCTGCCCGGGGGGCGGTCGATCAGTGGGGAGGCGGTGGCCGTGGACGGGGACGGGCGGTTGGTTCTGGCCACGGAGGAAGGGGTGCAGGAGCCGGTGGGGGCGGGGGACATTGTGCATCTGCGGGCGGTTGGGGGCTGAGGGTGGGTTTTTCGCCCCCTCCGCCCCTACCCGTCCCTTGCTTCCGGGCTACGCCCGGTTTCAGCCCGTCCGGCGTTTGAGGACGAGGCCGTTCAGGCCGATAGCGGGGGTCTGGGGGCGGCAGCCCCCAGAAACGGGACGGGAAGGGGCGGAGGGGGCGAAAAAACCCCAAGGCCGGCCCCGTGCACACACCCGCGTCAGGAGTGAGCCAGCCCACACCTGCCGTAGAGTTGAGCGCGGTCGATACCTGACCGTGGCAGATCGGAAGGGCAGCAGGCGTGACCGTCGACGACACCGGTTCCGGTACGGGTGCAGACCCCGCCCCCGACACCGAGCCGGGCCGTACCGCCGGGTCGGTCAACCACACCTCGTCCCCCCGGGTGGACGCACCCGAGGACCCCGACTCCGGCGAGGACCCACTCGCACTGCGCCTGGAGCAGCTGATCCTCGGCGCCGAGCGCCGCTACACCCCCTTCCAGGCGGCCCGCAGCGCGGGCGTCTCCATGGAACTGGCCTCCCGCTTCTGGCGGGCCATGGGCTTCGCCGACATCGGCCAGGCCAAGGCGCTCACCGAAGCCGACGTACTCGCCCTGCGCCGCCTCGCCGGCCTCGTCGAGGCGGGCCTGCTGAGCGAGGCGATGGCGGTCCAGGTGGCCCGTTCCACCGGCCAGACCACCGCCCGCCTGGCCGAATGGCAGATCGACTCCTTCCTGGCGGGCCTGACCGAGCCCCCGGAACCAGGGATGACGCGCACCGAGGTGACGTACCCCCTGATGGAACTGCTCCTGCCCGAGCTGGAGGAGTTCCTCGTCTACGTCTGGCGCCGCCAGCTCGCCGCCGCGACGGGCCGCGTCGTACAGGCCGGGGACGACGAGGAGATGGTCGACCGCCGGCTCGCCGTCGGCTTCGCGGACCTCGTCGGGTTCACACGCCTGACGCGCCGCATGGAGGAGGAGGAACTCGGCGAACTGGTCGAGGCCTTCGAGACCACGGCCGCCGACCTGGTGGCCGCGCACGGGGGCCGGCTCGTCAAGACGCTCGGCGACGAGGTCCTGTACGCCGCCGACGACGCCGGGGTCGCCGCCGAGATCGCCCTGCGCCTCATCGAGACGATGGCGAACGACGAGACCATGCCGGAACTGCGCGTCGGCATCGCCTTCGGCACGGTGACGACCCGGATGGGCGACGTGTTCGGTACGACGGTGAACCTCGCGAGCCGCCTCACCTCGATAGCGCCACGGGATGCCGTCCTGGTGGACGGCGCCTTCGCGGAGGAACTGGTCCGCACCGGCGACGCGCCCGCATCCGAGGCGGAGGCCGCCGAGGCAGCGGCCGCCGCGGAGAAGGAGGGCGAGGAACCGCCCTCCTACCGTTTCGCCCTCCAGCCGATGTGGCAGCGTCCGGTGCGCGGCCTGGGCGTGGTCGAACCGTGGCTGCTCGCCCGCCGCGGCGCCGAGTCGTAGGAACCGAGTCCTAGGGCCTGGCAAGGGATCCGAGAGGCTCGGTCAGACCGTTCACGCAGAGACCGACGACCGGTACGCACAGGCCCGGGGGTTCGGGCTTCGGGCCCGGAGCGGTCGTGCTCGGGGCGGGTGCGGCGGTGGTCGTCGCGGCCGGTGGCCGCGGTGCCGCGGGAGCGGGAGCCTGACCGGTGGGAACGCCGGTCGTGTCCGGCGTACCGCCCACCGGGACCCTGACAGGTGTAGACGGGGCTGTCACGAAGCGTGTCGGCGTCGGTGCCGGTGTCGGCGCGAGGCTCATGCCCGGGGTCGGCAGCGCGCTCTCCCCGCCCATCACGGCGGGCGTCGTGGCGGCCACCGGATGTGCCGAGGGCACGGCCTCGACGGTCACGGCGGCATTGCCCGCCGTGTCGGTGACGGTGCCCGTCGTCGGCTCGGCGTCCGGGGCCCCCATGCCCCCGATCACCGACTCCGGCGCCATCCGTACGAGGCTCAACGCCCCTGCCGCCAGCGCGAGTCCCCCCACGGCAAAGAACACTCGTCGCGGGCGGGGCCTGCGATGCCGCCCACGTGTCGTCTCCCGGTTCGTCATGGTCATACCTCCCCAAGGTGCCCGCGCTCCCCGATGCGCTGCGGCGGTGCGCAGGTTATTCGGCCGGTGAGGGCGGGGGCCGGGAGTTGGGGCGGGTGTCACCCGAACGGGGAGGTGGGGGTGCGGGGGCGGGTTCCGGTGGGCGCCTGCGGCTGCGATGATCGGGGGGTCGGCAGTTAACCCGCGTTAACCAGGAGGGTGTCATGGCGGAGCTGGAGCAAGGGGGCGAGCGGCGGTTCGGGGAGTTCGTCGCCGTACGGCGGCACGGGTACGTCGCGGAGCTCGCCCTCGACCGGCCGAAGGCCATGAACGCGGTGTCCACGGACATGGCCCGCGCCATCGCCGGTGCCTGCGAGACGCTCGCGGCCGACCCGGATGTACGCGTGGTCGTGCTGACCTCGACCCATGAGCGGGCCTTCTGCGTCGGCGCCGACCTCAAGGAACGGAATTCCCTCACCGACGCCGAGCTGGTGCGCCAGCGGCCCGTCGCGCGGGCCGCGTACACCGGGGTTCTGGAGCTGCCGATGCCGACGGTCGCCGCGGTGCACGGGTTCGCGCTGGGGGGCGGGTTCGAGCTGGCGCTGTCCTGCGACCTGATCGTGGCCGACCGTACGGCGGTCGTCGGGCTGCCCGAGGTGTCGGTCGGGGTGATTCCCGGCGGGGGCGGTACGCAGTTGCTGCCGCGCCGGGTCGGGTCCGCTCGGGCGGCCGAGCTGATCTTCTCTGCGCGGCGGCTGGAGGCGGTTGAGGCGCGGGAGTTGGGGCTTGTCGACGAGCTGGTCGAGGCGGGGCGGGATCGCGAGGAGGCGCTCGCGCTGGGGGCTCGTATCGCGGCGAATTCCCCGGTGGGGTTGCGGGCGGCGAAGCGTGCGCTTCGCCTCGGTCACGGTCTTGACCTCCGGGCCGGGCTCGAGGTCGAGGACGCCGCGTGGCGGTCCGTCGCCTTCTCGGGGGACCGGGCGGAGGGCGTGGCGGCGTTCAACGAGAAGCGCACGCCGGAGTGGCCGGGGGCGTAGGCGCTTTTCGCCCCCTCCGCCCCTACCCATTCCCGTCACTTGGGGGCTCCGCCCCCAAACCCCCGCTCCGCGGGGTTCAGCCCGTCCGGCGTTTGAGGACGAGCGCGTCAGCGCGATACGACGGGACGGGAAGGGGTGGAGGGGGCGAAAAACCCCAACAGGACCACCGCCTCGGACCCCTGTTCGCCATACCAATGTCCCGGAATGCCATGTTTTTACCTAGCCTGGAGTGATGGGTGAGGACAGACGGCTGAGGGCCGTGGTGGAGCTGGCGCAGGGGATGGCGGCGGCGCACACCCCGCGCGAGTCCTGGCGGGCCGCGGCGCTCGGCGCCTGCCATGCCCTCGACGGGAGCTTCGCCGCGCTCTCCGTGTGGGAGCGGGAGCTCGGCCGGCTGCGGGTTCTGGCGAACGTGGGGGAGCGGGCGGAGGGCGAGGAGGAGTTCCCGGAGGGGGAGGCCTATCCGGTGCACCAGTTCCCGGAGATCACCGAGTTCCTGCACGAGCGGTGGGCCGGAGGCGGCGAGCCCGACGCCTGGGTCGAGACCGCGGAGGGACCGGCCGGAGGCCCCGCCGGGTACTGCCACCAGCGCGTCGCCGCCCTGCGCAGGCGCGGCCGAGGCTGCTGCGTCGTCGCCCCGATCGTGCTGCACGGCCGCGCCTGGGGCGAGCTGTACGTGGCCCGCCGGGCGGGAGCCCCCGTCTTCGGCCGGGCCGACGCCGACTTCGCGACCGTACTGGCCTCGGTCGTCGCGGCCGGGATCGCGCAGACCGAGCGGCTGGAGGAGGCCAGGCGGCTGGCGTTCACGGACGCCCTCACCGGTCTCGCCAACCGCCGTGCCGTCGACGTACGGCTCGACGAGGCGATCGAACGCCACAAGGAGGACGAGAAGGTCGTGGTGAGTCTCGTCGTCTGCGACCTCAACGGGCTCAAGCGGGTCAACGACACCCGGGGGCACGCGGTCGGCGACCGGCTCCTGGAACGCTTCGGGTCCGTGCTGTCCCTGTGCGGCGCGATGCTCCCCGGCACCCTCACGGCCAGGCTCGGAGGCGACGAGTTCTGCCTCCTCGCGGTGGGCCCGGCCGCCGACGAGGTCGTCCGTGTCGCCGACGAACTCTGCCGTAGGGCGGCCGAGTTGGAGCTCGGGGAGGGCGTGGCCTGCGGGGTCGCCTCGACCGAGGATCCGATCGGGCCTGTGCGCTCGGCCCGGCGGTTGTTCCGGCTTGCCGACGCCGCCCAGTACCGCGCGAAGGCCGTACGGGCCGCGAAGCCCGTGGTCGCCGGGCGCGAGGGCCCCGACGACCCGGTCGTGCGTCTCGCCGACGCGCCGTCCAAGGAAGGGGCGGGGGAGCGGCGCCGCTTCCGGGGGCGCCCCGGACCGCGGAACACGGAGGAGAGGTAAGGGGCCAACCCGCCACCCACTAGTGACATCATCGAATTCACTGCGTACGCTCCTGAATATGGATATGCACACTGTGGTGGTGGGGACGTCCGGGGTGACCGCGTCCGACGTTCTCGCCGTGGCGCGCGCCGGCGCCCGGATCGAGCTCTCCGGCGAGGCGGTGGCGGCCCTCGCCGCGGCCCGCGAGATCGTGGACGCGCTGGCCGCGAAGCCGGAGCCCGTCTACGGCGTCTCCACCGGTTTCGGCGCCCTCGCGAGCCGGCACATCAGCCCGGAACTCCGCGCCCAGCTGCAGCGCAACATCGTCCGCTCGCACGCCGCCGGGATGGGCCCGCACGTCGAACGCGAGGTCGTCCGCGCGCTGATGTTCCTGCGGCTCAAGACCGTCTGCTCGGGACACACGGGCGTGCGGCCCGAGGTCGCGCAGACCATGGCCGACATCCTGAACGCCGGTATCACCCCGGTCGTCCACGAGTACGGCTCGCTCGGCTGCTCCGGCGACCTGGCCCCGCTGTCCCACTGCGCGTTGACCCTCATGGGCGAGGGTGACGCGGAGGGCCCGGACGGCGTCGTACGGCCCGCGGGCGAGCTGCTCGCCGAGGCCGGCATCACCCCCGTCGAGCTGCGCGAGAAGGAAGGCCTCGCCCTCCTCAACGGCACCGACGGCATGCTCGGCATGCTGGTCATGGCCCTCGCCGACCTGGAGACCCTCTACAAGTCGGCCGATGTGACGGCCGCCCTGTCCCTCGAGGCCCTCCTCGGCACCGACAAGGTCCTCGCTCCCGAGCTGCACGCCATCCGCCCGCACCCCGGGCAGAGCGCCGCGGCCGCCAACATGCTGGCCGTGCTGAAGGGTTCGGAACTCACCGGGCACCACCAGGACGGCGCCCCGCGCGTCCAGGACGCCTACTCCGTGCGCTGCGCCCCGCAGGTCGCCGGCGCCGGACGCGACACCCTCGCGCACGCCCGCACGGTCGCCGAGCGCGAGTTGGCCTCCGCCGTCGACAACCCCGTCGTACTCCCCGACGGCCGCGTGGAGTCGAACGGCAATTTCCACGGCGCCCCGGTCGCCTACGTCCTCGACTTCCTCGCCATCGCCGCCGCCGACCTCGGCTCCATCGCCGAGCGCCGCACCGACCGGCTGCTCGACAAGAACCGCTCGCACGGCCTGCCGCCGTTCCTCGCGGACGACGCCGGCGTCGACTCGGGCCTGATGATCGCCCAGTACACGCAGGCGGCACTGGTGAGCGAGATGAAGCGGCTCGCCGTACCGGCGTCCGCCGACTCCATCCCGTCCTCCGCGATGCAGGAGGACCACGTCTCGATGGGCTGGTCGGCCGCGCGCAAGCTGCGCACCGCCGTCGACAACCTCACCCGCATCGTCGCGATCGAGCTGTACGCCGCCACCCGCGCGATCGAGCTCCGCGAGGGCCTCACCCCGGCCCCGGCGTCGCAGGCGGTCATCGAGGCCGTCCGCGCGGCCGGCGTCCAGGGCCCCGGCCCCGACCGCTTCCTCGCCCCGGACCTGGCGGCGGCGGACGCGTTCGTGCGCGCCGGGCAGGTGGTCACGGCCGTGGAGCCGGTGACGGGTCCGCTGGCCTAGCTCTGCCGCCGGTCGTACGCGGATGTCGTACGTGGCGGGGGCCGCCGTCGGCTGTACGGTGGTCCTCGTCACGTCCGGGCCTCTCGGGGACCAGGCGTGGCCAGAGGTGTGCTACTGTCACATTGATACGTTTTTGGTACCCATTTACTTTGTGCGCCTGATCGGAATCTTCCGCAGGCGCGTTTTGTTTTACCGGCATCTCCGGCTTTTCCCGGTGCATCTCCGGATTGGGGCCCCTACCTATTCAGGAGAGAAACATGGCTACAGGCACCGTGAAGTGGTTCAACGCGGAAAAGGGCTTCGGCTTCATCGAGCAGGACGGCGGCGGCCCCGACGTCTTCGCTCACTACTCCAACATCGCCAGCTCCGGCTTCCGTGAGCTGCTGGAGGGCCAGAAGGTCTCGTTCGACGTCGCGCAGGGCCAGAAGGGCCTGCAGGCGGAGAACATCGTCCCCGCCTAAATCGGGGGAAGCGCTTTTCCAGAGCCGGGGCCCCGCACCTTCGGGTGCGGGCCCCGGCTCGCGCTGTGCGCGTGTGCTGTCCGTGTGGCCCAGGAAGGAAATCCAGATCCAGCATGACTCGATCCGAACGTCCCGTCCGTAAGAGGCCGGCGAACGCACGCGGTACCCAGACCGGCTCCTCCGCCTCCGCGCGGAACGCCGGCCGGGGCACCGGCAACAAGGGCGGGGCCCGCAAGGCCGCGCCGGCGCCGCAGGAGTTCTCGCTGCCCGAGAGCATCACGCCCGCGCTGCCCGCCGTCGAGTCCTTCGACGCGCTGGACATGCCGGCCGCGCTGACGAAGACCCTGACCGCCCAGGGTGTCACCGAGCCCTTCCCGATCCAGGGCGCCACCCTGCCCAACGCCCTTGCCGGGCGCGACGTTCTGGGCCGGGGCCGCACCGGCTCCGGCAAGACGCTCGCCTTCGGCCTCGCCCTGCTGGCCCGCACCGCGGGCCGCCGGGCCGAGAGCAAGGCGCCCCTCGCGCTCGTGCTCGTCCCCACGCGTGAGCTCGCGCAGCAGGTCAACGACGCGCTGACGCCGTACGCGACCGCTGTGAACCTGCGCATCGCGACGGCCGTCGGCGGTATGTCGATCGGCCGGCAGGCCGGGACGCTGCGCCGTGGTGCCGAGGTGCTCGTGGCCACCCCCGGGCGGCTCAAGGACCTCATCGAGCGCGGCGAGTGCACGCTCGGCCAGGTCGCCATCACCGTCCTCGACGAGGCCGACCAGATGGCCGACATGGGCTTCATGCCGCAGGTCACGGCGCTGCTCAAGCAGGTCGAGCCGGGCGGTCAGCGACTGCTCTTCTCGGCGACGCTCGACAAGAACATCGACCGGCTGGTCAAGATGTTCCTCACCGACCCCGTCGTCCACTCCGTGGACCCGTCGGCGGGCACGGTGACGACCATGGAGCACCACGTGCTGCATGTCGCCGACGAGACCGACAAGAAGGCCGTGGCGCTGCGGATCGCGGCGCGCGACGGCCGGGTGATCCTCTTCGTCGACACCAAGCGCGGTGCCGACCGGTTCACAAAGCGACTGCTCGCCAACGGTGTCCGGGCGTCCGCGCTGCACGGCGGGCGCAGCCAGCCGCAGCGCAACCGCACCCTCGACCAGTTCAAGACCGGTCAGGTCACCGTGCTGGTCGCCACCAACGTGGCCGCCCGCGGTATCCACATCGACGACCTCGACCTCGTGGTCAACGTCGACCCGCCGGCCGACCACAAGGACTACCTGCACCGCGGCGGCCGTACGGCCCGTGCCGGTGAGTCCGGCAGCGTCGTCACGCTGGTGCTTCCCGAGCAGAAGCGCGAGATGACCCGCCTGATGGCCGACGCCGGCATCAACCCGCGCATCGCCCGGGTCACGTCCAGCGACGAGGAGCTGGCCCGTATCACCGGCGCCCGCGAGCCCTCCGGGGTCCCCGTGGTCATCGAGGTGCCTCAGGTCGCCGAACAGCCCAAGCGGCCCAAGTCCCGTCCCCGGGTGGGCGGCGGAGCACGTCGTCCGCAGGGAACGGGTGCGGGTGGCCGCGCTCAGGGCACGGGTACGGGTGGCCGCGCCAAGAGCACGGGTGCCGGTGCCGGTACGGAGTCGCAGGGCCGTCAGCCCCAGCGCGCCGGTGGTCGCCGCACCGAGGCCGGTGGCGCCGCGGGCGCGAGCCGCGCGGGTGGCCGTGGCCGCGCCCCGCAGCGCCGCGGTGAAGGCGGCGGTCAGGGCGGCGGCGGTCGCCGGGCCGCCTAGTAACAGGCGTACGCACCGAAGGGGGTGTCGTGCGGGCCGATCCGGCCCGCACGACACCCCCTTCGGCTTTGCCGGACGCGCGGCTCAGTCGTGCACCTCGCCGAAGAACCCCGGGTCGACCGAGTCGAGTTTGAGGGCGGAGCCGCGGTGCAGGTCGAGGAGTTCGGCGAGGGGGGCCGCGCGGCGGGTGGTGGCCGTCAGGTCGCGGCGGGCCTCGGCGGACCAGAGGTTCGGGAAGACGGAGAGGCCCTGGGTGCCGGTCAGGGCGCCGGACTCGCCGCGCCAGCCGGGCCAGCGGAGGGTGTCGTAGAACTGCTCCATGCCGCCGCTCAGAAGCCAGTTGAGCCAGTCGCCGTGGCCCACTTCGAGGGCCTCCCAGCGCAGCGAGTCCGGCGCGAAGTAGATCATCTCGCCGGGTTGGCCGGGTCTTCCGTCGGCTTCGGGGGCGGGGCCGTTGAGGACGAAGACGCCGCCCAGGACGTCATGGCCGATGACGAGCCCGCCGTCCGGCCGCCAGGTGGGATCGAAGCGTTCGGGGAATTCGTTGACCTCGGCGAGGCCGGGCGGGCCCGCCGGTGTGCCGTCGCCCGGACTGCCGTAGATGCGCAGCCATCCGCTGTCCAGCACCACCCCGCCGCAGTTGAGCGCGAGCGCGCCCAGCCAGGACCGGGCCGTGATCTGCAGCTGGAGCAGGGTCCCGCGGCCCTGCGCCGGGTCCACCGGGAGCACCTCCAGGGACACGGAGTTCGTCGTGGAGAGCCTCTCCGAGAGGGTCGGCCACGCCGGATCCTCGACATCGGTCAGCTCGGTCAGGTCTCGCATGGATTCCCCGATGGGTACGGGCGCCGCAGCACCTCGCTCAGTAGGCCACCGTGCGCTCCCGGCGCACCGAATACGTCACGAACCCGGCCCCCAGGCCGAGAAAGAGCGTGCCGCCTATGACGTACGGCGTCGTGTCGACGCTTCCGGTGTCGGCCAGCTGGGCCTGGTCGCCGCCCGACTCGGTGGCGGAGTCCGTGGAGGTCCCGTCCACGGTGGTCGTCGTCGAGGAACCGGCCGAGGCACTGGGCGATGCGCTGGTCGACGTCGAGACGTGCTGGACGGGCTCGTCCTGGGTCGCGTTGGCGGACGGGACGAACCACAGGGCTCCCAGGAGGGTCCCCGCGGCTGTGGCGGTCAGCAACGATCGACGTGCGGCGGACACGAAATATCGATCCCCTTGTGGCGCTGGCGAATTGGCCGTGTGGACCGATGCTAATGAAAGGCGCGGGTCGTGGGAAAGTCGCGGAACCTGTGGGTCGTACGCTCCCTCCCATGAGTACACCTGAGACAGCACGGTTTGTACGGCTTCGTGTCGAACTGGTGCTTGAAGTCGACGACGCCGACGCCGTCGCCAAGGCCGCGTTGCGGCGGATCGCGGATGACACCGGGATGCCGGCCGACGAGCGGACGCACGCCGAGAACGCAGTGACGGAAGACACTGCCGAGGCCCTCGCCTATCTCGTCGACCCGTTCGACCTGGTCAGCGAGGTGCCCGGGATCGAACTCGCCCAGGCCTCCTGGAGCAGCGAGCCGATCGAGTACGACCCCGATTCGCCGGATTGGGACCTCGACGAGGATGATGACGCCGAGGACGACGAGGAAGTCGGCGTCGGCTGACGCTTCTTGGGGAAATCGTGACCCCGGGCGGCAACCGCCGTCCGGGGTTTCGTCGTCTCAGAAGAAGCACTGACCACATCCGCACCACTCGCCCCATGGGGATCCGACGTGGTGTGCCCCACACTTCCACGGGATGTGGAACGGGACGAACCGGTCGTAGCGTTGAAAGTTCTTACGGGGCTCTCTTGGTTTTTGGGGATTCGGCAACGATGGAGAAGCGTGTGATGACGGACAGTAAGCGGCGCAGGGGCCTGATGGTCGCGTCCGCACTGCTCGGCGGGGTGCTGGTGCTCTCCGCGTGCAGCGGGAGCGACGACAAGGCCACGGGCGGTGACGGTGGCAACACCAGCAGCGCGCAGGCCCAGGCCGACGAGGCCGCCGCCAAGAAGACCTCCGAGGCATCGATCACGATCACGCCGAAGGACGGCTCCGACAACGCCTCCATCAACAACGCCGCCAAGGTCACCGTGGGCAAGGGCACGCTCACGGACGTGACCATGAAGACCGCGGACGGCACCGCCGTCGCCGGCGAGATATCCGCGGACAAGCTGAGCTGGGCGCCCACCGGTCAGCTGGAGCGCTCCACCACGTACAAGATCACGGCCGAGGCCGCCGACTCCGAGGGCCGCGTCGCCCACGAGAACGCGTCGTTCACCACGGTCTCCCCGGCCAACAGCTTCATCGGCAACTTCACGCCGGAGGACGGCTCCACCGTCGGCGTCGGCATGCCGGTCTCGATCAACTTCGACAAGTCGATCACGAACAAGGCCGACGTGGAGAAGGGCATCACGGTCAGCTCCAGCAGCGGCCAGGAGGTCGTCGGCCACTGGTTCAGCGCCAACCGCCTGGACTTCCGCCCCGAGGACTACTGGACCGGCGGCTCCACCGTCACCCTCAAGCTGAACCTCGACGGTGTCGAGGGCGCCAGCGGTGTGTACGGCGTGCAGCAGAAGACGGTCACCTTCAAGATCGGCCGCAACCAGGTCTCGATCGTCGACGCCAAGACCAAGACCATGAAGGTCACCCAGAACGGCGCGACCATCAAGACCATCCCGATCTCCGCCGGTTCGCCCGAGAACAAGACGTACCAGGGTGTCATGGTGATGTCCGAGATGTTCAAGGAGACGCGCATGAACGGCGCGACCGTGGGCTTCACGGACGACGACGGCAAGGGCGAGTACGACATCAAGGACGTGCCGCACGCCATCCGCCTGTCCGCCTCCGGCACCTTCATCCACGGCAACTACTGGGGCGCCAAGTCCGTCTTCGGCAGCGTCAACACCAGCCACGGCTGCGTGGGCCTGTCGGACACCAAGGGTGCGAACGACCCGAACACGACTGCCGCCTGGTTCTACAACCACTCGATGATCGGCGACGTGGTGGTCGTCCAGAACACCGGCGACAAGACCATCGCCCCGGACAACGGCCTCAACGGCTGGAACCTGGACTGGGCGGCCTGGACCGCCGGTTCGGCAGTCTGAGAAGTCACCTTCACCGTCGGCGGCGGCAGCTCTCACGAGCTGTCGCCGCCGACGCGTTTGCACAGGCTTCTGGGGTTGCCCACAGGTGAACTCCCGCCCCGTCACAGCCTTCTCATCATTCTCTTATCCCGGCCTTATGCCTTCATCACCCGCCGTACCTAGCTTGCGGCCATGTTCTTCACCTACCTGAGGCGCGAACTGCGCCGCCGCAGAAAGGCGGCCCTCGTCGTCGCCTCCGGGCTCGCCCTGGGCATCGCCCTGGTCATCGTGGTCAGTTCCGTGTCCTCGGGCATGGAGAAGGCCCAGGGCAAGGTCCTCCAGTCGCTGTACGGACTGGGTACGGACATGACGGTCACGAAGGCTGCCGCGGCCCAGTCGGACACCAGCGAGCGCCCGCGCTTCAACTTCGACGCGAACGAGGGTGATTCCGAGCAGAGCAGCGACCGCGTGATGGTCCAGGGCTTCCAGACCCTGGCCTCCAGCACGGTCACCAAGGTCGACTCCCAGGCGGGCGTCGCGGACTCCGTCGGCGGGCTGAGCCTCCAGGTCGTCAAGGTCAACGGAAACTTCAGGCAGGGCCAGTTCCAGCAGGACGAGGGCGCGACCGCTGCCCCCGGTGGCGGCGGTGGCGGTGGCAACGGTGGCGGCACCGGTGCTCCCCAGGGCCGTGTCGAGGGCGGCGGCGCCGAGTTCGACGTCAACAGCTACACCGTCTACGGCACCGACGTCACCAAGCCCGAACTCGGCCCGCTGACCTCCTCGAAGATCACCAGCGGCCGTACCTTCACGGCGTCCGAGACGGACGCCAAGGTGGTCGTCGTCGACACGTCGTACGCCAAGGAGAACAAGCTCGTTCTCAATGACACCGTCACGATCAAGAGCGTCAAGTACAAGGTCATCGGCATAGCGACGCCCGACAGCGGTGACGCGGCGGCCAACCTGTACATCCCGCTCAAGCAGGCGCAGACGCTCAGCGACTCCAAGGACAAGGTCACCACGATCTACGTCAAGGCGTCCGACTCGCAGCAGATCGACAGCGTCAAGAGCACCATCCAGAAGAACATCTCGGGTACGACGGTCACCACCTCCGCCGACCTCGCGAACACCGTCTCCGGTTCCCTGTCGACCGCCTCCGACCTCGCCTCGAACGTGGGCAAGTGGCTGTCGATCGCAGTGCTCATCGCCGCGTTCCTGGTCGCCGGTCTGCTCACCTCCTCGGCGGTCTCCCGGCGCGTCCGCGAGTTCGGCACCCTGAAGGCGCTCGGCTGGAAGTCGAGCCGGGTGACCCGCCAGGTCGTCGGTGAGGCCATCGTCAACGGTCTGGTCGGCGGTGCCCTCGGTATCGCGGTCGGGCTCGCGGGCGCCTTCGTCGTCACCGAGATCAGCCCCACCCTGCAGGCGGAGGTGGGCAGTTCGAGCGCGGCAGCCGGTCCCGGCGGTGGTGGCCCCGGTGGCGGTGGCGGCTTCGGCGCCGCCCGCGAGGCGGCGTCCTCGACCCTCGACGTCGCGCTCAGCGCACCCGTCAGCCTCAACACGATCGTCGTCGCGGTCGGCCTCGCAGTCGCCGGCGGTCTGATCGCCGGTGCCTTCGGCGGCTGGCGCGCCTCCCGGCTGCGTCCCGCGGACGCCCTGCGCCGCGTCGAGTAGTCACGGCCCCGCACGGCTCACGCGGCCAACCCCCTTACGCACAACCAGGAGTTGTTCCCATGTACGAACTCAGAGGCGTCACCAAGCGCTATTCGCGGGGTAAGGACACGATCGACGCGCTGGCCGGTGTCGACCTGACGATCGCCTCCGGCGACCGGCTGGTCATCCAGGGCCCCACCGGTGGCGGAAAGTCCACCCTTCTCCAGATGCTCGGCGGACTCGACCGGCCCACCGAAGGCAGCGTCGAACTCGACGGCACCGACATGGCGAAGCTGTCCGAGGCGAGGCTCACCAAGGTGCGCGCCGAGAACATCGGCTTCGTGTTCCAGAGCTTCAACCTGATTCCCACGCTCACCGCCCAGGAGAACGTGGAGACCGCCCTCGTACCCCTCGGTGTGAAGGCGAAGGACCGGCGCCAACGGGCCGCCGACGCGCTGGAGTCGGTGGGTCTCGCGGAGCGGCTCGGGCACCTGCCCGCAGAGCTGTCCGGCGGTCAGCAGCAGCGCGTCGCGATCGCCCGCGCCCTGGTCAAGCAGCCGAAGGTACTGCTCGCCGACGAGCCGACCGGCAACCTCGACGAGTCGATGCGCGACGAGATCATGGACGTACTGGAAACCATGTGGAAGGAGCACGGGCTCACTTTCATCATGGTCACGCACGACTCCGCGATCGCGAAGAAGGCTCCGCGGCTTGCGACTATCCGCAAGGGCAAGATCACCGTCAAGGAAAACGCGGGAGCTTAAAGGAGTACAAAAGGGGGAGTGCGGGAGCGTAGCGGAGCAAGTCCGTCAACTCTTCGCCGCTTCCCCTCTATTGAGTAGGCGATCACCCCCCGGGCATAATTGCGTATTCCGGGGGGTGCACGTATGCGCGTGCGGAACTTCCTCCGGCCGGATGAATGGGGATTCGTCCGGATCTCATCTCAGGGGGAGTTTTGCGCAGACAAGTGAAAAAGGCGTGCGCTGCGACGGTCGCCACGGCGGCCGCTGTGGCACTGGCGGCGGGAATGACCAGCCCGGCGTCGGCCGAACACGCGAGTAGCGCTTCCACGGGCCAGCAGGCCCAACTGGCCGCGCAGGCCAGGCAGGCCGGGCTCACGGCCAAGCACAGCATCACGCTGATCACCGGTGACCGGGTGGCCGTCGATGCGAAGGGCCGCGTAGTCGGCGTCGAGCGCGCCGAGGGCCGCGAGAAGATACCCGTCCAGATCCGCAAGGCCGACGGCCACACCCTCGTGGTGCCGGCCGACGCGCAGCGCCTGATAGCCACCGGCAAGCTCGACCAGCGGCTCTTCGACGTCACCGAGCTGAACAAGGCGGCGAACCGCAAGTCCCAGAAGCAGGGCCTGAAGGTGATCGTCGGCTACAAGGGCACGGCGACGGCCGCCAAGGACGACGTCCGTGACGCGGGCACCGTCCGCAGGACCCTCAAGTCCCTCAACGCGGACGCCGTTCTGACGCCCAAGCAGGACGCCGCCGAGCTGTGGGACGCGGTCACCGACGACGGCAGCGCGGCCTCGGGTGTCGCGCACGTCTGGCTGGACGGCGTACGCGAGGTGACCCTCGACAAGTCCGTGCCGCAGATCGGTGCCCCCAAGGCGTGGGCCGCCGGTTACGACGGCAAGGGCGTCAAGATCGCCGTACTGGACACCGGAGTCGACACGACCCACCCGGACCTCAAGGGCCAGGTGGCCGAGTCGAAGAACTTCTCCACCTCTCCGGACGCGACCGACAAGTACGGCCACGGCACGCACGTCGCGTCGATCGCGGCGGGCACGGGCGCCAAGTCGAACGGCAAGTACAAGGGTGTCGCGCCCGGCGCGACGATCCTCAACGGCAAGGTCCTCAGCGACACGGGCAGCGGCGAGGACTCCAGCATCCTCGCGGGCATGGAGTGGGCGGCCGAGCAGGGCGCCGACGTCGTGAACCTCAGCCTGGGCGGCTTCGACACCCCCGAGATCGATCCGCTCGAGGCCGAGGTCAACAAGCTGTCCGAGGAGAAGGGCATCCTCTTCGCGATCGCCGCGGGCAACGACGGCGGCGAGCAGACCGTCGGCTCCCCGGGCAGCGCGGCCGACGCGCTCACCGTCGGCGCCGTGGACGACAGCGACAAGCTGGCGGCCTTCTCCAGCCGGGGCCCCGGCCTCGACGGGGGCATCAAGCCCGACGTCACGGCGCCGGGTGTGGACATCACGGCGGCCTCGGCCGCGGGCAGCCTCATCGCCCAGGAGGTCGGCGAGAAGCCGGCCGGCTACCTGACCATCTCGGGTACGTCGATGGCGACCCCGCATGTCGCGGGCGCGGCGGCGATCCTCAAGCAGCAGCACCCGGACTGGACGTACGCCGAGCTCAAGGGCGCGCTGACCGGTTCCGCGAAGGGCGGCGCGTACACGCCGTTCCAGCAGGGCGCGGGCCGGATCCAGGTCGACAAGGCCATCCAGCAGACCGTGATCGCCAAGAACTCGTCGGTGAGCTTCGGTATCCAGGAGTGGCCGCACACCGACGACACCCCGGTGACCGAGCAGATCACCTACCGCAACCTCGGCACGGCGGACGTCACCCTGAACCTCACGGCGACGGCCACCAACCCCAAGGGCCAGGCGGCTCCCGCGGGCTTCTTCACGCTCGGCGCGACGACGGTCACCGTCCCCGCGAACGGCGAGGCGTCCGTCGACCTGACGGTCAACTCGAAGCTGGGCGGCACCACGGACGGCGCGTACTCGTCGTACGTGACGGCGACCGGCGGCGGCCAGACCGTGCGCACGGCGGCGGCGGTGCAGCGCGAGGTGGAGTCGTACGACGTCACCGTGAACTACATCACCCGCGCGGGCGAGCAGCCCATCCACCTCACCGACCTGTGGGCCTACTCGGGTCTGGCCGAAGGACGGGACTTCTACCGGCAGGGCACCGGGGCCACCGACACCATCCGGGTGCCCAAGGGCTCGTACATCCTGGACACCATCCTGCTGAAGGACCTCGTCACCATCGAGGGCGGCGTGGACTGGTTGGTCCAGCCCAAGCTGGACGTCACCAAGGACACCACGGTGACGATCGACCAGCGCACCGCCAAGGGCGCCGACATCACGGTGCCGGACGCGGCGGCGAAGCAGCTCCAGGGGGTTGTCTCCTACTCGTACGACGCCGCGGGCATCGGACTGGGCATCGGCCTGGACTCCTTCCAGAACCTGCGGGTCGCGCACGTCGGACCGGCGATCGCCTCCGGCCTGTACCAGAGCTGGTCCGGCAGCTGGGTCAAGGGTGGCGCCACCGAGTACGACGTGTTCACCGGCGGCAAGGTCACCAAGCTGCAGGGCGCCAAGGTCAAGCACTACAAGGCGAGCGAACTCGCCAAGGTGAAGGCGAACCTGGGGGCCTCGGCCTCCGGCAAGACGGGCTCGGTCCTCGCCTATGGCGAGCTGCCCAACGACTTCACCTTCGGCGTCGAGGTCGCCCAGAAGCTGCCGAGCTCGCGGACGGTCTATCTGTCCACCGGTGACCAGGTCAAGTGGGGCCTCGACTTCGCGCAGTACGGGGGCGTGGCCGCGGACGGCTCCCCGGCCATGGAGGCCTTCTACACCTCGGGCGACCCGGTGACCTACCGGGCGGGCACGAGCTACACGAAGACCTTCAACAGAGGGGTCTTCGGCCCGAAGCTCGGCAGCGCGTACGGGGTCTTCCGCTCCGGGGACTACCTCTACGGCTATCTGCCGATGTTCGCCGACGGCCCGGGGAACGCCGGTGAATCCCTCTACACCTCGGTCAAGACGACCCTGTACCGCAACGGCACCAAGATCTCCGCGAGTGCCGATCCGCTGGACGGCAGCGGCCAGTTCAAGGTGCCGGCCGCGGATGCGCAGTACCAGCTGAACACGTCCATCACGCGTTCCGCGAAGGTGGCCGCGGCCGCCACGAAGATCAACGCGAGCTGGACGTTCCGCTCGAAGAAGGCCGCCAACGCGAAGCTGCCCGTCTCCACGGCCCGCTTCGGCGCGCTCGTCGGCCTGGACAGCCGTGCCACGGCGGGCGCGAAGGTGACCATGCCGGTCACCGTCCAGGGAGCGGCCGCGGGCAGCAACCTCAAGTCGCTGGCCGTGTACGTCAGTTACGACTACGGCAAGAAGTGGACCAAGCTGACCGTCAAGAACGGCAAGGTCACCTTCAAGAACCCGGGCAAGGGCAAGGGCATCTCCTTCAGCGCCAGGATCGCCGACAAGAAGGGGAACAAGTCGACGGTCTCGGTCTTCAACGCGTACTTCGGGAAGTGAGCCCGCAGGCAGGTTGAGCCCGCAAGTGAAGTGAGCCAATAGCGAACGGCCCGTCGGAGGGAGAGCTTCCGGCGGGCCGTCCGTGTTTGTGTGGGGGCATGACCGTCCACACCGTCGAGTACATCCGGTACCGCATCCCCGAGCAGCAGTCGGCGGAGTTCCTCGCCGCCTACACCCGGGCCGCCGTCCAGCTCGCTGCGGCTCCGCAATGCATGGACTACGAACTGGCGCGCTGCGACGAGGACTTCGAGCACTTCGTCCTGCGGATCACCTGGACGTCGACCGAGGATCACCTCGAAGGCTTCCGCAAGTCGGAGCTCTTCCCCGACTTCCTGGCCGAGATCCGGCCCTACGTCTCCAGCATCGAGGAGATGCGCCACTACAAGCCGACGGCGGTACGGGGTTCGGGTGCGGCCGTGCCCACGCTGTACGCCTGGGCGGGGGGTGCCGAGGCCTTCGCCCGTCTCACCGAGGTCTTCTACGACAAGGTCCTCAAGGACGACGTCCTCGCCCCGGTGTTCGCGGACATGGCCCCCGAGCACGCCGCGCATGTCGCGCTCTGGCTCGGTGAGGTCTTCGGTGGTCCTGCCGGGTACTCCGAGACGCAGGGCGGGCACGGGCACATGGTCGCCAAGCACCTCGGCAAGGGCATCACCGAGGTCCAGCGCCGCCGCTGGGTCAACCTCCTCCAGGACGCGGCCGACGACGCCGGCCTCCCGACCGACGCCGAGTTCCGCTCGGCGTTCGTCGCGTACGTGGAGTGGGGGACGCGGCTGGCCGTGTACTTCTCCGGCCCGGACGCGGTGGCTCCGGGGGAGCAGCCTGTGCCGCGGTGGGGGTGGGGGGTGGCGCCGCCGTATCGGGGCTAGGGGAGTTTTCTTCGCCCCCTCCGCCCCTACCCGTCCCTTGTTCCTGGGGGCTGCCGCCCCCAGACCCCCGCTGTCGGCCTGAACGGCCTCGTCCTCAAACGCCGGACGGGCTGAACCCCGCGGAGCGGGGGTTTGGGGGCGGCAGCCCCCAAGTGACGGGAATGGGTAGGGGCGGAGGGGGCGAAAAACCTACGACGGTGACCCGGCGCCCGCCCGCGTCGCGTCCCGGCCCCAGCTGGACAGCAGGTGGAGCGCCTCCGCAGAGGGCGACCCCGGCTCCGCGTGGTACGTGACCAGCACCTGCTCAGCGTCCCCGGCCAGCTGGAAGGACTCGTACTGAAGGGAGAGGTCACCCACCAGGGGATGACGCAGCCGCTTCACCCCGTGAGTCTTCTCCTTCACGTCGTGCGTGGCCCACAACCGCCGGAAGTCCTCACTCTTCACGGAGAGTTCCCCGACCAACGCGGACAGCCGAGGATCATCGGGGTGACAGCCCGCGTCCATGCGCAGGAGGCAGACGATGTCGATCGCCTTCTGCTCCCACTCCACGAACAGATCGTGGTACTCGGGCCTGAGGAACACCATCCGCGCCCAGTTCCGCTCCTGCACCGGCAGCTCCGCCCAGTCACCGAACACCGCCGCGGCCATCCGGTTCCACACGAGGACGTCTGACCGCCGCCCGGTGATGTACGCCGGCACCCCGTCCAGCGTGTCGAGCAGCTGCCGCAAGGCGCCCCGTACCTGCTGCGGCCGAGCCCCCTGCTTCTTCTTGTGCTGCTTGGGTTTCGCGAGGTGGGTGAGATGCGCGTGCTCGGCGTCCGTGAGCCGCAGGGCGCGCGCGATCGCGTCGAGTACCTCCGCGGACACGTTCCGTCCGTTGCCCTGCTCGAGGCGGGTGTAGTACGCCACCGACACCCCGGCCAGCTGCGCCAGCTCCTCGCGGCGCAGCCCCGGCACCCGGCGGTGCCGCCCGAAGTCCGGCATCCCCACGTCCTCGGGCTTCAGCCGGGCCCGGCGCGTGCGCAGGAACTCGCTGAGCTCGGCGCGCCGGTCCAGCGGGGGCCCCGCTTCGCCCGAGGGCTGCTGAGAAGACTGAGGGGGCTGTGGGTCCATGCCCTCCAGTATTCACGGTCGTACGCAGACGAAGCGCGGACGAACCTGACCCCGCCAGTAGTAGGACCAGTGAACGTACGTAAAGCCGTGACCTGGGTGAATGTCGCGTGGCCCGGCACGCTGGACGACGTACCCGGTCAGAAGGTCAGAAGGCAGCCGGGTACACGACCACTCCCTAGGAGAACCCCGGCATGACCACTGTTGCTGCGTACGCCGCCCCCGCCGCCAAGGCTCCGCTGGAGCGCACCACCATCGAACGGCGCGAGGTCGGTGAGTTCGACGTCCTGATCGACATCAAGTTCGCCGGCATCTGCCACTCGGACATCCACCAGGCCCGTGAGGGCTGGGGCGAGGCCATCTTCCCGATGGTTCCGGGCCACGAGATCGCCGGCATCGTCACCGAGGTCGGCTCCGGCGTCACCAAGTTCCAGGTGGGCGACCGCGCGGGCGTCGGCTGCATGGTCGACTCCTGCCGCGAGTGCGAGAACTGCAAGGCGGGCCTGGAGCAGTACTGCGTCAAGGGCAACATCCAGACGTACAACGGCATCGGTGTGGACGGCACGCCCACCTACGGCGGCTACTCCACGCACATCGTCGTCGACGAGAACTACACCCTCAGCATCCCCGAGGGCATCTCCCTCGACGAGGCCGCGCCGCTGCTCTGCGCCGGCATCACCACGTACTCCCCGCTCAAGCACTGGAACGCCGGTCCCGGCAAGAAGGTCGCCGTCCTCGGCATGGGCGGCCTCGGCCACATGGGCGTCAAGATCGCGCACGCGCTCGGCGCCGAGGTGACCGTCCTGTCCCAGTCGCTCCGCAAGAAGGACGACGGCCTGAAGCTGGGCGCCGACCACTACTACGCGACCAGTGACCCGAAGACCTTCCAGGAGCTGGCGGGCACCTTCGACATCATCCTGTCGACGGTCTCGGCCCCGCTGGACTTCGGCGCGTACCTGTCCCTGCTGAAGTCGGACGGCGCGCTGGTGAATGTCGGCGCCCCGGAGGAGCCGATCTCGCTCAACCTCTTCACCCTGATCATGGGCCGCAAGACTCTCGCGGGCTCAGGCATCGGCGGCATCCAGGAGACCCAGGAGATGCTGGACTTCTGTGCCGAGCACGGTCTGGGCGCGGAGATCGAGCTGATCACCGCCTCCGAGATCAACGACGCGTACGAGCGGGTCCTCGCGAGCGACGTCCGCTACCGGTTCGTGATCGACACGGCCACGATCTAGCTCTCGCCAGGTCCGGCCAATTGCGCTGAACCCGGGCCCGGTTCTCCGGGCCCGGGTTCAGCGTTTGCCCGAACGCCCCAGCAGCCACAGCAGATACGGCCCCCCGACCAGCGACGTCAGAGCCCCCACCGGAATCTCCAGCGGCGGCACCACCGTACGGGCCACCAGATCCGCGACGACCACGATGACCGCTCCCGTCAACCCGGAGGCGACGAGCGGCAGTTGCGGGGTGCGCGTGATACGGCGGGCCAGCTGCGGCCCGGTGAGGGCGACGAAGCCGATCGGTCCCGCAGCCCCCGTCGCGGTCGCGGCGAGCACCACGCCCAGGAAGGTCAGCCCGAGCTGGGTGCGGTGCACGCGCATGCCGAGCGCGGCGGCCGTCTCGGGGTCCAGGCCGAGCGGTCGCAGCGCCCGGTTCGCCCACACCAGGGCGGGCAGCGAGAGAAGCAGGACCCAGCCGAGCGGCCCCGCCTGCTCCCAGCCCCGCCCGTTGAGGCTGCCGGTCAGCCACAGCTTGAGCGCCTCGGCCTCGGCGAGTTCGCTCTCGGTCAGATACAGCTGTACGACCGCCGAGAGCGCGACCCCGATCCCGACTCCCGTCAGCACGAACCGACTTGGCTGCATCCCGTGCCGCCAGGCCAGCACGTACACCAGCGCGGCGGCCACCAGACCGCCGGTGACCGCGACGGCCGGGAGCGCGCCGGGGGAGGCGACCGTGCCGGTGGCGAGCGCGAGGACGGTCGCGGCGGCGGCGCCGTGTCCGACGCCGATGACGTCCGGGCTGGCGAGCGGGTTGCGCGTCACGGTCTGCACCAGCGCCCCGGCCAGCCCGAGCGCGGCGCCGACCATCGCGCCGAGCACGATCCGCGGGACGCGCAGCTCACCGACGATCAGGTCGTACGGGCCGCCCTGGCCGCGCAGCACCTGCCAGACCTCGCCCGGCGGGATGTACGTCTGCCCGACGCACGCCGACAGCAGCATCACGCCCGCGAGGAGCACGACGAGTGCGCAGACGACGGCTGCCGAACGCCGGTGCAGGAGGACGGAGAGGCCGCGGTGGCGGACGGCGGAGAGGCCCGCTGAGCGGGGGTAAGTGCTGGTGCTCATGCGCCCACCGACTTCCGGCGTACAAGCACGATCAGTACGGGTACGCCCACGAGCGCGGTCATCACGCCCGCCGGGACCTCGGCGGGGGCGCGGACCACCCGCCCGGCCACGTCCGCCGCGAGCAGCAGGGCGGCGCCGAGGAGGGCGGACAGGGGGAGGGTCCAGCGGTGGCCGCCGGAGACGAGGCGCTGGGCGAGGTGGGGGACGGCGAGGCCGATGAAGGCAATGGGCCCCGCGGCGGCGACGGCGGCCGCGGTGAGTACGGTCGCGCCGAGCGCCGCACACACGCGTACGAGCGCGACCCGGTGGCCCAGCGCCCGCGCCGTGTCGTCGCCGAGCGCGAGCGCGTCCAGGCCGCGGGCGCAGGCCAGCACCAGGAGCGCGCCGGCGATCAGGAACGGCAGCATCCGCCCGACGGTCCCGGCGTCGCGCCCGCTGAGCGCGCCCACCTGCCAGAACCGGAACTGGTCGAGGGTCGCCGAACTCGACGTCAGTACAACGGTGGTGGCCCCGGCCGTCATCGCGGACAGCGCGGTTCCGGCGAGGGCCAGTTTCACCGGCGAGGCGCCACCCCGCCCGCGCGAGGCGATGGCGTACACGACACACGCGGCGACGACGGCGCCGGTGAAGGCGTACCAGACGTACCCGGAGAAGCCGTTCGCCCACCCGAGCGCGATCGCGAAGACGACACCGGCCGCCGCGCCCTGGCTCAGTCCGAGGATCCCCGGATCGGCGAGCGGATTGCGGGTGACCGCCTGCAAGGCCGCCCCGGCGAGCCCCAGCGCGGCCCCCGCCGTCAGCCCGATCGCGGTCCGCGGCACCCGCAGCGAACGTACGACCAGCGCGTCCGGTGAGTCCCCGCCGTGCAGGAGGGCGTCGAGGACGGTGGACAGGGGCACGGGGCGGGTGCCGACGGCGAGGCTGAACGCGACGGCGGCGACCATGAGCAGGAGCGCGACGACGAGCCAGGCGGTACGCCTGGCTGCCGTCGCGCGTCGTTTCACCGACCTCGGCGGAACCGCACGTTCCGCCTGAGCTGCCTGACTCACTTGCCGATGGTGTCCGTGAGCTGCTTGATGACGAGCTTGGCGGCGGTCGGACCGGCGTTGAGGTACCAGGGGTCGTCGTCGACCTTCACGGCCTGCCCGGCCTTGACCGCCTTCATCGACTTCCACAGCGGTCCGGCGAGCACGCTGCCCGCGTCGGTCTTGGACGCGTCGCCCTGCACGGAGTAGAAGATCCAGTCGCCGTCCGCGGTGTCGATGCTCTCCGCGCCGATGTCCTGCGAAATCGCGTTGAACTGCTGCGACTTGGGCCGGCCGAGCCCCATGTCGACGGCGATCGAGCCGGTGAACGAGGACACCCCGAACATCCGCGTACGGTCCGGCGTGAACCGCAGCATCGACACGGCGGGATCGCCGAGGCTCTCACCACTGGCGGCGGCGTCGTCCACGATGGAGTCGAGCAGCTTCTGCGCCTGCTCGCCCTTGCCGATCGCGTCGCCGACGAGCAGCAGGTCGCGCTTCCAGTTGATACCGTTGCCGGCCGTCACCACGGTCGGCGCGATCTTCGACAGCTTCGGGTAGAGGTCGCCGAGCGAGTCGTTGAGCAGGATCAGGTCGGGCTTGGCGGCGGCCAGCGTCTCCAGGTTCGGCGCCTGGCGGGTCCCCGCGTCGGTCATCTCCGCGAGCTGCTTCTTGTACGCCGGGAAGGCGTCCGCCAGATAGTCCGGGACGAGCCCGGCGTTGTCGGCGCGGGTCGTGACCGTCGGCACGACGCCCAGGGACAGCAGGTCGTCCAGCTGCCCGGTGCTGAGCACGGCGATCTTCTTGGGCTCGGTCTTGATCTCCGTCTTGCCCTGGAAGTGCCCGACGGTCCGGGGGAACTCCCCGTCCTTGGCACTCCCGGCACCCATGCCGTCCTCGACGGCGCTGGGGGCCACGGAGGGTCCCTCGGAGGCACCGGCCACGAGATTGCGGTCCGAGTCGGAGGCGGTGCTCTCGCTCTTCGAGGAGGATGCTCCATCGCTGGACGAGCATCCGGCCAACAGCCCGCCGACGACGGCAACGGCCAGTACGGCCTTTGATCCCCAGGTGCGCACAACGACTCCGATCGATGAATTAGGTAAGGCTTACCTTAAGCTCTTCCCTGGGGTGGCCTGGACCGGGGGGCGGTCTGGAACGGAGGGTGGACTGGACGGCGTACCCCGGAGTTGCGAGGCTGGCTGTACGAGGTGGCGGCGCGGGCTCTACGAGGTAGCGACGCCGGCTCTACGAGGAGGCTTCGCGATGACCATCGAGCTGAACCACACCATCGTCGCCGCCCACGACAAGAAGTCCTCGGCACGGTTCCTCGCCGACATCCTGGGCTTGCGGGTGGGTGAGCACTACGGCCCGTTCATCCCGGTGCCGATCCCCAACGGCGTCACGCTGGACTACATGGACACCCCCGGGCCGATCCCCCCGCAGCACTACGCGTTCCTCGTCTCGGAGGACGACTTCGACGAGATCTTCGCCCGCATCCAGGCCGCCGGACTCACGTACTGGGCCGACCCGTTCCACCGCCGCGTGAACGAGGTCAACACCAACGACGGCGGCCGGGGCGCGTACTTCGACGACCCGAACGGCCACAACCTGGAAATCCTGACCCGCCCGTACGGAAGCGGCGCCGACGCCTGACGCGCACGTCAGATCCTGCGGATACCGCCCAACTCGCCCGCGAGCAGGTCATCGTGGCCGATGGCGAAGTCCCCGTTGGGGAGAGCGCCCTCGAAGCGCCGCCCCACCACCGCACCGGGCAGGAACCGCCGCAACGCGTGCCGCATGCGCTCGTCGTACGCGACGGGGAAGCCCCACCCCTCGGGTGCCTCGTCGGTACCGAACAGCACCCAATGATCCACCGCCACCTCGGAGTCGAGGTCCGGCACCTCTCCCGTGTGGCAGTCCACCGCGGGCATGGTGAGCACGTCCGGATCGATCGGCGGGTACCACATCAGCAGCGGTTTGGCCTGCGCCGCCTGCGCGTTGTCGAAGCAGCACACGGCAAGGGCGTACCCCGGACACCGCTCCCCGTAGAACCGCAGCAGCGCCTCGCTCAGCCGGGGCCGCTTGTGGGCAGGCACCTCGGCGAGGGCGGCGGGCAGTGCGGCCGGGTCGCGGGCCAGCAACACCGTGTAGATGTCGTGCTCGAAGACCTCGACCTCGGGGGCGGCGTCCCACCCCATCCAGGCGATGCCGTCGTCCGCACGGGTGGCCGGTCGCATCGCATCCACCATCCGCTCCAGAACGTCCGAACTGCGCCCCACCGAAAGGAAGTTGTCCCGGCTCATCCGGTACGTCGGCAGGTGCAGCAGCATGGCGTTGGGGCCGTCGGCCAGATTGACCACGGTGTTCTGGTAGCCCAGGACATGGATCAGACCGTGCGCGGGATGCCGCAGCCGTCCGGCGTAGAGGGTGGTGCCGGAGAAGTCGGCCCGGTCCATCGAGACACACATGGCCGCAAGCTACTACTCCTGCTGGGAACCGCTGTCCGGGGCTCCGGTCTCGGACCGGGGTTGCTCCGACCGGCGGCGGACCGCCGAGAGCAGGCGTCGTATGCCGCCCGCGTGCCCGCCCGTCCCGATGACGAGCCGTCGGTAGAGGCCGCCGGCCAGGCCGGGGAAGACGGCCCGGGTCTCGGCGCGCAGCAGTGTCCGGCCCGGTCCTGCATGGTCGAGGTGGAAGATCAGCGCGTAGGTCGAGAAACGATGGCGCCCCTCAAGTGCCAACTCCCGCCCCGGCAGCGCGGCGGCTACCCGGAACCCGGGGAACGTCGAGCCCTCGGCGAGAGGCCGCGGCCCGGACGCCTTACGGTCGGGGCTTCCGACCAGCCGCGCGTAGCCGGCCGCACGGGGACCCGAGAAGGACCGCTCCACGATTTCGCCCAAGGCATGCCAGACGTCGTCGGCCCCCGCCGCGATGACCGTCACGTGCTCATCCACGAATGGCAACGAAGCGATCTCCACCAGAGCCTCCCGGCATGCTCTCCCGGCACGGATACCGACCAGACCTGGTCTCAATAGTCGGCCAATACGGAGATTGAGTGCCCATTTGGCGGGCCATAGGATCCGGAGTGGTCCAACATCAACGTGAACATCACGCGACGAGACAGCCATGACGCACTGAGTCGTGACGCACTGAGTCGTGACGCACTGAGCCGCGACAGGAGCGACCGCCCATGACCACCGACGTGCCCAGTGCCGAGTTGAGTGCGCAGGAGGCGGCCGCCCTGGCCGCGATCGACGAGGGGGCCATCGCCCGGACCCTTCTCGAGCTGATCGCCATCCCGAGCGTGACGGGGACCCCGGCGGAATCCGAGGCGCAGCACCACCTGGCAGGGCTGCTGGGCCGACTAGGGCTGGACGTCGACCTGTGGTCCATGGACCTGCCCGCACTGCTGGCACACCCCGGCTTCCCCGGGTCGGAGGCCCCCCGGGACGAGGCGTGGGGCCTTGTCGGGGTCACGGAGGACGGCGGTGACGGGCCGACGCTGATCCTTCAGGGCCATGTGGACGTCGTACCGCCCGGTGACCCGGCGGGCTGGGACGGGGACCCGTTCGTGCCGAGGGTGGTCGGGGACACCGTCCATGGCCGGGGTGCGTGCGACATGAAGGCGGGTCTGGTGGCCCACCTCGCCGCGCTTGCCGCGATCCGGGCGAGCGGGGTACGGCTGCGCGGCCGGTTGGCGGCGCACTTCGTGGTGGGCGAGGAGGACGGCGGACTCGGCGCCTTCGGCACGCTCCAGCGCGGCCACACGGGCGACGCCTGCATCATCACCGAGCCGACGGGCAGCTCCCTGATCACGGCCAACGCCGGTGCGCTGACCTTCCGTATCGCCGTGCCCGGTCTTGCCGCCCACGCCAGTTCCCGTGACGCCGGGGTCAGCGCCATCGACGCGTATCTGCCCGTCCACCGCGCGCTGGCCGCCCTGGAGGCCGAGCGGAACACCGACCCGGATCCGCTGATGGCCGAGTACCGCATTCCGTACGCGCTGTCCGTCGGTACGGTCCGCTCGGGCGACTGGGCGAGCAGCGTGCCCGATCTCCTGGTCGCCGAGGGCCGCTTCGGCGTACGCCTGGACGAGGACCCGGCGGCCGCCCGCGCCGCCCTGGAGAGCTGCGTGGCCGAGGCCTGCGCCGCCGACCCGTGGCTGCGCGACCATCCGGCGAAGGTCACCTGGCCCGGGGGCCAGTTCGCCAGCGGGCGCCTGCCGTTGGGGCATCCGCTCCGGGATGTCGTACGTGGGGCGGCGCACGCCGTCGCGGGCGGTGCCCCCGCTCCGCACGAACACGGCGCCCCGTACGGCAGCGACCTGCGGCTCTACGCCGCCGCCGGAATCCCGACCCTGCAGTTCGGCCCGGGCGACATCCGCGTCGCACACAGCTCGCAGGAGCGGGTCTCGGTCTCCGAGATCGTGCACGTGACGCGTGCGTTGATCGTCAGCGCGCTGCGTACGGTCGGTACCAAGTGATACCGCCGCATGATGTGCGCCGCTAAGGCGCCGTCGGCATCATGACGCGCTGCTTGACGAGTTCGTACGACCTCAATCGGTCGGCCAGCACGTAGACGGGTGTCACCAGCATGAGTTCGTCCGCGCCGGTCACGTCCACCAGGGTCGCCAGCTGTTTCACGACGGTTTCGGGTGAACCGAGTGCCTGGTGGGCACGGAAGCCCGCCAGCGTCCGCGCTTCTTCCGCGGTGAACGGGTGGGTGGTTGCCTCTTCGGGCGTGGGGAAGGTGATGTCGCCCTGTCCCTTGAGGAGTGCGGCCTTGACGACATCCATCGGGCCGGCGAGCCGGGCGGCCTCTTCCTCTGTCTCGGCGCAGACCGTTTCCACGCAGAGCAGCACGCGTGGGCGCTCGCACCAGCGGGAGGGGGAGAAACGCTCGCGGTAGTGGCTGAGCGCGGCAAGGGTGTTGTCGGGCCGGATGTGATGGGCGAAGGCGATCGGCAGTCCGAGTTCCGCGGCGAGCGCGGCGCCCGCGGTGCTGGAGGACAGCAGCCACGGCTCCGGGAGCGGGTCGAGCGCGATCTCGTCCACCAGGAAACGCAGAATCGACGACACGTCGTCGCGGTACTCGGCGTCCGTTGTCGGACCTGCCCCACGGCGCAGCGCCCGCGCCGTGGAGTCGTCGAAGGTGCCCGGGCCACGGCCGATGCCCAGGTCGATCCGGCCGGCGTGCAGTGCGGCCAGCGTGCCGAATTGCTCCGCCAGCATGATCGGGGCGTGGTTCGGCGCGAGCACGCCCCCGGAGCCGAGCCGGATGGACGACGTCAACGCGGCCGCGTGGGCGGTCAGTACGACGGGCGGGAACGCTCCGATGGCCGGAGAGTGGTGATGCTCGGCGTACCAGAGCCGCCCGTAACCGAGATCCTCCAGGCGTCGGGCGAACTCGGTGGTGTCTCGTAGCGTGTCTTCCGCGCGGGCGCCCGTCTGGACCATGGCCACCTCGAGCGCGCTGAGCGGAACAGTGATCATTCGGTCAGTATAGGAAACGTCCGTCGGCGCCAACTCCCTTTGCGTGCAAGGCCGGTCGAGCTGAACGCCCTACGGCGACACTGCGTACCCATGAGGCGGGATGATCCCGGATCTGTCGTCGCGTCAACTGTCTTACGAGAGTCTTACGTGAGCCGAGTATTCATGAATATTTTCCTGCTTCGCTGGCTCGGCGGACCATGCTGTTCCGGCACGCGGACAACGTACGGCGTCCGCGTCCACACCCACGATCTTGTTCAGAGAACGTTTCAGAGAACGTTTTGGAGACCAACTCGATGAAGCTCGCCAAGCGTCTGATCCTCACCACCACAGCTCTCGCCACCGTGACCGTCGGCTCGCTCCTCGGCGCGACGGTCGGCCAGGCGGCAACCGCGCAGCCCGCCCACGCCGGCGTGGACGCCCCTGCCGCGCTGAAGGTCCCGGAAGGCAACAGGCTCACCGGCGTCTTCTCCGCCGCGGGCGTCCAGACCTACACCTGCACCGACGGTGCCTGGAAGCTGCTGGAACCCGCCGCGACCCTCTGGGCCAAGAAGGACCGCTCCCACCGCCCGGTCGCCCTGCACTCCCGCGGCCCCGTCTGGGTGTCCACGGTCGACGGCAGCGCCGTCAACGCCGCCGCCATAGCCACCTCCCCCAAGACCGGCACCATCCCCGAGCTCCTCCTGCAGTCCACCGCCACCCGCGGCACCGGGGTCTTCGCAGGCGTCTCCTACATCCAGCGCCTCGACACCGAGGGCGGCGTCGCCCCCGCCACCGCCTGCACCGGCACCGACCAGACGAGCGTCCCGTACACCGCCACCTACGCGTTCTACAAGCCCGCCAAGTGATGCGGTAAGGATCAACGGCAGGGGCCCCTGGAATTCGCCGATTTCGAGGGGCTCCTGCCCAGCCGTGTGAGACGAGACGGCAATTGCCGGAGCCCGGCGTCAGGCGTCACGACGCGTAGTAGGCGGCGTACCAGGCCGAGTGACTCGCGGCGGAGAAGTCCTCGAAGTCGCCGGCCGCTTCACAGCGGAGCAGCCGTTGCAGTGCCGCTTCGGCTTCGGGCAGGCGTTGGCTCGACAGATACGCCTTGGTCCTGGCAAGACCGCCTCCGCACAGCAACTGAATGTCGATCGAGCAGCCTGCGTCCATGCTTGCGGACTTGGCCTGCCAGATGAGCAGCACGTCGTCGAGAACCCCGGCGTTGAACAGCTGCACGCAGCACAACTTCATCAGCTCCGTGTCACCGTCGCCCTGCGCACGCTTCTCCAGCAGGGTTCGTACGGTGAGCAGACCTCGCACTTCGTCGAGGTCCGCGCCGACGGGGTGCAGGCCGTAGCGGCGCAGGCTTTCGTCTTCGTCCATCGCCATGCTTTCTCGCGGTTCGGTTCGGTGATCCGACCGCTCAACCGGAGCTGCCTTCTCGGTCCCCTTCACCCGCGATCAGTGTGAAGCGCCGCCGAATCCGAACTCGTTGCCGTCCGGGTCGTGGAAGGTGATCTTGCGCATGCCTTCCGGGTAGGTCTCGCGGCTCGTGGGCCTCAGTCCACGGTCGGCGATCTCGGCGACGCGGGTGTCGAGGTCGTCGACGAGGACGGTGTGCATGGCGTTGCCGGCCTGCTCGGGGCGATGCTCGATGTACACGTACCGATGTTCCGCGAGTTCCCAGACGGCTTCCGTGTCGTTCGGCAAGAACGCCGGCGGGGAGCCGAGGAGCCGTTCGTACCAGGCCAGTGCCGCCGTGTAGTCGGTGACCGGGATGCCTGCGAAGAGATCGAGGGGCATGCCGCAATGGTAGGTCCGGCGAGTCTCCGAATCAGAGGATCAGCCGTCTGCCTTGGCCACCGATCGGGCGGGAAGCGCTCGTCCCGGTGAGCCGGGGCGGTCGCGTGACTCGCGGGGCTGCGCCGCGGGTGTCGGCGGGTCGGCCGTATCCGAGGGGCGCGGGAGGTCAGCTCTGGGCGGCGGGGCGTACGACGATCTCGTTCACGTCCACGGTGTCGGGCTGTTCGATGGCGAAGGCGATGGCCCGGGCGATCGCTTCCGGCGGGATCGCGATGTCGTCCCGCATCTTCGTGATGTCGGCGCGGACCTCGCTGTTGGTCGACGCCTCGGCGAAGTCGGTCGCGGTCACCCCGGGCGAGACGGTGGTCACCCGCATGGAGCCGCCCGACTCCTGACGCAGACCTTCGCAGATGGCCCGGACCGCGACCTTCGTACCGGCGTAGACAGCCATGGCCGGCGCGACGCGAAACGCGGCCGTGGAGGCGACGGTGACGAAGTGGCCCGTGCCCTGCTCCCGGAAGACCGGCAGCGCGGCACCGATTCCGTGCAGCACACCCTTCACGTTGACGTCGACCATCCGGTCCCATTCGTCGACGCGCAGATCGTCGAGGGGCGAGATCGTGCCGAGCCCGGCATTGCTGACGAGTACGTCGAGGCGGCCGAAGCGCTCACGGGCGACCGCGACCAGGGCGTGCAGGTCCTCCCGTCGGGTCACATCGGTGCGGATCTGCACGGCCTCGCCGCCCGCCTTCTCGATCCGGGCGACCAGTTCCTCCAGCCGCTCGGTCCGGCGTGCGCCGAGGACGAGTCGCGCGCCGCGTTCGGCGAGCAGCAGCGCGGTCGCCTCACCGATGCCGCCGCTGGCCCCTGTGATCGCCACTACCTTGCCGTCGATTCCCGACATGATGCCTTCCTCCTTGAGTCGTGTTCTGTACTTGAACCCAGTGTGCGGCGGGTTTAGCCTGGTATCCAGAGCGCATTTATCCTGGAATAAGGGCTGCCACACACCATGCCGAAACAGCCGGACCGCCGTCAGGAACTGGCCGCGTTCCTACGCAGCCGCAGAGAGCGCGTCACTCCGGACGAGGTCGGCCTGCCGGGGACCGGTCGCCGCCGGACGCCGGGGCTGCGGCGGGAGGAACTCGCCCTGCTCGCCGGGATCAGCGCCACCTGGTACACGTACCTGGAGCAAGGGCGGGAGATCCGCGCCTCGGAGCAGGTATTCGAGTCCCTCGCCTCGGTACTGCGGCTGAACCGGCACGAGCGCGGGCATCTGCTCCAGCTCGCCGGTCACGCACCACCGGCGGAAGCCGAGGCATCCGAACCCCTCACACCCGAAGTGGCGGCCGTCCCGCTCCTGTTGCAGCCGCACCCCGCGTACATCATCGACGGCAACTACGACGTCCTCAGCCACAACCAGGCCGCCGACCAGCTGTTCCCGAACCTCATCACCGAGGACGACAGCCCGGCGAACTTCGTCCGCTGGGTCTTCCTCGAGCCCGTCGCCCGGGATGTGCTGGTCGACTGGGAGCCGGAGGCCCGAGGTCTGCTCGCCCGGCTCCGGACACTGGCCGGACGCCATCCCACCGACCCGCGCTTCACCCGGCTGATCGAAGAGTTGCACGAGGGCAGCCCGCAAGCACGGGCCTGGTGGGCCCAGTACGAGGTGCAGCCCCGGCACAGCGGACGGAAACGGCTACGGCACCCGGGCCGCGAACCGGTCGACTACGCCTACACCGCCTTCCACCTGGCCGAACAGCCGGAACAGACCCTCGTGATCTATCTCGCCGGCGGCACTGAACCGGCCGAAGGAACGCGGGCGAGTGCGGCGGCGGCGCTGATGGGTACCGTCCACCCGTCTGCGTAGCGTCGTGCGGCCGCTCATCCGCGTATGCGTGGTGTCGTACGGCCCCACCGGACAGGCCCAGTTGGCAGGGAGAGGTACGTCATCCAGGCGTCCGTGCCGCGCTTTCCTGGGCTTCGAGAAGCTCGTCGCCGTGCTCGACGGCCCAGCGTCCGAGCGCCGTCATCGGGCCCTCGACGAGGCTCTGTCCCAGACTGGTCAGGCCGTACTCGACACGAGGTGGCGCCTCGGCGTGTGCGTGACGGTCGACCAGGCCGGCGGCGAGCAAGCGGTGCAAGGTATCGGTCAGGACCTTGTCGCTGATGCCGCCGATCTCGGTACGCAGTGCGCGGCGTCGGCGCGGTCCCGTGCGAAGAGCCGCCAGCACAACGGGATCCCAGGTGTGGGCGAAGAGATCGGTGGCCGCACGCAGACGGCAGTCGGCGACCAACTCGTAGCAGTGGGCTTCGCGATCAGTCATCTCGCCGCCCATCCTCGCGCGTTGGTTACGCACCGATCGGTGCGTAACGCCTTCCTTACCGTAACTGCCCTACTGGCTACTGCTTGCTACTGCTTGAGAGGCAGCGACGATGCGAATCGGGATCCTGGGAACGGGGACACTGGCGGCGGCCCTGGGCGAGGGCTGGGCGCGTGCGGGGCACGAGGTGGCGATCGGCGGACGGTCGCAGCTCAAGGCGGAGAAGCTTGCCGAGCGGCTGGGCCACGGAGTGCTCGCCGTCGCGCCACGCGAGGTGGCCATCGGGCGCGATGCCGTACTGCTCGCCGTGTCATGGGACGGCGTCGAGGACATGCTGCGATCGGCGGGTGCGCCTGACGGCGTCCTCGAGGGGACGCCGTTGATCGATCCCACGAACGCCGTCGCACACGGTGTCGGCACTCTGCTCACCGAACCCGGCGAGTCGATGGCGGGGCGGATCGCCGAACTCGCCCCAGGCGCCCACGTCGTGAAGGCGTTCCACCTCTTTCCCGCCGACCAGTGGACGAGCTCTCCCGACCCTGACCGAACCCGCGTGACCGTCGCGATGTGCGGCGACGATACGGCGGCACTCCACACCGTCGGCGAACTGGTGCGTGGCGTCGGCGGGACACCGGCGGTACTCGGGACGCTGGACCGCGCCCACCAGCTGGAAGAGGTGGCGGGCTTCGTCATCGGGCTGGCGTTCGCGGGCTTCGACCCCAACTCCGCGGTCCCTTGCGTCGCTTCATTGCCTGCGGTGTCCTGAGCCGTCGTTCACAAGGCCGCAGCCCGCCATGAGGTTGTAGCGCGCCATGATGTCGAGGAGCAGTTCGACTCAGGCGTCCGCAGACTCTGTGCGGACAGAGTCTGTCAGCGGGGCTCACTTGATACCGGGCCCAGGAGCACCGCTATGGCAGCCAATAAGCAGGAGACTCCCGCACCTGTGCGGGCCTGAGACCGCCGCCGCATGCCCATGCTCCTCGCCCAGCGGGTCGTTGCGGGCTTTCCATGCCCGCGGTTCGGGCCGGCGACACCGCAGAGCCAAGAGGTATCCATCCGAAGTACCAGGCAGCCTCTGATTGGTCATCCATTCGCGGACTCGACGGTCCGAGGAGCGGCCACTTGGACAGTGCCGTGTGCCGCAGCTTCAGGCGCGTCCAATGAGTTGACCTGCAGAGTCGGATCTCCACCCAGCCTTTGGCGAATGCATATGCGCGGCGGCAGTTGCTGGATAGAGTCGTCTCGTCACAGTTGGTTGTGGGGACAACCGAAGTGTCTTTCGGCTGCCAATGTCCTGGGGAGGGCCTGCAGCAAATGAGTCGTCGTTCTACCGGTTTTGTCGGCGCGTGGGCTGAGGTGCAACGGCAGCAGCAGCGCCAGTCGGAAGCCGAGACCAGGCAGCGGAGACAAGAAGCTCAGCAAGCGCGGGCTTACCAGCGGCGAGCTGCCCAAAGCCATCGCGAGTACAGGCAGGCAGATGCGTTGCGTCGCACGGAGGAGCTGGACGCAGAGGTAGCGGCACTGCAAAGCCTTCTCGCTTCAGGTTGCGACGCTCCGGCTTTCAGGGCGTCCTCGCTCAAGCGAGCCGAGGTCGTTCAGCCTTTCGCTCCAGGTCCGTTGGCGCAGCCGCTGCCCATGCCGGATGTCAATCAGTACCAAACGCAGAGTGGTTGGACGGCGAGTCGCCGGGCTCATGCTCAAGCCGAGGCGCGGGCGCGTTTCGAGCGGGACCTGC
Organism: Streptomyces sp. NBC_00554; assembly: GCF_041431135.1. Lineage (NCBI taxonomy): Bacteria > Bacillati > Actinomycetota > Actinomycetes > Kitasatosporales > Streptomycetaceae > Streptomyces > Streptomyces sp. NBC_00554. The sequence continues at coordinate 3,688,236 of NZ_CP107799.1, read as the reverse complement.
AGGCTGCACAGGCAGCGGAGGCTCACCGTCAACAGCAACTGGCCTCGTATCAGCGTGAGTACCAACAGTGGGTCGACGCCCAGCTGGCCGAGGTGCGTGAGCACAACGCCGGCGTGGTCGCGATATCCGAAGGCGTGAGGCGCCGAGATCCCGATTCCGCGGTCGAGTACTTCTCAGCTGCTCTCTATTCCTCAACGGCGTGGCCTGAGGGCTTCCCACGACAGATAGCGGCCGCGTACGACTCCGCTGCCCGACAGCTGGTGCTCGACTGGGAGTTGCCCTCCTACGACATCGTCCCTGCGATCAAGTCCGTTCGGTACATGTTCGGGACCGACCAGGACAAGGAGACCCCCCGCCCGGAAAGCCAGCGGCGGGCTCTGTACAAGGAGATGCTCGCGCAGTGCATGTTGCTTGTCCTGCACGAGCTCTTCGCCGCGGACGAACAAGGGGCGCTGGAGTCAGTGGCCCTGAACGGGTTCGTTGACGGACATGACCCCACGACGGGCCGACCGGGCCACATCTTCCTCGCGACGGTCATGGCCTCACGCTCTTCGTTTCGTGACTTGCACTTGGCGCAGGTGGATGCAGGGAGTTGTCTGGCCGGCGCCCTGAGAGGGCAGCTTTCAACCAGGCCGGACCAACTCACACCGGTACGGCCGAGCCGCAGGCCACAAGACGTCGGAAACCGCGTTGTCGCCCACGGCAGCGACGAGGAACCGGACCTGTACGACATGGACCCGGTGGAATTCGAGAATCTCGTTGCTGATCTCTTCCGGGCCATGGGAATGCAGGCGGTGACGACCCAGCGCTCAGGCGATGGAGGTGTGGACGTCGACGCGCTGGATCCGACACCGATCCGAGGCGGCAAGATCGTCGTACAGGTGAAGCGCTACCGCAACACGGTGCCGCCCACTGCCGTGCGTGACTTGTACGGGACTGCGCAGGGTGCGGGCGCCAACAAAGGCGTCCTGGTGACGACGTCAGGGTTCGGCCCCGGCTCACATACCTTCGCCAACGGCAAGCCGTTGGAGCTGATCTCGGGCACGGAACTCGTCGACCTGTTGCATCGTCACGGACTGCGCGGACGATTGGGCGAGGGTGGTCGTCAAGCCTTCCCGCAGCCGACCCCGACGGACCCGAACACTCGGCTCCCCGACGACTACAACGTGCTGGGAATGTCGTGGGCCGGAAGCGTCGCCTTGGACGTGTGCGCGCTCGTCTGCCATGGCAATCGCGTCCTCAGCGACGATCACTTCGTCTTTTTCAACAATCCACAGACTCCCGACGGCTCCGTGCGTGCCCTTCCCGCGGTGGCGCCTGACAAGGCTGCGATCTGTGTCGCCTTCGACGGGCTGCCGGTGGAGGCTGATCGGTTCGTGCTGGTGGCGGCCATCGATCCGGAGGTCAACCCGGACGCGGATCTCTCGGGATTCACGGATGCCTGTATCCGGCTGCTCGATCCGGTGATGTCGGAGCTGGGACGGCTTGAGGTCTCTGACGGCCGACCGCTCGAAACCGCCTTGGTCCTCGGTTCCTTCCGCCGAAGGGCCAGCGGAGACTGGGAGTTCGTCCTTGGCGGCAAGGGCTACACGGGTGGCCTGGAGGAACTCGTTCAGGACTACGGCATCGATGTGGAGTAGGTCAGCCTGGGTATGGATGAGGTCTGTGAACGCGGCTTGATGATCCAGACCAAGCCGTGCTCACAAACTCTTTGTTAGTGGAGCCACTGATTCCGGAAATGGCGAATAAGTGGCTGGTTGCGAACCAATTGTCGATCTCACTAGCCGATGAAACGGAGCATTTCCTACCTTCTGCTGGGCGTCACGTTTCGTCCACACCATCATGAGGAACCATGAATCGCTCGTGGCCTCAGAGATGGAGGCTCGTCGTGAGCAAGAGACCAAAGACGATCACTCTCCTATCGTGCGGCACCGTGCTCGCTGCGCTTCTTTTGCCTGCCGTGCTGCTGCACGGCCAACTCCTCGGCACCGGCGACTCGTCACAGCTGGCAGCCATCCTCACGTACATCGGAGTACTGGTCACCGCATCGGTGTCGCTGATCGGATACGGAATCAACCTCCAGACGGAACGGCGACTGGAGAACGAACAAGACGAGCAGCAACGGCAGTTACGGCTCGACGCGGCGATGCGTGCCGGGCAACTCGTCTCGCCCCGTGATTCAGGGCCTGCGCACCCAGCGGCATTGGCCTCGGGGCTCTTGGCGCTGACAAGGCTTGACCAGGCGGAGCTTGCGGTGGTTCTCCTTGTGGATCTGTGGTCCTGCGAGCCCGATGGGAGCCGGCCCGAGCTTCGAGATGGAGACGAAAGGTCGCCCAGGGTCTCGCACGAAACAGCCATCCTCGTGATCGATGCGGCTCTCAGATCCGCCTCCCCCGGCGCACGACTTGTCGCTGCAGAACTGCTCTGCCGAAATGCGACCAGACTTGACACCTGCCAATCCCTGCACTGGCCCCGTGTGGTGGACGGCTGCTGGGATCCAACGTTCAGCCCGAAAACGAAACTACTGATCGTTGAAGCCTTGGTGAGAATGACCATGTCTGGCCCAGCCGAGGAAGGAGCTCTGCGGTCGGTGGCAGTGCGCCTTTACGCGATCTGGGATGGGGATCCCAGCCCAGAGGTCAAAGGGTGCATCGGCAAGTTCATCGGAAAGATCATCGGGCGGTTGGGGGACTTCGGCGTCAAGCAATTCGTGCACGGGCCGAAGATGGAGATGGTGACCATGGAGAGCCTGCAAGCAGCTGCGAGAACCGCCGCCGACAACCCCGACGACTACCTGGCTAAGCTCTCGAATGAGCTAGGGAACGCTCTGGGCGAGTGGGCGGCCTCGTGCCATGCACAGCCAGCCAGACCGGGAGCGTTGGCCACAGCTGCGGTCTAGCCTCAGTAACACGCAAGTGACGCGAGACCTGCACAATGCGCGCTCGGTTAGTTGGGCCGAGCATGCTGGACTTGACCACACAACCACACCTAATTGCTTCGTCCACCGACCTACCCATCACACGAGATCAGTCAGCGTTAAGCGACGCTGTCGTTGCTGTGGGTTTGATGGCCCATGTCAAGCCGTGCTCACAGACCATTTGCACCAGAGCCCAGACTGCCCAGTGGCCGGCCGCAAGGCACGCCCGGGCGATGCGCCAAGCGTCGTAATCTTTGCCTCGTGACCAGCGAGAATCAGGAGAGTGGCGGCTACACCTCCGATGGACTACCCCACCACCAGGCGTTGCTGGACGGCACGGATTGGGCGTCACTCGGCACGGCCAGAGGGGATGGCGGATTCCTCCCCGCCGCCCTGGCTCGCGTTCTCGACCTCAACCCGGCGATCCAGATCAGGGCTATCAGCGAGCTGGAGCCGGTATGCCACCAGAACAGCTTCTACGAAGCCACTCTCCCTGTGGCCCGCTATGTGGCCGCGGTCCTTGCCCACCCCTCCACGACGACCGTCGGACCGGACCGACGGACTGATCCGGAAACGGGCAATCCAGTCCGTGCGACCCTGCTGAATTGGCTCGGATCACTTGCCTACGATGCCGATGACGAGTGCCTTGCCATCGGCGGACGCGGCTTCAACGGCGACTACCTCGCCGACTATCCCGAAATGCGCGCCTTTCGGGACCACCACCCCGCGTTCTATCGGGCCGTTTCCCCCTTCCTGGGTGACGAAGACACAGACGTGCGTGATGCCGCCGTCACTGCCGCCGTCCCGTTGATCGAGCATCCCGACCTCACCTGCCACCGGGACGACGTTGGACGCCACGTCCGTCGCCTCCTGACTGACAGCACCGACCGCTACAGCCGTAGCCGCTGCCTGGACGCACTCAGGAACTGGGGATACGAGACCACCGCACTGGAGACCGCCGCCGACATTGCCGCACGCACTCAACATCTCCGCGGCGGCGACTGGACCGGGGGCTTCATAGACGAGCCTCCGTTCTGACCCGTTCAGCGCAGGCTCCCCCGGGGCGCTCCTGTCGGCGGCGACAGACACGGGTCGGTCAACACGGCTTGGTGACCCACGTCAAGCCGTGCTCACAACCCTTTCCCCGCCTCATTCTCGCCGAGAGCTCGGCCCTTCGGATGTTCATTCCTGGCCATGGAACAGGCGGCATATTGCGATCGCTCAGTGGCCCGGTTCTGCGCTTCACGGAGGAAAAGAGGCTGTTTCTGATGGATCTGGGGCTCCCCCTGCACCCCTTCGGAGCGGGCGCGCCCCTGGGCTGCTTCAGAGACTGCATCCTGCACGTCTATAGCGACACGACACGGGCCGAGTCCGTTGCTGACCGGCCGATAATCGCGCGTCTGTCCAGACTGCCGTTGTTAGGGTCTGGCGTTGTGGGTACGGACATTTACGGTGGCATCGAGTTTCGTCATCCCGGCGTCGACAGCGACTATTACGACGGCGAGCCGTGGGCGACCGCCATGGATCTTTGGCCCCTGTATGACGAGACCGACTACGCGGCCTTCGGCTGTCTCTTTGGAGTGCGCAACTACGCGGGCTTTCAACCGCTCGCGCCGGACCGTGGCCTTCCCGTTGATCTGTCGAGTGGGATGCGCTCGCAGTTGGGGACCTTGGTCGCAGCGGGCGATCTGGACAGCGCGAGCTGGGTCAGCTGGGCGGAGCTTGCTTCGCTGGATTTCGCGACCACGTCCGATCCCTTCACCGGCCGAGTGACCTGGCACACGAAATCGCTGCCATCGGTACAGCATCGACAGTTCGTGTCCGATCCATGGCCGTCTGAAGCCCTGGCCGTGGTAGGCGTACCGCCCGCGGGCGTGCACAGTGCGACGGGACGCGTGGAATGGACCACCGGCGAGGTGATGTGCGCATACGAACCGGTGACCGTTGGCACTGTCCTGGGTCCTGAAACGCACTGGCCACATGTCTTCGCCGTGATGAAGGCTCTGGCCGGCCGCTTCGGTGATGACGGCGTTCGCCTGGTCGTGGCGTTCGACTGACGTCGCAGGGCGTGCCCCTCTCAGCGCAAGGACGCTGTCAGTCCCGCTCACGGCCCTACCCGTACCCGGCAAGCCTTCCCAACCACGCCATCAGCAGCATGGATTAGGTCTGCGAACGTGGCTTGGAGACCCATGTCAAGCCGTGTTGGCAGACCTTTCCCTCATGTCTTGCTCGCAGAGAGCGTGAGTCTGCGCGTGTCCATTCCCGGCCATGAGGCAAGTAGCGCGCGCCGGTCGCTCAGCGCACCTGTGCTTTACGGAGAGCTTCGGCTTGAGACTTCAGCATGTCGTGGTCCAGCTTCGGCATGAAGGCGCGCTTCTTCGATGCCGAGAGCTGGCTACCAACGCTGATGTCCGACACGGCGGTAACGGTCGCTTTTCCTGTGCGGACAGTTGTGATCAAGGAAAACGTGTCCGATTTGAACCCGTTCAGGGTGGCAGTCCAGTGCATCCGGAAACTCATCGAGGCCTCTCCCAGCGTGACCTGGCTCGCCACTCGATCGATGTCCGCCGTCGCACGATCGCCGTACCGGCTCAGGAAGGACAGCGACGGGCAAGCATCCAGAGCCTTGTCGAGGGAAGCAAGATACGCATCCGCACTGTCGGAGTCATAGCTGGCGAAGGTGAGGGTCTCGGTCGGCGGGGTGAATTCGGAAGGGGATATTGAGACCCAGGCCCTGGCAACCGAAGTGGCGGAAGCACCGGCGCGAGCATCCCAGAGCGGTCGGCACGCCTCTGGCCTCACATCGGGATCGGACGTGCTGCCGTCGGTGCTCGACTTGGGTGTACCGGTGACGCTGTAACCCGGCAAGTTGCCGTCTCGTGGTAGCGCTGCCATCAACTCGGCGGCGCTCAGCGGTTGCACAGCCGCAGACGGTGACCTCGAAGAATCGGAGGACGCACCGGACCGGGCATCCGCTTTGTCTGTGGCTGAAGAACAACCACCTACAAGAGCAAACACAGCACCGGCGGAGGCCACGGTCAGGGAGAAACGGCCTCGGTTGAACGACATACGGACCCCCGTCACAAGACATCGAATGCCACGCAGTGTATGCGCTGATCAGGCTGCGTCTGGTTGCCGCGAACGTCAGGGGCGGAACACTGTCGATCCGGCTTGGACGGACCTTCGTCGATCACGTCAAAGTGCCGCAACACACCGCGGCGTGCGCCAAGTTATGCATGCTCGGCGCGCTCACCTCTGTTGCTACACCTCTCTTGAAAGGATCTGTGAACGCCGCCTGATGACTCATGTCAAGCCGTGCTCAAAGACCTTTGCATCGACGCTGGTTACTCGCTGATCCGGAGTTGGCCGATGCAGCGGTGGACTGGATCCGGTTCGACGGTTGGCACGGTACGGCCCCGCTGGCGTCGTTGCTGTCAGGTCTCGGCACTGCCGAAGTGGCCGGTGCTGGTGTTCGTCCCACGGGTCCACAGGGTGAGGTCACTGCTCGTCGCCACGGCGATCGTTCGGCCGGAGGGGGAGAAGCCGGCTGCGCGGAATGTGGAGTAGTTCGAGTGGAAGATGTGCCACCACTCCTCTCCGTGCGGGCCCGCGTGGGGGAGCCCGCCGTCGACTGACAGCAGGACCCGATCGTTCGGCCAGGCCGGGGTGACGACTTCCAGGGTCCAGCCGTCCTCGGTGGTGGTGTGCAGCCCGCCGCCGAAGAGCCCGGCGATGCGTACGCGGCTTCCGGTGGTCGGCCCCAGCCCGGGGCAGGACAAGTCGGCGACTGCGTCGGGGGTGCTGTCCTCGGGAGCCGGGTCGCGGTCCCTTGCGATCTTCTCGCCGGTGACGGCGTCGAAGAGACCGTGCCCGTCGTGCGAGACGACCATCACCAGATCGTGGCCGGTATCGGGGTCCGTCGCGAAGCCGATCCCGAGCAGTCCGCCGACAGGGACGCCGTACTCGTACTCGAAGACGGGCCGCCAGGGTTCGGGCGCGGGCACCACAGGGGCCGCGAGAAGCCGGTTGCGCATCGCCCGCTGGTAGGCGGAGAGTTCCGGCTCATGCTCGGACTGCCCGACCGGAGGCGTCTCCTTCGTCCACTTCATCACGGGACCATGATCCACGCCCCAGCAGGCCGATCCCGAAGGTGACCCGGTCCACCGCGCAGGCGCAGCTCGCATCCACCGTGATCGGGGTGGGCGCCTGCCTTGCTTGGCGGGCTGTACGTTCTAACCGGCGGACGGCTACTACCAGCAGTATCTTGACCGCAACATCAACGGCCACGGTGAACCGGCGTTTCCTGTCCCATCGGTGTGGCTCCAACCAAGGGGTGAGTTTCGCCGTCGACCCTGCTCTCCTGGCGGCTTTGTGGAGGGAACGGCATCCGTCGGGCCCTCCCGTCGCTCACACGTTCCGCACCAGGTACGCGGATCGCTGGGTGCGCTTCCACAGCCTCCCCGGCTCGAAGCGCTACCCCGAGTCCGAGGACGAGTACGCGATCGTGCTGGACCGGTACAACACGATCCTGGACGAGTTGTTCGCGGCCAAGGATGTGTTCGTGGTGACCATGGACTGGTCGGACACACCGACCGGGCCCGCGGGCTACCCGACGCCACGACCGATGCTGCACCCCGACGGCATCCGCTGGTGGACCGAGTCGGACCAGGACGACCCCGACCCGGAGTTCCACACCCACACACGGCTGTACGCCGATCGGCGCCGGTGGAACCGCGGCTGCATCGACGGGCTGTTGCGAGCCGTCGCGGACGAGGCGCTCGGCGAAGTCTTCATCGCCGACGTGGAACTGCGACGCATCCACCACCCCTACGACGGTGGCGCAGACGTCATCCTTGCCACGCCGGCAGAACGTGACGGTGTGCGTGACCGACACACGGACTGGCTCTCCAGCCACCCAGCCGGCCTCTGAGAGCCGCCCGGGCCCCCTTTCCCCGGTCGACCGCGCTGGAGTCTGTGAACGCTGCTTCATGACTCAGGTCAAGCCGTGTTCACAGACCTTTCTGTGGCAAGTGTTCGAGAAGGTGGCTCCTGCTCCCGGGGCGTGAGTCCTCGTGGTCTTCCACTAGCAGCATGGGAAGCACGGAGATCATTCCGGGGCTCAGCGTCAGCATGGGCAGGACCGGTGACCCGCGCTTGTGCGAGCGGGCTCGGCGTAACCGGGAAGCGCGACGGGCGGAGGATGCGGAACACTGCGCCAGGTGATCGTGATGCAGCCCGTCTTGGAGATGACGACTACTGACAGCTTCGACCTCTGGCCTGTCGCTGAGTTCGAGTCGTTCGGTTTCCTGCCGCTCAGCGGCGAGCTGTCACCTGCTGAGGTCGGGACAGCGGTGATGCGCATTGCCGGTTGCAATGACGTCGACCCTGACGGTGATCGTCCGCCTCGGCCGGTCGCCGCACTCCACTCGTTCCTTCATGGACTGCTGACCTTCGACTGTCTGTTCGTGGCCGGCGGTCTGCGGGTCACCGACAACTCCACGGGCGTCACCTTCCTGCCCGGTTGCTGCGATGGGCTGGAGGACTGGCGCGACTGGCAGCGGCTCGTCGACGACGGCGGCCTGCTCGGGTTCGGCCACGACCCTGTGTCACCGATTGCGGAGCGCTTCGGCAGCATCGTCCGGCTCACCGTGAATGCTGAGCAGAGCGACAGCCCGGTGATTGAGCTGCCCACCACTGAGCTCCGTCTCCTGCTTACCGGAGCCGAGCGCGACCTGGTCGACTTTCTCGCGCTGGCAGCCGATTGGGCCTCCAAGCAGTTGCCGGACCACTGCTCTGCCGTCACAGCCGCCCTCGCCCGCGCTCTGGACCTTCCTACGCTGGCCGTACCGCCGGAGCGGTAGCACGGGGCGCGGGATCGTCATCGTGTGCGGCGCGGCGCCATGCACCTGCCTGACACTTCGGCATGTACGCCGACACTTGATCGAAGGAAGGGCGTGCACGAACCCGTCGAGCGACGGATACGGTCTGCCAACGCTGCTTGATGATCCACGTCATCCGGTCCCGCTTCCACATGGCGGGAAAACGGCCCTCGCGCACCGCTGGCAGGCCAATGGCCGGGGAATACGCCTGGTAGACCGTGATCGTGGATGCCGTGTGGAGTGCTCGGATCGTGCGTTGCGGTTGTTCCATGGCGTACAGCGTGGTGCCCGTCGGGTGGGGGCAGCCATCGGTTTTCGACTGGCTTCGTGACGGGGGTGTCGGCCGCGGGGTCGGGTTGGGCGTGCACGGAATCGCCAGGAACCCTCGTGCGTTGTGGGGAGTGGGTATGAGATGCCGGTGGTGGGCGAGCCGGGCAGCCCGAGTGACCTAGCTGACAGGAATTGGAGGGCCGCAATGGCTGCGCAGACGCAGAGGGCCGTGCTGGCGGGTGGATGTTTCTGGGGGATGCAGGACCTGATCCGCCGGCTTCCGGGAGTTACGGCGACCCGGGTCGGATACACCGGGGGTGACGTGCCGAACGCGACCTACCGGAACCACGGCACGCACGCGGAGGCCATCGAGATCCTTTTCGACCCCGAGAAGACCGACTTCCGCGCGATCCTGGAGTTCTTCTTCCAGATCCACGACCCGAGCACCAAGAACCGTCAGGGCAACGACATCGGCCTCAGCTACCGCTCGGCGATCTACTACGTGGACGACGAGCAGAAGCGGACCGCCGAGGACACGATCGCGGACGTGGACGCCTCCGGACTGTGGCCGGACAAGGTCGTCACCGAGGTCGAGCCGGTCGGCCCCTTCTGGGAGGCCGAGCCCGAGCACCAGGACTACCTGGAGCGTTACCCGGAGGGCTACACCTGCCACTTCCCGCGCGCTGGATGGCGGCTGCCCGCCCGCGCGCAGGGCTGACCCCGTACGCAATACCGCGCCCCGCCGTGGCCGTCATGGCCGGCACCGCTGAAGCCGTGCCGGCACGTGCGGCCTCAGCGCGGGAGTGTCGCCGGGGTGCCCCCGTTCGCCTCGTACCCCGCCACCGCCAGCGCCCGGTACACCGCGTAGTTCGCCGCCGGGTCGGAAGTGAGGGTCCAGGGCAGCGCGCCGACATGGCCGTCGACGTGCACCAGCTGGTTCATGGCCTCCGCCCAGCGCTCGCTGCGGACCAGGAAGAAGACCAGCAGGTGGCGGACGTGGGCGAGCATCGGGTCGTCGGGGCGGGCCGCGTGCACCGCGAAGAGGGCGCCGTGGACGGCCTTCGTCACGACCTCGCTCTGGTAGAAGCTGCGGACCAGGTTCACCTCGGGGAGGTGCTCGAAGACCGCGAAGAGCGGCATGGCGGCAAGGAGTGAGCCCTGCGGGGCCCGCGCTGCCGCCGCCTCCGCGAACGAGTACGACACCTCCCGCGAGCCGTGCCACTTCTCGCACCAGTAGTGCAGCGCCGCGAGATGCGCACCCATGTGGGCCGGAGCGCGGTCCAGGATCTTCAGCCAGAGCTTCTCGAACTCCGCCTGGGGGTAGGCGAGTCCGCGGGCCACCGAGAGCTCGATGATGTACGGGATCGGGTCACCGGGGGACAGCAGCGCCGCCTCGCCGCACGCCGACTTCGCCTCCTCCATGATGATCCGGAACTCGTCCGTGCCCGGCGTCGACGTGCGCCACGCCTGCTGCACCAGGAACTCCGCGTGCACCGCCGCGCCGCCCGCGTCCTTGGGCTTCTCTGCCCGCCACACCCGCAGCCACTGTCCGCCGGGCATCTCGCTGACCCCGCCGGGGCGCTGCTGCAGCTCCAGCGACGCGGCGCCCGCGAAGGCCTGCACCCGCTGCCAGCGCCGCTCGCCCGCTGTTTCCGTGCCCGCGAGGAGCTGCGACGCGGAGCGGTAGTCCTGTGTGCGCTGGACCAGGTCCAGCACGTCCGTCAGGTCCCGGTCGGGGCCGGGCATGCGGATGTCCAGCTCCTCCTGAAGCAGGAATCCGTAGTTCGCCGGGTCCGCGGCGTCCGGGTCGCCCGGCGAGACCAGCTGTATACCGGCACGCCTGCGCCTGAAAACCGGCAGCAGGACCAGGCTGAACAAGGCCAGCGCCATCAGGACCCAGAGAATCTCCATGCCTCAAGCGAACCAGACGGGTCGGACAATTGGCGAACCCGATCGCCTCCACCGGCACCTGCCCCCCGGTGAACGGGTCGCCTCCACGACCGCGCGACCGCATCAGCCCCGCGAGCGCACTACGCTCGGTACCCATGAGCGACAGGCACATCAGTCAGCACTTCGAGACCCTCGCGATCCACGCGGGCAACACCGCCGATCCCCTCACCGGCGCGGTCGTCCCGCCGATCTACCAGGTCTCGACCTACAAGCAGGACGGCGTCGGCGGGCTCCGCGGCGGCTACGAGTACAGCCGTAGCGCCAATCCCACCAGGACCGCCCTGGAAGAGAACCTCGCCGCCCTGGAGGGCGGTCGTCGCGGCCTCGCGTTCGCGTCCGGACTGGCGGCCGAGGACTGCCTGTTGCGCACGCTGCTCAGCCCCGGCGACCACGTGGTCATCCCGAACGACGCGTACGGCGGCACGTTCCGCCTGTTCGCGAAGGTCGTCTCCCGGTGGGGGGTGGAATGGTCGGTCGCCGACACCAGCGACCCCGCCTCCGTACGGGCAGCCGTCACCCCCAAGACCAAGGTCATCTGGGTGGAGACCCCCTCCAACCCCCTCCTCGGCATCACCGACATCGCCGTCGTCGCCCAGATCGCGCGCGACGCGGGCGCCAGGCTGGTCGTCGACAACACCTTCGCGACCCCCTACCTCCAGCAGCCGCTCGCGCTCGGCGCGGACGTCGTCGTGCACTCGCTGACCAAGTACATGGGCGGTCACTCGGACGTCGTCGGCGGCGCGCTGATCGTCGGTGACCAGGCACTGGGCGAGGAACTGGCGTACCACCAGAACGCGATGGGCGCCGTCGCCGGGCCCTTCGACTCCTGGCTGGTGCTGCGCGGCACCAAGACGCTCCCGGTGCGCATGGACCGGCACAGCGAGAACGCCACCAAGGTCGCCGAGATGCTCACCCGGCACGCGCGCGTGACGCGCGTTCTGTACCCGGGTCTCCCGGAGCACCCCGGTCACGAGATCGCCGCCAAGCAGATGAAGGCGTTCGGCGGCATGATCTCCTTCCAGGTCGACGGCGGCGAGGAGGCGGCCGTCGAGGTCTGCAACCGCGCCAAGGTGTTCACGCTCGGCGAGTCCCTGGGCGGCGTGGAATCCCTGATCGAGCACCCCGGGCGCATGACGCACGCGTCCGTGGCCGGCTCCGCCCTCGAAGTGCCCGCCGATCTCGTACGCCTCTCCGTAGGCATCGAGAACGTCGACGACCTGCTTCAGGACCTCCAGCAGGCGCTCGGCCAGTAACCGGTTCACCAGCCCGTCAGTGGTGGGGTCGTCTCCGACGGCGGCTCCACCCAGGGCTGCGCTGTGATCGCCCAGACGGCGAAGGCGACGGCCGCGGCGAACAGCAGCAGCCACATCAGGCGCCGGGCCACCGTCCTGCGGCGCAGGATGCGGCTGCCACGGCGTACGACGTCCGCGTGCAGGTCGGGCGGCACGGGGGGCGGCGTCCGCTCCAGCATCCGCCGTACGGCCGCCTCGCGCTCACGCACACTCATGACGGCACCACCTTCGCCAGGGCCGGTGCCGGTCCGCGCGGCGGGTGCAGCAGGGTCGCCATCGCGCGGGCGCAGATCGCCCGTACCCGTTCCGTGGGGAGCCCGAGCAGGGCAGCAGTCTGTTCCTCGGCGACCCCCTCGTACAGCCTGAGGACCAGGATCAGCCGCTCCTGGGGCGCCAGGCGCGCCAGGACACTGTCCGACGACGGGCGGGCCCGGCCGAGGCCTCCGTGCTGGTGCCAGGCGCCGCGTGCGAAGCGGACGGCCAGGTGCTGGCGGGCGTGGTCGTACGGATCCTCGCCGCGCAGCCTGTCCCAGGAGGCGTACGTCTGGGCGAGGGCCAGCGTCAGCAGGCGCCGCGCGCGTGGGTTGGCGTCCCGGGGCTCCGCCGTGAGCAGTGTGGCGGCATGCAGCAGTCGCCCTGCCGCGCCCGCGACGAACGCCTCGAACTCCCGGGCCCGGCGGGCGTTTTGGGACACCTGCCGTTCGCGCAACCGTGCCTCCCGCCTGAGGCCGACCCTGAAAGAAACGGGGCCCCGGCCGCGTACGACAGGCCGCACCGCGTACGACAAGGACCCGATCTCATATGAGGCCAGACGCGGCCTCCCGGTCAAGGGCCGGGCACACATGCACGCGCGCGGGGAGGGAAAAGCGAACCCCGCGCACGCGCGCGTGGAGGGAAAACGGAACCTCGCGCACGCGCGCGCGTGCTTGCAGGCATGGAGGGGCAGGACCTCGCGCGCGTGGAGGACCTGGGCGCCGGATCCGGCGCCCGGTGCGGCTCAGGAAGCCGGCTGCGACTCGCCCACCGGCGGGCCCTGGGCGGCCTGACGGGCCGAGAGCGCGCTGTTGAAGCGCGTCAGGAGCGTGCAGAACGCCTCGCGCTCCTCCGGCTCCCAGTCCTCCGTCAGCTCGGCCATCAACTGGCGCCTGGAGGAGCGCACTTCGTCGAGGCGGGACTGCCCGCGCGGCGACAGCTGGAGCACCACCGCGCGTCCGTCCTCGGGGTGCGAGGTGCGCTTGACGAGCCCGGTGTCGACCAGCGGTGCCACCTGCCGAGTGACCGTCGAGGAGTCGATACCCATGCTTGCGGCGAGCGCCTTGACGCCCATCGGGCCTTCCTTGTCGAGGCGGTTGAGCAGGAGGTAGGCGGCGCGGTCCATGGAGTTGCGCACCTGCCCCACCCCGCCGAGCCGGGTCTGTTCGGCACGGCGCGCGAAGACCGCGACCTCGTGCTGCAGGGTGTCGAGAAGACCGGTGTCACCGACGGTCGTCATGTCCATCGACATCTCTGGTGTTGTGGGCATGGCCGGGGGCTCAATTCATGCGTGGGGAGCTGGGTTGGGGGACAGGGTACGCGGCCGGGGCGCGGGCCGTACCGACGCTGCGTAAACCAGTCTCGGAGCGTGGTCACACCGGGAGGAGAGCCGTGTGAACTGCGAGACTGGTGGTCATGAGCTACAGCACGGCTGACTCCTTGCCCAGCGTGACTCTCGACGACGTACGCGGCGCGCAGAAGATGCTCACGGGTGTGGCGCGGATGACCGCGATGGAGGGCAGCAGGTACCTGTCCCAGCTGGTGGGCGCGCCGGTGCACCTCAAGTGCGAGAACCTCCAGCGCACGGGTTCGTTCAAGCTGCGCGGCGCGTACGTGCGGATCGCGGGGCTGCTTCCCGAGGAGCGCGCCGCGGGTGTCGTCGCCGCGAGCGCCGGCAACCACGCGCAGGGCGTCGCGCTGGCCTCCTCGCTGCTCGGGGTGCGTTCCACTGTCTTCATGCCCACCGGCGCGCCGCTGCCGAAGGTCGCGGCCACGCGCGAGTACGGCGCCGAAGTGAGGCTGCACGGACAGGTGGTGGACGAGACGCTGGCCGCCGCCCAGGAGTACGCGGAGCGGACGGGGGCGGTGTTCATCCACCCCTTCGACCACCCCGACGTCATCGCGGGGCAGGGCACGGTCGGCCTGGAGATCCTGGAGCAGTGCCCGGAGGTGCGCACGATCGTCGTCGGGATCGGCGGCGGAGGCCTCGCCGCGGGCATCGCGATCGCGGTGAAGGCGCTGCGTCCCGATGTGCGGATCGTCGGTGTGCAGGCGGCGGGCTCGGCGGCGTACCCGCCCTCACTTGCGGCCGGGCGCCCGTTGTCGATCGAGAACCCGGCGACGATGGCCGACGGCATCAAGGTCGGGCGGCCGGGCGATGTGCCGTTCCGGATCATCGGGGACCTGGTGGACGAGGTCGTCACGGTGTCCGAGAACCATCTGTCCAGTGCGCTGCTGCTCTGCCTGGAGCGGGCCAAGCTGGTCGTCGAGCCGGCGGGTGCGAGCCCCGTCGCGGCGCTGCTGGCCGAGCCGGGCGCCTTCGAGGGCCCGGTCGTCGCGCTGCTGTCGGGCGGCAATGTGGACCCGCTGCTGATACAGCGCATCCTGCGCCACGGCATGGCGGCGAGCGGCCGCTACCTTGCGGTCACGCTGCGTCTGACGGACCGCCCAGGCGCCCTGGCCACACTTCTCGGGGTGTTGTCAGTGGCCGACGCTAACGTCCTCGATGTGAGCCACGTACGGACCGATCCACGGCTCGGGCTCACGGAGGTGGAGGTCGAGCTGCACCTGGAGACGAAGGGGCCCGAGCACTGCGCCGAGGTGAACCAGGCGCTGCGCGAGGCGGGTTACACGGTCATCGACTGAGGTCCGCTGAGCTCGCCCGAGGTCGTCTTCGCAGGTCAGGGGCGTTGTCAGTGCGAGGTGGAAAAATCTGTTGAGTGACGCGATACATCGCGTTACGGTGTGTCCCTCGCCACATATCCCACCACAAGTCTGTCCGGGCGGTCGAACGCTTTTAAACGCCGGGCGGGACAAAA